>NZ_BAABKG010000005.1:0-397366 GCF_039543705.1 Nocardioides marinquilinus
AACCCAACAAACCCATCCAACCAGAACCCCCACCAAACAAGGCAGACGAACCGATCATCAGAGTCGACAGGCCCACAAACAAAAAACCATCGACAAACACACTGTTGAGTTCTCAAACATCAGACGCACCCGGATGTTGACCTCTCGGTCGTCAGCCGGGGCTGTGGGCCACCAGCTGGTGACCCGAGCGGCCGCCTTCGGGGCCGGAGACCCGGCCACAGGCCTTGTCTCCCGCCGCTCCGTGGCGACGAGTAGAACTCTAGGGGATGGTCTGCGAACGCACAAAATCGGGTGGCACCTTCGCCATCACACCCCGTCGTAGAGAGGCGTCGGCGCCACCAGCGAGCGGGTCTCCGCGGCGGTGCGGGCACCGGCCAGGCGCATCGTCTCGACGGTCTGGGAGCGCAGCTCACCGAGCAGGCGCGTGACGCCGTCCTCCCCTCCGGACAGCGCGTAGAGGGGCAGCCGACCGAGCGCCACGGCGCTCGCCCCGAGGGCCAGCGCGGTGACGACGTCCAGCCCGGAGCGCACGCCGCCGTCGACGAGCACGGGCACCCGCTCCCCCACCGCGGTGGCCACCGGAGCGAGGGCGCGCGCCGTGGGGACGGCGCGGTCGAGCTGTCGGCCACCGTGGTTGGAGACCCACACGGCGGCGGCACCGGCGTCGACGGCGAGGCGGGCGTCGTCCGGGCGGAGGACCCCCTTCACCACCACGGGGAGCCCGGTGCGCTTGGTGAGCCGGGCGAGGTCGGCGGGGCCCAGGTCGAGCGCCTTCTCGGAGCCGGGGGCACCGTCGTAGCCGGCGTCGAAGTTGACCCGCAGCAGGGCCGGGTCGACCTCGTCCCACACCACCGGGACGCCCGGCGAGGCGTACTTCGTGCCGACCACCGGGGTGTCGACGGTCAGGACGACGGCGCCGGCGCCGGCGTCCACGGCGCGGTCGAGCAGCGGCTCGGCCAGGCGGCGGTCGGCGGGCAGGTAGCACTGCACCCACCAGCGCACCCCGGTGGCGCCGATGGCGGCGAACGGGGTGCCGGCGTTGCTCGAGACGACCAGCAAGCCGTCGTGGGAGGCGACGGCCCGGGCCATGGCGAGCTCGCCGTCGGGGTGCACCGCGCGGTGCAGCGTGGTGGGCGCGACGACGAGCGGGTGGGGGTGGCGTCGTCCGAGCAGGTCGACGCCGGGGTCGACCGTCGTGGTGTCGCGCAGCACGTGGGGCAGCAGCCGGTGCTCGCGCCACGCCCCCGGCGCCTCGGCGCTCGAGGTGCCCTCACGAGCGCCTTGGACGACGTAGTCGAGGACGGAGGCGGACAGCCGCTCGCGCGCCCAGGCCTCGAGTCCGGCCACCCAACGCGCGTCGTCGGACACCCTCAGACGACCTCGACGCCGGCGAACCGCTTCTTGCCGCGCCGCAGCACCAGCCAGGAGCCACCGATCAGGTCGGCGTCGACGACCTCGGCGTCGGCGTCCTCGACGCGGCGGTTGTTCAGGTAGGCCCCGCCCTCGCCGATGGCGCGGCGGGCCTCGCTGCGGCTGGCGACCAGCCCGCTCTCGAGCAACAGGTCGGCCACCCGCGGCATCCCCGCGGACCGCTCCACGCGGGTGGTGCCGGCCTCGCGGAGGGCGGCCCCGAGGACGGCAGGGTCGAGGTCGGTCAGGTCGGCCCCGCCGAACAGCGCCGCGGCGGCCGCGGTGGCCTGGGCGGTCTCGCGCTCACCGTGCACGAACGTGGTGACGGCGTCGGCCAGCGCCCGCTGCGCCTCCCGGCGGAACGGCGCCTCGGCGTGCCGTTGCTCGAGTGCCTCGATCTCCTCGCGGGAGAGGAAGGTGAACAGCCGGAGGTACTCGACGACCTTCTCGTCCTCGGCGTTGAGCCAGAACTGGTGGAAGGCGTAGGGCGACATCATCGTCGGGTCGAGCCAGAGCGCGCCGGCCTCGGTCTTGCCGTACTTGGTGCCGTCGGCGCGGGTGACGAGCGGCGTCACGAAGGCGTGGACCTGCTCGCCCGTGACCCGGCGCACCAACTCGGCGCCGGCGGTGATGTTGCCCCACTGGTCGGTGGCACCGTGCTGGAGGACGACGCCGTGCTCGCGGAAGAGCGTGAGGTAGTCCATCGACTGCAGCAGCACGTAGCTGAACTCGGTGTAGCTGATGCCCGACTCGAGGCGGCGGCGCACCGTGTCGCGGGCCAGCATGCGGTTGACCGGGAAGTGCTTGCCGATGTCGCGCAGGAAGTCGACGACCGACATCTGCGACGTCCAGTCGTGGTTGTTGACCATCGTGGCCGCGTTGTCACCCTCGAAGGACAGGAACGGCTCGATCTGGCGCCGGACGCGGTCGGTCCACTCGCGCACGGTCTCGGCGGTGTTGAGCGTGCGCTCGCCGCTGTCCTTCGGGTCGCCGATCATGCCGGTGGCACCGCCGACGAGCAGGAACGGCGTGTGGCCGGCGTCCTGGAGGCGGCGGGCCGTGATCAGCTGCACGAGGTTGCCCATGTGCAGGCTCGGCGCGGTGGGGTCGAAGCCGACGTAGAAGCGCACGCTGCCCGCCGTGAGCGCCTCGCGCAGCGCGTCGAGGTCGGTGGCGTGCGCGACGAGGCCGCGCCACTGCAGGTCGTCGAGGAGCGAGGGGTCGACCGTCACTTCGAGCCTTTCCGGGTGTTGTCGACGGAGGCGGGACGGTGAAAGCCTGCCCGACCCGCGGCCGGGCCGTCGCCCCACCCCGGTGACACTAGGTTGGCGACGTCGAAGGAGCGAGGGTTGGTCAACGACAGGTACGAGCTGGAGCGCGAGATCGGTCGCGGCGGCATGGGCGCGGTGTGGCTCGGCCACGACCGCGTGCTGGGCCGCGCCGTGGCGGTCAAGCGCGTCGGCGTCGCGCCCGGCGACTCCAGCCCCGACGTGCTGCGCGCCGAGCGCGAGGCCCGCATCGCGGCGTCCCTGAACCACCCCAACGTCGTCGGCGTCTACGACCTCGTCGACGACGGCGACCAGCAGTACCTGGTCATGGAGTACGTCGAGGGCCGCACGCTGGCCCAGCTGATCCGCGAGCAGGGCGCGCTCTCGCACGCCGAGACCGGCCGCGTGCTCTCGCAGGTGGCGCTCGGACTGGCCGCCGCGCACGCGCAGGGCGTGGTGCACCGCGACGTGAAGCCCTCCAACATCCTCGTGGCCGAGGACGGCCACGCGAAGCTCTCCGACTTCGGCATCGCCCGCGCCGCGGCCGACGCGTCGCTGACCCAGACCGGGCTGGTGACCGGGTCGCCGTCCTACCTCTCGCCGGAGGTCGCCCAGGGCAAGCAGGCCACCGCCGCCAGCGACGTGTGGTCGCTCGGCGCGACGCTGTTCCACGCGCTGGCCGGGCACCCGCCGTACGAGGTCGGCGACAACGTGCTCGCGGTGCTCTACCAGATCGTCAACGAGCCGCCGCCGCGCCTCGACGACGCCGGCGAGCTGGAGCCGGTGCTGCTGGCCACCATGGCGCACGACCCGCGGCGCCGGTGGTCGATGGACGACGTGGCGCGCGTGCTGCAGATGGTCACCAGCGCGCGGCCGGGCGAGCCCGCGCCGGCGCCGGCACCCCGCCCCGAGCCCGTCGCCGACGACACGCCGATGACCCAGCCGATGCCGGCCGCCGGCCCTCCCCCGACACCGCCCCCGGCGCGGCCGCCCGTGCCGGCTGCCGCGCCGACGCCCGCTCCCACACCGGCCCCGACGCCGGCCCCGACACCGGCCCCCACGCCGTCCGGTGGACGCCGCCGCTCGCGCGTGCTGCCGGCGATCATCGGCGGCCTCGTGCTCGCGCTGGTGGCGGCCATCGTCGTCCTGCTGCTGCAGGACGACCCTCAGGACCCCACCGCGACCGACCCCGGCGCGGCGACGTCGGAGCCGTCGTCCGACACCGGCAGCAGCGACGGCACGCCACCGACCAGCGACAGCCCGAGCCCCGCCGAGCCGACCGACGCCGAGCTGGAGAGCTTCGTGGTCAACTACGTCGAGACCGCCAGCACCGACCCGGCCGCCGGGTTCCGGATGCTGACGCCGGAGTACCAGGAGCAGAGCCCGGCCTACGACCAGTTCTGGGGCAACGTCACCAACCCCAAGGTGCTCTCGTTCGAGGCCGACCCCGAGGACCTCGTCGTGCGCTACACCTACCGCTACAACTTCCGCGGGCAGGGCAAGAAGACCGAGGCGGTCGCGCTGCGACTGCAGGAGGACGGGCAGGGCGGGTTCCTCATCGCCGGTCTTGCCTGACCCGGCCCACGGGGCGGGTTAGGGTCTGCGGCGATGTCCGACCGCACCCCCCACACCTCCGCCGTGCTCGACGGCCTCGACCGGCTCGAGGGCCTCGACGTCGAGCGGCTCGACGCGCTGCGCGACCTCGACCCCGGCGAGACCGGCTACCTCGACCGCGCCATCGCGAACTTCCAGGTGACCTCGACCGACGCGGTCGCGGCGATCCGGGCGGCCGTGGCCGAGGGCGACGGCGTCGTCGTCCGGGCCCGCTCGCACAAGATCGCGGGCAGCGCCCTCAACCTCGGCTGCCGGCGCGCCGGGTCGGTGGCCCAGGGCCTCGAGCTCGCGGCCGACCGGGAGGACGCCGTCCGCGACGCCGACCTGGCCGAGCTGGACGACGCGATGGCCGAGGCCCGCGCCCTGCTGCTGCGCTACCGCGAGACGTACGCGTCGTGACGGGTCGCGCGCCCCGGGCCCGGCGTCCCAAGCCGCCCGCGATGGCGGTGCCGGTGGGCGCCCGCGAGGTCTTCACCGACGGCGCCTGCCGCGGCAACCCCGGCCCCGGCGGCTGGGCGTGGGCGCTCTCGCCCGACGACCACGCGAGCGGGCACGCGCCGGCCACGACCAACCAGCGCATGGAGGTGCAGGCGGTGCTCGAGGCCGTCACGCGCCTCGACGGGCCGCTGCTCGTGGTCAGCGACTCGACCTACGTCGTCAACTGCTTCCGGGACCGGTGGTGGGCCGGCTGGCAGGCCCGCGGTTGGACGAACTCGGCCCGCAAGCCGGTGGCCAACCGCGACCTGTGGGAGCCGCTCGTGGACGCCGTGTGCGGGCGCGCCGCAGCCGAGCAGGTGGCCTTCGCCTGGGTGAAGGGGCACTCCGGGCACCCGATGAACGACCTGGTCGACCGGCTCGCCGTCGCGGCGAGCCACCAGGCCTAGGCGGAGTCGCGGTCGGGCTCGGCCTCGGCCCCGGGAGCGCGACGTCGTCGGGCGCGCCACCAGCGCCGTCCGATCTCGGCGCCGGCGACCGTGACCACCACCCAGGCCCCGATGCCGGCCAGCGCGAGCGGCGAGGACGGGTCGTCGAGCGAGGCGCCGAGCGCGGTGTAGGCGAAGGCGCGCGGGGCCGCGCCGAGCACGGTGCCGAGCGCGATCTGCCAGGTGCGCACGCCGAGGGCGCCGAAGGCGTAGGACAGCGGGGCGTCGGGCGTGAGCGGCAGCAGCCGCTGACCGACGACGGCGACAAGCCCCCGCCGCTCGAGCAGCGCCTCGCTGAGGGCGGCGCGCCGCGGGCCGAGGACGGCACGGGCGCCGTCCCGGCCCGCCGCGCGGCCCAGGTGCAGCGCGATGACCGACGTCCCGACGGCGGCGGCCAGGGAGACGACGGTGCCGAGCACCGGGCCGAACAGCAGGCCGCTGGCCGCCGCGAGCAGCGGTCCGGGCACCAGGAGGGCGGCCAGCACGGCCGAGACGACGACGAAGGCGAGCGGCGCGACGGGACCGAGGCCCTCGACGGCGTCGCGCACCTCGGCGACCGAGACCACGCCGAGGACCGCGAAGAGCAGGATGCCGGTCGCGAGCCCCACGACGAGCAGGGCCAGCCGCAGCCGGGGGTGGCGCCCGACCGGGACGACCGCGTCCTCGGGCGCGTCCACGCCGCCGGTCGGGCCGCCGGTCGGGCGCGTGGCCGGCGCGGCGGCGCGGGGGTCGGCGGGCGGCACGGCGTCAGTGTGCCTGGACGCGCCTGACCGGGCCGGTCGGACCCACCCCGGCGGACGACGGCGGCAGCGTCAGCCGGAACAGGGCGCCGCCGGACGGCGCGGCCAGGCAGACGAGGTCGCCCCCGTGCGAGCGGGCGATGCCGCGGGCGATCGGCAGACCCAGGCCGGCGCCGTCCGGGCGTGCGTGCCCGTTCTCGAGTCGGACCAGCCGCTCGAAGACGCGCTCGCGCTGCTCGGGCGGGACGCCCGGGCCGTCGTCGGCGACGTCGAGCCGCGCGGCACCGTCGTCCACGGCGTCGAGCCGCACCACCACCTGGCCCTGGCCGCCCGTGGCCTGCAGGGCGTTGTCGACCAGGTTGGCCACGACCTGGACGAGCCGGTCGTGGTCGCCCTCGACGAGCAGGGGGCCGCCCTCGCGCACCAGGCGGGCCGACAGGTGGCGGTGGCGCCGCTCGTCGAGGACCTCGTCGGCCACCTCGGCGAGGTCGACCTCGGCCCGCTGCAGGTCGAGCCCACGGTCGATGCGGGCCATCAGCAGCAGGTCGTCGACCAGCCGGCCGGCCCGCCGCGTGGCCCGGATGAGCGCGAGCAGCGCCTGCTCGCGCTCGGCGCGGGGCGGGTCGTCGCGCAGCAGCTGCTCGGCCGTGGCCTGCACGCCGGCGACCGGCGTCCGCAGCTCGTGGGCGGCGTCGGAGAGGAACGACCTCAACCGGGCCTCAGAGGCCACGGCCCGCTCCTCGGCGCCGACGACCTCGTCGAGCATGTCGTCGAAGGCGACGGCGGTGCGTCCGAGCTCGGTGTGCGGGCTGACCGGTCGGAGCCGGCGTCCGCGGTCGCCGCGGGTGATGTCGCGCGCGACGCCGGTGATGGTGCGCAGCGGGCGCAGCGCGCCGGAGACGACCAGGGGCACGAGGACGGCGGTGAGCAGCAGCACGAGTCCCGCCGCGACGAGCAGCACGAGCCGCACCTCGGCGACCGTGTCGCGGACGTCGCCCGCGTCGGCCGCGAGGAGCAGCGTGCTGCCGTCGTCCAGGCGTCGGCTCACGGTGAGCAGGTCACCGGACTCCTGCACCTCGGGGTCGGCGCCCGGCGGGTCGGGCGGGGCCGGACCGGGCGGGTCGGCTCCGACGGGTGGCGCGTCCGGTCCCTCGTTCGGGCCCGCCGGGTCGGACGCCGGGCCGCCGGCCCCGAGCGCACCGGCCAGGGAGCCCTCCGCGTAGGTCGCGCCGTCGGCCGTCACGATGACGACCGAGACGCCCTGGCCCTCGAGCCGTCGCGCGAGGTCGCGGTCGTCGACCTGGCCGACGAGCGCCTCGGCGACGCCGACCCGGTCAACCAGCCGTTGACGCAGCTGCGCGTCGAGACGCTCGCGCAGCACCAGCTCGGTGGCGACCACGAGCACGACCAGCAGCGCGGCGACGAGCACCACCACGACCACGGTGGCCCGGCGGCGCAGCGACGGCGTGCGCAGACCGTCGGGTGCGGTGGCGGTCATCGGCGGGGCGCCCGAAGCACGTAGCCGAGCCCGCGCTCGGTCTGGATGAGCCGGGGCCCGTGCGCCTCGAGCTTGCGGCGCAGCGCCGAGAGGTGCACCTGCACGAGGTTGTCGGCGTACTCGTCGTAGCCCCAGACCTGGCTGAGGATCTGGGCGTTCGAGAGCACGCGGTCGCGGTGGCGGGCGAGGAAGACGAGCAGCCGGAACTCGGTGGCGGTGAGGGTGACCTCGTGGCCGCCGCGGGTGACGCGTCCGGCGTCCTCCTCGACCACGAGGTCGTCGACCTCGATGCGGCCGGGCAGGGCGCCGAGGCGTCGCAGCACGGCCCGGACCCGGGCCACGAGCTCCTCCATGACGAAGGGCTTGGCGAGGTAGTCGTCGACCCCGACGTCGAAGCCGCGCAGCCGGTCCTCGACGGCCTCGCGGGCGGTGAGCATGACGACCGCGGCGTCGCTGCGGCGGCGGACGACGCCGACGAGCTCGGGGCCGTCGCGGCCGGGCAGCATCCAGTCGAGGACGACCAGCGCGGGGCGGTGCTCGTCGAGCTCGGCCTCGAGCCCGTCGCCGTCCGCCCGCGCACGGACGGCGAACCCGGCGGCGGTGAAGGCGCGCTCCAGCGCGTCGCGGATGGCGGCGTCGTCCTCGACCACCAACAGGCGCACGGGCGCGGAGCGGGGGTCGGGTGCCGGCACGGCCTCAGTGTGCCCGGGCGGATCTGAAGACGACCTGAAGAAGCGGCCGTCCGGCGTCCGTCTTCAGGTGACCCGCAGGTCGGGCGGTCACGGTCGTCGTGACGAGCCACCTCGTCCGGAGACGAAGGAGAAGCAGATGACGAACCCGTTCCAGCGCCCCGGGCACGACCCCGAGCGTCACGACGACGACACCCAGCCGCTCGACCTGCGCGGTGCGGCGCCCGACCCCGACCGGCAGGACACGGTGGTGCTGCGGCGGCCGGGCCGCCCGCGGCGACGGCTGCTCGCGGGACTGGCCGCCGGCGCCGTCGCGGCGACGGTGCTCGCGCTAAGCCTGCCGGCGCTCGCCGACGGCAACGACGGTGGTGACGCCACGACCCTGAGGAGCGCGTCGGCCGCCGTGGCCGGGTCGGACCCGACGGCCGCGGACGACGGCGGGCAGGCGGGCCCTGCCGACACCGGCGGCACCACGAGCGAGCGCTCGGGCACGCCGTCCGACGAGGGCGCGGACGACGGGTGCCCGGCTCCGCCGGCTCCCCCGGCGCCCCCTGCGGACGGCGAGGCGCCCCAGCCCGGTGAGGCGCCGGCCCCGCCGGCCGGTGACGCACCCCAGCCGCCGTCCGGCGACGACGCACCCGAGCCGCCGTCGGGTGACGCACCGGCACCTCCGTCGGGCGACGCACCGGTGCCGCCGTCCGGTGACGCACCGGCACCTCCGTCCGGTGAGGACGGCGGGACGGCGGGCCCTGCCCCGGCCGGCCCGGGCCCGGGCGCGCCGGTGGGTCCCGCGGACCCGGGGTGCGCACCGGCCGCCCCCGCCCCCGGCGACGCACCCCGGGCCGAGGCGCCCCAGGCGCCGAGCAACGACGCCGCGCCGACGCCGCCGTTGGCGTCCTGACCGGTCGGGCGTCGTCCGAGCCGGCACCCCGCCCTCCTGGGACGGCCGGGCGGGGTCGTCGACCGCTAGGGTCGGCGGTGTCCGGGTCGTGCTGCGCCAGCACGCGGCAGACCCGGCAAGCTGCCCCGGGGCGGTCCGCACGGCCGCGCCGCAGGTGCCGCTCACGGCGGGTCGCCTGGGACAGCAGCGGGGCGGTAGCTCAGTCGGTCAGAGCAGAGGACTCATAATCCTTGGGTCGTGGGTTCGAGCCCCACCCGCCCTACCACCCGGCCCACCTCGTCGCCGACGCGGTGGGCCTGCACCTCGCTCCGCGTCGTCCCCTGCCAGCCCGCAGCTCGAGCTCGTGCGGGTCGCGCAGGCCCTTCGACAGGCTCAGGGTCCGTGGGGGCGGGTCGGCGAGGTCGCCTGCGGGTCTCGACGACGGCCTCGCCCAGGGGCTCGGCCTGCTCGACCACCGGACCTGGGCTCGATGCCTTCGACGGGCTCAGCGTCCGTGGGGGCGGGCTGACGAGGTCGCTCGGGCGGTCTCGAGGCTCGTCGCCGGGGCTCCTCGCACCTCGACCAGCGTCAGAGGCCCGGGGGGCGACTTGGCCCTTCGACAGGCTCAGGGTCCGTGAGGGCGGCTGGCGAGGTCGCTTAGGCGGGTCCCGGGGCTCCTCGCACCTCGACCAGCGCCAGGATCCGTGGGGCGAGGGGCCCTTCGACAGGCTCAGGGTCCGTGGGGTCCTGACGGGCTGATCGGGTTTCGCCAGAGGGTCAGTCGGAGGCGGAGAGGTCGGAGTCGGTCTCGACGCCGTCGACGGGGTTGTAGGCGCAGACGTCGACGGGGTTCTCGGTGGGGCGGTCGGGCTTGGGGGTGCCGGGCTCGCGCTTCTTCGGGTACAGCGACTTCTGGACGACGTCCTGCATGTAGTCGAAGTCGGGGTCGGCCGAGGAGAACTGGTCGGAGGAGCGGAAGACGACCGAGCGGACCTTGCCCTCCTTGACCTTCAGCAGCAGCTTGACGAACGGCTTGCCGAGGGCGCGGGGGATGTCGGTGTAGACGATCTCCTCGCCCGCCTGGAGGATGTCGAGGTAGCGGGTGAGGATGGTCGAGGGGTCGGCGGCGTCGATCATCGCGTCGATCGTGCAGCGCTGGCGGTCCATGCGGGCGTAGTCGTCGGAGCCGTAGCGGCCGCGGGCGAACCACAGCGCGTGGAAGCCGTCGAGGTGCTGCTCGGGCCCGGGCTCGATGTAGCCGGTGGGCGGGATGCCGCGGTCGGTGTCGCCGTTGATCGCCACCGGCTCGTTCACGTTGACGGTGATGCCGCCGAGCGCGTCGACGACGTCCTGGAAGCCGGCGAGATTGACCAGCAGGTAGTAGTCGACGGGGATGCCGAGGCTGCCCTCGACGGCCTGCTTGACGGCGTCCGCACCCTCGTTGTCGCTGTCGCCGAGGATGCCCGGGTGGGTCTGCGGCACCTGGCCGTAGATCGCGTTGAGCATGTCGTAGGCGTCGTCGCCCATGCCGGTGCGGTAGCCGTCGGGGTAGACGTCGTGCAGCGGGCTGTCCTCGGGGAACTCCGCGCCCTGCATGTTGCGCGGCAGGCTGAACAGCACCGTGCGGCCGGTCTCGGTGTCGATGCTGGCGAGGATGACGGTGTCGGTGCGCACGCCGGTGCGGCCCTTGCCGCCGTCGCCGCCGAGCAGCAGCACGTTGACGCGCTTCTCCCCCGCCCACGGGTCGTCCTCGGTGGCCATCTCGGGGATGGTGGCGCTGTTCGGGCTCTCGTCGAGCACGTTCTCGACCGTGTCGGCGGTGGCCATCGCGTAGCGGGCGGCGACCAGCACCGGCGCGGCGCCGACGGCGACCAGCACCAGCGACGTCGTCCAGCCGACGGCGGTGTGCCAGCGCGGCCGCGAGCGGTGGCGCACCAGCCGGTGCGAGGTGAGGACGACGAACGCCCAGACCAGCAGGACCGTGCCGAGCAGCACCGCGGCGATGCGGGTGCGGGTGGGGTCGAAGGCGAGGTCGAGGGTGGCGTCGATGCCGCGGCCGAAGTACCACAGCAGCGCCGCGACGCCGGCCAGCCAGACGCCCAGGACGGCGACGCCGAGCGCCTTGCGCCCGGAGTAGAGGTAGCCGGAGCCGGGGACGAACGCGCCCAGCGCGGTGAGGCCGAGCGTGCCCGGCAGGCCGTGGGCCCGGCGGTGCTCGCGGGCCGCGCGGCGTGCGCCGCCCCGGCGGCGTCCGATGCGGAACCGGGCCGACCGCGCGGCGCGACGACGTCCGCCCGGACGACGCGGGGCGTCGTCGGTGGTGTCCAGCACCTCGTTGGACATGCGGCGGGGAGTCCTCATCGGTCTCGGCAGGGTTCGGGCTCGAGCGCGGCGGCACCGTCACGGGGCGGCCGGCGCCACAGGATAACCCTGGGCGGGTGACCCGGCCGATCCGTCGCGACGGCCGGGACGCGCGGCCCGACCCGGTCGACAGCGGCAGGGCCGCACCGGTAGACCACGGGGCGTGGACATCCGCCGGTTGACGCTCGACGACCACGTGCCCTCCTACCGGATGGCCGTCGAGGCCTTCGGTGCGCCGCCCGAGGTGCCCGACCCGCCGTCCACGTGGCCGGCCGGCCGTGAGGTCTGGGGCGCCTGGGACGGCGACCGGCTGCTCGCGCGGGTGGCGACCCTCGACCTCGAGTCGTGGTGGCACGGGCAGCGGCTGCGCACCGCCGGGGTCGCCAGCGTGGCCGTCGCGCCCGAGCAGCGCGGGCGCGGCCTGCTGCGACCGCTCTTCGAGGCGGCACTGGGCGCGGCGGCCGAGCGCGGCGACGTCCTCTCGACGCTGTACCCGACCGCCAACGGCATCTACCGCTCGCTCGGCTACGAGCTGATCGGGTCCTACGACACGGTCGAGCTCGCCTCGGCCGAGCTGGCCGCCGTGCGGCCGCCGGCCACGACCACGCTGCGCCGCGCGACGGTCGAGGACCTGCCTGCCGTGCGGGAGACCTACGCGGCGTGGGCCGCGCAGCAGAACGGTCCGCTGACCCGCACCGGCCCGCGCTTCGCCGAGCCCGACGCGGAGGTGCTGGGCGAGGTGACGGCGTACACACTGGCGGTCGAGGGCGACCGGGTCGTCGGCTACGCGTCGTGGGACCGCGGCCGGGGCTACGACCCCACCGAGTCGGTGATCGAGGTGTGGGACCTCGTCGCGCTCACCGCCGACGGCTACCGCGCGCTGTGGCGGATGCTCGGGTCGTCGGGCTCGGTCGTGGGCCGCGTGCGGCTGCGGACCTCGGGCGAGGACCCGGCCCGGCTGGTGCTGCCGACGTCGACGTGGCACGTCGTGGGGCGCCACCCCTACATGCTGCGGGTCGGCGACCCGGCCGGCGCGCTGTCGGCGGCGCGGCTGGAGGTGCCGGGCCTGGCGCGCACCGAGGTCGGCCTCGCGGTGGCCGGCGACCGGCTCGGCTCGGCCGAGGGCACCTACCGCCTCGTACTCGGCGACGGTCCGGGCCGGTGCGAGCGGACGTCGTCCGGTGCGGACGACGGCGTCGCCACCTTCACGCCGCAGGGCCTCGCCCTCGCCTTCGCCGGCGTGCAGTCCTGCGGCAACCTGCGGCTGGCCGGCCACCTCACCGGCCCGGACGAGCACGACCGCCTGCTCGACGTCGTCCTCGGTGGGCGGCCGGTCCACACCCGCGACTACTTCTAGTCGGTGCCGTCCGGGGCACGAGGTCGGCGCCGACTGACGGTCGTCGAGCGAGCCGTCACGGCCTGAGCCCGCGAAGGCCGTGAACCGGCGTGTCGAGACGCCGGTAGGTCGCACGCGAACGTTCGCGCGGACGACCGGTGGTCTCGACGACGGCCTCGCGCAGGCGCTCGGCCTGCTCGACCGTCGTTGGGGTCCGTGTGGTTCCGACCCCGTGGACCTTGCGAGGTCTCGAGGCTCGTCGCCGGGGCTCCTCGCACCTCGACCATCGGAAGCGCCCAGCGACCACCGCGTGCAGCTTGCGTAGGGGCCCTTCGACGAGCTCAGGGTCCGTGTGGTGGGGCTGGGTGCGTGAGGCCGGTGGTCTCGACGACGGCCTCGCGCAGCGTGGGTGGTCAGCCGGTGACGGCGCCGTGGGCGGCGGAGGCGACGATCTTGGCGTACTTGCCGAGGACGCCGCGGGTGTACTTGGGGGGCAGGGGCTCCCAGCCGACCTTGCGGTCCTCGAGGTCGGGGATCTCGACCTCGAGGGAGCGGTTGAGGACGTCGAGGGTGATGGGGTCGCCGTCGCGGACGAAGGCGATGGGGCCGCCGTCCACGGCCTCGGGAGCGACGTGGCCGACGCAGAGGCCCGTCGTCCCGCCGGAGAACCGGCCGTCGGTGAGGAGCAGGACGTCCTTGCCGAGACCGGCCCCCTTGATGGCGCCGGTGATGGCGAGCATCTCGCGCATGCCGGGGCCGCCCTTGGGGCCCTCGTAGCGGATGACGACGACGTCGCCGGCGACGATGCGGCCCGCGGCGAGGGCGTCCATGGCGGCGCGCTCGCCGTCGAAGACGCGCGCGGTGCCGCGGAAGACCGACTCGTCGAAGCCGGCCGACTTCACCACCGCGCCGTCGGGGGCGAGCGAGCCCTTGAGGATGGTGAGGCCGCCGGTGGCGTGGATGGGGCGGTCGAGGGAGCGCAGGACGTCGTCGTCGAGCGCCGGCGGCGCGAGCGCCTCGAGGTTCTCGGCCATCGTGCGGCCGGTGACGGTGAGGCAGTCACCGTGCATGAGGCCCGCGTCGAGCAGCGCCTTCATCACGACCGGGATGCCGCCGATCTTGTCGACGTCGTTCATCACGTAGCGGCCGAACGGCTTGAGGTCGCCGAGGTGCGGCACCTTGTCGCCGATGCGGTTGAAGTCGTCGAGGGTCAGCTCTACGTCGGCCTCGCGGGCCATCGCCAGCAGGTGCAGGACGGCGTTGGTGGAGCCGCCGAGCGCCATCACGACGGTGATCGCGTTCTCGAAGGCCTCGCGGGTCATGATCTGGCGCGCGGTGATGCCGCGGCGCAGCAGCTCGACGACGGCCTCGCCGGAGCGGTGGGCGAACCCGTCGCGGCGGCGGTCGACCGCCGGCGGCGCGGCCGAGCCGGGCAGCGACATGCCGATCGCCTCGGCGACGGCGGCCATGGTGTTGGCGGTGTACATGCCGCCGCAGGCGCCCTCGCCGGGGCAGATCGCCCGCTCGATGCGGTCGACCTCCTCGCGGCTGATCTTGCCGGCCAGGCAGGCGCCGACGGCCTCGAAGGCGTCGATGATGGTGACGTCGTTGCCGTCGACCTGCCCCGGCATGATCGAGCCGGCGTAGAGGAAGACGGCGGCGAGGTCGAGGCGGGCGGCGGCCATCATCATGCCGGGCAGCGACTTGTCGCAGCCGGCCAGCAGCACCGAGCCGTCGAGGCGCTCGGCCATCATCACCGTCTCGACCGAGTCGGCGATGACCTCGCGGCTGACGAGGGAGAAGTGCATGCCCTCGTGGCCCATCGAGATGCCGTCGGAGACCGAGATGGTGCCGAACTCGAGCGGGTACCCGCCGGCGGCGTGGACGCCGTTCTTCACCGCCTGGGCCAGACGCTGCAGCGAGAGGTTGCAGGGCGTGATCTCGTTCCACGACGAGGCGACGCCGATCTGCGGCTTGGCGAAGTCGTCGTCGTCCATGCCGACCGCGCGGAGCATGCCGCGGGCCGCGGCCCGCTCGAGGCCGTCGGTGACGTCGCGCGAGCGGGGCTTGATGTCGGGCTGGTCGGGGCGGTCGGCCGGGCTCGTCACCCGGTCGAGGATACGGCGGGCCGGCGGCGGGCTCAGGCCTCGGCGACCTCGGTGAGACGCGCCAGACCGCGCTCGACGTCGCGTCCGAGGACGCGGTCGACCGGCACCACGCGGCCGAGGACACCGAGGACACCGAGGACGCCGGTGCGGCGGCCCGTCGTCCGCCAGGTCACCTCGGTGCCGCCCCGGCGGGGCAGCAGCCGGAAGACCGCCTGGTCGGTGGCGCGGAACGGCCGCTTGAGCACGAGCAGCAGGTCGACCTGCTCGGGCGTCGATCCGGTGATCTCCATCGAGCCCCGCCCGGCCCGGCGGTTGCCCGACCACGCGTACCGGGCGCCGACGCCGCGCTCGGGGCCGGTGTAGCTGCGCTCGAGGTGGGGGTCGGCGTCCTCCCAGGGCGACCACGAGCGCCACTCGCGGAGGTCGTCGACCAGGCGGTGCACCAGAGCCGGGTCGGCGTCGATCGTGGCCGACCGGCTGACGGAGAACGTCGTCGCCACCGCGGCATCGTGGCACAGCCCTCACCCGCTCGGGTGACGGCCGGGGCCTCACTAGCCTGCGCAGGTGCGATCCCCCGTCGCGTCCGTGACGCCGCCGCCGGTCGTGCTGGTGCTGCTGGGGATCACGACGCTGCAGGTCGGTGCCGCGGTGGCCAAGACGCTCTTCGACGAGGTCGGCCCGACGGCGCTGGTGTGGCTGCGGCTCGCCGTCAGTGCGCTGGTGCTGCTGGCGCTGACGCGGCCGCGGCTGCGCGGGCTCGCGGGCCGCGACTGGCTGGTGGTGGCGGGCTTCGGCGCCTGCCTGGCCACCATGAACTGGGCGATCTACCAGTCGTTCGCGCGCATCCCGCTCGGCATCGCGGTCACCATCGAGTTCGTCGGCCCGCTCACCGTGGCGCTGCTCGGCTCGCGGCGGGCCCGCGACCTGGTGTGGGCCGGGCTGGCCGCGCTCGGGGTGGTGCTGCTCGGTGCCGAGCGGGCCGACCTCGACCTCGTCGGCGTCCTGCTGGCGGCGCTCGCCGGCCTGATGTGGGCGGGCTACATCCTGCTCTCGGGCGCGGTCGGACGGCGGCTCGAGGGCCTCGACGGCCTCGCCCTGGCCAGCGGGGTGGCGGCGCTGCTGCTGGCGCCGGCCCTGCTGGTGGCCGACAGCGCGGGCCTGGCCGACCCCCGCGTGCTGCTCCTCGGCGCCCTCGTGGCGCTGCTCAGCTCGGTGGTGCCCTACAGCTGCGAGCTGGTCGCGCTGCGCACGATGAGCCCGGCGGTCTTCGGCATCCTGATGAGCCTGGAGCCGGCCGCCGCGGCGCTGGCCGGCATCGCGGTCGTCGGCGAGACGCTGCAGCCCCTGCAGTGGCTGGCCGTCGCGTGCGTCGTGGTGGCCAGCGTCGGGGCGACGCGGCGGGCGGCGGCCGTGGTCGCCCCGGTGCCGGACTGAGACGTCGTCGGTGGTGGACGACGGGTCGGGTCGGCGTCGTCCGTGCGGGGTTTCGAGGCTCGTCGCCGGGGCTCCTCGCACCTCGACCATCGTCGGGGGACTCGTGCGGGGCGTTCCCCGCGAGCGCCCGGTGGTCTCGACGACCGCCTCGCGCGGGCGCTCGGCCTGCCCGACCATCGGTGGGTGGTGCGGGCGCAGGAGTCTCAGGCTCAGTTCACACGAATGTCACGCGAGGCCCATGTCGCCGACGGCTCCGGCGGCGTAGCGTCGTCGTCATGCTCGGGACCCCGCCGTTGACCTCGCCGTTGCGCGTGCTGGTCCGGCGCCTGCACGACTGGCCCGTCGCCTCGCAGCAGGTCGCGCGACGCAACGCGATGGTCGCCGCCACCGCGTGCGCGCAGCGCCGCATCGAGCGCGAGGACGTCGCCGACTACCTCGCCGGCGACGACGCCGACGCGCCGGACGCCGTCGACCTGACGGACGACGCGCCGGTGTCGCCCCCGGTGGTCGTGCTGCCGGCCGTCGCCGACGGCCGCTGACCGACTGACCGGGGGGCCCGACCGCGCGACGGCGGCATCGTCCTGGGCCGGTGGGGCAGGATGACCGCCATGTCGACCTCAGCCCCGGCGTCCCGCGAGAGCACGGCGTCCGGTCCGGTCTTCCGCGACGTCCGCTCCGACGACGGCACCACGCTGCGCGCCTGGACCAACGACCCGCACGGCGCCATCGACGGCCCGACCGTCGTGCTGTGCAACGGCCTCGGCACCAACCCCTGGTGCTGGCCGGCCCTGCTCGAGCCCGACTGCGGCGTGCGCATCGTGTCGTGGAACCACCGCGGTGTCGGCGGGTCGGACCGGCCGCGCGACCCGAGCCACGTCGAGATCGCGCACTTCGTGCAGGACGGCCTGTCGGTCATGGACCACTTCGGCGTCGAGCGCGCCGTGCTCATGGGCTGGTCGATGGGCGTCAACACGATGTTCGAGCTGGCCGTGCGCAACCCCGAGCGGGTGGCGGGGCTGTTCGCCGTCGCCGGCGTGCCCGGCGACACCTTCGCCACCATGCTCGGCGCGCTGCACCTGCCCCACGCCGTGGCCCGCGCCCTGACCGTCAACGCCTCGCGCATGCTCAGCGTGGGCGGCGGCGTGCTGACGCCGATCGCCCGCCGGCTGCCGGTCGGGCCGAAGTTCATCGCCGCGCTGTCGCACTCCGGCTTCATGCTGCCGGTCGAGGACCCCGAGAACGCGGCGCGCGCCGTGGCGGAGTTCCTCACCACCCCGATCGACTGGTACTTCCACCTCGCGCTCAGCACCTCGCGGCACGCACGGGTCTCGTTGAGCTCGGTGACCGCACCCGCCATGTTCGTGGCCGGCCGCTGGGACGTGCTCGCCGGCGCCCGTGACATGGCCACCGCCGCCGAGCGCATGGCCGACGGCGAGTACGTCGAGCTGCGCGGCAGCCACTTCCTGCCGATGGAGCAGCCCGAGCAGGTGCACGAGCTGCTGCTGCGCTTCCTCGACCGGGTCGCGTCGTGAGGCGGCTCGCCGCGGCGACCACCGCGCTCGGCCTCGCCGCGGCGCTCGCCGCGTGCGGCGGGGACGACGAGGGCGACGCCGGCGGCTCACCGTCGTCGTCGCCGTCGTCGGAGGGGACGTCGGCCGCCCCGGACCCGTCGGGGTCGACCTCGGCCGAGCCGACGCCGTCCGACGAGCCGTCGAGCGAGGCGCCGTCGTCGTCCGCGCAGCCCGACGGCCCGCCCGAGGTGGTCTCGACCGTGGTCACCGGGCTCGCGGCGCCGTGGGGCCTGGACTTCTTCGCCGACGGCGACGCGATCGTCACCGAGCGCGACAGCCGCCGCGTGCTGCGGGTCAGCCCCGACGGCGAGGTGACCGAGCTCGGCGTCGTCGAGGAGGCCGCGCCCGACGGCGGCGGGGCCGAGAACGGCCTGCTCGGCGTGGCGCTCTCGCCCGACTTCGAGCAGGACCGCTGGGTCTACCTCTACCTGACCACCGCGACGGACAACCGGGTCGTGCGGGCGAGGCTGGACGGCGACCGGCTCGGCGAGCCGGAGGTGCTGCTCGACGGCATCCCCAACGGGTTCATCCACGACGGCGGCCGGCTCGAGTTCGGCCCCGACGGGCTGCTCTACGTCTCGACCGGCGAGTCGGGTGAGCCGTCGCTGGCCCCCGACCGCGACTCGCTCGGCGGCAAGGTGCTGCGGCTGACGCCGGAGGGCGACCCGGCACCGGGCAACCCGTTCGACTCCCCCGTCTTCTCCTACGGCCACCGCAACGTGCAGGGCCTGGCCTTCGACGACGCCGGCACGCTGTGGTCCTCGGAGTTCGGCCAGGACGCCTTCGACGAGCTGAACCGCATCGAGGCCGGCGGCGACTACGGCTGGCCCGCGGTCGAGGGCGAGGGCGGCGGGCCGCAGTATGTCGACCCGCAGCAGGTGTGGCCGACGTCCGACGCCTCCCCGTCGGGGCTGGCCTACGCCGACGGCGCGCTGTGGATGGCGGCCCTGCAGGGCGAGCGGCTGTGGCGGGTCACCGTCGACGGACGCCGCGCGGTCGACCCCGAGTCGTTCTTCGTCGGGAAGTACGGGCGGATGCGCACCGTCGCCGTCGCGCCCGACGGGACGCTGTGGGTGACGACGTCGAACCGTGACGGCCGCGGCGACCCGGCTGACGGGGACGACCGGATCCTGCAGGTGCGGCCCTAGCGTCGAGGGTGCGTCGGGGCCCTTCGACAGGCTCAGGGTCCGTGGGCCCTTCGACAGGCTCAGGGTGCGTGGGGACCCTTCCATCGGCTCAGGGTCCGTGGGGTCGCGCTGGCCGTGGAGGGCCGGTGGTCTCGAGGCTCGTCGCCAGGGCTCCTCGCACCTCGACCATCGTCATCCCGCGGTGGCCGTGGCTCGTCGCACCTCGACCGTCGTCGGGCCGTCAGCCGGCGTCGCGCTCGGCCTGCGAGCGGAGGACGCACATCTGGTTGCCCTCGGGGTCGGCGAGGATCACCCAGCCGGTGCCGGGGCCGTGGTTGCCGCGGTGGTCGGCGACGAGGGCGGCGCCGTGGGCGAGCAGCCGCTCGACCTCCTCGTCGCGGGTGCCCTCGCGGGGCACGACGTCGAAGTGGATGCGCTTGGCCGGGAGGTCGGCGTCCGGGACCTCGATGAACAGCAGCCGGTGCTCGGTGCGGGGGTCGCGGATCATGCACTCCTCGTGGCCGGGCTCGTTGGGGTCGCCGTCCATGTCGACGTAGCCGAGCACCGGCTTCCACCACTCCGAGAGCGCGTAGGCGTCGTAGCAGTCGATCGTGGTGTGGCTGATGTAGGAGGTCATGCCTGCTCCCCGTCGGTGGCGGCGGCGAGCTTGGCCAGCTCGTCGTCGGTGAAGGGTCGCAGCACGCAGAACTCGTTGCCCTCGGGGTCGGCCATCACCGTCCAGCTCGGCGACTGCTCGCGGGAGGACTGACCGACCTCGACGCGGGTGGCGCCGAGCCCCTCGAGACGGGCCACCTCGGCCTCGCGGTCGTCGGGACGCAGGTCGAGGTGCAGCCGGTTCTTCCCGGTCTTCGCGTCGGGCACCCGGAGGAACAGCAGATCGGGCGCCACGCCGTCCTGCGGGCTGCCGGCCGGCGGCTCGAGCGCCACCTCGTCGGGACTGTCGAAGGTGCGGCGCCAGCCCAGCGCCTCGGCCCAGAAGCGGGCGAGACGGTCGGGGTCGGCGCAGTCGAGGTCGAGGCACTGGATGGTGAGGCTCACGACCTCGACCCTCCCGCCACTGCCCCCGGGGTGTCGACCGGTTTCGCGCGCGGGTCGGGGGCGGGTCAGGAGCGCGGTGCGGGGTGCACGCCGTGCTCGGCCATCGCGGCCTCGAGCACGTCGAGGCCGTCGAGGAAGGTCCAGTGGACGGCGGCGAGACCGACCGAGCGGGCGTTCTCGACGTTGCCGAGCACGTCGTCCACGAACAGCACCGTGGCCGGCTCGACGCCGATGCGCTCGACGGCGAGCTCGAAGTAGCGCGGGTCGGACTTGGTGACGCCGAGCTCGTGGGAGTAGCACGAGGTTTCGAACAGCTCGTCGTAGCCGAGCTCGGTGCGCATGTAGGCGCCGCGGTGCTGCTCCTGGTTGGTGCCGAGGTGGACGCCGTAGCCCGCAGCACGCAGCCGGTGCACCAGCTCGATGGACGACGGCACCAGCTCGATCGAGTGCCAGACCGCCTCGAAGACCTCCCGCACCGGGACGTCGACGTCCCACGCCCGCAGCTGGTTCTCGAGGTGCACGAGAAAGTCGCACTCGCCGCGCAGGCACGGCTCCTCGTCGCTCCACGAGGCGCGCATGAACGCCTCGGCGCGGTCGCCGAGCCAGGGACGGACGCCCTCGAACCAGCCGCCGGGCAGGTCCTGCAGAACCCCGTCGGCGTCGAGCAGGACGTGCTCGACCGTGGGCCGCCCGCTCACACCCCGTGCTCGGCGATCCAGGCCAGGATGCGGTCGGCCAGCTCGGGGCGGCAGACCACGAGGTCGGGCAGGTACACGTCGTCCTGGTTGTAGCGCAGCGGGCTGCCGTCGACGCGGCTGGTGAACAGCCCGGCGGCGCGGGCCACGGCGACCGGGGCGGCGCTGTCCCACTCGTACTGGCCGCCGGCGTGCACGTAGGCGTCGGTGACGTCGCGCGCCACCGAGATCACCTTGGCGCCGGCCGAGCCCATCGCCACGAGCTGGGCGTCGAGCTCGGTGGCCAGCCCGTGCACGAACTCGGGCGGGCGGCTGCGCGAGACCGCGATGCGCGGCGCCTCGCTGGTGCTCGGCGGGACGACGGGCGGCGCGCCGGTGTGGAAGGTCTCGCCGAGCGCGGCCTGGCCGACGGCCGCCGCGACGAGGTCGCCGTCGCCCGTGGAGCCGTCGCCGGCGCCGCGCTGCCACAGCGCGACGTGCACGGCCCAGTCGTCGCGCGGGGGCTCGGAGAACTCGCGGGTGCCGTCGAGCGGGTCGACGATCCAGACCCGGTCGGCCTGCAGGCGGGCCTTGTCGTCCTTGCCCTCCTCGGACAGGACGGCGTCACCCGGCCGGTGCTCGGCCAGCAGCCGCATCAGCAGCTCGTGGGCGGCCTGGTCGCCGGCGTCCTTGAGCGCCCGGCCCTCCAGGCCCTCGCTGCGCACCTCGAGCAGCCGGCGTCCGGCCTGCTCGGCCAGCCAGGCCGCCAGGAGGTGGTCGTCGGTGGCGGCCTCGGGGGGCGCGGGAGTGGGGTCGAAGGTCACGGCGGCCACCGTACGCTGGCGGCCATGCGCTCCCGCACCGGGCGCGCGGCGGCTGCGGCGGTCGCCGTCGTCCTGCTCCTCACCGGTTGCTCGGGGGCCGACCCGAGCGACGAGGACGACGCCGCGCGGGGTGGCGCCGAGGGCGCGACGACCGGGCCCGGCACGCCGTCCGACGCGGGCCCGGGGCGCCGGACGCCGCGGCTGCCCGCCGTCCTGGCCGAGGCGCTACACGGCGAGCCGAGCCGCGCGCGGACGCCCCGGCAGGCCGTGCGCCAGGTGGTGGCGGCCGAGCTGGCGATCGCGGACGACGGCACCGGCCCGCCGGCGCTGGCGGCCGCGGCGCGGGTGCAGCAGGTGGCCTACCGGGTGCTCGGCGAGCGGCCGGCGTGGGACGCGCGGGTGCGGCGGCTGCTGCCCGACGACCTGCGGCGCGTGGTGGCCGACAACGTGGCCTCGCGCCGCGAGTTCCGCTCGATGCACACCTCCGACCTCAGCCGCACCGTGCCCGCGTGGCGCATCGTGGCGCCCGTGCCGGCGCCGCGGCTGCGCGGCATCTTCCGGGTCGCCGAGCGACGGTTCGGCGTCGACTGGGAGTACCTGGCCGCGGTGATGCTCGTCGAGACCGGCATGGGCCGCATCCGCGGGACGTCGGTCGCCGGCGCCCAGGGGCCGATGCAGTTCATCCCGACCACGTGGGCCGCCTACGGCCGCGGCGACATCGACGACCCGCGCGACGCGGTGATGGCGGCGGCGCGCTACCTGCGGGCCCGCGGCTTCACCGAGCCCGGTGGCGTCGACCGGGCGCTGTACTCCTACAACAACCACCCGGCGTACGCGCGCGGCGTACGGCTGCTGGCCGAGGTGATGCAGCGACGTCCGCGCGCCTATCTGGCCTACCACCACTGGGAGGTCTACTACCTGACCGCGCGGGGCGACGTCCGGCTGCCGGTCGGGTACGCCGAGCGGCGTCCGGTGCCGGTGGGTCGGTACCTGGCCCGCGGCTGACGGCCGGCGGGGACGTCACTGACCGTTGCGACTACTGGCATGCGCGGAGCATCGCTGCCCAGAAGGCACAACGGTCGGTGACAACCGCGGGTCGGCGCGTCGGCGGGTCGGGGGCTCAGCGGTTGAAGCGCTGCTGGGTGCGCTCGAGGCCGTCGAGGACGAGCGACTCGACGGCGTCGGCGGCGGTGTCGACCTGGAAGGGGAGCTCCTTGCGCTCGGCGCCGGAGTAGCTCGACAGCACGAAGTCGGCGACGTCCTGGCGGCCCGGGGGGCGGCCGATGCCGGCGCGGACGCGGTGGAAGTCGCCGGTGCCGAAGGACGAGCGCAGCGACTTCAGGCCGTTGTGGCCGTTGTCGCCGCCGCCGAGCTTGACCCGCAGCGTGCCGAACTCGATGTCGAGCTCGTCGTGCACGGCGACGACCCGCTCGTAGGGCACCTTGTAGAACGAGGTGAGCGTCTTGACCGGCCCGCCGACCTCGTTCATGTAGGAGCGGGCCTTGGCGAGCACCACCCGCGGCGCGGGGACGCCGGGCGGCCCGAACCGGCCCTCGACGACGTCGGCGCGGCGCGAGGTGTGGGCGCGGAACGGCGAGCCCATGCGCCGGGCCAGCTCGTCGACGACGAGGTAGCCGACGTTGTGCCGGTGCCCGGCGTAGGACGCGCCGGGGTTGCCGAGGCCGACCACCAGCCAGACGTCGCCGGTGCTCATGTCGGCCTCCTCGGCTCGTGCGGACTCGGCCGCGCGCGGGTCGTCCTCACGCGGCGGGCCGCCGCGGCCCGGAAGGGCCGCGACGACCGGTGAGACCAGCCGGCCCGCGTACCACCGCAGCCGGCCGGCCGTCGTCCGGATCACTCCTCGTCCGAGGAGCCCTCGCCCTCGTCGGTCGAGCCCTCGCCGTCGGCGGCGGCGGCCTCGGCCTCGGCGGCCTCCTCGTCGGACTCGTCGCGCTCGATGCCGGCCTCGGCCTCGGCGGCCTCGAGCTCGGCCTCGAGGGCCTCGGCGGTGACCTGCGCGGTGACGTTGACCATCAGCGTGTCGGGGTCGGTGAGCAGGGTCGTGCCCGCCGGGATGGCGAGGTCGGAGGCGAGCACCTGGGTGCCGACCTCGGCGCCCTCGATGCTGACCTCGACCGACTCGGGGATGTTGGTGGCCTCGGCCTCGAGCTGCACGGTGGAGTTCTCGGTGACCACGAGGGTCTCGGGGGCGGCGTCGCCCTCGACGAGGACCGGCACGTCGACGGTGACCTTCTCGCCGCGGCGGACGGCGACGAAGTCGACGTGCTCGAGGGTGCGGCGGATCGGGTCGACCTGCACCTGCTTGGTGAGCGCGAGGTGGGTGTCGCCGTCGACCTCGAGCTCGAGCAGCGCGTTCGCGCCGCCGTGCTTGAGCGCCATCATGGTGGCGTGGCCGGGCAGCGTGAGGTGGACCGGGTCGTTGCCGTGGCCGTAGATCACGGCCGGCACCTTGTTCTCTCGGCGGATGCGGCGCGCGGCGCCCTTGCCGAACTCGCTGCGGGCCTCGGCCTGGATCTTCTCGGACATCGCTGACTCTCTCGTCTCGCTCGGGGTGGCTGGCGGGCCTGGCGGCGAGGACGAGCAGCGGCACGGGACGCACGTGGCGTCGGGCCCTGTCGATCACGGAGCTGACCGCTCCCTCGCCGAGGCAACCCCAGAACCTTACGGGACGTCGGCACGGCCGGCCCAATCGGACGGCGGGGCCGCCACCTAGGCTCGCCGCCGTGAGCCTGACCCTCGCCGAAGCCCGCGCCCGCGCGGCCGCCGTCTCGCACGTGGCCTACGACCTCGCCTTCGACCTCACCCGGCCCGAGCGGGGCGACTACGGGCTGCGCGCGACGGTGGCCTTCGCGTGCCGCGAGGACGAGACGTTCCTCGAGCTCGTCGGGGCGCGCGAGGTGTCGCTGGTGCTCGACGGGCGGCCGGTCGAGCCCGACTACGACGGCGCGCGGCTGCGGCTGCGCGGTCTCGCGGGGCCGGGCTCGGCCGGCGAGCACGAGGTCGTGGTGACGGCCCGGCTGCCCTACGTCACCGACGGCGACGGCATGCACACCTTCACCGACCCGGCCGACGGGGCGAGGTACGTGTGCGCCTACGTCGGCATGGACGTCGCGCAGAAGGTCTTCCCGTGCTTCGACCAGAACGACCTCAAGGCGCCGTTCACGGTGCGGGCGAGCACCGACCAGGGCGTCACGGTGCTGGGCAACGGCCGGGCGAGCCGCGACGGGGAGGACGGGGACGTCGTCCACTGGTCGTTCACCACGACCCCGCCGCTGCCGCCCGCCATGTTCGTGGTCGGGGCCGGCCCGTGGCACACCCGGGCCTGGGAGCACGCCGGGCTGCCGTTCGCGTGGCACTGCCGCGCCTCGCTGGCCGCCGAGCTCGACCGTGACATCGACGAGCTGCAGGCGACGACGAACGCGTGCTTCGACCACTACGCCGGGCTGTTCGAGGAGCCGATGCCGTTCGACTCCTACGAGCAGGCCTTCGTGCCCGGCCAGAACTGGGGTGCGCTCGAGACGCCGGGCTGCGTGACCTACCGCGACGAGCTGCTGCCCCGCGGCCGCACCACCGACCGGCTGCGCGCCAACCGGGCCACCACGATCGCCCACGAGATGGCCCACATGTGGTTCGGCGACCTCGTGACGATGACCTGGTGGGAGGACACCTGGTTGCAGGAGAGCTTCGCCGACTACATGGGCTACCGCGTGGCCGAGGACGCCGCGGGCCACGCCGGCCGGCTGGTGGCGTTCGAGACCACGCGCAAGGTGAACGCCTACAACGCCGATGCGCGTCGCTCGACCCACCCGGTGGCGCCGCTGGCCGACGACGTGCCCGATGTCGACGCCGCGGCCACCAACTTCGACATGATCAGCTACGCCAAGGGCAACGCCGCGCTGCGCCAGCTGGTGGTGTGGCTGGGTGACGAGACCTTCCTGGCCGGCGTGAACCGCTACCTGTCGCGGCACCGCTTCGGCAACACGGTGCTGGCCGACTTCGTGGCGGCTCTCGACGCGGCGTCCGACCGCGACGCGGTGGCGTGGGCGCAGGCGTGGCTGCGCTCGACCGGCTTCGACACGGTGCACGTGCGGCGCGACGAGGACGGCGTCCCCGTGCTGCGGCGGGCGGGCACGCGGCCACACCGGCTGTGGGTGGCGGCGTACGACGACGACCTCTCCCCCGTCGGCGGCGAGCTGGTCGACCTGGCCGACGACGAGCCGGTGCGGCTCGACGCGCTGGCCGGCCGGGTGGTGCTGCCCAACGCCCGCAGCGACACCTACGCCCAGGTGGCGCTCGACGACCGCTCGGCGTCCGCGTTCGCCGACGGCTTGCCGCGGCTGGCCGACCCGCTGGCGCGGGCCGTGGTCTGGGGGTCGTGGTTCGCCGGCGTCCGCACGGGTGCGCTCGGCGCGGAGGACTACCTCGGCCTGGTCGCGCGCCACCTGCCGCGCGAGACCGAGCCGATGATCGTGACCTCGGTGGTCAACCGCACCCTCACCTCGGTGCTGGCGACGCGGGTGCCGGCCGACGCGGCGCCGGCAGCCGTGGCCCGGCTGGCGGAGGCCTTCGACGAGGGCCTGGCCGCCGCCGGTGACGACGAGCTGCGGCTGGCCTTCGTCGAGGGCCTCGCGGCCACCACCCGCGACGCCGGCCGGCTGCGGCGCTGGCTCGACGCCGACGCCGCCGACGGCGTCGCCTGGTACGCCGCCCTGCGCTGGTCGGTGGTGGCGCGTCTGGCCGCCATCGGCGAGGCCGACGCGGCGTTCGTGGAGGCCGAGCGGCGCCGCGACGGCACGGTCGACGGCGAGCTGGGCGCGGCGCGGGCCCTGGCCGCGCGCCCCGGCGCCGACGCCAAGGCCGCGGCGTGGGCCGCGGCCACCGAGCCCGACGTCTCGAACCGCCGCTTCCAGTGGGTGATGCGCGGGCTGTGGGACGTGGAGCAGGCCGCCGTGCTGGCGCCGTACGTCGACCGCTACCTCGCCGCCGCGCCCGGCCTCGCCGAGCGCGGTCAGGCCTTCGCGCAGGCGGTGGGCGGGGCGTTCCCCGCCGTCCACCTCGACGCGGCGCAGCTCGCGGCCGTCGAGCAGGCGCTGGCCGGGGTGTCGAGCACGATCCTGCGGCGGGACTGGGAGGACGAGCTCGACGACCGGCGGTGACGCGGCCGTCGTCCCTCACGGCGTTGACGGGGTGACTAGCGTCGAGCGCATGAGCGCAACCGACGAGACGCGACGCAAGGGCACCGAGCTGCTGAGGCTCCACGAGGCCGACGAGCTGCTCTCGGTGGTCAACGTGTGGGACGCGGTCTCGGCCCGCACCGTCGCCGCCGTCGAGGGCACCCGGGCGCTGGCCACGGCGAGCCACTCGATCGCGGCGTCCTTCGGCTACGAGGACGGCGAGAACATCCCGGTCGCGCTGATGCTCGAGCAGGTGGGCCGCATCGTGGCCGCGACCGACCTGCCGGTCAGCGCCGACCTCGAGGGCGGGTACGGCGACGCCGCCGAGACGGTGCGCCGGGCGATCGGCGTCGGCGTCGTCGGCGCCAACATCGAGGACCAGATGAAGCCGCTCGACGAGGCCGTGCGGCAGGTCGAGGCGATCATGCGGGTGGCCTCCGAGGAGGGCGTCGACTTCGTGCTCAACGCCCGCACCGACGCCTTCGTGCTCAATCGCGAGGGCGACCCCGACGAGAACCTGGCCACCGCGCTCGAGCGGGGCCGTGCCTTCCTCGACGCCGGCGCGCCGGTCGTCTTCGTGCCCGGCAAGCTGACCGAGGCCCAGATCGAGACCCTCGTCGAGGCGTTCGGGCCGCGGCGACTGACCACCATCGGCATCCCCGGCACGCCCTCGTCGGCCTGGCAGCAGGAACACGGCGTCGCTCGCATCTCCTACGGCCCGCTCTCGCAGAACGTGGCGCTGACCGCGCTGCAGCAGCTGGCCGAGGACGTCGAGCAGCGCGGCGGCGGCATCCCCGAGGGCACCCGCATCCTGAACTGAGGCTTCGCCGGGGGGCCACGTCGGCGTCACCCGGACGTCGTCCGCGCTCGGTTGGCTGGACCGCATGGTCTCTCGGAACCGCACCGCCCTCGCGGGCGCGCTCGCCGCGCTGCTCGCCGTCCCGCTGCTCACGCCGTCGCCGGCGCAGGCCGCGCCGACCGGCACGACGCGTCCCGAACGGGCCGAGCGGCCCGAGCGCGGGGGCAGGCCCTTCGACCTCCAGGCCCACCGCGGTGGGCTCGGTCTGACCGTCGAGAGCACGCTGGCCGGCTTCGACCGGGCGCTGCGGCTCGGCGTGAGCACGCTCGAGCTCGACGTGCAGATCACCGAGGACGGCCGCGCGGTCGTCACCCACGACCGGCAGGTGCAGGCCCGCACCTGCGCCGACACCGCCCCGGCCACCGCCGGCGATCCCGAGTGGCCCTACGTCGGCACGTACGTCAACACCCTGAGCCTCGACCAGGTGCGCACCCTCGACTGCGGCTCGCGGCGGCTGCCGGCGCACCCCGGCGCCCGGCTCGACCCCGGCGCCCGGATGCCGCTGCTGAGCGAGGTGCTCGACCTCGTGCGCGCCTACGAGGACGACGAGGTGATGCTCAACATCGAGACGAAGGTCGAGGCGGGTGCCCCGTCGGAGACCGCCCCGCGCGAGCAGTTCGTGCAGGTGACCGCCGCCGAGGTCGACGCGGCGGGCCTGAGCGACCAGGTGAGCATCCAGAGCTTCGACTGGGGCGCGCTGATGCGGATGCGCGAGGTGGCCCCCGAGCTGCCGATCGTGGCGCTCACCAACCGCGACTTCCTGCAGGCCGGGCAGCCCGGCGCCAGCCCCTGGCTCGGCGGCATCGACATCGACGACTTCGGCGGCGACCTGGTGGCCGCCGCCGCGTCGTTCGACGCCGACGCGATCTCACCCGTGCACGGGTTCCCGCAGGACGGCGCGGTCGACGACGCGGACTACGAGCCCTACGTGACCCGCGCGATGGTGCGTTCGGCGCACCGGGCCGGGCTGCGCGTCGTCCCGTGGACCGTCGACGACGTGCCGACGATGCGGGCCCTGGTGGGTCTCGGCGTCGACGGCCTGATCACCGACTACCCGAACCGGTTGCGGCGGGTGCTGGCCGAGACGGGTCACCGGCTGCCGCCGGCGCTGCGCCCGCCGTCCCAGGCGACCGCGCTGCCCGCGGCGCACGCCCACAACGACTACGAGCACGCCCGGCCCCTGCGCGACGCGATCGAGCAGGGCTTCACCAGCGTCGAGGCCGACGTGTGGCTCGTCGACGGTGAGCTGCTGGTGGCCCACGACCTCGAGGACGTCGTGCCCGGCCGCACGCTGGAGTCGCTCTACCTCTCCCCGCTCGAGGGCCTCGCCGCCATGAACCGCGGTCCGGTGATCGCGGGGCACCGCCGTCCGCTGCAGCTGCTGGTCGACGTGAAGTCGGAGGCGTCCGCCACCTACGCGGCGCTCGACCGGGTGCTGCGGCGCCATCCCCGGCTGCTGACCTCGTGGGACGCCACCGGTGAGCGGCCCGGCGCCGTCTCGGTCGCGGTCAGCGGCAACCGCGACCTGCCCGCGATGGCGGCGCAGCCTGTGCGCTGGGCGGCCTACGACGGGCGGCTCGAGAACCTGTACGGCGGCGCGTCGGCCGGCCTGGTGCCGCTGATCAGCGCCAACTGGTCGTCGGTGTCGGCCTGGACCGGCACCGGGCCGTTCCCGGCCGCCGACCGGGCCCGCCTGCGCCGCATCGTCGAGCAGGCCCACGACGAGGGCCGCCGGGTGCGCTTCTGGGCCACCAACGACTCGCCCGGCGCGGCGCGGCGCGCACTGTGGACCGAGCTGCGGCGAGCCGGGGTCGACCACCTCAACACCGACGACCTCAGCGGTCTGCGGCGGTTCCTCACCCGCCGCTGACGGCGCCCGCGCCGGGGGCCGGCACGCGCCGTCCGAGGGTGACGACGGCGAGGGACGCGACAGCCACGACGAGGGCGACGACCAGGGCCGTCGTCCCGCCGCCGATGGCGCCGAGCAGGTAGGGCGCAGCGAAGCCGAGGTAGGTGAGGGCGTAGAAGACCGCGACGGTGGCGCCGCGCTCGGCGGGGGCGGCGAGGCGCTCGGTCTCGCGCAGCCCCGAGACGAGCACGCAGCCGTAGCCGGCGCCGAGCACGGGCCCGGCCACGAGCAGCAGCAGGCGGGCGTCGAGCTCGAGGACGACCACGCCCAGCCCGCAGCCGAGCACCGCGAGCAGCAGACCGACCTGGCCGGCGAGCAGCACGCGGCGCTCGTCGAGCCGGCGGGCGAGCGGCTGCACCAGCACGCCGGCGCCGAGGGTGAGTCCGCTGAGGACGCCGGTGAAGGCGAGCGCGCCGGGCTGCGGGCCGGTGAGCTCGGCCGGCAGGTAGGCGAAGGAGATCGCGGCGGTGGCGAAGACCCACGGGGCGGACGGCGCCACCGCGAGCACGAAGCGGCGGCTGCGGGTGACGGCCGGCACGCGCAGCAGCGGCGGCCGCGGCCCGGTGCGCGCCGGCGCCGGGCCCGGCACCGGCCACAGCAGGACGACCGCGACCACGCCCAGCACGAGGTGCGGGACGTAGGGGACGACGAGCGGCGCCGGCGACCACTGCGCGACGAGTCCGGTGACGAGCGGCCCGACGCCGAACCCGGCGCTCAGCGCGACCGCGGCCCGGCGGGCGGCGGTGCCGGGCGCCTCGTCGACCGACAGCTCGGCCACCCAGGCACTGGCGGCCGCGAAGACGATTCCGGAGCAGACACCGGCCAGCAGGCGGCCCGCGGCGAGCCCCGGCGAGGACCGCTCGAGCACCAGCAGCAGCGTCGCCAGCGGGGACGCGACGACGGCGGGCAGGACGACGGCGCGGCGTCCCCACCGGTCGGAGGCGGCCCCGCCGACCAGCAGCGCCGGCACCAGGCCGGCGGCGTAGACGCCGAACAGCACCGCCCGCACCTGCGTGGAGGTGCCGAGCTCGTCGCGGTAGGCCAGCAGCATCGCGGTGAACTGGTTGGCGCCCCAGCCGACCGCGAACATCGCCAGCGCGACGCGCCGCCAGTCGCTGCCCGATGACCTCATGGCCGCCACGCTAGGCCGCCGACGCTTCAACGCCGGTTGAAGGGTCGCGGGACTACGGTCGCGTCATGAGCGATCCCGCGCCGTCGCAGGCCGTGGCCGGGCTGGGCGCGCTGGTGGGCGACCCGCACCGGGCGGCCATGCTCCTGCGCCTGGTGGAGGGCGAGGCCGCCGCGGCCGACCTGGCGGCGGTGGCCGGGATCTCGCCGTCCCTGGCCAGCGCGCACCTGCGACGGCTGCTCGACGGCGGGCTGGTGGGCGTGCAGGCACGCGGCCGGCGGCGGTTCTACCGGCTGGCGTCGCTCGAGGTCGCGCAGCTGCTCGAGTCGATGCAGCTGCTGGCGGCGCAGGGCGGCCCGGCGCCGCTCGGCTCCCTGCGCGGCGAGCGCGGCCGACGGCGGCTGCGGCGGGCGCGGCTGTGCTACGACCACCTCGCCGGCGTGCTCGGCACCGGCGTCACCGACGCGCTGGTGGCCCGGGAGGCGCTCGCGCGGCGCGCCGGGTCGCTCGTGGCGGGGCCGGCGGCCGCCGCCGTGCTGGCCGAGGTGGACGTCGACCTCGACGCGCTCGTGGGCGCACGGCGTCCGGCGGTGCGGGAGTGCACCGACTGGACCGAGCGGCGTCCCCACGTCTCGGGCGGGGTCGGGGCCGCGGTGGCGGACGTCGTCCTCGAGCGCGGGTGGGTGCTGCGGCGACCGACCTCGCGCGGGCTCGACGTCACCGCCGACGGGGCCGCGGGGCTGCGGGCGTGGCTGGGGCTCGACGTCGCCGCGCTCGAGGGGTGGGTGGCGTCGGCGTCCTGAGCCCTTCGACAGGCTCAGGGTCCGTGGGTCGGGTGGCCGTTGATCTCACGAGGTCTCGAGGCTCGTCGCCAGGGCTCCTCGCACCTCGACCATCGTCGCGACCGGCTATGCGTGACCGTCGAACATCGAGGTGACCGAGCCGTCCTCGAAGACCTCGCGGATGGCGCGGGCGACCAGCGGCGCGATCGAGAGGCAGGTGAGCTTGTCGAACTCGCGGTCGGGCGGGATGGGGAGGGTGTCGGTGACGACGACCTCGACGGCCGGGGAGTTCTTCAGCCGGTCGACGGCGGGGTCGGACAGGATCGCGTGGGTGGCGGCGATGACCACGCCGGCGGCGCCGTCGGCCATCAGCGCCTCGGCCGCCTGGGCCACCGTGCCGCCGGTGTCGATCATGTCGTCGACCAGCACGCACATGCGGCCGCGGACGTCACCGACGACGCGGTTGGCGACGGTCTCGTTGGGGCGGTCGGTGCGGCGCGACTTGTGGATGAAGGCGAGCGGGGCGCCGGACAGGCGGGCCGACCAGCGCTCGGCGACCTTGATGCGGCCGGCGTCGGGCGAGACGATCGCGAGCTTCTGGTCGCCGTACTTGGCCTGCACGTGCTCGGCGAGCACCGGCAGCGCCATCAGGTGGTCGACGGGGCCGTCGAAGAAGCCCTGCACCTGGTCGGCGTGCAGGTCGACGCTGATCAGCCGGTCGGCGCCGGCGGTCTTGAACAGGTCGGCGACCAGGCGCGCGGTGATGGGCTCGCGGCCGCGGTGCTTCTTGTCCTGGCGTGCGTAGCCGTAGAAGGGCATGACCACCGTGATGCGCTTGGCCGAGGCGCGCTTGAGCGCGTCGACCATGATCAGGTGCTCCATGATCCACTCGTTGATCGGCGCGGTGTGGCTCTGGATGACGAACGCGTCGCAGCCGCGCACCGACTCCTCGTAGCGCACGTAGATCTCGGAGTTGGCGAACTGGTAGGCCGCCATCGGCACCAGCGGCGTGCCGAGGATCTCGGCCACCTCCTCGGCGAGCGCGGGGTGGGCCCGGCCGCTGAAGACCATCAGGTTCTTCTCGGTGGTCTTCTGGATTCCGGTCACGCGGACTCCTGGTGCCTAGTGGTGCGCGGCGGTCGGGGGGTGGTCGGGCCCGTCGTCGCCGGGGGCCGTCTCTGCCGCGCTCGATTGTGCCAGGGCCTCGCGAGCGGCGGCGGCCTGGTCGGTGTCCGGACGACGGCGCAGCGCCCAGCCGACCAGGTTGCGCTGCGGGCCGCTGCTGACCGCCAGCGCCCCGGGCGGGACGTCGCGCCGCACGACGGCGCCCGCGCCCGTGCCGGCACCGTCGCCGACGTCCACGGGCGCGACGAAGGTGTTGCTCGAGCCGGTCTTCACGTGGCGGCCGATGCGGGTGCGGTGCTTGGCGACGCCGTCGTAGTTGGCGAAGACCGAGCCGGCGCCGATGTTGCTGCCCTCGCCGATGTCGGCGTCGCCGACGTAGGTGAGGTGGGGCACCTTCGCGCCCTCGCCGATGGTGGAGTTCTTGGTCTCGACGAAGGCGCCGATCTTGCCGCGGGCGCCGAGGCGGGTGCCGGGGCGCAGGTAGGCGAACGGCCCGACGCTGGCGCCGGCGTCGATGACCGCGAGCTCGCCGTGGGCGCGCACCACCCGGGCGCCCTCGCCGACCTCGCAGTCCTTGAGCGTGGTGTCGGGCCCGATGACGGCGTCCTCGCCGACGACGCAGGCGCCGAGCAGCTGCACGCCGGGCAGCAGCGTCACGTCGGGGGCGAGCACGACGTCGGCGTCGATCCAGGTGGTGGCGGGGTCCATGACGCTCACGCCCTGCTGCATCCACCGGACGACGACGCGGCGGTTCAGCTCACGGCCGAGCTCGGCCAGCTGCACGCGGTCGTTGGCGCCCTCGGTCTGCATGACGTCGTCGATCGCGTGGGCACCGACGGTGAGGCCGGCGTCGCGGGCCAGGCCGACGGTGTCGGTGAGGTAGTACTCGCCCTTGGCGTTGTCGTTGCCCAGGCGCGGCAGCGCCTCGAGCAGGAAGCCGGCGTCGAAGGCGAGGATGCCGGAGTTGATCTCGGCGATCTCGCGCTGCACGGGGCTGGCGTCCTTCTCCTCCACGATGGCCAGCACGTCGCCGTCGTCGTCGCGCACCACCCGGCCGTAGCCGAACGGGTCGGACAGCACGCCGGAGAGGATGCTGACCGCGCGCTGGGCGGCCTCGTGCTCGGCCACGAAGGCCCGCAGGGACTCCCCCTGCAGCAGCGGGGTGTCGCCGTAGGCCACCAGCACCGTGCCGGCGGCGGTGCGGTCGGGCCCGTCGGCGTCCACGAGCGCGTCCATCGCCACGCGGACGGCGTGGCCGGTGCCCTGCTGGGTCTCCTGGACGGCGAGCAGCGCGTCGGGCTCGAGGGCCTGGATGTGCGCGCCGACCTGCTCGCGCTGGTGCCCGACGACCGCGACCACGCGCCGCGGCTCGGTGGCGCGGACGGCGGCGAGCACGTGGCCGACCATGCTGCGTCCGCCCACGGGGTGCAGCACCTTCATCGTCTTGGACCGCATGCGGGTGCCGCCGCCGGCGGCCAGGACGATGACGGTGAGGTCGGGAGGCACCGAGCCACCATAGGTGCTCGCCACCCGTTGCGGGGTGCTCGGCGAGGCCCCCTCCGCCGTCCCACCCGCCGTCCCACCCGCCGTCCCACCCGGGGAGGCGCCCGTGAGTCGGAGGTCACCCGGCAACGGGCCGATTCGCCCGCGGCGTCGGCCCCCACGTGTCACCCTGAGAGGGGCAGGCGAGCGGACGCGTGCACGAGCGACGAGGCGGTGAAGGTGGCACAGGTCGACGACGACCGCGCTGCAGGCACGCCCGACGCCGCTCGCCTGCGGCGCGCCCGGCGACTCCTCGACCGGCCGGCCGTCACCCCGGCGCTCGACCGGCTCACCCGGCTCGCGGCCGACCTGCTCGGCGTGCAGTCGGCGCAGGTCTCGGTGGTCACCGACGTCACCGTCGTCACCAGCGGGGTCGGCGCGGCGTCCCCCGCGGGCTCCGAGGACCCCGTCGAGAGCACGGTGTGCTCGCTCGTCACCGCCACCGAGGCGGCCGTGGTGATCGAGGACGCCGCCCGTGACCCCCGGGTGGCCGCGATGCCGCCCGTCGTGGCCGGCGTCGTCGCCGCCTACGTCGGCGTCCCGCTGGTCTCGGGCGGGCGGTGCGTCGGCGCGCTGTGCGTCTTCGGGCCCGAGCCACGCACGTGGACCGAGGACGAGGTCGAGACGCTGCGGCGGCTGGCCGGACCGGTGGTCTCCGAGCTCGAGCTGACCGCCCTGGAGGCCGACTACGAGCAGGACCGGCTGATCTGGCAGCTCGCCGTCGACGCCGCCGGGGTCGGGGCCTTCGACTGGAACCTGGCCACCAACGAGCTGCGCTGGGACGACCGGCTCTTCGAGCTGTTCGGGCTCGACGACGAGACCTTCGGCGGCACCATCGAGGCGTTCGCCGAGTGCGTCGTCCCGGCCGACCGCGACCGTGTCAACCGGGCCCTGGCCGACGCCATCGCGACCCTCGGGATCTACCAGGCCGAGTACCGCATCGCGCTGCCCTCGGGCGAGGAGCGCTGGGTGCGGGCGCGCGGTCAGGCGGTCGCCGGGCCCGACGGCGAGGCCGCGCGCGTGGTCGGCGCCGCCTACGACACCACGGCCGTGCACGAGGGCGAGGCGCGGGTCTCGCGGGTGCTGGAGGCCATCGCCACCGGCTACCTGATGCTCGACCGCGAGTGGCGCATCGCCTTCGTCAACGCCGAGGCCGAGCGGATCCTCGGCGCCGACCGCGCCGACCTGCTCGGCGGCGTCGTGTGGGACCTCTACCCCGCCACCGTCGGGTCGGACTTCGAGCGCCACTACCGCGGCGCCGTCGAGACCGGACGCCCGGTGACCTTCGAGGCCTACTACCCCGCGCCGCTCGACGGTTGGTTCGAGATCCGGGCGCTGCCGACCCTCGACGGCCTGGCCGTCTACTTCCTCGACGTCAGCCAGCGACGGCGAGACGCGGACGCCGCCCGGCTGGCCGCCGAGCGCACCGAGCTGCTGGCCGAGGTCACCTCCGCGCTGGCCGACACCCTCGACCCGCACGAGGCCGTGCGCCGGCTGGCCCGGCTGGTCGTGCCCGACCTGGGCGACTGGAGCGTCGTCAGCCTGGTCGACGCCCCCACCAGCACCGGCACGTCGTGGCGGGCGCGTCTCTCGCACGCCGGCACCTGGCACGCCGACCCCGAGCGCCGCGCCGCCGTCGAGCGCTACGCGCAGGTGCGGGCCACCGCGCTGCACGACGATTCCTACCTGGCGCGGGTGCTGCACGACGAGCAGGTCATCGTCGTCTCCGAGGACTTCGCCGAGCAGGCCGGGCGCACCCTCGACCACGGCGAGGCCCGCGACCTGCTGGCCGCGCTCGAGCCCGACAGCGCGCTCGTCGTCCAGCTGCGCGGTCGCGACCGGGTGGTCGGGCTGCTCAGCGTGTTCCGCTCCGCCGAGCGCGGCGCCTTCACCGAGCGCGACCTCGCGGACGCCTCCGACATCGCCGGCCGCGCCGGCCTCGCCCTCGACAACGCGCGGCTCTACGCCGAGCAGCGCGAGCTGGCCGAGGGCTTCCAGCGCAGCGTGCTCACCGCCGTCCCGCACTTCGCCGGGCTCGACGTCGAGGCGCGCTGGGCGCCCGCTGCCGAGGCCGCGCGCGTCGGCGGCGACTGGTACGACGCCTTCGGGGTCGACGACGACGTCGTGGTCGTCATCGGCGACGTCGTCGGCCACGACACCGCGGCCGCGGCGGCGATGAGCCAGGTGCGCAGCATGCTGCGCGGCATCGCGGTGACCACCGACCACGGTCCCGCCGACCTGCTGTGCCACGTCGACTCCGCCATCGACCGGCTGCGCCTCGAGACCAGTGCGACCGCCGTCGCCGCCCGCCTCACCGCCCGGCCCGGCGGCGCGCGGCTGCGGTGGGCCAGCGCCGGCCACCCGCCGCCGCTGCTGGTCGAGCCGACGACGGCCGGCGGGTCCGTGGTGCGCCGGCTCGACGACGGCGACCCCGACCTGCTGCTCGGCGTCGACAGCGCCACCCGCCGCCGCGAGCACGACGTCGACCTCGCACCCGGCAGCGTGCTGCTGCTCTACACCGACGGGCTCGTCGAGCGCCGCGGCGGCTCGATCGACGACGGCATCGACGCCCTGGCCGCGCTGCTCGGCGATCTCGTGGACGCCGGCACCGACCCCGCCGCGCTGTGCGACCGGGTGCTCGCCCACGTGGCCCCCGACGAGCTCGACGACGACATCGCGTGCATCGCGGTGCGGGTGCGGGGCTAGGACGTCGTCCTCGGTGTCCCCGAACGTCGTCGTCCTCGGGGCGGCGGGACGGCCGCGCTGGCTCCCCGGGTAGGAGTCGAACCTACGTCGCTAGTCCTGATTCAAAGTCAGGCGGGCCCTGCCGGCAGACCAACCGGGGAATGCGCTGGGAGCAGGTTAGGCCAGTGGGGTCGGCGTGGGTGGTGGTGTGGTGGTGGCTCGGTGGGCGTGGGGCTGGCCCGGGGCGGCAGTGAGCTGGTTCCCGTTTCCGGCCGGCGTTCGGTAGCCCACGCACCGCTCCCCATGGCTGGCCTGGAGCGGCGGTGAGCTGGTTCCCGTTCCCGGGCGGCGTTCGGTAACCCACGCACCGCTCCCCAGAGCCGGCCCGGGGCGGCGGTGAACTGGTTCCCGTTCCCGGACGACGTTCGGTAACCCACGCACCGCTCCCCAGAGCCGGCCCGGGGCGGCGGTGAACTGGTTCCCGTTCCCGGACGACGTTCGGTAACCCAGGCACCGCTCCCCAGAGCCGGCCCGGGGCGGCGGTGAGCTGGTTCCCGTTCCCGGACGACGTTCGGTAACCCACGCACCGCTCCCCAGAGCCGGCCCGGGGCGGCGGTGAGCTGGTTCCCGTTCGTGGCCCAGATTCGGTAACCAGGTCACCGCCCACCCGACCCAGCCCGGCCGGCGGTGCCCCAACCACCCTCCGACGTCCCCGAACCGTGGCCCACGCACCGCCCACCCGACCCAGCCCGGCCGGCGGTGCCCCAGCCACCCTCCGACGTCCCCGAACCGTGGCCCACGCACCGCCCACCCGACCCGAGCGACCCGAGCGGCACAAGCGGCCCACCCGGCCCGAGCGACCTCAGGACTCCCGCATCGGCACCCGGACGCCGCGGTCGGTGGCGACGTCGGAGGCACGGTCGTAGCCGGCGTCGACGTGGCGGATGACGCCCATGCCGGGGTCGTTGGTGAGCACGCGCTCGATCTTCTCGGCGGCGAGGTCGGTGCCGTCGGCGACGATCACCTGGCCGGCGTGGATGGAGCGGCCGATGCCGACGCCGCCGCCGTGGTGGATCGAGACCCAGGTGGCGCCCGAGGCGGTGTTGACCAGGGCGTTGAGCAGCGGCCAGTCGGCGATGGCGTCGGAGCCGTCGGCCATGGCCTCGGTCTCGCGGTAGGGGGAAGCGACCGAGCCGCAGTCGAGGTGGTCGCGGCCGATGACCACCGGCGCCTTCAGCTCGCCGGAGGCGACCATCTCGTTGAACCGCAGGCCGGCGCGGTGGCGCTCGCCGTAGCCGAGCCAGCAGATGCGGGCGGGCAGGCCCTGGAAGTGCACGCGCTCGCCGGCCATGGTGATCCAGCGGCGCAGCTTCTCGTCGTCGGGGAACAGCTCGAGGACGGCGCGGTCGGTGGCGGCGATGTCGGCGGGGTCGCCCGACAGAGCCGCCCAGCGGAAGGGGCCGCGGCCCTCGCAGAACTGCGGGCGGATGTAGGCCGGCACGAAGCCGGGGAACTCGAAGGCGCGGTCGTAGCCGCCCTTGCGGGCCTCGTCGCGGATCGAGTTGCCGTAGTCGAAGACCTCGGCGCCGGCGTCCTGGAACTCCACCATCGCCCGCACGTGCGCGGCCATGGAGGCCTGGGCGTCCTTGGTGAAGCCGTCGGGGTCGCGCTCGGCCGCGTCGTGCCAGTCGTCGACCGCGACGCCGACCGGCAGGTACGACAGCGGGTCGTGGGCCGAGGTCTGGTCGGTGACGACGTCGACGGGCGCACCCATCTCGAGCAGCTGCGGGAAGACCTCGGCGGCGTTGCCGACCAGCCCGATCGACAGCGGACGGCGGGCGTCGCGCGCGGCCACGGCGCGGGCGACGGCGTCGTCGACCGAGTCGGCCTGCTCGTCGAGGTAGCGGTGCTCGATGCGCCGTGCGATGCGCGCGGCGTCGACGTCGACGCAGATGCAGACGCCGTCGTTCATCGTGACCGCGAGCGGCTGCGCGCCGCCCATGCCCCCGAGGCCGGCGGTGAGGGTGATGGTGCCGGCCAGGGTGCCGCCGAACCGCTTGTCGGCGACGGCGGCGAAGGTCTCGAAGGTGCCCTGCAGGATGCCCTGGGTGCCGATGTAGATCCAGGAGCCCGCGGTCATCTGGCCGTACATCGTCAGGCCGAGGTCCTCGAGACGCCGGAACTCCTCCCAGTTCGCCCAGTCGCCGACCAGGTTGGAGTTGGCGATCAGCACCCGCGGCGCCCACGCGTGCGTGCGCATGACGCCGACCGGCCGGCCCGACTGCACCAGCAGCGTCTCGTCGTCCTCGAGCGTGGTGAGCTCGCGCACGATGGCGTCGTACGACGGCCAGTCGCGCGCCGCCTTGCCGGTGCCGCCGTAGACGACGAGGTCCTCGGGACGCTCGGCCACCTCGGGGTCGAGGTTGTTCATCAGCATCCGCAGCGGCGCCTCGGTCTGCCACGAGCGCGCGGTCAGCCGGGTGCCGTGCGCGGCCCGGACGGGCAGGCGCGGGTTGGTCTCGTGCGGCTCGGTCATGCGAGGTCTCCGATCTGGGACTGGACGGCGGCGAGGACGGCGCCCGAGCGCACCAGCCCGACGGCGGTCGCGATCTCGGGGGCGAGGTGGCGGTCGGGGCCGGGGCCCTCGACCCCGGCGTCGCGCAGCAGCCGGACGACGGCGCCGGTGCCGGGGGCGGGCTCGAGCGGCGCCCGCAGGTCGAGGGCGCGCGCGGCGGTGAGCACCTCGATCGCCAGCACCTGCGCCAGGCCGTCGACGCTGCGGCGCAGCTTGCGGGCGGCGGCCCAGCCCATCGAGACGTGGTCCTCCTGCATCGCGCTGGAGGGGATGGAGTCGACCGAGGCCGGGACGGCGAGCCGCTTGAGCTCGGAGACGATCCCGGCCTGGGTGTACTGGGCGATCATGTGGCCCGAGTCGACGCCGGGGTCGGCGGCCAGGAACGGCGGCAGGTCGTGGCTGCGCGCGCGGTCGAGGAACCGGTCGGTGCGGCGCTCGCTGATGCTCGCGACGTCCGCGGCGGCGATGGCGAGGAAGTCGAGCACGTAGCCGACGGGGGCGCCGTGGAAGTTGCCGTTCGACTCGACCCTGTCGTCGACGACCACCGGGTTGTCGACGGCCGAGGCCAGCTCGCGCCCGGCGACCGTGGCGGCGTGGGCGACGGTGTCGCGGGCCGCGCCGTGCACCTGCGGCGAGCAGCGCAGCGAGTAGGCGTCCTGCACCCGGTTGCAGTCGGGGCCGCGGTGCGAGGCGACGACCGGCGAGTCGGCCAGCAGCGCACGCAGGTTGGCCGCCGCGTCGGCCTGGCCCGGGTGCGGACGCAGCGCCTGCAGGTCGGCGGCGAAGACCCGGTCGGTGGCCAGCTGCGCCTCCACCGACATGGCGGCCGCGACGTCGGCGGTGCGCAGCAGCATCCGCAGGTCGGTGACGGCCATGACGAGCATCCCGAGCATGCCGTCGGTGCCGTTGATCAGCGCCAGGCCCTCCTTGGCGGCCAGCTCGACCGGCGTGAGGCCGGCGGCGGCGAGCGCCTCGTGGGCGGGACGGCGGACGCCGTCCGCGTCGTCGACCTCGCCCTCCCCCATCAGCGCGAGCGCGCACGCCGAGAGCGGTGCGAGGTCGCCGGAGCAGCCCAGCGAGCCGTGCTCGGGGACGACGGGCGTGATGCCGTGGGTCAGCAGCGCGGCGTACGCCTCGGCGGTCCCGCGGCGGACGCCGGTGTGCCCGGTGGCGAGGGTCGACAGGCGCAGCAGCATCAGCGCCCGCACCACCTCCCGCTCGACCGGCGGGCCGCTGCCGGCGGCGTGCGAGCGCACCAGCGAGCGCTGCAGCTGTGCGCGCATCGCGGCCGGGATGTGGCGGGTGGCGAGGGCGCCGAAGCCGGTGGAGACGCCGTAGGCCGGGGTCTCGCCGGCCGCGAGGGCGTCGATGACGGCGCGGGCCCGGTCGAGGGCGGCGAGCGCGGCGTCGCTCAGCACGACCGGGGCGCCGTGGCGGGCGACGGCGACGACGTCCTCGAAGCGGAGCGGACCGACGTCGACGGTGACGGGCGCCGGTGCTGTCGACGGTGCGATCGGCGGTGAGACGGTGACCACGGGGTCATCCAACGCCCTCGGGTCGCGTGGGGGCCAGTGGGGTGGCAGGGTCGCGACCGTGGCTGGCGCGACGGACCGGGGCGACGACTTCGAGCGGATGTGGGCCGACCTGGCGCCGATCGGCCGGGCGGGCCGCGCCGGCGGGTACTTCCGGCAGCCGTTCACGCCGTCCGAGCGCGAGCTCGCCGCCTGGTTCGTGGAGCAGGCCCTGGCGCGCGACCTCGAGGTCGCGATCGACGACACGGGCAACACCGTGGCCTGGTGGCGCCCCGAGGGCGCGAGCGGACCGGCGGTGCTGACCGGCTCGCACCTCGACTCGGTGCTCGAGGGCGGGGCGTTCGACGGTCCGCTCGGCGTGGTCTCGGCGCTCGCGGCGGTCGACGTGCTGCGCGAGAGAGGCGTGACGCCGTCACGGCCGCTCGGCGTCTCGGTGTTCGTCGAGGAGGAGGGCTCGCGGTTCGGGCTGGCCTGCCTGGGCTCGCGGCTGGCGACCGGCGCGGTGGCGTGGGACGACGTGCGCGGGCTGCACGACCGGCGCGGCGCGACGCTCGAGGACGAGGTGTCCGGCGGCGGACCCGGCCTGCTGACCGACGTCGGCGCCTTCGTCGAGCTGCACGTGGAGCAGGGCCGCGACCTGGTGCACCGCGACGCCGCCGTGGGCCTGGGCAGCGGCATCTGGCCGCACGGCCGCTACCGCCTCGACCTCACCGGCCGCGCCGACCACGCCGGCACCACGCGCATGGAGGACCGCGCCGACCCCATGCTCACCTACGCGATGACGGTGCTGGCGGCCAACAAGCAGGCGCGGCTCGCCGGCTCCGACGGGCACCGCGCCACCTTCGGCCGCGTCGACGTGACGCCCAACGGCACCAACGCCGTCCCCTCGCGGGTGCGGGCCTGGCTCGACGCGCGGGCGCACTCGGAGGAGGCGCTCGCCGCGCTGGTGGCCACCATCGAGCGACAGGCCGTCGAGCGCGCCGAGCGCGACGGGACGACGGCCGCGCTGACCCCCGAGTCGGTCTCGGGTGCGGTGCAGTTCGACCCGGCGCTGACCGGCCGGCTGGCCGGCCTGCTCGGCGGGCTGCCCGTCATCCCCACCGCCGCGGGGCACGACGCCGGCGTGCTCGCCGCGGCCGGCATCCCGACGGCGATGCTGTTCGTGCGCAACCCCACCGGCGTCTCGCACTCCCCCGACGAGCACGCCTCGATGCCCGACTGCCTGGCCGGCGTCGAGGCGCTGGCCGACGTGCTGGCAGAGCTGGTCGCGTGACCACGCCGACTGCCTGGCTGCTCGAGCGGGCGTGGGTCGACGGCGCGGTGCGCGACGACGTCGTCGTCGAGGTCGCCGGCGGCCGGTTCGGCCGGGTCGAGCCCGGCGGCGACGCGACCGACGCCACCGGCGCCACCCGGCTGCCCGGCCTGACCCTGCCCGGTCTCGCGAACGGCCACAGCCACGCCTTCCACCGCGCGCTGCGCGGGCGCACCCAGCGCGGCCGCGGCACGTTCTGGACCTGGCGCGAGCAGATGTACGACCTCGCCGGCCGGCTCGAACCCGACACCTACTACACCCTCGCCCGGGCGGCCTACCGGGAGATGGTGGCGGCGGGCGTCACGACGGTCGGCGAGTTCCACTACCTGCACCACCGGCCCGACGGGACGCCGTACGACGACCCCAACGCGATGCGCGAGGCGGTGCGGGCCGCGGCCGCCGGGGCCGGCCTGCGGGTCGCGCTGCTCGACACCGCCTACGTCTCGAGTGGGTTCGGCGCACCGGTCGAGGGCGTGCAGCGGCGGTTCAGCGACGGCGACGCCGCCGGCTGGGCGGCTCGGGCGGGCGACGGCCCCGCCGCCATCCACTCGGTGCGCGCGGTGCCACGCGACCAGCTCGAGGTGTTCGCCGGGCGCGCGCCGCTGCACGTGCACCTCTCCGAGCAGCGCGCCGAGAACGAGGCGTGCCTGGCGACCTACGGCGTGACGCCGACCCGGCTGCTGCACGACGCCGGGCTGCTCGGGCCGGGCACGACCGTCGTCCACGCCACGCACCTGACCGACGACGACGTCGCCCTGCTGGGCGCCAGCCGCACCAACGTGTGCGTCACGCCCACCACCGAGCGCGACCTGGCCGACGGCATCGGCCCGGCGCGGCGGCTGCACGAGGCCGGCGCGCGCGTGACGCTCGGCAGCGACAGCCACGCCGTGGTCGACCCGTTCGAGGAGATGCGCGCCCTCGAGCTCGACGAGCGGCTGGCTACCGAGACCCGCGGGCACTGGAGCGCCGCCGAGCTGCTGGCCGCCGCCACCGCCCACGACGCACTCGGCGTCGACGACGCCGGCGCCATCGCCGTCGGACGGCGCGCCGACCTCGTCACCCTCGACACCCGCTCGCCGCGCACCGCCGGCACCGGCGCCGACGAGCACACGGCGGTCTTCGCGGCCACGGCGGCCGACGTCGTCCACGTGGTGGCCGACGGGCGCGTGGTCTACCGCGAGGACGACGACGCGGCGATCGGCCGCGAGCTCGACGAGGCGATCGGAGCCCTCTGGTGACCAGCACCCTGCTGACCGGCATCGGCGAGCTGACCACGAACGCCCCCGGCGTCGGCACCCTCGCCGACGCCGCCCTGGTGATGGACGCCGGCCGCGTGGCCTGGGTGGGCCCGGCGGTCTCGGCGCCGGACGCCGACGAGGTGGTCGACGCCGACGGGCGGGCCGTCGTCCCCGGCTTCGTCGACAGCCACAGCCACCTGGTGTTCGCCGGCGACCGGGCCGGCGAGTTCGCCGCCCGCATGGCCGGGACGCCGTACGCCGCGGGCGGCATCCGCGCCACCGTCGCGGCGACGCGGGCGGCGACCGACGAGCAGCTGGCCGCCAACCTCGCGCGGCTGGTGGCCGAGATGCGGCGGCAGGGCACGACGACGGTCGAGGTGAAGTCGGGCTACGGCCTCACGGTCGCCGACGAGGCGCGCAGCCTGACCATCGCGCGGCAAGTCACCGACGAGACGACGTTCCTCGGCGCGCACGTCGTGCCCGCCGAGTTCTCCGACGACCCGGCCGGCTACGTCGACCTCGTCACCGGTCCGATGCTGGCCGCGGCCGCGCCGCACGCCCGCTGGATCGACGCGTTCTGCGAGACCGGCGCCTTCGACGCCGACCAGGCGCGCGCCGTCCTCGCCGCCGGTGCGGCCGCGGGGCTGGGCGGCCGGCTGCACGCCAACCAGCTCGGCCCGGGCCCCGGCGTCGCGCTGGCCTGCGAGCTGGGCCTGGCCGCCGTCGACCACTGCACCTACCTCACCGACGCCGACGTCGACGCGCTGGCGGCATCCGGCACCGTGGCCACGCTGCTGCCCGGCGTGGAGTTCTCGACCCGGCAGCCCTACCCCGACGCCCGCCGCCTGCTCGACGCCGGCGTGCACGTCGCGCTGGCCAGCGACTGCAACCCCGGCTCCTGCTACACCAGCTCGGTGCCGCTGTGCATCGCGCTCGCGGTGCGCGAGATGGGCATGACGCCCACCGAGGCGCTGCTCGCCGCCACGGCCGGCGGGGCCCGGGCGCTGCGCCGCGAGGACGTCGGCCACCTCGGCGTGGGCGCGCGGGCCGACGTCGTCCTGCTCGACGCGCCCTCGCACGTGCACCTGGCCTACCGCCCCGGCGTCCCGCTGGTGGCACGCACGTGGGTGGGCGGTGTCGGCGCCAGGTCCTAGGGTCGGAGCCGTGGACCTGCCCGTCATGCCGCCCGTGCAGCCGATGCTCGCCAAGGCCGTCAAGGGCGTGCCCGACCCGGCCGCGCACGGCGGCCTGAGCTTCGAGCCGAAGTGGGACGGGTTCCGCTGCCTGGTCTTCAAGGACGGCGACGACGTCGAGCTGACCAGCCGCAACACCAAGCCGCTGACCCGCTACTTCCCCGAGCTGGTCGAGGCCGCCCGCGCGCAGCTGCCGGCGCGGTGCGTGCTCGACGGCGAGGTGTTCGTCGCCATCGGCCGGCGGCTCGAGTTCGAGGTGCTGCAGGAGCGCATCCACCCCGCCGCGAGCCGCGTGACGATGCTGGCCGAGAAGACGCCGGCCTCCTTCGTCGCCTTCGACCTGCTGGCCCTCGGTGACGAGTCGTTCGTCGACCGTCCGTTCGGCGAGCGGCGGGCCGCGATGGCCGAGGCCCTCGCCGGCCTGGCGGGCCAGGGCGGGCCGTGCCACCTCACCCGCACCACCGAGGACCCCGCGGTCGCCGAGCGCTGGTTCCACCAGTTCGAGGGCGCCGGGCTCGACGGCGTCATCGCCAAGCCGCTCGGCCAGCCCTACGTGCCCAACGGCCGCACCATGATGAAGATCAAGCACGAGCGCACCGCCGACGTCGTCGTGGCCGGCTACCGCGAGCACAAGACCAGCACCCCCGAGCGGCCGCTGCTCGGCAGCCTGCTGCTCGGCCTGCACGACGACGCCGGCGAGCTGCAGCACGTCGGCGTCAGCGCCAGCTTCACCGAGAAGCGCCGCGCCGATCTGATCGACGAGCTGCAGCCGTTCGTCGTCGACATCCGCGACCACCCCTGGGGCCGTTGGAACGAGTTCCTCACCGCCAACCCCGACCGCGTGCCCGGCACCCAGAGCCGCTGGAGCCAGGGCAAGGACCTCTCCTTCACCCCTTTGCGGCCCGAGCGGGTGCTCGAGGTGAAGTACGACGCGATGGAGGGACGGCGGTTCCGCCACACCGCCCACTTCAAGCGGTGGCGGCCCGACCGCGAGCCCGCGTCGTGCGGCTACGACCAGCTCGAGCAGCCGGTGAGCTACGACCTCGCCGAGGTGCTCTCGGGGTGAGGGGCGCCCACCCTGGGGCGACGCCTTAGTCTCGGCGCATGAGCGAGCCCACCGAGTACGTCGTCGTCCTGCTGGTGGAGCAGGCGCTCTCCGACCTCGATGCGCGGCAGGTGCGCTCGCTGCACGAGGCCGTCGAGGAGCCGGTGGTCTACCACGTGCTGCTGCCCGTCGACGACGCCGCCGCGCGCGTCGAGGCCTCGCTCGGCTCGCTCTCCGGCGGCGAGCTGCTCGCCACCCCCGGCATGCCGATGCGCGACATCGACCTCGACGCCGTCGAGGAGGACTGCCGCGACCGCTCCCTGGCCGCGCTGGCCGCGTCGGTGGCCGCCCTCGAGCGGGCCGGCGCGACCGTGGCCGACACCGCCCTGCTCGCCGGCTCGCCGGTCGACGAGCTGGAGAAGCGTGCCACGGCGGTCGAGGCCCGCGAGGCGATCGTGCTGACCGCGCCCCACGTGGTCGCCGACCTGCTGCGTCTCGACTGGGCCTCCAAGGCCCGCCGCAAGCTCGGCATCCCGGTGCTGCACCTGCTCGAGCACGAGACCTTCGACGAGCAGGCCGGCAGCTCCGAGGGCAACACCGGCATGTGACGCGGCGAGCACGCCCCGCCCGTCTAGGTTCTCCCCTGTGAGGTTCGTGAGGCGTCGCGGCGAGCCCGGCGCGCAGCCGGACGCCGCCCCGGTGCTGCCGGCCGAGGTGCCCGAGCCGGACGCCGCCCCGTCGCCGCCCGACGACCGCCCGGCGGCCGTCTTCGCCGGCGTGCTCGACGGACGCCACCTCTGGGTGGCGGTGGCCGAGCGGCCCGGGCACCTGGCCCTGCGCGACGCCGACGCCGGCCGTGTCGTCGGCGACCCCGCGCCCGCCGCCGACGCGCAGGCCGGCTGGCTCGACGCGCGGCTCGACCTCGCGGCCGCCTTCGGCCCCGACGGTGCCGACCGGCTCGCCGTGGTGCTGGTGCCGCCGGGCACGGCCGCGCCGCAGCCGGTGCGGACGCCGCCGCTCGACGTCCTGCCCGGCGCCGGCGCGGTGCCCGAGGCCGACGAGGGGCCCCGCTACGTGCTCGACCGCGAGCCGGACGGCGCCCTCGTCGTGCGACGCAAGCCCCGCTCGGACGGCGCCCGGCTGCAGGCCCTGAGCGACGTCGGGCCGCACAGCGCCCGGCTCACCCTCGCCGAGGTCGGCGCCGACGACGCCCTCGCGCTGCGGCGCGCGGGCACCACGCTCGCGACCTGGCCGCTGGTCGCCGACGGCGCGGGCGGGGGTGACGTCGTCCTCGACGTCCGCGACCTCGACCCGGCCGCGTGGTCCGAGCCCGGCCGGGCGGTGCTGGTGCTGGCCGGCAGCGGCGCGCCGGTGCGGCGGCGGCGCAACGACCTCGACCCCGCCACGGCGGTCGGGATGCCCGAGCTGGTCGTCGACCCGGACGGCCCGACAGGCGCGGGGGAGGCCGGGGACGCCGGGGACGCCGGGCAGTCCCTGGCCGCCGGTGGGCGGCTGCGGCTGCGGTGGGGCAGCAGCGGGCGCCTCGTGGCGCGGGTGATGCCCACCGAGGAGCACGAGACCGACGGCGGGGCCGGGGACGACGGGGAGGGGGACGAGTCATGAGGATCGGGTTCCTGGTCTTCGACGTCGACGAGCCCACCGGCGTCGCGCGCTCGACCGTCACGCAGGCCGGCACCCTCGCCGCCGACCACGAGGTGGTGCTGGTCAGCGTGGTCTCCACAGCCGACCGGCCGCACTTCACCCCCGACCCGCGCGTCGAGCTGCGGCGCCTGGTCGACCTGCGCGACCCCGCGCGGCCGGCCCACGGCGACCTCGGCGAACGCGTCGCGGCCGGGCTGCACGCCCGCGCGTCGGCCCTCGTGCCGCCGCAGTGGGAGCCCGGCTACACGGGGCTGTGCGACGTCGCCCTCGAGGCGACGCTGCCGACGCTGCCGGTCGACGTCCTGGTGACGACGACGCCGGGCCTGCTGGCCGCGGCCGTGGCGCTGACCGCCGAACGGGTCGTCGTCGCGCACCAGGAGCACCGCAGCTCGAGCGACCACGGCGGCGGGCTCGAGCCGCTGCTGGCGCACGCGCCGCGCGCCGACCTGGTCTCGCTGCCCACCGAGGCGATGCAGGCCTGGCTGCAGGAGCGGCTGGGCGAGCTGTGCCCGCCCACGGTGGTGATGCCGAACCCGCTGCCGCAGGTCTACACGCCCCGCTCGACGCTCGCCGAGCCCCTCATCGTGGCCGCCGGGCGGCTGGTGCCCGAGAAGCAGGTGCCGCGGCTGGTCGAGGCGTTCGGGCTGGTGGCCGACCGGCTGCCCGGGTGGCGGCTGCGCGTCCTCGGCGCCGGTCCGCAGCGTCCGGAGGTGCAGCGGCAGGCGCGCCGCTACGGCCTCTACGACCGCGTCGAGACGCCCGGGCTGGTCGACGACATGCCCGCGCAGTGGGCCCGCGCGTCGATCGCCGCGCTCGCCTCGCGCTCCGAGGGCCTGCCCATCGTGCTGCAGGAGGCGATGGCCGCCGGCGTCCCGGCCGTGTGCCTCGACTCCCCCACCGGGCCGCGCGAGCTGGTCGAGCACGAGGTGAACGGCCTGCTGGTGGCGCCGCAGTCGACCGCCGGCCTGGCCAGCGCGCTGCTGCGGCTGGCCGAGGACGACGCGCTGCGGCACCGGCTCGGACGCGGCGCGCTGCAGACCGCGCGCCAGTGGGACGCCGCCGTCCTGGCCGAGCGGTGGACCGGCGTCCTCGCCGACGCCCGGGCCCGGCGTCGCGGCGCGGGCGGGCTCGAGGCGCGCGCGCTGGCGCCGCCGCCGCGACCGGCCGACGACCCGACCGACGGCCTCGACCCCGTCGGCCCGACGCCCGAGCAGGCCCGCACCGCCGCGCTGGCGTGGGCCGTCGACGCCGCGCGGGCGGCCACCGACCACTGGCTGGTCGTGCCCGCCCACGAGCGCACCCACCCCACCGTGGTGGTGCCGATGGACGCGCGGGACGGTGTGCTGCAGGCCCTGGCGCGCGAGGGCTGCCCGCCGTGGCTGTCGTTGCGCGACCCGGGCGAGTCGGGCTGGCCCGAGCGCCGCGGCCGGGTGGCCGAGCTGGCGACGTCCCTGCGTCGTGGCCGCACCTCGGTGGTGGCGCTCGAGCCGTGGCCCGCGGTGCGCGGGCTCACCACGCTCGCCGGTCAGCGGTGCGGCGTCGAGGTGGAGTTCTGGGAGTCGGGGCCCGACGGCTCGATGGTGGCGCCGCGCCGCAACCCCTACACGACGCGGCTGCCCGGCGACCGGGCCGGCCTCGACGCGATCGGCGTCGTCGACGCCGAGGTCGACGGCGTCGCCGTCCGGTCGCTGCCGCTGCTGGTGGCGCCCACGGTGGCCGAGTGCCGCTTCGAGGTCGACGCCGTCTACACCTGGGTCGACGGCCGCGACCCGGCCTGGGAGGCGGCGCGGGCGGCGCGGCTGGCCGCGCTCGACCCGACCGGCGCGAGCACTGCTCACACCCGCGAGTCGAGCGGGCGGGCGCGCTACCTCGACCGCGGCGAGCTGCGCTACAGCCTGCGCGGCCTGCACCTGTTCGCCCCGTGGATCCGCCGCATCCACCTCGTCACCGCCGGGCAGGTGCCCGCCTGGCTCGACGCCGACCACCCGCGCCTGAACCTGGTCGACCACGCCGACCTGCTGCCGCCCGAGGCCCTGCCGACCTTCAGCTCGCACGCCATCGAGACCGCGCTGCACCGCATCCCCGGCCTCACCGAGCACTTCGTCTACCTCAACGACGACTTCCTCCTCGGCCGGCCGCTGCGACCCGAGGCGCTGTTCTCCTCCTCGGGCCTGACCTCGGTCTTCCCGGCGCGGCTCGCGGTCGGCCTCGACGACGACGGCGGGCCCGAGCCCGCACCGTTCGCGAAGGCGGCGCTGAACAACCGACGACTGCTGAGAGAGGCGTTCGGGGCGGTCACCACCGCCACGCTGGCGCACGCCCCCTACGCGCACCGCGTCTCGGTGCTGCAGGAGGTCGAGGCCCGGTTCGGCGAGGCGCTGGCGGCCACCGCGCGCACGCCGTTCCGCGGGGACGACGACGTCGCCACCCTCAGCTCGCTGGCCCAGCACTACGGCCTGCTCACCGGCACCGCCTACCTCGCCGACCTGGCCGACCACCCGCTGACCTACCTCAACCTCAGCAGCGCCGACCTCGACCGGCAGCTGGCCCGCGCGCTGCACCGCGACCAGGACTTCCTGTGCGTGGGCGACCACCACGACCAGGGCATGCGGCAGGAGCGCCTCGACGCGCTGCTGGCGGCGTTCTTCGAGGCCTACCTGCCGGTCGCGGCGCCGTGGGAGCGCGAGGCGTGAGCCGGGTGGGCGGGCTGCTGTCGCGGCTCGGCGGCTCCGAGGCCGACCAGCCGTGCGAGGCCGTCTTCGCGCGGGTGCTCGACGGCGAGCACCTCTGGCTCGCGGTGCGCGGCGACGGCGTGCTGCGGCTCCGTGGCGACGGGCTCGCCATCGACGTCGACGCCGGGCCCGACCCGCGCGACCCGTCGGTGCGCTCGGCGGTCGTGCCCGTCGCGGCCGCGCTGGCGCGGCTCGCCCCGGCCGGGCGCGACGACGTCGTCCTCGCGCTCGTGGCCGGCGAGGGGCGCGCCGAGACGCCGGTGACGTGGGCCGGCGACGAGTCGCCGTCCGGGCCCGGCGACGCCGCCGTGCCCGAGCCGCGCACCCGCGACCGCCGCCACCAGCTGAGCGTCGAGGTCGTCGACGGCGCGGTGCAGGTGCGCCGCACGGCGCGGCAGCGCGGCGTCGGCGTGCTCGGGCTCACCGCGCTCGACGAGGGTGTGGCGCTGCACCTCGACCGGGCGGACGGCGTGCTGCGCGTGGGTCCGCACACGGTCGGGGTCGTCGACGGCACGGCGGTGCTCGGCGCGCTGCCCGACCTGCCCGCGGGCACCACCCGGCTCGAGGTCGACGGCGTCCCGCTGCTGCGCACCGCGCACGTCGTGGCGCGGCCGAACGCCGCCGTCCTGCTGCCGCCGCTTCCGGACGTGCCGGGTGGCGCCGTCGAGCTGCGCTGGCAGCGCGAGGGCCGGCTGGCCGTGCACCGGCGGGCCGCGGACGACGGCGCGGGGGCGGCGTCGTGAGGGTCGCGTTCCTCATCGCCACGGTGCACGACCGCGGCGGCACCGCCGGCGCCGTGGCGACCCAGGCCAACGCGCTCGTGGCGCGGCCGGAGGTCACCTCGGTGGAGGTGCTCAGCGTCTACCGCCGCGACGACGGCCACCACTTCCCGCTCGACCCGCGCGTCGTCGTCCGCGACCTGGCCGACCTGCGCCCCGGTGCGGGCGCCGACCCGTCGCTGACCGGGCGGCCGCCGCTGCAGGTGCCGCTGGGCACCGACCCCGGGCTCGACGCCCACGCCGACGTCACCCTCGAGGCGGCGCTGCCCGGCCTCGAGGCCGACGTTCTGGTGACGGTGACGCCGGCGATGCTGGCCTACGCGGTGCAGCTGGCGCCGGCGCGCACGGCGGTCGTGCACCAGGAGCACCGGGCCTCGCACTCGCGCCCCAACGGCCGCGACCTGCTGCTCGACCGGGCGCGGCGGGCCGACACGGTCGCGATGCTGACAGAGCCGATGGCGCACTGGCTGCGCGGCGAGCTGGGGGCGTCGTCGCCGCCGGTGGTCGTCGTCCCCAACGCGCTGGCGCCGGGGTACCGGCCGCGCTCGCGGCTCACCGAGCCGGTGATCGTGGCCGCGGGCCGACTCGACAACGAGAAGCGGTGGCCGGCGCTGGTCGGCGCGTTCGCCGAGGTGGCCGACCGGATGCCGGGCTGGCGGGTGCGCATCTTCGGCGACGGCCCCGCGCGGTTCGACATCATGGCGACGGCGCGCCGCCACGGCCTGTGGGACCGGGTCGAGCTGCCCGGCCCCACGACCGACATGACCACCGAGTGGGCCCGCGGCAGCATCTCGGCGCTCACCTCCCAGCCCGGCGAGGGCTTCCCGCTCGTCATCCAGGAGGCGATGGCGGCCGGCGTCCCGGTGGTGGCCTACGACATGCCCACCGGCCCGCGCGACCAGATCCACCACGGCGTCGACGGCCTGCTGGTCACCCAGGGCGGCCAGCAGGCGCTGGCGGCGGCGCTGCTGCGGCTGGCCACCGACGACGCCGAGCGCCAGCGGCTGGGCGAGGCGGCGCTCGCCACCGCGGCCGGCTGGGACAGCGCGGCGATCACCGACCGGTGGGTCGAGGTGCTCGGCACGGCGGTCGAGCGGCGCTCGCACGCGGCCGGCGGGGCGGGCCGCAGCGCCGTCGTCCACGCGCAGGCGCCGCCGACCCCGCCGCCCGACGCCGACGTCGCCCCGCACGGGCACGAGGGTGCGGGCCTGACGCCGCAGCGCTGCCGCCACGAGGCGCTGGCGGCCGTCGCGGCCGCGGTGCGCGCGGCGGTCGGCGAGCGGGGCTGGTTCGTGCTGCCGCCGCACCGCACCGCGGCCACCGTGACCGACGGCGACGACCCGCCCACCGTCGTCGTGCCGATGGCGGCCCGGGAGCCCGTGGTGCGCGCCCTCGGCGCCGGCGGCGCGCTGCCGCCGTACCTGTCGCTGCACGACCCCGAGGCGCGCGGCTGGCCGAGCCGCCGCGGTCGACCGGAGGAGATGGTGGCGCCGCTGCTGCGCGCCCGCTCCCCGCGGCTGCTGGTGGAGCCGTGGCCGCGCGTCGGTGGAGCCGGGGCCGCGGACGACGGGGGCGGCACCGGCCCGCTCGACCTCGGACCCGGGCCGTGGGCCTCGCTGCTGCGCGGTTGCGGGGTGGCGGTCGAGCTGTGGGAGGCCGGGCCGGACGGCGCGCTGCACTCCCCCGGTGGGGCCACCTACGCCACGCAGGTGCCGCCGGACGTCGTCCGCGACGGCACCGTGGTCGGCCGGGTGCACGACGTCGAGGTGCCCGTGCTGCCCGGCACGCTGGTGCCGACGCCGTTCGAGCTGCGCGGCGAGGTCGACGCCGTCTACACCTGGGTCGACGGCAGCGACCCCGCCTGGGACGCCGCCCGCGCGGCCCGGCTCGACGCGCTCGACGACCCGCGACTGCGCGAGCGGGCCTCGAGCGGGCGCGCGCGCTACCTCGACCGCGGCGAGCTGCGCTACAGCCTGCGCAGCCTGCACCTGTTCGCGCCGTGGGTGCGCCGCATCCACGTCGTCACCGCCGGGCAGGTGCCCGCCTGGCTGGACGTCGACCACCCGCGGATCCACCTGGTCGACCACGCCGACCTGCTGCCGCCCGAGGCCCTGCCCACCTTCAACTCGCACGCCATCGAGACGGCGCTGCACCGCATCGACGGGCTCGCCGAGCACTTCGTCTACCTCAACGACGACTTCGTGCTCGGCCGGCCGACGCGGCCCGAGGCGTTCTTCGGTCCCGGCGGCACCACGGCCGTCGTCCCCTCCACGAGCCTGGTGGGGCTGCCCGGCGAGCAGCGGCTGCCGTGGGCGTGGGCGGCGCAGAACAACCGGCGGCTGCTGCACGACGCGCTCGGGGTCGAGCTGGTGACCACGCTCGCGCACGCGCCCTACGCCCACCGGGTATCGGTGCTGCGGGAGGTCGAGGCCCGCTTCGCCGAGGCGGTAGCGGCCACGGCCCGCGCGCCGTTCCGCTCCCCGACCGACGTCTCGATGCTCAGCTCGCTGGCCCAGCACTACGGCCTGGCCACCGGCACCGCCCACGTGGCGCAGGCCGACTGGGCGTTCGTCGACCTCAGCGCCGCCACCGTGCGGCGCCGGCTGCTCGACCTGCTCGAGCGCGACCGCGACGGGTTCTGCCTGGCCGACCAGCACGACTTCGCCCGCGACCCCGAGGTCGTCACCGCCCTGGTGACCCGGGTGCTGGAGACCTACCTGCCGGTGGCTGCCCCCTGGGAGAGGTGACCGCGGGGCGGCACGGTCAGCGGCGCCGGCGCCACGGCAGTCGCGTGGGCGGCTCGTCGGCGTCCTCGTCGTCGGCGTGTGCCTCCTCGAGCTGCTGCTCGAGCTCGGCGATCTGCGCCTCGTAGTCGGCGCGGACGCTGGCCCGCACCTTGCGGCGGACGAGGGCCTCGCGGGCGTTGGTGTGGTCGAGCGCGACCCCGACGGCGTGGTCGAAGAGCCGCTCGTAGTCGGCGCGCAGGGCGGCGAGGGCCGCGGGCGCGGCGGCGTCGGCGGGGTCGTCGGCCAGACGGTTCATCTGCTCCCAGACCCCCTCGGCGACGGCGCGCAGGGTGTCGGGGACGTCGACGCCGTCCCAGCCGGCCTCCGACCGGTTCAGCGACGGCTCGATGAACTCGTCGACCGGGTGCGGGTCGGCGAACGGGAGGGGCACGTCGAGGTCGAGCCGCTCGACCACGCCGCCGAGCGTGGTGCGCCAGTCGGCGAGCAGGTCGGCGTAGCGGACGAAGACGCGACGGTCGTCGCGGGTGGCGCTCTCGGTCTCGAGGCACGCCATGCACCAGCCGGCGATGTTGGCGGTGGCACGCCGGCGGCGGAACGCCTCGCCGCGGTCGGTGGGCGTGTAGTGGGTGTCGCGGGAGGCGGCCACCTCGGCGGGGTGGCGCAGCATCGTCAGGAAGCCCAGCCGCGCACCGCGGTCGGTGACGGCGCGCCGCCAGAGGTCGTGGAACCAGAAGGCCCGGGGGTCCTTGACGAGCAGCTGCGGCTCGTCGGACCACCGGTCGAGCCAGGCGCCGAGCCGCGCCGCGTCACCGTCGTCCGGCACCCGCGCGGCGAGCCCGGCGGCCTCGGGCCGCGAGTCGAGGGTGCGGACGACGGCGGGCCCCCGATTGAGCAGCGACTTGTGGAAGTCGACGACCCACTGCGACTCGTAGAAGCCGCGCGGGTTGGTCTCGTCGGGCGGCACGTGCGGCTCGGGAAGGAGGAGCCCGAGCCGGGTCAGCGCCCCGGCGACCGTGCTGGTGCCGCTGCGTCCGGCTCCGGCGACCACGACGACCCGTTCCACGGCGGTGACGCTATCGCGCCCGTCGCCCCGGGACGGCGACGTGCGGCTCAGTCGAGCAGCGAGTTCGGCTGGAAGCGCGGCCGCGGGTCGACGTCGCCGGTGATCGGACGCACGAACTCGAACCCCGACGTGCGCGCCGCCTCCCACCCCGTGCCGAGCAGCCCGCGCACCCGCTCGGCGCACTCGACGTGCATCGGCGGGGCGTGGAAGGTGTTGTCGGCGTGCTCGTCGACGGTCCCGACGAAGACCACCGGCCGGCCGAGCGGGCGACCGCAGGCGCCGCAAACCCGGCTCAGCGCGCACTGGGTGACCCGGGCACGCGAGAGCGCGCCGTCCTCCCAGGCGAACAGTCCGTCGGTCGCGGCGGGCTCGCCGTCCAGGCCGGCCACCCTCGGCACCGCCGAGCCGCTCACGACGCGCCGGACGCCGACCGCGACCAGGTGCCGGTCTCGGCGCGGCGCCGCGGCCGGTCGGACTCCGACTTGCGACGACGGTCGATCGGGACGGTGTTCTCCTGCTCCGGCGGCGGCGGGTTGGGCGAGTCGGAGGAGGTGAACCGGTTCGGCAGGGTCAGCTTCATGATCGTGCGCAGCGCCTGGCCGTACTGCTGGTGCAGCGGGCCGATCGTGTAGGGCAGGTCGTACTTCTCGCAGAGCGCGCGCACCTTGACCGCGATCTCGCCGTAGCGGTTGCTCGGCAGGTCGGGGAAGAGGTGGTGCTCGATCTGGTAGCCGAGGTTGCCGCTCATGATGTGCATGAGCTCGCCGCCCTCGAAGTTCGCGGCGCCCAGCACCTGGCGCAGGTACCACTCCGCGCGCGTCTCGTCCTCGAGCTCGTCCTCGGTGAAGTGGAGGGCGCCGTCGGGGAAGTGGCCGCAGAAGATGATCACGTAGGACCAGATGTTGCGCATGAAGTTGGCCCAGGCGTTGGCCACCAGCGTCGTCTTCCAGTGCCGGCCCGACAGCGCCGGGTAGACCACGTAGTCCTTCAGCGCCTGGTTGCGGCCCTTGCGCCAGATCTGCTTCAGCTGGCGCTTCATCTCCTTCGGGTCCTTCTCGCCCTTGCGGATGCGCTCGAGGTCGAGGTCGTGCAGCGCGACGCCCCACTGGAACAGCCCCGCGAGCAGGGCGTTGTAGACCGGCTGGCCGAGCGTGAACGGCGTCCACCGCTGCTCGCGGGCCATGCGGAGGATGCCGTAGCCGATGTCGTTGTCGTGGCCCAGGACGTTGGTGAACTGGTGGTGCACGTAGTTGTGGCTGTGCTTCCACTGCTCGGCCGGCTGCGCGGTGTCCCACTCCCAGGACGAGGAGTGGATCTCGGGGTCGTTCATCCAGTCCCACTGGCCGTGCATGACGTTGTGGCCGATCTCCATGTTCTCGAGGATCTTGGCCAGGCCGAGCACCGTGCCGCCGACGACGGCGCCGGGGGTGCGGGTGCGGTCGTCGTGCGGGGTCGCGATCATCACGACGCGGGCCGCGGCCGCCATCCACCGCTGCACGGCGATCAGGCGGCGGATGTAGGCGGCGTCGTCGTCACCACGCGACGCCTCGATCTCGGCGCGGATCGCGTCGAGCTCGCGCCCGAGCTCCTCGACCTGCTCGTCGGTGAGGTGCGCGTACTCCTTGACGTCGGAGATGGCCATGGTGTCCTTCCGGTCGGTGCTGGTCGGGTGCTGGTGCTGGGGTCAGATGTCGAGGGTGCAGTCGCCGACGGGGACGGTGATGCAGGTCTGGATCGACTCGTTCGGCTGGTCGTACTCGTCACCGCTGCGCAGGTCACGGACGACGCCGTCGACGAGGGTGAGCGTGCAGGTGTGGCAGATGCCCATCCGGCAGCCGAACGGCATGCCGACGCCGGCCTCCTCGCCGGCCTCGAGCAGCGTCGTGGCGCCGTCGACCTCGGCCTCCTTGCCCGAGCTGCGGAACGTGACGGTGCCGCCCTCGCCGCCGTCGCCGCCGCGGTCGAGGGTGAACCGCTCGACGTGCAGGTGCTCGGCGAGGCCCTGGTGCTCGAAGTGCTCCTCGACGGCGTCGAGCATCGGGGCGGGGCCGCAGGCCCACGTCTCGCGCTCACGCCAGTCGGGCACGACGTCGTCCAGGTCGCCGACGTCGAGCGGGCCCTCGGCGTCGGTGTGGCGCTCGATCACCTCGAGCGCGTCGTGCCGCTCGTGGAGGGTGCGCAGCTCGTCGCGGAAGATCATGCGGTCGGGGCCGGTCGAGGAGTAGTGCAGGACGACGTCCGGCATCGTGCCGCGGCGGTCGAGCGTCCGGAGCATGCTCATCACCGGCGTGATGCCGCTGCCGCCGACGAGGAACAGCGCCTTCGCCGGCGGCGGGTCGGGGAGCACGAAGTCGCCGGCGGGGGTGGCCAGCCGCACGATGGTGCCCGGCTCGAGGCCGTTGACGAGGTGGTCGGACAGGAACCCCTCGGGCATGGCGCGCACCGTGATCGCGAGGTGACGGCCCGAGCGCTTCGGCGCGGAGCTGACCGAGTAGGAGCGCCAGTGGAACCGGCCGCCGACCTGGACGCCGATGCCGACGTACTGGCCGGGCCGGTGCTGGTGGTGCCAGCCCCAGCCGGGGCGGATGACGAGCGTGGCCGCGTCGTCGGTCTCGCGCACGACCTTCTCGATGCGGCCCCGTAGCTCGCGCGAGCTCCAGAGCGGGTTGAGCAGCTGCAGGTAGTCGTCGGGCAGCAGCGGGGTGGTCAGCTTGTCGGCGCCGCGGCGCAGCCGCTCCCAGGCGCGCGTGCGGGGCGCGCTGGTCGTCGAGGACGTCACGCGCTCAGTGAACGGGTGTTTACTCAGGGAGTCAACGCCCCTCTGGGGGATGTGGACCGGGTCAATCGTCGTCCCGACCGCGGTGCCGGCCTCGGGAACGCGGCCGTCTCACGCGGCCGTCCACAGGTCGGCGGGCGGCCGTGGCGGAGCGGGGGCCGGCGTGCCTAGGTTGCGCCGCATGAGCCTGTCCGCCGCCGACGTCGCCGCCTGGGTCCGCGACCTGGGCGAGGTCGGCGCACCCGACGACCGCGTCGACGACGCCGAGCGGGTCGAGCTGCTGCGGGCGCTGCAGGAGCTGAAGGGCGCCGCCAGCGCCGCGCAGGCCCGCACCGCGCACCGGTTCGCCCAGTCGCAGCGGGACGAGCAGCGCAAGGCCGGCGTGCCGGCGCACCGCGTCGGCCAGGGTGTCGCGGCGCAGGTCGGGCTGGCCGTGCGCCAGAGCCCGGCCCGGGCCACCCGCCTGCTGGCCACCGCCCAGGTGCTGTGCACCGAGATGCCGCACACGCTCGCGGCGCTGAGCCGCGGCGAGATCGACTCCTGGCGCGCCACCGTGCTGGTGCGCGAGACCGCCTGCCTGGCGCGCGAGCACCGCGCCACCATCGACGAGAAGGTCGGCGGCGCGGACGACGTCGGCGCGCTCGGCACCAAGCAGCTCGCGGCGAAGGCGGCCCGGCTGGCCGCCCGGCTCGACTCGGCCGGGGTCGCGGCGCGCCGCCGGCTCGCCGAGGAGGAGCGTCGCGTCACCGTGCGCCCCGCGCCCGACACGATGACCTACGTGACCGCGCTGCTGCCGGTCGTGCAGGGCGTCGCGATGTACGCCGCGCTCGACCGCGTCGCCCGCCAGGCCCGCGCCACCGGCGACGAGCGCACCCGCGGCCAGGTCATGGCCGACACGCTCGTCGAGCTGGTGACCGGACGCCGCACCGACGTCCCGCCACCGGTCGACCTACACCTGGTGATGACCGACCGCGCTCTGCTCGCCAGCGACGACGAGCCTGCCGTCCTGCCCGGCTACGGGCTCGTGCCCGCCGACGCGGCCCGCGATGTCGTCCAGCGGGCCCTCACCGACGCCCAGGTCGCCGTGCGGAGGCTGTTCGTGGCCCCGACGGCCGGCCAGCTGATGGCGATGGAGTCGAGGTCGCGGCTCGCGCCGGCCGGGCTCGCGGCCTTCGTCCGCGACCGCGACCAGGTGTGCCGGACCCCGTGGTGCGGGGCACCGGTGCGGCACGTCGACCACGTCGAGGCGTTCCGCGACAGCGGCACCACCGTCGCCTCCGGGCTGCAGGGGCTGTGCGAGGCGTGCAACTACGCCAAGGACGCCATCGGCTGGGCCACCCTGCCGCGGCCCGGGCCCGGCCACGTCACCGAGATCACGACGCCGACGGGGCACGTCTACCTGTCCTTCGCTCCGCCCGCTCCGGGGTGGGGCGAGGACGAGGTCGCCTGACCGGACGCCGACCGCAACCGACCGGAGCCGCAGCGGGTCGGCTGGTCGGCCGGTCGGCGCCGCCCACGGTCTCGGCGGTCCAGTGGTGCCCCGCCGGTCCGGTGGCACCACGCCGGTCGCGCGCTAGTCGACGCGGTTGCCCTCGTCGTCCCAGTGCGAGGCGACCTTGCGGCTCGGCTGCACCCGCGGCGGCTCGCCCGGCATCTTCGGGGTGCCGACCGCATAAGCGCTGTGGCCCGCAGCGTGTCAGGCGGTGGATATGAGAGCGCTGTGGCCTCAGTTATCGGGCGAGATGGAGGCCCTATCGAGTAGCCCGCCAGCGGCCCGGTCGACCGCAGCTGTCAGTTGTCTTGACAGCCCTCGACCCCACGTTCTCCGGGCGTTCGCAGCGCCCGAAAAACGAAGCAGCCCCGTCGGTGTTCGCAGCACCGGCCGGGGCCTCACCTCGAATGAGGAGCAATGTCTAAGACGGAACGTACTACCCCTGCGCCTGACAGCGCAACGACCGAGTCTGAGATCAAGGTGCGCCACCTGTTCTGGACGTCACACATGGAGCTCGCCAAGGAGCTCGGGATGGCTGCCGTGAGCCTCTGTGGAGAGACCACGACCCGTAACGGGCCCGGCCCCAGCGTCCCGGTCGTCGGCAACCTCTTCCCGGTGCTCACGGTCGAGACGTGCCCGCCGTGTGCTGCGGCGCTCTCGGCCAACTACCTCAACAAGTGGGAGGCCAACGAAAGGCTGTTGGAGGAGGCCGAGTGAGCGCCGCAATGCACGCGCCCTGGTGCAAGAACCACATCTTCGACACGGACGGGGTCTTCGGCTGGTGCAACGCCGAGTTCAACTCACCGCTGGTCGGCGAGGTGATCCTGACCAATGGCACGCAGGATGGTCGGGCGGCGATCGCGGTGTGCGTCGAGGAGGGCGTCGACCTAGACGTGCTCTTCATCGACGCGGCTCTCGACCTCGCCATCATGCTGATGCAGGCTGCCGGCGCTGCTCGCCGAGAGGTGCAGCAGTGACCGCCGCGGAAGTCGACGGGGTCAGGCTCCCTGCCTCCTGCCCGAGCTGGTGCAGCGGCGAGCACGAGGCGGCGTTGGCCGAGGGTTGCCGACCCGAGATCGCACGGGTTCACCACCGCGGCGACCTGATCGGGCACAGCGACCGGCTGCCCGGCGAGGGCGACCGAGAGCACCACCGTTGGCACATGTGGCTGTACGCCGACCCCGGCCCGGACTGCGTGTTCCACGGTCCGCCGTTCATCGAGCTCGAGGTCCGCAACGTCGAGGGCGACCTGAACCACACGATGCGCCTATGGCCCGGCGACGCCCGCAGCCTTGCGCGGCAGCTGGTCCACCTCGCCGACCTGGCCGAGTTGGAGGCGTAGGGGCAGTAACGGTTTCAGTCGTAACACCCAGCAGCGCCGAGCGCCTCATCGATGTACTTGAGGAGCTCGGCGTTGTTGTGCTCGCCCGTCCGATCCAGCGTGGCCTTGTTGTTGCGGTCCGCGACGTCGAACTCGCGCTGCAACGCGTTACATCGGCCGTTGGCTTCGAGCTGGTCGATGCGCCCCTGAAGGCCGTCGGCGTAACTGCCCCAGGGGACGTCTGCGCGACCGCTCTGCTCGACCCCTCCCCCGCCCTCGGCCTCGCCCCCGCAGGCACTTACGGCCGCTAGGAGAAAGAGCGCGACCACGGCAGATCTCACCGGGTTCGGATGTTCCGAACGCTGTCGGTCTTGATCGCGTAAACCTCGTCACCGTTGGCGTCGTAGAACTTCACGAACGACCCCGCCTCGATGTAGTCAACAGCCTCAACAGTGATGTTCTGGCCGGGCAGCATGGCAGTCGTGTCATCAGTAGTCTCATTCACGATGTAGGTCATGCGGGGCATGGTAAGCCTCCTCTCGACCTCGCCGCGGCTGCTAGTACCTAAGTCCCCACCAGTCGTCATCGAGGTTTTCGAGCCACGTCTCGAGGTCCGAACGGAGGATCAGGATCCGGCCGGACGGTGGCTCGCCGTGCGCGCTTCGGTTGGTGCGCTTAGCGCGCAACTCACCCGACTTAATGGCTCGCTGGATCGACTTGGACGACAGGCCGCACAAGTGAGCCGCTTGGTCTACTGAGTACGCGAGGGCGCCGTCCTGAGGGAGTTTCATCTGCGGACGGTAGACCGACGCCCATGGCCCGCCACGACGACTTCAACCTGACTGTGCCCGAATTACGTGCTCTTCGAGATGCGGCGACCGCCGCTCTGATAGCGATCGACGCTCGGCTCATTGACGTCGAGCGTCGGCTAGCAGCGATCGAGTCGAGCGGTCGACCTGAGCCTCGGCCTAGTAATGGCCTCATCTGGATGAACACCGCGCAGGCCAGCAAGTTCGTCGGCAAGCACCCAACGACCCTGCTGAAAGCACTTGAGGCCGGCGAGCTGCACGGCCACCAGCCGGTGCCGAGGGGCCGTTGGGCGATCCATGTCGACTGCCTTGACGCGTGGGTCAGGCATGAGCCTTGCCCTCGACATGGCTGACCCAGTGCAACACTCCCCCGATGGCGCGTAAGCCCTCGAACTTCCAGTGGCTCGGCTTCACCGACGAGCAGATCAAGATGCTCGACTTCTTCGACTTCATCGGCAACAACGGCTGGGCTCGCAACAGTCAGTCCGACGCGCTGATGCCCGGCCTGCTGAAGGACTGGGCCGAAGAGGGGCGCACGCTGGAGGAGTTGCAGCAAGCGATGCAGGCGATCGGCTACGACCGCGACGACATGCGTCAGCTCGCCCGGTGGGAGTCGAAGCGCACGACAGGCAAGTTTGGCCGCTGAGGTCGAACTAACTGTCGGTGGTCGCTGCCACACTCCCGCGCATGGCATTCATAGTGACCTTCCGCGACGAAGACGGCTTCGGCTCGCAGCAGTTCGACGACGAGGCGAAGTACTCGATCGCCGAGAACGGCGTCCTGCGCACGACCGAGGGCGACGAGGAGACTAGGTGGTCACCTGGCTTCTGGTGCACGGTCAAGCGCACCACGCCCGAGCGCTCCCGCAGGGCTCGAATTATCGTCTAGCGCTTGCGGGCACTTCGCCGGCGCTCTGCTGCCTTCGCGCACGCCCCGCAGTATCGCTCGCCCGTGGGTCGGGTGACGGTGTGCTCGTCTCGGGCGTGCCCGACCTTGCAGGTAACCGCGAGGTCGACTTTGGATGAGGTGCGCGGCGTCTCGTGCTCGAACCAGAGCTGCTGTGCACGGGCGCGAGCCTTATGGAGGCGGTTGGTGAAGGTGCCGTACTTCAGCCCTAGTGCTTCGGCGGCGGCGATCTGCGTGCCGAAGATGGCGAGTGCGGCGATGACCTCGTACTCCTCGGCCGTCAGTTCGGCCATCACCTTGGGGAGCGCCAATCGCTCGATCAGACGGTCGCTGAACCCGTCCCCGGCAGCTGGGTGCGGCATCCAGTAGGTCACGAAGTTCGGACCGCTGGCCGCTTCACCGTACTTGCGGGAGTAGCCCATCATCGAGCGGCGCTTGGTGACCTCGTTGGAGATCGCGTCCATGCCGGCACAGATGAGCGAGAACCCGGTCGGCTTCTCGGTCGTGGTGTAGATCAGCTCGATGATGGCGAACCAGGCCGCGTCCCAACGGTCGGTGGGGTCGATGCTGTCGGTGCTGCGGGGGAAGCGCTTCACGGCCGCTCTGGTGAGGATCTCGACCTCGGCCATGGTGATGCCGTGCGCGAGGGTGGCGGTGTTGCCGATCGTGGCGGTCGTCATCGCGAGCCCTGCCTCCCGCCGGCGCTCAGCCAGGCGTTCAGGTCGGCGTTAATTCGCCGGCCGCGGGTCATCTGGTCGACCTGCTCGGAGGAGAACTGGATCCTGGTGGTGCCCCGCGACCGCTCGAGCTCCTTGAGCAGTTCGCGGATGTGCTGGCGCTCGCGGTCGGTGATCTTGCCGTCGGCTCCGGCCTCGGCCCGAGCCTCGCGAAGCTCCTGACGCGCCTTGCGCTCGCGCTCTCGAGCCTCCCGGGCGGCCTTCTGTGCCGCGGTGGCCTCAAGGCCCTCGAGGACGCCCTGGCGCAGGATCCGTGCAAAGCGCGTTGCCAGGCGGTCGAGCTCACGCTGGTCCCGCTTGAAGCCGTCCACCACGCCCTGCGCGGCACGCAGACCGGCGCCGTAGAGCGAGTCGGCCGCAGCGTTACCCATGGCCTGGCCTGTGCGCTCCAAGCGCTTGGTGAGTCGGTTGATCTGAGCGATGCCCGCGGCTCCGCCACCGAGGATGGTCTGAGCGGTCCCGATTGAGTCCGGGCCGGCAGCGAGAAGCTGATCCAGGGTCGTCTGATTCAGGCCCTGCTTCCGAAGTTGCTCGATGACCTTGGCGAACCTGTCGGCGTCAGCAGCGCGGCCACGGAGCTTGTCGACAAGCTGGGAGAACGAGCCGAAACCGCCATCGTCGCCGAGGCCGGTGATGCTGCCGAAGTCGACGATCGACTCCTTGAGCGACGTGGCGTAGTCCCGCGCGGTGTCACGCAGACCCTTGAGCTTGTCCTGCGCCCTCCCGAGAGAGGCGGTCAGCCGGTCCTGCTGACGAGCGAGGTCGCGGTACTGGTCGAACTGTGACTTGAGCTCGCGGGCCGCGCTCTTGGAGAGCTTGCTCGTGATGCGGGCGATGACCTTCTGCGCCCTGGCCGAGCCACCGAGGATGCCCGCAGCAAGGCCCTCCATGACCTCGCCGCCGATGCGCTTGAAGACCTTGGACGGCGAGTTGATGTCGAACCCCAGCGGGCTCTCGACGAAGCCGACGATCGAGTTGACAATGCCGCCCATGGTGCTGACGACGTCGCCGATCCGACTGGTGATGCCGTCAATGAGGCCCTGGATGACCTGCTTGCCGGCGTCGAGCAGCCACGTCCCGGCGTCGCTCAGCGCCCCGGTCACCGAGTCGTAGAGACCGCTGAGGATGCTCCCCATCGCGTCTGCCGCGGCGCTGACGTACTCCGGGATCTTCTTGATGAATCGACCGACCGAGTCGATGATGTTCCGAACCTTCTCGGACTTGTTGTAGAGGATCACGAGGGCGGTCACGAGGCCGGCGATGGCCAGCACGAACAGCCCGATCGGCGAGGTGGCCAGGGCGAAGCTGAATGCCCTGGTGACGCCCGTGGCGATCGCCGTCACAGCTCGGTAGGCCGACATCGCGCCATTGACGGCGAGGATGACGCCCGCGAGCCCGGCGACGAGGCCGACGATGATCTTGGTCTCGGTCTGGTGCTTCTCGATCCAGCCGAGCACCTTCTGCAGGATGCCCAGGAACTTCTCGTATATCGGCAGCAGCTGCTCGCCGAGCTTCGCCTTCAGGTCTGCCTGCTGGGCCGCCAGGATGCGCGTCTTGTTGGCCGCGCCGTCCGAAGTCTTCGCGAAGTCGCCCTGCGCCTGGGTGGTCTGGCTCAGGATGACCTGCGCGGCGGCGAGCGCCTTCTGCTGCGGGGTCAGCGCTTCCTTGGTGGTCTTGACCAGGCCGAGCCGCATCGCTTCCGCCCGGAGTCGGGCGTCGTCGAGCAGGACGTTGTACTTGCGGATGGGCTCGGCCTCACCGCGCATCGCCGATCCGATGGCGTCGATGGCGGTCTGGACGTCGGTGTTGCCGAAGGAGGCCAGGTCGCTCGAGAGCGAGGTGAACTGCTTGGCGAACTCGGCTGCCTTGTCACCGGTCAGGCCCGCCGACTGCGCGATGGAGCCGAACGTCGAGGTCGCGTCCAGCGCCTGCACCTTGGACTGACCGAGCGCTGATGCGGCTCGGTCGGCGAACGCCTCGATATCGGCGGCCTGGTTGCCGAAGATGACGTCGTTCTTGCTGAGCGCCTCGGCGACGTCGGAGGCGGCGTCGATGGTCTGCTTGGCCGCAGCTGCGATGCCGGCGAGTCCCGCGGCAGCCGGGGCAGCCGCTCGGCGGAACCCGTCGCCGATCTTCTGTGCCGTGGAGGCCGTCGCGTTGAGGTCCCGGTTCGCCTGACGGGCGTTGGTCAGGATGGAGATGATGATGGGGCCGGCCATCGGTCACCTCCTGAATCGCTTGGCTGCTTGCTGGAACTCGGCTCGGTCGAGCACGGTCAGGGCGTCGTACTGGTCCGGCTGAACGCCGGTCAGGACGCAGAACTCAGCCCGTGCCCGGGATCGCTGCCGGGCGAGGAGACGTCTTTTCCCGACTCGGTGTCGGGCTCGTCGACGCCGCTCTCGTGGCTCTCCTCGAAGTAGCGCTGCACCTCGCCAGCGGGCATGTCGAGGACGCGCTGCCTGGCCTCGATGTCGGTCAGCGAGCCGCCTGCGGGGCGGCGGAGGTGGACGAAGACCATGGCGCGCAGCAGCAGCACCGGGTTGGACTCGCCCTGGGTCCACAGGTTGAAGTCGAAGTGCTTCTGCACGGCGATCTCGTCGAAGCCGGTGATCGACTCGGACATCTCCTCGAAGGTCGTTCCGCTGGTGCTCATCGTCGGTGCAGTCCCTTTCGTCGGATGGCCGCCTCGATCTCTTGCTCGAGCCGGTGGATGGCCGTGGGCGTGTACTTCTGCTCGCCGCGGCCGGCGTAGTCGTTGGGCGGGATGTGCCGAGCCGGCCAGCCGTAGCGGATGACGCCGGCGTAGGGCACGGTGGAGCGGCCGACGGTGACGACGGCCTTGGACTGAGCACGGTTGCCGCGCACGGTCCCGGCAAGGCGACCGGAGCGACGCGGGGTCTCGGCACGGATGGCGCCTGCGGCCTCGCTGGCGATCGTGCTGAACGCGCCCTTGAGGTCCTCGACCTCGAGGCCGAGCTGCTTCAGGGCGCGCACGGCGGCCGAGAGGCCCTCGACGCGAACTCCGGTCAGCTCGGCCATCGGCTCAAGCGGTGATCTTGGTGGGCTTGGCCGTGAAGACCCACTCGACCTCGGTCACCCAGCGGGTCGCCACAGCGGAGTCGGCCTCACCGCCGATGAAGTCACCGTCGGGCTCCGAGATGACCACATTGCCGGTGTAGTGCGGCTGCGAGGTCGTCGGGGTCGTGTTGCCGTAGGGCCGCACGATCACCGCCGCGGTCGTCCCGGACGACGACCAGATCTTGTCCCACAGGGTCGTGGTCGCGTGATCCTGAAGGATGGTCAGCGCCAGCCGGTACTCGCGAGCGCCGCCGGTGGAGGCTTCGCCGAACGTCGGGCTGTCGCCGTCGGCAGCCTGGGAAGTCACCACGGACTTCTTGACCTGGGCGGCGTACTCGGTTCCGCCGACGCTGATGGTGAGCAGTCGGGTTCCTGCAGTGGCCATGTCAGTCTGCCTCTCTGTGGCCGTTGATGAAGGCGACGGACAACGGGCCGACGCCGTCGAGCTGGAGTCGCTGAGGGGTCACGGACGTGACCACGAGGTGGTCGGCCAGGGCCTCGCGCAGGGCGGGGGTCGTGGCCTCGAAGTAGCGCTCTGACTCGGCCTGGTCCTGCGGGAGGACGAGGACGACGTTCCAGTGCGCGATGCCGCCGAAGCGGTCGGGGAACTCGATGCGGTCCAGACGGATCCAGACCGTGCCGGCACGAGTGCCGCTGGTGAAGTACGGGGTCGCGGTCAGTCCCTCGACCCCGTTGGCCGCTGTGGCGAGCTCGGTGCGGGTGCTCATCCGACGACCACCCGTCGGTAGGGCGCCTCAAGCCGGCGCACCTCGGGGTCGGTGGACCCGACGCGGGTTCCGCCGACCTCGTCCACCAGTACTCCGAGCGGCAGCGGATCCATGGCGAGGTGACGGCGGACGCGGCGCACCAGCGCGGCGTTGAGATCCTGGTCGTAGCCGTAGCCCTCGATGTCGCAGCGACGGCGCTGGCTGGCGACTTCGGCGTGGTAGGCGCCTCGGATCTCATCGGCCGTCTTGCCCAGCTGGGTCGCGACGCTGGCGACGCTGGGCGGGACCTGGCTGCCGTAGGTGTTCACCTGGCGGTGACCTCGCTGCCCTCGACGACGTAGGTGCCGACGATGTCGAGCACGTAGGTGCCGCCGCTGACGACGTGCTCGGTGCCGTCGGGGCGCACGACGGTGCCGCCCTCCTTGACCAGGACGGCGTCGCCGACGGCGTGCTTGGTGGGCTTGTCGGGCTTGGCGGTCATCGCTTCCCCGCCTTGCGAGTGCGGGGTGCGTCCTCAGTGGTGACGGCGGGCGCCTCGGGGCCGCAGTAGAGCGACTCCTCGCCAGGGTCATGGAGGCCGTAGCGCCCGTCGGCGGGTCGGACGCTGCCGGTCTCGTCGTGGCCGCGCTTGCCCAGCCGCGCGATGTCCTCGCCAGGGTGCTCGTCGGTGTGGTCGGGCACGTCGGCGTACTCGGCGCTCATCAGGAGTCCGCGGTCGTGTAGTCGATGGGCTTGACGTCGGAGTCGCGGAGGATGGCGCCGGCGGCGTAGCCCCAGATGGCCATGTCGACGCTCTTGACCTGGTACTCGAAGGTGAACTTCCGCGGGGCGGAGGCCCAGGCCCACACGCTGGTGGGCACGAAGGAGTAGGAGCGGGCGGCGTTGCCGGTGCCGAGCGCCCAAGCGGCTCGGACGGTCTGGTTGCCGAGCTGGACGCTGTCGAAGCCGCTACCGGTGGTGCCCTGGGCGTTGGTGGGGCCGAGGACTGGGAGCAGCTTGCGGCCGGTGGAGTCGGCGGCGCTGACCAGCTTGGGGAACAGCATCCCGTCGGCGACGAAGCGGGTGAAGCGATTGCCGCCGCGGACGAACTGGAGGCTGGCGAAGTAGTCAGTCAGCGCGTTGACGAGCGTGCTGTCGGTGGCGCTAGCGAGGTTCAGCTCGGTCGTGCCGGTGGTGGCCAGCAGGGTGGCGATGCGGGCCTCGCGGGCCTCGAACCAGCCGTTGAGCATCTCGCCCCAGATGATCCCGTCGGCCTGCGGGGATCCGCCCTGGTCGAGCACCTCGCGGTTGATCTCGATCTTGCCCGACAGTGCGGTCGGGGTGACCGTCTGCGACGTCGCGGCGAAGGCGCCCGGGGTGGGCTCGACGCCCTCGGTGTGGGCGCCGACCAGGCCGGAGGCGGAGGAGAACTTCGGCACCGTGAACGGCGTGCGGTCGGTGATGGTGCCGGTGCTGACGGAGTCCCACAGCGGGGTGGAGTAGGTCAGGTTCGGCACGTACAGCTCGGGCCGGTTCTGCGTCGGGTTCAGCGAGCCGGTGTTCGTGGTGGTGACCGCGAATGCCTCCTCGACGAACTCCTCGAAGCGCTGCTTGGCGACGCTGTCGCCGTTCTGCGCGGCGCGCATGTCCTCGACGAGGCTGTGCTTGCCGGGGATGCCGTCGAAGCGGTACGGCAGCTCCTCGGTGACCTCGACGGGGCGGGCGGGGCTGACGGTCTCGCGCTGCGGGGCGGCGAGGCCCTCGAAGCCGGCCTTGATGCCGCTCTCGAGCGCCTGCGACAGCGAGGAGAAGTCGACAGCCGGGGCCGCCTCGGTGGTCGGGTCGGTCACGGTGCTGGTGCCGGTGTCGGGCATTCCTGTCTCCTGGGTGAGGTCGAAGGTGACGCTCTGGACGCGGGCGCCGCCGAAGACGGGCGCCGGGGTGAGGCTGATCTCGTGAACCGGGACGTCGACCGAGTGGTAGACGCCGTCGCGGAGGACGTACTTCGCGCCTTCGCTGGGGCCGATGGAGAGCCCGTCCCAGACGCCGCTGTCGGCCTGGGCGAGGGCTCGGTCGCCCTCGGGGGTCTTGGCGACGGTGAACGCGACGTCGAGGCCCTCGTCGGTGTCGTCCCACTCGCTGACGACGCCGGCAGCGTGGGCCTGGTCGTGCAGCGCCCAGAGCTTCACGCGCATCCCCTCGCGGGGGTGGACGGTGTTGCGGGCGAACTGGAAGCGCTTGCCGCCCTTGACGCCGACGACGCCGTAAGGGACGGCTCGGCCGCGGATCTCGCGCTTGGCGACGTCGACTGAGAAGACGGCGCCGCCGGGGATCGCGGTCACGTCCATGGTCTCGCTCATGCGGGCACCTCAACGGGCTCGGGAACGGAGCGGAGCGCGGGCGCGGCGGGGGTGCCGGGTGTCATGACCTTCGCGGGCACGCCCTCGGCCTCGGCGATGCGGTCGGGAGTGACCGCGCCGACCTCGAGCCCGACCTTGTACGCCTCGTAGCGGCTCTTGGCGTCGGAGCGGAGGAAGTCGTCGAGGTCGAAGCGGACCTTGGTGCCGCGCGGGGTGACGTCGCCCATGGACAGTCGGCCCTCGATGGCGGCGCGGTAACCGCCGAGCGTGAAGTCAAGGAACGCCTTGCGGCGGTCGAACTGGTTGGCGTAGGTGCGCGAGGTGGTCGAGACGCCGAGCTCCTCGGGGTCGACGCCGGCGACGCGGGCGATCTCGAGGACGGCGTGGTTGCGGGCCTCGGCCATCTGCAGCTGCTCGGGGTTCCAGCCGGCGACGTTGTAGGTCACCGCGGCGGGCACGTAGCCGGTCGAGCGGGTCTGGCGGGCGGCCTGCCAGTCGTCGAGGAAGTCGAGGCTGTCGGGGTCGACGCCGTCGGTGGGCGTGAAGTAGTCCAGCGGCGGGCTGCCGGAGGCGTGGCGCAGGGCCGCGGCGTCGAGCAGGAGGCACTGGCGGATGGCGCGGGCGCCGGCGACCAGCAGCGGGTCGTTCGGGCTGTCGAAGCGGATCAGCTGCGAGTCCTGAGGCCACTCGTCGGCGTGGCCGCGGTTGCCGTCGAGGGTGACGCGGACCCGGCCGTCCTTCTGCACGTCGACCGACCGGGGATCGAGGCGCACGACGCGGGCCGGGTAGTTGTCCCAAGCGAATCCGGTGATGAACCACCAGGCAATGCCCTCGTACAGGAGGTCTTCGATGGTGCGGGTCATCGTCACCGACGGCGGCACGTCGGCCTCGGGCTGCGCGAGCCACGAGGTGCGGTCGATGCTCAGGTCGGGCTTGACCGTGATCAACGGCAGCGTGCCGAGCGACCCGGCGACGAGGTCGCGCGCCCGCTTGACCGCTGCGACTTGGATCGCCTCCCGGCGCGAGACCCGCGCGACCGGCACGGTCGGGCTGAGGTAGCTGGCGAGCCCGAAGACCTGCGGCGGGACCGATTCGGCGCCAACCGCGAACGATTCGTCGACCGGGACCGCGGCCGCTTCGAGGACAGGGTCGGGTCGACCCGACACCAGCGCACGAAGTAGGCCCACGAGGCGAGAGTGAGGTGGAAACGGGTTTCCACCTGGCCCACTCCGGCCCACGTCCGGAGTGACTACGGGTGAGAGCCGTACTAGGACGCTCGGACGCTGGTGGGCAGGCCGATGCGCACCGGACCCGACGTCCGCTTGCGTGCCACCTCGACGGCCCACACGGCGGCCTTGACGGCGTCGGCGCGGTGCTTGCTGACCACTCGAGCACCGTCCGGCGCCGGCACGGTGCGGAGCGCGATCACCTGCTCGGTGAGGTGGTCGCCGCCGTCGTGATGGAGGCCGCGCTCGGCGACCAGGCGGGCGAGGTCGACGACGCTCGCGGTCAGCCGCTCCCCCATCGGCGTCCGGGCGACATTGGCCAGCGCAGGGTCGTCCTTCAGTGACGCACCGACGGCGACGCGACCGCGGAAGCCGGACGCCTTCAGTGCAGTCACTGCACTGTGGATGTCGGGGTAGTCGACAACGACCACGACAACGCGGTCGCCCTCCCGGTAGGCCAGGGCTAGCGAGAGCCCGGCGTCGAACCACGCTTCGATCGCTGCACCGACCGGCTTGGCGTCATCGTCCGGAAGGACGACGAGCGAGCCCCAGACATCGGCGTCGATGACCTCCGTGCCGGCGGCCTGCCGGCGCTCGCTCAGCCGCCAACGGTTGAGATATTGCGCCTCGAAGCCGGCCACGGGGTCGGGGTCGTCGGCCTCGGGGTCGGACTCGCCCGCCATCGCTTTCTGGTACTTCGCGGCGATCATCCGGCGCCGGCTCTCGGTCCAGTACGGCGACGCTGCTCGCCAGGCGTCGGGGTCGCCGATGTCAGCACCGGCCGGGATGCCCCACAGCAGCAACAGCGTCTCGCCGTCGTCGCGGGTGATGGCGTCGGCGAGCCGGGTGCGCATGGTCGACCGGGCGCGGCGGTGAGCCGTCGAGGTCATATGCAGCTGTGGCGACTGGCGCTCGAGCAGCGACGGCTCGAGGCCCTCGTCGACCGTGTCCGGCTTGACGTCCCACGCCTCGTCGACCAGGGCGAGCGTCGTGTCCCACCCGTAGGTCGCGTCCTGCGCCCGGACGTACCAGACGTCGCCCGTGGTGGACTCGATCGCCTCCTTGCCGTTGGCCTTCGTGACGGTCCACTCCTGCGACCAGCACCACTGCCAGGCAGCCTTCTGCACCTTGCGGCAGACGGCGATGTCGGACCCGGTGTGCACGATCTCCTGTCGCTCGCCGAACAGCGTGGGGCCGAGCGCCATCCGCCAGAGCGCGACGCCACGGATGCGCACCGACTTGCCGGCGCGACGAGGCGCCGACTCGAGGATCGTCGACCAGCACAGCGACCCGTCGTCGCGGTGCTCGAGCTGCCGAACGATCGCGAGCCGCTGCCACCACCGGAACTCGATGCCCTGGGTCCGCTCGATCCACTCGACCGCCGAGGCGCCGTAGGAGTCGACCGCTTCGGGGTGCGGTGGGCTCATGTGCAGCGGCGGGCTCGCGTCTGGGGGGACCGTGGCGAACGCCGCCAACCACGGCAGGTGCTCCCAGGCCGCAGGAGCCCATTCCAGGCCCTCGCGGGGCTCCAGCGGCACTTCTTGGCGACGCCGGGCCGATGGAGGGAGAGAAGGGAAGGTTCGGGGACTCCCTGACTCACCTCGATCAGGAAAAAACCCGGTGACCTCGGCTTTGGCCTTCTCGATCACCACCGATTGGGCAGACCGTCGCGAGCACGCGTCGTGCTCGGGCTGCCAGTTCGAGACGACCCACGTCAGCGACGGGTCGATGGCCCGGGCGACCTTGTGCCCGACGACCCACACGTCCTCGTCGCTGACAGTCTCGCCGCACTGACCGCAAGGCGCCGGCAGCCAGGTGCGGACGATGTCTCGCGCGCGGGTGACGCGCCGACCGGACCAGTTGTTAGAGACCACGGTGTCTCGCCTCGCACGGGTTGAGTCGATGGCCAGCGAGAACGAGGCAGCGTGCGCTGCTGGTCTCGTCAAGGATGCCGCGGTCGCGGGCGGTGCGGATGGCCTCGCTGGTGGCGTTGTGCCCGAGGCCCAGCACGAGCCCGAGCTGGCCGGGGGTGAGCCTGGCGTGGCCGCCACGATCTGCTCGCGCCCAGGTGTACGCGACGACGCGTACCCAGTGCGGCAGCAGGTCGTTCCGCGCCTGCTGTTCCCATTCGGCCCGGACATCGACGTCGGCACTCAGTCGGGTGATCATGACGCCTCCGGTTGCCGGGTGGGGGACAGATCAGAGGAGAGGCCCGCACGCTCCGAACCGCTCACTGAGTGAGCTCTTTCGTGCGCGAACCGCTCACCTGAGGTTGAAGAAACGACCCGTAACCGTTCACTCACTGAGCTGTTCGCGCGTTCGCGCTTGTGCTTCTCAGCCAGCGGGCAGGGCGCGGGCTTGGCGAACATCTCGCCCTTACGTACCGAGTGGGCGGGCACGATCAGACAGCCCCAGTAGGAGCCGAGCTCGAGCCACCCGTACTCGACGGCACGGTCGATCTCGCGGCCGACGTTGGCGTGTGGCCTGACCCGACCGTGCTCGTCGACCCCGCCAAGCACCAGGGCGATCTCGCCGCGTTTGAAGCGGGCGTGGCCGTTGTTGGCGTGGCTGCCGTAGGCCAGGGCAGTGACCCGCAGCCAGTACGGCATCCGCGGGTCACCGGAGCGCGCGAGCCACTCGTCGAGGAAGTGCCGAGCCCAGAGCCGCTGGTCGCTCACCAGGGCGTCTCCCCTGTCTCGGTGGCCTTGAAGTACCGATCGACGGCGCGCTGGTCAGTGCCGACGATGCGGACGTTGCATCGCCCGTCGAGCTCGTGCAGCAGGCGGGCGGTGTCGGGCGCCACGTAGGTGCGCTCGCCGACCCTGACGACGATGTGGACGCCGTCGGGGGCGTGGTCGATGAGCGGGAACAGCAGGCGGCGGTCGTATCCGTCGTCGACACCGATGTCGCTCGGCGGGCTACTAATGTCCACCTCGAGCGACGCGCTCACCACAGCAGCGTGTCCAGGCTCGAACCTGCGCGAAGTTGACGATCTCGCGCTCGGGGTTCAGGAAGACCTCCATCTTGATGAGGACGACCTTCTTGGCCTACGGCAGGCCAAGTCACGGCCGGCGTCTCGCCGGTCACGGTGATGTCCCAGTTGCGCTGTTCGGCGACAGCGACGAGGTCGGGGATGCGGCGCGGGTGGACGACCCAACCCTTGGAGAGCACCGCGCGCACGGGCGCCTTCTTGCAGACCTCCTCGATGAGGTCCCTGGCTCCGTATCCGGTGGCGAGCGCGCAGCTGGCGGACTCGATCTTGATGCGCAGGTGCCGAGTCATCCGCGCACCTCCCGCTTGGCGGCCTCGAGGTGCTCGCGGGTGATGGCCAGCAGGTCGTTGTCGGCCGCCACGAAGGCGGCGAGCGCGACCTTCTTGGCCTCGTGCGGCATGAGGTCGCCGAAGACGTCGGGGAACTCGGCGAGGAGCTTCCTGCGTGGCGCGCGGTCGCGCTCACGCATGACGTTGGCGACGGCCTGATTGGCGGTCGGGTCGGACTGGTTGAAGCGCTTGCTCATGCCGCCCCCTTGCGGTTGCGGCGGGCCTGGGCGCTACGAAGTGCCAGGTCAGCGAAGTAGGCGCGGCGCAGGCTCTCGGCGCGTTTGGGATCTCCATCGGCTTCTGCAAGGAACTTGGCGTCGAGCGCGGCTCTGGCCGCTGAGGTGCGTGCCGAGCGGTTCAGGGTGCGGGCCCACGAGGCGTGGGCGCCCTTGCGGCCGGCCATGCTGAGGATGGCCTTCTTGCGCACGATCGGGTCGGTGTGGGGGTCGTTGGTCATCACACGGCCTCCCGCTCCATGGGGACGGCCAGGGCCTCGACCTCGGCGGCGTCCAGGCGGACGCTGCGAGTGCCGGTGCGGTAGGCGGTGAGTTCGCCGCGCTCGATGCGGCGGTCGATGGTGCGGGTGCTCTCGTCGAGCATCCGAGCCGCGTTGGTGCGACTGATGAGTCGTCGAAGTGCCATGCTGGGGCACGCCTCCTTGTGAGGTCTGGCAGAGCCCCCGACGCCATCTCGCCAAAGTTGATCGTTGGGGGCTCTGTGCTGCTGTCGAGACATGACGCTAGACGTCCACCTCGACAACGCGCAGTCCCATCCACGCGGATTTGGGGACAGAACGACACCCGTGGCATTCACAGCCTCGGTGTGGACACACGCCACACGTCGTCACACGCCCACGCACGCCGTCAGACGCCGTCAGACGCCGCACAAGTGGACACCTCAGGCTGGGGATATAACGATTCGGTAACGCGCGTGGAAGAACTCCGCGACCCACAGGTTTTCCACCGGTGGCTTTGCAGAACTGGCAAACGTTCCTCCACCGTGACGCGGTTCAGACCCGGTCGCCCCGACTCATCCGCCGGGCTGCGGCCTTGGCACGGGCGTCGGCCGCGGAGTTGCCGTAGCGCTCGAGCATGGCGTCGGAGGACCAGCCAGCGAGGCGCTTGAGGTCGCGCTCCTGGCCGCCGCTGACGAGGAAGTCGTGAGCCCAGGTGTGGCGGAACCGGTGCGGGTGCAGGTCGGGAATGCCGGCCTGATTGCCGCGGAGCTTGATGCGGTCGCGGGCGCCGTCGGGGCTCAGGGCGCCGCGCTGGGTCAGGAACAGCTGTGGGAGGTGTGCCCAGCGGTGGGAGCGGCGCTGACGGAGGTACCGGTCGAGCGCGACGGTGGTGCGGGCACCGAAGTAGATGGCCCGGGGCTTGTCGCCCTTGCCGAGCACCATGGCGGTGCCGCCGTTGAGGTCGACGTCGACCGAGAGCCCGCAGAGCTCGGAGACGCGCAGGCCGCAGTCGAGCAGGAGCCGGACGATGGCCTCGTCACGACGGTCGTTGAAGGTCTTGCCGGTGCAGGCTTTGAGGATGGCGGTCAGCTCGTCGTCGGAGAGGACCGGCACGGGCTTCATCGGTGGCGGATCGAGATTGATCCCGTCGAGCGGGTTGGTGGTGATTTCGTCCTCGTCGATGAGCCAGCCGCAGAACCGGTACATCCCCCGGTAGCGGGTCTTGACCGTGGCGGCGGAGTTGACCTCGTTGAGCTGGGCTAGCCACTCGCGCAGCGCCGAGCGGGTCAGCTCGTCGAGGGTGGCCGGCCGACCCTGCGCCTCGAGCCAGTCGGAAAAGAAGCGCACCGACTGGCCGTAGATGACGACGGTCCTCGCAGCCTTCCGCTCGGCTCTGAGATGGCGGGCAAAACTCGCCGCGAGGTCCTGCAGGCGCTCAGGCACTATCGGTCGCGCTTCGGGGCGATACCCCAGGCGATGCCGACAATGATGGCGACGATCCCGCCGACGAATGAGGCCCACAGGGTCCCCTCGGCTGAGTCCGCGATCAGCACACTGAGCGCGGCTGATGCCCACGCCGATCCCACCAGCGTCAGGTACAGCGGCATCGACCCACTGGGGCGGCTGGCCTCCCTGACGACCTCTCGCAGGTCGTCGCGGGTCATGAGGATGTGGTCCTTGCCTTCATCTCGCACGGACCCTAGGTTATCCGTGGAGTGAGCGTTGTAGCCACCTGGCTAGAGCACTCGATTTCCGGCGTTGTCCCAGTGTGCGGCCACTTTTCGCGATGGTTGGACCCTGGGCGGCTCGCCCGGCATCTTCGGGTAGTCCGGCGGGAAGCTGAGTTCGACCGCGCCCTGGCCCTCCCACAGGTCGAGCAGCGGCTGGATCGAGTACGACTCGTTGTCGATGCCGGCCCACGGGTCACCGTCGGCGAGCCGCTCCGGCACGGTGAACAGGTTGAGCTCGGCCGGGTCGGTGAGGGCGGCGAGCTCGTCCCACGTGACCGGGGTGGAGACCGGCGCGCCGGGGATCGGGCGCAGCGAGTAGGCCGAGGCGATGGTGCGGTCGCGGTTGTTCTGGTTGTAGTCGACGAAGATCCGCTCGCCCCGCTCCTCCTTCCACCACTCCACCGTCACACCGTCGTCGCGGCGCGCGAGCTCGCGGCCGAGCCCGATCGCCGCGTGCCGCACGTCGGTGAAGTCCCACCGCGGCTCGATGCGCACGTAGACGTGGACGCCGCGGTTGCCGCTGGTCTTGGCGTAGCCGACCAGGCCGAGCTCGTCGAGCAGCTCGCGGACGAGGCCCGCAACGCGCACGGCGTCCGCGAACCCGGTGCCGGGCTGCGGGTCGAGGTCGATGCGCAGCTCGTCGGGGCGGTCGACGTCCGACCGCCGGACCGGCCACGGGTGGAAGGTCAGCGTGCCCATGTGCGCGCACCAGACCGGCACCGCGATCTCGGTCGGGCAGATCTCCTCCGCCGTACGGCCGCTGGGGAAGGTGATCTCGACGGACTCCAGGTAGTCGGGCGCCCCCTTGGGCACCCGCTTCTGGTAGAACGCGTCGGCGTCACGGTCCTGCGGGCCGGTGGCCAGCTTCATGCCCGGCCGCACCCCCGACGTCCACCGCTCGAGCGCCGTCGGGCGGTCGCGGAGGGCGCGCATCAGGCCGTCGTCCACGCTCGCGAAGTACTGCGCGACCATGAGCTTGGTCACCTCGGGCGTGCGCTCTGTCGCCTCGTAGATGACCCGGTCGGGGCTGGAGACGCGGACCGCGCGACCTCCCGCCTCGACCTCGACCGCCGGCGCCTTGGGCATGCGCCGAGCCTAGGGACCGCCGGACCGCCGTGCGACCCTCCCCCGCCGGACGCCGACCTAGGCTGGCGGCATGAGCTGGTTCCGTCGCCGTCGCCGCCCCGACCGGTGGGCGGCCACCCGTAGGCTGGAGGGCATGGCGTACGAGGTGGAGAAGACCGACGAGCAGTGGCGCGAGGAGCTCAGCCCCGAGGAGTACCAGGTGCTCCGCCAGGCCGGCACCGAGCGCGCCTTCACCGGCGAGTACACCGACACCGAGACCACCGGCGTCTACCGCTGCAAGGCGTGCCAGGCGAAGCTGTTCGAGTCCGACACCAAGTTCCACTCCGGGTGCGGCTGGCCGAGCTTCTACCAGCCGATCAGCGACACGATCGAGTACCTCGAGGACACCACCCTCGGCATGAAGCGGGTCGAGGTGCGCTGCGCCAGCTGTGGCTCGCACCTCGGCCACGTCTTCCCCGACGGCTACGGCACGCCCACCGGCGACCGCTACTGCATCAACAGCATCTCGCTGACCCTCGAGCCGGTCGGCCAGGGGACGGGCGAGCCGGCGCAGACGCCGTCGGACGACGCCCGCGCCTGACCGTCACGAGCCCGGCGGGCCGTCGGGGCCGTCGGGACTGTCGAGTCCGTCCGACCCCTCGAGCGGGCTGTCGCCGGACGACGTGAGCGCCCGCAGCGCGACGTCCCACGCCTCGGGCGCGAGGACGTCGACCGCCGCGCAGGCACCGCGCCGCACGTCGCTCCAGCAGGACCAGCAGTCCTCGAGCCGCACGTGCGCGCCCCGCCGCGGGCACGGCGCGAACCGCGCCGGCGACGGCAGGTCGGGCACGATCGCCCGCACCTCGCCCGGCCGCAGTCGCGACAACGGCGGTACCGGCCCGTCCCGCCCGCCCGGACCGCCCGGCCCGTCGGACGGCCGCGAGAAGTACTCCTGCCGGGCGGCGTAGTCGGCCCGCCCCGAGGCGAAGGCCGTCTGCACGGCGGCGAGCGCCCGCAGCAGGTCCTCGGGGCCATCGACGTCGTCGATCACGATCCTGGTCACACGGGTCTCCTCGAGCGGGAGAACCCGTCTCTGCCGAGCGACAGCCGTGGTCCTGGTGGGTGGTGCGTCGAGTCTGTCCGGCGCAGGACGCCGGACCGCCGGACTCACACCGAGGCGAACCAGCCCGACGGGTCGAGCTCGGTGTTCAGCCGCGGCACGTACTGGTCGAAGTAGATCCGCGCGATCAGCTCACGTCGGCTGCGCACGTCGGCCTTGTCGAAGACCGACTTCAGGTGGTCCTGCACGGTGTAGGTCGACAGGTGCAGCGTGGCGGCGATCTCCTTGGTGTCCACGCCCTGCAGCACCAGCTGGGTGACGTCGCGCTCGCGCGGGGTCAGGTCGAAGGCGGCGACGACGAGCGCCACGATCTCCGGCGGCCGGGCCTCCTCGATCGTCACGACCACCTCGCCGGCGCGGTCGCCGAGACCCGAGAGCGGCGAGGCGTGCAGCACCATCCACCGACCCTCGAGGCGCACCCGGGCCCGCGGCTGCGCCGAGCCGTCGCCGGACGCCGACCGCCGTGCCGTCGCCACCAGGCTGGCCACGATCGCCATCGGGTCGCCGACCGCCGCGCCGCCGGCCCGCAGCGCGTCGAGGCACGCCATGGCGCCGGGGCTGGCCTGCACGACGCGGTCGTCGGCGGCGACCACCAGCACGGCCGGGCCGGCGCCCCCGGCGTGACCGGCGGCCGAGAGCCGCGCCAGCACCCCACCCCGGACGCCGCGCGCGAACGCCGTCGACAACGAGGCCAGGAAGTCGACCTCGGCCTCGGCGAAGGACGGGTCGTCGCCGCCGCGGAAGATCGCGAGGCCACCCCAGGCGCGGCGTCCGTCGCGGAAGGCCAGTCGCGCCTCGTCGGCGTAGCCGAAGTGCGGCACCATCAGTCGGCTCATCCGCTCCGAGCGCTCGACCTCGCCGCGGTGCCGCAGGCTCATGCCGACCGCGTCGACCTCGCCGCCGAACAGGTGGCGGTAGGAGGTGTCCTCGTCGGAGGCGTACTCGATCTGGCCGAACAGCAGGTCCTGCTCGTTCACGCCGTGCAGGTCGCCGAACTTGTGCGAGCCGGTGAGCAGCCGCGTGGTGGGGTCGTGGGTGCCGACGCACGCCGCGACCCACGGCACCGCCCGCCCGAGCGAGGCGGTCGCCTCGTCGAGGAACTCCTGCAGCGGCAGCCCGGCCCGCGAGAGGACGTCGACGTCCCCGCGCACGCGGGCAGCGGTCAGGGCGGTCACCACCCCGGAAGTGTGCGCGACGAGCCCCGCCGGCGACATCCCACATCCTTGGGGGGACTAGACCACCCAGGGCCGCCGTCCGCATCTCCCCGGCCTCACGGGATCGTCGCCGGGGGTCGCCGGCACGCAGAGTCCTCGCCGTGACCACCACCGCCCAGGACGCCCGCCAGGACGCCCGCCAGGACACCGCCCCCGTCGACGCACTCGGCCGCCTCGTCCACGACGACGACCTGCCGGCCCAGGTCGCGCTGTGCCTGCGTCGCGTCGAGGACGACCTGGACGCCGCCGGCCGCGGCGTCGCCGACCTCGCCGGCCTCGTCGTGCTCGCCGCGGACGTCGTCACGGCCGCCGAGGCCTTCGACGTCGTCGTCGAGCGCCTGGCCGAGCTCGACGCCCACGACGTCACCGTCGACCTCCAGCGCGTGCCGCGCCTCCCGCTGCCCGGCCAGCTCGTCGCGCTGCGGCCCGTCCCCACCACCCGGACCACTCACACCACCCAGACCGAACAGACCACCCACACCACGAAGGACGCACCATGAGCACCGCCACCGACCTCCGCCCCGCCGCCGCCCTGCGCGGCCGCTGCGAGCTGCACCTGCCCGGCGACCCCGGCTACGACGCCGCCCGCACGCCCTGGAACGTCGCCGTGGACCAACGCCCCGCGGCCGTCGCCGTGCCGCGCACCGTCGAGGAGGTCGCCGCCGTCGTGCGCGCCGCCGCGACCGCCGGGCTGCGCGTCGCGCCGCAGAGCACCGGCCACGGCGCCGCCGCCCTCGCCGAGCAGGGCCTGGACGACGTCGTCCTGCTGCGCCTGCACGAGCTGACCGGCGTCGAGGTCGACCCCGAGCATCGCACCGCCCGCGTCGCCGGCGGCACCCAGTGGGCCGAGGTCGTCGCCGCGGCCGCGCCGCACGGCCTGACCGCCCTGCACGGCAGCGCCCCCGACGTCGCCGTCGCCGGCTACCTGCTCGGCGGCGGGCTGTCGTTCTACGGCCGCTGCCACGGCCTGGCCTGCAGCAGCCTCGTCGCCGCCGACGTCGTCACCGCCGACGGCACGCTCGTGCACACCGACGCCGACACCGAGCCCGAGCTGCTCTGGGCGCTGCGCGGCGGTGGCGGCAACCTCGGCGTCGTCGTCGGGCTCGAGATCGAGCTGCTGCCGATCGCCGACGTCTACGCTGGCATGCTGCTGTGGGAGGTCGGACACGCCCCGGCGGTGCTGCGCGCCTGGGCCGAGGTCACCCGCGACGCTCCCGACTCGCTGACCACCTCGCTGCGGGTGATGAGCTTCCCGCCGCTGCCGCAGCTGCCGCCGTTCCTGAGCGGACGACGCCTCGTGGTCGTCGACGGCGCCGTGCTCGAGGACGACGACGCCGCGGCCGCGCTGCTCGCGCCGCTGCGGGCCCTCGAGCCCGAGATGGACACCTTCGCGCGGATGCCGGCCGCCGGGCTGCTCGGCGTCCACATGGACCCGCCCGCGCCCACCCCCGCCGTCAGCGACCACGCCGTGCTGGGCGGGCTCGACGAGGAGGCCATCGAGGCGCTGCTCGCGCTCGTCGGCCCCGACGCCGAGACCTCGCTGATGTTCGCCGAGCTGCGCCAGCTCGGCGGGGCGCTGGCCCGGCCGGCGACCGTGGACGGCGCGCTGCCGTCGCTCCCGGGCGCCTACCTGCTGTTCGCGCTCGCGGTCACCCCGGTGCCCGAGGCGGTCGCGCCCGGGCTCGCGGCGACGTCCGAGGTCGTGCGGGCGCTCGCACCGTGGTCGCTCGCCTCACGGGTGCTCAACTTCGCCGACCGTCGCGTCGACGTGGCCGGCGGCTACGACGGTGAGGACTGGGCCCGGCTCGGCGCCACCCGCGACCGCCTCGACCCCGACCGCCGTGTCGTGGCGAACCACCCGGTCTGAGCCTGTCAGCGGCCGGTCAGGCGTCGAGCAGCGCGCCGGTCACCACGACGACGCCGGCCCCGTAGGCCTCGTCGGCCCAGGCCTGCAGGGTGCCGTCGTCGTAGGTGACGGTCGCGAGCACGTGGCCGCGCTCGACGTAGGCGCCCTGGGCGCCCGGCAGGTCGGCGCCGACCTCCTCGGCGATGCGCTGCAGCTCGGTGTCGGACAGGCGCTCGGCCGGCTCGGGCAGGTCGCCGGGCCCCTCGCCGGTCGGCGCGCCCATCGGGTCGTACAGCGCGGCCGGGGTGGCCTCGGTGACGCCGAACGTCTCGCCGTCCCAGGTGCCGGTGACCGCGAACTGGCCCCACCGGGTCGCGCCCTGCTTCTCGAAGACGCCCTGCTGGTCGGCCCACGACCAGCCGGTGATCGCGGGCCCGCTGCACTGCGGCGGGTAGGACTCGGCGATCGCGCCCAGGCACAGCTCGGGGCCGTCGCCGGTGTCCATCACCATCGCCAGCCCGTCCGAGCTCACCGGGCCGGGGGCCGCCGGCACCTCAGGCGGCGCCGGGACGTCGGCGGAGGCGTCGTCCTGCGGCTGGGACGGATCGGTGCCGGCGGGGTCGGAGGCCTGCGCCTCACCGTCGTCGCCGTCGCCGCAGGCGGTGGCGCCGAGCAGGAGGGCGGCGCTCGCCGCGATCGCGACGAGCGTGCGGGAGGCGGAGCGCGGACGGGTGCGGACGGTGGTCATGGGAGTGGGACGGGTCACCTGCGTGCGGGGTTCCGGGCTGGGATCAGGCGAGGCCCACCCGGGGTCAGGGCAGGCGGTCGACGAGGTCGGCCACCGAGACCCGCGAGCCGGTGTAGAACGGGATCTCCTCCCGCACGTGCCGCCGCGCGCGGCTGGCGCGCAGGTCGCGCATCAGGTCGACGATGCGGTGCAGCTCGTCGGCCTCGAAGGCGAGGATCCACTCGTAGTCGCCCAGGCCGAACGACGAGACGGTGTTGGCGCGGACGTCGGGGTAGGGCCGCGCCTGCATGCCGTGCTCCTTGAGCATGTCGCGCCGCTCCTCGTCGGGCAGCAGGTACCACTCGTAGGAGCGCACGAACGGGTAGACGCACACGTGCGCCCGCGGCTCCTCGTCGGCGAGGAACGCCGGCACGTGGCTCTTGTTGAACTCCGCCGGGCGGTGCAGCGCCATCTGCGACCACACCGGGGCGAGGCGGCGTCCGAACGCCGTGCGGCGCAGCCGGTGGTAGGCCTCCTGCAGCTGCTCGGACGTCGCCGCGTGCACCCACAGCATCACGTCGGCGTCGGCCCGCAGCCCGCTCACGTCGTAGACGCCGCGGACGACGACGTCGCCCTCGGCCAGCTCGGCCAGCAGCTTCTCGAGCTCGGCGGCCTCGGCCGCCCGGTCGGCCCCGTCGGTGCCGTCGGTGCCGTCGCCCAGGGGCGACTCGAGCCGGAAGACCGACCACATCGTGTAGCGCACGGTGGCGTTGATCTCGCGCAGCCGGGCGGCGTTGGTCTGGGAGTCGGTCTGCTCCTCGCTCATGCCTCCCATTGTGCAGATCGGTGCCGAGGAGGATGGTGCCCGTGGACCTCCGGACCGACCTTGCCCGCCTCCTCGACGACGCGCACGCGGCCGGCGGCGACCCCGGCACCGCGGTGTGCGTCGTCCGCGACGGTGACGTCGTGGCCGAGCACCACGTCGGCACCCGCGGCGACCGGCCCGGCTCGCTGCCGTGGGACGCCGCGACGCTGGTGATGACGTACTCGGTCGCCAAGCCCTTCGCGGCGCTCACCGTGCTGGACGTCGTCGCCGCGGGCGGGCTCGGTCTCGACCAGCGTGTCGTCGAGGTGTGGCCCGGGTACGCGCGGGCCGGGTCGCCGAAGGCGGCCACCACCGTGCGCCACGTGCTCAGCCACGCCGCCGGACTGCCGTGCTTCCCGCCCGGGGCGGCCGACGTCCCCTTCGACGACCGCGACGCGCTGGTGGCGCTGCTCGAGGCGGCCGAGCCCGTGCACCCGCCGGGCGAGGCGGTGGCCGAGCACGCCCTCACCTACGGCCACCTGTGCGACGAGCTGGTGCGCCGGGCGACCGGCGGCGACCTCGCCGACCGCTTCGCCGCCCTGGCCGCCGAGCACGGGTGGGACCTGCACCTGCGGGTGCCGCCCGCGGAGCGCCACCGCGTCGCCGACCTGGTGGCGCTCGACCCCGGCTGGGCCGGGGACTACCTGGCCGACCCGCGCTGGGGGCCCGCGCTCGGCCGGCCGGCCGGGCTGCTCGACCCCGCCGTCCTCAACGGTGACCGGTTCCGCGGCACCAGCTTCCCGGCGATCGCGCTGCACGCCTCGGCCCGCGGCCTGGCCCGGTTCTACGACGACCTGATGACGCCCGGCGGCCCGGTCGCCACGCGTCTGGGCCCCGACGCCCACGCCGCGCTCACCACGGCGCAGGCCAGCGGCCACGACCTCGTGCTCGACCGCCACGTCGCGTGGACGTGCGGCCTGCAGGTGGACGACGACGAGCTCGGCATGGGCGGGGCGGGCGGCTGCAGCGCGTGGTGGTCCTACGGCCGGCGCCACGGCGCGGCCTACCTGACCCGCGGCCTCGGCGGCCCCGACCGCGCCGAGCCGGTGTGGCAGCTGGTCGAGGGCACGACCGGCGCCTGAGGCGCTCAGGCGCGGCCGTACCCCGCCTCGCGCGCCTTGACGATCGCCTCGGCGCGGCCGGCGGCGTGCAGCTTGGCGTAGATGGTCGAGACCGTGTTGCGCACCGTCTTGTTCGACACGTACAGCTCGCCCGCGATGGCGTCGTTCGACCTGCCCGCGGCCAGCATGTGCAGCACCGACCGCTCCCGCTCCGACAGCTCGGGGAACGGGTCGTCGACCGCCTGCGCCGGGGCGGTCGCCGAGGCGAAGTAGGAGGCGACCTTGCCGGCCAGCGACGCCCCGAAGACCATGCCGCCGCCCGCGGCCGCGCGGATCGCGTTGTGCACCTCCTCGGCGCCCGAGCCCTTGAGCAGGTAGCCCGAGGCGCCCGCCCGCAGCGCCGAGAGGATGGTGTCGTCCTCCTCGTTCATCGTCAGCATCACGACCCTGACCTCGGCGTGCTTTCCGGTGATGAAGCGGGTGGCCTCGATGCCGTCCAGGTGCGGCATCTGGATGTCCATGACGACCACGTCGGGCGCGGACTCCTCGACGACGTGCAGCGCGTCGCGGCCGTCGTGCGCGGAGCCGACGACCTCGACGCCGTCGAGCGCGCCGAGCAGCGCCACGAGCCCGTCGCGCACGATCTGGTGGTCGTCGACCACGACGACGCGGATGTCGGTGGGGGCGGTCGTCGTGGTCATGCGAGGGCTCCTTCGCGGGGCAGCGAGCGGTCGGGGTCGTGGGGCGGGCCGGGCGGGTCGGGCGCGTCGGAGACGGCAGGGTCCGCGGGCGGGCCGGCGGGCGTGTGCAGCGGCAGCCGGGCGCGGACGACGGTGCCGCCCCCCGGCGGGCAGACCAGCTCGCTCGTGCCGCCGAGCTCGCCGGCGCGCTCGCGCAGCGCGAGGAGGCCGACGCCGGCCTGGCGGGCGGGGTCGACGCCGACGCCGTCGTCGGTCACCTCGACCACGAGGACGTCGTCCTCGACGGCGAGCCGCACCCGGCACCGGGTGGCGGCGGCGTGGCGGCGCACGTTGGTCAGCGCCTCCCCGGCGATGCGGTAGGCCGCGACCTCCACGGCCGCGGGCAGCGCCGAGGCCCCCGAGGCGGGCAGCCCATCGGCCTCGACGGTGACCTCGAGGCCGTCGTCGCGCCGAGCCAGCTGCCGCAGCGCGCCGACCAGGCCGAGGTCGTCGAGGGCGGGCGGGCGCAGGTCGTGCACGAGCCGGCGGACGTCGGCCACGACGTCCTGCAGCTCGCTCGTGGCGGCCGTGAGCTGGCTGCGGGCACCGTCGGGGTCGGTGACGGCCAGCAGCCTGGCCGTCTCGAGCCGGAAGACGGCGCCGCCGAGCGTGGGGCCGAGGCCGTCGTGCAGGTCGCGGCGGATGCGGCGCAGCTCCTCCTCGCGGGCGGTGACGAGCCGCTCGCGGTTCTCCTGCAGCTCGGCGGCGAGCCGGGTGGTGCGGGCGGCCGACGCGGCCTGCCGCACGAGGTCGCCGAGCAGCCGCTCGTCGGTGCGGCCGAGCGGGGCACGGACGCCGCGGGCGGGCAGCACGAGCCGGCCGACCTGCTCGCCCTGGAAGGTGATCGGCAGGCTGCGCACCCGCTCGGGCGGCTCGCCGACGACGGCGACGACCCGCTCGCCGCCCCCGCGGTCGACCTCGACGCACACGTGGTCGACGCCGAAGGCGCGGGCCACCGCGTCGGCCACCGCGGCGAGCTGCCGCTCGGTGTCGTCGGTCGACTCGAGGGTCTCGGCGAGCCCGGCGACGACGTCGTACGGCTGCCCGCGCTCGCCGAGCAGCAGCCGGCGTGCCCAGCCGAGCAGCACGGTGCGCAGCGGGTTGTAGACCAGCACCGAGAGCAGCAGCACCACGACGGTGACCTGCCGGTCGCCCGGCCGGTCGTCGACCAGCCGGGTCAGGGCGGCCAGCGCGGCGAGGTCGACGACGATCACCGAGACCGACAGGACGACGAAGACGACGGTGCGGCTGAGCAGCTCGTCGATGCGCACCAGCGTCGGGTCGAGGATCGCCACCGTCATGGCCACGAACGGGACGGTGACGAGCGAGGCCAGCACCGGCCAGCCGTCGAGGCCCAGCAGCGAGACCGCGGTGACCGCGACCACGGTCACCAGCACGCCCCACAGCAGCCAGCGCAGGCGGTCGCGCTCGACCCCGCGGCTGCTGCGGTAGCGCACGGTGACGGTGACCAGCGGCACGAGCAGGCCGAGGGCGAGGAGCGAACGGGCGAGGGGGACCAGCGCGGACGAGACGCCGGCGAGCGCGTCGACGGTCGTGAGGTCGAGGTCGAGCCCGGGGGGCAGGTCCAGCGGCCGGTCGAAGCGGGAGTAGGGCACCACCAGGAAGACCGCGACGGCGACGACCTGCCCGGCCATCGCCACCTTGGCGAACACCCCGGCCCACCCGCGCGGGAACCGTCCGTCGGGGAAGAGCACCAGCAGCAGCACCAGCGTGGGCAGCAGGACGGCGAAGAACCGGGCCACCAGCCAGATGGCCAGGCTCGAGCCGGGCCAGGCGCCGTCGGTGCCGACCCCGACGCGGACGTAGCTCTCGAGCAGGCCGTCGACGGCCCACATGCCGCCGAAGACCGCGAGCAGCCAGCCGAACCGGCGCTGCCCGCGCCGCAGCACCAGCGCCCCGGCGGTGCACAGGGTGAGCCCCTGCATCGACGTCCAGGCGCCGGACTCGCTGGAGAAGTCCCACTCCCCGGCCCGCGTGGGGAAGCGCAGCTCGAGGACGGCGATGGCGCCGAGCACCAGCACGCACGCCGCCAGCGGCGCCCAGGCGACGGCGCGGCGCACCGGCCGGACGGCGCTCATGCCGCCCGCACCGGGATCGTGGCCCGCAGCACGGTGCCGCCCTCGGGCGGGCAGACCACCTCGACCCGGCCGCCGAGCTCGGCGGCCCGCTCGCGCAGCGTCGTCAGGCCGCCGCCGGCCTCGACGCCCGCCGGGATGCCGACGCCGTCGTCGCGCACCTCGAGGACGACGCGCCGGCGCCCGGACGTCGGCCCCAGCAGCAGCACGCTCGCCGACCCGGCGCGGGCGTGCCGCACGACGTTGTCGAGCGCCTCGACCGCGATCCGGTAGACCGCCACCTCGACGGCGGCGGGCAGGCCCACCGCGACGGCGGGGTCGCTCGCCACCCCGACCGGCAGCGGGCGGGTCAGGCCGTGCTGGCGCAGCGCCTCGACGAGGCCGAGGTCGTCGAGGGCCGGTGGCCGCAGGTCGTGCACGAGCCGCCGCACCCGGGCGACGACGTCCTTGAGGTCGGTGGTCGTGGCTGCGATGGTCGCCCGGGCCGCGGCCGGGTCGCGGTCGAGCAGCACGGTGGCGGTCTCGACCTGGAAGACCACGCCGCCGAGGGTCGGCGCGAGCTCGTCGTGCAGGTCGTGGCGGATGCGTCGGCGCGCCTCCTCGCGGGCCACGACGAACCGTTCGCGGTTGTGCTGCAGCTCCTCGGCGAGCCGGATCGTGCGGGCGAAGGTGGCGGCCTGGCGCACGAGGTCGCCGAGCAGCCGCTCGTCGCGCCGGCTCAGCCGGGTGCGGAGGCCGCGCGTGGGCAGCACCAGGCGGCCCACCGTCTCGTCGCGGTAGCGGATCGGCAGCGTGCGGGTGCGGTCGGGCCGCGCGCCGAGGCTGACCACGAGCCGCTCGCCGCTCGGCCGGTCGACCTCGACGCTGACGTAGGCGACGCCGAAGGCCCGGGCCACCGAGCGCGCGACCGCGGCGAGCTGGGCGTCGGCGTCCGCGGCGGACTCGAGCCCGGCGGCCAGCCCGGCCACCGCGCCGTACGGCTGGTCTCGGTCGCCGTGCACCAGGCGACGCGCGAGCGCCGTCAGGCGCACCCGCAGCGGGGCGTAGGCGACCGCGGTGAGCAGCAGCACGGCCAGCAGCACGTCGCGCTCGGCGAGCGAGTCGCCCAGCAGCCGGGTCAGCAGCGCGACGACGGCGAGGTCGACGGCGACCAGCAGCACCGACAGGCCGCCGACGACGACGGTGCGCGCGAGCAGGTCCTCGATGCTGACGACGCCGGGGTAGACGACCGCGACGGCCAGGCACACCACCACGACGTTCACCTGCACCAGGAACCACAGGGTGCCGGTGCCGGTGAGGCCGAGGAACTGACCGGTGACCACGCCGAGGGTCACCACGAGCACGCCCCACACCAGCCAGCGCATCCGGTCGCGCTCGAGGCCGGCCGAGGCGCGGTAGCGCACCACGACGGTGGCGACGGGGCCGGCCAGGAAGGCGACGTAGCCGAGGTTCAGCAGCACCGCGAGCGCGGGGCCGGAGCCGGCCAGCCCCGGGACGACGGTGGGGTCGAGCGCGGCGAGGTCGGCGTCGTAGGCGGTGGGGTCGGGCGAGATGGTCAGCGGCACCGGCGCGAGCACCAGCAGCACGAGCGGGACGGCGGCCACCGCCACCGAGACCCGGCCGACCCGGCCCCACCGGCCCGCGAGCAGCGAGCCGGTCGGGAAGACGAGCAGCAGCACCCCGAGCCCGACCGCCAGGGGGCCGGTGGTGGCGTCGACGAGCCAGAGCAGCGTCGTCCGGACGGCGCCGAGCCCGCCGTCGGTCGGGGCCCCGGCGACCGGGGCGCTGCGGACGACGGCGCGCACCAGCCCCGCGAGGCACCAGGTGGCGCCGACGACGGCGACGACCAGCCCGAGGCGTCGGCGGGCGCCGAGGCCGAGCACGGCGGCCGCGACGGCGAGGTGCACCAGCCCGGTGGCCGCGTAGCCCCACGAGGGGTCGGGCACCAGCCGCCCGACGAGGCTGTCGGCCGGGTGGCCGAGGTCGGAGACGACCGCGACGACGAGGACGACGAGCCCGGCCGCCGGCAGCGCGAGGAGACGCGGGCGCACCGACACGCGCACATCCTGCCCGCGCGCGTGTCCCTCCGGGCAGGGACACGGAGGAACGACCGGCGGGACAGCGGATGGTGTGCGCGGGGCCCTACGCGCGGTGGGCCCGGTCGCCGAGGGCGAGGGCGGCGGCCACGACGAGCAGCATCAGCGTGCCGGTCAGGCCGGCCATGTACTGCAGCGGCGAGACGCCGGTGACCAGCGACAGCCCGCCGAGCACGAGGCCGACGAGGCCGACCCAGCGGGCGAGGGCGCCCTGGCGGGCCGCGCCGAACAGTGCGAGGCCGGTGAGGCCGGTGAGCACCCACACCGCGGGGATGGTGCCGATCCAATGGTTGTAGACCACCAGCGCCTCGGGGACGACGGTGCCCTCGTCGGCGGCGGCGAAGGCGAACTCGGTGTCCAGTCCCGCGCCGAGCACGACGACGACCGAGGTGCCGAGCAGGCCGAAGGCGGCCAGCGCGGGCAGCAGCGAGTCGGCCGGGAGGGCGGCGCGCAGACGGCGGAACAGGCCGAGGGCGAAGACGGCCATGAGCACGGCGGCCAGGGTCTGGAAGACGTGGAAGCCCACCATGAACACGACCTTGTCGCCGAGGTCGGCGGCGATGGCCTCGGCGTCGCCGGCGAGGTCGTCGTCGTAGACCGAGAGGATCGAGAAGGAGCAGACGGTGCCGGCGACGGCGCTGAGCGCGGCGGCGACGCCCGCGACCGCCCAGCCGCGGCCGGGTCGGGGGACGGCGGGGGTCAGGTCGAGCTCCCCGGCGGGGAGGTCGCTGCGCACGGGGTTGTGGGTGGTGATCTGGGTGGTCATCTCGGGGGGTTCGCTTTCTGGAGTGTCGGACGAGATGACCCGACGGTGCGGTGCCGCGCGTCCCGCGGCCCAGGGACGGCCGCACCGACCCGGGGTCGCGCCGGGTCCCGGCGCGGCCGGTGGGTCAGGGCGCGACGTCCCGGGCGGCGGCCCGGCCCGAGGCGATGCAGGCGGCGACCCCGACCCCGTCGTAGGCGGCGCCGCAGACGGCGAGGCCGGGCGTGCGGGCGACGTCGGCGCGCACCCGCGCGACCCGCCCGAGGTGCCCGACGGGGTACTGCGGCAACCCCCCGCCCCAGCGCTGCACGAGCGCGTCGACGGGCGTGGCCGCGAGGCCGACGGCCTCGTGCAGGTCGGCGAGCGAGGCGGCGACGAGGTCGTCGTCCGGGCGCTGCAGCAGCCGCTCCTCCCCCAGCCGGCCGACCGAGGTGCGCAGCAGGACGACGTCGTCGCCGGCGCCCACGTGGGCCGCGCCCCACTTGCTGCTGGTGAAGGTGGAGGCCTTGATGCGGCGGCCGTCGACCGGCGGCACCAGGAAGCCGGAGGCCTCGCGCACCGCGTCGGGCACGTCGGCGGCCGCGAACGCCAGGGTGACGACGGCGACCGAGGCGTACTCGACGGCGGCCAGCTCGGCCGACGCGCCCGGGGCGAGGTCGGCGAGCAGCCGGGCGGCGGGGGCGGCCGGGACGGCGAGCACCACGGCGTCCGCCCGCTCGCCGGCCACCTCGAACCCGGCGGCGGTGCGCCGGAGCGAGCGGACGGTGACGCCGGTGCGCACGTCGAGGCCGTCGGCCAGCCGCTCGACCAGGGCGCCCATGCCGCCGCGGGTGGCGGCGAAGACGGGCACGGTCGGGTCGCCGACGGGCAGGTCGGCGCCGCGGGCGAGGTCGAGCAGCACCGGTGCTGCGGCCCGGGTGGAGATGCCGCGGGCACGGCCGGCGTAGACGCCGCCGAGCAGCGGCTCGGTGAGCCGCTCGACCACCTCGTCTCCGAAGCGGGCGGCGACGAGGTCGCCGACGGCGACGTCGTCGTCGATCTCGTCACCGGCCGGCACGTCGCGCGGGGCGAGGGCGCGCTCGCGGCCCTCGTCGGACAGCACGCCCGAGGCGGCGAGCCCGTCGAGGTCGAGCGGCCAGCCGAGCAGGGTGCGCGGCAGGGGTCGTAGCGCGCCGCGGGTCCAGACCCGCGACGACGCGACGACCGGGTGGACGACGTCGAGCCCGAGCTCGCGGGCCAGGCCGACCCCGTCGGCACGACGGTTGACCATCGCCTCGGCGCCGACGTCGACGGTGGCGCCGCCGACCTGGGCGCGGCGGATCTTGCCGCCGGCGCGGTCGGTGGCCTCGAGGACGACGACCTCGTGGCCGGCGGCGGTCAGGTCGCGGGCGGCGACGAGCCCCGCCACTCCCCCGCCGACGACGACCGCACGCACGCCGTCCAGGCTCTCAGACGGCCACGCTCCCGAACCCACTGCGGTGGAAGACCAGGGGCTGGCCGGCGGTGCGCTGGTCGGCGTGGTCGACGGCGTGCAGCAGCAGCAGCACGATGGTGTGGTCGCCGGCCTCGAGCTCGCGGTGGATCGAGCAGTCGAAGCGCGCGAGGCCCTCGTCGAGGGTGACGGCCCCGTCGGCGGTGACCGAGGTGGCCACGCCGGTGAAGCGGTCGTCGACCGGCCCGGCGAGCTGGCGGCAGACCGCGCCGTGGTGGTCGGCGAGGATCGTGACGCCGAGGTGGCGGGCCCGGCGCAGGTCGGGCCAGGTCTTGGACGAGTTGGCCACCGAGAACGAGACCAGCGGCGGGTCGAGGCTCACCGAGGTGAACGACGACGCGGCGAGGCCGACCTGGCGTCCGTCGACCTCGGCGGCGACGGCGACGACGCCGCTCGGGAAGACCCCGAACGCCTCGCGAAGCCGGGCCGGGTCGAGGTCCTGGTTGGTGGGGAAGGGCGAGAAGACGGTCACGCGGCACCTCCGGTGAGGGTGGCCCGACGGGCGTCGAGCAGGGCGGAGACGACCGGGCGGGCACGGGCGAGCCAGGCGTCGTAGGCGGTGGGGTCGTCGTGGGCGGCGTCGAGCACGAACAGGCCGGGCACCGGCACGGTCGCGCCGATCTCGGTGAGCACGGGCCGCAGGGTCAGCTCGGGGGCCAGCGCGTGGCCCGGCCCGGCGCCCAGCATGAGCGGGACGGCGAGCCCGGTCAGCCCGGTGCCGTAGTCGGGGGCGAACCGGTCGAGGAAGAGCTTCAGCAGGCCGGTGTACGTGGCCTTGTAGGTGGGCGAGGCGGCGACGACGAGGTCGGCCGCCGCCACCTGGGCGACCAGCTCGCGCACGGCGGCGTCGTCCTGCACCAGCAGGCCGGGGCCGACGGTGGCGAGGTCGACGACGAGGTCGGGCTCGGCGCCGGTCAGCTCGCGCGCCACGTGGACGGCGGCCACGAGCGTGCGCGAGGCCGGCTTGGGGTTGCCGACGACGACGGCCGTGCGGGCGGTCACCGGCCACCTCCGGCGAACGGCACCGAGGCGGCCTGCTGCCGCGGCGGGTGCGGGTGGGTCCACCGGCCGCGCTCGGCGAGGATCGGCAGCACGCCCTCGCCGAACCAGTAGGCGCCCTCGAGGTGCGGGTAGGCCGAGAGCACGAACTCCTCGATGCCGAGGTCGGCGTACTCCTCGATGCGGTCGGCGACCTCGGTGTGGCTGCCGACGAGCGCCGTGCCGGCCCCGCCGCGCACCAGGCCGACGCCGGCCCAGACGTTGGGGTGGATCTCGAGGTCGTCCTTGCTGCCGCCGTTGAGCTCGAGCATGCGGCGCTGGCCCTCGGACTCGCTGCCGCGCAGGCCCGCCTGCACCCGCTCGATGGTGGCGGGGTCGATGCCGTCGAGCAGCCGCCGTGCCTCGGCCCACGCCTCCTCGCTGGTGTCGCGGGTGATGGTGTGCATGCGGATGCCGAAGCGGATCGGGCGGTCGACCTCGCGGCCCTCCTCCGCGGCGAGCTTGCGGATCCACTCGATCTTCTCGGCCACCGCGGACGGCGGCTCGCCCCACGTCAGGTAGACGTCGGCGTGCCGGGCGGCGACGGTGCCCGCGGCCGGCGAGGACCCGCCGAAGTAGATCTCGGGCAGCGGGTCGGGGCGCTGCTGCAGGGTGGCGTCCTCGAGGCGGAGGTGCTCGCCGTCCATGGTCACGGTCTCGCCGGCCCACAGCCGGCGCACGATCTCGAGGAACTCGTCGCAACGGGCGTAGCGCTCGTCCTTGTCGAGGAAGTCGCCGAACATGCGCTGCTCGTGGCTCTCGCCGCCGGTGACGACGTTGAGCAGCAGCCGGCCGCCGCTCATGTTCTGGAACGTCGCGGCCATCTGCGCGGCCAGGAACGGCGAGACGATGCCGGGCCGGAACGCGACCAGGAACCGCAGCCGCTCCGAGACCTGGCTGAGCATGGCGGTGGAGAGCCAGGCATCCTCGCACCACGCGCCGGTGGGCGTCAGCGCGGCGTCGAACCCGACGTCCTCGGCGGCCCGGGCGACCTGCCCGAGGTACGACACCGACGCCGGCCGCCCGGACGACCCGGCGGCCACGCCGTGGCCCCCACCGACCACCTGCCGGCCGTCACCGCCGTTGGTCGGCAGGAACCAGTGGAAACGGAGCTGGGACTGGTCAGTCATGAAGAACCTCCGGGGAGAGAGGGGAACGGGGGTGAGTGCAGGCGAGCTTGCGCAGCGAGCCCGCCGAACCGCGAGCGGAGCGAGCCCGGTTCGGCGGAACATCGATGAGCGCGAGCGGAGCGAGCTCGGTCCGGGCGGGCATGCGAGCCCTGGCGAGCATCCCCGCCCGGCCCGCGCAGCGGGTGACCATTCAGAGCTGCCCGTGGTTCGGCGGAGCGGTGCCGTCGAGTGCCCAGCGGCCCAAGTGGTGCACCTTCCAGGCGGCGGGGTCGTGGAGGGTGTGGGTGCGGGCGTTGCGCCAGTGCCGGTCGAGGTTGAGCGAGGCGAGCGCGGAGCGGGTGCCGGCCACCTCGAAGAGCCGGCTGGTGACCTCGACCGAGACCTGGGCGGTGCTGGCGCGGGCGGCGGCGACGGCGAGGCTGGCGGTGCCGGCGGTCTCGGCGGTGAGGTCGGCGTCGGCGGCGTCGACGGTGCGGGCGGCCTCGGCGAGCAGCGCCTCGGTGCCGCGCACGGCGAGCTCCATCTCGCCGAAGGCCTGGACGACGAGCGGGTCGTCGGCGTGGCGCTCGGTGCCGTAGGTGGCGATGGCGTCGGGGTAGGGCCGGCTCTTGGTGGTGACGAACGCGGCGGCCTCGGTGAGGGCGGCGCGGGCGATGCCGGCGTCGATGGCGGCGTGCAGCACCTGGGCGAAGGCGCCGTAGGTCTGCGGACCCGCGAAGGTCAGGTGCCAGGGCGTGACGAGCTCGTCAAGGACGACGACGCCCTGGAGCGTGACGCGGCCGCTGGCCGTCGTCCGCTGGCCGAGGCCGTCCCAGTCGTCGACGACGGTGACGCCCTCGGCGTGCCGCTCGACCCAGGCCACGACCATGGGGCCGGGTTCGCCGGCGGGTGTGGTCCCGTGGTGGGCCAGCACCGGGATCCAGTCGGCGAAGAGCGCTCCGGTGCAGTACGCCTTCTCGCCGTCGAGCAGCCAGCCGCCGCCCTCGGACGCCGTGCGCGGGCGGAGCGTGGTGCGGAAGTCGCGCACGTGCTTGGTGCCGAGCTCGGACTGGGCGTTGCCGAAGCGGCGTCCGTCGAGCACCTCGCCGAACAGCCTGGACTGCTGGGCGGGCGTGCCGTGGTGGCGCAGCGCGTTGACGTAGACGAAGTGGCTGTGCGGCACCTGCGCGACGTTGGGGTCGCCGGCGGCGAGCAGCCGCACGACCTCGGTGAGGGTGGCGACCGAGGCGCCGGCGCCGCCGTGGGCGGCGGGCACGGTGAGCGCGAGCAGGCCGGAGTCGGACAGCGCGTCGAGCTCGGCGCGCGGCAGCACCCGCTCGGCGTCGCGGTCGGCGGCGCCCTTGGCAAAGCGCTCGGCGAGGTCGGCCGCGACGGCGACGGCCTCGCCGGGCGCGAGCACCGGCACCCGGCCGGTCATGCCCGGGCCAGCTCGGCGGCCTCGAGCTCGCGCACGATCGGCAGCACCTCGCGGCCGAAGTACTGCACGTCCTCCTGGAAGTGCAGGAAGCCGAGCAGGAACAGGTGCACGCCCTGCCGCTTGTACTCGAGCATCCGGTGCGCGATCTGCTCGGGCGTGCCGATCAGGCCGGTGCGGAAGCCGTCGTTGTACTGCACGAGGTCCTTGAAGTCGGAGTCCTGCCACATGCCCTTCTTGTCGCCGGTCGACCGGCCGGCCTGGGTCACGGCGGAGCCGAAGCCCTCGACGGCCTCGACGTCGGCCTTGGCGACGATCTCGTCGAGGACGGCGTGGGCCTGCGCCTGGGTCTCGCGGCCGATGACGAAGCCGTTGACGCCGAAGCGCACGTGGCCCTCGCGGCCGTGCACTTTGGCGACGTCGCTGACGTCGCGCACCTGCTCGGCGATGCCCTCGGGGCTGTTGCCGTTCATGAAGTACCAGTCGGTGACGCGGCCGCCCATGCCGCGGGCGTCGGTGGAGTTGCCGCCCATGAAGATCTCGGGGTGCGGGCGGCCCGGCACGTCGTACGGCTTGGGCTTGAGGTCGAAGTCGTGCAGCCGGTAGAAGTCGCCCTGCAGCTCGGCGTGGTCGCTGGTCCAGATCTCGCGCAGGTAGCGGATGAACTCCTCGGAGCGGCGGTAGCGCTCGCCGTGCTCGAGCCACGGCTCGCCGAGCTTGGTGAACTCGTCCTTGAACCAGCCGCTGACCACGTTCACGCAGAAGCGGCCCTTGGTGTACTGGTCGGAGCTGGCGACGAGCTTGGCGAGGACCCCGGGCTGCCACAGTCCGGGGTGGACGGCGGCGATCACCTTGAGCCGCTCGGTCGCCAGCGCGATGGCGAGGCTGATCGAGGTCGACTCGTGCTGGTAGGCGGCGCCGTAGCCGGCCATGTAGCGCACCTGGGAGAGGGCGTAGTCGAAGCCGTTGGCCTCGGCGAGACGGGCCAGCTCGAGGTTGTAGTCGAGGGTCCAGTCGGTGCGCTGCTCGATGGTGCTGACGACCAGGCCGCCGCTGACGTTGGGCACCCAGTAGGCGAACTTCAGCGGCTCGTGGGTCGGGACGGACATGCGATCACTCCTGCGCGACACGGGGTCAGGGACTTATGTATAGTGACTTTATCCAGTTACCGAACGGATGCAAGGCAACGCGCATCACGGGCCGCTCGGAACCGGCGGGAGGGTGCAAGGCCCTGCCTGGCACCACCGGGAACCACCCGCCGGGAACCACCCGGCGAGACCCGGCAGAGAACCGAGGAGCGACCCCGTGCGCATCGAGCAGCTGGAGTACCTCGCGGCCGTCACGCAGCACGGCTCGCTGCGCCGCGCCAGCGAGCGGCTCCACATCTCCCAGCCGGCCCTCAGCGAGGCGGTGAGCAAGCTCGAGCGCGAGCTCGGCGTCCAGCTGCTCGACCGCCGGCGCTCGGGGGCGCGCATCTCGCGGGAGGGGCGCGACCTGCTGCAGCACATGGTCGCCGTCCTCGAGGCGGTCGACCGGCTGCGGGCCGCGGCCGGCGACCACCGCGCCGACGTGCGCCGGGTGCGGGTGGGCACGGTGAACGCCGCCACCACCACGCTGCTGGTGCCGGCCGTGGCGCAGGTGCAGCGCGAGCAGCCCGAGGCCGACATCGAGCTGCTCACCCTGCAGCAGGCCGAGATCGACCAGGGCCTGCTCGAGGGCACCCTCGACCTCGGCCTGGTCAACCTGCTGGCCGGCGACGACCCGCCGCCCGACCTCGTCGGCACCGACCTCGTGCACGGTCGCCCGGTCGTCGTGATGCCCGCCGACCACCCGCTGGCCGCCCGCACCCACGTCGACGTCGACGAGCTGCGCGCCCAGCCGTTCGTGGCCATGCGGGCCGGCTACCTCATGCACCGCTTCGCCCACCGCGTCTTCGGCGCCGAGATGCCCACCGTGTGCCACCTCACCGACGGCGCCGAGATGGGCAAGGCGCTGGTGGCCGAGGGCATGGGCGTCACGCTGCTGCCCGACTACAGCGTGGTCGGCGACCCGCTCGAGAAGGCCGGGGTCATCACCACCCGTCCCATCGCCGGCGACACCACCGTCGTCACGCTCGTCATGCGCCACCGGGCCGCCGCCCACGCTCCCCCGCCGCGCCAGGTGCGGGCGCTGCAGGTCGCCCTGCTCGACCGGGCCCGCCGCTATGCCGGGGCACGCGCGTCGTAGCGCCCTACCCTGGGGTCGTGGCGACCTCCGACACGCGGCTCGCGGTGCTCATCGACGCCGACAACACCTCCGGCGCGCACGCGGCCGCCATCCTGGAGGAGCTCGCCTCCTTCGGGACGCCGACCATCAAGCGCGCCTACGGTGACTGGACGACGTCGAACCTCAACGGGTGGAAGGACCCGCTGCTGCGTCACGCCATCCAGCCGATGCAGCAGTTCGCCAACACCCGCGGCAAGAACTCCACCGACTCCGCGCTGATCATCGATGCGATGGACCTGCTCTACGCCGGCAACCTCGACGCGTTCGCGCTGGTCTCGAGCGACAGCGACTTCACCCGGCTGGCGACCCGGCTGCGCGAGTCGGGCAAGCAGGTGATCGGCCTGGGCCGCCGCACCACGCCGGCCGCGCTGATCGCGGCCTGCGACCGGTTCGTCTTCCTCGAGGTGCTCACCTCCGGTGGCACCGGGGCCTCGCACGCGGACGACGACGTCGCGCCCGACGACGCCGACGAGGTGACGCCGCTGCCCGACCTGCGCACGATCCTCACCGCGGCGGTCGACGCCGCCTCGCTCGAGGACGGCTGGGCGCACCTCGGTGCGGTCGGCAACCACCTGCAGAAGCGTGACGCCTCCTTCGATCCCCGCAACTACGGCTTCGGCAAGCTCATCGCGCTCGCCCGCGCGCAGGACTACCTCGACGTCGAGCAGTCGGGCGGCAACGTGACCCGGGTGCGCCTCGAGCCGAAGCCGGCCGAGGCCGAGGCGAGGAAGACGACCGCGAGGAAGTCGACCGCGAAGAAGACCGGCGGTCGTCGCGGCTGAGCCTCAGCGGTCGGCCCAGAAGCCCCGCTCGCCGAACCAGTCGCCGTAGCCGCTGCGCCACCCGGTCATGCCGCCGAGCCCGCCCGGCCCGCCGGGCCGGCCGGCGTCCCGCGAGCCGAGGTAGGACCCGACCACGGCGGCGCCGAGGTCGTCGAGCTCGGGGCTGACGGTGCGCCCGTCGACCCGGTGGGCCATCTGGTCGATGAAGCGGGCCAGGCCCGGGTCGTCGCCGAGGCGGAAGAACGTCGTCTGCGCGCCCAGGCGGCGCGAGTTGTCGAGCTCGCGGACGGCGTGCGCGATGGTCGCCGGGTGCGGCGGGTAGCTGAAGTAGACCTCGCCGCTCGACTCCAGGTGCGAGGTCGGCTCGCCGTCGGTGACCACCAGCAGCACCGGCTGCGCCGTGGGATGACGCCGGAAGTGACGGTTGGCGAGCAGCAGCGCGTGGTGCAGGTTGGTGCCCTTGTCCCAGCGCGCGTCGAGCGCGGTGAGCTGCTCGATGTCCATCACCTCGGCGTGGCGGCCGAAGGTGATCAGCTGCAGCGCGTCGCCGCGGAAGCGGCTGCGGATCAGCGTGTGCAGCGCCAGCGCGGTGCGCTTCATCGGCACCCAGCGGCCGTCCATCGCCATGGAGAACGAGGTGTCGACGCAGAGCGCGACCGCGGCCTGGGTGCGGGCCTCGGTCTCCTGCACCTCGACGTCGTCGATGGTCAGGAACGGCCCGGTGACGCCGGGCGCGTCGCCGGCGCGGCGCACGATGCCGTTGAGCACGGTGCGGGGCACGTCCCACGGCTCGGTGTCGCCGAAGGCCCAGGGCCGGGTGGCGCCCGACCGCTCCCCCGCCGCCCCGGCCTTGTGCATCTCGCGGGCCCCCTGGCGGCCCGACATCCGCTGGGCGACGTCGCGCAGCAGCGCCTTGCCGAGCTGACGCATCGCCTTCGGGGTCAGCTGCAGGGTGCCGTCGGAGCCGCGGCGCAGGGTGCCGCCGTCGCGCAGCGCCTGCTCGAGCCGCTGCAGCGTGCGGGCGTCGACGGCGGCCTCGTCGCCGAGCTGGCGGGCCAGGGCGTCGAGGTCGACGTCGTCCATGCGGGCGCCCGGGTGGCTCTGGGCGAGCTGGTCGGCCAGCTCGTCGAGCTCGGCGAGGTCCTGCAGGACGCCGGTGCCGTCGCCGAGCCCGAGCCCCTGCTCGCCCTCGAAGCCCTCCGAGCCGCCCCAGTCCTCGCCGGGCCGCAGGGCCTGCAGGTTGGCGTCGAGCTGGGCCAGCTGCTCCATCAGCTCGGGCGAGCCGAAGGCCTGCGCCGAGAGCTCCATCAGCTGCTGGCGCTGCTCGGCGCTCATCGAGTTGAGCATCCGCTGGGCGGCCGCGGCACGCTGGGCGAGGGCGTCGAGCAGCTCGTCGATGTTCTGCGGGTCCTCGGGGAAGAACTGGCCGTGCTTGTCCATGAAGGCGCGGAAGTCGTCGTCGACGTCCTCGCCGCTGCCGTGCTTGTCGAGCAGCTCGTTGAGGTCGCCGAGCATCTCGGCGACGGCGGCGCGGTCGGCGTCGGTGGCGTTCTCGAGCGCGTCCTTCATGCCGGCGAAGCGCTGGTCGAGCAGCTCGCGCCCGAGCAGGTCCTTGATCTCGTCGTAGGCCTCGCGGGCCTCGCGGCTCTTCCAGTCGTAGGCCGACAGCTCGCTCACCGCGGCGGCGGTGTTGGGCGAGAGGTTCTCCAGCTGCATCTCGCGCAGGGCGCGGTCGCCGTCGTCCATCGCTATGTCGCGGGCGAGCTGCTTGCGCTCCTCGAGGACGGCGCGGTCGAGCAGCTCGCGCACCTGCTCGAGGGTGCCGTCGAGGTGGTGCTCGCGGGTCAGCTCGCGGCGCCGCTCGGCCACGCGCCGGGCCAGCTCGTCGAGGCCCGCCTGGTCGCGGCTGCCGCGCCGCAGGTACTCCCGCATGGCCCGCTCGGGGCTGTAGCCGGCCATCACGTCCTCGCCGATGGCGTCGAGCGCCTCGCCGAGGTCGACCGGCGGCGCCAGCGGGTCGCCGCCGTCGTAGCGCTTGAACCGTGTGTGGCGGGTGGTGCTGTCGTTGCTCATGTGGTTTCGCTCCGGTGGCAGGGATACCCGGTGGACCGGGTGTTCCTGACGTTCTCGGGCGTTGCACCGGCCGAGAAGGTCAGGGAAAGGCCGAGAAGGTCGGTGGGACGGGGCGCGCGGGTCACGACGGGCTCCCGGTGAGGTCGAGCGTCATCCAGACCTGCTCGAGGCCGGGGACGCCGGGCACCCCGGCAAGCGGGGTGCGGCCGGTCTCGACGAAGCCGCGGCGGGCGTAGAAGCGGGCAGCCGGGTCGTTGCCGGCGACGTGCTCCAGCTGCAGGACGTCGGCGCCCCGCCCGCGTGCGGCGTCGACCACGCGGTCGAGCAGCGCCGAGCCGAGGCCGGTGCCGTGGCACTCGGGGTGCACGTAGAGCTTCCACATCGTGGGGACGCCGTCGCTCTCGCCCAGGTTCGCCACGCCCACGACGGTCGCGTCGTCAGCGTCGACGGCCACCCAGTGGGGCAGCCGGCCCATCGAGTCGGCGACCGCCTCGGGCGACCACCAGCGGCTCAGCTGGCTCGCGGCCAGCTCGTCGCTGATCGGCCCGTAGGTCGGCGGCACGACCGCCTCGCCGAGCGCGACGACGCCGGCGACGTCGTCCGCCGTCGCCTCGCGCACCGTCGCACCGGCGGTCACGACGTCACGACCCGTAGACCGTCTCGGCCCCGTCGGTGTCCTTGCCGACGCGGCGGGCCAGGTAGAGACCCTCGAGGGCCAGCTCGATCGCGCCGGCGCGCTGCCCGTCGTTGGTGGCGCCGAGCCGGTCGCAGACCTGGTCGTAGAGGTCTGACTCGCCGAGCACCGGCAAGCCGGTGAGGAAGTCGCGCGCCCCGACCTGCTCGCCGGTGGTGACCATGGCGCCCGACTCGATGGCCTCGACGAGCAGCCCGAGGTCGACGCCGCGCAGGTGGGTGCGCACGGCCTCGGCGGTGGCGGTGCGCAGCAGGTGGGTCAGCACCTCCTCCTCGCGCCCCTCCTCACCGCTCTCGAACTCGATCTTGCCGCCGAGCACGTCGACGGCGGTCTCGAGGTCGACGACGCGGGCGACGGCCTCGTCCTCGCCCTGCACGGTGGCGCGGTGCAGCGCGGCCGCGGCGATCGTCTCGGCCCCGGCGATCGCGAACCGCGCCGAGACGCCGGAGCGCTGGTCGACCGACGACGACTCGCGCAGGTGGCGGGTGAAGCGGGCCAGGATCTCGACGAGGTGGTCGGGCACGTCGGCGACGAGGTCGGCCTCCTGCCGGATGACGGCCACCTCCGAGGCGAGGTCGGTCGGGTAGTGCGTGCGGATCTCGGCGCCGAAGCGGTCCTTGAGCGGGGTGATGATGCGCCCGCGGTTGGTGTAGTCCTCGGGGTTGGCCGAGGCGACCACGAGGACGTCGAGCGGCAGCCGCAGCACGTAGCCGCGGATCTGGATGTCGCGCTCCTCCATCACGTTGAGCATCGCGACCTGGATGCGCTCGGCGAGGTCGGGCAGCTCGTTGATGGCCACGATGCCGCGGTGGCTGCGCGGGATGAGGCCGAAGTGGATGGTCTCGGGGTCGCCGAGCGAGCGACCCTCGGCCACCTTCATCGGGTCGACGTCGCCGATCAGGTCGGCCACCGAGGTGTCGGGCGTGGCGAGCTTCTCGGCGTAGCGCTCGTCGCGGTGGCGCCACTCGACGGCGAGGCGGTCGCCGTCCTCGAGCGCGCGACGGCGCGACTCGTGGGTGATGGGCTCGTAGGGGTGCTCGCCGAGCTCGGACCCCGCGATCACCGGCGACCACTCGTCGAGCAGGCCCACCAGGGTGCGCAGCAGGCGGGTCTTGCCCTGCCCGCGCTCGCCGAGCAGGACGACGTCGTGCCCGGCGATCAGGGCGCGCTCGAGCTGGGGGATGACGGTGTTCTCGAAGCCGTGGAGACCCGGCCACGGGTCCTCGCCCGACGCCAGGCGGGCCAGCAGGTTCTCGCGCAGCTCGACACGCAGCGGCCGGGCGACATGGCCCGACTCGCGCAGCTGGCCGACGGTGGCGATGGAGGGGGCAGCACTCACACGGTCCAGACAACCACGCACACCAAGCGGACGGCGGTGACGCGAGCCGGCCCGACGTGCGCAATGCCACCCGGCCGCTCTCCCGAGGGGTGAGCGGATCGCGGACTCCCGTCGGGTTTGGTTGAAGACATGACCACCTCCGTTCACGCCCTGTCCGTGCCCGAGGCCAAGGCGTCCTTCGAGACCGTCGAGATCGAGCGCCGCGACCTGCGCCCCGACGACGTCCGCATCGAGATCCGCTGGGCCGGCATCTGCCACTCCGACATCCACCAGGCCCGCGACGAGTGGGGCGGCGGCATCTACCCGATGACCCCCGGCCACGAGATCCTCGGCACCGTCGCCGAGCTCGGCTCCGAGGTGACCACGCACCAGGTCGGCGACCTCGTCGGCGTCGGTTGCTTCGTCGACTCCTGCCTGGAGTGCGACGCCTGCCGCGACGGCGAGGAGATGTTCTGCCAGAAGGGCGTCGTGCAGACCTACTCGGCGGAGGACTACCACGGCGAGGTCACCTACGGCGGCTACAGCCGCGAGGTCGTCGTGCGCGACCACTTCGTCGTGAAGGTCCCCGACGCCTTCTCCGAGGACGACCTGCCGGGCGTCGCGCCGCTGCTGTGCGCCGGCATCACCACCTACAGCCCGCTCAAGCGCTACGGCGCCGGCGAGGGCACCAAGGTCGGCGTCATCGGCCTCGGCGGCCTCGGCCACGTGGCGGTCAAGATCGCCGCCGCGATGGGCGCCGAGGTCAGCGTGCTCAGCCGCACCGACGCCAAGGCCGACGACGGCCAGGCGTTCGGCGCCACCGCCTACTACGCCACCGGCGAGGACGGCGTCCTCGACGACCTGCAGGGCCGCTTCGACCTGCTGCTCAACACCGTCGGCGACGGCATCGACCTCGACGCGTTCGCCGCCACGCTCGGCCGCGGCGGCACCATGGTCAACCTGGGCGCCCCCAGCGACTCCCTCGACATCGCGGCCTTCTCGCTGCTCACGATGCGCCGCGCGCTCGCCGGCTCGATGGTCGGCGGCCTGCCCGAGACCCAGGAGATGCTCGACTTCTGCGCCGAGCACGGCATCACCGCCACCGTCGAGGTCATCGAGGCCGGCCAGGTCGACGACTACTACGACAAGGTCGTCGACGGCGACGTGCGCTACCGCGCGGTCATCGACGCCTCCACCATCGGCTGATCCCGACGCCGGACGCCGCCACGTCACTACGCTCGTCGCCGTGAGCGGCACGGGCGTGGCGACGGTGGCGGCGCTGGCGGCCGGGGTGGTGGCCCTGGCCGCCCTCGTCGCGCTCGCGGTCGCGCTGCGGGCCCTGTCCGCGCAGCGCGCCGAGCTGGCCCGCACCCGGGCCCGGGTCGACGAGCTGGAGGCCGACCTCACCGCCGCGCTCAAGCCCCGGCCCGCCGCCACCCCGGCCGAGAAGGCGGTGGCCCGCGTCGTCCGCACCGCCAGCCGCACGGCCGGCACGGTGCGTGAGCGCGGGCTCGCGGGCCTGGTGCAGACCTCCATCGACGAGCTGCAGGCCTGGGCCGACACCCGGCGCCAGGAGATCGTGAACGTCGCCGACGCCGAGGGCCGGGTCACGCTCCTGTTCAGCGACATCGAGGACTCCACCGTGCTCAACCACGAGCTGGGCGACCGCCGCTGGGTGCGGTTGCTCGCCGCCCACGACGCCGTCGTCCGCGGGCAGGTCGAGCGCTACCGGGGTCAGGTGGTCAAGACCGCGGGCGACGGGTTCATGGTGGCCTTCCGCGACGTCGAGGCGGCCTGCCGGGCCGCGCTCGGCGTGCACCGCGAGCTGCGACGTCGTCCGCGCACCGCCGCGGTGCGGGTGCGCATCGGCGTGCACACCGGCGCGGTCGTCAGCCGCGACGGCGACTTCTTCGGCCGCAACGTGGTGGTCGCGGCGCGGCTGGGTGCGCTGGCGGCGGGCGGCCAGGTGCTCACCAGCGACGCCGTGCACGACGCGCTCGACGACGACGCCGCCGTCGCGCTGGTCGAGGCCGGCGAGGTCGAGCTGAAGGGCCTGCCGGGCAGCCACCGGGTCTGGCAGGTGCAGGCCCGGTGAGCGGCGTCGGCGGACTCGGCGGCCTCGGCCGCCCCGGCACGGCGTCCTCGCCCTGTCCGTGTGGCACGGGCGTCGCCTACGACGCGTGCTGCGGGCGGCTGCACCGCGGGTCGGCGCAGGCCGAGACCCCCGAGCGGCTGATGCGCTCGCGCTACGCCGCCTACGCGCTCGGCGAGCACGACTACGTCTGGCGCACCTGGCACCCGCGCACCCGGCCGCTCGAGGTGCGCGGCCCGTCGCTGCACTGGTTCGGCCTGGTCGTGCACGAGGCGGTCGGCGACGAGGTGGAGTTCACCGCCACCCACACCGAGGGCCGACTGCACGAGCGCAGCCGCTTCGCGCGACGGGCCGGTCGGTGGTTCTACCTCGAGGCGACCGACGCGATCACGTCGTCGTAGTCGGCCTCGTGGCCGGGCTCGTCGGCCAGCGCGCGGAAGGCGATCGCCCGCAGGGCGGCCTGGCGGCGGGCGCCCGTCGTCCACGCCGCCAGGGCCGACCCGGGGGCGTCGAGCCACATCACCGAGTCGACGACGCACACCGCCTCGGCCCACAGGACCGGCCGCCACGACGGCGCGACGTCGATGACCACCGCCGCGCCGGCCGCGTCGAGCAGCACGTTGCCCGCGAGGTCGGCGTGCACCAGCTGCTCCTCGCCCAGCGAGGTCTCCTCCAGCAGGCCGGCCACCCGCTGGGCGGCCTTCACGTCGCTGCGCGCCAGCGCCGACGCCGGCGCGAACGCCAGCCGCTCGGCGACCGCCCAGCGGTCGGCGCGCGCGTCGAGCCCTGCCGGCCGCTCGCGGACGGCGACGGCCAACCGCGCGTGCAGCACTCGCCCGGCGGCGAGCGTGACGTCGAGGTCGCGGCAGGCGACGGTGCCGGGCTCGTAGCGCGAGGCGCCCCAGCCGTCGACGACCCAGGAGCCGTCGCGGGCCGGCACCGGCATCGCCACCCGCAGGTCGAGGGCCCGGCGTGCCGGGGCCTCGTCGAGCGCGACGGCGAGCCGGGCCAGCACCGGGTTCAGCCATCCGGCGACGTCGGCGTCGCGGCCGGGTGAGAGCACGAGGTCGCCGGCGCGCACCGACCGGCCCTGCCCGCCCGGCAGCGGCTCGACCGCGTCGGGCACGGCGAACAGGTCGAGCACCCGGGACGACGGCGTCACGGGGCGACCGTAATCCAGGTGACGGCCGGTGGCCGGGTGGGGTGGGGTCGGGGTGTGCCGTCCGACATCCCGCCGCAGTACGTCGTCCGCGAGTCCGACCACCGCATCCATGACCCGCTCTCGGCGGCCAAGCTGGGCCGGCTCGGTGAGGCGCTGCGGCTACCGCCCGGGGCGACGGTGCTCGACCTCGGCTCCGGGTCGGGCGAGATGCTCTGCACGTGGGCGCGCGACCACGGCGTCCGCGGTGTCGGGGTCGACCTCAGCAGCGCGTTCACCGAGGCGGCCGTGTCCCGCTCGCTCGAGGTGGGCGTCAGCGACGCCGTCCGCTTCGAGCACGCCGAGGGCGCGGCGTGGGTGGCGGCCCGCCTCGCGGCGGGCGGCGAGCCGTTCGACGTCGTCGCCTGCCTCGGCGCCACCTGGATCGGCGGCGACCTGTTCGGCACCGTCGACCTGCTCGCGAGCGTGCTGCGCCCGGGCGGGCTGCTGCTCGTGGGCCATCCGTTCTGGGAGCGGGTGCCCGAGACCGACGACGTCGCGCGCCGCTGCCACGCCGAGGACCGCACGACGTGGCAGACCCTGTCGGGCCTGCTCGCCGCGTTCGCCGAGCACGGCCTGGACGTCGTCCAGATGGTGCTGGCCGACCGCGACGACTGGGACGTCTACGTCGCCGCCCAGTGGCTGAGCACCCGCCGCTGGCTCGACGCCCACGCCGACGACGACCCGCCCCACGAGCTGTGGGCCGAGATGCGCACCGAGCTCGACACCGCCCCCGTCGACCACGCCACCTACCAGCGCACCCATCTCGGCTGGGGCGTCTTCGCCCTCATGCCCCGACCCGTGGTCTAGGTGCCGGGCGCCCACACGATGGTCGAGGTGCGAGGAGCCCTGGCGACGAGCCTCGAGACCGCGCAGGGTCCACGGGGTCGGGACCACACGGGCGGTCACGCAACAGAGCACTCTCGGGGTCGGCACCACACGGACCCTGAGCTTGTCGAAGGGCACCTGACGGTCAACGGGGCCGGCGTGGTGGCAGATATCGACCGCTGTGTTTGATCGCGCCTCCGCTCCTTCGTCGCTTTGGCGCGTGTTCTCCGCTGCCTTGATGCCCAGCACCGCCACCAGCCCCGCTCGGGACGTCCCGCTCTCACGCGGGCTGGCGCTGCTCCGCTGCGGTCGAACGCGCTGGCGCTCGATCAGGTGCGGAGTGGCGGCTGGGTGGTCGGGTCGCCCGGTTGACCTGGAGTAGCCCTTCGACAAGCTCAGGGTCCGTGTGATCCCGACCCCGTGGACGCTCCGTTGCGTCGTCGTCCGTGTGGTCCCGACCCCCTGATCGCTGCGTTGCGTCGTGGTCCGGCGCCCTCAGGACTCCAAGAACCCCTCCGACTCCAGCCACTCGAGGGCGACGTTGGTGGGCTCGTCGCCGTCGACGTCGATGCGGGCGTTGAGCTCGAGCAGCACCTCGCTGGTCAGCTTCTCGGTGACCGGGGCCATGAGCTCCTCGATCTCGGGGTGGGCCTCGTAGAGCTCGTCGCGCAGCACGAGCGAGACGTTGTAGTTGGGGAAGTACTTGCGGTCGTCCTCGAGCACGGCGAGGTCGAGCGCGAGGATGCGGCCGTCGGTGGTGAAGACCTCGCCGAAGGTGCACTCCCCCTTCGCGGTCGCGTCGTAGATGGCGCCGGTCTGGTAGGTCTGGATGTTGCCGCCGGGGACGCCGTTCGACCCGCCGAGCGGGACGTCGTAGGCCTTCAGGAAGCCCTCGAGGCCGTCGGCGCGGTTCTGGAACTCCGACTCGACGCAGAACGTGCGCTCGGCGACCGGCACCTTCTTGATCTCCGAGGACTTCGTGATGCCGTACTTCTGCTGGCTCTCCTGGGTGATGGCGAAGGCGTAGGTGTTGTTCATCGGCGCCGGCGGCAGCCACACCAGGTCGTTCTTCTCGAGGTCGGCGTCGCGCACCGCCTCGTACTGCTTCTCCTCGTCGGGGATCGGCTTGGGCTCCTGCAGGTAGACCAGCCAGCCGGTGCCGGTGTACTCCCACATGGCGTTGATGTCGCCGGAGATCTGCGCCTGCCGCGCCGAGGCGCTGCCGGGGATGTTGGTGAGGTCGGTGACGTCGGCCCCGGCCGACTTGAGCAGGATCAGCGCGATCTTGCCGAGCAGGATGTTCTCGGAGAAGTTCTTCGACCCCACGGCGATCTCGACGCCGTCGAGGCTCGGGGCGTCGGCGAGCGGGCCGGCCAGCGTGCCCGACGGCACGTTGCCGCCGGCGGTGGCCAGGCCGCACCCGGTGAGGGCCGGCGTCAGCACGGCGGCGGCGGCCAGCCCGGCCACCCAGGTCCGCACGGACCTCCACGATCCCCGGCGCGTCATCAGATCCCCTTCGGCTTGGCGACCAGCTCGAGCAGTCGCCCGAGCCACTCGATGGTCAGCGCGAGCAGCGCCACGAGCACGGCCCCGGCGATCATCACCGAGAAGCGGAACAGCGTGATGCCGGAGTTGATGGTGGCCCCGAGCCCGCCGCCGTTGATGAAGGTGGCGAGGGTCGCGGTGCCGACGACGAGCACCAGGGCGGTGCGGACGCCGGTCATGATCACCGGCAGGGCGAGCGGCAGCTCGATGCGCAGCAGCACCGAGCCGCTCGACATCCCGAGCCCGCGTCCGGCCTCGACCAGCGTGGGGTCGACGCCCTGCAGGCCGGTGATGGTGTTGCGCAGCACCGGCAGCAGGCCGTAGAGCGTCAGGGCGAGCACGGCGGTCCAGAAGCCGAAGCCGATCCAGATGGCCAGCAGCACCAGCAAGCCGATGGACGGCGCCGCCTGGCCCACGTTGGCGATGCCGACGACGACCGGCGCCACGGCGCGGCCCACGCGGCCGCGGGTCAGCAGCACGCCGAGCGGCACGGCGACGACCACGACCAGCGCCGAGGTGACGAGGGTCAGCTTGGTGTGGTCCCAGATCTGGTCGAGGATCGTCGGCCACGCCAGCTGCCGCAGCTCGGTGGGGTCGAGGTCGGCGGTCTCGCGCCACAGCACGTAGCCGCCGAAGACCAGCAGCACCAGCACCGGCGGCACGACGAGCATGAGCAGCGTCTCGCGGTCGATGCGGCGGGGCCCGCGGACGGCGACGCCGCTCGGCCGGCCGACGGCGGCCTCACTCATGCTCGGCCTCGAGGTTGCGGATGTAGGCGGTCACCGCGTCGAAGTCGACGACGCCGAGGTACTGGTCGCGGTCGCCGGTGACGACGGCGCCACCGTGGCTGCTGGAGAGCATGGTGTCGAGCGCGTCGTTGAGCGTGGCGCGCTGGTCGAGGTTGACGAGGTCCTCGGTCGGCTCGACGATCGTCTCGCCCTTGAGCTGGCGCAGCCAGGGCCAGCCGCGGGGGCGGCCCCGGCCGTCGAGCACCACGACGCTGCGCGAGCCGGCGTCCTCGACGCGCTTGCGCACCTCGGCGGTCGACTCGCCGATGGTGGCGGTGACCTCCTGGCGCAGCTCGACCTCGTTGACCCGGGCCAGGCTGAGCGCCTTGAGCGAGGAGCCGGCGCCCACGAAGTCGGCCACGAAGTCGTTGGCGGGTGCGCTGAGCACCACCTCGGGGGTGTCGTACTGCGCGACCTGCGCACCCTCCTGCAGGATCAGGATGCGGTCGCCGAGCTTGATCGCCTCGTCGATGTCGTGGGTGACGCACACGATCGTCTTGCGCAGCTCGCGCTGGATGCTGAGCAGCTCGTCCTGCAGCCGCTGGCGGGTGATCGGGTCGACGGCGCCGAACGGCTCGTCCATGAGGATGACGGGCGGGTCGGCGGCCAGGCCGCGGGCGACGCCGACGCGCTGCTGCTGGCCGCCGGAGAGCTCGCGCGGGTAGCGGTCGCGGTAGCGCTCGGGGTCGAGGCCCACGAGGTCGAGCAGCTCGTCGACGCGGGTGCTGATGCGGTCGGCGTCCCAGCCGAGCAGCTTGGGCACGATCGCGATGTTCTTGGTCACCGTCATGTGCGGGAACAGGCTGCCGCCCTGGATGACGTAGCCCACGCGGCGGCGCAGCTCGGTCTGGCTCTGCTGCTTGACGTCCTGGCCGTCGATGAGGATGGTGCCGGACGTCGGCTCGATGAGCCGGTTGATCATCTTCAGCGACGTCGTCTTGCCGCAGCCGGACGGGCCGACGAACATCACGATCTCGCCGGCCGGGATGGTCAGCGACAGCGACTGCACGGCCGGGGTCTTCTGCCCCGGGTACTGCTTGACGACGTCGCGCAGCACGATCTCGGCGCCGCTGACCTCGCCTCCGCCGGTGCTCGAGGGCTCGCCCTGCTCGTCCTTGGTCAGGTCGGGTGCGGTGGTCATGTCAGGCACGGATTCCCTTCGAGATGGTGAAGCGGCCGAGCAGCAGCAGCAGCGCGTCGGCGACCAGCGCGACGAGGATGATGCCGACGGTGCCGACCACGGCGTAGTTGATCGCGTTGGCCCCGCCGATCTGGGTCAGGCCGGTGAAGATGTACTCACCGAGGCCGGGGCCCTTGACGTAGGCGGCGATGGCCGCGATGCCCATCGCCATCTGGGTCGAGACCCGCACGCCGGCGAAGATCACCGGCCAGGCCAGCGGCAGCCGCACGCGCCACAGCGAGGTGAGCTCGCTCATCCCCATGCCGCGCGCCGACTCCAGCAGCGTCGCGTCGACGCCGCGCAGTCCGACCACCGCGTTGCGCAGGATCGGCAGCACGGCGTAGAAGGTGACGGCGATGAAGGCCGTCGTCGGTCCGATCGAGGTGAGTGGCAGCAGGATGCCGATCAGCGCGAACGACGGGAGCGTGAGCCCGATCGCGCTGACGATGTTCGCCACGCCCTGCAGCCGCGGCGCCCTCACCAGCAGCACCGCGATGCCGACGGCGATGACCGTGGCCACCAGCACGGACTGGATGACCAGGCTGGCGTGCTGGTAGGTGTTGAAGGCGATCTGGCTCTTGCGTTCGTCGATGAAGTCCCACACGCGTTCCCAGCACCCGCCTTCCGGCCCGCCCTGGCGCGAGCGCCCCAACCTCAACACAGGTCACACGAGGCCAGCCCACCCCTCAGGATGAGCGCGCGGAGGGTCCGGGGCGCCGCCTCGGCGCCGCACCAGGCGTGCTACGGACCCCGTCAGGGACGGGCGAGGAAGCCCAGCAGGTCCTGCCGGGTCAGGACGCCGACGGGCTTGCCGTCCTCCTGCACCAGCACCGCGTCGGCGGTCTCGAGCAGGGCGACGGCGTCGGCGGCGTCCTCGGTGGCGCCGATGGTCGGCAGCGGCTGCGACATGTGCTGCTCGACGGGGTCGGTCAGGCGCGCCTTGCCCGCGTACAGGGCGTCGAGCAGGTCGCGGTCGGAGACCGAGCCGGCCACCTCGGCCGCCACGATCGGCGGCTCGGCGCGCACGACCGGCATCTGCGAGACGCCGTACTCCTGCAGGATGGCGACGGCCTCGGCGACGGTCTCGCTGGGGTGGGTGTGCACCAGGTCGGGCAGCTGGCCCGACTTGCCGCGCAGCACCTGGCCGACGGTGCGGCTGGCGACCGGTCCGCCGGAGGAGAAGCCGTACTGGGCGAGCCAGTCGTCGTTGAAGATCTTGCCGAGGTAGCCGCGCCCGGAGTCGGGCAGCAGCACCACGACGACGGCGTCGCGGCCCTCGGGGGTGGCGGCCAGCTCGTGGGCCAGCTGCCGGGCGGCGAAGGCGGCCATGCCGCAGGACCCGCCGACCAGCAGCGCCTCCTCGCGGGCCAGCCGCCGCGTGTGGGCGAAGGAGTCGGCGTCGGAGACCTCGATGACACGGTCGGCGACGCTGCGGTCGTAGGTGTCGGGCCAGAAGTCCTCGCCGACGCCCTCGACGAGGTAGGGCCGCCCGCTGCCGCCGGAGTAGACCGAGCCGGCGGGGTCGGCGCCGATGACCTGGATGTCGGGGTTCTGGTCCTTCAGGTAGCGCCCGACGCCGCTGATGGTGCCGCCGGTGCCCATGCCGGTGACGAAGTGGGTGATGCGGCCCTCGGTCTGGCGCCACATCTCGGGGCCGGTCTCCTCGTAGTGCGAGCGCGGGTTGTTCGGGTTGGAGTACTGGTCGGGCTTCCAGGCGCCCGGCTGGGAGGCCAGCCGGTCGGAGACGTTGTAGTACGAGTCGGGGTGCTCCGGCGCGACGGCGGTGGGGCACACGACGACCTCGGCGCCGTAGGCGCGCAGCACGTTGCGCTTGTCCTCGCTGACCTTGTCGGGGCACACGAACACGCACGAGTAGCCGCGCTCCTGGGCCACCATCGCCAGCCCGACGCCGGTGTTGCCGGACGTCGGCTCGACGATCGTGCCGCCGGGCTGCAGCTCGCCCGAGGCCTCCGCGGCGTCGATCATGCGGGTGGCGATGCGGTCCTTCACCGACCCGCCGGGGTTGAGGTACTCGACCTTGGCGAGCACCAGGGGGCCGCCGTCCGGCAGGTCGAGGGTGCGGCGCAGCTGCACGAGCGGGGTGTTGCCGATGAGGTCGAGGACCGAGGTGACGTACTCCACCGGCTCAACCTACGACCGAGGACCGCCGTGGGCCCAACGCGCCGGCCACCACCTCGCATTCGTAGGATCGTGGCCGTGAACGGGTGGGATGGCTGAGTCGCGCGGGACGGCCGTGGCGCGCCGCGTCGCCTCGGCGGCGGCCTACGGCGGCGCCGGGCTGTCGGTGCTGGGCGCCGGTCTCTACGGCGTCCTGACCGCCGAGGCCAGGCTCGCCCGCCGGGTCATCGGCGAGACCTCGCCCGACCCCGTGCCCGACCCGTCGGGCTGGTACGGCCGCGGTCGCGGCGGCCCGGCGGTGAAGATCGCGCTGCTCGGCGACTCCAGCGCGGTCGGCTACGGCGTCGACCGCGTCGAGCAGACCCCGGGCGCGCTGCTGGCCAGCGGCGTGGCCGAGCAGGGCGACCGCCGCGTCTACCTGCGCACGCTGTGCCGGGTGGGCGCCGTCTCGGCCGACCTCGACGGCCAGATCGACCGCGCCCTGCCCTTCGAGCCCGACGTGGCGATGATCCTCGTCGGCGCCAACGACGTCACCCACGTGACGCCGCCGTCGCAGTCGGTGCGCCAGCTCTCGGACGGCGTGCGCCGGCTCACCGAGGCCGGGGTGGCCGTCGTGGTCGGCACCTGCCCCGACCTCGGCACCATCAAGCCCATCGCGCCGCCCCTGAAGCAGGTGGCCCGGGCCTGGTCGCGGCGCCTGGCCGCCGCGCAGACCGTCGCGGTCCTCGAGGAGGGCGGGCGCACCATCTCGCTCGGCTCGATCCTGGGACCGGAGTTCGCCGCCGCCCCGGCCCTGCTGTTCGGCCCCGACCAGTTCCACCCCTCCGCCGAGGGCTACCGCGCGCTGGTGCGGCTGCTGCTGCCGACGGTGCTGGCCGCGGTCGGCCTCGCGCCCGACGACGAGCCGCACCTCGAGGTCACCCGCGGCGCCAGCGTCCTCCCGGTCACCCGCGCCGCCCAGCACGCCGTCAACGAGCCCGGCACCGAGCTCGACGGCAGCATGCTCGACGACGCCCGCCCCGGCGTCCGCGAGCGGTTCGTGCAGCTGCGGCGCCGGCGGCGTCGTCCGCAGACCGAGGGCGAGGCACCGGGCACCAGCGAGGACGCCGGCCACGACGCCGGCGGCCAGAGCGTCTCCTAGCGCGCTCCGGGGGCGCCGGCCGGCCGGTGCGCGGTGGTGCCGGGCACGCACGAGGGCCCCGGGACGTCGTCCCGGGGCCCTCGCGGTGGTGCGGTGTCAGGCGGGCGCTGCGCCCGACCGGTGGGTCAGTCCTGGCTGAAGAAGGCCAGGATGCGCAGCAGGTTGGTGTAGATCCAGACCAGGCTGACGGTCATCGCGAACGCGGCGCGCCACGACTCGCGCTCGGGCAGGCCGTTGCGGATGCCCTGCTCGACGAAGTCGAAGTCGAGGATCAGCATGAACACACCGAGCACCAGGCCGATGACGGCGGTGACCATGCCGAGGCCGCTCACGCCGAACAGGCCGATCTGGGCGTCGAACAGGCTGAGCACCAGCTCGACCAGGCTCAGGCCGATCATGCCGAAGACGGCGGCGATGACGAACATCTTGAACTTCTGGCCGACCTGGATGTTGAAGAACTTGTAGGCGGCCAGGGTGCCGGCGAAGGCGGCGAAGGTGCCGATGACGGCGCCCATCACGACGTTGCCCTCGTAGATGGCGTTGAACAGCTTGCTGATCGCGCCGAGCGCCACGCCCTCGAGGACGGCGAAGGCGATGACCAGCGCGGGGCTGACGACCCGCTTGAACGAGTTCACCATCGAGAGCACGAAGGCGCCGAGCGCACCGATCGTCGCCGCCGCGTACAGGCCGCCGAGGTTGGCGTCGTAGCGCGAGGCGTCGATGTCGGCGGTGAGCACCCAGGTGGCCAGCGCCGACAGGATCACGACGCCGAGGCTGATCGTGGTCTTCTGGACGACGGTGTCGATCGTCATCCGACCGGTGCCGCCGGAGGTGGGCGCGTCGCGGACGTCGTTGTAGCCGAGTCCGTTGGGCTGTCCGGTGCCCCACTGGGAGGGCTGTCCGTAGCCCGCGTAGGTCTGGTTCGAGGTGGCGGTCCGGTTGAACTCCTCCGAGCGCCGGAACACCGGATTGTTGCTCTGCATGGTCTCCTCCTTGGAGGCCTGGTGGCCGTCGCGGTGACGGTCCCCTGGTTCGGAACCAATCCTAGACGGCTCCTCACCGGGGTAAACGCCCCGAAGGGCGTGGATAGTTCCGAGCGGTCCCGGTCTCAGCAAGTCCTCAGCCGACGGGTCGGTGGACGGCGCGCACCACCGTGTCGACGACCCGGATCGGGCCGTGGCCGGGCAGGTCCTGGGTGCGGTCCTGGGCCTCGGCGAGCTCGACCTGCCACACCTCGGGGTCGAGGACGGCGACGAGGTCCTCGGGGGTGAACATGTGGTCGGGGCCGTGCCCGGTGCGGGCGCCGGAGTCGAAGTCGACCGAGTGGTGGCCCACGACGAGCAGCCGTCCGCCGGGCGCGACGGCCCGGCCGAGGCGGGCGTGGATCTCGGCGAACATCTGCTGCGGCGGGTGCAGGAACTGCACGCTCACCAGGTCGAAGGCGCCGGCGCCCCCGGGCAGGGCGTCGCCGCGGACGAGGTCGACCCGCTCGGTGCGCACCGCCACGCCGGCCTCCTCGGCGTGCGCCCGGGTCTTGCCGAGCGCCACCTCCGAGACGTCGACCGCCGTGACCTCCCAGCCCTGCCGGGCCAGCCACACGGCGTCCGCGCCCTCGCCGCAGCCGACGTCGACCGCGCGCCCGGGCGTCAGGCCCTCCACCTGCTCGACCAGCCGCCGGTTGGGGTTGCCGCTCCAGACGCGGTCGGACCCGGCGTAGCGCTCGTCCCACGCCGCCTGGCCCCAGCGGGCCTCGAGGTCGTCGGGGCCTTCGTCGTGGGCGTGGGCGTGCTGGTGGTCGTGTCCGTGGCTCATGCCGAGCACGGTGTCACTTCAGGTCGACCTGAGGACAAGTCGGCGGGGCGAGGTGCCCCCGCTGGGACTCGAACCCAGACTGCGCCGTGTTTAAGACGGCTTCCTCTGCCGATTGGGATACGGGGGCGGCTGGCTGACCCAGGGTGGATCAGGCGCCGATCATCGCAGCCGCGCGGCCGAGGACGTCGTCGAGCATCGGCTCGGTGAGGCGGCCGGTGAAGGTGTTCTGCTGGCTGGGGTGGTAGCTGCCGAGCAGCACGACGTCGCCGTGCGGCGCGCCGAGCACGGCCTCGGCGCCGTGGCCGAAGCGGGGCTTGGGGCGGGGGACGGTCCAGCCGGCGCGGCGCACGGCGCCGAGGGCGGCGTCCCAGCCGATGCCGCCGAGCGCGACGACGACCCGCAGGCTCGGGGCGAGCAGGGCCAGCTCGGCGTCGAGCCACGACGAGCAGCGCTGCTTCTCCTCGGTGGTCGGCTTGTTGTCGGGCGGGGCGCAGTGCACGGGGGCGGTCACGCGGGTGCCGCGCAGCGCGAGGCCGTCGTCGGCGCTGACCGAGGTGGGCTGGTTCGCGATCCCGACCCGGTGCATCGAGGCGTAGAGCCAGTCGCCCGAGCGGTCGCCGGTGAACATGCGGCCGGTGCGGTTGGCGCCGTGCGCGGCGGGCGCCAGCCCGACGACGAGCACGGCGGGCTGAGCGACGCCGAAGCCGGGCACCGGGCGGCCCCAGTAGGTCTGGTCGGCGAAGGCGGCTCGCTTCTCGCGGGCCACCCTCTCGCGCCACTCGACGAGCCGCGGGCAGGCGCGGCACTCGCTGATGCGCTCGTCGAGGGCGGCGAGCTCGGCCTCGGCGCTCATGCCATCGACCACGCGATGCCGTCGAGGATGTCGTGCTCGGAGACCAGCAGCTGCTCGGCCCGGGCGCGCTCGAGCACGCGCACCAGCAGCACGGCACCGGCCGCGATGACGTCGGCGCGGCCGGGGTGCATCCACGGCAGGGCGCGCCGCCCGTCCACCGTCATCGCCACGAGCCGCTCGACGTGCTCGCGCACGTCGGCGACCGCGAGCCGGACGCCGTCGAGGGCGGCCCGGTCGTAGGCCGGCAGACCGAGGACGCCGGCGGCGACGGTGGTGACCGTGCCCGCGACACCCACCACGGTGACGGCCACGGCCGGGTCCACCCCGTGCTCGTCGCCGGCCGCGTCGAGCGCGGCGTCGACGTCGGCGCGCACGGCGGCCAGCTCGGCGGCGGACGGCGGGTCGTGGGCGACGTGCCGCTCGTGCAGTCGCACCGAGCCGACGTCCATCGAGACCGCGGCGGTGGGCACCGACCCGTCGCCCAGCACCAGCTCGGTCGAGCCGCCCCCGACGTCGACGACGAGCACCGGCCCGGCCGTGGGGTCGATGCGGTCGCCGAGCCCCCGCACGGCGCCGGCGAAGGCGAGCGCGGCCTCCTCGGCGCCCGGGAGCACCTCGGGGTCGACGCCGAGCCGCTCGCGCACCAGGGCGGCGAAGACGTCGGCGTTGGCGGCGTCGCGGGTGGCCGAGGTGGCGCAGAAGCGCAGCCGCTCCACGCCGTGGTCGCGCATGATCGCGGCGTACTCCTCCAGCGCGGACGCCGCCCGCTCGAGCGCGGCGTCGGCGAGCCGGCCGGTGCGGTCGACGTCCTGGCCGAGCCGCACCATGCGCATCTCGCGGGCCTGCTCGCCGTCGGGCCCGGTGACGAGCAGCTTGATGGTGTTGGTGCCGCAGTCGACGGCCGCGAGCGGCGCCCCGGTCACGCCTGGACGCACGGCCCGCTCGCCCACCACTCCCCCAGCTCGTCGAGCACCTCGTCGCCGAGCGGGTTGACCCCGCGGCCGGCGGCCAGCGCGTGGCCGACGAGCGAGTGCAGGCACTTGACGCGGTCGGGCATGCCGCCGGCCGAGACGCCCGCGATCTCGGGGACCTCGCCCAGCGCGGTGCGGTCGGCGAGGTAGGCCTCGTGGGCGGCGCGGTAAGCGGCGGCGAGGTCGTCGTCCTCGCCGAGCCGCTGCTGCATCTGCGCCATCAGGCCCGACGCCTCGAGGGTGCCGATGCGCGACGCCGCGCGCGGGCAGGTCAGGTAGTAGGTGGTCGGGAACGGGGTGCCGTCGGGCAGCCGCGGCTCGGTGGCCACCACGTCGGGGTTGCCGCACGGGCACCGGTGCGCGACCGCGGCCGCGCCGCGCGCCGGCCGACCGAGCTGGGCGCGCACGGCCTCGGCGTCCTCGGGATCGATCACGGTCCCATCATCGGCCCCGCCGTCGTGCGCCGTGGAGCCCGGGTGGCTAGTCGGCGTCGGCGGCGTCGTCGTCGGTGGGGGCGCCCTCGGGGTCGCTGATGCGCTCGCGCGGCAGCGGGTCGGTGCGCCGGGGCGGGTCGCCGGCCACGAGCATGGAGTCCCAGGCGTCGTCCCACCACGGCGACGGCTGCTGGGGGTCGATGGTGGAGGGGTCGGTGAGCCGGCTCTCGACCTCGATGGGCTCGCCGTCGCGCAGCACCACGAACGGCTTCTCGCCGGGCATGACGTAGTTGAGCCGCTCGCGCGCCTGCTGCTCGACGTAGGCGGGGTCGTCGAGACGCTCCTTCTCGCGCTCGAGCGCCTCGATGGCCGCGCGGCTGTCGGCGATGCGCGCCTGCACGTCGTCGAGGTGCGAGCGCTGGTCGAGGTAGGCCCGCAGCGAGGAGGCGTAGGAGACCGCGAGCACGGCCACCAGGATCAGCAGCACCGCGGCCCGGCTGGTCAGCCGCGGCCGCGAGCGCCGGGGCGGCCGGGCGGGCTGCCGCGGCGTCGGGCGGGGACGGCGGCCGGTCGGCCCGCCGTCCACGACGCCCCTGGCGCCCCGCGCCTCGGTGGCCCCGCGCACCGCGGCGCCGGTCGAGGTGCTCGACGGGCGGGCCGGGCTGCGCCGCCCCCGCGACGCACCCGGCCGGGCGGGGCCGGTGCGTCGCGGCGACGGACGCGAGGGACCCGACTGCCGTGCCATGCCCGTCATCCTCCCCCGCGGGAGGCCCGGATCAGCGCACGAAACGCGGGAAGGCGCCGGCTCCGGCGTAACGGGCGGCGTCGCCGAGCTCGTCCTCGATGCGCAGCAGCTGGTTGTACTTGGCGACGCGGTCGGAGCGGGCGGGCGCGCCGGTCTTGATCTGGCCGCAGTTCGTGGCCACGGCGAGGTCGGCGATCGTGGTGTCCTCGGTCTCGCCGGAGCGGTGGCTCATCATGTTGCGGAACCCGGCGCGGTGGGCGAGGTCGACGGCGTCGAGGGTCTCGGTGAGCGAGCCGATCTGGTTGACCTTCACCAGCATGGCGTTGGCGTTGCCGCCGTCGATGCCGCGCTGCAGCCGCTCGACGTTGGTGACGAACAGGTCGTCGCCGACGATCTGGATGCGGCTGCCGAGCTGGTCGGTGAGGGCCTTCCAGCCGTCCCAGTCCTCCTCGTCGAGCGGGTCCTCGATCGAGACGATCGGGTAGGCGTCGACCAGGCCGGCGTAGTAGGCGACCATCTCGTCGCTGCTCTTCGGGGTGCCCTCGAAGGTGTAGGTGCCGCCGTCGGCGAACTCGGTGGCGGCGACGTCCATGGCGAGCGCGATGTCGGTGCCGAGCGTCTGGCCCGACGCCTCGACGGCCTCGGCGATGAGGTCGAGCGCGGCGCGGTTGCTCTCGAGGTTCGGCGCGAAGCCGCCCTCGTCGCCGAGCCCGGTCGAGAGGCCCTTCTTCTTCAGCACCGACTTCAACGCGTGGTAGACCTCGGCGCCCGAGCGCAGCGCCTCGCGGAAGGTGGGGGCTCCGATCGGCGCGACCATGAACTCCTGGACGTCGACGTTGGAGTCGGCGTGGGCGCCACCGTTGAGGATGTTCATCATCGGCACCGGCAGCACGTGCGCGTTGGGGCCGCCGACGTAGCGGTAGAGCGGCAGGCCGGCGGAGTCGGCCGCCGCCCGGGCGACGGCGAGCGAGACGCCGAGGATGGCGTTGGCGCCGAGCTCGGCCTTGTTGGGGGTGCCGTCGAGGTCGATCATCGCCTGGTCGACCAGGCGCTGGTCGTCGGCGGCGAGGCCGATGACCGCGGGGGCGATGCGGTCGAGCACCGCCTCGACGGCCTGGCCGACGCCCTTGCCGAGGTAGCGGTCGCCGCCGTCGCGCAGCTCGACCGCCTCGAAGGCCCCGGTGGAGGCGCCGCTGGGCACGGCGGCCCGGGCGAACGCCCCGTCGTCGAGGAGGACCTCGACCTCGACGGTGGGGTTGCCGCGCGAGTCGAGGATCTCGCGGGCGCCGACGGCTTCGATGGATGCCACGGGGGTGCTCCTGGGGTCTGGGGACGGTCTGGGACGGTCTGGGCTCAGCGGTCTGACGGGCGGTCCCAGGCTAGTGACCGGACGACGTCCGCACGACCGCGGCCCGTCTGGTGGCCGCCACCCGGAACCCTCCGCACCCGGACGGCGACGACAAGGGTTCTCCCCCTACCCGCGGGTCACCTGCCCTCGGCACCGTGGTGGGGCCGGTCCGGGCCGCGGCGCCACGCCGCGGCCGGACCGGCCGTCATGGACCGAAAACCCACAAGGAGATCCCCATGAAGCACCCTCGCCGTACCTCGATCTGCCTCGCCGCCGTCGCGGTCGTCGCCGCCGGCCTCGGCGGTGGCCTGACCCCCGCGGCGTCCGGCGCGGACGACACGTCGGGAGGCAAGAGCGGCGTGGTCAAGCCGGGCTACGACATCCCCTCCTTCCAGGAGTTCAAGGCCGACACGTTCCGCGACAAGGACGGTCAGTGGATCGTCAACGGCGACGAGGCGCTCGGCAGCCTGGAGGAGCTGCGCGCCTACTACGGCCGCATGGTCAACCACGCCGACGGCAAGGGCGGGCCCGAGAACGGCCTGATCGTCAACCAGGACGGCTTCGGCGACGACGTGTGGAGCGCCTCGCAGGCCCAGAACCTCACCTACTGCGTGAGCAACTCCTTCGGCAGCTCGAAGACCACGGTGGTCAACGCGATGGCGCAGGGTGCCGCCCTGTGGGAGAACGCCTCCTCGAGCGTGAACTTCACCTACGTCTCCTCGGCCGACAGCAACTGCACGACGAGCAACAACTCGGTGCTGTTCTCGGTCGAGCCCACCAGCACCAACCAGTACATCGCCCGCGCGTTCTTCCCGAGCTCGGGCGACTACGAGCGCAACGTGCTGGTCAACCCGACCGCGCTGGTCAGCTCGGGCTGGGCGCCCAGCAACATCCTGGGCCACGAGCTCGGGCACACGCTGGGCTTCCGCCACGAGCACACCCGGCCCGAGGCCGGCGGCGTCTGCTTCGAGGACAACAACTGGCGCCCGCTGACCGCCTACGACTCGAACTCGATCATGCACTACCCCCAGTGCAACGGGACGTCGGACGACCTCAGCTTCTCGGCGGACGACGCGACCGGCGTGGCCGAGATCTACGGCTGACCGCACCGCTCCACCTCACGCCCGGCCCCCGGCGAGCACTCGCTCGTCCGGGGGCCGGTGTGCGTCCGGACGACGGTTCGCCGGCGCCGCCCGTGGGCATGCGGGGGGCGTGCCCCGCTCCCCCGTGCGTCGTCCGCCCGCCCTCGTCGCCGGGGTCGCCGGCGCCGTCCTGTGCCTGACCCTCGCCGGCTGCGGCGACGACCCGGACGGCGACCCCGATGCTCCCGCCGCTCCCGACGACACCGGCGCCCCGGCGGCGACCGGCTCCTCCCCCACCGAGGCCGCGTCGCCCGACTGCCCGACCGAGCTCGACGAGTCGGTGACGCTCGAGGCGGACGCCGACGGGGTCGCCGTGGTCGACGGCACCGTCGTCTACGACACCTTCGACTCCGTCGACCTGCTGCGCGACGGCACGGTGACGCCGCTGGTCGAGGACCTCGACGACCCCGAGGTGCTCGGTGCCGTCGACGGCGACGTCGTCGTCCTCACCGGTCGTGGCCCCTACGAGGTGCTCCGCGTCGCCCTCGACGGGACGACGGTCTGGAGCGTGCCCGCCCAGAACGGTGCCGAGCTGCTCGCGCCCTACCCGGTCGTGGAGGTCGACGACGCGTTCGTCGACGCCGCCACCGGCGAGCCCACCGACCCCGGGCCGGCCGACCCCGACACCCGCCCGCTGCTGGTGACGTTCGACGGCGCCGACCTGCTGCGCAGCGGCGTCTCGGCCACGCGCACGCTCTACCAGGACCCCGAGACCGGGGCCGCCGCCGTCACCGACGCCGCCGGCGGCGACCCGGTCGGGATCCAGGCCGACGAGTACGCCGCCCTGTGCGGCGACCTGGTCTACGCCCGCACCGGGCTCACGGTGAGGGTCCTCGACGTCGCCGACGGCGAGCCGCGCGAGGTGACCGCCGTCCGGCTGTCAGAGGAGCCCGACCAGACGCTGTTCCGGGTCGGCGACGGCTACGCGTCGTTCACCGTGGGCTCGCGGACGGTGCTGCTGAGCGACGACCCGCTCTGACTGCCTGATCGCGCGACCGCCTGACAGCCGGCGCTCAGCCGGCGGCGGCCAGCCGACGGCGGACGGCGTCGCGCAGCGCCTGCTCGGGGTCGACGCCGCGCTCGTTGGCCTGCGCGACCAGCCCGAGCAGCCGGTCGCCGAGCGCGTCGGCGGGCGGGAGGTCGAGGGCGCGCTCGAGCAGGTCGAGGACGACGCCGCCCACCGCCGCCGGGTCGACCAGCTGGTGCAGGTGGCCGCCGGGCAGCGTCGCGACGGGCCAGCCGTGGCCACCGGCCTGCTCGCGCTCGTCGGCGTAGCCGTCGCCGAGGGCGAGGTAGGCCGCGGGCGCCGTCGTCCACCCGTCGGGCACGGGCACGGTCGAGGCGAGGTAGGCGAGCGGCAGCCGGCGCTGCTCGGCCTCGACCGCGGCGCGCGTGGCCGGGTCGGGCAGCAGCGCGGCCACGGCGTCGTCGTCCCACCACGCCGTCCACGGGGGCAGCACGTCGTCGGGGCCGGCGAGCGCCCGTACCCGGTCGAGCAGCCAGGGCGGCGCGAGCGGCGTGCCGGCCGCGACCCCGCCCTCGCCGTCGGCCAGGGCGGCGTCGACGTAGACCGTGGCGCGCACGTCGAGGCGCTCGGCGAGCAGCGGTGCGAACAGCCCGGCGTTGCTGTGCACGACGAGGACGACGGCGCGTCCGGCGGCCGCGGCGAGCACGGACTCGACCACGCCGGCGGGGGTCGGCGGGTGGGCGGTGGGGTCGGCCACCACGACCTCGTGGCCACGGCCGCGCAGCCACCACGCCACCGGGCCCCAGGTGGCCGGGCCGAGCAGCGGGCTGGGCACGAGCAGCAGCACCGGGCCGTCGGCGGTGCCGTCACCCTCGCCCGAGCCGCCGCGACCGGCCCGCTCGAGCCGTTCGAGCACCTTGGCCGCGCGCAGCAGCGCCGGCAGCGTCACCGCGATGCCGTCGGCGACGTCGCGGCGCTCCCGCTCGCCGGCCTTGACCGACTCCCACAGCTCGTTGACCGCGGCCGGGTCGGCCGCGACCTCGGCGTCGCCGAAGACGTGCGGGTTGCGGCGCCGCATCTTGGCCACGATGCCGGAGGCGACGTCGTCCAGGGTGAACGCGCCGGTCTCCTCGGCGATGGCGGCGTGGAAGTAGACCTGCAGCAGCAGGTCGCCGAGCTCGTCGCGGACGTCGGCGGCCGTGCCGGTCTCGATCGCCTCGGCGGTCTCGTGCGCCTCCTCGATCAGGTAGCGCACCAGCGAGCGGTGGGTCTGGGCGCGCTTCCACGGGCACTCGGCCCGCAGCCGGCGCATGACCTCGCGAAACTCCTCGAGGGGCTCGCTCACGCGGCGCTCACGGCCGGGCCGAGGTGGGCCGTCAGCCGCAGCGCTGCTCGGCCGGCAGGCCCGAGACGTCGTCGGGCGCGGCGCTCGAGACGGGCACCGACAGCTGCGCGGACTGGTCGACCGAGTCGTCGACGATGTTGCCCTCGTCGTCGATCGAGAGCCGGTACTGCGGGTTGATCTGCACGTCGTGGCTGCTCAGCCACTCGCGCAGCTCCTGCTCGCCGCGCGTGCCGGAGTCCTGGTCGACCGGCTCCTCGTCGGTCTCGTCGCGCAGCAGCGACTCGCCGATCGAGATCAGCCCGTTGCGCACGTAGGCGCCGGCCTCCTCGGACAGGCGGACGGCGTCGGCCTGCTCGGGCGTGGCGTCGACGTACTGCAGCGCGAGCTGGTTGTCGATGTCGGCGACGTCGGCGTCGTACTGGCTGCGCATCGCGATGCCGGTCTCGTCGAGCATCTGCTCGACGGCGGCCCGCTGGATGAGCTGGGCGGTGATGCGCTGCCGCAGCGAGGAGCGGGGCGACTCCTGCGCCCCCGCCGCCGGGTTGTCGGCCAGGAAGCTGCAGCCGTTGGTGGCGGCCTCGTCGACGGTGCTCGACTCGACGCTGACGTCCTGCACGCGGGCGGCGGTGCCGGGCGCGGGCTGGGTCTCGGCGACGCCGCACCCGCTGAGCAGCACGGCCGCGGCGAGCCCGGCCAGGCACGCGGCGGCACCGGTCGGACGGCGCAGAACAGACGGGGTCACGCGGGTCACGCGGCTGGCTCCTTCGGGTCGAGGACGCTGTCGATCACGCCCCGCGCCCATTCAAGCAGGGCCACGCCCTCGATCGGGCGGCCGGTGGCGCGGGGCTGGCCGGGCCGCGGCACGAGCACCGTGCCCAGCTGCTGCTTGACGATGGACTTCGGGTAGAGCCGCTGCAGCCGCACCTGGCGCGACTCGGGCAGGCTCACCGGGGCGAACCGCACGTTCTTGCCCGCGATGGTGACCTCGCCGATGCCGGCCTGCCGGGCCCGGGCCCGGAACCGGGCCACCAGCTGCAGCGCCACCACCTCGTTCGGCGGCTCGCCGTAGCGGTCGACGAGCTCGTCGGCGATCTGGTCGACGTCGTCGTCGCTGCGCACCTCGGCGAAGCGCTTGTACATCTCCAGGCGCAGCCGCTCGGAGGGGATGTAGTCGTGGGGCAGGTGGGCGTCGACCGGCAGCTCGATGCGCACCTCGTCGAGCTCGTCGTCGACCTCGCCCTTGAAGTCGCGCACGGCCTCGCCGACCAGCCGCACGTAGAGGTCGAAGCCGACGTCGGCGATGTGACCGGACTGCTCGCCGCCCAGCAGGTTGCCCGCGCCGCGGATCTCGAGGTCCTTCATGGCGATGGCCATGCCGCCGCCGAGGTCGGAGTGCTGGGCCAGGGTGGCCAGCCGCTCGTGGGCGGTCTCGGTGAGCGGCTTCTCGGCCGGGTAGAGGAAGTAGGCGTAGGCCCGCTCGCGGCTGCGGCCCACGCGCCCGCGCAGCTGGTGCAGCTGGGAGAGACCGAGGGTGTCGGCCCGCTCGATGAGCATCGTGTTGGCGTTGGAGACGTCGAGCCCCGACTCGACGATGGTCGTGCACACCAGCACGTCGAAGCGCTTCTCCCAGAAGTCGAGCATCACCTGCTCGAGCTGGTGCTCGCCCATCTGGCCGTGGGCGGTGGCCACGCGGGCCTCGGGCACCAGCTCGCGGATGCGCGCGGCCGCCTTGTCGATCGACTGCACCCGGTTGTGGATGAAGAAGACCTGGCCGTCGCGCAGCAGCTCGCGGCGCACCGCGGCGGTGACCTGCCGGTCGTCGTAGGCGCCGACGTAGGTCAGCACCGGGTGCCGCTCCTCGGGCGGGGTGGTGATGGTCGACATCTCGCGGATGCCGGTGACCGCCATCTCGAGCGTGCGCGGGATCGGCGTCGCGCTCATCGAGAGCACGTCGACCGAGGTGCGCAGCCGCTTCATCTGCTCCTTGTGCTCGACGCCGAAGCGCTGCTCCTCGTCGACGATGATCAGCCCGAGGTCCTTCAGGCGGATGTCGGGGTTGAGCAGCCGGTGGGTGCCGATCACGATGTCGACGCTGCCGTCGGCCAGGCCCTCGCTGACCTCGCGGGCCTCCTTCTCGGTCTGGAAGCGGCTCAGGCCCTTCACCACGACCGGGAAGCCGGCCATGCGCTCGGCGAAGGTGCCGAGGTGCTGGGTGACCAGCAGCGTGGTCGGCACGAGGACGGCGACCTGCTTGCCGTCCTGCACGGCCTTGAACGCCGCGCGCACCGCGATCTCGGTCTTGCCGTAGCCGACGTCGCCGCAGACCAGCCGGTCCATCGGGACGACCTGGCGCATGTCGCCCTTGACCTCCTCGACCGTGCTCAGCTGGTCGGGGGTCTCGGTGAAGGGGAAGGCGTCCTCGAGCTCGCGCTGCCAGGGCGTGTCGGGGCCGAAGGCGAAGCCCTTGGTGGCCTGGCGGGCGGCGTACAGCTTGATCAGCTCGGCGGCGATCTCACGCACCGCCTTGCGGGCGCGGCCCTTGCGCTTGGCCCAGTCGGCACCGCCGAGCTTGTCGAGGCTCGGCGCCTCGCCGCCGACGTAGCGGGTGACCTGGTCGAGCGCGTCGGCCGGCACGAAGAGGAGGTCGTTGGGCGCGCCGCGCTTGCTGGAGCCGTACTCGAGCACGAGGTACTCGCGGGTGGCGCCCTGCACCTCGCGCTGGCGCATCTCGACGAACCGCCCGACGCCGTGCTGGCCGTGGACGACGTAGTCGCCGGCCTTGAGCTCGAGCGGGTCGATCTGGCGCTTGCGACGCGCCGGCATGGCACGCATGTCGCGGGTGGAGGCGCCGCGCTGGCCGGTGATGTCGTCGCCGGTGAGCACCGCGATGCGGGCGGTGTCGTCGACGAAGCCGTGCACGAGCGCGCCGCAGGTGACGGTGACGACGCCGGGCTCGACCGCGCCGTCGGCGCCCGAGCCGGTCGAGGGGTCCTGCAGCCGCGCCGGGACGTCGCGCTCGCCCAGCGCCTCGACCAACCGCTTCGCCGGCCCGTGGCCGGGGTGGACGGCGACGACGTGCCAGCCGTCGGCCCGCCACCGCTCGAGGTCGGTCATCGCCTGCTCGACGTCGCCGTGGTAGGTCGGCGCCGGCGTCGCGGGCAGGACGACGTCGTGCTCGACGTCGGGGCCCTGGGGCGCGTCGAGGCCGAACGGGCTGAGCGCCCACCAGGCCAGCCCCCGCCCGAGCGCGTGCTGCCGGACCTCGCCCAGCTCGCGGAAGGACGCCGCGCCCAGGTCGATGGGGGCGGTGCCGCCCCCGGCGGCCGCGGCCCAGCTGGCGCCCAGGAACTCCTCGCTGGTGGCGTTGAGGTCGTGGGCGCGGGTGCGGACCCGCTCGGGGTCGAGGACCAGAACGTGGGTGCTGTCGGGCACCAGGTCGACGAGCAGCTCCATCTCGTCGACCAGCACCGGGGCGAGAGACTCCATGCCCTCGACGGCGATGCCGGCGGCGATCTTGTCGGTGAGCTCGACCAGCTGCGGGTGGGCGCGGCCGAGCTCGGCGGCCCGCGCGCGCACCTCGTCGGTGAGCAGCAGCTCGCGGCACGGCGGGGCCCAGACCCGCTCGGCCTTGTCGAGGGTGCGCTGGTCGGCGACCGAGAACGAGCGGATCTCCTCCACGTCGTCGCCCCACAGCTCGACGCGCAGCGGGTGCTCCTCGGTGGGCGGGAAGACGTCGACGATGCCGCCCCGCACCGCGAACTCGCCCCGCTTCTCGACCAGGTCGACGCGCGAGTAGGCCGCCCCCGACAGGCGGGAGGTGAGGTCGTCGAGCGAGACGGTGTCGCCGGGTCGCAGGTCGACCGGCTCGAGGTCGCCGAGGCCCCTGACCTGCGGCTGCAGCACCGAGCGCACCGGCGCGACGACCACCCGCAGCGGGCCGGTGGCGCCGTCGTGGTCGGGGTGGCGCAGCCGCCGCAGCACGGCCAGCCGGGTGCCGACGGTGTCGCTGCGCGGGCTCAGCCGCTCGTGCGGCAGCGTCTCCCAGCTCGGGTAGTAGGCCACGGCGTCGCGTCCGAGCAGGTCGCCCAGCTCGGCCACCAGCTCCTCGGCCTCGCGGCCGGTGGCGGTGACCACCAGCACGGTGCGACCGGCCTCGGCGAGGGCGGTGGTGACGAACGGCCGCAGGGCGCCGGGCCCGGTCAGGTCGAGGGTGGGCTCACGGCCGTCGCGGGCGCGCTCGGTCAACCGCACGTAGGGCGGCGAGGCGAGCACGAGACGGGCGAGGTCGGGCAGCGACAACGAGGGCTCCGAGGCGGGTCGAGCAGCGGGTGCAGCGGCGGCAGGGCAGCGCGAACGCCCCACGCCGCGGACGACGGGGGCTCGCGTCCTCGAGTCTAGGAGCCCGCACCGACATCCCCCATCCGTGGCGGGCCGGGGCCGGGTGCGGCCCCTACTCCCCCGCCGTCGGGTCGTCGACGCGGCCGAGGAACAGCGGCGTGCCGTGCTCGACGTCGTGGACGACGAACAGGAACGGCCGGTCGACGGTGAACGGGCGCGGGGCGGCCGGGGCCGAGGTCGCGCCGACCGCGACCGCGGTGGCGGCGGCCGCCTCGGTGCCCTCCTCGTCGACGGCCACGAAGACCTGGTGCAGCACGCCCGAGACGAACAGCCGCTCCTCGGTCGTCATGCCGGTGAGGTCGGCGCGGCCCTCGTCGAAGGCGTCGGTGACGCCCAGGCGCCGCAGCGGCTCGACCAGGCCGGCGCCGGTGCGGAACGTGAACGACGGCATCCGCACGTCGACGGGCTCCGTCGTCCCGGCCTCGAGGTAGCGGGTCAGGCCGCCGGCGGCGACGTCGGCCTGCACGTCGGCGAGCCGGCCGGCGTCCGGGAGCACCACCGTCATCGCCGTGGTGCCGCCGGCGTAGGGCAGCCGCACGGCCTGCCACCCCTCACCGCGCGACCACGCGACGTCCACCGGCTCGGCCGACCGCATCATCGGCACGCCGACCGTGCTGCCGTCGGGCCGGGTGAAGTCGGCGTCCTCGGTGAGGCCGGCCGAGAACGGCCGCTCCCACGGGGCCTCGAGGTACAGCGTGTTCACGAGCACCAGCCGCGTGAGCGCGTCGACCGCGCCCGCCGGGAGGATCTCGGGGATCTTGTCGCGGGTGCGCTCGGCGGTCCACGCGTTGACCGCCTGCCGCGCCGCCTCGGTGTCGCCCGCCCAGTCGACGGTCTGCAGCGCGGCGCCGTACTGGGCGGCCAGCACGTCGAGAAAGGCCTGCTCCCAGGCGGTGCCGCGCTGGCCGAAGAGCCCGTTGGCGGCGTCGAGCACCAGCTCGGTCGGGGTGCCGTCGGCCTTCTCGACCTCGCCGGTCTGCCCCTCCACCTCGGCGGTGAGGGCGTTGAGACCGCCGTTGAGCCGCCCGACGTCGAGGCCGTCGTAGAGGCCGAGCAGCTGCTCGAGGGTCGCGCCGCGGGCGCCGTTCAGGGTCAGCGCGAGCGCCACCAGGACCGAGTAGGGCGAGATCGCGAGGTTGCCCGGCTGCTCGCCCAGCAGCCCGAGCAGCGCGCCTCCGGTCGACCGCAGCGCCGCGACGACGTCGGAGACGGCGTCCGCGTCGCCGTCGGCCCGGGGCACGTCGGCGGCCACCGGCTCGACGTCGACGCCGCCGGGCATCGGCTCGTAGCTGCCCTCGTGGCGGGCGCCGCCCGACTCGCTGCCGCACGCGGCCAGCGGCGCGGCCGCGGTGACGGCCAGCGCCGAGAGGGTCAGCAGGCGCAGCGCGCCGCGCCGGTCGATCGGGTGCCGCGGACGCACGGGCTGCCTCGGGGTGCTCATGCCCGTCTGACGCGCCGGCGCCGGGCGCGGGTTCCCGCGCGTGGCCGGCCACGCGCGCGGCACCACTGCTTGTGACTGCCGGACCCTTCCGTCGCCGGGCCCCTCGCCTCTGTCGGCGAGCGGGTCTAGGGTGCCGCAGGTCGCGATCCCACGCGGCCGACTCGTACGCAGGAGCACCGATGACGCCCTCCTCCACCCGCCGTCTCCGGCTGGCCGCGGTCGCGGCCGCCGGCCTGGCGCTGCTCGCCCCCGGCCTGGCCACGGCCACCGCCGGGTCCGCCCCGTCCGCGGCGCCACCCGCCGCGGCCGACCCGCGACCGGGGCCCACGGTCAAGGCCGGCGGCACCGCCGTGGCCGGCAGCAGCCGCGAGGTGCTGGCCAACTACGACTCACGCACCGCACCCACCACCCAGGCCCAGGCCCGCCGCTCGGCCACGGTGCTGCGCTCACGCGGCGACGAGGTGGCCGCGCTGGCCGAGCGCATCGGCGGTGACGCCGAGGTCGCCCTCGACCCGGCCACCGGCACGCTGAGCCAGGTGGCCTCGCGCACCGGCTTCCTCACCGCGCCGAGCGGCCGGCCCGCCGCGAAGGTGGCGCTCGACTTCGTGCGCGCCAACCGTGCCGGGTTCGGCCTCAGCACCGCCGACCTCGGCTCGCTGCGCCGGGTCCGGCAGGTCACCGACCTCAACGGCATCACCCACGTGTTCTGGCAGCAGGTCGTCGACGGCAGCCCCGTCTTCGGCAACGGCCTGCGTGCCCACGTCGACCGCCAGGGCCGGCTGATCGCCGTCCAGGGCTCCCCGGTCGCCGGCGTCCAGCGCCTCGCGTCCCGCTCCGCCGCCCCGCGCCTCGACGCCCGGGCCGCGCTGCGGGCCGCCGTCGACGACGCCCGCACGCCCGGCGCCACCGCCGGCCCCGACGCCACCGCCGAGCGCGTGTGGTTCGCGGGCTCCGGCGGCCTGCGCGCGGCCTGGCTCACCTACACCACGCCCGGCGCCGCCCAGGGCTTCCAGCACGTCGTCGACGCCACCACCGGCCGCGTGCTGTTCCGGCGCAGCACCGTCAACTTCGAGAGCGACCCCGGCACGCGCCCCGGCGACGCGCTGGTGCACGAGAACTACCCCGGCGCGGGCGGCAAGGACGTCTCCGGCGGCCAGCCCCACGTCGTCAACCTCTACAAGCTCGGCTACCTGCCCCGCAGCGCCACGTGGATGCGCGGCCGCTGGGCCTCGGTCTGGGCCGACCTGAACGACGACAACCAGGTGCAGCCGCGCGAGAAGACCGCGGTGCCCGGCGGCGCCAAGCAGCCGCAGTTCCCGCTGCACCGGTTCAAGACGGCCAAGAACCAGGCCACGTGCAAGGCGCGCTACCAGTGCACCTGGAACCCCAACAAGCGCTACTCCTGGAAGCGCAACATGGACCAGGACGGCGTGCAGGGCCTCTACCTGACCAGCAAGTACGCGCAGTGGCTGCGTCGTCCGCCGTTCGGCTTCACGCCCTCGCTCGGCAACTTCGAGCGCTCCGGCGGTGACGCGGTCAACGTGCACACCATCGACGGCGCCGACACCGCGAACGGCCTGCCCGACGGCAACCACGTCAACAACGCCAACTTCAACACCCCGCCCGACGGCACCCCGCCGACGATGCAGATGTACCTCAACCGCGACGGCTACCTCGCGGCGAGCTCGACCAACGCCTTCGACAACATCGGCCACGAGTACACCCACGGCCTGTCGAACCGCCTGGTCGTCGACTCCTCCGGCGCCTCCACGCTCAACAGCTACCAGGGCGGTGGCATGGGCGAGGGCTGGAGCGACTTCTACTCCTTCGACTACCTGGTCACCAAGGGGTTCATGAAGAACCGTCCCAAGGTCTCCGGCGAGCTGATGTACGACCGCTACCTGAGCAAGAACCGCACTTACACGCGCAGCCAGGCGATCGACTGCAAGATCGGGCAGCGCGCCCGGCTGTGCCTGCAGGTCGACGGCGACGGCAACGTGGTCGGCAAGGGCGGCTACACCTACGGCGACATCAACGGCATCCTCGGCACCGAGGTGCACTCCGCCGGCGAGGTGTGGGCCCAGACGCTGTGGGCCATCCACGAGCGCCTCGGCCACGAGGTCACGATGCGCCTGGTCACCTCCGCGATGACCCTCTCGCCCGACGACCCGTCGATGCTCGACATGCGCGACGCGATCATCACCGCCGACAAGGTCATCTACGGCAAGAAGCACACCGCGCTGCTGTGGAAGCGGTTCGCCGCGCGCGGCTTCGGGTTCTACGCCGCCTCGATCGACGGCGCCGACCCCCAGCCGGCCGAGGACTTCCACGTGCCGCCGCCGGCCTCGGCCCCGCGCGGCGCCGTCACCGGCGTCGTGCGCGACGGCAACGGCGACCCGGTCGCGGGTGCGGTGGTCTTCATCGCCGGCCACACCTCCGGCGCGCTCGGCACCTACTCCGACGTCACCGGTGGCGACGGCCGCTTCCGCATCACCGACGTCGTCGCCGGCCGCTACCCGAAGATGGTCGCGATGGCCGACGGCCACGAGGGCGCCACCACCGGCGTCACCGTGCGTCGCGGTGCCACCACCGCGAAGTCCTTCGAGCTGCGGCGCGACTGGGCGGCGTCCTCCGGCGGCGCCGAGATCGCCTCCTACACCGGCCCCGACTACACGCCGTTCGGCTGTGGTCCGGGCGGCGCGATCGACCTCTCCCGCGGCACCGGCTGGGGCAGCGAGACGACGGCCGACGGCACCCCGGCGACCAGCGAGGGCGACGTCGAGCCCAAGTCGATCGTCATCGCCCTGCCGCAGGCGGTCGACATCACCTCCTTCGGCGTCGACCCCAGCGCCACCTGCGGCGACCCGGGCAGCGCCTCCACCGGCGAGTACCGCATCGAGACCGGCACCTCGGCCACCGGGCCGTGGACCGAGGCCGCCTCGGGTGAGTTCACGCCCGACGACCAGGGCCGCATGGTCGAGCTCGCGGCCGTCGCGCCGGGCACCACGCACGTGCGGTTCACGATGCTGAGCCCGCAGGTGCCCGACTTCGCCCAGTGCCCCGACGCCTTCGCCGGGTGCACCTACATGGACCTCACCGAGGTCGCCGTCTACGACGACGGCACCTCGATGCGCTGATGCGCTGACGCGCAGACGCGCTGAAGGGCACAGCCGGTCCGGACGACGAGCGCCCCGGTCGACCTCCACGGTCGGCCGGGGCGCTCTCGTCGTCCGCGGACCGCATCGCCGGGACGCGGCCCGGGCGGTCCGCTCAGCCGAAGCGGCCGTTGACGTAGTCGCTGGTGCGCTGGTCGCGGGGGCTGCCGAACATCGCCGTGGTGTCACCGTGCTCGACGATGACGCCGGGGGTGCCGTGGGAGGCCAGGAAGAAGGCGCACTGGTCGGAGACCCGGGCCGCCTGCTGCATGTTGTGGGTCACGATGACGATCGTGACCTCGCGGGCCAGCTCGAGCATCGTCTCCTCGATCACCCGCGTCGAGGTGGGGTCGAGCGCCGAGCAGGGCTCGTCCATCAGCAGCACCCGCGGCTTGATGGCGAGCGAGCGCGCGATGCACAGCCGCTGCTGCTGCCCGCCCGACAGGCCGCCGCCGGGATCGTCGAGCCGGTCCTTGACCTCGTTCCACAGACCGGCCTTGGTCAGGCAGGAGGCGACGAGCGCGTCCTTGTCGGCCCTGGCGGCCTTGGTGCCGGTGAGCCGCAGGCCGGCCAGCACGTTGTCGCGGATCGACATCGCCGGGAACGGGTTGGGCTTCTGGAAGACCATCCCGACCGCGCGGCGGGCGTCGATGAGCCGGCGCGCCGGGTCGTAGAGGTCGGTGCCGTCGAGCAGCACCTCACCCGCCAGCGCGGCCGACGGCACGAGCTCGTGCATCCGGTTGAGGATGCGCAGGAACGTGGACTTGCCGCAACCGGAGGGGCCGATGAGGGCGGTGATGCCGCCCGCCGGCATCACCAGCGAGACCCGGTCGAGCACCTTGTGCTGGCCGAACCAGGCACTGATGTCGCGGGCCTCGAGCTCGGCGAGCGGCCGGGCGGCCGGGTCGGCCGGGGGCTGGGCGGGCTGGGCGGGCTGGGCGGGTTGCTGCAGCGTGGTCACGGTGGGTCCGTTCGTCTCGGGTGTCGCGGTGCCGGCCCGGGCGGGCGCACGGGCGCCCGCCCGGGCCGGGCGGGGGCGGCGGGGCCGCGGGGGCTACTTCTTGCGGAAGGTGAGGGTGAAGGTCGTGGTCGAGCCGAACCCGCGGGCGTCGCCGGGGAAGGCGACCTTGAGGGTGCTCGTGCCGTAGCCGACCGCCGAGCGCTGGACGGTGACGGTGACGCGACCGGCGACGAGGGTGCCGGAGCCGACGGTCTTGGCGCCCTTCTTGATCGTCACCTTGCCCTGGGGCTTGGTGGTGGTGCCGACGTAGGTCACGGTGACGGCGCCCTTGGCCGAGGCCTTGGTCTTGGCGACGCTGGCCGGGAGGCTCTCGGTGATGGTCGAGGCCGCCTTGGCGACGACGGTGCCGGTGCCCTGGGAGGCCACGAAGGTGCTCTCGGCGGGCGGGGCGTAGGCCGCGGTGACCCGGTAGCTGCCCGGCGCGCGGTTCGACAGGTTGAGGGTGCCGACGCCGCCGATGAGGTTGGCGGTGCCGAGGCTCGCGCCGCTGGTGGCGTCGGTGAAGGTGACCCGGCCGGTGGGGGTCGGCGAGCCGGACACGGTGGCCTTGAGGCTGACCGCGCGCGGCGAGGGGCTGGTGCCGGTGACGGTGGTGGTGGTGCTCACCGGGGCGACCGGGCCGTTGAGGGTGAAGTTGCTGACCGCGCTCTGCGTCGACTGGCCGCAGGCGCCGCCGTTGGCGGGCCGGGCCAGCTGCAGGAACCCGGCCGCCGCGATCTCGTCCTGGGCGCCGTCGGAGCACAGGAAGCCGTTGGTGCCGAAGAGGCCCTGGATGGTGGCGTTGCCGAGGTCGGTCGAGCGCACCACGTTGTAGAGGGCGCGGGTGGCCGAGAACCCGCCGGTCAGGCGCAGCGAGGAGCCGAACGGCGCGGCGCGGCCGACCGAGAACGGGGCGACGGCGGTGGCGTTGCCGCGCACGGGGGCCGCGTCGTGCTCCTGGACCTCGACCACGGTGCTGGCCAGGGCGACGTCCACGTTGTTGTTGGCGGCCTTGAGCTGGGCCACGAAGAACGAGCGGGTGCCCGAGCCGGCCTGCGGGATCATCGGGACGATGGCGCCCGGCTGGCCGCCGATGTCGCTCCAGTCGTCGACGGAGCCGTCGTAGATGCCCACCATCTGCTGGGCGGTGATCACGTCGGGCGCCTTCGAGGCGGTGTCGCCGGAGACGGCGAGCTTGAGGGTGTCGAGCGCGAAGGGGAACTGCTGCAGGCCGGCGCTGATCTCGGTGGTGCTCAGCGTGGACGACGAGCGGGCGTAGTCGATGTCGGGGTTGCTGGGGTTGTAGAGCTGGGTCTTGCCGGCGCCCGAGCCGTTCGGGCGGTTGATCGCACCGCTCGGCAGCGTGATCTGGGCGCTGCCGACGGCGGCGAAGGTGGCCAGGCGCGGGTTGCCGGCGGGCACGGTGGCGTTGTAGGCCTCGGCGAGGCGGTACATCGCGTTCTGGCTGGTGTCGGAGCCGACGCCGATGACGTCGCCCGTGGCGGGCGTGAACGCGGTGTCGTCGGGGTCGGCGTGGGCGGCGCCGGCGGACAGCGCGAGCGCCGAGGCGGCGAGCAGCGCGGTCGTGACCGCGGCGACGGCGGTGCGGGCGGACAGGCGAGCGGACATGGTGGTGGTGCTCCTTCGCGGTGGTGGGTGGTGCGTGGTGGTCGGGGTGGTCGGGTGTGGGTCGGGGTGGGTCGGTGTGGGCAGGGCGCAGCGTCCGGCGGGCCGGGTGGGCCGGCCGGGGATCGGGTGAGGGCGGGTCAGACCAGGTTGGGCAGCAGTCGCATCACGGTGTCGGTGGTGAGCCAGGCGAGCGCCATGGCGAGGGGGCCGGCCATCGTCCAGACCAGGAGCGCCTCCCACCGTTGGCGGGCGGCGACGACGGCGAGGACGAGGGCGGTGAGCAGGGCGAGGTAGAGGGCGAGCAGCGGGAGGGCGGTGGGGTCGGTGGCCATGGCGCGCTCGGACTCCTCGATGGCGCCGCCGGCCCGCGGTGGGGCGGGGAAGGCGTCGGCGCTCTCGGCGTCGACGTAGACGGTGCGCTCGGGCGTCAGCGACGAGAACCGCCCCTCGCCCTCGGCCGAGACGAGGGTGAGCCGGGTCGACCCGGCGGCCAGCGGGGCGGGCCGCGGGTCGCCGTCGCGGCGCACGCCGGTGACCGTGAGCACCGCGACGCCCTGCGAGGTGGTCACCTCGACCGGCTCGCCCACCTCGAGGTCGCCGAGGTCGGCGAACGGCGCGCCGTAGGTGGCGGCGCGGCCGAGCACGTAGGACTGCCCCTCCTGGCCCGGGAGCACGGTGTCGCGCTGGTGACCGGGTCCGGCGAGCAGCTCGCCCGACGACGTCCCCTCGACCACGACCTCCTCGAGGTCGATCGCGGGGATGCGGAGGATGGCCACCGGGTCGCCGGTCGGCACGACGGGCCCGAGGGGCGCCGTCGTCTCGGCCAGCTGCACCCGGAAGTCGCGGAAGAGGATGGCCTGGGCGCGGTCGTGGGCGAGGTCGCTGAGCACGAGCAGCTGGGCCACCAGCCACAGCGCCACGAGGCTGACCATGACGCCGGCGGTGCTGACGACCGCGGCGGTGCCGACGGGGGTGGGCCGCGGGGCGCGCACCGGACGCTCGGGGACGACGGGCGCGTCGGCCGGGGCGGCCGGGGTGGCCGGGGTGGTGGAGGTCGGGGTGGGTTCGGTCATCGTCACGTGAGCCTCCGCGGCGGTCGCACGAGGAACCGCGTGCCGAGGCGCACCAGCCCGCCGAGCAGCGCGACCCCGAGCAGCACCGGCACCAGGGCGCCGGCGGCGCGCGAGCCGACCGACTCGGTGGCGCTCACCGGGACGGCGTCCGCGAGCTCGGCGACCGGTTGCAGCGTGTCGACCGTCGTGGCGTCGTCGGTGGCCGGGGTGCGACCGGGCCCGGGGTCGTCGAGGTCGCTCGTCGGGTCGGTGCCCTCGGGCACGGTCACGTCGATGCCGTCGGGGCCGGGGCCGGGCCCGGGTCCCGGCGGGAGGCCGGGCGGGGGGTCGGTGGGCGCCGGGACGTCGGTCGGGTCGATGGGCGAAGGGACGTCGGTCGGGTCGGGGTCGTCGGTCGGGTCCGGGTCGGCCGGGGCGGGCGTCTGGGCCTCGATCGCGTCGGCGACGTCGCGGGCCGAGCGCAGCAGCCGCGCGGTGGGCCCGGAGTCGCGGATCGGCAGGAAGCCCGCGGGCAGCTGGCCGTTGCCGCTGCCGGGGCGCTGGCCCTCGGTGGTCGAGATGCGCACGAACGAGGCGACGTCGTCGGCGACCTCGGGGTCGAGGCCGCGCAGCCGGGCCGCGGTGTAGACGACCATCGTGCCCGGGTAGGCGTCGCCGGCGCGGGCGACGTCGCGCTGGTCGAGCACGAACGGACGCCGCGGGCCGGCCTGCTCGGTCAGCCCGACCGCGGCGGCGAGCGAGGCGTCGTTCGGCGCGACGTAGCGGCCGGGCGAGGTCTCGAGCGCGGCGGGCCGCAGGCCGAAGCGGGACGCGTCGCCGAGGCTCACCAGGCCGAGCACGAAGCGGGCGCCGTACGACTGACGGTCGACGCGGCCGATCTTGAACAGCTTGGTGTTGGGGTCGTACTCGCAGCGCGTCTGCACGTTGGGCCAGCCGTCGAGCAGCGCCTCGGAGATCTTGCGCAGCGTGGTCACCGGGGCGGCGAGCTGGTTGAAGTAGACCGACGGGTTCTGCTGGCGGCAGGAGTTCGACGTCCTCGGCACGTAGGCGTCGAGCAGCGGCCACTGGGCGCGTGGCAGCTCGATGTCACGGTAGGACGGGTTGACCCGCATGCCCCACGGGTCGGGCTCGCCGCCGATGAAGGCCATGGCCTCGCGGTCACGGGCGAGGTACTCGGTGAGCTGGGTGACGACGTCGGAGTCGTTCGACAGCGACAGCAGCGTCGCGCCCGCCTCCTGGGTGGTCGTCGACAGCCCGGGGTTGAGGCGCTGGAACTCGGGGTCGTTCATGATCGCCAGCGGGTTCTCGCCGATGCCGGGGTGGCCGCGACCGAGGTCGGAGCCGAGGTAGCTCTGGGTCAGCAGCTTGGCGACGAGCCGGGGGTTGAGCCGCAGCCGCTCGAGCTCGCCGGCGTTGTCGGGGCGGTCGATCTCGTAGCCGATCGCGAAGCCGGTCACCGCCGTCGGCGCGTAGCCGACGGGGTCGTCGCCGTCGCGCTCGTGCTCGCTCGAGACGATCGCGGCCGGGCCGGTGCCGTCCTCCATCAGGTTGAAGCCGGCGGCGTCGCTCATCTGGTTGAGCTGGAACTTGAACCGCTTCTCGTCGAGGCAGTACGCCGGCGACCACTGCAGGGCGGCCTGCGCGAGCAGCTCGGAGCCGTAGAACCCCGTCGGCGGCCGCGGGTCGAGCAGGTCGCAGGTGTCGGGCGGCAGGCCGAAGGTGATCGGCACCGTGAAGCGGTTGCGCCAGTTGGACGCCGACCACCACAGCGCCGGGCCGACCGCCTGGTCGATGCCCTCGCCGATGCCGTTGCTCGAGCCGGGGGCGAAGCGGCCGAAGGCGCGGCACGCCTTGTCGTCGAGGGTCATCGGCACGGCCGGCCGGTCGCAGCTGAGACCGACGATCGGCACCACGACGACCGAGCAGGCGACCTCGTGGCTGCAGCCGAGCGACTCGTTCTCGACGTCGCTGCGCACCTCGAGCTGTACCGACCCGCGGCCGGTCTCGTCGGTGAACGCCGCGATCTCGGCCGGCGGGAAGGCCGCGTCGACGGCCGCCTCGGGCGGCATGGAGTCGGCGTCGCAGGCGGGGTAGACGGTGCCGGAGCGGGCGACGAACTGGGTCAGGTGGGTGCTGTAGCCGGGGATCGACAGGTCGGGGCAGGCCTCGGCGGCGGGCGCCGGGTCGGTGCCGCTGACCGGCTGCCGGTCGGCGTCCGCGGCGTGGAGGTCGTGGCGCCAGATCGACTCGCCCTCCGAGCGCAGCACCTGCGAGCGCTGGGCGACCGACGCCGTCCAGCACGTCTCGGGCCGCAGCCTCCTGGCGAGCGGCAGGCGGGCGTCGTCACGGCCGCGGCACTGCAGGACGACGACGGGGTACTCCTGGGTCAGGCCGCGCTCGCCGTAGGGGTTGCTCGCCCGGCCGCCGGACGGCTGGGCGCCGGTCCACGAGATGCGGATGCGCTGGCGTCCGCGCAGGTTGCGGGTCTGGTCGGCGCGCACCGTGACCTCGTAGCTCGCCACGGTGGTGCGGGTGCCGTCGGCCTCGGTGAAGACCCGTTGCAGGGTCCTGGTGCGGCGGTAGCCGTCGTCCGTGGCCGGCGCCGGTGGAGCGGCACTGCGGACGGCGGCGCCGGCCGTCGCGACGTCGGCGGTCGCGGTCGTGGCGCCGGAGAGCGCGGTGGCACCGAGGGCGAGGAGGGCGGCGGCCGCCGCGACCAGCGCGCGGCCTCGTCGCGGCGTCACGACCGCGTCCTCGGGCCGACGCCGCGGCGGCGGTAGAAGGCGAGGAAGGCGCCGGGCAGCAGCACGAGCGCGAGCAGCTCGAGCACCGCGACCATGCCGAAGGTGCGGGAGTCCGGTGGCCGTTCGTCGAGGGTCTGGGCGTTGGCGAAGATCGCCTCGGCGGCGGGGTCGTCCAGCCCGCTCGTGGTCTCGGCGCCCACGAGCACCTGCTCGCCGGTCTCGGGGTCGGTCGAGACCACCGGGGCGCCGGGGCGGGTGCCGTCGGTCGTCGGGTCGGTGCCGCCGGGGCCGGTCGAGCCGGGCGGCGGGACCACGCCGTCCGGGCCCGTGGTGCCGGGGTCGACGCCTCCGGGACCGGTGCCCGGGTCGGTGCTGCCGGGGTCGGTGGTGCCGGGGTCGGTGGTGCCGGGGTCCGACGGGTCCGTGGTGCCCGGGTCGGTGGAGCCGTCGTTGTTGACGTTCTGGCCGGTGTCGCCACCGCACGGGCCCTCGCCCTGGCGGTCGCAGGCCGGCGGCATGGCGGCGATCTCGGCGAGGCGGTTGCGGCTGGGGTCCTTGCCGTCGAAGGTCGGGTTGTTGCAGGAGCGGACGTCGCGGTCGGTGAGGTCGACGGCCGGGTCGGCCTTCTTCAGCTGGGCGACCTGCTCGAACCCGGCCTCGACCAGGTTGAGCGTCAGCGGCGAGTAGCCGTAGGGGCCGGCCTTGGTCTGCCCGCTGCACAGCGAGTAGTAGAGGAAGTCGGCGAGCGACTGCCGCTTGGCCGTCGTCATCCGCCGGTCGTCGGCCGCGGTCGGGATGATCATGTAGGAGTACGAGGAGATCGGGTACGCCCGCGGGTCGGGGTTGTTGTAGACGCCGTCGAGGATCTGCGTGAGGTAGCGGGTGGGGTCGGACCGGTCCCGGTTGATCCGGGCCTTGGTGAGCGCGACGGCGGTGTTGTACTGCGTCGGCTCGACGTAGTAGCCGGCCCGGTTGAGCACCTTGACGACCGGATAGTCCTTGTCGATCGGGTAGGAGTACTCGACGTAGCCGATGGTGCCGTCGCCGGCGAAGCCCGAGACGGTGTTCATGACCTGGTCGGAGCCGGCCTGGGCGATCATCGTGTCGCCCTTCCTCGGGTAGTACGACGTCAGCCCCGCGCGCCCGAAGTAGGGCCGCCAGATCGAGGGGTAGGCGGCGTCGAGCCAGCTGGTGAGCTGCGCGGTGGTGCCCGACCCGTCGGAGCGCACCACCGGCACGATCGTCTTGTCGGGGAACGAGCGGCCGTTGTTGTCGGCGGTGATCTGCGCGTCGTTCCAGTTGGTGATCTGCCCGGTGAAGATCTTCGCGATCGTCTCGCCCGACAGGCGCAGGTTGCGCACCAGGTCGTCGCCGACCTTGAGCTGGTAGGTGAACGCCGTGCCACCGGCCACGATCGGCAGGTAGGAGAAGTCGCGGCCGTTGCTGGTGTCGGCCTGCCCGGCCTCGTCGCGGCCCTGGTAGGGGATCTCGGAGATCGCGAAGTCGGTGGTGTTCTGGGCGAAGTCCTTGCGGCCCTTCGACGAGCCGCCGCCGGTGTAGACGACCTTGATGCCGATCGCGTCGACGTCGGCGATCCACTGCTTGACGATCAGCTCGGACCAGGTCGAGCCGGTGCCCTCGATCGTGGCGTACGCCGCGCGGGCGACCGGGGTGGGCCCGGCGGCGGCCACGGCGGGGACGGCGGCGTCCCCGGCGTGCGCGGCGTCTCCGGTGTCCCCGGCGTCCCTGGTGGGGTGCTGGTCGGCCGAGGCGGCGCCGGCCCCGAGCGTCGCGAGGGCCAGGGCGGCCCCCGCGGCGAGGGCGGCCAGCAGTCGGCGGTGGCGGGTCATCGGGTCCTCCGGGACGGGCGCAGGGATCGGCGGGCGGGGCGGGCGGGTCGGGGCGCTCGCCCGGGGCGCCGGGGCCGGCGTCCGGTGGAGCGCTGCCGGGCCAGCAGGCGGGCGACGACGAACAGCACGAGCACCAGCACGAGCAGCACCAGGGCGGCGCCGTAGGCCCGCTGGATGGCGATGGCGTTGCCGCTGCGGACGCCGCCGAAGATGAACAGCGGCAGCGAGTTCATCGAGCCGTCGAACGGGTTGAGCTTGGTGAAGTCGGCGGCACCGCTGGTGAGCAGCACCGGGCTGGTCTCGCCGATGCCGCGGGCGACGCCGAGGATGAGCGCGGTGGCCAGGCCCGGCCGGGCGGTCGGCAGCACGACGTGCCACACGGTGCGCCAGCGGCTGGCGCCGAGGGCGAGGCTGGCCTCGCGCAGCCCGCCGGGGACGACGCGCAGCACGACGTCGGCGGCGCGGGCGATGATCGGCAGCATCATCACCGACAGCGCGAGCGCGGCCGCGAAGCCCGACCGCGGCTGGCCGAGGGCGAGGATCCAGACGGTGTAGATGAACAGCCCGGCCACGATTGAGGGCAGCGCGGTCATCGCCTCGACGATGGTGCGAACCACGCGCGCGAACCGCCCGCCGACCTCGGTCATGAAGACGGCCGTGCCGACGCCGAGCGGCAGGGTGATGGCGACGGCGATGCCGATCTGGATGAGCGAGCCGACGATGGCGTGGCGGATGCCGCCCTCGTCGAAGGGGTCCTTGGGGCCGACGCCCGACATGTCGTCGAGGAAGAAGTTCAGGTTGAGCACGGGGCGCCAGCCCTTGACCGCCACGTAGACGACCACGCTGACGAGCGCGGCGCCGACGAACAGCGCGGCGGCGGTGACGACCGCGGCGGCCACCCGGTCGCGCACCTCGACGGCGGTGCCGGTCATGGCGGTGGCCACGACCGTCACGAGGAGGCCGCTGCAGAACCACACGACGAGGAACCAGGGCAGGCCGGTGAGCGGCAGCAGTCGCTGGGTGATCAGCCAGGCCAGGCCGAGCCCGGCGACCCACGACCCGGCGCGCACGAACAGCTCGTCGGGCGACATGCGGCCGAGGGAGGTGCGTGGCTGGGCGGGCGGGGCGTCGGCGTCGCGGCTCGGCAGGTGGGTCCGCGGCGCGGCGGGCACCACGGCGTCGTCCAGCCGCGGGTCGGGGGCGGTCGTCGTCATCAGCCCGTCTCCGCCCCGGACCGGCTGCGGTTGACCACCGTCGCGGCGAGCGTGTTGATCAGCAGCGTGATGAGGAACAGCACGAAGCCGGCCGCGAGCAGCGCCGAGAGCTGCGAGGCGGTGGCCTCGTTGAACTGGCCCGCGATGAGGGCGCTGACGGTGTTGCCGCCCTTCTCGGTGAGGCTCCACTTGATCTCGAAGGCCGGCGAGAGGATCAGCAGCACCGCGATGGTCTCGCCCAGCGCCCGCCCGAGGGCGAGCATCGTGCCCCCGATGATGCCGCCGCGACCGAAGGGCAGCACCACGGCGCGGACGACGCCCCACCGGGTCGCGCCGAGCGCGAGCGCGGCCTCCTTCTCCCCCGGCGGCGTCTGCGAGAAGACCTGGCGCATCACCGCGCAGGCCATCGGCATGACCATCATCGAGACCGGGATGCCGGCGCAGAACGCGCTGAAGCCGTACTGGCTCAGCGCGGGCAGCGGGCTGTCGGCGCGGCCGCCGGGCACCGCGAAGATCGGCAGCCAGCCGAGGTGGCGGTCGAACCAGATGGCGAGGTCGGCGGCGTGGGGCATGATCAGCAGCGCGCCCCACAGGCCGTAGATCACCGAGGGCACCGCGGCCATGAGGTCGACGAGCGAGACCAGCGTCGACCTGATCCGCTCCGGCGCGTACTCACTGATGTAGAGCGCGGTCAGCAGCGCCAGCGGGAAGGCGATGACCATCGCCACCAGCGCGACCTGGAACGTGCCGACGAGCACCGCGGCGATGCCGACGACGTCGGTGTCGGGCGACCACTGCTGCTCGAGGAAGAACCGCAGGCCGTAGCGCTCGAGCGTCGGCCGGGCCTGCCAGCCGAGGAAGAGGCCGACGCCGCCGGTGATGACCAGCACCGAGGCGCCGATCGTGCGGGCGCCGTAGACGAAGACCCGGTCGCTGCCGGTCGTGCGGCGCGAGATGGCGCGCGGCTTCACATCGACCTCGACGCCGTCGGCGTCGAGGTCGGGCGTCGTGGTGGTCACGTGTCCCTGATTCCCCTGGTCCCCATGTACGGGTGGCGCGGCGTCCCCCGCCGGCCACGAGGAGCGTGGGGGTCGGGGCCCAACGCAGCGGGCTCCGGACGTGAACGAGAGGAGAACTCGCGACCGGCCTTCGGACAACTCGGACGGGGCCCTGGGGACAGGTGGTCCGACCGGGTCAGACGCCGTCGACCGACCGGGCTAGCCGGCCTGGCCCGGAGTGATCATGGGGTCACGATCGAGCGCCGGGCGGCCCGGCGCAGCGTGGTCAGCACCGCCGGCCCGAGGACGACCACGGCGACCGCGGTGGTGATCGCGCGGCCGGTGTCGAAGCTGCCGGTCGAGGTGATGAGCGTGTAGACGAGGAAGGTCCGCAGGTTCTCCAGCAGCGGGGCGCCGGCGACGTAGGTCAGGTTGCCCTCGGCGCCCGGCACCGCGACGCCGAGCAGGAACGGCCAGCCCGAGAGGTTCATCAGCAGGCCGTAGGCGTAGGCGGCCACCACGCCGTACGCCGCCAGCATCGCGACCTCCCAGCGGCCCGTGACGCGCCGCGGCAGCAGCCCGGCGCCCATGCCGACCCAGGCCGCGCACAGCATCTGGAACGGCAGCCACGGGCCGACGCCCGCGGTCATCAGCGCCGAGGCGAACAGCGAGGTGACGCCCAGCACGAAGCCGAAGCCGGGGCCGAAGACCCGCCCGGCGAGGATCAGCAGGAAGAAGACCAGCTCGACGCCCGCCGTCCCGGCCGAGAGCAGCCGCATCAGCGCGTTGACCGCCGACAGCACGCCGAGGATCGCCAGCACCCGCGAGTCGATGCCGCCCTCGCTGAGCTCGGCCACCACCACCGCGATGACCACCGGCAGGAGCACGAGGAACAGGAACGGCGGGTCGATGCGGTCGCCGGGCCCGACGCGCACCAGCAGCGGCCAGCACAGCATCATCAGGCCGGCCAGCGACGCGACGGCCAGCACGACGCGCGAGCGCCACGACAGCGGGATGGCGCGCGGTGACGTCGACGCGACGTGCGCCGGGCCTCGGGACACGGTGCTCACAGGGCCGCCACCACCTCGTCGACGCGGAGCCACGGCGGGCCGAGCACCTTGGTGACCTGCGGGGCGAACGCCGGCGACTCGAGCACGACCCGACGGGTCGGGCCCGCCGAGACGACCTCGCCCTCGGCCAGCACCACGACGTCGTCCGCGGCGGTGGCCACGAACTCGACGTCGTGCGTGGCGACGAGCACGGCGTGGCCGTCGACGGCCAGCTCGCGCAGGATGCGGGCCAGCGCGGCCTTGGCGGTGTAGTCGAGGCCGCGCGTGGGCTCGTCGAGCAGGACGACGCGCGGGCGGGCCGCCAGCACGAGCGCGAGGGCGAGGGCCAGGCGCTGCCCCTCGGAGAGGTCGCGGGGGTGGGCGTCGTCGTCGATGCCGGGCACGAGGCGCTCGAGCAGCGCCCGGGTGCCCGCTCCCCCGGCCTCGCACTCCTGCGCCACCGTCTCGAGGTAGAGCAGGTCGCCGGCGGTCTGCGGCAGCAGGCCGACGAGGGCGCGGCGCCCGGCGGGGTCGAGCGCGGCCGGGTCGCGACCGTCGGCGCCGGGCCGCCCGACCTCGACGCGGCCGGTGCGCCGCTTGCGGGTGCCCTGCAGGGTCCAGAGCAGGGTCGACTTGCCCGAGCCGTTGCGTCCCATCAGCGCGGTGACCCGGCCGGCGTCGAGCGTGACGTCGACCTCGCGCAGGGCGACGACGGGGCCGTGGGTCACCCCGACGCCGGTGGCGGTGAGCAGCGGTGCGGGGGCCGGCGCGGGCGGGTCCGCGGGCGGCGGGGCGAGGGTCAGCCGCCGGGCCGCCCGCCGGGCCTCGCGCACGCTGAGCGGCAGCGGCGTCCACCCGGCGGCCCGGCCCAGCTCGACCAGCGGCGGGACGACGGGCGAGCGGGCCAGCAGGTCGGCCGGGTCGCCGGTCTCGACGCGCCCGCCGCCGGTGAGCAGCGCCATCCGGTCGGCGAACGGCACGACCCGCTCGAGGCGGTGCTCGGCGAGCAGCACGCTGACGCCGAGGTCGTGCACGAGCCGGGTGAGGGTGGCGAGCACGTCCTCCGCGGCGGTGGGGTCGAGGGCCGAGGTGGGCTCGTCGAGCACGAGCAGCCGCGGGTGCATGGTGAGCACCGAGCCGATGGCGATGCGCTGCTGCTCGCCGCCGGAGAGGGTGTGCAGGTCGCGGCGGCGCAGGTCGGCGACCCCGAGCAGGTCGAGGGTCTCCTCGACGCGGCGGCGCATCGTGGCCGGCGGCAGGCCGAGCTGCTCCATGCCGTAGGCCAGCTCGTCCTCGGCGGTGTCGGTGACGAACCCGGCCGCGGGGTCCTGGCCGACGTAGCCGATGGCGTGGGCCCGCTCGCGCGGCGGCAGGACGACGATGCTCTCGCCGTCCAGGCGCACGTCGCCGCGCAGCGTGCCGCCCGAGAACCGCGGCACGAGGCCGGTGACGACGCCGAGCAGGCTCGACTTGCCGACGCCGGTGGGGCCGCTGACCACCATCAGCTCGCCCTCGTCGAGGTCGAGGTCGACGGCGTCGAGCACCCGGACGTCGTCGGGGTAGTCGAGCGTGATGCCACGCAGCTCGAGCAGGGTCATCGCGCCGCCTCCACCTCGCGCTCGGGGCGCTCCGGCCGCTGGGCGCGCGCCGGCTCGCGCGGCGCGGGCGCCACGCTGCTGGGCGGCGGGGTCACCACGACGGCGAGCAGCCCGAGCATCGCGGCGGCGAGCGCGGCGAGGCTGACCTCGGGGGCGACGGTGACGTCGGGGTAGGCGATGGGCACCTGGTGGCGGTTGACCCACCAGCCGACCACGGCGACGGCGAGGCCGACGCCGACGACGGCGAGCTCGGGCGCGCGCCAGCGGTCGGGCCGGTAGCGGGTGCGGCCGACCCGTCGTCCGGCGTTGAGCAGACCGGCGGCCGCGACCAGCACGCCGAGCAGCAGCATGGGCGCGGCCAGCAGCCGTGGCGCGGTCTGGTCGAGCAGCGCGTAGACGCCGACGACGACGCCGCACAGCCCGGCGATCATCAGGCCGCCGGTGACGCGTCGCTCGACCCGGCCGGCGTCGCCGGAGCGGCCGTAGCCGCGGGTGTCCATGCCGGCGGCGAGCGCGAGCGAGCGCTCGAAGGTGTCCTCGAGCACCGGCACGAGGAAGCGACGCAGCCGGCGCACGCGGCCGGTCTCGCCGGCCCGCAGCGCCTGCGCGGCGCGCACCCGGCGGATGCTCTGGGTGAACTGCGGCAGCACCGTCACCGCGACGACCAGCGCGGTGCCGAGCTCGTAGAGCGCCGGCGGCAGGCTGCGCAGCAGCCGCTTGGGGTTGGCCAGGCTGTTGGCCGCGCCGACGCAGATGACGATGGCGGCCAGCCGCAGCCCGTCGTACAGGCCGGCGAGCAGCGCCTCGCGGGTCACCGGGCCGAGCAGGCTGATGCCGAGCACCCAGTCGGGCAGCGGGACCTCGGGCAGGTCGAGGACGACGGTGCCCGGGTAGCCGCCGCCGAGCAGCACGCGCCACAGCACGCGCAGCACGACGGCGGCCACGCCGAGCCAGACGTAGAACCGGAACGAGCGCGCCCACGGGTGGTCGGTGCGGCGCAGCGTCACGACGACGCCGACCACCCCGACGAGCAGCAGCAGCACCAGCGGGTTGGTCGTGAGGGACGTCGCCGTCGCGAGCCCGATCGCCCACAGCCACCAGGCCACGGGGTGCAGGTCGCGCGGCAGCGTCCTCACGTCGTCGTTCCCTCGATCAGTGCTCGGCGCCCCGGCGGCGCAGCAGCCACGCGGCGCCCGCACCGGCGAAGACCACGGCGATCAGCCCGGGGGCGAGCCAGCCGGGCAGGCCGCCGTCGGTCGTGTCGGCCGCCTCGGTGGTCTCGACCGGCTCGGGCTCGGCGAGCGGCGGGAGCGTCTGCTCGTCACCGGACGCCGCCGGCTCGTCCGACCCGGACGCCGACGGCTCGGGCTCGGCCGACTCCCGGGGGCCGCGCGGCCCCCGGGAGGGGCGGCCGCTCGGCGTCCCGGACGGGCTCGCCGAGGGCGCCTCCTCCGACGGGCCCGCGGACGGGATCGCGGACGGTGACGACCCGCCGGCGTCGGACGGGCCGGGCGCGGTGGGGGTCGCGTCGTCCGCCGTGGGGGTCGGCTCCGCCGGGGTCGTCGGGTCGGGCTGCTCGGTGGGCGCCGGGTCCGGCGTCCGCGTGGGGGTCGGGTCCGGCGTCGGCGTCGTGTCCGGCGTCGGCGTGGGCTCCTCCGACGGCTCCGGCTCGGCTCGCTGGGTCTTCGGCGCGGGGTAGGTCGGCGGCTGGTTGCCCGCCTTGTCGTCCCACGAGAACGCGACCGACCCGCCGTTGGGCACCTTCAGCGAGGTGACGCCGAGGCTGGAGTAGACCCACGTGCCGGTCTTGCCGTTGGTCCACCACAGGCCCCAGTAGGCGCTGGCCGGCGAGGTGTTGACGCACGGGTCGGACGTCGGCTTGTTCGAGACCCGGCACACGAAGCCCGGCTGGCGCTGGGCGTAGCGCAGCGGGAACCCCGCGGCGGTGAACGACGACGCGGCCGTCCGGCCGCCACCGCCGGTGACGCAGGTGCCCTGCACCCCGCCGCCGAGGCTGTTGTAGTCGACGATGACGGTGACACCCCGGCCGGTGCACGGGCCGGCCGCGGCCGCGGGGGCCGTCGTCGTCGTGGTGAGCGCGGCCGCGCCGACGGTGGCCAGGACGGCCACCGTCAGCGCGTGCGCGAGCGCGCGACGCACGGTCAGCCGCGGCAGGCGGCGGTGGACCGGTAGACCAGGGCGGGCGCGGCCTGCGCGGTCGCGCGACGCCACTGGTCCTTCTCGGCGGTGCCGATGCCGTCGCGGCCGGCGTCGAACGCCGCCCGGTCGTAGGCGATGGCGCCGCGGCCCTGCTGCAGCTTGCCGACCCAGGTGGCGGCCTTCGCCGCCGCGGTGCAGGCGTCGTTCTCGCCGAGGGCCCACGCGGCCAGGCCGGTGCTGTTGGAGTTGCTGCCCTCGGTGGTCGGGCCGCCGCCGAAGCTGCCGTCCTTCTTCTGGGCCTTGCGGAGCCAGCCGACGCCGTCGGCGATGGCCTGCTTGACCGCCGGCGACTTCTTGCCGATCGCCGAGAGGTTGATGACGGCGAGGGCGGTCGTGTCGGTGTCGGGCACGCTCAGGTTCGCGTCACCCTGGTCGCACGACTGGCGGCGCTTGCCCTCGGGGGCGAAGCCGAGGCGGAAGAAGCCCTCGCTGCACTGCTGCTTGAGCAGGAACGCGACGGCGTCCGCGGCCTTGGGCGAGCGGGCGACCGACAGGCCGCGGGCGGCGAAGGACTGACCGATGCTGTTGGAGAAGTCGCTGGCGCCGCGGTCGCGGATGCGGCCGGCGGTGGTGCCCTCGGACTGCGTCAGCGAGCCGAGGCGGGTGACCAGGTTGACCCCGCCGAAGGAGCGCGGGTTGCCGCCGGTGGCCTGCGCGAGCACGAGCGCCTTGGCGGTCTGGCCGGCGTAGCGGTCCTTGCTGCCGAAGTCGACGCCGGTGATGTAGCTCTCGACGTTGCGGGCCATCGCCTTGCGGACGGCGGCCTCCTTGCCCGGCTGGCCGCCGAGGCGGTCGAGGGCGATGCCGACGTCGGCGGTGAGGCCGTAGTCGTTGAACTGGAACTGGCCGTTGTAGACCAGGCCCTCGGTGAGCTGGTTGCCGAGCCAGCCGGCGGCGCCGGCGGGGCCCTTGGCGGCCTGCGCCGGGGCGACGGCTCCGCCGACGGTGCCGGTGACGACCAGGGTGGCGGCCGCAGCGGCGGCGACGAGGGCGCCGAGGCGCTTGGGACGGTGGGACACGGGGTTCCTTCCCGCTGCACACGGCGGGAGGGCACGGCGAGGGGCCGGGCCACCCGCCGTTGTTCCACGACAGCGATGTGGTGAGGACGCCACGGACGGGTGCTCCGGCTCACGGGCCCCCGGCTCACACCGGGGACGCCGCCTACGGTTGCGGGTCAGCGCCGGACTTCGACCGGCTTTCCCCACCTCGGGCGTTGATGGACTTGTCGCGCCGACCCTAGACCCAACCCACCGTCGGCCCCGCTTCGCCGGGGGGCCGAGCCCGGTAGTCCCGGACGTTTGCGGGGTCGAACGGCTGTCCGGACCCCCCGAACGTCAGGGACTACCCCTGCCGGACTATCGCGATAGGTCAGTAGCGGTAGTCCCTGACGTAAATCAAGGTTGTCGGGCCCGCGACCTTGATCTGCGTCAGGGACTACCGCCGTCCGACAGGGTCAGGTGAGGCGTTCGAGGATGAGCTCGCGGACCCGGCCGGCGTCGGCCTGGCCGCGCATCTGCTTCATCACCGCGCCGATGAGGGCGCCGGCGGCGGCGACCTTGCCGTCGCGGATCTTCTGGGCGACGTCGGGGTTGGCGGCGATGGCCTCGTCGACGGCGGCACCGAGCGCGCCCTCGTCGGAGACGACGGCCAGGCCGCGGGCCTCGACGATCTGCTCCGGGGTGCCCTCGCCGGCCAGCAGGCCGTCGATGACCTGGCGGGCCAGCTTGTCGTTGATGGTGCCGGCGTCGACCAGCGCCTGGACGCCGGCCACCTGCTGCGGCGTGACGCCGAGGTCGGCGATGTCGGCGCCGGTGTCGTTGGCGCGCCGTGCGAGCTCGCCGAGCCACCACTTGCGGGCCGCCTGCGGGGCGGCGCCGGCGGCGACGGTCTCCTCGACCAGCCCGAGCGCCCCGGCGCCGACCGTGTCGCGCATCTCGAGGTCGGTGAAGCCCCACTCGGCCTGCAGCTTGGTGCGCCGCTGGGCCGGGTTCTCGGGCAGCGTGCCGCGCAGCTCGTCGACCCAGGCGACGTCGGGCGCGACGGGCACCAGGTCGGGCTCGGGGAAGTAGCGGTAGTCCTCGGCGTCGGACTTCTCGCGGCCCGAGGTGGTCACGCCGGTGTCCTCGTGCCAGTGGCGGGTCTCCTGCAGGATCGACCCGCCGCCGTCCAGCACGGCGGCGTGGCGCTGCATCTCGAAGCGCACCGCCCGCTCGACGGAGCGGAACGAGTTGACGTTCTTGGTCTCGGTGCGAGTGCCGAGCACGCCCGCGCCCTCGCCGTCGCGCGGCGAGAGCGACAGGTTGACGTCGGCGCGCAGGTTGCCGCGGTCCATGCGGGCCTCCGAGACGCCGAGCGCCACGATCAGGTCGCGCAGCTGGCGCACGTAGGCCGCGGCCACCTCGGGTGCCCGCTCGCCGATGCCGAGGATCGGCCGGGTGACGATCTCGATGAGCGGGATGCCGGCGCGGTTGTAGTCGACGAGGCTGTGCGTGGCGCCGTGGATGCGGCCCGTGGTGCCGACGTGGGTCGACTTGCCGGTGTCCTCCTCCATGTGGGCGCGCTCGATCTCGACGCGCACGGTCTCGCCGTCCCCCAGCTCGACGTCGAGCCACCCGTCGAAGGCGATCGGCTCGTCGTACTGGGAGGTCTGGAAGTTCTTCGGCATGTCGGGGTAGAAGTAGTTCTTGCGCGCGAAGCGGCACCACTCGGCGATCGAGCAGTTGAGCGCCAGCCCGATGCGGATGGCCGACTCGACCGCCGCCCGGTTCACCACCGGCATCGCGCCCGGCAGGCCCAGGCACACCGGGCACACCTGCGTGTTCGGCTCGCCGCCGAACGTCGCGGGGCAGCCGCAGAACATCTTGGTGGCGGTGCTCAGCTCGACGTGCACCTCGAGGCCGAGCGCGGGCTCGTAGCGGGCCAGCACGTCGTCGAAGGGGACGAGGGTCTCGCCGTGCGCGGTCGTGGTCATGCGCGGGCTCCGTTCGGGACGTCGGGGGCCTGGACCAGCAGCGGCCCGCCCCACTTCTCGGTCAGGATCGCCTCGACCGCCGCGCCGACGCGGTAGCAGCGGTCGTCGGCCTGCACCGGCGCCAGCACCTGCAGGCCGGCGGGCAGGCCGTCCTCGTCGGCGAGCCCGCTCGGCACCGAGATGCCGGGCACGCCGGAGAGGTTGGCGGGGATGGTGGCGAGGTCGTTGAGGTACATCGCCAGCGGGTCGTCGACCTTCTCGCCGAGCCGGAACGCCGTGGTGGGCGCCGTGGGGCTGACCAGCACGTCCGCCCGCTCGAACGCGGCGTCGAAGTCGCGCGTGATGAGCGTGCGCACCTTCTGCGCCTGCCCGTAGTAGGCGTCGTAGTAGCCGCTGGAGAGCGCGTAGGTGCCCAGGATGATGCGGCGCTTGACCTCGTCGCCGAAGCCGGCGTCGCGGGTGGCCCGCATGACCTCCTCCGCGCTCGGGTCGGCGACGCCGTCGGGCAGCACCCGCAGGCCGTAGCGCATGGCGTCGAACTTGGCGAGGTTGCTCGACGCCTCGGCCGGCAGGATCAGGTAGTAGGCCGCGAGGGCGTGCACGAAGCTCGGGCACGAGACCTCGACCACCTCGGCGCCCGCGGCGACCATCAGGTCGACGGTCTCGGTGAACCGGGCGAGGACGCCGTCCTGGTAGCCGTCGCCGCCGAGCTCCTTGACGACGCCGACGCGGACGCCGGTGAGGTCGCCGTCGGCCCCGCGGCGGGCGGCGGCCACGAGGTCGGGCACGGGCGCCTGAATCGAGGTGGAGTCGCGCGGGTCGTGCCCGCCGATCACCTCGTGCAGCAGCGCGGCGTCGAGCACGGTGCGGGTGACCGGGCCGACCTGGTCGAGCGAGTTGGCCAGCGCCACGAGGCCGTAGCGCGAGACGGCGCCGTAGGTCGGCTTCACGCCGACGGTGCCGGTGACGGCGCCCGGCTGACGGATCGAGCCGCCGGTGTCGGTGCCCAGCGCGAGCGGCGCCTCGAAGGCGGCGACGGCCGCGGCCGACCCGCCGCCGGAGCCACCGGGGATGCGGTCGAGGTCCCACGGGTTGCGGGTGGGGCCGTAGGCGGAGTGCTCGGTGGAGGAGCCCATCGCGAACTCGTCCATGTTGGTCTTGCCGAGGATCGGCAGGCCGGCCGCGCGCAGCCGCGCGACCGCGGTGGCGTCGTACGGCGGCACCCAGCCCTCGAGGATCTTCGAGCCGCACGTGGTGGGTAGCCCCTCGGTGGCCAGCACGTCCTTGACCGCGATCGGGACGCCGTCCAGCGGCGAGAGCGTGGTGCCCTCGGCGCGGCGCTCGTCGGCGGCCGCGGCCTGGGCGAGCGCGCCCTCGGCGTCGACGTGCAGGAAGGCGTGGACGGCGCCGTCGACCTCGCCGATGCGGTCGAGGTGCGCCCGGGTCAGCTCGACCGAGCTGGTCTCGCCCGCGGCGAGGGCGTCGGCGAGCTCGGCCGCCGTGCGCCGCACCAGGGCGCTCACTGCTCGTCCCCGAGGATGCGCGGCACCGAGAAGCGCTGCTGGTCCTGCTCGGGCGCGCCCGAGAGCGCCTGCTCGGCGCTCAGCCCGGGGACGACGACGTCGTCGCGGAAGACGTTCGTCAGCGGCAGCGGGTGCGACGTCGGCGGGACGTCGTCGCCGGCCACGCCCGCGATGGAGGCCACCGAGTCGAGGATCACCGACAGCTGGGGGGCGAGGTGGTCGAGCTCGGCGTCGTCGAGGTCGATCCGGGCGAGGGTCGCGAGGTGGGCGACCTCCTCGCGCGAGATCCGTGGTGCATCAGCCATGGGCCCAACCCTAGGAGGGTCGGCGGAGGAGGAGCGTGACGGTCCGCTCCCCCGGCTCTCGGTCCGGCCGTGGTGGAGCCGCGACGCGCCGGACCGGCACCCCTCCGGAGCCAACCCGAACGGGTGTGGGTCGAACGGCGTCCGGATGATTGAGTGTTCAACATGACCAAGCTCGCGATCGTCTACTACTCCAGCCAGGGCACCGGGCACGCGATGGCGACCCGGCTCGCGGAGACCGCCGAGAAGGCCGGCGCCGAGGTGCGGCTGCGCCACGTGCGCGAGACCGCCCCGCGCGAGGCCGTCGAGTCGGTCGACGCCTGGGCCGCCCACGTCGCCGAGATGGAGGGCCAGCCGGTCGCCGAGCCGACCGACCTCGACTGGGCCGACGCCGCGATCATCGGCTCGGGCACCCGCTACGGCCACGTCTCGAGCCAGCTGCAGGGCTTCATCGACACCCTCGGCCCGCTGTGGGGCGAGGGCAAGCTGGCCGACAAGGTCTACGCCGGCTTCACCTCGAGCCAGACCCTGCACGGCGGCCAGGAGAGCACCCTGCTCTCGCTCATGACCACCTTCGCCCACTGGGGCGGCATCATCGTGCCGCCGGGCTACACCGACCAGATCAAGTTCAACGACGGCAACCCCTACGGCGTCGGCAAGGTCACCGGCGGCGGGTCCGAGCTGAACGAGACCGACCTCGCCGCGCTCGACCACCTGGTCACCCGCGTCCTCGACATCGCCGGTCGCCTGGGCTGAGGCCAGCCGCGACCCGCACCTGAGCAACCCGGCGGCCCGGCCGCCGCACGAACCGAGCGATCGCTCGGCACGTGCGGCCGCCGGGCCGTTCCGCGTCCACGAGCCGAGCGATCGCTCGGTTGGGAACCGTGACCACGGCGCGGGATACTCGTGAGTAGCAAGCCGTCACGAGCCGACCCAGGAGTGCCCCGGATGACGTTCGACCTGTTCCGCACCAGCGACGACCACGACGAGCTGCGGGCCGCCGTCCGCGACCTCGTCGCCGACAAGGTGACGCCGTACGCCGCCGCCGTCGACGCCGAGGCGCGCTACCCGCAGGAGGCGCACGACGCGCTGGTCGCCTCCGACTTCCACGCCCCGCACGTGCCCGACGACTACGACGGCGTCGGTGCCGACGCGCTGGCCACCTGCATCGTCATCGAGGAGGTCGCGCGGGGCTGCGCGTCGTCGTCCCTGATCCCGGCGGTCAACAAGCTGGGCTCGATGCCGGTCATCCTCGGTGGCTCCGACGACCTCAAGCGCCGCTACCTGCCGCGACTGGCGGCCGGCGAGGGCTTCTCCTACGCGCTCTCGGAGCGCGAGGCCGGCTCCGACACGGCCTCGATGCGCACCCGGGCCGTGCGCGACGGCGACCACTGGGTGCTCGACGGCCAGAAGGCGTGGATCACCAACGCCGGCGTCTCGCAGTTCTACACCGTGCTCGCCGTCACCGACCCCGACGCCGGCCGCGGCCGCGGCATCTCGGCGTTCGTGGTCGAGAAGGACGACGAGGGCGTCTCGTTCGGCGCGCCCGAGAAGAAGCTCGGCATCAAGGGATCCCCCACCCGCGAGGTGCTGCTCGACGGCGCCCGCATCCCCGCCGACCGGATGATCGGCGAGCCCGGCACCGGCCTCAAGCTGGCGCTGCGCACCCTCGACCACACCCGCATCACCATCGGCGCGCAGGCCGTCGGCATCGCGCAGGGCGCCCTCGACCTCGCCACCGGCTACGTCAAGGAGCGCCAGCAGTTCGGCCGCGCGGTCGCGGAGTTCCAGGGCGTGCAGTTCATGCTCGCCGACATGGCGATGAAGCTCGAGGCCGCCCGCCAGCTGGTCTACGTCGCCGCCGCCAAGTCCGAGCGCGACGACGCCGACCTCTCGTTCTTCGGCGCCGCCGCCAAGTGCTACGCCAGCGACGTCGCCATGGAGATCACCGTCGACGCCGTCCAGCTGCTCGGCGGCTCCGGCTACACCCAGGACTTCCCGGCCGAGCGCATGATGCGCGACGCCAAGATCACCCAGATCTACGAGGGCACCAACCAGGTGCAGCGCGTCGTCATGGCGCGCCAGCTGCTCGGCGCCTGAGCGTCACCGCGGGCGGTCGTCCTCGACGCGGTCGACCAGCGCGCCCGTCGCGGACGCGAGCCGGTCGAGCCGGGCCGCGACGACGTCGCGCCGCAGCTCGAGCATCAGGCCGGTGACGGCGGGCTCGACGCCGTAGTGCTCCAGCGGCACGTAGCAACCGGCGAACGGCGAGTCGAGGCCGAGGTCGTCGACGTGAGGCTCGAAGCAGGCGCGGGCGGCGGCGACGAGGGACGGCGGGGTGTGGAAGGCGTCGGTGCCGAGACAGACCTCGGGGCGCGGCCCGTCGCCGTGCCGCTCGTAGGGCAGGGCGTCGCGGGCGTAGGAGTGGACGTCGAGCACGGTGACCCGGCCGACGGCCGCCAGTCGTTCACGCACCAGGCGGGCGAGGGCGTCGGCGTACGGCTCGAAGTACGCCGCCAGCAGCGACGCCCGCTCGCCGTCGGTCGGACGGCGCAGCACCTCGAGCCCGGTCGTGCGCTCGTAGACCGCGCCCATGCCCACCTCGCTCATCTCCTCCCGCTCGTCGGGGAAGCGCTCGGGATCGACGACGAGCCGTGAGAGCCGGTTGACGAAGACCCACGGCCGCACCACCGCCGCCTCGGCGGCGCCGAGGGCGATCTCGTCGGTGCGGGCGTCGGTGATCGCGTCGAGCTCGCGCTCGAGCGCGGCGTCGTCCAGCAGGATGCCGCGCCGGACGTCGGGCGGGACCGTGCGCGAGGAGTGCGGCACGTGCAGCACGACCGTCGAGGCGGCGTCGCCCGGCACGACCTCGAACGACAGTGGGGTCATACCTGCCCAGCCCGGCGCATCAGGTCGTGGTCGATGCGCACCGTGCAGCCAGCGCGCTCGAGCTCGGCGACGAGCGCTGCCTCCTCGGCAGGGTCAACCTCGAGGTACGGGCCGTTCAGCACGGTCTCGGCGGCCGAGCCGGGCGCGAACGCCGCCCGCCCGGGCCAGTACCGCTCGACCAGCTCGAGACTCACCGCGGACGACATCGGCGGCCAGTCACCGTCGGCCACGACGCCGACCTCGCGAACGTCGAAGGCGGCCTCACCGTCCTCCTCGGGTTCCAGGTCGTCGAGGTGGAACGGCGCGCCGAGGTGCTCGGCGGTGCGTGCCAGCTCGCGCGCCTCCCGCCACGTCGTCGCAGCACGCCAGCCGTCGAGCTCGGCAGCCGCGCCAACGGCGTAACCCTCGGGCACGAAGGCCAGGCTGCCGGTGCTGCACGCGCCGACCACGAGGGGGCCGGGCCAGGGGTGGTCGTGTTGGTCGGTCATGGGGGCACGGTGCCAGCGACCTCCGACAAATCCAGGCCCCGGAATGAGCGATGCAGCTGCTCGTCCTTCGAGGGACCAACCGGTAGGGGTTGCGAGTACCGAGGTGACAACCGCGGTGTCCGTCTCGATCAGGTGCGAGCAAGCAATCTTCGACCAAAGGCGCAAGTCAGCTGACACAGCATCCGATGAGTCAGTAATCCTCCCCTCCATCTGAGATGTCCCCGCCCCCAACGGAGAGCACATGTCTGCAGCCGTCACCGCTGAAGCGCACCCACTTCGACCCCTCCGCAGGAACGAGTCCGGTGAACCAGAGACGGCGTCGCTCGATCACGCCATCAAGGTCGCACTTGCCAGCAACCCATGGTCCGACAAGCGCGAGATCCTGCGTCAGGTGCGAGATCTCGGCCTTGGTGTGGACGGCGGTACCCGCGAACTCAACTCCCGCCTCTATCAGTTGGAACGGGCAGGCGAGGTTCGGCATCGTGGTGAAGCCCCACCGCAATGGTGCCTGACCGCACCGCAATCGGCGTCCCTCAGTTTGCGATCGGCTTTGGCTTCGGCAGAGCTTGTTAGGGGCCGTTCTCACGGGTCCTTTGAGCGCACTGGCTTTCCGCTTCGGCCCTGGCAGCTCGACGCCTTGGAGAAGTGGGAAGAGGCGGGTCGTGTAGGCGTGGTGCAAGCGGTCACCGGCACCGGCAAGACCATGGTCGGCATCGAGGCTGCGCACGCCGAACTGGCCCGCGGCGGCAAGGTACTGGTCGTAGTCCCGACGCGGGCCCTGGTTCGGCAATGGGATAGGAGTCTCGTCGAGTATTTCGGCGCGGCGCGCGTGGGTCGACGTGGGGACGGTCATCGCGATACTTTGTGTGTGAAGGACATAGTCGTGACTACCGTCCACAGCGCCCCCTTCGTGCCTCTCGATGGCAGTTCCGGCCTGCTCATCGCGGACGAGTGTCACCGCTACGGCTCGGAGTCGTGGAGCGAGCACTTGAACACCCAATTCGAGGCCCGACTGGGACTATCGGCTACCTACGCCCGCGGAGACGATGGAGACGCCCGGCTTGCCAAATACTTCGGCCCTGAGCCCGTCTTTGAAATCGACTATCGACGAGCGATCCGCGAAGAGGTAGTCACATCCTTCAGGCTTGCTTTCATCGGCGTCCGACTATCACAAAGCGAGCAGGCACAATACGACCAGCTTTCTCGTCGCGGCGGGCAGGCCCGGAAGGTCCTTGAACAACACGGCTTCTCGAAATGCCACGACGAACTGATGAGGCAAGCAAGCGCGGCAGCCAAGGGGCATGCCGATCCCCATGTGCAGCAGGCGGCCCGCCGCCTCGTCGGGAGTTTCAACAAGCGACGCGCCCTGCTGGCGGACACGGACGCCAAGAGGCAGTGCCTGCGAGACCTAGAACCAGCGATCGCGCAGGCAAAGGGCACGCTGATCTTCACCCAGACCAAGAATGCTGCGGTGGATGCGGCTCAACTTCTCAGCAACTTGGGTCACCCCGCGGGCGCGATTTATGGCGAGCTCGACGGAGAGCAGCGCGAGCAGATGCTCGACGCGTTCCGCTCGGGCGTGCGAACTGCACTAGCTGCTCCGCGCGTGTTGGACGAGGGGATCGACGTACCCGAGGCAGACCTCGGTGTAGTCGTCAGCGCCAGCAATAGTCGGCGGCAGATGATTCAGCGAATGGGCCGAGTCCTTCGACTCAAGACGGATGGGCGCATCGCCCGCCTCGTCGTGCTTTATGCAGAGGGCACCACTGAGGACCCAGCTAAGGGCGCACTCAGTGAGTACACGTCCATGGTGTGGGACGTCGCAGACGAGGCTCGAGTCTTCCCGTCCTTTGCCAGCAGCCGTGACATTGTCGAGTTCCTCAAGCCAAAGCTCACCGGTCCGAAGCCCCCACCGCATGATCGCGGTAGCGCCGATTGGTTTCCGCTACGGCCATGACCGCCGTGACCGGAACCAGCGTGTCGCGCACGCCAGCACAGCGCGCCGAACTAACCCGCACCACTTGACCCGGCCCCACGATCTGCGCCCGCGCGGCAGTTCGAGGCACCTCTCAGCCCCAGCCGCCCAGCCACGCCGCGAGCGTGGTGTCGCCGACCGGGCGGAGGGCGTCGGGGACCGGGCGGGTGGTCGCGGACTCCGGCTCGAGGCCGAGGTGGGTGCGGCGCAGGCGGCGCAGGTCGGTCGCCGTCACGGCGGGGGCGTCGTCCACCTCGTGGCACACGCGGACGTCGTCCGGGTGCGCCAGCGGCACCCAGGCGGCGGGGTCGCCGGTGAGGCCGCGGTGCAGGTGCAGCCCCACGGACGCCGTCCGCAGCGGCCCGGCGTCGGCGCGCACGCGGTCGTCACCGACCCCCGCCCACACCGCCCGGTCGCTCACGACGACGGCGTGCGGCAGCCCGGCGAGCAGCCCGTCGACGGCGATCACCAGCTCGCGGTCGGGCAGGTCGTCGTCGTGGGTGACGACGACCCGCGGCGGCCCGGAGCGCAGCCCGCGGAAGGCCACCGGCGCGGCGTGGATGCGGCGTGCGACGGCGAGCGACTCGACCAGCAGCCGGTCGTCGACCACGCCGGTCTCGCCCCACGCCCGCGGCTCGAGCCCGGCGTCGGCGCCGTGGTGCCAGGCGACGGCGTCGGGCACGTGCCGCAGCCGGCCGCCGTCGCGCCACCAGCGGTGGGCGAGGTCCCAGTCCTCACCGCCGTAGTCGGAGAACGTGGGGTCGAACCCCCCGATGCGCCGCCAGCCCCACGCCGAGGCGGCGAGGATGGCGCCGAACAGGTAGCGGAACGACCCGTCGTCGGCCGCCCGCAGGTCGTCGGACCCGGCCCACCCCTCGGCCAGCCAGGCCGGCTCGGGCAGCGCGTGCTCGAGCGCTCCGCGCAGCGGGGCGGCCGGGTCGAGCGCCGGCGCGCCGTAGGTGGTGTGCCGACGGCGTCCCCCGGCCAGCACGTCGGGATCGGCCCGCACCGGCGCCGTCAGCCGCTCGACCAGCGTCGGCTCGGGCGCGGTGTCGGCGTCGAGCAGGACGACGAGGTCGCCGCGCGCCGCCTCGACCGCCCGGTTGCGCGCCAGCGCGGCCCGGAACCCCTGGTCGGGCTGGGTCAGCAGCCGGACGCCGGCCGGCACCCGCGGCGGCGTGGCCGACCCGTCGTCGGTCACGATCACCTCGACCGGCGCCACCGTCTGCTGCTCCAGGCAGCGCAGCGTGCGGGCGAGGTCGTCGGGCTGCTCGAAGTGGGTCACCACCACCGAGACCGTGCTGGCGTCGTCCAGCCGCGGCGGCGGCTCGTGGCCGGGGCACACGTCGCACGGCGAACGGCTCACGACGCCCACCACGCCCGGTAGAGCCCGGCGACGTCGTCGAGCGTCGGGCGCAGCAGCGCGCCGTCGGCCACCACGCCCAGCTCGGGCCACCGCAGCCGCGCCGCCACCTGCGCCACGAGCGAGGCCGGGTCGTCCTCGGCCTCGGCGTCGAACAGCTCGAGGGTGCCGGGCCGCAGCCCGGCCATCTCGCGCGTGTAGTCGCACGCCCGCACGAGCGGACGCCGTCCGACCGTCAGCCAGCTGTTGATCGACCCGGACGCCGAGACGTTGCGGTGCCCGGCCAGCGGGACGTCGACCGCGGCGGCCCGCGCGGTGAGCGCGGCGTCGTCGAGCCACCCGCTGATCTCGAGCCGGACGCCGAGCCGGTCGGCCTCGGCGCGCAGGTGCTCGGCGAGGTCGTCGTGGCCGGGGGCGACGGCGCCGAGCGCGACCACCCGCGGCCGCTCCGCCGCCGACGTGCCGAGCCGGGCGGCGACGGCCAGGGCCAGCTCGTGGCCCTTGCCGGGGTAGACCCAGCCGAGCACGCCGATCGTGGCGTCGCCGGGTGGCACCGGTCCGGGTCGGACGGCGGCCTGCGGGGCGGCGTCCACCTCGACGACCGGCAGCGGCACGACCGCGCCGTCCGTGCCCGGGGCGCACCAGCGCTCGACCAGCAGCCGCTCCGACCGCGAGCTGGTCGCCCAGCGCGCCCCGGTGCCGAGCACGTCGGCGTAGCAGGCGCGTCGCCGCGCGAAGCCGTCGCCGTCGGTGGGCTGCGGCACGTCGTGCAGCGTCAGCGTCACCCGCGTCGACCCGCACAGCCGCCGCAGCACGCCGGCGGCCTCGCCGGGGGTGCGGCCGAACAGCGTGTCGGTCAGGTGCACGTGGACGGCGGGCAGCGCGGCCGCCTCGTCGAGGTCGTCGACCACCGGCGCGCCGAGGCGGTCGGCGAGCTGGGTGGCCAGCAGGGAGACCCCGTGGCGGGCGGTGCCCGCGACCACGAGGTGGGCCGGTGCGCTCATCGGGGCGGCCCCCACGGTGCGAGCCCGAGGTCGCGCGCGGTGGCGAGGTGGGCCTGCCACACCTCGGTGGCGAGCGGCGGGTGGGCCGCGTAGTGCGCGCGGTGCGCGGCCGCCACGTCGGACGCCGGCAGCCGCTCGCCCTCGACCCACCAGTCGGCGTGCTCGGGGCGCCACCCGAAGCCCCAGGTGCGCGCCACGACCGGCTCGACCGGCGCGCGCACCGAGGTCAGCAGGCCGACGCCGGGGTCGGTGGCCCGCGGCCGGTCGAGCGCCGCGGCCACGCGCGAGGCCAGGCCCACGAGCACGCGGTTGCCGGGGTGGTTGACGGTGCGGAAGTCGTCGGGGCGGGGCTCGGCGAGCAGGTCGGAGACCGCGACGTCGGTGTGCCGCTCGCGCCGCCGCAGCTCGGCGACCGACGCCGCCGCCACCGCCAGCACGTGCCCACGCTCCAGCGCCGGGACGTCGTCCCGGCCGGTCAGCGCGGCCCGCACCACGCGCAGGTCGTGGTAGGGCACGAGCGGCATCGGCTCGGCGCCCTCGGCCGGGTGGTGCACCAGCTGCGTGGGATGCAGTCCGGTGAACCGCACGATGGGGACGACGACGCACCGCGCCCCCGCGGGCAGCGACGCCCGCAGCTGTTCAGTGCCGAGCGGCAGGCCGCGGTAGCCGTCGCGCACCGGCTGCACCACCAGCGCCCGCGCGTGGCGCACCAGCTCGTGCAGCCGGGCGGCCTCGGCGGCGTCCAGCTCGAAGACCGGAGGCACGCGGACGCTGCGCTCGTCCGTGGGGTCGAGCAGGAGCCGCAGCGACTCGGCCTGGCAGTTGCCGACCACGACGAGCGGGTGGCCGACGTCGTCGGAGTAGAAGCCGGCGTAGTGCGCGCGGCGTCCGGCGTCGAGCGCGGTCACGTCGCGACCACCCAGTCGTCACCGTCGTCACCGACCCGGCGCACCAGCCCGCGGGCCTCGAACGCCTCGAGCCAGCCGCCCATGGGCCACCAGCCCCACCGGTCGCGGAACAACCGGCCGTTGCGCACGACGTCGGCCACGTGCTGCACCGGCGGGTCGGACGTCGGGTGGTGCTGGTGGTAGGCGCGGGCGGCGCCCAGCCACCCCAGCCGCAGGCCGGCGCGGGCGGCGCGCTGGCCGAGGTCGGTGTCCTCGCCGCCGTAGCCCTCGTAGGCCTCGTCGAAGCCGCCGCAGCGCTCCCAGGCCGCGGCGCCGACCGCGAACGACAGCGACCAGAACAGCGCCCAGCGGTCGTCGTGCCGCCGCTCCCCCGGCGCGGGCGCCGGTCGCGCGGGGTGCGGCGCGTCGAGCCGTGCGAGGTCGGCGAGGCGGTAGGGCCGGTCGGCCTCCTCGAGGTAGGTCACCGGCCCGCACCACACCGTGCCGGGCTCGTCGGCCACCGCCTCGGCGTAGGCGGCGAGCGCGCCGGGCGCGGGTACGCAGTCGACGTCGAGGAACACCAGCACGTCGGCGCCCCCGTCGAGCGCGGTGCGGGCGCCGAGGTTGCGCGCCGCCGCGACCGGCAGCGGCCGGCCCGGGGCGACGTCGAGCGCCACGACGTCGGGGCCGGTGACGTCGGGGTCGGCCATCGCGACGCGCACCCGCACGTCGGGCGGGCGGTGCGAGGCGGCCAGGCCGGCCTCCTGCAGGGCGAGGTGCTCGTGACGGCCGTGGACGACGGTCACCACCCCGACCCGGCCGGGGGCGCTCACGCCGCCGTCCCGGTGAGGGCGCCGGCCGTCTCGCGCACCAGCGCGGCGAAGCGGTCGGCCGCCCCGCCGTCGCACCAGGTGGCCCAGGCGTCGCCGTCCAGCACGGCCACGCGGTCGAGCAGCGCGGGCCAGTCGTCGTGCTCGAGCCGCGGCAGCGCCACGACGGGCCACGGGCCGCGGTCGAGCACCGCGGCGGTCGCGACCTGCTCGTCGAACGGCCGCGCCGCGGCGACCGCGATCGTCGGCACCCGGCACGCCGCCGCCTCGGCCACCGCGTTCTGGCCCGCCTGCACCACCACGACGTCGGCCGCGGCGAGCAGCGGCGCGGGGTCGTCGACCCAGGTGCCGCCGGGGCCGAGCACGTCGACCTGCCACCCGGTGGCGTCGGCCTCCAGCCGGCGCACCTGCTCGGTCGTCCACGCGTCGCCGCCGCGGCCGCCGAGGACGACGAGCCGCCGTCCGCCACCCGGCCGCCGCCCGGACGACCGGGTCGCCAGGCGCGACAGCGCGCCCAGCGGCTCGACCCGCGCGGCGACGTCGTCGGGCAGACCGGTGAGCACGCCGTCCGCGGACGCCGGCCAGAACCCGCACAGCCGGGTGGCCGCGCGCAGCCCGAGGTGGTGGGCGGCGTCGTCGCGGTGGCCGGGCGGCACGACCGAGACCACCGGCACGCCGTGCAGCCGGCACAGCAGCGCGACCTCCTGCGACACGTCGCAGACCACGACGTCGGGCCGGGCCTGCTCGAGCCACGCCGACACCGCCGCCGTGCGGCGGGCGAGGCCGCGGTGCCCGAGCGGCGCCCAGTGCAGCGCTCCCCCGGCGGTCGGGTCGCGCGGGGCGGGGTCGGCCGGGTCGGCGTCCATCGGCAGCTCGAGCCAGGGCACCCGGACGCCGTCCGGCCGGGCCAGCGAGCTCAGCACCGTGACGTCGCCGAGCCGCTCGGCCAGCGTCAGCGCGTGGCGCAGGTGGCCGCTGCCGTGGTGGTGGGCGTAGTAGCCGATCACGCCGCGTCGGCCTGCCGGACGACGTCGCGGTAGACCCGCTCGTAGGCGTCGACCATCGCGACCAGCCCGAACCGCGCCACCGCCTCCTCGCGCACCGCCGCACGGTCGAGCCCGGCCGCCTCGCGGATGGCGCGTGCGAGCGCCTCGACGTCGCCGGGCGCGGCCAGCCGGCCGGTGGCCCCGGTGACCAGCTCGGGCAGGGCGCCCCGGGCCACGGCGGCCACGGGGGTGCCGCTGCACATGGCCTCGGCGGCGACGAGCCCGAACGGCTCCTCCCACGCCGGGGTCACCACGGCGACCGCGGCCGCCCCCACCACGGCGCTGAGCGCGCGCTGGTCGAGGTGGCCGAGGTAGCGCACCGGCGCGTGCGGGTCGTCGGGGTCGCCGAGGTGCGGCGCGACCTCGCGGGCCACGTAGCCGCGGTCGCCGAGCGGACCCACCAGGTCGAGCGGGACGCCGGCCAGCAGCGCGGCGCGCACCGCCTCGTGCGGCGCCTTCTCGGGCACCAGCCGGCCCGACCAGACCGCGCGTCGTCCGCCGCGGCCCGCGGGCCAGCGCTCGGGGTCGACGCCGTTGTGCACCACCGACGCCGCCACCCGCGGCGCCCACTGGCGGCGGGTCGCGTCGCTGACGGCCACGAACCGGCACGACCCGCCGCGGCCGCTCGCGAGCCCGATCGCCGACTCCAGCCACGGCACCGGCGGGGTGTGCAGCGTCGTCACCACCGGCACGTCGAGGCTCGGCGCCATCGCGATCGGCAGGTGGTGCAGCGAGTTGTTGTGGACGACGTCGAACCGGCCCGGCCGGCGGGTCAGGTCGAGCATCAGGTCGAGGTAGGCGTGGTGCTCGCGCATCCACCACTCCGGCGGCGCGGCGATGTCCTCGCGCGCGGCGTCGCTGCTGCTGAACGGCTCGACCGACAGCTCGAGCACGCCGAGGTCGGGGTCGCTGCCGGGCGCCGCGAACAGCGAGACCTCGTGCCCGCGGCGGCGCAGCTCGCTGACCAGGGCGTGCGTGTGGGCCTCGAGCCCGCCGGCGAACGGCTCGGCGATCGGGAACCGCGAGGAGGCGATGACGCAGATCCTCAGCGGGCGCGGCGCCGCGGTCATCCGGCCTGCTCCTGCCGGGTCGCACCCACCAGGCGGTCGTAGAGACGGGCGTGGAAGGCGGCGACGTCCTCGCGCTGGGCGGCCCGCGCGTCGGCGTCCAGGCCGGGCAGCGGCGCGCCCGCCCGGCTCAGGCCCAGCAGCCGCCGCAGCCCCGCGTCGAGCGACGCGAGGTCGACGCCGGCCTCGTCGGAGTCGTAGAGGCCGTCGGCGCCCTGCGCCGCGTAGTGCCCGTGGCTCGGGGCCAGCACGCGGGTGCCGAGGTCGTGGCAGGCCTCGAGCCAGCCCGAGTGGGTGCCGTAGCGGTAGGGCAGCACGGCGACGTCGAGCGCGGCCAGGCGCTGCCACAGCTCGTCGTCGCTCCACGGGTCGTGCCAGACCACCTCGATGCCGCGGGCGGGCGCGGCGTCGAGCCACTCGATCAGCCGGCGTGCCCGCTCGTCGGTGCGGGGACGCACCTCGTGGTGCACCGTGACCTGCAGCCGGGCGTCGCCGTCCTCGCGCACCGTCTGCTCCAGGCGCGGCAGCAGGCGCAGCGGGTCGCTGCTGCGGCGCAGCTCCTTGACGGCGAGTCCGACGACGCGCGGGCCGCCAGGCGGCGCGGCCGCGCGCTCGGCGCGCACCCGCCGCATGGTGGGCAGGTCGACCAGGTGCGGGTGCGGGACGACGTGCGCGCGGCGTCCCCACCGCGTCGCGACCTCGCGGGCCGCGGAGTCGGTGAGGGTCAGCAGCGCGTCGACGCGCGGCACCAGCACGGCGAGCTGGGCCTCGAGCAGGTCCGGCTCGTCGTGGTGGGGGTTGCGCAGGTCGTGGATGGTCAGGACGACCGGTACCCCCCGGGCGCGGGCGACATCGAGCAACCGGGTGAGCTGGGCCGGCGTGCGGTCGTCGAAGCCGAAGTGCACGTGCAGCAGGTCGCAGTCCTGCGCACCCAGCCAGTCGGGGTCGAGGGCCACCGGCGGCCACCAGCGGGCCCCGGCCACGCGGCTCGGGTCGTCGGGGTCGGGGTCGGGTCGCACGACGAACCCGCCGTCCGGCCGCGACCCCGTGGGGATCAGGCTGCGGACGTAGGGATGGGACGCCGGGACCGCGACGACGTCGAGCGGTCGGGGTCGGGATGCCTCACGCGGGACGGTGGTCGCGTCGGCCGGATCGGCCTTCACGCCGTCCGGGCGTCGGTGGACGGGACGGGACGGCGGGTGGAGGCTCCCGGGCTGGGGGTGCGAGGTGAACCGGGCATGTCGCGAGCCTGTCGGCCCCCGGGCCGGGGTGGAGTCATACGGGCGGGTGACTGGGGCCCCCGGAGGGGTGAGAGCCGGGGGTGAGCGTTCACCCCCAGGAGCGACCCCCGGCTCGCGTCGGGGCTCAGCCGGACGGCGTGAAGTCGCCCCGGCCGGCGCGCAGCCGACCGAGCACGTCGACCAGGGCCTCGACGTCGTCGTCGTCGAGCCCGACCCGCTCGAAGACCTCGGCGTTCAGCACCGCGGTCGCCCGCTCGACCAGCTCGAGCCCCTCCGGTCGCAGCTCGAGGATCGCCGAGCGGCCGTCGGCGGGGTTGCGGTGGCGGTTGACGAGGCCGTCGTCCTTGAGCCGCTTCGCCAGGCTGGTGAGCGAGGTGGGGTGCACCTGCAGCCGGTGGCCGGCCTTGAGCATCGTCATCCGCCGGTTCGAGGCGAAGCTGAGCAGCCGCAGCAGCTCGTAGCGGGCGAAGGTGAGGTCGAAGGGCCGCAGCAGCGTGTCGATCTGGGTGAGCAGCAGCTGGTGGGCACGCATCACCGAGGTCACCGCGGCCATGCCGTCGGCGGCGTCGTCCCACCCGTGCACCCGCCACTGCCGCCGCGCCTCCGCGATCGGGTCCCGCCCGGGGGCCGGTGGGGTGCTCACGCGCCGCATCGTAGTGAGGGCTGCGGGCGGCGACGTCCGGTGCGCGGCGGGTGGACGGGTAAGGCAAGGCTTGCCGGTCTGGACGTCGCCGCGCGACAGGTGCACGGTGGGTCGACGAGCTCGTCCGCCACCGTCCAGATCGCCACCGGAGGTCACCCCATGAGCACGATGAGCCTGCCGATCGTCAGCACCTGCAGCGTCGCCGGTTGCTCCTACAACCACGACCACGACTGCCACGCCGCCGCCATCACCATCACCGGCACCACCAGCTCGTGCGGCACCTACGTCGAGGAGGCCGCCAAGGCCGGCGTCGACGCCACCGCGCAGGTCGGCGCCTGCCACCGGGCCGAGTGCGTGCACAACACCTCGCTCGAGTGCGGCGCCGAGAGCGTCGAGATCGGCCCCGGCGCCGACGTCGCCGACTGCCTCACCTACAGCGCCGGGTAGTCACTCCCCCGCGTCGGCCTCCGGCTCCTCCGGCTCCTCGGGCTCCTCGGGGGCGGGCGGCGGCCCCGACTCGAGCAGCGCGGTGAACCCCGCCTCGTCGAGCACGGGGACGCCGAGCTGCTCGGCCTTGTCGGCCTTCGAGCCGGCGTTCTCGCCCACCACCACGTAGTCGGTCTTCTTCGAGACCGACCCGGCCGCCTTGCCGCCGCGGGCGAGGATCGCCTCCTTGGCCGAGTCGCGGCTGTAGCCCTCGAGCGAGCCGGTGACGACGACGGTGAGGCCCTCGAGCGTGCGGGGCACCGACTCGTCGCGCTCGTCGGCCATCGAGACGCCGGCCGCCTCCCACCGCTCGACGATGGAGGCGTGCCACGGCACCTCGAACCACTCGATGACGGCGTCGGCGATGGTGGGGCCGACGCCCTCGGCGTCGGCCAGCTGCTCGCGCGAGGCGGCGCGGATGGCGGCCATCGAGCCGAACTGCTGGGCCAGCGCGCGGGCGGCGGTCGGGCCGACGTGGCGGATCGACAGCGCCACCAGCACCCGCCACAGCGGCACCTGCCGCCGCTCGGCGAGGTGGTCGAGCAGCCGGCGTCCGTTGGCGGAGACCACGCGGCCGTGCTCGTCGCCGGTCTCGGTCTTCTTGGCCGCGCGGGTGAACAGCTCGGTGCGCAGCAGCCCGGCCTCGTCGAGGTCGAAGACGTCGCCCTCGTTGTCGATCACCCCCGCGTCGAGCAGTGCGGCCGCGGCCTCGTAGCCGAGCCCCTCGATGTCGAAGGCGCCCCGGCCGGCCACGTGGTAGACCCGCTCGCGCACCTGCGCGGGGCAGTGCTCGTGGTTGGGGCAGCGGAGGTCCTTGTCGCCCTCCTTCTGCTGGGCCAGAGGCGTGCGGCAGGCCGGGCACGTCGTCGGCATGCGCCAGCGGCGCAGCCCCTTGGGTCGCAGCGCGAGCACCGGGCCGAGGATCTCGGGGATGACGTCGCCGGCCTTGCGCAGCACCACGGTGTCGCCGGGGCGGACGTCCTTGCGCTCGACCTCGTGGGCGTTGTGCAGCGTCGCGTTCTCGACCGTCGAGCCGGCCACCTTGGTCGGCTCCATCACCCCGAAGGGCGTCACCCGGCCCGTGCGGCCGACGTTGACCCGGATGGCGAGCAGCCTGGCGTTGACCTCCTCGGGCGGGTACTTGAACGCGATCGCCCACCGCGGCGCGCGGCTGGTGGAGCCGAGCCGGCGCTGCAGCGCGACGTCGTCGACCTTCACCACGACGCCGTCGATCTCGTAGGGCACGATCGTGTGGCGGTGCTCGCCGGCGTGCTCGACGTAGGCCTCGACGTCGGCCAGCGAGGCGACCACCTTCACCTGGTCGGACGTCGGCAGCCCCCACGCCGCGAGCGCCTCGTAGGCGTGCGACTGCGCCTTCGGTTCGAACCCCTCGCGGGCCCCGATGCCGTGGCAGACCATGCCGAGCGCGCGGCTCGCGGTGACCTTCGGGTCCTTCTGGCGCAGCGAGCCGGCCGCGGAGTTGCGGGGGTTGGCGAACTGCTGCTTGCCGGCCTCGAGCAGCGACTCGTTGAGCCGCTCGAACGCCTTGACCGGTAGGAACACCTCGCCACGCACCTCGACCAGCGCCGGCACCGGGAACTCGTCGGTGCCCGTGAGCCGGTGCGGGATCGAGTCGATGGTCTTGACGTTGGGGGTGACGTCCTCACCGGTGCGGCCGTCGCCGCGGGTCAGCGCCCGCACCAGCCGGCCCTGCTCGTAGAGCAGGTTGATGGCCAGGCCGTCGACCTTGAGCTCGCAGAGCAGGTCGGCGGACTCGACGCCCTCGCGACCGAGCCGGGCGTGCCACGCCTCGAGCTCGTCGTGGGTGAAGGCGTTGTCGAGGCTCTCCATCGGCCGCAGGTGGTCGACCGAGGTGAACTCGGTCGACACCGCACCGCCGACCTTCTGCGTCGGCGAGTCGGGGGTCTGCAGCTCGGGGAACTCCTCCTCGAGCGCCTCGAGCCGCCGCAGCCGGGTGTCGAAGTCGTGGTCGTCGAGCGTGGGGTCGTCGAGCACGTAGTAGCGCCACCGCGCGTCCTCGATCTCCTCCGAGAGCCGGGCGTGCTCGTCGCGGGCCTCGGGCGTCGCCGTCTTCGGGTCGCTCACGCGCTCATTCTGCCCGTGACCACCGACACCCATCCGGGGCCGCTCCCGACACCGAAGCACCCGCGTGACGTCCGACCGCGCCCTCGACCCCGATCGCGACGCCTCCCTCACCCGGCTCGACGTCCCGGGCCCGCACGCCCCCCGCGGCCTGGTGCTCGCGCTGCACGGCGGCAAGCAGGCGAGCCGCCGTCCGGTCGACGACCGCAGCCTGTCGTGGCGCCGGATGGCGGCCCTGCAACGCGCGATCGCCCCCACCCTCCACGAGGCGGACGTCGCCACCTGGCTGCTGCGCTTCCGCGTGCGCGGGTGGAACCACGGCGCCCCGGTGGTCGACGCGCGCGCCGCCCTGGACGCCGTCCGCGCCGAGCTCGGCGACGTGCCCGTCGTCCTGCTCGGGCACAGCATGGGGGCGCGCACCGCCGTCCAGGTGGCCGACGACCCCTCGGTCGTCGGCGTGGTCGGTCTCGCGCCGTGGTGGATGCCCGACGACCCGGTGACCGCACTGCGCGGCAAGCCCGTCGTCGCCGCGCACGGCCGCACCGACAAGATCACGCTCGCCCGGTTCACGCGCGCCTACCTGCGTCGTGCCGAGGCCGTGGCGTCGCGCACCGAGCTGCACGACATGGGGCGGGTCGGCCACTACATGCTGCGCCGGGTGCCGGCGTGGAACGACGTCGCCGCGCGCGCCTGCCTCGACCTGCTGGCCTAGCCGCCGCCCCGCCGCCGCCCCGCCGCCGCCCCTCCGCCGTCGCGGCCCCCGCGAAGCCGTTCACGAGAACTTTCGAGAAATGTGCTTGCGCGGGAATGAAACGGATCCGTACTCTCTTGGACGGTACGAAACAGTTCCGTTCCATCCGTGACGAGCGACACACAGGGACCCACATGGCCGAGGTCGAGACCCCCCAGGACGCCGGGGCGCGCCCGCGCGTGGAGGGCGAGCGCGAGCTCGAGATCCTGCAGGCCACCCTCGACGTGCTCATCGAGTCCGGCTACGACCGGCTCACCATGGACGCCGTCGCCGCCCGCGCCCGGGCCTCGAAGGCGACCCTCTACCGCCGCTGGAGCACCAAGGCCCAGCTGGTCATCGACGCGCTGCTGTCGGAGAAGGACCCGCCGCACCTGCCCGACACCGGCACCCTGCGCGGCGACCTCGTGAGCGCGTTCTGCGGCATGGGCGGCCTCACCGACCAGCGGCAGGTCGCCGTCCTCGCCGGCGTCCTCACCGCCATCGCGCGTGACGCCGACTTCGCCGAGGCCTTCCACCGCGACTTCATCGGCCCGAAGGTCGCCCTGACCGACCAGATCTACACCCGGGCGAAGGAGCGCGGGGAGATCCACCCCGACGTCGACGTCGCCTTCATCGGCCCGATCCTGCCCGGCGTCGTCCTGCACCGGCAGTTCCTGCTGGGTCAGGCGCCCGACACCGAGTTCATCGCCCGCGTGATCGACGAGGTGCTGATGCCCGCCGTCCACGCCCGCGGCACCCCTCCCGCCGCCTGCTCCCCCTCCCCTGCCAGTCACGAACCCGAACCCGAACCCGACGCGCACGCCCGAGACCAGAAGGACCCGTCATGAGCGACCTGACCAAGACCGAGGCCCACCCGCCTCCCGAGCCGACCGGTGGCGACGCCACCGGCCCGAAGGACCGCAGCCTGCTCTGGGCTCTGGTCGTCATCTCCATCGCCCAGCTGATGGTCGTGCTCGACGCGAGCATCGCCAACATCGCCCTGCCCTACATCGGCGAGGACCTGGACATCAACCAGGCGAACCTGTCGTGGATCGTCACCGGCTACGCCCTGGCGTTCGGTGGCCTGCTGCTGCTCGGCGGCCGGCTGGCCGACCTCTACGGACGTCGCCGCATCTTCATCGCCGGACTGACCCTGTTCGCGATCGCCTCGCTCGTCGGCGGCTTCGCGGTCAGTGAGCCGATGCTGTTGGCCTCCCGGGGCCTGCAGGGCCTCGGCGCCGCACTCGCCTCGCCCGCCGCCCTGGCGCTGATCACCACGACGTTCCCGCCGGGCCCCGCCCGCAACCGGGCCTTCGCCGTCTACGCCGCCATGTCGGGCGCCGGCGCGGCCGTCGGCCTGATCCTCGGCGGCTGGCTCACCGGTCTCGACTCGGTCGTCGGCCTCGACATCAGCGGCTGGCGCCTGACCTTCCTCATCAACGTGCCGATCGGCCTGATCGCCGCCGCCCTCGCCCCGCGCTTCCTGCGTGAGAGCGAGTCGCACCCCGGCGAGATGGACATCCCCGGCGCCCTCACCGGCACCCTCGGCCTGGTCGGCGTCGTCTACGGCCTGACCCGCGCCGGCGACGAGCGCTACGGCTGGGACGACACCTGGACGATCGCCAGCCTCGTGGTCGGGTTCGTGCTGCTCGCGGTGTTCTTCGTCGTCGAGCGTCGCGCCGAGCACCCGCTGCTGCCGCTGCGCATCCTGCAGAACCGCACCCGCGCCACCAGCTTCCTGGCGATGATGCTGGCGCCCGCGGCGATGTTCGCGATGTTCTACTTCCTCAGCCTGTTCATCCAGCAGCTGATGGGCTACAGCCCGCTGCACGCCGGCTTCGCGTTCCTGCCGTTCTCGGTGGGCATCGTCATCGGCGCCGGCCTGGCCTCGAGCCTGGTCAGCCGCGTCGACTCCCGCTACCTGGCCGGCTTCGGCACGCTGGCGGCGGCGCTGTCGCTGTTCATGTTCTCCCGCATCGACATCGACGACTCGCCCGGCGCGGTCGTCAGCGCGCTGGCCTCGGGCTCGACGGCGGCCGCCGACGTCAACTACTGGACCGCGATCTTCCCGTGGATCGTGCTCATGTCGATCGGCATGGGCCTGACCTTCGTGCCGCTCACGCTGACCGCCGTCCACCACGTCAAGGCCGCCGACTCCGGCATCGGCTCGGGCGTGCTGAACACGATGCAGCAGGTCGGCGGCGCCCTCGGCCTCGCCACCCTGAGCACCGTCGCGCTGCACTTCTCCAACAACAAGGCCGACGAGGTCGGCAACGGCCTCGTCGCCGCGGCCCAGCAGTCGGGGCTGGCCCAGAGCCTGAGCCCGGACAAGCTGCAGGAGTTCCTCGGCAACGCCGGCTTCCAGGCCACCTTCACCGAGGGCGCCACCAACGCCTTCCTCATCGGCTCGGTGATGATGCTCGCCGCGTCCGCGGTGATCTGGTCGCTGCTCAACGTCAAGGCCGACGAGCTCGCCACCGAGGACGCCCCCGAGGGCGTCGGCATCTGATCCCACCCACCCGTCGCCCGTGAGCGACAACTCGTTCGCTGACCCGTCAGACATGTCTGACGGGTCAGCGTCGTTTTCACGGTGACCCGTCAGACATGTCCGACGGGTCGGCGTCAGGTGAGGGCGCGGGCGGCGGAGACGGCGAGGTCGAGGGCGGTGCGGGACCAGGCGGGGGTGGCGCCGGACAGTCCGCAGGTGGGGACGACGAGCAGTCGGTCGCCGGCGACGTCCGGGTCGAGGCCGAGCACGTCGAGCCAGCGCAGCACCCGCTCGGCCACCTGCGTGGCGGTGGGCGGCGAGCCGGGGTCGGTGGAGGGCACGACCCCCACCGCGACCACCTCGCCGCCGTCCACGCCCTCCAGAATCGAGGCCAGGACGTCGTGCCCGGCGGCGTCGACGACGTCGAGGTCGACCACCAGGCCGCGCGCCCCGGCGCCGCGCACCAGGTCGAGGGGCGTCTCGGGGGCACACGAGTGCACCCACGGCTCGGCCCCCTCGCCGGCGACGGCGTCGAGCACCCAGCCCAGCGCCTCGGACGCCTCGGGCGGGTGCACCGTGCGGTGCTTGCCGAAGCCGGACGCCGTGGGCACCCGGCCGGCCAGCACGCCCGCCAGGCCCGGCTCGTCGACCTGGACGACGAGCCGCCCGGCCCCGGCGACGCGCCGGCGCAGCTCGGCGACGTGCTGCCGCACGCCCTCGGCCAGCGCCTGGGCGAGGTCGCGGCGGGCGCCGACGTCGCTGAGCACCTTGTCGCCGCGCGGCTTCTCGACGGTGGCGGCGAGCGTCCACGGCCCGGCCACCTGCACCTTGAACGCGCCGTCGTAGCCCTGCGTGAGCTCTTCGAGGACGTCGAGGTCGTGCGCGAGCAGGCTGCGCGCCCGCCGGTGGTCGACGCCCGAGGCGCCGGGCTCGCCGGTGAGCCGCCAGCCGGCGGGCTGCAGGTCGATGCCGAGGTCGGTCACCAGGGCCAGCGCCCGACCGACCATCCCGGCCTCGATGCCACGGCCGGGCAGCTCGACGAGGTGCGGCAGGTCGGGCAGCTCGCCGAGCACGGTCTCCTGCGCCTGGCGGAACCCTACGGCGTCGTCGCCGGGCATCGACCCGACGCCGGTGGCCCAGGTCATCGCGCCCTCACCGGTCCGTGGCCGAGATCGTCGCCGACCCGACCACCCGGGTGCCGTCGTAGACCACCGCGGCCTGGCCGGGGGCGATGCCGAAGGCCGGCTCGAGCAGCTCGACGTCGACCTCGTCGCCGCTCACCGTCACCGCCGCGGGCAGCTCGGCGCCGTGCGCGCGCAGCTGCACCGTCACCCCGGGCCCGCGCAGCGCGGTCGGCGGCGTGCCGCACCACCGCGGCCGGACGCCGGTGAGCTTCCGCACCGCCAGCCGCTCACGCGGACCGACCCGCACCGTGCCCGAGACCGGCTCGATGTCGAGCACGAACCGCGGCCGGCCGTCGGGCGCCGGGCGCCCGATGCGCAGCCCGCGCCGCTGGCCGATGGTGAAGCCGTAGGTGCCCTCGTGGCGCCCCAGCGTCTCGCCGGTGGCATCGTCGACGATGTCGCCGCCGTGGTTGGGCGCGCGGTCGCCGAGCTTCTCGCGCAGCCAGCCGGCGTTGTCGCCGTCCGCGACGAAACAGATGTCGTGGCTGTCGGGCTTGTCGGCCACCAGCAGCCCGCGCTCGGCGGCCTCGGCGCGCACCTGCGCCTTCGTCGACCCGCCGAGCGGGAACAGCGAGTGGGCCAGCTGCCGCTGGTCGAGGACGCCGAGCACGTAGGACTGGTCCTTGCCGTCGTCGACGCCGCGGTGCATCTCGACGCCGGACGCCGTCTCGACCAGCCGCGCGTAGTGGCCGGTCGCGACGGCGTCGAACCCGAGCGCCAGGGCCCGGTCGAGCACGGCGGCGAACTTGATCTTCTCGTTGCAGCGCAGGCACGGGTTCGGCGTCCGGCCGGCGGCGTACTCGTCCATGAAGTCCTCGACGACGTCGTCGTGGAAGCGCTCGCTGAGGTCCCAGACGTAGAACGGGATGCCGATGACGTCGGCCGCGCGCCGGGCGTCGTTGGCGTCCTCGATCGTGCAGCAGCCCCGCGCCCCCGACCGGTACGACGCCGGGTTGCGCGACAGCGCCAGGTGGACGCCGGTCACCTCGTGCCCGGCGTCGACGGCGCGCGCGGCGGCCACCGCGGAGTCGACGCCGCCCGACATGGCGGCCACGACGCGGCGCGGCGCGGTGCTGGGCCCGGGTGCGGTCACCGCCGCGCGGCCCGCGCCCGCTCGACGACCGGACCGATCGCCGCGACCACCGCGTCGACGTCGGCGGGCGTCGAGGTGCGTCCGAAGGAGAACCGCAGCGAGTGGCGGGCCGCCTCCTCGTCGCAGCCCATCGCCAGCAGCACGTGCGAGGCCTGCGCGACGCCGGCCGAGCAGGCCGAGCCGGTGGAGCACTCGATGCCGCGGGCATCGAGCAGCATCAGCAGCGAGTCGCCCTCGCAGCCGGGGAAGCCGAGGTGGGCGTTGCCGGGCAGCCGACCGGGGACGCCGTCCGCGGCACTGAGCGGCGCGCCGTGCAGGTGGGCGTCGGGCACGACCTCGACGACCCGGCGCACCAGCTCGTCGCGCAGCGCGGACACGTGGGCGGCGTGCTCGGCCTGGTTCTTGACCGCCAGCTCGACGGCGGCGGCGAGACCGGCCACCGCGGGGGTGTCGAGGGTGCCGCTGCGCACGTCGCGCTCCTGGCCGCCGCCGTGGGCGAGCGCGACGACGTCTACCTCGCGCCGCAGCACGAGCGCGCCGACGCCGTGCGGGCCGCCGATCTTGTGGCCCGAGACCGTCATGGCGTCGACCCCGGAGGCGGCGAAGTCGAGCGGCACCGAGCCGAGCGCCTGCACCGCGTCGGTGTGCACCGGGATGCCGTGCGGCCGGGCCAGCGCGACGACGTCCTCGACCGGCTGCAGCGTGCCGACCTCGTTGTTGGCCCACATGACGCTGACCAGCGCGACGCTGCCGGGGTCGCGCTCGATGCTCGCGCGCAGCGCCTCGACCTCGAGCCGACCGTGCCGGTCGACCGGCAGCAGCTCGACCTCGGCGTCCTCGTGCTCGCCGAGCCAGTGCACGGGGTCGAGGACGGCGTGGTGCTCGACCCGGGTGGTGAGCACCCGGCGGCGGCGGTCGTCGGCGCCGCGGCGCGACCAGTACAAGCCCTTGAGGGCGAGGTTGTCGGCCTCGGTGCCGCCGGAGGTGAAAACGACCTCGCCGGGGCGGCAGTTCAGGCCCTGCGCGATGGTCTCGCGCGACTCCTCGACGACGCGGCGGGCGCGGCGTCCGGAGGCGTGCAGCGAGCTGGGGTTGCCGGCGTCGGCCAGGTGCTGCGTCATCGCCTCGACCGCCGCGGGCACCATCGGCGTGGTGGCGGCGTGGTCGAGGAAGTGGACCGGCTGCGGGGCCGGGGGGTCGGTGACGCTCATCGCGTCCTCCAGCCTACGGCTCCCGGTGCCTCAGCGGTGCCGCAGCCAGGGGTGACCCGGGTGCGCGCGCTCGACGGTGTCGAACAACCAGGCCCGGCGGTCGTCGTCGAGCACCGGCAGGACGGCGTCCAGGTCGGCGCGGTCCTTGGGCCGGTCGAGCCGGGCCTTCATCATCACCGCCACCTCCGGGCGCAGGTAGCGGACGCCGTCCGCGGCGACCCAGGTCACCTCCTCGACGGGGGCGACGTGCTCGGGCAGCCGCTTGTTGGTCCAGAGCCCGTCGCGGTCGGGCGTGATCGGGACGTCGAGCACCCACGGCGAGCGGGAGTCGCGGCGCACCCACAGCTGGCTGTCGGGCTCCACCGGCGGCCACTCCGGCCGCAGCGGACGCAGCACGCCGCCGGCGTTGTTCCACGCCGTCCAGCGCTCGCCCAGGAACGCCGCGAAGGCGGGGACGTCGCGGGCCAGCAGCGAGACGTCGAGGTCGTCGTGCGCGCGGGACACGCCGGTGGCCGCCTCGACGCTCCAGCCGCCGACCACCCACCACGGCCGGTCGAAGCCGGCCATCACCTCGCCGACCGTCGCGGGCGTCAGCGGCGCCCAGTCGCCGTACCAGCGGAAGAACTCCTCGTCGTCACGGAACTCGTTCGGCACTGAGCCAGCGTAAGAGGCCTGCAACCTTTCGCATCGAGACTGCGTCTCCGTGCCGACCCTCCCTCCGACCGCTCCAGGAGTCCGCATGACGCTCGTCCCCACCACCCGCCTGCGCCGCACCCTCGTCGGCGTCGTCGCCGCCACGATCGCCGCCGGCACCACCGCGGCCGTGGTCGCGCCCGACGGCGCCGAGGCCCGGCCCGACGCCCGGCCCGCCTACGGCCTCACGACCGCCGGCAAGCTCGTCACCTTCGACCTGCGCCGCCCGCAGGAGGCCCGCTACGTCGGTACGGTGACCAACCTCGGCGGGCAGGACCTCGTCGGCATCGACGTCCGCCCCGCGAACGGCAGGCTGTACGGCGTCGGCCGTGAGGGCGGCGTGTTCACGATCGACCCGCGGACGGCGCGCGCCACCCGCGTCGGCCGCATCGACCAGCAGCTCCGCGGCGCGTCGTTCGGCGTCGACATCGACCCGGTGACCGACCAGCTGGTCGTGGTCAGCAACCGCTCGCAGAACCTGCGGTTCGACTTCGCCGACCGCTCGACGGCGTCCGGACGGCCGCTCAACTACACCAACCAGGTCGGCTACAACACGCGCGTCGAGGGCGTCACCGCCATCGCCTTCACCAACAACGACGCGGCCTCGGTGACCGGTACGGCGCTCTACGGCATCGACACCGCGAAGGACCGGCTGGTGCTGCAGGCGCCGGTCAACCTCGGGATCATCACGCCGCAGGGGGGCCTCGACCGCTCGGTGAGCTTCCGCGCCGGCCTCGACGTGCACTCCACCTACCTGCGCGGCACGCGGCGCACCCGCACGGCCCTGAACACCCTGTACGCCACCGTCGGCAGCCAGGGCCGCTACGGGCTGTTCACGGCCGACCCGCTCACCGGGCACCTCGAGCGCGTCGGCACCTTCCCGATGCCCGTCGCCGACCTGGCCGTCGTGCAGGACTGAGCCCCCGCCAGAAAAGAAATCCCGCGGCGCGTTCAACACCGGCGGCGCCCGCTCCGTACACCCGGTGACTCCCCCCGACCAACGACGTCAGGAGCACACCGATGAACCTGCTGCCCGCCTCCACCCGACTGCGCCGCACCCTGGCCGGCGCCGTCGCCGGGACCCTCGTGGCCGGCACCGCCGCCGTCACGCTGCTCCCCGGCGGCGCCGAGGCCAGGACGGCGTCCGAGCGCGCCTACGGCCTCACCGCCGCCGGGAAGCTGGTCACCTTCGACCTGCGCGACCCGCGTGCCGCGCGCACCGTTGGCACAATCACCAACCTGCGCGGCCAGAAGCTGGTCGGCATCGACATCCGCCCGGCCAACGGCAAGATCTACGGCGTCGGCCGCGGCGGCGGGCTGTTCACCATCAACCCGAAGACGGCCCGGGCCACGCGCGTCGGCACCTTCGACGTGCCGCTGCGCGGCGGGTCGTTCGGCGTCGACGTCAACCCGGCCGCCGACGCGCTGCGCGTGGTCAGCAACACCGGCCAGAACCTGCGCCACGCCTTCGCGGGCAACGTGACCACGGCCGACGCGCCGCTGAACATCACCGACTCCGCCACCGGCGAGACCAGCCGCAAGCGCGGCGTCACCGCCGTCGCCTACACCAACAACGACACCTCCGACGCCACCGGCACCGCGCTGTTCGGCATCGACACCGCCACCGACTCCGTCGTCCTGCAGGTGCCGGCCAACGCCGGCGTCATCACGCCGCAGGGCGCGCTCGGCCGCGGCACGAGCTGGGTCGCCGGGTTCGACGTCTGCTCGCGGATCGCGAAGGACCGCACCGTGACCAACGTCGGCTTCGCCACCCTCGGCGGCAAGAGCGGCTACGCCCTCTACGAGGTCGGCCTGCTCTCGGGCGAGGCCACGCGCGTCGGGAAGTTCCCCATGAAGGTGACCGACCTCGCCGTCGTCCACCGCTGATCGGCCGGACCGACCCGTCCGGCCCGACGCGCACGACGAACGACCCCCGTGGCTCGCACCCTGCGCCGGCGCCGCACCGCTTCCCGCGGTGCGGCGCCGGACCCACGCCTGACGCACGAGGACGGCGTCCGCGCGGCCTACGCGGCCCACGGCGACGAGCTGTTCCGGCTCGCGCTACGCGGTCTGGGCGACCGCGGCGCCGCCGAGGACGTCGTGCAGGAGACGTTCGTGCGCGCGTGGCGGCACGGCGCCCGCTACGACCCCGCCCGCGCCAGCCTGCGCACCTGGCTGTTCGAGATCGCCCGGCACGTGGTGGTCGACGCCCAGCGCGCCCGGGGTGCGAGACCCTGGCTGCGTGACCTCGCCGACCACGAGCGCCTCGACATCGTCGCGCCGTGGGTCGACGACGGCTGGGAGCGGCTGATGCGGCGGGTGCTGGTCGAGGAGGCGCTGACCCGGCTCGGCGCCGACCACCGCGAGGCGCTGACGCAGACCTACCTGGCCGACCGGCCCTACCCCGAGGTGGCGGCCGAGCTCGGCATCCCCGAGTCGACGTTGCGCAGCCGCGTCTTCTACGGCCTCAAGGCGCTGCGCGTGGTGATGGAGGAGATGGAGGTGACGCCGTGAGCGACCACGACCCGCACGACCCCGCGCACGACCGGCTGCGCACCGACCTCGGCGCCTACGTGCTCGGCGGGCTCGGCCCGGCCGACGCCGCCGCGGTCGAGGCGCACCTGCGCGGCTGCGCGGCCTGCCGTGCCGAGCGCGACGCGCTGCTGCCGGCCGCCTCGGTGCTCGGCGAGCTCAGGCGTGCCGACGTCCCCGGCACCGCGGACGACGTCCACGCGCCGGCCGGGCTCGAGCCGGCCCTGCTGGCCCGGCTGGCCGAGGAGTCGCGCCAGGAGCGCCGGACGTCGTGGGCGCGTCGCGCCGGCGTCGCGGCCGTCGCGGGGGCCGCGGCCGCCGCCGTCCTCGTCGCCGGCCTGGTGCTGACCCGGCCCGACGACGCCCCGCCCGCCGTGCCGACCGAGGCGGTCGAGGTGAGCGTGCGCGACGCCGGGGTGGCGGCCGACGCCGAGCTGGTCAACCACACCTGGGGCGTCGAGGTGCGCCTGAGCGGCAGCGGGTTCGCCGCCGGCGGCCGCTACCGCGTCGACGTGCTCGGCGCCGACGGCAGCCGGTTCCCGGCCGGTGAGTTCGTGGGCACCGGCTCCGCCGAGATGGTCTGCAACCTCAACTCCTCGGTGCTGCGCGACCAGGCCAGCGGCTTCGAGGTGCGCGCCCGCGACGGGCACGTCGTGCTGCGGTCGAGCTTCGACGCCTGAGTCGTCCGGACCGGGCTCAGACCGGGGAGGTCAGCAGCGCCAGGTCGTCGCGGTGCACGACCTCGCGCTCGTAGGCCGCGCCGAGGTCGGCCGCGAGCTCGCGGCTCGACCGGCCGAGCAGGGCGGGCAGCTCGTCGGCGTCGAAGTTGACCAGGCCGCGGGCGACGGGCACGCCGTCGGGCCCGACCAGGTCGACCGGGTCGCCCGCCACGAACCGGCCCTCGACCGCGGTGATGCCGGCGGCCAGCAGCGAGGCCCGCCGCTCGACGACCGCGCGCACGGCGCCGGCGTCCAGGCTCAGCGCGCCGCGCGGCTCGGTGGCGTGGGCGAGCCAGAGCAGCCGGGTGGGGCGCTTGCGGCCCGTGGGCCGGAACAGGGTGCCCACCGGCCGGCCGGCTAGCGCGGCACCCGCGTTGGCGGCCGAGGTGAGCACGACCGGGACGGCGGCGCCGGTGGCGATGCGGGCCGCCTCGACCTTGGTGGCCATGCCGCCCGTGCCCACGCCCGAGCCGGAGCGTCGTCCGATGCGCAGCCCGGCCAGGTCGGCGTCGGCGGCGACCTCCTCGACCAGCCGGCTGCCCGGCTCGTCGGGGCTGCCGTCGTAAAGGCCGTCGACGTCGGAGAGCAGCACGAGCAGGTCGGCGTGCACCAGGTGGGCCACCAGCGCGGCCAGCCGGTCGTTGTCGCCGAAGCGGATCTCGCTGGTGGCGACGGTGTCGTTCTCGTTGACGATCGGCAGCACGCCCAGCTCGAGCAGCCGCGCGAGCGTCTGGTGGGCGTTGCGGTAGTGGCTGCGGCGGGTGACGTCGTCGGCGGTGAGCAGCACCTGGCCGGCCACGACGCCGTGGCGGGCCAGCTCGTCGGTGTAGCGGTGCACCAGCAGGCCCTGGCCGACGGCGGCGGCGGCCTGCTGCGAGGCCAGCACGGTCGGACGACGGGTCAGCCCCAGCGGCGCGAGCCCCGCCGCGATCGCGCCCGAGCTGACGAGCACCACCTCGACCTCACGCGCCCGCGCCGCCGCCAGGACGTCGACGAGCGCGCGCAGCCGATCGGGGTCGAGGCCGCCCGCGGCCGTGGTCAGCGACGACGAGCCGACCTTGACCACGACCCGGCGGGCGGCGGTGACCTCAGGGCGCATCGGGGAGCGCATCGGGGTCGTCGTCCGAGCCGATCTCGTAGCCGGACGGGCCCCACTCGGTGCTCTGGCCGCCGGACTCGCGCAGCCGGCGGGCGACGTCGGCGCGCTCCTCGCCCTCGCCGCGGGAGGCCATCTCCTCCTGGATGCGGCGGCGGCGCTCGGCGGCCGGCCGGCGCTCGTCGAAGCGCTGGTCCTCGCCGCGGCGGGCGAGGATCTCGGCGGCGGCGTCGACGCCGGGACGGAAGTCGAAGACCACGGCGTCATCGGGGTGGCCGATGAGCACGGCCTCGCCCTCGACGGCGCCGAGCTCGACGAGCCGCGCCTCGACGCCGAGCCGGTCGAGCCGGTCGGCGAGGAAGCCGACGGCCTCGTCGTTGCTGAAGTCGGTCTGGCGCACCCAGCGCTCGGGCTTGGTGCCGCGCACCCGCCACTGGCGCTCCCCGGCGGCGTCCTTGACCTCGGTGACGGCGAACTCGGGACCGCTGACGCCCGGCGGGCGCAGCACGATGCGCTGCGCGGCGACGGTCTCGCGCTCGGCGCGCGCGGCCAGCACGATCTCGGCCATCGCGAAGGTGAGCGCACGGGTGCCCTCGCCCGACAGGGCGCTGACCTCGAAGACCCGCAGACCCCGGGCCCGCAGGTCGTCGGCGGTCATCTCGGCGATGTCGCGACCGTCGGGCACGTCGACCTTGTTCAACGCCACCAGGCGCGGCCGGTCGTCGAGGCCGCCGTAGCTCGCGAGCTCGCGCTCGATGGTGTCGAGGTCGTCGGCCGGGTTGCGGCCCGGCTCGAAGGTGGCGGCGTCGAGCACGTGGACGATCGCCGCACAGCGCTCGATGTGGCGCAGGAAGTCGTGGCCGAGACCCCGGCCCTCGCTGGCACCCTCGATCAGGCCCGGGACGTCGGCCACGGTGAAGGTGGTCTCGCCCGCGGTGACGACGCCGAGGTTCGGCACGAGGGTGGTGAACGGGTAGTCGGCGATCTTCGGTCGCGCCCGCGAGATCGAGGCGATCAGGCTCGACTTGCCGGCGCTCGGGAAGCCGACCAGGCCGACGTCCGCGACGACCTTGAGCTCGAGGACGACGTCGAGCTCCTCCCCCGGCTCGCCGAGGAGCGCGAAGCCGGGCGCCTTGCGCTTGGCGCTGGCCAGCGCGGCGTTGCCGAGGCCGCCGCGGCCGCCCTCGGCGACGACGAGCTCGGTGCCCGGGCCGACGAGGTCGGCGATCGGCTCACCGTCGAGGCGGGTGACCACGGTGCCGTCGGGCACGGGCAGCACGAGGTCCTCGCCGTGCCCGCCGTTGCGGTGCGCGCCGCTGCCGTGGCCGCCGTGGGTGGCGCGCCGGTGCGGGCTGTGGTGGTAGTCGACGAGCGTGGTGACGCCGGGGTCGACCCGCAGGATCACCGACCCGCCCGGCCCGCCGTTGCCGCCGTCCGGCCCGCCGAGCGGCTTGAACTTCTCGCGGTGCACCGAGGCGACCCCGTTGCCACCCCGACCCGCCGTGACGCGCAGCGTCACCTGGTCGACGAACGTCGGGACGGCCACGGTGTGTCTCCTGGGGCTGGTGGTGTGGTGTGGGGTGGGGTGGGGCTGGGGCGGCGGTCGGAGTCACCGGTTACCCGGCGACTCCTGACGTTCTCGGCCGTTGCAACGGCTGAGAAGGGCCGGAGTCACCGGTGCACCGGTGACTCCTGCCGGCCCGGCGCCCGCCTGGAACGACGAAGGGCGCCCCGGGGGACCCGGGACGCCCTCACGTGCGTGTCGTGCTCGAGCCGGTCAGCTCACTCGGCGGGGACGACGTTGACGACGCGACGGCCGCGCTTGACGCCGAACTGCACCGCACCGGGCTGCAGGGCGAACAGGGTGTCGTCGCCGCCGCGGCCGACGCCGCTGCCGGGGTGGAAGTGGGTGCCGCGCTGGCGGACGATGATCTCGCCGGCGCCGACGACCTGGCCGCCGAACCGCTTCACGCCGAGACGCTGGGAGTTGGAGTCGCGGCCGTTCTTGGTGGACGCCGCGCCCTTCTTGTGTGCCATGTCGGTAGTCCTTCGCTCGCTGGGTCGGCTGTCAGACCGAGATGTCGGTGACGCGCACCTGGGTGTACTTCTGGCGGTGACCCATGCGGCGCTTGTAGCCGGTCTTGTTCTTGAACTTCTGGATGACGATCTTGGGGCCCTTGGTGTCGCCGAGCACCTCGACGGTCACCGCGGCCTTGTCGAGGCCGCTGGAGGTGACCGAGTCGCCGTCGACCGCCATCAGCACGGGCAGCGTCAGCGTCTCGCCGACCGGGGTCTGCACCCGGTCGATCCGGATGACGTCGCCGACAGCGACCTTCTCCTGCTTGGCGCCTGCGCGCACGATCGCGTACACCGCGGTCTCCTTCGTCGTCCTGCTCAGATCAGTGAAGCCGCGACACCCGCGTCGAGCGGGCCGAGAGGTGTCGGGCGAAGCGGCGCGCGGCAGCGCACCGACGTCCCATCGTACGGACCCGCACCGGGTGCCGCCAAACCGAGGCCGCTCAGCGCTTGCGCGAGCCGCGCTTCTTCACCGGCACGTGCAGCTCGGGCGCCTCGGCGGGCTCGTCGGACGTGCCGCCCGCGTCGCCGCCGTCCGCAGACCCGTCGGCGTCCGCGGGCCCGGTGGCGGGCTCGACCGAGACCACGCCGGGCTCGACGACTCCGGACGTCGGCGGCTCGCCGAGGGTGCCCACGGCGCCGATGCTGCTCTCGGCCGGGGACGCCTCCGGGATCTCCGGCAGCGTGGGGACGTCGGTCGGCTCGGCGCTCGCGGCGGGACGACGTCGCGACCCACCGCGGGTGCGGGTGACGACCTTGGGCGGCGCGGCGGGCGCGACGACCTCGGTCTCGGCCGGCCCCGTCGACCCGGGGGCGGGCGCCTCGATGGCGACCGGCGTCAGCGCGACCGCCGGGGTGGAGGCGGCGGTGCGGGTGACGCCGCGGCGCGCGCGGGTGACGACCTTGGGGGCGGCCGGCTCGACCGGGGCCTCCGGCTCAACCGGGGTCTCGGGCTCGGCCGGCGTCTCGGGCTCGACCGCCTCGACCGGCGTCTCGGGCTCGGCCGCGGCCTCGACCGGGGCGTCGGGCTCGACCGTCGTCACGGCGTCCGCCTCAGCCTGCGCCGCGGCCTGCGCCTCGTCGGCCTCGCGCTTCTCGGCCTTCGCCATGGCGGCGAACTCGGCGGGCGTCGGCTTGTGGGCCGGCGGGGTCGGCTCGGCGGCCCGCGAGCCACCGTTCCCGTTGCCGCCGTTCCCGTTGCCGCCGTTGCCGCCGTTGCCGTCGGCGTCCTCGCCCCGGCCCCGGCCGCCCCGACGACGTCCGCCGCGGCGCTCGCCGTCGTCCTGGCCGTGCTTGGGCTCGACCGGCAGCTCGTGCACGACCACGCCGCGGCCGTTGCAGTGCGAGCAGGGCTCGCTGAACGACTCGAGCAGGCCGGTGCCGATGCGCTTGCGCGTCATCTGCACCAGGCCGAGCGAGGTCACCTCGGCCACCTGGTGGCGGGTGCGGTCACGCCCGAGCACCTCGACCATGCGGCGCATCACCAGGTCGCGGTTCGACTCGAGCACCATGTCGATGAAGTCGACGACGATGATCCCGCCGATGTCGCGCAGCCGCAGCTGGCGCACGACCTCCTCGGCGGCCTCGAGGTTGTTCTTGGTCACCGTCTCCTCGAGGTTGCCTCCGGAGCCGGTGAACTTGCCGGTGTTGACGTCGACGACGGTCATCGCCTCGGTGCGGTCGATGACGAGCGAGCCGCCGGAGGGCAGGAAGACCTTGCGGTCGAGCGCCTTCGCGATCTGCTCGTCGACGCGGTGCGCGGCGAAGAGGTCGACGTCGTTGTGCTCGGCGGGCTCGTAGCGCTCGAGCCGGTCGGCGAGGTCGGGGGCGACGTGCGAGACGTAGCCGCTGACCAGGTCCCAGGCGTCGGCGCCCTGCACGACGAGCCGCGCGAAGTCCTCGGTGAACAGGTCGCGGACGACCTTGAGGGTCAGGTCGGGCTCGCCGTAGAGCAGCTGCGGGTTCTTGCCGCGCCCGTTCGACTTCGCCTCGATGTCCTCCCAGCGCGCCTTGAGCCGCTCGACGTCGCGGGTCAGCTCGTCCTCGCTGGCGCCCTCGGCGGCGGTGCGCACGATGACGCCCGCGGTGTCGGGGACGATCTCCTTGAGCAGCGTCTTGAGGCGGTTGCGCTCGGTGTCGGGCAGCTTGCGCGAGATGCCGGACGTCGTCCCGTCGGGCACGTAGACCAGGAACCGGCCGGCGAGGCTGATCTGGCTGGTCAGGCGGGCGCCCTTGTGGCCGACGGGGTCCTTGGTGACCTGCACCAGCACCGTCTGGCCCGACGACAGCACCGACTCGATCTTGCGCGGGTTGCCGTCCTTGTGGCCGAGCGCGGACCAGTTGACCTCACCGGCGTAGAGCACCGCGTTGCGGCCCTTGCCGATGTCGATGAACGCCGCCTCCATCGAGGGCAGCACGTTCTGCACCCGGCCGAGGTAGATGTTGCCGATCAGCGAGGTCTGCGACTCGCGGGCGACGTAGTGCTCGACGAGCACCTTGTCCTCCAGGACGCCGATCTGGGTCAGCTCGTCGCGCTGGCGCACGACCATGACCCGCTCGACCGACTCCCGGCGGGCGAGGAACTCGGCCTCGCTGACGATCGGGGCGCGGCGGCGTCCGGCCTCACGGCCCTCGCGGCGGCGCTGCTTCTTGGCCTCGAGACGGGTCGACCCGGCGACGGCCGTGATCTCGTCCTCGGGCGAGCGCGACCGGCGCACCCGGGTGGTGGTGTTGCTGGGGTCGTCGCCCGTGCCGTTCTCGCTGTCGCCCTCGCGACGGCGCCGGCGGCGACGGCGCGACGACCCGCTGCCCTCGCCCTGGCCGTCCTTGTCGTCGGCCCGGTCGGACTTCTCGGACTTCTCCGACTTCTCCGACTTCTCGGACTTGTCCGACTTCTCCGACGTGTCCGACTTGTCGTCGCCCTCGTCGTCGCCGTCGTCGTCGGACGACGCCTCGCCACCGTCGCCGCTCTTGCGGCGACGCCGGCCGCCCCGGCGGCGCCGACGGCGGGGCGCGGCGTCCTCGCCGTCGCCGGCCGACTCGGCCTCGTCGTCGGAGGCCCCTGTCTCGGGGGTCTCGGTGGCCTCGGGGGTCTCGGGGGTCTCGGCCTCGGGCGTCTCGACCTCGGCGGTCTCGGCCTCGGGGGCCTGCTCGTCGGTGGGCTCGGCCTCGTCGTCCGGCGTGGCCTCGTCGCCGACGGGCGGCGCGGGCGGGGCCGCGGGCTCCTCGACCGGGGCGGCCTTGCGGCGGCTGCGGCTGCGCTTGACGGGTGCGACGACCTCGGGGGCCTGGAACAGCGGCATCGCGGCGGCGGGCGCCGTGCCGGCGTCGGCCGGCTCGACCTCCTCGGCGACGGGCTCGACGACGACCTCGGCCTCGGTGGGCTCAGTGGCGTCGGTGGTGTCGGCAGCCTCGGGGGCGGCGGTCTTCTTGGCCGCCTTCTTGCTGGTGGTCTTCTTCGCGGCCGTCTTCTTGGCGGCCGTCTTCTTCGCCGCGGCCTTCTTGGCCGGCGCCTTCTTGGCGGCCTTCTTCGCCGGCGCGGCCTCCGGCTCACCGGCGGGCTGGTCGACCGGCGCGTCGACCGGCGCGTCGGCGGGGGTCTCGGAGTCGGCGGCGGCCGTCTTCGCGGCCGCGGCCTTCTTGGTGGTGCGCTTGGCGGCGGTCTTGCGGGCCGCCTTCTTCGCCGGGGGCGCTGCGGCCCCGTCCGGCTCGGTGCCCGGCTCGGTGTCCGGCTCGGCGGCCGGGATGGGGAGGGTGGGGTCCTGCTGCTCGTCGTCAGCCATCGGCTGCTGCTCCTCGCCCGACCGGGACGGTCGGGGTGTTGGGTGCCGCGATGCGGGCTGGCCGCGCGGCGGCACGAAGTCTGGTGGGCGGTGCACGAGGGCCCGCACGCCGGGTTCGGCGCGGGATCTCCCGGCAGCTGCCGCGGTCGCCGGTCGTGGGGCTCGCTGTCACCGGGCCCGGACCACGTCGCGGTCTGTTGCCGAGTACCTCCGTGGAGGTGCTCGTCCGAGGCCGAGTATCGCACACCCCTCCCCAAGGCAGGGCCGCACGACTCACCGGCGACTCACCGGCCACTCACCCGCGGCTCACCCGGCGAAGGGATCCCCCACCCGCGGCGGGCCGTCGCCGTCGTCCACGAGCGGGCCCTGCTCGACCCGGGTCAGCAGCGGGGCCGGGCCCACCTCCAGGCCGGTCAGCCGCGTCAGGCCGGTGAGGACGTCGTCCGGTCGCACGGCGGGCACGGTGTGCTGCAGCACGAGGTCGAGCCGGGCGCCGGCGCGGTCCGGGTCGCCCTCGACGACGCCGACGGCGACCACGGCGGCCCGGCAGTCGAAGGCCCGCAGGCCCTTCTTGGTCATGCGCTCGACGACCACCGACTCCTCGGCGAGCAGCCGCTCGACGGCGGCGCGGGTCTCGTCGGGGGCGGCGGCGACCTCGAGCGTCCACCGGCTGGCCTGCAGCAGGTCGGAGAGGCTGGCGGGCGCCCCGCCGCCGGCGGCCGGGTCGGCGACCGCGAGCACGTCGAGTCCGTCGGGCATCGCCTCGGCGAGGCTGGCGCGGACGTCGTCCGGCGCGCAGACCTCGGCGAGCGCGATCTCGAGGTACTCGGCCTCGCTGGCCGCACCGGTGGGCGCGGCGCCGGCGTAGGAGATGCGCGGGTGCGGGTTGAAGCCCGAGGAGTAGGCCATCGGGATGCGGGCGCGGAAGACGGCCCGCTCGAACGACCGGCTGAAGTCGCGGTGGCTGGCGAAGCGCAGCCGGCCGCGCTTGGCGTAGCGGACGCGCAGCCGCTGCACCGGCGGGGCCTGCTGCTCGGGCTGCTGACGACTCACGCGGTGACCTCCGTGCGGGCGGCCTTCATGGCCGGCGAGGGATAGACGGTGCCGACGCGGACGCCGTCGAGCCACTCGGTGAGCCGCCGCGCCTCCGCGTCGACGGCCCGGGCGGCGGCGTCCGGCACCGGCTCGAGCAGGCGTGTGTGGACGACGCCGGCGTCGTCCTGCACCCAGGTGCCGACGACGCGGCCGTCGACCCAGACGGTGGTGCCGGCGTTGCCGTTGCGGTCGAACAGCGCGGGGCCGTGGTCGCCGAGGTACCAGGCGCGGTCGCGCCAGCCCATGACCGTCGGGTCGAGCACCGGCAGCAGCGCGGCCCACGACGGCGGTGGGGTCACCTCGTCGAGATCGTCGGGCAGCAGCCAGCCGGTGCCGCCGCCCTCGAGGTCGACGGCGACGGCGTCGAGGTCGGCGAGGGCACCCCGGACGGCGGCCTTGGTGGCGCCGAGCCACCACACGAGGTCGTCCTCGGTGCCCGGACCGAACGAGCGCAGCCACCGTCCGACGAGCTCGCGGTAGCCGGCCGCGGCGTCGAGCGGCTGGTCGTCGGCGGCGGGACCGTCGGGCCCGAGCCAGTCGGCCATCGTGGTCCAGCGGGGCCGCGAGAGGCGCCAGTGCTGGGTGTTGGTGCCGCGCACGATCTCGGCGGTGAGGCCGAGGTGGGTGAGGATCCGGCCGTGGTTCCACACCGAGCCCGCGGTGACGTCGAACTTCACCGCGACCTCGGGCAGCAGCTCGCGCACCTCGACGGCGGTGAGGCCGTCGGGTCGCCGGGCGATGGCGTCGCCGACGGCGGTCCGGGCCTCGAGCACCCACCGCTCGCCGTCCGTGGCGATGCCGGCCTTCTCGACGTCCTTGGCCATCCGCTTGAGCTCGGCGGCGGCGACGCGCGCGGACGCCGACCCCCACGCCGCGGGCAGCAGGTCGCGCGGGAAGACGAACAGGGTGCGGCGCATGGCGAGCTGCTTGACGAGCGTGCGGTCGTCGTAGAGCGCGTGGTCGACGTCGGCGACGGCGAGGTCGTCGACGCGGGCGTGGCAGGAGAGGTACACGGTGGCCGGCTCGGTGGAGTGGAGCACCGTGACGGCGCGCGTCGCCGCCTCGGCGTCCGCGGCGCGGTCGGGGGCCGCGAGGGCGTGACGGCGTCCGAGGCGGGCGCGTCGCTCGTCGTCGGTCACCAGGCGCACGGGGCCATCCTCACAAACTCCCCGCCGCGCTCGGCGTCCCGGCTGACACACTGTGCGCTCGCGACGACCCCCACCGAGGCCAGCAAGGACGCCGACGACCGATGAGCAACCCCTACGAGCCCTACCAGCCGCCGGGCGGCAACGACCCCTACGGCAGCAACCCGTACGGCGGACCGTCGGTGCCAGGCGGGCCGGGTGGGCCGGGTGGGCCGGGTGGCCCGTACAACCCCTACGGCCAGGGCTACGGCGGCAACCCGCAGCCGGCGCCCAACGACGCGGTCTCGATCACCGGCTTCGTGCTCAGCCTGACCTGCTGCCTCTCGATCGTCGGCGCCATCCTCGGCTTCATCGGCCTCAAGCGCACCAAGAACGGCCAGCGGCGCGCCCGGTGGGCGGCCATCGCCGCCTCGATCATCGGCCCGATCGGCACCCTGGCCGCGATAGGCCTGACCATCCTCGTCGTCTGGGGCATCGACCAGGTCGTCACCCCCGACAACGCCGAGGTCGGCCAGTGCGTCGACGTCGACGACGACGACCGCGACCAGATCGGCCTGACCAAGGCCGAGTGCGGCGAGTCGCACGACGCCGAGATCGTCGCCGTCGCGGAGGCCGGCGACTACGAGGGCGTGCTCGACGACTCGGTGCTCACCACCGACGTGTGCGCGCAGGTGATGGACCAGGCCGACATCGACGCCGTCAACCAGTGGCAGGACGAGACCGGCCGCACCCTGCAGTTCAGCGTCGTCATCGAGGACCCCGACAACATCGACCCCGACGACAAGTTCGCCTGCTACGTCGAGCCGACCTCCGGCTCGCTCGACGAGGCCGTGCTCTGACCCGCCCGTAGCCTGACGCCATGGTCGACGCCGCCCAGCTCGCTGCCGAGGTCCGCCGCGCCACGGAGGAGACTCCCTACACGGTCACCGACGAGACCCCCGACGGGTTCACGGTGCAGATCGACGTCGTCGACCAGAAGTGGTGGACGCTGATGTACCGCAGGTCGCTGTCGCAGACGTTCCGGCACGTCGTCAGGGTCGATGCCGAGGCCGGCACCTACGACGTCACCGACAAGAGCGCGACGGTCGAGTGGGCCGCCGGCGCCGACGTCGGCGGCGGCGTCCCGAGGCCGACCCTGAAGGCGCAGGCCGGCTTCAGCCAGGGCACCTTCCGCTCGAAGTCGTTCCGCAAGGAGCTCGGCGTGGACGACGACGGCAACGTCGGCGCCGTCGTCGACTACTCCTTCGACTCCGCCGAGGGCAACCGGCTCATCGACGAGCAGGCGCAGCGGCTCGGCCTCACCAAGAAGATGAACAAGACGGCGAGGATCGGCCTCGTCTTCGCGCTCGTGGGAGTGCTCGGCGCGCTGGTCGCGGGCGTGGTCCTCGTCGTCCTCGCGATCCTCTGAGCCGCGCCGTGAGCGAGACCGTGCAGACCTTCCGCACCACGCTGCGGTCCACCAGCGGCACCAACGTGGGCATCGTCGTCCCCGACGAGGTCGTCGCGGCCTTCGGTCGGGGCAAGCGGGTGCCGGTCGTCGTCACCGTCGACGACGGCTACTCCTACCGCAACACGATCTCCTCGATGGGCGGCCGGTTCCTGATCTCGTTCAACGCCGAGACCCGCGCCGCCACCGGCCTCGGCGGGGGCGACGAGGCCACCATCCGCCTCGAGGTGGACGACGCCCCGCGCACCGTCGAGGTGCCCGACGCGCTCGCCACGGCCCTCGCCCCCAGCCGCCGCAAGGCCCACGCCACCTCCGTCGCCGACGCCCGGACCGACGAGACCCGCACCCGCCGCGTCGAGAAGATCCTCACCACCCTCCGCGACGCCTGACGCCGCCACCACCGCGCAGAGGTTCGCCGGGGTGCCCTTCGACAAGCTCAGGGTCCGTGCGGTCGCGTTCGCGTTCGTGACGATGGTCGAGGTGCGAGGAGCCCTGGCGACGAGCCTCGAGACCACCGGCCCCGCCAAGCCCAGACCGACCACACGGACCCTGAGCCCGTCGAGGGGCCCGGACGCTGCAACCGGTGGTTGGGCAGCGAGCCCCAGCGAGCGTCGTCGAAACCACCGGCCTTCACAGCCCAGCCCGACCCCACGGACCCTGAGCCTGTCGAAGGGCCTTCCGGAGTTCTCCACAGACCCTCGAACACAGCAGCGGTTGTCAGTGGTCGGCGATAGAATCGGCCCATGCCGACCACCACCAAGACTCCCCGCGTGAGCAGCGACCCGCTGCTCGACGCCGTCGAGTCCGTGGTGGCCGAACAGGCGCGGATCGACGTCACCAAGCTCCGCGTCGTGCTCGCCTGGGCGGCCGACCACACCACCACCGACGCCGACTACATCACCGACGCCCTGGCCGAGCCAGGCCTCGAGGTCGCCGGCCCCGGCGCCCCGGTCGTCCACGAATGGGCCGCGCTCGACCTCGCAGCGGTCATGGGCGTCTCCACCGACTCCGGACTCCGCTACCTCGGCCACGCCCTCGAGCTGCGCCACCGCCTCCCCCGCCTCCACGCCCGCGTGGAGGCCGGCGAGGTGCCGGTGTGGCGAGCGTTCCGAGTCGCCGAGCACACCGTCATCCTCAGCAAGGTCGGCGCCGCGCTCGTCGACCAGGCCCTCGCCCCGTTCGCCCACGACCTCTCCCTCGCCCAGATCGAACGGACCACCGCCGCCGCCATCGCCCGGTTCGACCCCGCCGAAGCAGAACGCCGACGCCAGGAAGCAGCCGAGAACCGCAAGGTCGACATCCGGCTCAACGGGCTCGACGTCCCGATCAACGGCACCGTCGAGATCGCCGCCACCCTCGATGCCGCCGACGCGATCGACCTCGAAGCCGCCCTTAAGGCCGGCGCGCAGCAGCTCGCCGACCTCGGCTCGACCGAGACCCTCGACGTCCGCCGCTCCCAAGCGCTCGGCGAGATGGCCCGCGCGCAGCTGGCCCTCGACCTCGACACCGAGCCCGGTTCGGGGCGTGGGGTGACGCTGTACGCGCACCTCGACGCCACCGACGTCGCCGTCCTCGACAACACCCAGACCCCCGTGCTCATCAAACAGATCAAGCAGTGGTGCGAAACCGCCGGCACGAAGGTCACCGTCCGTCCTGTGATCGACCTGAACGTCGAGAAGTCCAGCGACGCCTACCGTCCGAGCCCCGCCATCACCGAGCACGTGCTGCTCCGCGACCGCCACTGCGTCTTCCCGCGCTGCACCAGACGACGGGTCGACCTCGACCACATCCACCCGCACGAGTCCGGCGGACCGACCTCGACGTCCAACCTCGCCCCGCTCTGCCGACGGCACCACCGCGCCAAGACGTTCAGCCGCTGGCGTTATGAGCCCATAGGGCAGGGGCTGTACGAGTGGACCAGCCCTACCGGCCGCACCTTCACCGTCGACCGCCGCCGCCGACCCTGACCGCCCCACACCCCGCCCCCCGCGGGGCTACCGGCGTGCGTTGGGGCCCTTCGACAAGCTCAGGGTCCATCGGGTCGGGTTCGCCTTGACCTTCCGGGGTCTCGAGGCTCGGCCGTGACCGGCCTCGCACCTCGACCACCGTGCTCCGCCTGAGGCGGTCGAGATGCGAGGAGCCTCAGACCACCCGGCCCGTCCGTGGGGTCGGTCCATCGGGAGGTCGACGTCAAGCGGCGGCGCGTCCCATCCTCGGGCGCTAGGCACCCCTCGCGGCCCGTGCGGTGCGTTCGACCGTCGCCCATCGCTCCGCCCACGAGTCGGCGTCGTCCGCGACTCGCACTGACCGCGCCGCGTCCGTGCCGATGACGCCGTCGAGCGTCTCGCGCAGGATGTCGGCGTGGCCCGCGTGGCGGCTGGTCTCGGCAACCAGGTGCACCAGTACGTCGAAGAGCGTGGTCTCACGCGGACGCCACCACGGCACCTCGCCGGGGGCGTCGAGCGGCAGCGCCGCGATGGTGGCGTCGGCGTGCTCCCGCACCCGTGCGAAGAGCGTGAGCACGTCGTCGCGGGTCTCGTGCTCGGCCACCCACGAGTCGGTGCCGCGTGCCGAGCGGTCCTCCCATGGCGGCACCGGCTCGGCGCACGGCCGGCCGAGGACGTGCCCGAGGTAGCGCGACTCCCAGGTCGCGAGGTGCTTCACGAGCCCGAGCAGGTTGGTGGCGGTCGGGGTCAGCGGCCGCCGGACGTCGTAGTCGTCGAGCCCCTCGAGCTTGCTCAGGACGGCGTCGCGCCCGGAGTCGAGGGTCGCCCGCAGCAGGGCCTTCGCCGCCTCGTCGTCGACGGGCCCAGTGGAACACGACCGCGTCGGCCGCGGGTGGGACGATCCGCTCGTGCCGATCCGCGTCCTCTTCGTCACCGACCTGACCTACCAGGCGCGGGGGCGGCGGTACTGCGACGAGGACATCCACCTCTCCGACGCCTTGCGCGAGCACTTCACCGTGAGCCTGTGCCACCCGCTGGACGCCGCGTCGCTCATGGCCGACGCCGACGTGGTGGTCGTGCGCAACAGCGGCCCGGTCGTGCACTACGAGGCGGACTACCGCCGGTTCCGTGACGAGGCCCTGTCGACGGGCGTGAAGGTGTTCACCGAGCTCAGCGGCAAGGGCGACCAGGTGGGCAAGGGGTACCTCGTCGAGCTGTCCGCGGCCGGGTACCCCGTCATCCCGACCGTGGACGACGCCGCCGACATCGACCGCCTGCCGGACGCCGGCACCTACGTCGTCAAGCCGCGCAACGGCGCCGACTCGATCGGCCTGCGCACCGTCGGGCGCGACGACCTGCCCGGCACCGACCTGGCCGGGATGCTGGTGCAGCCGCGGGTCGCTTTCGAGCACGAGGTCTCGTTCTACTTCGTCGACCGGTCCTTCCAGTACGCCCTGTTCGCGCCGGACCCCGACGTGCGGTGGGGCCTCGAGCCCTACGAGCCGACGCCGGCCGACCTCGCGTTCGCGCAGCGGTTCGTCGACTGGAACGACGTCGACCACGGCATCCAGCGGGTCGACGCCTGCCGCACGAGCGACGGCGACCTGCTGCTCGTCGAGCTGGAGGACCTCAACCCCTACCTGTCGCTCGACCTCGTGGACGCCGATCGCCGCGCCGCCTTCGTGGCCGCGACGGCCGACTCGATCGGTCGGCTCGCCGCCCGGTGACTCAGACCACCGACAGCGGCAGCAGCCGCTTGCCCGTCGGGCCGATCTGGATCTCGGTGCTCATCTCGGGGCAGACCGAACCGCACTTATATCCAGATCAGCACCCACAGTCAGACACGGCGACTGCCGGACGACTACCTACTTCACTGCCCAGACGGTGTCGACGGCGACTTCCGCAAGCGCTTTCGCCCGCGCGGAGATATCGGCGGCGGTCACTTCGATCTTCGTGCTGTCGTCCAGCCAGCCGGACAAATCCGAATCCTTCCATGGCACGAGGGTCTTTAACCCGTCCTGCTTCGAACTAAGATTGCCATCACCGAGTGTGACGTTGGCTCCACTCGTCAAGAGTGCCAAGTTTCCGATCGAATATTCTGGACTACCAACCGCGCCCGAGGCTCTACTCTGCGGCCGAATGTGCTCGATTGTCCATGTAGTCAGGTCCTGACCTCGAGGCAATGCGTTGCCATCCTGCGCGAATCGAAGCAAGACATAAGCGATGAAGTGCTTTCGCGAACGCCGCTTCTGAGCGTTCGTAAGCCGAACATTCGGAGCGTAAAACAGTTCGGCGAACGCATCCTTCGAGTCACTGTCCGACGGCAGACTGCCAGCCAATTTGGCCTTAAAAGAATTGATAGACGTCTTAACGTCAGGCTTAGAAGCGGCGCCCTCTAACTCAACCGCAAACTTGTTGTAGCGACTGCGGGTGCCACCCGTTGAACCACTGTTCAATAGCGCCGTGAATTGGAAATGAAAGTTCTCGATTGCACGGCATACATCAATCAAATCTCGCTTTAGCAGTGCCGATGACTTTTCATACTTACGAACAACAGCGAGAAGAGCAGAGTTTGCAACCGAAACATTGAACAACGATAGCGCTCTCAAGGTGTCGACAACCTCGGGGACCTTCAATGCACTCTTGACCCCCAACTCACTTTTATCAATGATGAGGTCGACGTCGTCGATGTACTGATAGGTGAGCGCGTCGTACTCAAGTTCTTCAAGGTACGAGATATGGCGAGCAGCGTCACCCTCGACGGTCTTAGTGATGTTCTTGTAGAGCTCCGCTTCAGTGACCGCTGCGCGGCGAGAGTTCCAAGACTGCCAGATGAACTGATCAATGGCTCCAGCCGATCCCGGTGCCGCTTGCAGAAGACTTACTAGTCGCTCCCACCTATCAGAGATTGTCTGGCGATCTTGTGGATCCGAAGCCCCGCCACGGACAAGTAGGTTCTTGACAAGGTCAGCTAACCGAAGGTCGGCACCGCGAGTGTTTAGGGTCTCGAAGATAAGGAACCCGTCCTCTTCAGAGGTCAATTCAACCTGAATGAGCCTCGCCTTGAGTACGTTACTGCGGATTGCCTTCAGGGTCTCAATGGCTTCGGCAGCCGACTGATCCTTGACGCTATCGGTCAGTCGATTCTCAAAGAAAATGCGCGCCGTCCCGATCTGTCTCGCGCTCCCATTCCACTTCTTGCCCGACGGTATAGCGCTTGGGTTCTGGACGACTTCTCTGAAATTTGGTTCATCACGTTTGATAACAGCAAACTTATTGCCGTCGTCGTCGACGGTTATCAAGTACCGTTGCGTATTGTCCGCTTGGGTCTGCGCTTGCACCAGCAGGGCCGTGACCTCGTCAGAGGGCTCCGCCTCACTGAGACCGTCGATGATCCTCGTAAACGAGTCGCGGATGACAGACAGAATGATGGCACTCGTAGTCAGACGCTGCTGACCGTCGATGATGGAGTATGAATTGTTGAATAGCTCCCGAGATTCGCTCTCCCACGTGACTGTCGAACCAAAAAAGAAATCCCCTTTTGCAAGCACCACGTCATCCCAATAGTCCTCTAACTCGTCGATGTCCCAACTATAGGGTCGCTGAAAGTTTGGGACTACGTACAAGCACGACCGGAAACAATCTTGAACCGTTCGAGTCGTGGACTTAATGGGAATCAATTCGCTGTTGGCAGTCGACACTCGAACTCCTCAGTAAGGGTTGCGTCCGAGGACCCTATCTCCACCGCGACCGTCTTTGGTGCAACACCGCGAAACGGCCATGCCGCCCTCGGCCTCGCCGAACGAGCCCGTCGACTCCAGGAGCAGGGGATCAAATGGCGCCTCCGTGCCGTCGTCGTAGACGATGACGATCTGGGAGGTAACTCGATCGTCGCAACCCTGGCGAAAGAGCATCGCGGCCTCCGGCTCCCGGATCAGGTCCAGATCAACGCCGTCACGTCGAGGCACGTACCGCCATCCCCCGGGCGCAGATCGGTCGTAGAGCACAACCGCCCCGTCGCGTTTGAGCCGGTCAAGCCATGCGTTCAAGTCAGCCGCAACCTTTGGCTTCAGTCGAACCCCCGTCCTCCGTCGGGCCTCGGCGCGGAGCATTGCTACCGCATGACCGTGACGATGCTCAGGTCGAACCTCCCAAGGAATCAGCGATCGATCACGAACGATTCTGGGCTCGATTCCGTGCCTTCGTCGCAGCACCGCCCACATCGACACGGTGGTCTCGACGCCGTACTTCCGCACGTACTCGTCCGCGATCCACTGGTAAGTGCGGCCTTGGCGCAACCACTCGAGCGCCTCAGGTAGATCGCGCACCTTCGTACGGGCTGGCAACGATCGCTCCTGTCATCCTCACTTTGACAATCACGAGTATGCCAATCGTCAGCGGCAGGAGCAGAACCCACGTTGCCGCAGGTCAGACCACAGAAAGTGGTAGCAGCCTTTGTCCCGTCGGTCCGATCTGCGTCTCAGTCTGAAGGCTTGGGCAGACGCCGCAGTCGTAGCACGGCGTCCAGCGGCAGTCGTCGACCTCGACGTCGGACTCGCCCGTGGCGACGGCGAGGGCGTCCTCCCAGTCGGCCCACAGCCAGTCCTTGTCGAGACCGGAGTCGAGGTGGTCCCAGGGCAGCACCTCGTCGTAGCCGCGCTCGCGCACCGTGTACCAGTCGAGGTCGACCCCGGTGCCCGCGAGGGCGGTCTCGGCCGAGGCCATCCAGCGCTCGTAGGAGAAGTGCTCGCTCCAGCCGTCGAAGCGGCCGCCGTCACGCCACACCGCCTCGATCACGCGGCCGACGCGGCGGTCGCCGCGCGAGAGCAGTCCCTCGACGATGCCCGGCTTGCCGTCGTGGTAGCGGAAGCCGATGGCGCGGCCGTAGCGCTTGTCGGAGCGGACGACGTCGCGCAGCTTGCGCAGCCGCTCGTCGGTGGTCTCGACGTCGAGCTGCGAGGCCCACTGGAACGGCGTGTGCGGCTTCGGCACGAACCCGCCGATCGAGACGGTGCAGCGGACGTCGTTGCGCCCGGAGACCTCGCGACCGGTGGCGATGACCCGCTTGGCCAGCTCGGCGATCTGCAGGACGTCGTCGTCGGTCTCGGTGGGCAGGCCGCACATGAAGTAGAGCTTCACCTGCCGCCAGCCCTGCGAGTAGGCCGCAGCGACCGTGCGGATCAGGTCGTCCTCGCTGACCATCTTGTTGATGACCTTGCGCATGCGCTCGCTGCCGCCCTCGGGGGCGAAGGTCAGCCCGGAGCGGCGCCCGTTGCGCGAGAACTCGTTGGCGAGGGTGATGTTGAAGGCGTCGACGCGGGTGCTCGGCAGCGAGAGGCTCACGTTGGAGCCCTCGTAGCGGTCGGCGAGGTCTTCTGCCACCTCGGCGATCTCGGAGTGGTCGGCGCTCGACAGCGAGAGCAGCCCGACCTCCTCGAAGCCGCTCTTGCGGATGCCGTTCTCGACCATCGCGCCGATCGTCTCGATGCTGCGCTCGCGCACCGGCCGCGTGATCATGCCGGCCTGGCAGAACCGGCAGCCGCGCGTGCAGCCGCGGAAGATCTCGACGCTGAAGCGCTCGTGCACGGTCTCGGCGAGCGGCACCAGCGGCTTGGCCGGGTAGGGCCAGGCGTCGAGGTCCATCAGCGTGTGCTTGCGCACCCGCGCCGGGATGCCCGGCCGGTTCGGCACGACGGCCGTGATCGCGCCGTCGGCGCCGTAGGTGACGTCGTAGAACCGCGGCACGTAGACGTTGCCGGTGACCGCGAGCCGGCGCAGCAGCTCGTCGCGCCCACCGGGGCGGTCCTGGCCCTTCCACTCGCGCACCACCTCGGAGATGGCGAGCACGACCTCCTCGCCGTCGCCGAGCACAGCCGCGTCGAGGAAGTCGGCGATCGGCTCGGGGTTGAACGCGGCGTGGCCGCCGGCGAGGACGACGGGGTCGGCGTCACCGCGGTCGGCCGCGTGCAGCGGGATGCCGGCCAGGTCGAGCGAGTTGAGCATGTTGGTGTAGCCCAGCTCGGTCGAGAAGCTGAGGCCGAAGACGTCGAAGTCGCCGACCGGCCGGTGGCCGTCGACGGTGAACTGCGGGATCGGGCCGCGCTCGTCGCCGGCGCGCATCACGGCCTCGAGGTCGGGCCAGACCGAGTAGGTGCGCTCGGCGACGATCCAGTCGCGCTCGTTGAGCACCTCGTAGAGGATCTGCACGCCCTGGTTGGGCAGCCCCACCTCGTAGGCGTCGGGGTACATCAGCGCCCACCGCACGGTCGGTCCGTCGGGGGCGCAGTCCCACTCCTTCACGGTGGAGTTGAGCTCGCCGCCGACGTACTGGATCGGCTTGCTCACCGAGGGCAGGTGCGGCTCGAGGCGCGCGAAGACGCTCTCGCCACGGGCGGGTGCGGTGGTGGTGGGCATCCCCCGATCCTACGAGCGGGGCCCGACGCGCGCGGATTCGTCGTCAGCCGTTGGGCCGGTAGCCGGTGTCGGGGTCGACGGCGTCGGTGAGCTCGTCGGCGTCGAGCAGGTCGGTGTGGACCTGCCCCGCGCGGTAGGAGGCGCGGCCGACCATGTGGGCCGCGACGGGCGCGGTGGTGAACTGCGCGAAGACCACGAGGGCCAGGACGGCGACCGCCGACCAGTCGCGCAGCACGAGCGTGAGCCCGAGCGCGACCAGCAGCAGCCCGAGGACCTGCGGCTTGGTGGCGGCGTGCATGCGGGTGAGCAGGTCGGGCAGCCGGACGATGCCGATCGCGGCCACCAGGCTGAACAGCGCGCCGAGCAGCAGCGACGCCGCGCCCGCGAGGTCGAGCACCTCCGAGGCGGTCACAGCGAGCGCTCCGCGGTCGAGTCGACGTCGTCGGAGTCGCCGCGACGCTCGCCGCCGGGGGCCGGGCCGCCGAGGCGGTCGTCGTCGTCCTCGTCGTCGTCACTGGCCTCGACGTGGTCGCTGCCGGGGCTGAAGCGGGCGATGCTGATGGAGCCCACGAAGCCGAGCATCGTGGCCACGAGCAGCAGGGGCAGGTTCTCGGCGGTACGGCGCGCCGCCGCGTCGACCGCGACGGCGGCGATGGTGATCGCCACGACGACGTCGAAGGCGACGGCCCGGTCGAGCATGGTCGGCCCCATCGTCATCCGCACCGTCGCGAGCAGGGCCGCCACGCCCAGCACGCAGGCCGCGGCCACCAGCAGCACGCTCATCGCGCCACCTCCGTCTCGGGGTCGGGCTCGGTGTCGGTGTCGGTCTCGGGGTCGGGCTCGGGACTCCGCCGGGGCGGCAGCGCCTTGAGCACGCGGGCCTCCTGGGCCAGCACCCGGCGCCGCTGGGCGTCGAGGGCGTCGGGACCGCGCACGTCGAGCACGTGCAGGTAGAGGGTGTGGGAGGCACGGTTGGCCTCGACCACGATGCTGCCGGGCACCAGCGAGACCAGCTCGGCCACGATGACCAGCGTCAGCTCGGAGTCCGAGCGCAGCTGCACCCGCACGATCGCGTTGCGCAGGTCGCGCGGCGGACGCAGCACGGTGACGGCCACCTGCACGCTCGCGACGACGACGTCGAGGAGGAAGCGCAGCACCAGCGCCACCACCGCCAGCGGCCGCACCGAGACGTCGAGCTTGAGCGCGGGCAGCGGGAACAGCGTCAGCGCCAGGGTCGCCACGACCAGCCCGCCGACGAGCGACATCGCCGACCAGGTGCCCCACAGCGCCCACCACACCAGCGTCAGCCACCCGGCCATCAGCCACTGGATGCGGCGTCCGGCCCGCGCCACCCGGCGCACCTTCGACCTCACTGCCCCGCCTCCTCGACCGCGGCGAGGTAGGGCGTGCGCGCCATCAGGTCGTCGGCGGCGCGGCTGGTGTAGGCGTACAGCGGGCCGGCGAAGACGGTGAGGGCGAGGCTGAAGACGACGAGTCCGGCGGTCGGTCCGGCCATCAGCACCGGGAGCCGGCTCGGGCGGCCGTCGTCGTCGAGCCGCTGCAGCAGGTCGCGCTCGGGCGCCTCGCCGTCGACGATGGCGTTGGCCTGCCCGACGTCGCGGGAGGCGAACTGCAGGCGTCCGGGGCCGTCGAGGTCGAGGTCGGCGTGCGCCAGCTGCTCGGCCATCGCGTGCGCCTCGGCCGGCGAGCGCCAGAACGCCAGCGCCCACGTCTTGGCGACCGCGTAGAGCGTGAGCAGGCTGACCGCGGTGCCGACGCCGACGAGCGTCCAGGCCACGGCGCCGCCGTCGTCGATGCCCGCCTGCAGCAGGCCCACCTTGCCCAGGAAGCCCGACAGCGGCGGGATGCCGGCAAGATTCATGGCCGCGACGAAGAACAGCACGCCGAGCACCGGGAACAGTCGCGCCAGGCCACCGAGCCGCAGCAGCCCGGTGCTGCCGGCTTGTCGTTCGATCAGCCCGATCACCAGGAACAGCGCGGTCTGGATGGTGATGTGGTGGGCGACGTAGTAGACGGCGCCCGCCATGCCCGCGGCGCTCGACAGGCCGATGCCGAAGACCAGGTAGCCGATGTGGCTGACCAGCGTGAACGACAGCAGGCGCTTGATGTCGGACTGCGCGATGGCGCCGAGGATGCCGATCACCATCGTCAGCCCGGCCGCCACCATGAGCAGCGTGCCGAGCCTGCCGCCGGGGAACAGCAGCGTCTCGAGGCGGATGATCGCGTAGACGCCGACCTTGGTCAGCAACCCGGCGAAGACCGCCGTGACGGGGGCGGGCGCCGTCGGGTAGCTGTCGGGCAGCCACAGCGACAGCGGGAAGATCGCGGCCTTGATCGAGAAGGTCACCAGCAGCATCAGGTGCAGCAGCAGCGTCGTGGACGCCGGCAGCGCGTCGAGCCGCTCGGCGAGCTGGGCCATGTTGAGGGTGCCGGTGGCGGCGTAGACCGCGGCGATGGCGACCAGGAACAGCATCGAGGACAGCACGTTGACGACGACGTAGATCGTGCCGGCCCGCACCCGGGCCTCGGTGCCGCCGAGCGTGAGCAGCACGTAGCTGGCGAACAGCAGGATCTCGAAGCTGACGAACAGGTTGAACAGGTCGCCGGCCAGGAAGGCGTTGCAGACGCCGGCGACCAGCGTCAGGAAGGTCGGGTGGTAGATCGACACCGGCGCCGAGCGGTCGCTGTCGCTGATGCCCTGGCCGAGCGAGTAAAGGAGGACGGCGAGCGTGACGACCGACGAGACGAGCAGCATCAACGCGGCCAGCCGGTCGGCCACCAGCGCGATGCCGAGGTCGTTCCAGCCGCCCAGCCACACCACCTGCGGGCCGCGCTGGTCGGCGAGCACGAGCAGCACCGCCGCGACCACCACGATGGCCGAGAGCACCACCACGCTCAGCGTGCGCTGGGCCTTCGGGTAGCGGAACAGCATCAGGGCCGCGCCCGAGCCCAGCAGGGGCAGCAGCACCGGCAGCGGCACGAGTGCGGTGGCGGTCATGCGCCGTCCTCCTCGGGCTCGTCGTCGGGCTCGCCGCCCGTGGTCAGGCCGTAGCTGTCGGACGTCGCGTCGTCGTCGGCCAGCTGGCGGATGCGGGCGTCCTCGGTGTCGTCCTGGACGTCGTCGTGCCCGGTGAGCTGCCAGCTGCGGTGGGCCATGGCGAGCAGGAAGGCGACGGTGCCGAGGGTGATGACGATCGCGGTGAGCACGAGCGCCTGCGGCAGCGGGTCGGTCATCTCGTCGATCGAGGCGGAGCCGTAGAACGCCGCCTCGCCGGCGGGCCCGCTCGAGACGAGCAGCGCCACGTTGACGCCGTTGCTGAGCAGCACCAGGCCGACCAGCACCCGGGTGAGGCTGCGCTCGAGCAGCAGGTAGACCCCGCAGCCGGCGAGGGCGCCGGCCACGAGCAGCAGGGTGAGGTTCATCGTCACGTCGCGCTCGCCGCCGTCTCGTCGTCGGCGGGGCTCGGCTCGGGCGTGCCGGTGCGCTCCTCGCGCTGCGCGCGCAGGATCTGCCGGTCGAGCCGCGCGCCGAAGGTGCGCAGCAGGTCGAGGGCCAGACCGACGACGACGAGGTAGACGCCGATGTCGAAGCCCACCGAGCTCACCAGGTGCAGCTCGCCGAGCCAGGGCAGGCGCAGGTAGACGTCGGCGGTCTGCAGCACCTCGCCCCCGAAGGCGACCGGGCCGAGGCCCGAGAGCGCGGCCACGAACAGGCCGGTGCCGATGACCACGCCGGCGTCGAGCGGCAGCGCCTCGTCGAGCTCGTAGCGGCCGCCGGCCAGGTAGCGCACCATCAGCGCGAGGCCGGTGACCAGGCCGGCCGCGAAGCCGCCGCCGGGCAGGTTGTGGCCGGCGAGCAGCAGGTAGAACGAGAAGACGACCATGCCGTGGAAGATCAGCCGGGTCACGACCTCGAAGACGATCGAGCGGCGGTCGGGGCTCAGCGTGCCGGGCGCGGCCAGCCAGGTCGGCCGCGAGCGCTGCAGGTCGAACCGCTCGGGCGACGGGGCGTCGGCCAGCCGCCTCACTCCCCCGCTGCGGGTGTCGACGAAGATCAGGCTGGCCACGCCGGTGGCCGCGACGACGAGCACCGAGATCTCGCCGAAGGTGTCCCACGCGCGGACGTCGACCAGCGTGACGTTGACGATGTTGCGGCCGTAGCCGAAGTCGTAGGCGCGCTGCACGAGGTCGGCCGTGTCGGGCACGGCGAGGCGCGAGCTGCCCGCGACGTAGAGCGCGCCGGTGACCACCATGCCCATCGCGCCGGCGAGCGCCATCCGGGCGAACCGGATCGGGCGCAGCGGGCGGTCGGTGAAGTAGTCGGGCAGCCGGCGCAGCACGAGCACGATCACCACGAGCACCAGCGTCTCGACCAGCACCTGGGTGAGCGCGATGTCGGGGGCGCCGTGCAGCAGGAACAGCACGGCGCAGCCGTAGCCGGTGACGCCGGCCAGGATGAACGCGCGCAGCCGGCGCCGCGAGCGCACCGTCTCGATGGCCGCGGCGATCATCACCGCGCCGACGATGGGCTGGCCGAGCCGGTCCCAGGCGACGAGGTCGAGGTCGGAGCGCCCGGCCAGCGCCCAGACCATCGCCGCGCCCGGGCCGATGACCATGACGCCGAGGATGATCGCGAGGTACAGCGCCGCCGAGCCGCGCTGCACGAAGCCGGTGACCTCGACGGCCACGCGGTCGACGCCGCGCAGCCCGGCCTGGTAGACCTGCACGGCCGAGACGGGCGAGGCCATCCGCACCTGCAGGTGGCACAGCGGGTCGCGGACGACGAACAGCACCCCGCCGACGACCACGGTGACCGCGGTGAGCAGCAGCGGCCGCTCCCAGCCGTGCCAGAGCGCGAGGTACTCGTCGTGGCCGACGGCGGGCAACCGGTCGGCGTAGACGCCCACGGCGTCGGTGAGCGCGGCGCCGGCGAAGCCGAGCCCGAGGCCGAGCGCGGCCAGCAGCACGGGTCCGGCCACGAACGGGACGCCGGCCCGCGCGACCTCGGTGGGCGCGACGCCGGGCTTGGCCGCGAACGCGCCCCACAGGAAGCGCACGGTGTAGGCGACGGTGAGGCACGAGCCGGCCAGCACGGCGACGACCAGCACCCAGCCGGCCCACGGGGGCAGGCCCGAGGGGCCGTCGGGCTCGGTGAGCTCGAGCAGGCCGGCCCACATGGTCTCCTTGGCCACGAAGCCCAGCAGCGGCGGGATGCCGGCCATCGACGCGCCCGCCAGCACGGCCGCGACGGCGACCCAGGGCAGGCGGCGTCCGACCCCGGAGAGCACGTGCAGGTCGCGGGTGCCGGTGGCCTGGTCGACGACGCCGACGACGAGGAACAGCGCGGCCTTGAACAGCGCGTGGGCGAGCACCAGGGCGACCCCGGCGAGCGCGGCGGTGCGCGTGCCGACGGCCAGCACCACCAGCAGGAAGCCGAGCTGGCTGACGGTGCCGTAGGCCAGCAGCAGCTTGATGTCGACCTGGCGCAGCGCGCGCCAGCCGCCGAGCAGCATGGTGAGCGCGCCGAGCGCGGTGAGCACCGGGCGCCATCCGGCGACCTCGGCGAAGCCGGGCGCGAGCAGCGCCACCAGGATCAGGCCGGCCTTCACCATCGAGGCGGCGTGCAGGTAGGCGCTGACCGGCGTGGGGGCCGCCATCGCCCCGGGCAGCCAGAACTGGAACGGCACGATGGCCGACTTGCTGAGCGCCCCCACCAGCACCAGCCACAGCGCGACCGACGTCGCGGTGCCGCCCGGCGGGTCGGCCACCAGCGCGGTGAGCGAGTAGGTGCCGGCGCCCTGGCCGAGCATCAGCAGGCCCACGAGCATCGCCAGGCCGCCGAGCGTGGTGACGACGAGCGCCTGGATGGCGGCCAGCCGCGCGGCCCGGTTGGTGGGGTCGAAGCCGATGAGCAGGAAGGAGCAGACGGTGGTGAGCTCCCAGAAGACGAACAGCACCAGCGTGTTGTCGCTGACGACGAGGCCGAGCATGGCGCCGACGAAGGCGATGAAGGTGCTGGCGAAGGCGACCAGACCGGCGCTGTCGTCGCTGAAGTACCAGGTGCAGTAGAGCAGGACGACGGCGCCGACGCCCGCCACGACGAGCACGAGCAGCCACCGCAGTGCGTCGAGGGTCAGGTCGAGCTGCAGGTCGATCGTCGGGATCCACGACACGCGCTGCCACACGGTCTCGCCGTCGAGCACGGTGCCGGTCTGCGCGAGCGCCCACACGACGGCGGCGACGGGCACCAGCGCCAGCACGGCGAACGCGCGACGACCCAGCCTCCGCACCAGCGCGGGCGCCACAGCAGCGGCGACGGCGTGGGCGAGCACGAGGGCGAGCAGGATCGAGCCTTCTGGTTCGAGGGCGAGCAGGGCGGGCGCGGTGGGGCCAGTCTAGGGATCGGCGGTGACGGACCGGACGCCGCTCGCTCGCGGACGCCGTTCGTCCGCGACGGGCCCTAGCGTGCGCGGCATGACCGAGACCCCGTGGGAGCCGCCGTTCGCCGCCGACGAGCAGGCCCACCTGCTCGGCGCGCTCGACCGGATGCGCGCGACGTTCCGCTTCAAGACCGACGACCTCGACGCCGACGGGCTGCGCGCCCGGGTCGGCGCGTCGTCCCTGACCCTCGGCGGTCTGCTCAAGCACCTGGCCGCCGTCGAGGACTTCAAGAGCACCGTGATGCTCACCGGCGACCCCATCGGTGAGCCCTGGGAGAGCCTCGGCTACGACGCGAGCAACGAGTGGGAGCTCGAGAGCGCCGCCGCCGACGCCCCCGCGACGCTCTACGGGCTGTGGGACGACGCCGTCCGGCGCTCACGGGCCCGGTTCGCCGCGGTGCTGGCCACGGGCGGGCTCGGCGCCGCCGTCCACGCCGACAACGGCGAGGGCGACCACGCGAGCGCGCGCCGGCTGCTGTTCGACCTCCTCGAGGAGTACGGCCGCCACTGCGGCCACGCCGACCTGCTGCGCGAGGCCGTCGACGGCCGCGTCGGCGAGGACCCGCCGCCCGGGTGGCGCCCGGTCGGCGGCGCGCCGGCGCCCTGGCCCGAGGGCTGAGTGCGCGGCGTTGACAGGTGTGGACGATGGTCGAGGTGCGAGGAGCCCTGGCGACGAGCCTCGAGACCACCGGCCCCTCCTCGCGAGTGTCCGCAAACGTCCGCGAACGTCCACGAGCGGTCGCGAGGTCGGGTTCGCGTGGTCGGCGCCAGGTCTCGAGGCTCGGCCGTGGCCGGCCTCGCACCTCGACCATCGTCGGACCGGCGCGCGGACCGTGGTCGAGGTGCCCCGCCGGTCGACGGGCACAGCCGACGGCTCAGAGCGCGACGGTCAGCCGCAGCGTGACGACGTCCCCGAGCTCGACGCCCTCGGCGCGGCGCACCGCGGCCTTCAGCGGTACGACGTAACCGCCGTCCTTGGGCCACAGCGACGTCGTCCACGCGGTGTCGCCGAGGCCGACCGTGACCGGGACCATCCCCCACCCGTAGGTCACCGCGCGCCGGGCGTCGTCGAGCGCGGCGGCCTCGTCGGCGGGCACGGCGACGAAGTGGTGCGGCGCCGGGCCGCGCCAGGCGAACACCTCGCCGCTGAACTCGAGCTCCACGTGCGGCAGCGTAGGAGCAGTCAGGCCACCGTGGTGGTCACCGGCACCGTGTGCACGAACCCGTCGACGCGCACCTGCACGAAGAACCGGTAGGTGCCCGGCAGGTCGATGGCGGTGTGGAAGGAGATCACGCTGCCGGCGTCGCCCGGGGTCGGGGCGCCGAGCGGGTGGGCGTGGATGAAGGCGCCCGACCCGGTCTCGAAGCCGGTCAGGTGCGCGTAGGCACCGAGGTAGGTGCCGAGGTTCGGCGTCCCGCCGCCGGGTCCGCTGACGGTGAGGTCGAACTGGGCGTCGACGCCGGCCTGGATGGTGGGCGGCCCGGCCACCGTCACCACGCCGTCGGACGCCGTGCTGACCGCCTCGACCGCCTGCGGCTCGGGGTAGGTCGCGCCCGGCGCCGCCTCGAGGCGCGCCCGCTCCCCCACCACCACGTGGGCGCCGTCGGAGCGCTCGGCGGGCACGAACTCCGCGACCACCCGGTAGTCGCCCGGCTCGGCGAGGTCGACCGTGGTCGACCAGGTGCCGTCGTCGCCCAGCACGGGGTGCAGGTGACGGAACGCGTCGAAGCGGCGGTCGCCGTCGCGCACGACGTAGAGGTGCAGCAGCTTGGTCTGCTCCTCGACGTAGTCGACGACCGGCTGGCCGCGGGAGTCGAGGATGCGGAACGCGAGCCGGCCGGGGGTGCCGACCTGCGCCGGCACCACGAGGTCGGCGATGCGGTAGCCGCCGGCGTCGGCGGTGGTGCCGTCGCCGACGAAGGTGAGGTGGGTGTGCTGGGCGCCGTCGGGCGCGGGGGCCAGCACCTCGCGGCCGGGGTCGACCGGCTCGGACGGGTCGTCGCCGCCGCAGCCGGCCAGCAGGACGACGGCGGCCACCGCCGCGGCGAGGGCGACCAGCGGACGACGTAGAGGTCGGTGGGTCATCTCAGCTCACCTCGAAGGTCACGACCGTGACCGGGTTGTCGAACTCGGAGCGCCGCACGCTGACCTGCACCTGCCAGGTGCCCGGCGCGGGGATGGTGACGTCGGCGGCGTACGTGCCGGCGCCGGTGGGCACGACCGGCAGGGCGCCGAGGTCGGTGCCCTCGCCGCCCACCGCGCTCACCGAGACCGTCGGCGCAGCGAACCCGTCGACGGGCTCGCCCTGGTCGTCCTGCACCTGCACGCTGATCGTGTTCGGGCCGCGGGTGCCGGGGGCCATCGTCACCAGCGCCTTGGTGCCGGTGGGCTGTCCGTCGGCGGCGCCGGCGCCGGTGCCCTCGCCGAGGACGCCGACCTCGACGCCCGACGGCTCGGGCACCGAGGCGGCCGCGGCCTCGGCGCGCGGCGAGGTGTTGGTGAGGAAGCCGGTCAGGCCGAGCAGCCCGACCAGCATCACGGCCTCGACGCGCACGGCGGTGCGCACGGCCAGGACGCCGCGGCGGCGCTCGGCGTGGCCGCCCCGCTCGGCGGTGGCGGTGGGCAGCAGCCGGAACCGGTTCCACCCGGCGGCCGCCACCACGAGCAGCGCGACCCCCACCTTGACCAGCAGCAGGCGGCCGTAGCCGGTGTCGACGAGCGGCGCCCAGCCGCCGAGGATCCGCCAGCCCATCAGGCCGCCGGTGACGGCGAGCAGGGCGACGGTCGCGGCGGCGACGGCCGAGAACCGGGCCAGCACGCGGGCGGCGTCACCGCTGCGGCCGGCCAGCGGGCGCAGCACGAGCAGCAGCCCGACCAGCCCGCCGAACCACGTGGCCCCGGCGGCCAGGTGCACGACGTCCGTGGTCGTGACCAGCCACACCGGCTCGATGGCGCGCGAGTGACCGACGATCGCCGGCGACAGCACCGCCACGGTCGCGCCGGCCGCGGCCACCGGGGGGCGGCGCAGCATCGTCAGCAGCGCGACGAGCAGCCCCGCGACCTGCAGGCCGAGCACGACGAGGTCGTCGCCGACGAGGGCGAGGTCGACCGCGGCGCTCTCGCCGAGCGAGGTCAGCGGCAGGCCCTGCTGGTAGGCGCCGGCGAGCGGGATGCCGACGACACCGGCGAGCACGGCGACCCCGGCCGCCGTCCAGGCGACCCGCTGCACGCGGGCGCGCACCGGGTCGTCGACGCGCACGTCGCGCACGGCCCAGACCCAGAACAGCACCAGGCCGCCGGCGAGCAGCAGGCCGGCGTAGCCGATGCCGTGGACGACGCTCAGCACCGCGCGCACGTCGCCCTGCTCGGCCTCGGCGGCCTGGGGCGCGGCGACCTCGGCGCTCGGGGCGCCGATGGCGAAGGTCAGCGAGCCGGCGATCGGGTGCCCGTCGGCCGAGATGGCCCGCCAGACGACGACGTAGCTGCCGTCGTCCAGCTCGTCGGGCAGGTCGGTCGTGACCACCTCGTCGCTGGCCTTCGACTCGGCCTCGACCGGGTCGCCGGCCGCGTCGAAGACCTGCACCGACTCACCCGTGAGCGCGACCGGCTCGTCGAAGGTGAAGGTCACGACGTCGGGCGTCTCGGGCAGCACGTCGCCCTCGGCCGGGTCGCTGGAGATGAGGGTGGCGTGGGCGGAGGCGGGCGCCGCCGTCCCCACCACCGCCGCCAGCGCCGCCACGGCGCAGGCCACGGCGGCGACGAGGACGGCGAGCGCTCGTCTCACGACGGCGTCAGGCGGTGCGGCGGGTGCGGGCGAGGGCGACGCCGCCGACGAGCACGCCGGCGGCGCCGACGACCAGGCCGGCGACGGCCAGGCCGTTGCCGCCGTCGTCGTCGGAGGCCTCCTCGGCGGCGGGCTGCGGCTCCTCACCGGCCGCGACCTCGGAGACCGCGGCGGCGCCGTCGTTCTCGGTGGTGGTCTCCTCGGCGACGTCGGTGACGCTCACGATCGGCGCGGGCGACTCGAGGTCGTCCTCGCTCTGGCCCTCGGCGGCGATCTCGGTCCAGCCGGTCTCGCCGTCGACGCACGACTGCACCACCGGGAACGCGAGGTCGCTGCCGGCGGCGTCCTCGGGCAGCTGCAGCGAGAGCTCGAAGGCGTCGCGCATGCCGTCGGGCAGCGGCTTGTTGGTGGTGTAGGTGACCACGCTGGTGCGCTCGGTCAGCTCGTTGCCGTGGGCGTCGGTGACCGGCGGGTCGAGCTGCTCGGCGGTCTTGACGACGTCGTAGAAGGAGTTGCGGGTGGGCGTGACGGTGTTGATGCCCTCGGGGATCGAGATGGCCACGGCCGTGGTGGCCGAGCCGTCGCAGCCGTGCGGCACGCTGAAGGTGAGGATCACGTAGGAGCCGGCGGCGGTGTCGGACGGCGTCACCGTCACGTGCGCGGAGGCCGGCGCCGCCGCGCCGAGGACGACGGCGGCGCTGCCGAGGGCGAGGGTCGAGAGGGTCGCGCCGACGCGCGCCCGGGTGCTGATGGGCATGGGTGTCCGTTCTGAGGTCGGTGCTCCGGGTGGTCCGGAGGGTCCGGGAGATGGGTGGCGAGGACGCCGTCCGACCCCCGGACCGTGCGACGGACCCGGGCTCAGACGGCGAGGAGCGCGGACGGCGGTCCGCGCCGCGGCGCGACGGCCGCGACCTCGCGCCAGCGCGGCGCGACGAGCACGACGGCGGACGCCGGCACCCGCGGCGGCCGCGAGACCGGCGCGAGCACCGCACGCAGCCAGGTGACGACGACGTCGACCGCACGGGCGCGCAGGTGCCACGACAGCGCCGTGAGCAGCCCGCCGACCACGTGCAGCCCGAGCATGAGCGGGTCGAGCGCGGTCTCGGCCGGGTGGGCGGTGCCGTGCGCGTGCCCGCCGGTGGTGACCACCGGGTCGGTCGCGAGCGCGGTCAGCCAGGCGTGCAGCAGCAGCTGCGCCACGACCAGCGCCGGCACCGCGATGCCGAGCCGCAGCCGGCCGCGCAGCACGAGCAGCCCGGCGCCGAAGACGAGCAGCGCGGTGACCGCGAGCCAGACCGGCGAGGGCAGCGCCCCGCCGGCCAGCAGGTGGGCCACGACGAGCGCCGTGCAGATCTCGAGGGTGGCCAGGGCCGAACGCAGCGGGACTCGCCCGCGCGGCAGGACCCGGACCCTGAGCACCCGCCCATCATGCCCCGGCCGGCCCGGCGGCGGCCATCCGGTCCGGGGGACGGATGACTTCTGTCAGGAGCGGACGAGGACGCCGGTGGTGGGGCGCAGGCGGGCGGCGGGGGCCACGGCGGCCCGGCGGGAGATGTTGAGCAGCAGGCCGACGGCGAGCATCGAGGCGAACATCGAGCTGCCGCCGTAGGAGACGAACGGCAGCGGGACGCCGGTGACCGGCATGATCCCCAGGCACATGCCGATGTTCTGGAAGGCCTGGAAGCCGAACCAGCAGGCGATGCCGGCGGCGGCGACGCGGCCGAAGACGTCGTCGGTGCGGGCCGCGATGCGTAAAGCGCGCCACAGCACGACGCCGAGCAGCGCGATGATCAGGCCGGCGCCGAGCAGGCCGAGCTCCTCGCCGGCGACGGTGAAGACGAAGTCGGTGTGCTGCTCGGGCACGAAGCCCGAGCGGGTCTGCGAGCCGTCGAACAGGCCCTGGCCGAACGGTCCGCCGTTGCCGGCGGCGATGAGCGCCTGCTCGACGTTGTAGCCGGCGCCGCGCGGGTCGAGGGTCGGGTCGAGGAAGGCCAGGAAGCGGTCGACCTGGTAGTCCTCCAGCAACCCGGCCGAGACGGCGGCCACCGCCGCGCCCACCCCGCCGACGCCGAGCGCCACCAGCCACCTCGCCGAGGCGCCCGAGGCGGCGAGCACGCCGAAGACGGTGGCGGTCAGCACCAGCATCGTGCCCAGGTCGGGCTGCAGGACGATGAGCGTGGCGGGCACCGCGGCCACCAGCAGCATGAGGACGACGTCCACCAGGCCGACGCGCGCGCGCCAGCGGTTCTCGGCCCGCTCGGCCACCACCAGCGCCATGCCGATGACGACGGTGAGCTTGGCGAACTCCGAGGGCTGGATCGACATCCCGCCGAACATCAGCCACGACCGCGAGCCGTTGACCACCGTGCCCATGGTGAGCACGAGCACCAGCCCGCCGATCGAGGCGAGGTAGACCAGCGGCGTCACGATGCGCACCCACCGGTGGTCGGTCACGACCACCACGAGCAGCAGCCCGAGGCCGATGGCGACGTTGAGGATCTGCTTCTCCAGGAAGGCGCGCGGGTCGCCGCCGGTGAGGTCGCTGCGCGCCGAGGTGGCCGACCACACCAGCAGGCAGCCGAGCACGCTGAGCGCGACGACGGCCGCGAGCAGCAGCCGGTCGACGCCGGGAACGCGGGACGTGCTGGTCACGAGTCCTCCTCCTCGGTGCGGGCCGGCGGCAGGATCGAGCCGTCGCCGGAGAAGACGGGCAGCCGCTCGGGCGGCGTCACGCCGGGGATGGCGGCGCGGTCGGGCACGACCTTCTCGCCGCGGACGCCGTACAGCGCCTCCCAGATCTTGCGGATGCCGGGGCCGGAGGCCTCCGAGCCGGTGCCGCCCTGGCTGATCATCATGACCACGACGTAGTCGTCGGAGTACGACGCCACCCACGAGGTCGACTGCTTGCCGTAGACCTCGGCCGAGCCGGTCTTGGACCGGATCGGCACCTCCTCGAGCGGGAAGCCGCCCATGCGCCAGGCCATGGTGCCCTCGCGGGTCACGCCCTTGAGGGCCTCGTCGATGTAGCCGACCACGTGGTCGGGCAGCTTCACGTGACCGGTCGCCTTCGGCTTGATCCGCCGGACGACGGTGCCGTCGGCGGCCACGACGGCGCGGGCCACGCGCGGGGCGTAGAGGGTGCCGCCGTTCGCGAGGGCCGCGTAGCCGCGGGCCAGCTGCAGCGGGGTGACGATGGTGTCGCCCTGGCCGATGGCGAAGTTGACCGCGTCGCCGGCGCGGTAGGCGTAGCCCTCGACGCAGAACTCGCCGGCGAACCGGTAGACGAAGTCGCTGATGCCGTCGTTGGCCGGGTCGTCCTGCGGCTTGTCGGCGATGCCGCAGTAGTAGTCCTTCATCGAGCGGTAGTAGGCGCGCTTCCACTGCCGGTCGGCGATGCGCCCCGAGGCCTCGCCCGGCAGGTCGACGCCGGTCTCGCGCCCGAAGCCGAACCGCTTGGCCTCCTCGACGAGCGGGTCGCGCGCGTCGACGTCGTCGACGTCGGAGCCGAGCCGCTGCCAGTAGTCGTAGCCCACCCGGTAGAAGAAGGTGTTGCACGAGACCTCGAGCGCCTTGGCGAAGGAGATGTAGCCGTAGGGGCGGGACTCGTAGTTCTTGAAGTCGCGGTTGCCGACGCGGAAGGACGACGAGCAGTCGAGCATCGCGTCGGTGTCGTAGCCGTGGGTGAGCGCCCCCGCGGTCATGAACGGCTTCCAGGTCGAGCCGGGCGCGAACTGGCCCTGGGTCGCGCGGCCGAGCAGCGGCGTCCCGGCCTTGGCGGAGTAGAGCCGGGCCAGCTGCTTCTTGGTGATGCCGCCGACCCACACGCCGGGGTCGTAGGTGGGCTGGCTGGCCATGGCCACGATGCGGCCGGTGTCGGCCTCCATGACGACGGCGGCGCCGGAGTCGGCGACGAAGTTGCGGCCGGTGACGGTGTCGAAGTCGCCGCGGGCGGTCTGAATCATCTCGGCCAGCTGCTTCTCGACGACGCCCTGCACCTTGGCGTCGATGGAGGTGACCAGGGTGTCGCCCGGCTGCGCCTCGACGCTGGCGTCGTCGCCGATGACGCGGCCCATCGAGTCGACCTTCACCTGCTGGTAGCCGGGCATGCCGCGCAGCCACTCGTCGTACTCCTGCTCGATGCCGGCGCGTCCGACGACCGAGGAGCCGTTGACCGACCGGTCGCCGTCGTCCTCGGCGTGGTCGAGCTCGTCCTCGGTGATCGGGCTGAGGTAGCCGAGCAGGTGCGCGGCGTTGATGCCGAACGGCTGCGGGTAGGCGCGCACGCTCTGCTGCGAGACCACGACGCCCGGGTAGTCCTCGGGCTGCTCGAGGATGCGGCGGGCCTGGCCCTGCCGCACGTCCTGCGCGACCGGCACCGGCTGGTAGGGCGAGCCGTTCCAGCACACGCCGGGCTCGGAGCCGTCGTCGCCGCAGGTGGTCAGCAGCCGCTCGATGCGGCTCGGGGTGACGCCGACGGCGCGGTGCACGCGGCGCATCAGGACGCCGCGCTGGTCGTCGTCCAACCGGTCGAGCACGGTGCGGTCGAGCGAGACGACCCACGAGAGCCGGTTGGTCACGAGCGGGCGGCCCTGCGCGTCGACGATGAGGCCGCGGGTGGGCTGGACGACGATGTCGCGCACCGACTGGGCGGCCGCGCGGTTCTGGTACTCGTCGCCGCTGACGATCTGCAGGTAGTACAGGCGCACCAGCAAGGTGGCGAACAGCGAGAAGACCAGCGCCTGGATGACGATGAGCCGCAGCCGGCTGACGTCGGAGGCGCTCATGGGCGCCTGCCGCCGACGCGCAGCGCGGGGCCGTCGGTGACGTGCTCGCCGAGCAGCCACAGCAGCACGGACAGCAGGAAGGGCGCGGCGACGAGGTCGCAGACCACCCCGACCAGGACGACGCCCAGCAGGTCGGGCACCAGCCCGGCCGCCGGCACGCCGGGGTCGTGCAGCACCAGGCCGCTGAGCGCGAAGACCGACGACGCGGCGAACGAGCACCCCGCGACGGTGGCCAGCGTGCCGAGCACGCCGGGCGTGGCGGCGTCCTGCCGCACCCGGCCGGCGACGTAGCCGGCCACGAGCAGCGCGAGCGCCCAGCGCCCGGCGACGTGGTCGGCGGGCGGGGCGAGGTCGAGGACGACGCCGAGCGCGAACCCGGCCACCAGGCCGGCCTGCGCGCCGCGGGCCAGGCCGACCGCGACGGCGACCAGCAGCATCAGGTTGGGGACGACGCCGTGCCACGCCGCGTGCGGCAGCACCGTCGTCTGCACCAGCAGCGCGAGGAAGCCGACGCAGCCGACGAGCAGCAGACGGGCGGCGGTCTCGCTGGTGGGGCGGCTGCCGCGGGGGCGGCTCGACCCGGCCCGCCGCAGCGGCGGGCGCACGCGGGCAGGGGTGGCTGACGTGGTGAGGCTCATCGCAGGCTCCCGTCGGCCTCGACGACGGCGCGGTCGCTGCGGGTGCCCGAGGGCACGACGACCCCGACGAGGTCGAGGGAGGCGAAGTCGACGTACGGATCGATGACGGCGCGCTGCGAGGTCTCGCGCACGCTGTTGTAGACCGAGACCACCTCGCCGACCGGCACGCCGGCGACGTACGGGCTGGTGCCGGTGCGGCTGCCCCAGGTGACGACGGTGTCGCCCTGGTCGGGGACGACGGTCTCGTCGAGCAGCTCGAGGTCGAGGCGGGCGCCGCCGCCGAGGTCGCCGCGACCCTTGAGGAAGCCGAGCTCCATGCTGCGCGCGACCCGGCCGCCGACGGTGGAGTCGGGGTCGACGACGAGCAGCACGGTCGCGGTGGTGGCGGTGACCCGCAGCACGCGACCGACGAGGCCGTCGTTGTTGACGACGGTGAGGTCGGGGCGCAGGCCCGCCTCCGAGCCGGCGTCGATGGTCACGGTGCTCGAGAACGACTGCGAGGGTCCCACGCCGACGACGCGGGCGGGCACGAGCGCGAGACCGAGGTCGACGGCGGCGCTGGTGAGGCCCTCGAGCTCGGCGAGGCGGTTGCGGTCGTAGTCGGAGGTGCGCATCTCGGCGCGCAGCTCGGCGTTCTCGGCCTCCAGCGCGGCGAGCCGGGCGCGGGCGGCGTCCTTGTCCTCGAGCCAGTCGGGCAGCTCGACGAAGGGGCGCACCGCGCTCGCGGTGGCCGACTGGGCGGGCCCGACGACCTCGCCGAGGGCCTGCCGTGCGGGGTCGAGCAGCCGGTCCTCGCCGTGGTCGAGCACCATGAGGCTGGCGCAGGCCATCAGCAGGCCCGCGACCAGCGCGCGCGACGGCGTGCCGCGGCCGCCCGACGGGTCGGCGCCGGTGCCGTCGTCCTCGCCGGGGGCCAGGCCCCAGCGGCGGCGGGTCATCCTCACGGTCGCGTCACCGCCTCCTGCGGTCGGCGACCAGCACCTGCTGCAGCGCCTCGAACTCCTCCACGCAGCGCCCGGCGCCGTGCGCGACGGAGGTGAGCGGGTCGGGTGCGACGTGCACCGGCATGCCGGTCTCGTGACGCAGGCGCTCGTCGAGGCCGCGCAGCAGGGCGCCGCCGCCGGTGAGCACGATGCCGCGGTCCATGATGTCGCCGGCCAGCTCGGGCGGGGTCTGGTCGAGGGTCACGCGGACGGCGTCCACGATGGCGTGCAGCGGCTCCTCGATGGCCTGGCGCAGCTGCGCCGGGGTCACCTCGACCGTGCGCGGCAGGCCGCTGACCATGTCGCGGCCGCGGATCTCGCCGGGGCGCTCGTCGTGGGCGGGGAAGGCCGAGCCGAGGGTCATCTTGACCTCCTCGGCGGTGCGCTCGCCGAGCAGCAGCGCGTGCTCCTTCTTCAGCCACGACACGATCGCGCGGTCGAGGGCGTCGCCGGCCGTGCGGATCGAGAGGCTGGTGACGATGCCGCCGAGGGAGATGACCGCGACCTCGGTGGTGCCGCCGCCGACGTCGACGACCATGTTGCCGGTGGCCTTGTGCACGGGCAGCCCGGCGCCGATCGCGGCGGCCATCGGCTCCTCGACGATGTAGACCCGGCGGGCGCCGGCCTGGTAGCCGGCCTCCTTCACCGCGCGCTGCTCGACGGCGGTGATGCCGCTGGGCACGCAGATGACCATGCGGGGCTTGGCGAAGTAGCGGCGGCGGTGCACGCGCTGGATGAACCAGCGCAGCATCTGCTCGGTGGCCTCGAAGTCGGCGATGACGCCGTCCTGCAGGGGCCGCAGCGCGGTGATGTTGTCGGGGGTGCGGCCCACCATGCGCTTGGCCTCGTGGCCGACGGCCAGCACCTCGCCGGTGGTGTCGTTGAGCGCGACGACGCTCGGCTCGTCGAGCAGCACGCCCTTGCGGCGCACGTAGACGAGCGTGTTGGCGGTGCCGAGGTCGACCGCCATGTCGCGGCCGATGATGCCTCTCGCCCTCATGTCGATCTCACGCGCGCGCGCCTCGCTGCCCGTGCGCGTTCAGGGGAAGAGTCGAGCCGCGGGCCGGCACGCGCACGCAGGCGAGCCCGGTGCGAGCGTAAGCAGTGGGACTCATGTGACCCGGGAGGCGCGTGGGTGTGTTGCGACACCGGTGCTCCCGGCCGCCTCGCCGCTGCGGGCCGGGTCAGGGGGTGAGGTCGTCGGGCGCGCGGGCGAGCCAGGAGTCCTGGTCGTCGGCGGCGACGTCGTGGCAGCCGCCCACGACCCCGAGCAGCACGAACGCGCCGGCGGCGGGGCGGTGGGTGGCGGTGACGGTGAGGCCGCCGTCCGAGACCGCGAGCCGTCGTCCGCCGGGGACGTCGGTGGCGCTGGGCTCCCCCAGCCCGAGGCCGGCCAGGCGCGGCGCGACGGCGGCGAGGTCGTCGACCCCGTCGACACGCGCCGAGGCGACGTACTCGACGGCGGCGACCCCCTCGGGGAAGCGCTCGCGACAGCCCCGGAAGCTGCCCGTCGCGGACGTCGGTCGCCCACCGTCGGCCTGCAGGCCGGCCAGCAGGTCGCGCACCACGTCCCCGGCGCGCGTGCGGTCGGCCTCGGCGGCGCCGGACGTGGCCGCGCCGTCCGACCCGTCCGTGCGGTCACCCGTCCCGCCCGTCCTGCCGTCGTCCATGCAGCCAGTCAAGCCCAGCAGCACGACGAGCGCGAGGCCGGCGACCGGGCGCCTCATCGGGTCGGCTGGGTGGTCGGGTCGCGGTCGAGCTCGGGGTCCTGCACGCCGGCGTACCAGGGGTCGTAGTTGTGCTCGGCGGCCAGCACGGCGTCGTAGTCGCCGTTGACGATCTGGCTGATGTTGTAGAGCGACTCGGTGTCGTGCTCGAAGTACAGCGAGTGCTGGCCGAAGTCGGGGTACCCCGGTCGCGAGACGTCCTCGGCCTGGAACCGGTTGCCGCCGAAGTCGTCCTCGGCCGGGTCGTCGCCGAGCCCGGCGCCGAAGATCGTCTCGCCGTGCACCCAGCCGTGGTTGGCGAAGTAGGTGACCGGGTCGCGGCTGTTGGCGCCGGCCCACACGTGGTCGGGGTCGACGCCGGTGTCGGCGGCACTGTCGGTGTCGCCGCCGACGCCGGGGCTGCCGACGAAGACCAGGTCGTCGACGTCGAGGCCGTGGTCGTGCGCGGCGTGGCCGGTGGTGGTCGAGCCGTAGGAGTGGCCGATGGCGGTGACGTGCGCCGGGTCGCCGTCGCGCGAGGCGCGCAGCCCGTCGACGAGGTCGGCGAGCCGGCCGCCGCCCTCCTCGGCCGCGCCCTCGGTGACCACGCCGGCGGCGTCGGCGCCACCGTCGTCACCCCACGGCACGTTGTCGGGCGCGTCGTAGCCGATCCAGAACAGCGTGGCGTTCGAGGCGTCGGGGTCGAGGAAGCGGCTCGACTCGTAGAGCGTCGCGGCGCGGTCGGCCTGGTAGGGCGCGCTCTCGCCGTCGGTGCCCAGCCCGGGCGTCACGACGGCCACGTTGTCGGCGGTGTCGACGTTGCCGGCCGAGACCGCGACGGCGCCGTCGCCGTCGAAGGCGGCCGGGTCGTAGAGGTACAGCTGGGTCTCGATCGGCAGGCCGGTCACCGGGTCGACGCGCTCGTGGATGTCGTCGATCGCGTCCTGCGCGGCCCGGGCGTTGCGCAGCCACTGCCGCTCGTCGTCGGTGATCACCCCGACCCGCTCGGCGTTCTCCCAGTCGGCGAGGTCGCGCGCGAGCGCGGTGGTGTTGGCGGCGTCGCGGGCGGTGGCCGGGATGCCGTCGAGGTTGCCGATCGCGCCGGGCGCGGCGGCGATGATCGCCTGCTGCTGCTCGGGGGTCAGCCCGTCCCACCAGGCGTTGACCTCCTGCGGGCTCGCGCCGGCCGGGGGCCGCGACGCGAGCGCGTCGTCCGCGGGGTCCTCCACGCCGCCGTAGAGCCGCTCGACCGCGTCGAGGTCCATGACGCGGGAGAAGGCCTCTGTCATGGCGCGCTCCTCGGCGCCGACGTCGCCCGCCCAGGTCACGACGTCGGTGTCGAAGGTGTCGACGTAGCCCTGCACCCGGCGGCAGTCGGCCTGCAGCTGCTCGACCTCGGGCGGGGTCAGCGGCTCGGCCGCCTCCCGCTCGAGCGTGGCGACCTGCTGGGTCAGGTGCTCGCGGCGGTCGACGAGGTCGGTGCGCCGCGTCTGCAGGTCGGTCATCTCCTCGGCGTGCGCGTCGACCCGCTGGGCCACGCCGCGCAGGGCCAGTGACATGGCGTCGGCCTGGTGGCCGACCGGCGCGATGGCCTGGTGGTAGCCCGTGGACGCGCGGCCGGTCCAGTCGCCGACGCGCGCCGACCCGGCGACGAAGCTGCCGAGGTCGTCGACCTGCGCCGAGGCGGCGAGCAGCTCGGTGCCGCAGCGGCGGATCGCGCCGGGGTCGACGGTCAGCGTCGGGACCGTCCGCGGCCGGCTCGGGAGCGTGATGGTCGCCATCAGCGCTCCTCGGTGGTGTACGGCGTCAGCGCGAGCAGGTCGGCCGCGGTGGCGTCGTCGGTGGCGAGGAAGTCGCGGATCGAGACGCGCAGCCCGTCGGCGGTGTCGTCGCAGGTCTGGCCGACGGTGCGGGTGTGGCGCTCCCAGGCGGCGACGAACCGCGCCGCGGGGCCCGAGACGGCGGCGGTGAACCCGCCGGTGCCGGCGGCGCCGATCTGGCGCGAGGCGGCCTGCAGGTCGAGGTGCTGCTCGTCCCAGGCGCGGGCGGCCTCGCCGACGGAGACGGGGACGACCTCCATCAGCCCTCACCCCCGGCGACGGCACGCGGACGCCGTCCGGCCAGGGTCGCGGCCCGCTCGACGCCGACGACCAGCGGCCGCGAGGCGACGGTCAGGACGACGGCGCCGGCGCCGGCCGCCCAGGTCGCGGTGACCTCGAGGTCGTCGAGCCGGCCGACCAGCCGCTCGACGGCGCCGCCGGGCGCGGCGGCCCGCGCGACGGCCCAGCCGTGCGCCTCGAGCTCGCGGCGCAGGCTCGTCAGCGGCGCGGGCCCGTCGGCCCGGCGCTCGACCGCGCGGGCGGTCACGCGCACCCGGCCGGGGTCGGCCGCGAACGACCACCGCACGACCGGGTCGTCGACGGCGTCGGGGGCGAGCGTCGTCCAGAGGTGCCGGCCGGTCGCGCCGACGGCGATGGCCGCGGCGGCGAGGTCGGCCTCGCTCGCCTCGGGGGCCGGCGCGAGCGGCGGCTCGGGCGGCAGGACGACGAGGTCGACGTCCGGATGACGGCGGTGGAGCTCCGAGAACAGCTGTTCACCCATGGGAGGAGGCTGCCCGGCTGCCCCCGCCGGAAAACGCGGGTCAGCCCAGGGCGGGGAACCAGAGCGCGATCTCGCGCGCGGCCGACTCGGGCGAGTCGGAGGCGTGCACGAGGTTCTCGCGGTTCGACAGCGAGAGGTCGCCGCGGATCGTGCCGGGAGCGGCCTTGCGGCCGTCGGTGGCACCGTTGAGGCCGCGCACGACCTCGATCGCCTCGTCGCCCTCGAGCACGAGCGCGACCAGCGGGCCGCTCGTGGCGAAGGCGCGCAGCGGCGGGTAGAAGTCGCGCTCGACGTGCTCGGCGTAGTGGCGGTCGGCCATCTCGCCGTCGATGGTGCGGTGCTCCAGCGCCACGATCGTCAGGCCCTTGGCCTCGAAGCGCGACAGCACCTGCCCCACCAGGCCCCGGCGGACCGCGTCGGGCTTGAGCAGGACCAGGGTGCGCTGGGTCATGGCGGGGAGCCTAGGGCGTCTCGTCGTGGGCGGCGTAGGCGGCGTAGGCGGCGGCGCGCTCCCGCTCGATCTTGAGCCCGAGCAGGTAGGCCGTGGCCCACAGCGCCGCGAACAGGCCGCCGAGGAAGAACATCGTGGTGACCACGAAGCCCAGGGCGACCGCGCCCACCTGCACCGCCCAGCCGAGCGCGTAGCCCCACTCGGCGCGCAGCAGACCGGCGACGAGCAGGGCCGCGACCATCAGGCCCAGCCCGACCGGCAGCGCGGTGCCGGGGTCGACGTCGGCCACCGCGATCATCACCGGGGTGCTGAGCCCCAGCACCACGGCCTCGAGCGAGAGGACGGCGGCGCACATGCCGCGGCGCGGCGAGCGGGCCCGCTCCTGCGGCGGCGGCCTCATCGGCCCCGGGCCTCGCCGCGCACCAGCAGCCGGCGGGCCTCGCCGACGGTGACCACCGACCCGGTGACGAGCACCGCGCCCGAGCCGAGCGAGGCGGTGACGGCCTCACCGGCCTCGGCGAGGGTGGCGGCCTGGTCAATGGCGTCGGCCAGGCTCGGCTCGACGCTCACCCGCTGCTCGCCGTAGATCTCGATCGCCACCTCGGCGAGCGCGGCGGCCGCCATCGACCGCGACGAGGAGTTCTGGGTGCACACCACGTGCGCGAGCTGCGGCTCGAAGGCGGCCAGCACGCCCTCGGCGTCCTTGTCGCTCATCAATCCGACGACGCCGACGAGCGGCGAGAGCTGGAAGGAGTCCTCGAGGGCGGCGGCCGTGGCGGCCGCGCCCTGCGGGTTGTGGGCGGCGTCGAGGATGACGGTGGGGCTGCGGCGCACCACCTCGAGGCGGCCCGGCGAGGTGACCTCGGCGAAGGCCTCCCGGACGACGTCGTCGCCCAGCGGCTCGCCCACCAGCGCCTCGACGGCGGCCAGGGCGACCACCGCGTTCTGCGCCTGGTGCGCGCCGAACAGCGGCAGGAACAGCTCGTCGTAGCGGGCGCGCAGCCCGCGCAGCGTCACCAGCTGGCCGCCGACGGCCGGCGTGCGGGTCTCGACGCCGAAGTCGACGCCCTCGGCCACGACGGTGGCCCCCACCTCCCGAGCCCGGGCCAGCAGCACCTCGGCCACGCCGGGCTCCTGCGCGGCGAGGACGGCGGTGGCGCCCGGCTTGATGATGCCGGCCTTCTCGCCCGCGATGACCTCGGGCGAGTCGCCCAGCAGGTGCGCGTGGTCGACGCCCACCGGCAGCACGACGGCCACGTCGGCGTCGATCACGTTGGTGGCGTCCCACGCGCCGCCGAGGCCGACCTCGACGACCCCCACGTCGACCGGGGCGTCGGCGAAGGCCGCATAGGCCATGCCGACCATCGTCTCGAAGAAGCTGAGCGGGAACGGCTCGGCCTGGTCGACCAGGTGGGTGTAGGGCGCGACGTCGTTGAACGCGCGCACGAACGCCTCGTCGTCGAGCGGCTCGCCGTCGAGGCAGATGCGCTCGCTCATGCGCTCGACGTGCGGCGAGGTGAACCGGCCGGTGCGCAGACCCATGGTGGTGAGCAGCGTGTCGACCATGCGCGCGGTCGACGTCTTGCCGTTGGTGCCGGTGAGGTGCACGGCGCGGAAGGTCGTCTGCGGGTCGCCCAGCAGCTCGCAGAACGCCCGGATGCGGTCGAGCGTCGGCTCCATGCGGGTCTCGGGCCAGCGCGAGAGCAGCGCGTCCTCGACCTCGTCGAAGGTCTCGGCCGCCCGCGCCTGCGTCGGCACGTCGGACGGGGTCGGGTCGTCGCTGGTCTCGGTCATCTCGTCCCGAGTCTAGGAGCGGGCCGCGCGTGACAACCATCGGCGGCCGCCACCTCGTCGTGGCGGGAGAAGGGGTGAGGCACAGTGACCGTGATGGACCGAGATGGCCGCGACGCCCGGGCGCGACCACCAGAGCACGACCGGTCGTTCGACGAGTTCGTCGCCGCGACGTCGACCGCGCTGTGGCGCAGCGCGTTCCTGCTCACCGGCGACGCGCACCGCGCCGAGGACCTGCTGCAGACCGCGCTCGTCAAGGCGTGGCGCCGCTGGGACCGCCTCGAGCGGCGCGAGGCCGCCCAGGCCTACGTGCGCCGCGCGATGGTGACGACCTACACCGACTGGTGGCGGCGGCGCTGGCGCGGCGAGACGCCGACCGCGACGCTGCCCGACCGGCCCGGCGGCCCCGGCGGCTCCGGCGGCTCCGGCGGCCTCGACCTGGTGGACGACGCCGCCGACCGCGTCGAGGTGCGCCACGACGTCCTCGTCGCCCTGGCCGCCCTGCCGCGCGGCCAGCGCGCGGTCGTGGTGCTGCGCTACTTCGACGACCTCACCGAGCGGCAGACCGCCGAGGTGCTGGGCATCAGCGTCGGCACCGTCAAGAGCCAGGCCTCCCGCGCCCTCGCGGCCCTGCGCTCCTCCCCCTCGCTCGCCACCCGACTGCCCGGAGACCAGCCATGACCCGACCCGAGAACCACGACGACCTCCGCGACCTCCTCTCCGCCGCCGCGCCCGACCAGCCCGGCACCACGCCGTCGGTCCGCGCCGACGCCGTCCGCGACCGCGGCCGGGCGGTGACCCGCACCGTGCGCCTCGGCGTCGCGGCCGCGGTGCTCGCCGTCGCCGGCGTCGGGGTCGGCGTCCCGCTCGCGCTCTCCGGGGCGGACGACGACGGCTCGACCGACGCGGCCGAGACCGACCCGGCCGGACCGACGCCGTCCATGGCGCCCGCGGTGACCCCGGAGGCCTGCCCCGACCCGCCGGTCGACGCCGCGACCCTGCCCGCCGACGCCACACTGCCGGCCGACGCCACGTGGGCGCGGGTCTGTGCCGGCGTACCGGTCGACGACGGCGACCCCGGGTCGGCGGTCGCCGTCGCGTTCGACTCCACCCCCGTGGTGGCCGGCGCGCCCGCGCTCGTGGAGCAGATCCGCGGGCTGCCCGCCTACGACCCCACGGCCGAGTGCGCCACGGTCCGGCTGGCGCCCACGCCCTGGACGCTCACGGTCGCCGACGGCGGCGGCGCCACGACGACGATCGGCAGCAGCCTGGTCTTCTGCGGCGTCGTCACCGTCGACGGGGTCGGCCGCAGCGCCGAGCGGGTGCTCGACCTGGTGGACGACGCGATCGCCGCCGAGCCGCCGGGCGACGGCGCCGGCGTCCCGGTCGACCCCGAGGTGACGCCCGTCGTCGAGCCCGCCTGCACCGACGCGAGCGGCGGGCCCGGTGACCCCGACACCTACACCGGCGCGACGACCGACGTCGACGCCGCCGCGGCGGTGGTCTGCTTCACCGTCGACCCGATGGGCCGCCGCCAGTACGGCGAGGACCAGGGCAACCCGACCCCCGAGCAGCTCGAGGTGCTGATGGCCGACCTGCGCGAGCGGTTCACCGCCGAGCCGCGCCACACCCAGATCTGCGCCGACGCCGGGCCGACGCGGGTGGTCGTCCTCGCCGACCGGGAGGGCCGCCTGCTCCGGCTGGTCGACGACCGGTGCAGCGGCGAGTTCGACGCCCCGGACGGCCACTGGCAGCCCGGCCCGGACGCCGAGCGGGTGCTCGCCGACGTCCTCGGCGGCCGCGCGCGGTGACGTGGGCTCCGCCGGAGCCCCAAACCGATGCGGGGTCGGCGCGGCCCCAGCCCTAGGATTTCGGGCATGACCGAGATCTCCGAGAGCCAGGCGCCTGCGGGTGGCGACACGACGAGCACCGAGCCCGGTGCCGTCGTCGTACCCGACAAGCCCGCCCTCGAGGGCCTCGAGGAGAAGTGGGCGGCGGTCTGGCGCGAGCAGGGCACCTACGCCTTCGACCGCACCCAGCCGCGCGAGAACGTCTACTCGATCGACACCCCGCCGCCGACCGTGAGCGGCAGCCTGCACGTCGGGCACGTCTTCTCCTACACCCACCCCGACCTCATCGCCCGCTACCAGCGGATGACGGGCAAGACCGTCTTCTACCCGATGGGCTGGGACGACAACGGCCTGCCCACCGAGCGCCGGGTGCAGAACTACTACGGCGTGCGCTGCGACCCGTCGCTGCCCTACGACCCCGACTTCACCCCGCCCGAGAAGCCCGACCCGAAGAAGCAGGTGCCGATCAGCCGGCCCAACTTCGTCGCGCTGTGCGAAGAGCTCGTCGAGCAGGACGAGAAGGTCTTCGAGGACCTCTGGCGCACGCTCGGCCTCTCGGTCGACTGGTCGCAGACCTACACCACCGCCGGCGCGAAGGCCCGCGAGATCAGCCAGCGCGCGTTCCTGCGCAACTTCGCCCGCGGTGAGGCCTACCTCGCCGAGGCGCCCACGGTCTGGGACGTCACCGACCGGACGGCGGTCGCCCAGGCCGAGATCGAGGCCCGCGAGTACCCGGGCGCCTACCACCGCGTGAGCTACCACGCGGCCACCCCCGACGGCGCCGGCGCCCCGCTGTACGTCGAGACCACCCGGCCCGAGCTCATCGCCTCCGCGGTCGCGCTCATCGCCCACCCCGACGACGAGCGCTACCAGCCGCTGTTCGGCACCACCGCGACGTCCCCGGTCTTCGGCGTCGAGATCCCGGTGGTCGCCCACCCGGCGGCCGAGATGGACAAGGGCTCCGGCCTGGTCATGTGCTGCACGTTCGGCGACCTGACCGACGTCCAGTGGTGGCGCGAGCTGTCGCTGCCGGTGCGCACCGTGATCGGTCGCGACGGGCGGCTGGCCCGCGAGACGCCGGCGTGGCTCGCCTCCCCCGACGCCGCCGCGGCCTACGAGCGCCTGGCCGGCAAGACGATCTTCTCCGCGCGCGAGGAGATGGTGACGCTGCTGCGCGAGTCGGGCGACCTCGACGGCGAGCCGAAGCCCACCACCCGCATGGCCAACTTCTACGAGCGCGGCGACAAGCCGCTCGAGATCGTGGCCACCCGCCAGTGGTACATCCGCAACGGCGGCCGCGACGCCGCGCTGCGCACCGAGATGCTCGACCACGGCGCCGAGATCACCTGGCTGCCGGCGCACATGAAGGTGCGCTTCGACAACTGGGTCAGCGGCCTCACCGGCGACTGGCTCATCTCGCGCCAGCGGTTCTTCGGCATCCCGTTCCCGGTCTGGTACCCGCTGGACGACGAGGGCGAGCCCGACCACGACCACCCGCTGCTGCCCAGCGAGGCCGAGCTGCCGGTCGACCCCTCCACCGACGCCCCGCGCGGCTACGACGAGAGCCAGCGCGGCAAGCCGGGCGGCTTCCTCGGCGACCCCGACGTCATGGACACCTGGGCGACGTCGTCGCTGACGCCGCAGATCGCCGGCGGCTGGAGCGTCGACGACGACCTGTTCTCGCGCGTCTTCCCGATGGACCTGTGCACCCAGGCGCACGAGATCATCCGCACCTGGCTGTTCTCGCGCGTCGTGCGCGCCCACCTCGAGCAGGGCGTCACCCCGTGGTCGCACGCGCTGCTGTCGGGCTGGATCCTCGACCCCGACCGCAAGAAGATGTCGAAGTCGAAGGGCAACGTCGTCGTGCCCACCGAGATCCTCGAGAAGTTCGGGGCGGACGCCGTCCGCTGGCGGGCCGCCACCGTGCGCGCCGGCATGGACTCACCCTTCGACGAGACGCAGATGAAGGTCGGCCGCCGCCTGGCGATGAAGGTGCTCAACGCCTCGCGCTTCGTGCTCGGCAACGTCGGCGCCAGCGTCGCCGACCCGGTGCGGGTCACCGACGCGCTCGACTGCGCCCTGCTCGGCGGGCTGGCCGACGTCGTCGCGCGGGCCACCGACGCCTTCGAGGCCTACGACTACACCAGCGCGCTCGAGGCCACCGAGACGTTCTTCTGGGCCTTCTGCGACGACTACCTCGAGCTGGTCAAGGAGCGGGCCTACGCCGAGGAGGAGTCGACCGGCCGTGACTCGGCGCGCGCCACCCTGGCCATCGCGCTCGACGTCCAGCTGCGGCTGCTCGCGCCGTTCCTGCCCTACGTGACCGAGGAGGTCTGGTCGTGGTGGCGCGAGGGCTCGATCCACCGCGCCGCGTGGCCGACCGTCACCGAGCTGGGCTCGGCGGCCGCCGCCGACAAGGCGCTGGTCGGGCACGTCGCCGCCGCGCTCGGCGGCGTGCGCGGGGTGAAGTCGCAGGCCAAGGTCTCGATGCGCACCGAGCTGACCCGGGTCGAGGTCACCGGCCCGCAGGCCGCCCTGGACGCCGTCCGCGCGGCCGAGTCCGACCTGCGCGGCGCCGGCCGCATCACCGGCGACCTGGTGCTGACGCCGACCGACGACGGCGAGCTGCGGGTCACCGCCGAGGTGGCCGAGCAGGCCTGAGCCTCGGTCTCGAGGCTCGTCGCCAGGGCTCCTCGCACCTCGACCATCGTCCGGGCGACCCCGACGATGGTCGAGGTGCGAGGCCGGCCACGGCCGAGCCTCGAGACCCCTGGCCTCTCACGCCGACGCGTGGGCCCGCGCTGGGTGGGTCGGCTGCGGTGGTCTCGACACGCGGTTGCGACCTCGTGCCTCGGTCACACGCTTGCTCGACCTGCCTGAGCAGTCGCGGGCTCGTTCCTCGCCCGCGACTGCTCAGGCAGACTTCTTCTTCTTGGCCTCGGGCTCGCGCAGCACCAGCGTGGGCGTGGCCTCGCCGAGCACGACCTGGTCGGTGACGACGACCTTGGCGACGTCGCCGCGCGAGGGGACGTCGTACATCACGTGGAGGAGGACCTCCTCGATGATGGCCCGCAGGCCGCGGGCGCCGGTGCCGCGCTCGAGCGCCTTGTCGGCGATGGTGGCGACGGCCTCGTCGGTGAACTCGAGGTCGACGCCGTCGAGCTCGAAGAGCTTGCGGTACTGCTTGGTCAGCGCGTTGCGGGGCTCGGTGAGGATCTGCACGAGCGCCTCGCGGTCGAGCTTGCTGACGCTGGCGATGAGCGGGAGCCGGCCGATGAACTCGGGGATCAGGCCGAACTTCGTGAGATCCTCGGGACGGACCTGGGCGAGCAGGTCCTCCTGGGCGCGCTCCTCGGCGCCACGCACCTCGGCGGTGAAGCCGAGGGTCTTCTTGCCGACCCGCTGCTCGACGATGTGCTCGAGCCCGGCGAAGGCCCCACCCACCACGAACAGGATGTTGGTCGTGTCGATCTGGATGAACTCCTGGTGCGGGTGCTTGCGCCCGCCCTGCGGCGGCACCGAGGCGGTGGTGCCCTCGATGATCTTCAGCAGCGCCTGCTGCACGCCCTCGCCCGAGACGTCGCGGGTGATCGACGGGTTCTCGGCCTTGCGGGCCACCTTGTCGATCTCGTCGATGTAGATGATGCCGGTCTCGGCCTTCTTGACGTCGTAGTCGGCGGCCTGGATCAGCTTGAGCAGGATGTTCTCGACGTCCTCGCCGACGTAGCCCGCCTCGGTGAGTGCGGTGGCGTCGGCGATGGCGAAGGGCACGTTGAGCATGCGGGCCAGCGTCTGGGCGAGGTAGGTCTTGCCGCAGCCGGTGGGCCCGATGACGAGGATGTTGGACTTGGCGACCTCGACGACCTCGTCCTTGGAGTGCTTGCCCGAGGCCGGCTGCAGGCCCGCCTGCACCCGCTTGTAGTGGTTGTAGACCGCGACGGCGAGAGCCTTCTTGGCCTGCTCCTGGCCGATCACGTAGGAGTTGAGGAACTCGAAGATCTCCTGCGGCTTGGGCAGCTCGTCGAGGCTGACCTCACCGCCCTCGCTGAGCTCCTCCTCGATGATCTCGTTGCACAGGTCGATGCACTCGTCGCAGATGTAGACGCCGGGACCGGCGATCAGCTTCTTGACCTGCTTCTGGCTCTTGCCGCAGAACGAGCACTTCAGCAGGTCGCCTCCGTCGCCGATGCGTGCCACGGGCCGTCCTCCAAGAGTTGAGCGGGGGGTCTCCAGCAAGGCTGCTGGGGGTGGTTCCGGGTGGTTCGGGTGGTTCCGACTGGTGCCGGTGCCGAGCTGCGGGTGGCGTCTCGCCGCCCTAGACGGTACCGCGTGCCCGCCGCTCTCGGCGGCGGACACGACGGCCCGTCACGGCTCTCGCGCGCGCTGGGCTCAGGCGAGGGCCGGGGTCTTCAGCGAGGCGAAGACCGAGTCGATGAGGCCGTACTCGACGGCCTGGTCGGCGGTGAGGATCTTGTCGCGCTCGATGTCGCGGCTGACCTCCTCGACCGACCGGCCCGAGTGGTCGCTGATCATCTTCTCGAGCAGCTCGCGCATGCGCAGGATCTCGTTGGCCTGGATCTCGATGTCGGAGGTCTGGCCGAAGGTGCCCTCGGTGTAGGGCTGGTGGATCAGGATGCGGCTGTTGGGCAGCGCGAGCCGCTTGCCCTTGGCGCCGGCGGCCAGCAGGATCGCCGCGGCCGAGGCGGCCTGCCCGATGCACACGGTCTGCACCTCGGGCTTGATGAACTGCATCGTGTCGTAGATCGCGGTCAGCGCGGTGAAGGAGCCACCGGGGCTGTTGATGTAGATGCTGATGTCCTGGTCGGGGTTCATCGACTGCAGGCACAGCAGCTGGGCGATGACGGCGTTGGCGACGTCGTCGGAGATCGGGGTGCCGAGGTAGATGATGCGCTCCTCGAACAGCTTGGCGAACGGGTCGATGCGCCGGAAGCCGTAGGAGGTGCGCTCCTCCCACTGCGGGATGTGATAGGTCATGCGGTCGTCCTCGCGGTCGTTGCGTCGTGGGTGGTCGGGATGAGCGGGCTGGGCGGTCAGTCGCTCTGACGGGCCGGGCGGCCCTCGTCGGCGGCCTCGCGGGCGCTGGTGATGACCTGGTCGACCAGGCCGTACTCCAGGGCCTGCTCGGCGGTGAACCAGCGGTCGCGGTCGGCGTCGGTGGTGACCTGCTCGACGCTCTGGCCGGTGTGCTGGGCGATGAGCTCGAGCAGCACCTTCTTGATGTGCAGCGACTGCTGCGCCTGGATCTTGATGTCGGACGCCGAGCCGCCCATGCCCGAGGACGGCTGGTGCATCATGATGCGCGCGTGCGGCAGCGCGTAGCGCTTGCCCTTGGCCCCCGCGCAGAGCAGGAACTGCCCCATCGAGGCGGCCAGGCCCATGCCCACGGTCGCGACGTCGTTGGGGATGTAGTTCATCGTGTCGTAGATCGCCATGCCGGCGTCGACCGAGCCACCCGGGCTGTTGATGTGCAGGAAGATGTCGGCCTCGGGGTCTTCCGCCGAGAGCAGCAGCAGCTGGGCGCAGATCGCGTTGGCGTTCTGGTCGCGCACCTCGGAGCCGAGGAACACGATGCGCTCGCGCAGCAGCCGCTGGTAGATGTGGTCGTCGAGCACGTTGAGCCCGCCGGACGCACCCATCGTCGGGTGGGAGGTGTAGTCGTTCACCTCGCCGACACTAGCCCGAAGGACCGACGCTGCCACGGCTTCTCCCCCGCTGTTCGCCGACAGCGGAAGAGCCGCCGCGAGCCGGTCTCCGGGAGCACGGTCCCGGCGCGGAGCGAGGCGGGTCAGCGCGCGGCGAGGACGGCGTCGCGCAGCCGCTCGACGCTCGTGCCCATGCCCGCCTCGAGCTCGTCGGCGTGACCGTCGACGCCGCCGAGCAGCGCGGCGGCGAAGAGCCGGCTGGCCGGGGTCAGCCGCCGCGGCACCGGTCGCCGGTGGACGACGCGCGTGGCGTCGTCCCCGTGCGGCTCGAGCTCCCAGACCCAGCGAGCGCCGCTGGACCGGGTGTCCCAGGCCAGCCGCCGTCCGGGCTCGAGCTCGACGACGACCGACCGCGTCGGCCACACGACCACCCCGCGACGGTTGATGCCGAGGTACTGCTGACCGACCCGCAGCCCGCCGCGCAGCAACGGGCGCACGGCGACCAGCTCGGGGCTCCACTCCGGCATCCGGCCGAGGTCGGCCAGCACCGCCCAGACCGCCTCGGGCGGCGCCTCGACGACCCGCTCGGCGCGCAGCTCGCGCCCGGCGCCGCCCACCGCCTCGCTCACGACGCCCGCTCGCCGGCGCGCGGGGCGAGCCACTCGTGCAGCGCCGCGAGGACGTCGGGGTGGTTGAGCAGGCCGAAGTGGTCGGTGCGCCCGACGTGCAGCACGTCGGCGCCGGGGAACAGCTCGCGGCCGCGGCGGTCGCGCCCGAAGGCGGACGCCGGCCGCACCAGCAGGTCACCCACGAGGTGGCCGACGGGGTGGCGCGGCGAGGCGGTCAGCGTCGCGCTCACGAGGTGGTAGCGGGCGTGCGGCAGCGGCGGGACGTCGTCGGTCAGGCCGACGACGAGGTCGCGCACGCCCTCGGAGCGCCAGTCGAGGAACCGGCCGAAGGCGGCCGTCTCGGGCAGCCGGCCGAGCCCGGCGCTGCCCTGCCCCACGCCCCACGCGATGGGGGCGCCGAGGTGCGGGGCGCCGAGGGTGACGACGTCGGTGACCAGGGTGTTCCAGTCGACCGACGGCGGCGTGCGCGGGTCGGCGGCGACCGCGCCCGCGGCCCGGAGCACCAGGCCGCCCATCGAGTGGCCGACCAGCGCGATCCGCTCGACCGGCACCGGCCAGCCGTCGACGACGCGCTGCAGCAGGGCCGCGATGGCCACGCCGCTCTCGCGCAGCGGCAGCCCGCTGTTGACCCGCAGCAGCAGCGGCGACCAGCCGGCCCCGGCCAGCGACTCGGGGTAGGTGGTGCCGGTGCGGTCGCGGTGGATGCCCCAGCAGGTCTCGCTCTCGCACAGCCCGTGCACCATCACGACCAGCTGCCCGGTCGCGTCCGGGAAGCGCCGCGCCAGCTCGCCGGGCTCGGGGTCGACGTCCGCGCCGTCGAGCCGCACCGCGGTCGGGATGGCCAGCTGCGGTCGCTCCCGCAGCAGCCGGTCGCCGATCAGCCCGTTGACCGCGGCGGTGAGGAACCGGCCGTGCCGGCTGTCCTCCAGGCCCGGGCCGAGCCCGGCGCCGGCGGCACGGTCGAGGCCCGCCGAGGCCAGCCGCAGCCCGCCGCCGAGGCCGGCGTAGACGGCGTCCGCGATGCCGCGGTGCGCCAGGTGCGGCACCGTGCCGAGCCCGCCGGTGGCGTGGTTGACCGCGCCGTGCAGCCGGTCGGCGACCGCGCGGTGGGTGTCGCGCACGGTGGCGACCACGAGGGAGTCGCCCACCTCGGAGAGCAGCGAGAGGGCGTCGAGCAGGCGGGGCCCGGGCGTCGACATCCCGGCACTGTAGCCACTGGGTGAACGACTGTGCACCAACCTCGGGGGGAGGGATCCCGGCCCGTCGTCCGAACGTCACCTAGGTGTGAGACGGCTGTGGTTGGATTCGAGCCATGCAGGCAGCGGGGGCCCCCACGACCCGCAGGACCCTCCGATGCTGCGGGTGACGCTGCGCGGAGCGGGACTGCCCACGGTGACCCTGGGCTCCGGCGAGACGCTGCTCTTCGGCCGCTCGCCGCACCACGCCGTCCCCGACGACGACCCCGACGACGCGCTGCGCGTCACCGCCATCGCCCTGCCCCGGTGCGCCCCCCACGTCAGCCGCCTGCTCGGCGAGCTCGTCGTCGGCGACGAGATCGCCCGGCTGCGCTGGCACGGCTCGGGCGAGACCCAGGTCGCCAGCCTCTTCGACGCCCCCGGCGGCGCCCGCCGCGTCACGGTCGCCGAGGGCATGTCGCTGCTGCTCGACGAGGGCGAGAACCAGCTGCTGGTCATGCGCGGCCGCCAGACCGGGCCCGACACCTACGCCGACCTCGCGATCGTCGTCGACGTGGCCACCTCCGCGGCGGCCGGCGCCAGCCGCCCGCGCCCGTCGGAGGAGGACGACCTCGAGGCCGACGCCGCCGTCACCGCGCCGGCGCCGCGACTGCCCCCGCTCTCGCGCGAGTGGTACGTCGCCCTCGCCCTGTCCGAGCCGTGGCTCACCGGCACCGACGACTACCCGCGCCCGCCGTCGAACCGCGAGATCTACGAGCGCGTGCTCGAGTGGCACGGCTACGCCTGGAACCTCGAGCGGGCCCAGCGGGTCGACGACGCCATCCGCGCCATCTCGGCGCTCGCCTTCGGACCCAAGGACGACCCGTTCCGCGCCGGCCGCGGCCGCGCCCAGAACGTGCGCTTCGCCATCGGACGCCGCACCGCCGAGGTGCGACTGGTCACCGTCGACGACCTCGAGCGGGTCGAACGGGCCGCCGCAGAGCGGAAGGTTCCACCGGCCGTCTCCTAGTCGCCACCCCTTCCCGCTGCCTAGGTTCGAGCCACCACGAGCCACACAGCACCAGGCAGGGAGGCCGTCATGGCGAACAGCAACATGCAGGGGATGGACACCGAGCACGCCCGCGAGGTCTCGGGCCAGATGGACCAGCACGCGGGCCAGGTGGCCGGCGTGTGCGCGGCGCTGCTGCAGCGCGTCACCGCCACCAGCTGGATCGGCCCCGACAAGGACCGCATCACCGACGACATCGGCAGCAGCTTCCTGCCCAACGCGAACGCCGCGTGCGAGTCGATCAACGAGCAGGCGGGCTATCTTCGCGCCAAGGCCGACGAGCAGGACGCCGTCAGCTCCTGACCGACGACGGGCGCCGGGCTAGCATCATCCCCAGCACCACCCCAGACTGCGCGCTGCGGCGCGCACAGCACGTGTAGCCACGGGAGCGAGCTACGCGAACGCGGCGTCCGGCCTCGGTCGGGCACCGCACCCAGAGCCACCGGTCACGGCCGGTGGCTCTGGTGTTTTTCCACCCCTGCCTGGGGTTCCGGCGCGGTCGGTTCACCGCCCACGGGGAGGAAGTTTCCACCCGCGACGCCCTCGACCGGCGTCGATCGCGCTGCCTAGGTTCCTGGCCATCGCGGTGCTCGACCACCGCAGGAAGACCTTCTCGGCGCAGACCGCCGGCCACGACCGGCACACACGACAGGAGCACGACCATGGCGTTACTCGGGGCAGACACCGACGAGCTGCGAGAGGTCGGCCAGGCGTTCCAGGAGGGCAAGGAGACCACCGACCAGGTGATCATGTTCCTCAAGGCCCTGATCGCCATCCTCAAGGCGGCCTCGTTCTTCAGCGGCGGTGCCAGCGCGGCCTACGCCCAGTACCTCGAGACCACCGTCGTCCCGTGGCTCGAGCGCATCTCGGAGGCGCTCGGCCTGTTCGCCAAGGTGCTCGGCACCCAGGCCGACGCCCAGGACCAGGCCAGCGACGGCGGCTCGGTCGACATGGGCTCGCTGCCCACCTACCAGACCCCGCAGCTGCCGGCGCCGATCACGCCCTACCAGGGCGAGCCGCTCGGGGGGACGCCGGGCAGCACCGCCCCGCAGGTGCCCACCGACGGCACGACGCCGGCCACGCCCGGCACCGAGCCCACCTCCCCGGCCACCACCACCGGCCCCTCGCTGACCATCGGCGAGAACGGCCACCTGATGATCGACACCGGCATCGACCTCGACGGCCCCGACGGGACGGCGCCCGCCACCGGCACCGGCACGGGCACCGACACCGGAGCCGGCGCGACGCCGACCACCACCGGGCCCTCGACCGTCGGCGGCCCCGCGCCCTCGCCCACCGCCGGCGGCCCGACCCCGACCGCCGTCGGCGGCACCGCCCCGGCGCCGACCGGGACGCCGTTCGAGCCCGGCAACCACAGCGTCGGCGGCGAGCGCCTCGGCGACTCCGGTGCCGGCACCACCGGCGGCACCCCGTCGTCGTCCGGCTCGGGCAGCACGCCGACCGGCTCGCCCACCAGCTCGCCGGCGCCGACCTCGTCCCAGCTCGGCACGCCCTCGATCGGCGACCCCGGCGTCAACCACGCCAACCCGGCCACCGAGCTGAACTCCAGCGGCCCGAACACCTCCTCGCAGCCGGTCGCCGACGGCGGCCTCGGCGGCGCCACCCCGGGTGCGGAGTCGCTCGGCTCCTCCACCATGGGCGAGGCGACGCCGACCGGTGCGGCCAACGACAGCGGGCCGAGCTACGGCGCCGCGGCCGGCATCGCCGGCGGTGCGGCCGCCCTCGGTCTCGGCGGTGCGGCCCTCGCGGCCCGCGGCGCGGGCGGCGCGACCGGTGCCGACCCCCGCATCGACCAGCTGGCCGGCAGCAACGGCCGCGGCTCGCGCGGCGAGGGCGTCACCGAGCTGCAGGAGCGGCTCACGGCCGCGGGCTACGACACCAAGGGCGCCGACGGCGCCTGGGGCAAGAACACGCAGGCCGCCTACGACGCCTACCGCGCCGACCACCCGCTGCCGGTGCAGACCGGCCAGGGCTACACCTCGCCCAGCGGCTACGACTACAACCAGATCACCGGCGTGCGCGGCAACGCGAACGTGACGCCGGAGTTCCTGCGCGGCGTCGAGGGCATGGCCCAGCGGCTCGGTGCGCAGCCCGAGCACATCATGGCCGCGATGAGCTTCGAGACCGGAGGCTCCTTCGCCAGCGACGTGCGCAACCCGCGCAGCAGCGCCACCGGCCTGATCCAGTTCATGGACTCCACCGCCCGCGGCCTCGGCACCACCACCGACCAGCTCGCGCAGATGACGCCGGTGCAGCAGCTCGACTACGTCGAGCGCTACTTCGAGCCCTACCGCGGCCGGCTCGGCGACCTCGAGAGCGTCTACACCTCGATCCTCGCCGGCAGCCCGCACTCGGGCGACGACGCCCTGTTCACCCAGGGCGACCGGGCCTACGGGCCCAACCGCGAGCTCGACGTCAACCGCAACGGCGTCATCACGGCCGCCGAGGCCACCCAGCACGTCCGGTCCCGCATGGGCTCCGGCAACTGAGCACCACCCGCTTCACCGCACCACCTATCCGCACCACCTGACGCACCACCCCGGCAGCAACCGCTGCACCCATCGCAGCAACCGCTGCACATCACCAACGAGAAGGAGCAGTTCCCATGGCCATGAAGGGTATGGATGTCGAGGCCGGTCGCCAGGCGTCGCAGCAGATCAACCAGGGCTCGCAGGAGCTCGAGACGCTCACCGGTCGCCTCACCCAGGTGATCCAGGGCTTCGACTGGATCGGCCCCGACGCCGACCGCACCCGCGAGACCTGGAACGGCGACTACGTCACCCAGCTCCAGCGGATCACCCAGTCGCTCCAGGAGTTCTCCACGCTGATCAACAACCAGGCGCAGGAGCAGGAGACCGTCTCCAACTGACGTGGGCGACCGCGCCTCTCGGGGGCGCGGTCAGTCACCACGCACGCGGGACTCGACGGCCGCCGGGCTCGTGCCCGGCGGCCGTCGCCGTCCCCACAGCACGTGCAGAACCAGAACCAGAAGCAGAACCAGAACCAGGACCAGCACCTCACCAGCACCGCTCCCGCTCCCGCGCTCCACCCGAACCCAGGAGGCCGTCCGTGCAGACGTGGACCCTCTCGCTCAGGACCCCGGCCGAGACCGGGCTGCCGTCGGTCGACGTCGGCGTCACGGCCCGCAACGAGGCCACCGTCGCCGACCTCGCCCGCGCCATCGGCCGCCACGTCGCGCCCGACCAGCCGCACCTGCTGCTGGTCCCCCTCGACGGCGACCACCCGTGGCCGGCCGACCGCCTCGTCTCCGAGTGCGGCCTGCGCACCGGCGACCTGCTCGACGTCGTCACGGCTCCCACCTCGTGGTTGAGCCGCGCGTCGAGCTCGGCGCGCCCGCGCGCCGTCCTGCGCGTCACCGACGGCCCCGACCGCGGCCAGCGCCTGCACGTGCGCGGCAGCTCGCTCACCCTCGGCCGCGGCTCGTCGTGCACGCTGCGGCTGACCGACCCGCTGGTCTCCCAGCGCCACGCCCGCATCGTGCTCGGCACCCGGCCCACCGTCTACGACGAGGGCTCGGCCAACGGCACCCTGGTCGGCGGCGAGCGCGTGGTCACCGGCCGCGAGATCGACTGGGGCACCCCGATCCGCCTGGGCCGCTCGACGCTCGTCGTCGACCCCGGCGAGGTGCCCACCGAGGCGCCCGCCGTCTCGGTGTTCCGGCCGCCGCGCTTCGGCGAGCCGCTGGTCGAGGAGTGCCTCGAGGTGCCGGCGCCGCCGTCCAAGACCCGCCCCTCGCCCATGCCCTGGGCGATGCTGATGCTGCCGATGGTGATGGGCGTGGCGCTGTTCATGCGCGCCCGCAGCATGTACGCCGTCATCTACATGCTGGCGTGGCCGATCCTCGGTTTCCTCGGCTGGCGACAGCAGAAGCGCGCCGCCGAGAAGCAGTTCCAGGAGGACCTCGCCGACTGGCGCCAGGACGTCGACGACTACCTCACCCAGATCGACGAGCACGCCAAGCGGCAGCGCCAGCAGCTGCACGACGACTACCCGGACGCCGAGACGCTGCGCACCCGCGCCGCCAACCGCGACGCCTACCTGTGGGCCCGCTCCGAGACCCGGCAGGCCTTCCTGGTGACGCGCCTGGGCATCGGCACCGTGCCGGCCATGCTGCGCGGCTCGATCAACGACGGCGGCGACCGCGCCAGCCGCCGCACGGTCGCCGAGGAGTTCACCCAGCGCGACACCCTCGCCGACATGCCGGTGCTGGCCGACCTCACCGCGCACCCGCTCGTCGCCATCACCGGCCAGCCGCACGCCGTCGACGCGCTGGTGCGCTCGATGATGCTGCGCCTGGCCTTCGACCACTCCCCCACCGACCTCTCGGTCGCCGGCTGCTTCGGCCGCGCCCGCAGCGGCCACGAGGCCTGGCTGCGGTGGCTGCCGCACGCCACCGCCCGCGTCGGCGGCGAGCCGCCCGTGGCCGTCGGCGCCCGCGCCGCCACGGTGCTGCTCGACCAGCTGGTCACCGAGGACGTCGGCCGCGGCCACACCATCTGCTTCGTCGACGAGGACGCCGGCATCGCCCGCCGCACCGTCGAGTCGGTCGCCCAGGTGGCCGCCGAGCGCGGCCTGCACCTGGTCTGGCTCGGCCGGGACGCCGCCGAGGTGCCGGCCGCCACGTCGCTGCGCGTCGACCTCGACACCGGTGAGGTCGGCATCGCCGACCGCCGGGGCATCTGCCACATCGACACCGCCGACGCCGTCACCCTCGACTTCGCGTGGCGCACCGCCCGGCTGATGACCGCCTACGTCGACGAGGCCGCCGTCCTGCCGCCGAGCACCGCCATCCCCTCGCTGGTGCGGCTGCCCGAGGTGAGCAGCGACTTCGAGGACCTCGACGACGTCGCCGCGGTCGCGGCCCGCTGGCAGCAGTCGTCGGGCCTGCGCGCCCAGATCGGCGCCGGCGTCGACGGCGTCGTCACCCTCGACCTGCGCGAGGACGGCCCGCACGGGCTGGTCGCCGGCACCACCGGCTCGGGCAAGAGCGAGCTGCTGCAGTCGCTGCTGTGCTCGCTCGCGCTGAACAACCCGCCGTCGCGGATGAACTTCCTGCTCGTCGACTACAAGGGCGGTGCCGCGTTCCGCGAGTGCGCCGACCTGCCGCACACGGTCGGCTACATCACCGACCTCACCCCGGCGCTGGTGCAGCGGGCCCTCACCTCGATCGGCGCCGAGATCGCCTCGCGCGAGCTGCTGCTGGGCGAGTACGGCGTCAAGGACCTCGTGCAGCTCGAGCGCGAGCGGCCCGACGTCGCCCCGCCCAGCCTGCTCATCTGCGTCGACGAGTTCGCCGCGCTGACCTCCGAGGTGCCCGAGTTCGTCGACGGCATGGTCAACATCGCCCAGCGCGGCCGCTCGCTCGGCATGCACGTGCTGCTGGCCACCCAGCGGCCCGCGGGCGTCGTCACCGGCAACATCAAGGCCAACGCCGACCTGCGCATCTCGCTGCGCGTCAGCTCGGCCGACGACTCGCGCGACGTCATCGACAGCCCCGAGGCGTGCCGCATCTCGCGCCGCACCCCCGGCCGCGCCTGGATCCGCCGCACCGGCCACGGCACCGCCGAGCTGGTGCAGTCGGCGTGGACCGGCGCCCGCGAGCCGATGGCCGGCTCCGAGGTGCCGGTGCTGGTCAACCCGTTCAGCGCCGTCACCCAGACCGCCGTCGACGGCTCGGCCCCCGAGGACCGGCTCAACCCGCGCACCGACCTCGAGCGCTGCGTGCAGACCATCGGCAGCGCCTTCGACCGCTCCGGCGCGCCGGACCCCAAGCGGCCGTGGCTGCCGGCGCTGCCGCCCGAGCTGCTGCTCGAGCCCGCCGCGATCCAGGAGGCCGCCACCGGCCGCACCAGCGGCCAGGTCGTCCTCGGCCGCATCGACGAGCCCGAGGCCCAGCGCCAGCCCGACCTCGTCGTCGACCTCGCCGCCGTCGGCCACCTGCTCGTGCACGGCGCGTCGGGCTCGGGCAAGACCGAGCTGCTGCGCAGCGCCGCCCTGAGCGTCTCGATCGGCGACGCCTTCGGCCGCTACGGCGTCGCGCCCTACGTCTACGGCATCGACTTCGCCGGCGGCGGACTCGCCGCCATCAGCGGCGTGCCCACCGTCGAGGCCATCGTGGGCGAGTCGCAGCTCGGCCGGGTCATGCGGCTGATCCGGCTGCTGCGCCGCACGATGGACGAGCGGGCGCAGGCGCTGGCCGCGCGCGGCTGCGCCGACCTCGACGACCTCGCCCGCCAGGGCGCGGCCCTGCCGCGCGTCTACGTGCTCGTCGACAACCTGCCGGCCCTCGTCGACGCCCTCGAGACCGGCGGCGGTGTCGCCCCGGCCCACGTCGAGCGGCTGCAGACGGTGCTGCAGAACGGCCGCCGCGTCGGCATCCACGTGCTGGCCACCGCGCCGGGCCGCACCGGCGTCCCCAGCGCGATCGGCTCCACGTTCGGACGCCGCATCGTGCTGCGGATGACCACCGACGACGACTACCTGATGCTCGGCGTGCCCGGCAAGGTGCTGGACGCCGACAGCGTCCCCGGCGCCGGGCTGCTCGGCAAGCGCAGCGTGCAGGTCCTCACCACCGGTGGCGCCGGCACCCCGGTGCAGGCCGAGCGGGTCGCCGCGATCGGCCAGCTGCTCGCGCCCCGCGTCGCCGGCCGCAGCACCGCCCCGGTGCCGCCCATGCCGACCCGCCTCGACCAGGTCTCGCTGCCCGCGCCGCGCGGCTCGCGCGTCGCGGTCGCCGTGGACGCCGACGCCGTCGCCGTCCTCGAGGTCGACCTGCTCGCCGGCCCCGTGCTGGTCGCCGGCCGGGCCCGCACCGGCCGCACCGGTGCCCTCGACGGGCTGCAGGCGCTGGTCGCCCGCGGCGACAACCCGCCCACCGTCATCCGCGAGCGCGACCTCGCCGCCACGGCCGACGCGGTGGCCGCGTGGCTGGCCGGCCCGGGGGCTGCCTCGGAAGATTCCTGGGCGCTCGTCATGGCCGACGACGCCCATCTGTGGGATGTTGGAGTCGGAGTCGACGAAGCGCGACGCTCTGCGCGGGACCGTCTCCTGGGTGATCTCGGCACCCATGGCCACCGCATCGGCATGGTGGTCACGGCCGACAGCGCCCAGGCGAAGGCCCGAGGCGGGCCGGAGGGCTTGGTCGAGACCGCACGTCGATCGCGTCGCGGCTTCCTGCTCTCACCGGAGTGGGCCGACGGCGACGCTCTCGGTGCCGCGGTGCCGACCAAGACCGCCGAGCCCCTCACGGGACCCGGGCGAGGAGTGTGGTGCGACGCCGGCACCGCCTGGGTGGCACAGCTGATCAACGGCCAGCCCCTCTCCGGGCCCGACGCGCACCCCGCGTCGTGACCGGTGGGAGCCGTTGAGAGGCCCCGGCCGTCCCAGGCGTCGTCGGGAAGCTGCAACCCGGGGCCCAGGCCCCGGTCGAACAAGGAGAACAGATGACGCGGCAAGGGCTCGGGACCCGGATCCGTCAGAGCATCACCGGCCTGCGGGCCCCGCGGCGCACCACGGGTGACGCCGCCGGGGCGGCCGGGGGCACGGCGTCCAGGCGCAGCAAGGCCGAGCGCCGACGATCACGCGGCGCGGCCGAGCTGTCGGTGCTCGTGGTCAGCGGCTCGCTGGTCGCCGGCGTCTTCTTCGGCCAGGGCATCAGCCAGACCGCCGTCGACATCGCCGACGGCCTCACCTGGCTCAGCGACGACCCCTCCGGCGAGGTCATCCAGGTCAACCCCGCCACCGGCGACCTCGAGGTCCGCCGCCTGGTGGGCGACCCCGGCCACGACCTCGACGTCGCGGCCCAGTTCGGCAACCAGCTCTACGTCACCGACCACACCAGCGGCCGCATGCTGGCCTTCGACCTCAGCAGCGTGCTGGTCTCCGGCCAGCGGCGCGTCAGCGAGGGCGGCGCGGTCGACACGCTCACCACCGACGACGGCGTCTTCCTCGTCGACTCCGAGGAGTCGACCATCGCCGCCGTCGACCCGGTCACCCTCGACGCCGTCGGCGCCATCTGGGTCGCCCGCTCGGGCCTGGCCGACGCCACCGTCGACGGCGAGGGCACCCTCTGGGCGCTGGAGGACAACGGCGACCTGCACCAGCTGCGCTGGTCGACCGACCAGCAGGCCTTCGAGGACGACGACACCAGCACCGTCGACCTCAGCGGTCCCGGCTCGGTGATGGTCGCCCACGACCGCGGCGTCACCGTCTTCGGCCCCGACCAGGGCATCGTCGCCCAGCAGGGCACCGACCACGACTACCAGGGCGACGCCCCCGTGCTCACCGGCGACCTCTACGCCCCCGAGCGCTCGCCGAACGACCTGGTGCCGGTCTCGGCGGCCGATCGCGGCGTGGTCGTCATCCTCTCGCCCGAGGGCATCACCGAGGTCGACATGCGCACCATCGCGTGCGCCGAGCCCGGCACCCCCGAGGTCTACAACAGCCAGGTCTGGGTGCCGTGCCGCGGCGACGCCAAGGTGGTGCAGCTCGACCGCACCGGCCAGCGCGCCGACGAGATCGCCACCGAGGCCGACAACCCCGAGCTCGTCCTCGACGACGACACCCTGATCATCAACACCCCCGGGGCCGACGCCGGCCTCGTCGTCCACTCCGACGGCCGCACCACCGCGCTGGTGCGCCACGACGAGGAGGTGCCGCTCGAGACGCCGGGTCCGACGTCGCAGCCGCCGCTGCCGACGCCCGACGACGTCCTCGACGCGCTGCTCGGTCCCGACGAGACCGACGAGCCCGAGCCCGACCGGCCCACCCCGCCGACCCCGACCCCGCCGACGCCGCCGACCCCGAGCGAGCCCGACCCCACCCCGGGCGGCACCACCGGCACCGACCCGACCGATCCGACCGACCCCACCGACCCCACGGACCCGACCGACCCCACCGACCCGACCGACCCCACCGACCCGGGTGAGGAGTGCGACGACGAGGCGACGATGCGCCAGGGCAAGGGCGACAAGGGCGGACGCGGCCACCGCGGCGACGGTCACGGCAACGGCCTCGACGACGAGTGCCCCGGCATCGAGGGCGGCGACCCCGACGAGCCCGGCACCACCGACGAGACCGACGACGGCGACGCCGGCGCCCCGCTGAGCGCCCCGCGCAACGTCGTGGCGAGCGCGCTGCCCGAGGGCCAGGTGCAGATCTCGTGGAGCCACTCGGGCTTCCCCAAGCCCGACCTGTTCGAGGTGCGCTCCACCGACGGCGAGGTCTACGGCACCTACGAGAGCTGGGTGCGCAACGCGATGGTCGACGTCGTGCCGGGCGAGGAGACCTCCTTCGTGGTCGTCGCCGTGCTCGACGAGACCGAGGAGGCCTCCGACGCCACCGACGCCGTGGTCACCACCGCCCGGCCCGGCGCCCCCGCCGTCCGCACCAAGGCCGTCTACCGCGGCGACGACGACGTCGAGCGCTTCGTCGTCGGCGTCACCTGGAGCGAGGCGCCCGCCAACGGCGAGTCCGTCGACAGCTACGACGTCACCGTGCAGACGCCCGACGGCCGCGAGAGCCGCCGCGTGGCGCCCACCGACCGGCGCGCGGTCTTCGAGTGGACCTGCGACCGCTGGGACGACGCCAACTGCACCGTCGGCGGCGACTGGACCGTCTCGGTCATCGCCAACAACGACCTCGGCTCCGGCAAGCCCGGCACCGCCGTCGGCACCGCGCCCGACCAGCCGCCGCCGCCGCTGCCCGACTCGAACCAGCGGGTCATCGACCAGGGCCCGCGGACGTCGTCCGCCACCGCCGACGGCACCGGCTCGGTGCTGCTGCGCCTGCGCCCGCCGGAGGACTGGGAGCGCTTCGGCGGCGCCTGCGGGTGGGAGCTGAGCAACGGCACCACCGTCACCACCGGCGTGGTCGACTGCGACGAGACCAGCGTGCGCGTGCCCTACTCCCACGGCCGCATCCAGGCCCCGGCGCCCGGCACCGTCAGCTACACCGTGACGATGACGGCCACCAACGAGGGCGGCACCGCGCGCAGCGCCTCGCACGCCTTCACCACCACCCAGCAGGTCGACCCGGCACCGGCGCCCCCGCCGGAGCCGGCCCCGACCCAGCCGGTGCCGACCGAGCCGGCCCCGACCGAGCCCGCGCCCGAGTACCCGCAGCAGCCCTGCGGCGTCGAGTACCCGCAGACCTGCGAGATCCAGTGACCGCCGCTGGACCGTCGGTGGCGCAGCCTGCCCGCAGGAGGCCACGATGACCGTCGTGACGTCGTCCCACTCCTCCGCCGCGAGCCCTGCCCCCGGCGAGACCGAGATCGCCGCCTTCGGGCGGCTGCACCAGCGGCTCGGCGACGCCGTCGAGACCGCCGTCCACGGCAAGCGGGGCGTGATCGACCTCGCCCTGGTCAGCATGTTCGCGGGCGGGCACGTGCTGCTCGAGGACGTGCCCGGCACCGGCAAGACGACGCTGGCGCGAGCGCTCGGCAAGGCGCTGGGCGGCGAGGTCCGCCGGGTGCAGTTCACCCCCGACCTGCTGCCGAGCGACGTCACCGGCACCACCGTCTTCGACCCCCGCGACGGGCAGATCCGGTTCCGCCCCGGGCCGGTGTTCGCCAACGTGGTGCTGGCCGACGAGATCAACCGGGCCGCGGCCAAGACCCAGTCGGCGCTGCTCGAGGTGATGCAGGAGCGCACCGTGACCGTCGACGGCACCGGCCACGCCGTCCCGTCGCCGTTCGTGGTGATCGCGACGCAGAACCCGGTCGACCTCGAGGGCACCTACCGGCTGCCCGAGGCACAGCTCGACCGGTTCCTCGTGCGCACCTCGCTCGGCTACCCCGACGCCGAGCACGAGATCGAGGTGCTGCGGCCGGGCAGCACGGCCGGCCACGTCGACGACGTCGCCGCCGTCACCACGCCCGCCGAGGTCGCCGCCGTGAGCGCGCAGCTCAACCGGCTGCACGTGGCCGACCCGATCCTGCGCTACGTGCGCGAGATCGGGGTGGCGGTGCGCCGCGACCCGCGCGTGCGCATCGGCGTCAGCACCCGCGGCCTCAAGGCGCTCGTCGGGTGCCTGCAGGTCTACGCCGCCGCCCGCGGCCGCCACTACGTGGTGCCGAGCGACGTGCAGCGCATGGCCGAGCCGGTGCTGGCCCATCGCACGGTGCTCGCCCGCGACGCCGTCCTGGCCGGGCACAGCAGCGCCGACGTCGTGCACGAGGTGCTCGACTCGGTGCAGCCGCCGCAGCCCGACGCCGGCTGAGGCGGTGCGCGCCCGATGACGGCCTGGACCAGCCTCACCGCCCGCGGCAAGGCGGTCGCCGGGCTCGGCCTGGCGCTGCTCGTCGCCGGGCTGGCCTGGCGCTACCTGCTCGTCGCCGGCCTCGGCGGCTGCCTCGTCGGCCTCGTGGTCGCCGAGCTGGTCGCCGTCCTGACCTCTCGGCCGGTCTCGGTCGACCGGCGCATCGACCCGCGCGTCGTGGTGCGCGGCGACCACTGCCACGGTCACCTGCGGGTGCGTGGACGCCGGCGCCGCGGCCTGGTGCGCCTCGACGTCGCCGACCGCGTCGACAGCACCCTGGTGCCGGTCGCGCTGCCCGACCGCGTCGAGTCCGACACCGCGCCGGCCGAGGTCGGCTACCCGGTCCCCACGCCGCGCCGCGGGCTCGTCGACGTCGGCCCCGTGCAGGTGCGCCTGGCCGGGCTGACCGCGATGGCGGCGCGCTCCACCGAGTCAGGCGGCGTCGACCAGGTGCGGGTGCTGCCCCGCCACGTGCCGCTCGCCGGCATGCTCGGCGGACGGCGCCGCGCCGTCGCCGGCAGCGACCTCAGCGCCGAGGTCGGCGGCACCGACCTCGTCGGCCTGCACGAGTACGCGATGGGCGACGACCTGCGCCGGCTGCACTGGGCCACCAGCGCCCGCAGCGGCCGGCTGATGGTGCGCGAGGACGCCGAGCCGTCCGAGGCGCACGTGTGCGTCGTCCTCGACGACCGGGCGGCGAGCTACCTCGGCGACGAGGCGCTGTTCGAGGAGGCCGTCGAGATGGCGGCCGCCGTGTGCCACGTCGCCATCGACGCCGGCTCGCCCGTGCGCTTCCACACCGGCAGCGACCGCAGCAGCGTCGTGGTGCCCGGCTCGGCCGACCGGCGTCCACGCCACGAGCAGCAGGAGCTCGACTGGCTGTTCGCCGAGATCGGGCTCACCGGCTCGCTGGGCCGCGTCGAGCTGCGCGGCACCAACCTCGACGTCGCGGTGGCCGTCACCGGCCCGGGCGCCGACCTGCGCGAGATCTCCCTCGCCCTCGGCGAGGCCTCGGTGCGCATCGTGGCCGTCGTCGACCCGGCCCCGCTCGTCGGCGCCCACCAGGAGGGCGGCGTGCTCGTGCTGCGCGGCGCCACCTCGGTGAGCCTGTCGATGCTGTGGGACGAGGCCGTGGTGAGCGCGGCATGAACACCCCGATGAGCGCCCGGGAGGCCGTCGCATGATGGCCAAGGTGGCGCGCCTGGCGTGGCCGGTCTCGCTGCTGGTGCTCGGCGCCCTCGTGCCGGCGACGGCGTGGCACCGGTGGACCGTCTCGCTGCTGTTCGTGCTCGTCGCGGCCCTGCCGCTGCTGCTGCTGCGCGGCGCCATCCGGGTGGGCCTGTCGCGCTGGTTCGCCAGCTCGATGCTGGTGCTGCTGTCGGTGATGGCGGCCTACCTGGCCACCACCGGCGCCGGGCTGACCCTCGAGCAGACGGTGCAGGACGTCGTCCCGCGCCTGCTCACCGCGCCCCAGCCCTACGCCGCCCGCGCCGACCTGCTCGTGGGTCCGCTGCTGCTCACCGCGCTGGTCAGCGTGCTCGTCGGGCTGCGGCTGGAGAGCCGGCTCAAGGTCGAGCCGGTCGCCGGCGGCGCCGCGCTCTACCTGGTCGGGATGCTGCTGACCGCGGGCACCGCCGACCCCTGGGGCATCGTCGCCGTGCTGATGCTCGTGGTGGCGCTGCTGGGCTGGGTCTTCCTCGACCACCACGCCGAGCCGGTCTCCGGACGGCTCGCGCTCGCCGGTCCCGTCGCCGTCATCGGCGCCGGCCTGCTCGCCGCGATCGCGACCCTGCCGGTGGCGAGCGCGTTCGAGCCCCGCGACCGCGTCGAGCCGCCCACCGTCGACGTGGTCGCCAGCAACCCGATGACCCAGCTCGGCGCCTGGGCCACCAACGAGGACACCCCCCTGCTGCAGGTGCGCGGGCCCGCCGTGCCGCTGCGGCTCGTGGTGCTCGACGACTACGACGGCGTGCAGTGGACGGCGTCCACCCGCTACGAGCAGCTGCCCGACGACGGCCGCACCGGGCTCGGCGCCGGCGCCTACCGCCAGGACAGCACCGTGCAGGTGCAGTTCCGCGAGCTGGGCGGCAATTGGCTGCCCAGCCCGGGCACGCCCACCTCGATCGCGCTGCCCGACGCGCTGCTCGACCCCGGCACCGGCACCCTCTACGCCCCCGACGGCACCGCCGGGCTGACCTACGAGGTCTCCGGCGTCTTCGACTCCCCGCCCGACCAGGCGCTGGCCACCGCCCGGCTGCCCGACGACGGCCGCTACACCGACCTGCCGCCGCTGCCCGACCCGCTGCGCGAGTACGCCCGCCGCGTCGGCGACCGCGGCGCCACGCCCTTCGAGCGGGCCGTGGCCATCGAGGACCAGGTGCGCCGCAGCTACGAGCTCTCGCCCACGGGCCGCTCCGGCTCGGCCCTGTGGCGGCTCGAGGAGTTCCTGCTCGGCGGCCGGAAGACGCCGGGCGGCGGCGTCGGCACCTCGGAGCAGTTCGCCTCCGCCTTCGCCGTGCTCGCCCGCGCCAACGGCCTGCCCACCCGCGTCGTGGTCGGCTTCGGCCCCGGCGAGGAGCAGGACGACGGCACCCGGGTCATCGCCGGCGGCGACGCGCTCGCGTGGGCGGAGGTCTACTTCGCCGACCTCGGCTGGGTGCCGTTCTCGCCCACCCCCGACGACGAGACCTTCGCCCCCCGCAGCCCGGTCGAGGCCGAGCGGGCCGAGCTGCCCGGCCCGGCCGAGACCGGCACCCCCTCGGCGACGCCGAGCACCGAGACCGAGCGCCCCGGCGACCCGCTGCCCACCGAGGCCGGCGCGGCCGCCGACGAGGCGCGGCCGCCGTCCGACGGGGCGGTCGGCGGCGCCGACCCCGCCGTCCTGGCCGGGCTCGCGCTGGCGGCGGCGGTGGCGCTGCTCGTGCTGCTGCGAACCGGACGCCGCCTGCAGCACCGCCGGCAGGGCACCGCCGGCGTCTGGTTCGAGATCGGCGACCCGCTGCGCCTGGCCGGCCTGCGCCCCGCCCTCAACGACCCCGCCGACGTCGTCGCCGCCGACGCCGACGCCCGGCTCGGCATCACCTCCGCCACCCCGGTCGCCGCGCGCGCCGAGGCGTCCGCGTTCGGCCCGCCCGCCGGCGCGACGTCCGGCAGGTCGCCCGGTGGGGCCGTGCCCGCCGAGCTGCGCCGCCACGTCGGCGTCGTCCGCCGCACCGCCCGCCGGTCGCTGCCCCTGTGGCGCCGCTGGTGGTTCTGGCTCGACCCCCGCGTCCTCACCCGGCGGTAGTCCCTGACGTTCGCGGGGTCCCCGACGGCGTGTCGACCCCGCATACGTCCGGGACTACCCCGACCGCACTATCGCGATAGGTCGCCAGCGGTAGTCCCTGACGACAATCAAGGGAACCGGGGTCGGGACCTTGATCTTCGTCAGGGACTACCGGCCTCGGCGCGGGTCAGCCGAGGGTGTTGTTGGTGGGGTACTCAAGGCAGCGGCGCTTGCTGACGCCGTACTCGCCGGTGACCTTGAAGACCGCGATGTAGTAGCAGCTCTTGCCCAGCGGCAGGGAGATCTCGAGGTCGGCGGAGGTCTGGCCGGGGGCCATCTGGGCGACCGGGAGCCCCTGCGGGTTCTGGGGGTCGAGGCGCAGCAGGTAGAACTCGCCCTCGGCCTCGGCCGGGTCGGTCCACTCCAGGTGCATCGTGACGCCGTCGTAGGCGACGTCGGTGAAGACCACCGACAGGTCGCGGCTGGGCCGGTCGCGGAAGGCCGGGGCGTCGGCGGGCGGCTCCTGCAGCACCGTGCCGGCCGCGCTCTGCTGCGAGACCTCGCGCTGCGGGCCGCCGTCGTCGCCCTGCCCACCGCGCAGGACGGCGGCGATCAGCCCGATCACCAGGCCGAGCGTGAGGGCCGCGGCGCCGAGCAGCACCGGCAGCCGGCGGCGGCGCGGCGGCTCGTCGTCGGCCACGGCGGGCGCGGCCGCCGGCGGCACCGGGGCCGCGGGCGAGGAGCCGGTGTGGTCGGGCAGGCCGGTGCCCGTGGGGTCGGCGTCGGTCGCGCGGACGACGTGCGAGACGGCCGAGACGGCCAGCGGCGCCGGCTCGGCGTGCTCGAGGCGCCGCGGTGCGGGCGCGGGCGCCGGGGTGGGGGCAGGGGCGGGGCTCTTCGCCAGCAGCGGCGGCACCGGCGCGGGCGCGCGCTCGGCAGCGGCGGCGGGCGCGCCGCCGGGCTCCCAGGCGGAGCCCCGCAGCGCGTGCAGGGCGTCGCGCAGCTCGGCGGCCGTGGCCCAGCGGTCGGCGACGTCCTTGCGCAGGCAGCGGTCGATGATGGCGGAGAGCCGCTCGGCTCCGGGCACGTGCAGCGGCCGGTTGGGCTCGGTGCGGGCCCGCCGCAGGTAGCTCAGCGCGGAGTCGTCGTCGGGGTCGTCGCTGGCGAACGGCGGCCGACCGTCGAGCAGCGTGTAGAGCGTCGAGCCGAGCGACCAGATGTCGTCGGACGCCGTGGGCCGCTGCCCGTCGAGGATCTGCGGCGAGGCGTGGCGGTAGGTGAACCGCTCGGCCGAGGACGTGTGGTCGGAGTCGGCCAGCCGTGCGATGCCGAAGTCGGTGAGCACCCACGAGGTGGGCAGCAGCAGCACGTTCTGCGGCTTGACGTCGCGGTGCAGCACGCCCCGGCCGTGGGCGAAGGAGAGGGCGTCGGCCAGCACCTCGCCGATGCGCCCGACCTCCTCGGGCGGCAGCGGGCCGTGGGCCCTCAGCCGGTCGTGCAGGGTGCCGCCGTCGTGGAAGTCCATGACGATGGCCGGTCGGCCGGACGCCGTCGTGCCGGTGGCCAGCACGGTGACGATGTTGGGGTGCTGGCGCCCGAGGTCGACGGTGATCTGGACCTCGCGCGCGAACCGCGCCGCCCGCTCGGGGTCGCCGGCCGAGTCGAGGTCGAGCACCTTGATGGCGACCTCGCGGTCGACCGAGACCTGGCGGGCGCGGTAGACGACCGAGTCGCCGCCGCGCCCGACCAGGGCCAGGTCGGTGAAGCCGTCGATCTGCTCGTCGTCCGCGGGCGCCGAGGCCGGTGGCCTCCAGGCGTCGTCAGACGTCGGCTGAGTACAGGTTCCCGAGACCATGCCTGCAGCCTACCCGCGAAACGGGCCCACGAGGAGGCCTCAGGAGGTCTGCTCGTCGCCCTCGGTCTCGCCCGACTCGCCCGACTCGTCGGTCTCGTCGGCCTCGTCGGCCTCGTCGGCCTCGCCGGTCTCGTCGGCCCCACCGGCCACGTAGGTGGTCGAGCCGCCCGCGTCGCCGGCGTCCGCGTCGTCACCCTCGGCCTCCGGCTCGCCGATGGTGCCGTCGGGGCGCAGGTTGGCCAGCTCGACCGGGCGGCCGGAGCCGTCGGTGACCGTGGCGGCCTCGACGATCGTGGCGAGCGCCTTGCCCCGCAGGATCTCGCGCACGAGGTCGGGGATGTGGTTGTGCTCGAACATGTGGTTCGCGAACTCCTGCGGGTCCTGACCGGACTGCTGGGCGCGCCGCACGAGGTGCTGCGAGAGCTCCTCCTGCGTGATGTCGTACTCCTCGCGCTGGGCGACCTCGTCGAGCAGGAACTGCGCGGCGATGGCCTCGCGGGTGCGACGGTCGAGGTCGGCCTCGAACTCCTCGACGGTCTGGCCCTCGTCCTCGAGGTACTTCTCCATCGTGACGCCGGCGTAGGCCAGCTGCTGCTCGATGTTCTGGCGGCGGGCGTTGAGCTCGTCGGTGACCATCGACTCGGGCAGCGGGATCTCGACGCGGTCGAGCAGCGCCTCGAGGACGGCGTCGCGCGCGGAGGCGGCCTGCTCGAGGCGCTTGCCCCGGGCCAGGCGCTCGCGGATGTCGGCGTCCATCTCGGCGACGGTGTCGAACTCGGAGGCGAGCTCGGCGAACTCGTCGTCGACCTCGGGCAGCTCCTGCTCCTGCACCTGCGAGACGGTGACCGAGACCTGCACCGACTGGCCGACGAGGTCGCCGCCGACGAGCTGGCTGTCGAAGGTGCGGTCCTCGCCGGCGGAGAGGCCGGTGAGGGCCTCGTCGAGGCCGTCGATCATGCCGCCGCGGCCGACCTGGTAGGACATGCCGCTGACCTCGGCACCCTCGACGGGCTCGCCGTCCTGGGTGGCACGCAGGTCGAGGACGACGAAGTCGCCGTCGGCGGCCGGGCGCTCGACGTCGCTCAGGGTGGCGAACCGCTCGCGCAGCGCCTGCACCTGCTCCTCGACGTCGGCGTCGGTGACCTCGACGTCGTCGACGGAGGCGGTGACGCCCTGGTAGTCGGGCAGCTCGAACTCGGGCTTGACGTCGACCTCGGCGGAGAACTCGAAGCCGTCGTCCTTGATCTCGGGGCCCTCGATCTCGGGCTGCGCGATCGGGGTGAGGTCGTTGGCCTCGATGGCCTCGGAGTACTTCGCCGGCAGCGTGTCGGCGACGGCCTGCTCGAGCACCGCCTCACGGCCGACCTGACGGTCGATGACCATCGGCGGCACCTTGCCGCGGCGGAAGCCGGGCACGTTGATCTGCTGGGCGAGCTGGCGGTAGACCTTGTCGAGGTTCGGCTTCACCTCGTCGAAGGGCACCTCGACGGTGAGCTTGACCCGGGTCGGGCTCAAGGTCTCGACGGCGCTCTTCACAGACAGACTCCTTCTGGTACACGGGTTTGGACGGTGTCGGGGCGACAGGACTCGAACCTGCGGTCTCCTGCTCCCAAAGCAGGCGCGCTAGCCACTACGCCACGCCCCGCCAAGCCGGGGGCTGGGGCGCCCACCGGCAGGCCGGGAGGTCGCACAGCCACCTGCTTGGAGCGGATGACGGGAATCGAACCCGCGTAGCCAGTTTGGAAGACTGGGGCTCTACCATTGAGCTACATCCGCGCTCTGGGAATCCTCCCACAGCGGTTCGAACGCGCACCAAACGGCGTCGAGCCCGGGCCCGGCCTCAGTCGCGGTTGACGACCAGCATGGCACGGTCGTCGTCCTTCGAGCCCACCGAGCCGGCGAGCCGCGCGGCCGCCCCGGACGCCGAGGCCCGCAGCAGGCTGTTGGCCTGCTCGATCATCCGCTCGATGCCGACCTCGATGTCGACGCTGGGCTCCTCGACCATGCCGTCGGTGTAGAGCAGCACCGAGTCGCCCGACTCGAGGTGGCCGCTGACGCAGACGAACTCGGCGTCGGGCACCAGCCCGAGCACCGGGCCCTCGGTGTGCAGCACGGTCCACCCGCCGGTGCCCGCACGGCGGTGCGCCGGCGGCGGGTGGCCGGCCGCGCGGACCTCGTAGTCACCGGTGGCGAGGTGCACGTGCAGGTGGACGGCGGTGGCGAACCCCTCGTCCCAGTCCTGGCGCAGCAGGTAGTCGTTGGCCGCGGGCAGGAAGTCCGCGGGCGGCAGGGCGCTGAGCAGGCCGCCCATCGCGCCGGAGAGCAGCAGCGCGCGGGTGCCGGCGTCCTGGCCCTTGCCGGAGACGTCGACCACGACCAGCGAGAGCGAGGCGCCGTCACGCGAGCGGGAGGCGACCACGAAGTCGCCCGCGAACGCCGTCCCGCCGGCCGAGTGCAGGGCCGACTCGACCAGCCACCCGTCGGGCAGCTCGGGGATGTAGCCCTGGTGCAGGATGCGGTCGCGCAGGTCGATGAACATCGTCTCGCCGCGCAGCGCCGTGACGCCGAGCCGGGCGCGCCGGAAGCTGGTGAGCAGCACGACCAGCGCGATGGTGAACATCACCACCACGGCGCCGACGGTGCGCGGGGTGATCTGGATCTGCTGGCTGACGCAGAAGGTCAGCACCGCCATGTCGAAGACCACGAACCACGGCAGCGTGCGGGGTCCGAGCATGATGCTGCCCACCACCACCGGGAGGGTCAGCGCGCTGAACGGCATCCGCTCGGGGAAGACCGAGACCAGCACCGCGACCGTGAGCGAGAACAGCACCAGCGCCGCGGCGAGGCGGTACTCGTTGACCGACGCCGCCCGGCGCAGGCGCCGGCGCAGCGAGGCGGATCGCGCGCGCTGAGGACGCCCGGGCCCGCGGGGCCCGTCGGTCGGGTCGGTGTAGGTGATGGAGGTCAACGGAGGGCATCGGCCTTCGATCGGGGCGCGTGCGGCGGGCACGCGTGGTCGGGCGTGGTCGCCCACGCGGGGCTCACCCTACGGCGCGGGAGCGGAAGACGGGCTGACAACGCGAGCACCAGAACAGGTTGCGACCCTCGAGGACGGCGGTCGCCACCCGCCGTCCGCACACCAGGCAGGGCTGGCCGGTGCGTCGGTAGACGTAGACCTCGCCGCCGTGGTCGTCGCGACGCGGGGCCCGGCCGGTCGCCACGGGCGAGTGCTCGGGCCGCACCGTGTCGATGCGGCCGGTGGCCACGCCCTGCGGCATCAGCGCGACGAGGTCGTCCCACAGCGCCTGCCAGCGGCTGCGCTGCAGGGTGTTGCCGGGCCGCAGCGGGTGCAGGCGGTCACGGAACAGCACCTCGGCGCGGTAGACGTTGCCGACGCCGGCCAGCACCGACTGGTCCATCAGCAGCGCGCCGATGGGCTTGCGGCTGCGGCGGATGGCCTCGAAGGCGCGGTCGGGGTCGGCGTCCGGGCGCAGCGGGTCGGGTCCCATGCGGGCCACGACCGCGTCGCGCTGCGCGGCGGTGACGAGGTCGCAGACGATCGCGCCGCGCAGGTCGGCCCAGGCGGTGGGGCCGGCCGTGGTGGCGGCGTCGTCGTCGGTGCCGTCGGCGTCGGCGTCGTCGGCCACGAGACGCAGGCGCACCTGCCCCACGGGGTCGGGCACCACGGCGCCGGCGGGCGCGGTGTGGACGTCGAAGGTGCCGATCAGGCCGAGGTGCACGTGCACGAACCGCTCGCCGTCCAGCTCGCCCGGCGGGTCGCCCTCGAGCTCGACGAACAGCTGCTTGCCCCACGCCTCGGCACCCACCAGCACCCGGCCGTCGAGCAGCGCGGCCGAGGCGGCGAACCGCCCCTGCGGGCTGCTGACCCGCACCCGGCGCCCGGCGAAGGCGACGCCGAGGTCGCGCGCGAGCCGGTGGAGGGTGTGGCCCTCAGGCATCGCCGGCCGGCGGCTCGGCCGAGGCGGGCAGCGGCGGCAGCTCGTGGGTGCGCTCGTAGTCGGCGAGCTGGCCGATGCGGCGGGCGTGCCGCTCGGCGCCGGAGAACTCGGTGCGCAGGAAGATCTCGACGAAGCGGGTCATGTCGTCGAGGGGGTGCAGGCGGCCGCCGACGGCGAGCACGGTGGCGTCGTTGTGCTCGCGGGCCAAGGTGGCGGTCTCGTCGGACCACGCGAGCGCCGCGCGGACGCCGACCACCTTGTTGGCCGCGATCTGCTCACCGTTGCCCGAGCCGCCGATGACCACGCCGAGGCTGTCGCGCCCCTCGGCCCGCTCGGCGGCCACCGCCTCGGCGGCGCGCAGGCAGAAGGCCGGGTAGTCGTCGTCGGGGTCGTAGGAGAGCGGACCGTGGTCGACCGGCTCGTAGCCGTGCTCGACCAGCCACGTGGCGAGGTGGTGCTTGAGCTCGAGGCCGGCGTGGTCGCTCCCGAGGTGCACGCGCATGCTTCGGAGTCTGGCAGACCCGGCCGGGTCGGCCGAGGGGGGTCGACGGGCGCAAAGCGGGACGGCGGGGCGCCGGCCGACCTACCCTGAGCCGTGCTCCGCTGCGGTCGCCCCGTCCTGGCGGTCCTGCTCGCCGTCGTGCTGGCGGGCTGTGGCGACGACGAGCCGCTGGACGGGCCGGACGAGCCCTCGGCGAGCGCCTCGTCGCCGGCATCCACGGCGCCGGCGTCGTCCTCGGAGCCCTCATCGTCGGGGGACGAGCCGTTCTCGGCCGAGGAGGCCGACTTCGCCGCCGTCGAGCGGCTGCTCGACCGGCGGGCCGCCGCCGTGCTGGACGGCGACCGGGCCGCGTTCCTCGCCACGGTCGACCGCGGCAACCCGGCGCTGCGGCGCGAGCAGCGCGTGCTGTTCGAGAACCTGCGGCGGCTGCCGGTGGCCTCGCTGCGCTACGCGGTCAGCCGCGACGGCTACCGCCCGGACGAGGTGGCCGGCGACGACCCGGTGCTGCGGCCGCGGGTGGCCGAGCACCTCGCGCTGCGCGGGGTGTGGCGCCGTCCGGTCGGCAACCAGCTGGCCATGACCTTCGTGCGGCGCGACGGCACCTGGCGGGTCGGCGCCGAGGTGCTCGACGAGACCTTCGAGCCCCAGGAGCGGCCGTGGTTCGGCGTCCCGCTCGACGTCGCGGTCGACGGCTCGGTGGTCGCGCTCACCGACCGCGACGGCCCGCTGCCGGCGTCCGAGGTGCTGGACGGCGTCCGCACCGAGCTGGCCTCGCTCGGCGAGCTGCTCGACGAGCGCGGTGGGCGGCTGCTGGTCGACGCCACGTCGAACGGGCTGCCGCACGGCGTGCGGGAGGGCAGCGGCGACGACGCCGCCGCCGTCTCGTTCGACGTCTACGCCACCGACGACCTCGCCGACTCCTACACCGCGCGGGCCGGGGCGGCCATCAAGCTCAACCCCGACCTGGTCGACGCGATCGTCGAGGACCGCTACACGATGCGGCACGAGCTGACCCACTTCCTGCTCGCCACCGACACCTCGGCGCCCTACTGGGCCACCGAGGGCATCGCCGAGTACGCCGCCTACCACCCGAACCGGCTGGCCGACTTCCGCTTCGACGAGGGCGTGCTCGCCGAGCTGGACGAGCGGCCGGTCGGGCTGACCCCCGCCGGCCGGTGGGGCGAGGAGGCAGCCGGCGACTACCTGCTGGCCGAGGCGACGGTGGAGCACCTCGTCGACACCTACGGCCTCGACCGGTTCCGGCGGATGCTGCGGGTCTTCGAGCGGCGTGGTGGCCGCGGGGTGCTCTACGGCGAGGGCATCGTCGACGAGGTGCTGCGCGACGTGTACGGCGAGGGCGAGCGGTCGGTCGCACGGGCGGCGTACGCGCGGCTCGGCCTCGACTGACGTCCCGGCCCGCGCGGACGCCGATCGTCCGCGAAGCCGCCTAGGGTCGCCGGTGTGGCACTGACGTGGGCGCGGGCACTGTCGTGGCGGCTGGGGCGCCAGCTCCTCGACCCGGTCGGGGCGGCCGGCACCTCCGTGGTCGACGTCGTCGGGAGGCTCGGCTCGGTGCCGGCGTGGCCCGCCACCGCCGCCGAGCACGGCGTCGCGGCGCGGCGGGCCGGCGGCCGGGTGGGCGACGTGGCGGAGGCGTTCGCGGCGGGCGAGGTGGTGACCGTCTACGCCTTCGGCGGCGCCACGCACGTGATGACGCCGCAGGACGCCGGCGCCTACCTCGCCGTCCGCGCCTCGAGCCGGATGTGGGCGCTGCGCAGCTGGGTTGTCCACTACGGGCTCGCGCCCGACGACTGGCCCGCCTTCCGCCGCTACGTGCGCGACGCGCTCGCCGACGGGCCGCTCACCCGCAGCGAGCTGCTCGACGCCTTCGCCCGCAGCCGCCGCTACCGGCACCTGCGCCCCCTGCTCGCCGACGGCAACGACACGCTGCTCAAGCCGCTGTCGTGGCACGGCGACATCGGCTTCGCCCCGGGACGCGACGGCGAGGCGGCCTACCAGCGGCTCGACGCGGTGCCGGGCTGGGCCGGCGTCCCCGACGCCGACGCGGGCGCGGCGCGGGTGCTCGACCACTACCTGCGGGTCCACGGCCCGGCGCCGCTCGAGCGCGCCGGCGCGTGGCTCGGGCAGGGGCTCGGCGCCAGGCGGCGCGACGTCGTCCGGTGGCTCGCGGCGCTCGAGCCGCGGGTGGTGCGGCTCGACGTCGAGGGCGTCGAGGTCGCCGTGCTGGCCGAGGACGTCGACGACCTGCGCGCGGCGCGGGCCGCGCCGGCCGGGTCGTCGGTGGCGTTGCTGCCCGGCCGCGATCCGTGGGTCACCGCGCCCGGCACCGACGACCCGCGCGTGGTGCCGCCCGCGCACCGCAGCGCGATCAGCCGGAACGGCAACCCGGTGCTGCACCGCGGCGTCGTCGCCGGCACGTGGACGCTGAAGGGCGAGGCGCTGCGCGTGACCTGGTTCGAGGGGTCGGGCCGGGTGCCGCGGTCGGGGCTCGACGAGGCGGCCGCGCGGCTGGGCGCGGCCGTGGGGCGCGAGGTCGGCGTCGACGTCCAGGGGGCCTGAGGCCCGTCGAGTGGCTCGGGGTCCGCGGGGTCCGCGGGGTCGGCCGGGCGTGACCGGCCGGGGTCTCGAGGCTCGTCGCCAGGGCTCCTCGCACCTCGACCACCGTCGGTGGACTGACGGTCGGGGCTGAGCCTCGAGACCCTCAGTGGGCGCGGAGGAACGCCGCGGTCTGGGCCATGAGGGGCTCGGCGGCGGGGAAGGCGAGGTGGCGCCAGAAGCCGTGCAGCTGCCCGAGGCAGCGCACGGCGACGACGGGGACGCCGGCCTCGACGAGACGGGTGGCGAGCAGCTCGCCCTCGTCGCGCAGCGGGTCGTGCTCGGCGGTGGCCACGAACGTCGGCGGCAGCGTGGCCAGGCGCTCGGAGCGCAGCGGCGCGAGGTCGGGGTGCGTGACGGCGGCGGGGTCGTCGCCGGCGTACTGCCGCCAGTACCAGGCCACGGTGGCGGGGTCGAAGCCCTGCGTCTCGGTGCGGTGGGACTCGCCCGCCGCCTCGGGGTCGAGGAACGGGTAGACCAGCACCAGTGCACGGAACCGGCCCGGGTGGCGCAGTGCGGCCACCAGCGCCAGGTTGGCCCCGGCGCTGTCGCCGTGCGCGTAGAGCGCCTCCTCCCCCGCGTCGGTGAGCGCGCCGACGACCGCGTCGAGGTCGTCGACCGCGGCCGGGAACCGGTGCTCGGGCGCGAGCCGGTAGTCGACGCTGACGACGGTGCGGCCGGTGCGGTTGGCCAGCCGGCGGCTGACGCCGTCGTGCACCTCGACGTCGTTGAAGACGAACCCGCCGCCGTGCACGTGGACGACGACGCCGGGCGCGGCGTCCACCGGCTCGTAGCGCCGGCACGGCACGCCACCGAGGTCGACGTCGGCGACGGCGGCGACGTCCTCGCGGGGCTCGGCGCGGGCGGCCTCGCGGGCGGCGGCGCGCTCGGCCGCGACGTCGTGGGCGGGGTCGGTGACGGCGGGCTCGCCGGCGGCGCGCTCGAGGGCGGCGCGGGCCTCGGGGTAGAGCACGTCAGCGGCTCTCGAGGGCGAGCCGGCCACCGAGCGCGGCGAAGCTGACCGCGAACCCCTTGCGGAGGCGGTCGACCAGGCGCGGCCGCGCCAGCACCCGGTCGCGCACGGTCGCGGCGAAGACGCCGTAGGCCGCGAAGACGACGAACGTCATGGCCATGAACACCAGGCTCAGCCCCAGCATGTGCAGCACCGCGCCGTCGCTGCCGGCGGGCACGAACTGCGGCAGGAACGCGAAGAAGAAGATCGTCAGCTTGGGGTTGAGCAGGTTGAGGGTGATGCCCTCGCCCAGCACCCGCCGCCGGCTCGTCGGCGCCCGGTCGTCGTCCGCGCGCAGCGCGCCGGTGTCGCGCCAGGTGCTCCACGCCATCCAGAGCAGGTAGGCCACGCCGGCGTACTTCAGGACGGCGAAGGCGACGCCGCTCGCGTGCAGCAGGGCCGCCAGCCCGGTGACCGCCGCGACCAGGTGCGGCACGGTGCCCAGCGTGCAGGCGAAGGCGGCCAGCACGCTGGCGCGGGCGCCGCGGGTGAGCCCGGCGGCCAGCGTGTAGAGCGCCCCCGTGCCGGGCGTGGCCACGATGACGAACGAGGTGAGCAGGAACGCCGGCGTCATGGCCGGAGGCTACGCCTGACGGCGAGCGATGAGTCGGCGCCGTCCGCCGGGTCGGTACCGCCATGATCATCGTCGCCGGGCACCTCGTGGTGGACGCCGCCACCCGCGCCGACTACCTCCGGGACTGCGGGCAGGTCGTCACCCTCGCCCGCGCCGCCCCCGGCTGCCTCGACTTCGCCCTCGGGGCCGACCTCGTCGACCCGGACCGCGTCAACGTCTACGAGCGGTGGGCCTCGCGCGCCGACCTGGACGCCTTCCGCGGCTCGGGCCCGTCGCAGGAGCAGGCCGTGGCGCTCCGGGCGGTCGAGGTCGACGAGGTCGAGGTCCCGGATCAGTCGGGACACCGATAACGCCCCCTCGGGACACCGGGCCTGGCACCCTCCCGCCATGCCCGCTCCGCACCGCCGCCTCACCGGCCTCCTCGTGACCGCGCTCGTCGTCGCGGTCGCGCCGGCCGCGCACGCCGCTCCCGCCACCCACGCCGCCCCCGCCACCCCTGTCGCCGCCGCCCCGTCGTCCGTGGGCGCGGCGGCCCGGGTGGCCGACCCGCCGCAGCCCGCCCCGACCCGCGGCGTCGTCACCGGCCGCGCGGTCGACGCGCAGGGCGAGCCGGTCGCCGGCGCGCTGGTGGTGGGCGTGCGGTTCTCCGACCTCGAGCGGCCCGTCGACCAGTCCGAGGAGCGCATCGTCAGCGCTCGCACCCGCCGCGACGGCCGCTTCCGGCTGCCGCAGCTGCGCGAGCCCTACCTGGTGCGGTTCTGCGACCCCCACCCCGACACCGCGGAGTGCTCCGAGGAGCCCGCCGTCACGCGCTTCGCCCGCACCTACGTCGGGCCCGGCGGGACGTCGTACAGCTGGCTGCAGCAGACCGCCCGGTTCGCTCCCCGGCCGGCCGGCCGCTCGCTCGGCGAGGTGCGCCTGAGGGCGGCGGCCGTGCTGACCGGCACCTTCCGCGACGCGGAGTTCCGGCCCGTCGCCCTGGCGCGGCTCGACGGGTCGCGCGCCGCCACGGCCTTCCCCGACGAGCGGGGCCGCTACCGCTTCGAGGTGGCGCCCGGCCGCTACCGGGTCGTGGCCGACTACTACGCCTACACCGAGAACGACTCCCTCGTGCCCGGGCACCGCTCGCGGGTGCTGCGGCTGCGGGCCGGCCGCACCACGTCGCACTCCTTCGCCGCCAGGCCCGCCGGCACGGTCGGCGGCCGCGTGACCCACGACGGCGCGCCGGTGCCCTACCAGCCGCTGACGGTCCTCGCCGACGACGGCGAGATCGCCCTCGAGACCGGCACCGACGAGCGCGGCCGCTGGTCGGTGCGTGCCCTGCGGCCCGGCCGCTACACGGTCGCGATCGGGCACGGCACCAGCCCCTACGTGCCGCAGCGGCACGAGGTCACCGTCGTGCGCGACCGCCCGGCGCGGCTCGACCTCGCGGTCGACGGCGGCGGCTCGGTCACCGTCGGCGTCGCCGACCCGACCGGGGCGGGGTCCGACCTCGAGCTGCGCAACCGGCTCGGCCAGGTGGTGAACACCTTCAAGGGCGACACCTCCGAGGCCGACGGCGGCGCGGTGACGTTCCCAGGCGTCGCGCCCGGCCGCTACACGCTCGTCGCGCGCCGCATCGACGGCCCGCACGACCCCGAGCTGCGCTGGACCTCGCGCAGCATCACCGTCGCCGCCGGCGAGGACGTCGACCTCGGCGTCCTCACCCTCGACCGCGACCCCGTCGTCCTGCGCGGCACGGCACCGCCGGGCGCGCAGGTGCGGCTCACGCCGCTGCCGGCCGACCCGTGGCTGCGGGCCCGGCAGGTGCGCAGCGGCAGCGGCTACGGCACCACCACCGGCCTCACCACGAACGCGACCGCCCAGGGCCGCTTCACCATGGACGGCGTGGTCCCGGGCCGCTACGTCGTCACCACCAGCTCGGCCTACGTGCCGCTCAGCGACGGCTCGACGGTGAGCGGCGACTACGCCGCCACCACGAGCGTGCTGACGATCGGCGAGGGCGCCCCGCCGTCGCCCGTGCTCACCGCCCCGGTCGGGCGCGAGGTCGTGGCCCGGCTGCGCTGGGCCGGCACGGACCGCCCGCTCATCGCCCCGGTCGGCCTGTCGGTCACCGACGGCGGCGACCCGCTGTGGCTGGTCCCGACGGTCTCGGAGCGGCAGCGCCCCGGTGGTCCGGTGCGGGTCGGCCGGCTGCGGCCCGGCCCGGCCGTCGTCCGGCTGCTCGACGAGGACGTGCTCTACCGCCGCACCGAGAGCGTGGCCGATGCGTTCACGTCGTCCTCGGCGCTCGCCGAGCCCGGGACGCCGTACTGGTTCGCGCTGCCCGACGGCCCGATCCGCGTCCGGGTGACCCGCGAGCGCGTCACCGACCTCGGCCGGGTCGAGGTCATGCTGCGCGGCGGCCGAACCGTGCCAGCAGGTGCCACACGCGCTTGAGCGTCTGGGGGTCGTGGCGCCCCGACCGCGCGGCGTCGCCGACGGTCGCGGGCACCAGCACCTCGCCGAGCGAGCGCGCCAGCGCGAGCGGCTCGGGGCCGCGGTAGTCCTCGGGCAGGTCGGCCGTGGCCACCCGGAACCCGGGGTGCCACGCGACGGCGCAGCCGGTGGCGCGGGCGGCGTCCTCGACCGGACCGCCGCGGAAGCACGGGTCGAGGACGACGGCCTCGACGTCGCGCTCGAGGCGCACGCCGCCGTGCACGTGCGCCTCGACGTAGTGGTCGAGCAGGTCGTGGCCGCTCGCGTCGGCCAGCGCCGCCAACCCGGCGACCCCCTCGGCGTCACCGGGACCGACGACGCGCTCGGGCTGCAGGTAGGAGTCGGGGAAGCAGAACGTCGTCCGCTCCCCCACCTCGGGCCGCAGCCGCAGGTGGGCCGAGCCGAAGCGGGCGGCCGGGCCGTAGGGGTCGCCCCGGTCGAGGGCGCCGTAGACCGGCCGGTCGGCGGCCGGGCCGTCGTCGTAGCGGCCCTCGAACAGCCGGCTCTCCCAGCGCCACCGGTCGCCGCCGGGGTGCGCGGTGAGCCCGCCGTTCGACGTCCCGGTCTCGAACTGGGAGCGGTAGACGCCGTCGCGGGCGAGCGCGGCCAGCACCGTGCCGCCCCGGAAGGGCCAGTCGGGGTGCAGGTGCAGGCCGACCCTCACGGCACTCACGAGCCGAGCCGCGCCAGCTCCTCCTCGACCACCGAGGTGTCGAGCTTGGTGAAGACCGGCGTCGGCTTGGCCACGGGCGTGCCGGGCTCGATCGGCCGACGGCGCCAGGGCGGCGCCGAGCCGTAGTCGCCGGTGATGACGGGGTAGCCGGCGCCGCCCTCGAGGTCGTCGACGTCCTCGACGCGCGGCATCGGCGCGACGTCCCCCGCCCCGCCGAACGCCGCGTCGACGGCGTTGGCCGAGGACGGCAGGAACGGCGCGAGCACGAGGTTGAGGTCGGCCACGCACTGCGCGGCGACGTGCAGCACCGTGCCGAGGCGCGCGCGCTCGTCGTCCGCCTTCAGCGTCCAGGGGGCGGTGTCGGAGACGTACTTGTTGACCTCGCCGACGGCGCGCATCGCCTCGCCGATCGCCGCCTTCTGGCGGTGCCGGCCGATGAGGTCGCCGACGACGTCGAAGGCCTGCTCGGTGACGGCGAGCACGGCCTCGTCGGCCTCGGTGAGCGGACCGGCCGGCGGGATCTCGCCGAAGCCCTTGGCGATGAGGTTGGCCGTGCGGTTGACCAGGTTGCCCCAGCCGGCGACCAGCTCGTCGTTGGTGCGGCGCACGAACTCGGCCCAGGTGAAGTCGCTGTCCTGGCTCTCGGGGCCGGCGGCGGCCACGAAGTAGCGGAAGGCGTCGGGCTGGTAGCGGGCCACCATGTCGCGCACGTAGATGACCACGCGCTTGGACGAGGAGAACTTGCGGCCCTCCATCGTCAGGAACTCCGAGCTGACCACCTCGGTGGGCAGGTTGAGCACGCCCAGCTCGTGCTGGGTGCCGCCCTTGCTGCCCTGGCCGTTGTAGGCCAGCAGCTCGGCCGGCCAGATCTGGCTGTGGAAGGTGATGTTGTCCTTGCCCATGAAGTAGTACGACAGCGCCTCGGGGTCGTTCCACCACGCCCGCCAGGCCTCGGGGTCGCCGGTGCGGCGGGCCCACTCGATCGACGCCGAGAGGTAGCCGACGACGGCGTCGAACCACACGTAGAGCTTCTTGGTCGGGTTCTCGCGCCAGCCGTCGAGGGGCACCGCGATGCCCCAGTCGATGTCGCGCGTCATCGCCCGCGGCCGGATCTCCTTGAGGATGTTCTGGCTGAAGCGGATGACGTTCGGGCGCCACAGGCCGGTGGCCTCGCGCTCGTCGAGCCAGGCGCCGAGCGCCTCGGCCAGCGCCGGCAGGTCGAGGAAGAAGTGCTGGGTCTCGACGAACTCCGGCGTCTCGCCGTTGATGCGCGAGACCGGGTCGATCAGGTCGGCCGGGTCGAGCTGGTTGCCGCAGGTGTCGCACTGGTCGCCGCGCGCGCCCGCGGCGCCGCAGATCGGGCAGGTGCCCTCGATGTAGCGGTCGGGCAGCGTGCGGCCGGTCGAGGGCGAGATGGCGCCGTAGGTCGTCTGCTCGACGAAGTAGCCGTTCTCGTGGACGCCGGTGAACAGCTCTTGCACCACGGCGTGGTGGTTGCGCGCGGTGGTGCGGGTGTAGAGGTCGTAGCTGCAGCCGAGCGAGACGAGGTCGTCGACGATCAGGCGGTGATTGGTGTCGGCCAGCTGCTGCGGCGTCACGCCGGCCTCGTCGGCGGCGATCAGGATCGGGGTGCCGTGCTCGTCGGAGCCGGAGACCATGAGCACGTCGTGGCCGGCCATCCGCGAGTACCGGCTGAAGACGTCGGCGGGCAGGGCGAACCCGGCGACGTGGCCGATGTGCCGGGGGCCGTTGGCGTAGGGCCAGGCGGGGCAGGACAAGACGTGCGTCATGCCCCCAAGGCTAGGAGCCGGGGTGGCCGGTTCGCGACGCGGTTCCGACCGGGCCGTCGGGGGCTCCGGGCCACGGCCTCAGCGCAGCGGGCCGCCGCCGGGCTCGACGGCGTCCAGCACCTCGACGCGGTCGCCGACGCGGATCGTGGCGCCCGGGGTGTCGGGCACCAGGTTGACCCCGAACCAGGTGGCGCGGTCGAAGCGCCGGATGCGGGCCAGCGAGGCGATCGGCTCCCTCTCGCGCTCGGCGGTCTCGGGGTCGACGGTGGTCATCACGCAGCGGGCGCAGCCCTTGACCAGCCGGAAGGTCGCGCCGTCGGTGTCGTCGGTGTCGTCGGTGCCGCCGACGCGGATCGTGCGCCAGTCGTCCTCGGCCCACGCCTCGGCGCCGCCGACGACGAGGTTGGGGCGGAACCGGGTCATGGGCAGCGGGTCGCGGCCGTGGTCGGCGCCGGCGAGCACCTGGTCGTTCAGCGCCGCGAGGGAGCCCTCGTTGGTCAGCAGCAGGGGGTAGCCGTCGGCGAACGAGACGACGTCGGCGTCCTCGCCGTAGCCGGGGCCGGTCGGACGGCGCGCCGGGTCGTCGAGGTGCACCAGCCGCACCTCGCGGCCGAGCACGTCGGTGAGCCAGCGGTCGGCGTCCCCGCCCGCGGCCGCGGCCGTCAGGCGCGAGGAGAAGATCGCGACCGGCACCTGGTGGGCGGGGTCGGGCACGGCCACCTCGAGCGGGACGACGCCGGCGTCCGGGGCGGTGATGCGCAGGCCGGCGTCGGTGAGCTCGGGCACGAGCAGCAGCAGGCGGTTGACCTCGCGGGCGGTGACCGCGGTGCCCCCGCCGTCCACGAGCATCCAGCGGCGGTCGCCGGCCAGGCCCCACGGCTCGACGTCGGCGGCGTCGAGGCCCTCGCCGCGCATCGACTTGACCGGGTAGCGGTGCAGCGCGGTGACCTCCACGGGCCGCAGCGTAGGTGGTGCGCGGCGCTAGCGTCGGGACATGGCCACGCCCCCGCTCCTGGTCGCCGAGGACCTGCTGCTGCTCCTGCTGGACGACGAGCGCGGCACCCCACCGTCGGGGGTGCCCGTCGACACCGTGCTCGGCGGCGCCGTGCTGGTCGAGCTCGCCTCCGGCGGGCACGTGGCGGTCGCGGAGCAGACCTCGCGGTGGCGCGCCGCGAAGGTGCGCGCCACCGGGACGACGCCACCGCCGTCCGACCCGGTGCTGGCCGAGGCGCTGACCACGGTCGCGGCGAAGGAGCGGGAGGCCAGCGACCTCGTCGACCGCCTGGGCAAGGGGCTGCGCTCCCGCCTCGCTGACCGGCTCGTCGACCGGGGCGTGCTCGAGCGCGAGGACGAGAAGGTGCTCGGCCTGTTCTCGCGCACCCGGTGGCCGGCCGCCGACCGCGAGCACGAGGCGGCGGTGCGAGAGCGGTTGCAGGCGGTGCTGGTCGACGGGGCCGAGCCCGACGAGCGCACCGTGGCGATCGCCGCGCTGCTGCACGCCGTCTCGCGGGCCGAGAAGACGGTCGACCGCGGCGACGTGCCGGCGCGCGAGGTGCGCCGCCGCGCGAAGGACCTCGCCGAGGGCACGTGGGGCGCCGAGGCCGTCGGCGACGCCATCGCCGCGGTCACCCTGGCCACCACGACCGCCGTCCTCGCCGCGAGCACCGCGGCCGTCGCGGCCGGCGGCTCCAGCTGAGCCGGCGCTAGCGCGCGGCCTTCCACCGGGCGACCCGGGCGGTGGCGCGGCGGCGGACGTCGTCGAGGTGGGCGTACAGCTTCTCGCCGGGGCACGCCGTCCGGCTCGTGTCGCGGTGGCCGTCGACGGCGGGCAGCCGGACGACGCGCCCGGCCGCGTAGAGGTCGGAGCCCTCCGAGCGCACCCGCACGCGGCCCCGCGGGCTGAGCTGGTGGCGGTAGAGCTTCCACGCCGCGAGCCGGGCGAGCGCCTTGAGCACGTCGCGGCGGGGCGCGCGCTCCTCGAAGGTGCCGAGCACGGCGACGCCGGTGCTGGTGGAGTTGAAGCCGAGGGTGTGGGCGCCCTGCACCGCCTGCCAGGCGCCGCCGGCGCGACCGACCCAGGTGCGGCCGAACCGGTCGACGACGAAGTTGTAGCCGATGTCGGACCAGCCGAGGCTCTGGGTGTGGTAGCGGTAGATGGCGCGCAGCAGCCCCGGCACCTCGGCGCGCGTGTAGTCGTTGCCGTTCACCGTGTGGTGCACGTGCACCTGCCGGATCGTGCGGTTGTAGCGCGGCGCGCCGCTGCGCCAGCGCGGGTTCGCGCCCCAGTCGGCGCGGGTGCGCATCGCGGGCTTGCGCGACGCCGGCCCGCGGCGGGCGGTCGTCGGTCGCGCCGCGGTCGTCGCGCGGTCGGCGGCGGTCTGCTCGGGGGCGAGGACCACCAGGGTCAGGTCGCGCGGCGTCGGTCCGAGGACGTCGACCTGCACCGCCGCGGCGTCCGCGACCGGCAGCAGGTCGCTGCCGCGCACGGGGTCGACACGGGCCGCGCCGACGAGGTCGGACCCGGCGGCGTCCGGGCCGTCGGCGAGCAGGCCGGGCTCGCGCCACGGCGTCCAGTCGCCGGCCGCGTCGCGGGTGCGCAGCCGCAGGCCGTCGAGCCGGCCGCGCCAGGTGACGGCGAGCAGGACGGCGTCCGAGCCGGGCGTGGCGACGACGTCGCCGTCGGCGACCGGCGTGCGACCCGACCGCAGTCCCTCACCAGCCGCGGCCAGACGAGCGGTGCGCTCGGCGGGCGCGGCCTGGTCGGTGGGTGCCGCCAGGGCCGTCGGTGCCGCCGGGACGGCGACACCGGCCGCGGTCGTCACCAGCGCAGCGGCGACCAGCCCGACGCGCGTCACACGCACCCGAGCCGACTGACCTCCCCATGACGTCATCGTCTTCATCATGCGTCACAGCAGTCACACGGGCAACCGCCCTGGTCGGCGCTGGTCGGCGCTGGGCGTCGGACCCGCGCCGGACCGTTCCGTTCAATTGAACGGTCTGACCCGTTCAGACCCGTCCCGGCGGCCCAGAACCGTTCAATCGAACGATCCGGGCCACACGACAGCCCGCGGGCCGTCAGCCCGTCAGCCCGTCAGCCCGTCAGCTGAAGTCGAGGTCGCCGGTGCGGGTGCGCTTGAGCTCGTAGAAGTCCGGGAACGACGCGACGGCGAGGCAGCCGTCCCACAGCCGGCCGGCGTCGTCGCCGCGCGGGATGCTCGAGAGCACGGGGCCGAAGAACGCGGAGCCCTCGAAGGCGATGGTCGGGGTGCCGACGTCGTCGCCGACCTGGTCCATGCCCTCGTGGTGGCTCGTGGCGACGGCCTCGTCGAGCGAGGTGTCGTCCATGGCGTCGACGAGGTCGGCCTCGAGGCCGGCCTCGGCGAGCGCCTCGGCGACCAGCGCGCGGCCGGCGTCGTCCTGCTCGTGCAGCTTGCGGCCGTCGTTGTGGATGCGGGTGCCGAGCGCGGTGTAGAGCGGCAGGAGCACCTCGCGCCCGTGGCGCTGCTCGGCCGCGATGCACACGCGCACCGGGCCCCACGCCGGCTCGAGGATGGCGCGGTAGTCGTCGGAGATGTCCTTAGAGGAGTTCAGGTAGGCCAGGCTCATCACGTGCCAGGTGACGGAGACGTCGCGCACCTGCTCGACCTCGAGGATCCACCGCGAGGTGATCCAGGCGAACGGGCACAGCGGGTCGAACCAGAAGTCGGCATTGGCAGGCATGCCTCGATTGAAGCAGGGTCGCCCGGACGCCGCCCTCGCCCCTCGGGCGAGGGGCCGGTGGCTGCTCGGCTACTGCTTGACGACGACCTTGCGCACCTGCGAGCGGGCCTCGGCCACGCCGTCCCCGGAGTAGCCGATGCGCACCCAGCGGGTGCCGACGCCGAGACCCTCGAGCACGACGAGCGCGCGGCCGGCCTCGAGCGGACGCGTGACGCGGTGGTCGCCGACGCTGATAGTCACGGTGCCGGACGGCGCGCGCAGCCCTGGCGCCACGACCCGCACCCGCACCTCGGCGGCGCGCTTGCGGCCGCCGGCGTAGGTGCGCAGCCTCGTGGGCGTGGTGACGGTGCCGAAGTCGGCGGTGCGCACCAGCTGCTGCCAGCGCGGCCGCGTGACGACGACGTTCACGCTGATCGCGTGGCCGACGTCGTCCTGCGTGACGCGGTAGGTGGGTGCGTCGGTCCCGGGGATGGGGACGCCGTCGCGCCACCACGTGTAGGAGGCGCTCGCCCCGGCCGGGGTGAAGGCGCCGGAGAACGAGAGGGTCTCGCCCAGGCGCGGCGTGCCGGACGCCGTGAACGGCGTGGTCTCGGCGACCGCGCCCTCGACGACCGGGCCGACGCGGCCGGAGGCGCCGATGATCTTGCGGAACCCGTCGCGCCGCGAGACCTGCAGCAGCTGCACCCGCTTGCCCACGTCGGCGCCGGTGAGGGTGAGGGTGGGACCGCCGCGGTCCTTCTGCCACACGCCGCCGATCTTCCAGCGCCAGGCCACCGACTCGGGTGCCGGCGAGAACGTGCCCGGCACGGCGGTGAGGGTCTGGCCGCGGTGCAGCAGGCCGCTGACGGTGGGCGGCGCGACCCGGGCGAACTCGCCCGTGGTCACCGGCTCGGTCGGCAGCGACTCGCCGGTCGTGCCGGTGTGGCCGTCGCGGGTGGCGAGGTCGCGCACCCGGATCCGCTTGCCGCGGTCGGCGGCGGTCGGGGTGTAGGTGGCCGCGGTCGCGCCCTCGATGCGGGTCGCGCCGGCGAACCACTGGAAGGCGTGGTCGGCGGCCGGCTTGAACCGCGCCTGGTAGGCCCGCAGCGGGACGCCGACCTGCGGCGTCCCGGCGATCTTCGGCGCGGTGACGACCTCGATGACCGGCTTGACCGGCTTGTCGACGAAGTGGACGAAGCCGGTGGGCCAGCCGGGCCCGTCCTTGTAGATGCGGCGCCAGTGGAAGTCGCCGCTCCAGGAGTCCTCGGAGATCACGATCTCGGTCGCGCTGACGACCTGCTCGACGTAGGCGACGTGGCCGCTCGAGCCGGCGCCGACCACCCCGCGGTCCCACCACGCCACCGCACCCACGGCCGGCTTCTGGTCGGTGATGCGGCTCATCGCGTAGCCCCAGTTGTAGGCCATGCCGGAGCCGTCCCACGGCCGCTCGGTCGACATCCCGGCCTGGATCATCCGGTAGGCGACGTAGTTGGTGCAGTTGTGGCCGGCGTACATGCGCCAGTACATCTGCCCGCTGCGCGCGCCGTAGCCGGCGTCGCTGTAGCCCTTGTCCTTGCAGCCGGTGTAGCCGGTGCACAGGTAGACCGACGAGGCCTCCGCCGGGTCGGTGGACGACGGCGCCACGACCAGCGTGGCGGCGGCGAGCGCGGTGACGGTGCCGACGGCGAGGCCGCGGGCGGCTCGGCGGACGCGACCCGCACGCCGGGCGGGGGCCCCGGCGACGGCCGTCGAGGGCGGGTGGGAAGGGCTCGTGTGGGGAGACACGCGGACCACTGTCAAGCACATCCGTGGGGTTTCGCAACAATTTCCCCATAACTCACTTCAGCCACATCCGGTGCGATTTCGAATGACAGGCGTGTCGTTCACCGGACGGCGGCGCGCGGGGGCGTGCGGCGTCGCGGAGGGGCGTCCGCGCACCCGGTCGGACGACGTCGTCCGGCGGCGTGACGGCGCTCACTGGCCGATGGAGGTATCGGCACACCGGGGTGCCAGGATGAGTCGCATGCCCGGAACCAACCTCACGCGTGACGAGGCCACCGCCCGCGCCGCGCTGCTCGACGTCACCTCCTACGACGTCGCCCTCGACCTCACCACGGGACCCGAGACGTTCGGCTCGACCACCACGCTCGTCTTCACCTGTCGCGAGCCCGGCGCGTCGACCTTCGCCGACCTCGTGGGCGCGCAGGTGCACGAGATCACGCTGAACGGCGAGCGGCTCGACCCCGCGAGCTACGCCGACTCCCGCATCCCGCTGCCCGGGCTGGCCGCCGAGAACGTGCTCGTCGTGCGCGCCGCGTGCCCCTACTCCAACAGCGGCGAGGGACTGCACCGCTTCGTCGACCCGGTCGACGACCGCGTCTACCTCTACTCCCAGTTCGAGGTGCCCGACGCCCGCCGCGTCTTCACCACCTTCGAGCAGCCCGACCTCAAGGGCGTCTTCACCTTCCACGTCACCGCGCCGGAGCACTGGGTCGTCGTCTCGAACGCGCCCACGCCCGAGCCGACCCGCGGCGAGGACGGCGCGGCCACCTGGCACTTCCCCACGACCAAGCCGATGTCGACCTACGTCACCGCGGTCGTCGCCGGCGAGTACCACGGCGTCTTCGACACCTACGAGGGCCCGTTCGGCGAGATCCCGCTGGGCCACTACTGCCGCCAGTCGCTGGTGGAGCACCTCGACCGCGACGAGCTGGTGAAGATCACCAAGCAGAGCTTCGCGTTCTTCGAGGAGCAGTTCGCGATGGCCTACCCGTTCGAGAAGTACGACCAGCTCTACGTGCCGGAGTACAACATGGGCGCGATGGAGAACGCCGGGTGCGTGACCCTGCGCGACGAGTACCTCCCCCGCAGCCGCCAGCCCCGCTCGTTCTACGAGTTCCGTTGCTCGGTGATCACCCACGAGATGGCGCACATGTGGTTCGGCGACCTCGTGACCATGAAGTGGTGGGACGACCTCTGGCTCAACGAGTCGTTCGCCGAGTGGGCCTGCTACTGGTGCGAGGCCGAGGCCACCGAGTTCACCGACGCCTGGACCGGCTTCGCCAACGCCCGCAAGCAGACCGGCTACCGCGCCGACCAGCTGCCGAGCACCCACCCCATCGCGGCCGACAACCACGACCTCGAGGCCGTCGAGGTCAACTTCGACATGATCACCTACGCCAAGGGCGCCTCGGTGCTCAAGCAGCTGGTGGCGTGGGTGGGCCTCGAGCCGTTCGTCGCCGGCCTGCGGCAGTACTTCGCCGACCACGCCTACGGCAACACCACCTTCGACGACCTGCTGGTCGCCCTCGAACGCTCCTCGGGCCGCGAGCTCGGCTCGTGGGCCACCGAGTGGCTGCAGACCGCCGGCGTCAACACGCTGACGCCCGACTTCGAGCTGGACGACGACGGCACCTACCGCCGCCTCGCGGTGCGCCAGACCGCCCACCCCGACCACCCGACGCTGCGCCGTCACCGGCTCGGCATCGGCCTCTACGACTGGGTGACCGACGAGCAGGGCGTCGACGCGCTGGTGCGCCGCGACTACCTCGAGGTCGACGTCGAGGGCGAGACGACCGACGTCAAGGAGGCCGTCGGCCAGCAGCAGCCCGACCTGCTGCTGCTCAACGACCAGGACCTCGCCTACGCCAAGATCCGCCTCGACGAGCGCTCGCTCGCCACGGTCGTCGGCGGCCTGTCGGGCCTGCAGGACTCGCTCGCGCGGGCGCTCGTGTGGGGTGCCGCGTGGGACATGTGCCGTGACGCCGAGATGAGCGCCACCGACTACGTCACCCTCGTGCTGGCCAACATCGGCGACGAGACCGACGCGTGGGGCGTGACCCGCATCCCGGCCTACGCCGCGCAGGCCGTCGGCTCCTACTCCGACCCCGCCCACCGCGCCGAGCTGCGCCACCGCTGGGAGCGCGGGCTGCGCGACCTCCTGGAGGCCGCCGAGCCCGGCAGCGACCAGCAGTTGACGTTTGTGCGCTCCTACGCCGCGACCGCGCGCAGCGACGAGGCGCTGGCCGACCTCGAGGGGCTGCTCGACGGCTCGCTCGTCGTCGACGGCCTCGACGTCGACACCGACCTGCGGTGGGTGCTGGTCACCGGCCTGGCCGCCCGCGGCCGCGCCGACCACGCGCGCATCGACGCCGAGCTGGAGCGCGACCAGACCATCTCGGGCCAGGAGCACGCCGCCGCGGCCCGCGCCGCCATGCCCGACCCCGAGGCCAAGGAGACCGCCTGGCGGCTCGCGGTCGAGGAGGCCTCGACCCCCAACGAGACCGCGCGCAGCATCGTGACCTCGTTCATGGTGCCGGGCCAGGACGACGTCCTCGAGCCGTTCGTGCAGCGCTACCTCGACGCCGTCCCCGTCACCTGGGACCGCATCGGCGCGCACCGCGGCGCCGTCGCCCTCGAGCACCTGTTCCCCAAGGCCCTGGCCTCGCAGGCGCTGCTCGACCGGGTCGACGAGTTCCTCGCCACCGCCGAGGCCAACCCCGGCGCCCTGCGCTACGTGCGCGAGGGCCGCGCCGAGGTGGCGCGCGCGCTGGCCGCGCAGCAGCGCGACCGCCTCGGCACCGGCGCCTGACACTGCCCCGCCCTCGCGCGGCGAGCCCCGGCTTGCCGCGGGGGCGCGACGAAACTCCCGGTTCTGCGACGAAGGTTCGTGGCAGAACCGGCAGTTTCACCACTTACGTGGTGAAACTGCCCAGCCGAGGGTCAGGCGGGCTTGCCGGCGTGCAGGGTGCGCTGGGGGCGGGCGTGCTCGCCGAGCTGGAGGATGCCGGCCCGCAGTCCGCCGACGAGGTCGTCGTCGCGGAAGTGGCTGGTCATGGTGGCGACCGCGAGCTGGGTCTGCCGGTCGGAGAGCGTGCGGCGCACGTGGGGGCCGGTGACGACCTCGACGAGGCGCTCCTCGGGGTCGAGCATGATCAGCACGCTGCGCTCGGGAGCGGTCAGCGAGGCGTGGAGGCTGGTGGCGAACTCGCGGGCGTCGCCGCGTGAGCGGCCGACGAACAGCGAGAACTCCGCGCGGGAGGTCTGCTCGGCCGTGCGCATGGCGGCGTCGAGCCGGGCCCGCTCGGCGCTGGTGAACGGGCGGGGCTGGCTACCAGCGGCCACCGGCACCACCCGTGGTGTCGAGCTCGGCGTCGGCCGGGGCTCCGTGGTCGGGGGCGTCGAGCTCGCCGGCGGTGCGGCGGGGTCCGCCGAGCCACTGGTCCTCGCCCTGCGGCCCGCCCGGGGCGACCCGCTCGCCGCGCACCATGGCCGGCACGTAGACGAACGCGGCGATGACGAGGGCGAGCACCACCGGCACGACCACCAGGACGCCGATGACGAACCACGGGTCGACGGGGTCGCTCTGCGGCCAGCCCTCGGGCACGTCGGCGGACGCCGGCACGGCGCTCAGCGCGAGCGCCCCGGCGACCGCCGCGACGAGGGTCGTGGCGCGGCGGGCGGTGGGGTTGGTCACGCGCGCTCTCACGGAGCCGAGTCTATCGCCGTCGCCGGGTCGAGAGGACGGCGGCGTACCTGTTATGCATGCACGCATGCCCGACCCCACGACCCTGCTCTCCGTGGTGACGCCCGTCCTCGCCGCGAACCCGTGCGCCGACGACGAGGCGGTCTGCAACACCACCTTCGACTGGACCGGCAACAACACGCTGGCCCGCTACTCCGACGTCCTGATCGGCAAGCCGCTGGCGGTCCTCGGGCTGTTCGCGCTGGCGATGGTCATCCGATGGGTGCTGCACAAGCTGATCGCCCGCGTGGTCAAGCGCGCCAGCCACGGCGTGCTGCCCGACCGGGTCAATCTCGTCGCCACCCAGCGCCGGGCCCAGCGCGCCGAGGCCATGGGCAGCCTGCTGCGCTCGATCATCACCGGCCTGCTGATCGCCGTGTTCGGCACCATGATGCTGAGCGAGGTCGGCGTCGACATCGCCCCGATCATCGCCAGCGCCGGCATCGTCGGCATCGCGCTCGGCTTCGGCGCCCAGTCGCTGGTCAAGGACTTCCTCTCCGGCGTGTTCATGATCATCGAGGACCAGTACGGCGTGGGCGACGTCGTCGACCTCGGCGAGGCGATCGGCACCGTCGAGGCGGTCACGCTGCGCATGACGCGGCTGCGCGACGTCAACGGCACGGTCTGGTACGTGCCCAACGGCCAGGTGGTGCGGGTGGGCAACCAGAGCCAGAACTGGGCGCGCACCGTGCTCGACGTCAGCGTGGCCTACCACGAGGACCTCGCCCGGGTGCGTCGCGTGCTCGGCGAGGTCGCCCACGACCTGTGGGAGGACGAGGACTTCAAGGGCCAGATCATCGAGGAGCCCTCGGTGTGGGGCGTGGAGAACCTCGGCATCGACGGCATCACGGTGCGCGTGGTGCTCAAGACCACGCCGGGCGAGCAGTGGGCCGTCGCCCGCGAGATGCGCCAGCGCATCAAGGGCCGCTTCGACCACGAGGGCATCGAGATGCCCTTCCCGCAGCGCGTGGTCTGGACCCGCAGCGAGCAGGCGCACGGCGCGCACGAGGACGCCGCCTCCTCCTGACCGGTCCTGGCCGGCTAGCCCCGCCAGCGCAGCCGGTGGCCGCGGCCGGTGCCGACCGGGGTCACGACGGCTACCTCGGCGACGTGCTCGGACGGCGCGCCGTCGCCTCGCCGCAGCGGCCACGTGCCGTCGGGGTCGGCGTCCTCGACCCACGCGCCGTCGGCGCCGCGCACGCGGAAGCCGGTCGCGTGCGGGTGGGGCGTGCCGAACCGCAGCCGGGGCCGGTCGACGGTGCCCGTGACGCCGACCGTGACGTCGTCGAGCCGCGGGTGGGTGTGTCGGGTGCCGCGGCGCAGCACGTCGGCGCGCGGCACCGAGACGCCCTGGAACGACAGCGCGAAGCCGGCCCCGTCGCCGTCCACGACGCCGGTGCCGGTGGTGAGCACGGTCGCGACGTAGGTCGCCCAGAACGCCTGGGCGGCGTCGTCGAGCGGCCGCACCTGGCACGACATCGTCGCCGGCCGGCCCTCACGGTGCCGCGCCACCAGCTGCGGGACGCCGAGCGGCGCGCCGTCCTCGTCGACCCAGAACGCGCCGTTCTGGCCGTCGAGCAGCACCCACGCCCCGAGGTCGTCGAGCCACGCCTCCGAGACGACGTGGCCGCGCCCGAGGCCGACGTGGTGCGGCGCCTGCAGCAGCTGCACCCGGCGGGCCGGGACGCCGACGGCGTTGAGCACCTGGCTGAGCACGATGCTGTACTCGACGCACGCGAAGCGCTCGCCCTCGGCGACCCGGTCGAGCACCTCGAGCGCGTCGGGCGAGTCGACGTGGTCGTTGGCGTGGTCCCACGAGCGCGCCACCCAGCGGAGCAGCGCCACCGCCGTCGCCCACGGGTGGCCGGGCTCGACGAGGTCGCCCGGCACCCGGGCCCGCAGCGCCGGCTCGCGCTCGGCTGCGATGCGGTCGAGGACGACGGGCTGCTGCGGCGGCGGGTCGGGCCAGTCCAGCAGCTCGACCTCGGGCGGCGCCGGACGCATCCGCGCCACCAGCGGGGCCCAGCGGTCGTCGTCCGCGAACGCCTCGGGCAGGTCGGGGGCGAGCAGGTCGGGCTGGGTGAAGCCGAGGTCGACCGCCTCCTCGAGCAACGGCCAGGCGCGGTCGTCGCCGGTGCGGCGGGCGGCCAGCGCCGCGAGCGGCGCCCACAGGTGCGGCCACTGGCGCGGGTCGTCGCGACGCAGCCGGTCGGCGAGGGCGAGCAGCCCGGCGTCGTCCTCGGCGCGGGCGAGCCGCTCGGCCTCCAGGCGCAGCTCGGCGAGGGGGCGCGGGGTGGGGGTGGTGCCGTACGGCGTGGGCTCGGCGCTCACCCGCCGGAGTCTCGCACGGGCGCCTCGGCACAATGGGGGCGTGACGCAGGAGGCGACGTTCTACGACGAGATCGGCGGGTTCGAGACCATGCGTCGCATCGTGCACCGCTTCTACGAGGGGGTCGCGACCGACGAGGTGCTGCGGCCGCTCTACCCCGAGGACGACCTCGGGCCCGCCGAGGAGCGCTTCCTGCTGTTCCTGGTGCAGTACTGGGGCGGGCCGACGACCTACTCCGACACCCGTGGGCACCCGCGGCTGCGGATGCGGCACGCGCCGTTCCGGGTGAACCCCGAGGCCAAGGAGCGCTGGCTGGTGCACTTCCGCGCCGGGCTCGACGACGCCGACCTGACACCCGAGCAGGACGCGCGGTTCTGGGACTACGTCACCCACGCCGCCCAGTTCATGGTCAACACCCTCGACTGAGGCCCGCCGAGGTGACCGCGCCGTGCTGATCTGGGTCAACGGGCCGTTCGGGGTCGGCAAGACCGCCGTGGCGCACGAGCTGGCCCGCCGCCTGGACGTCGAGCGGACGGGTCGCGCGGTGGTCTGCGACCCCGAGCACGTCGGCTTCGGGCTGCACCGCATGATGCCGCCGGCGCTGCGCGGTGACTTCCAGGACCTGCCGGCGTGGCGCTCGGGCGTCGTCGAGGTGCTCGACCTCGTGCTGCGCGAGCAGACCGGGCCGGTCGTCGTCCCGATGACGGTGCTCGACCCCGCCTACCTCGACGAGCTCGTGGGCGGGCTGCGCCGGCGTGGGCACCGCGTCGCCCACGTCTCGCTGCTCGCCCAGCGCGAGACCGTCGTCCGCCGGCTGCGCGGTCGCGGCCTGCCGGGGCTGCGGCGGGAGGGCTTCGCGCTAGCGCAGCTCGACCGCGCCCTCGACGTACTCGCCACGCGGCCCTTCGCCACCCAGGTGCGCACCGACGGGCTCGGCGTGTCCGCCGTGGCCGACGAAGTGGCCCGGGTCGGCAGGCTCGGCATGCGCCCCGACACCGACGGGCCCGCCCGCGCCTGGCTGCGGCGCACCGCCGTGAGCCTGCGCCACGTGCGCCTCGACTGACCACCCCTGCGTAGTCATTCCGGGCCTGTCGGCGTCCGCGCCGCCGGGTCTAGCGTCGCGGCGCCGTCGCCACCGGCGGCTCCCCCACGAGAGAGGTGCCGACCATGGCCTCCACCCCACGACCCACCCGATCCAACCGACGACCCACCCGACGACCCACCTACGCGAGCGTGACCGCGACGCTGGCGCTCGTCGTCGCACTCGGCACCGGCGGGGCGTACGCCGCCGGGCTCGGCCCGAACGCGGTCAAGGCGTCCAACATCGCCAGCAACGCCGTGCAGGCGCGCCACATCGCGAACGGCGCGGTGAGACCCGGCGACCTGGCCGACGGGGCGGTCGGCGCGCGAGCGATCGGCGACGGCTCCGTCGGGGCCGCCGAGCTGGGCGCCGACGCCGTCGGAGCGAGCGAGGTGGCCGACGGCGCCGTCGACGGCGCCCGCATCGAGGACGGGTCGATCACGGGCGCGGACGTCGCCCCCGACTCGATCAGCTCGGCCCGGATGACCGTGGGCGTGAAGAACCTGCTGTTCAACGGCGGCGTCCTCGCCGTCGACCGCACCTACGCCGACTTCACCGTCGGCAGCGGCAGCTGGCCCGCCGGGGCGCCGTCGTCGGGCGCGCAGGTCGAGGCGACCTGGACGCAGCCGGCCGAGACCCTCGACGTCGTCGTGGCCCTCGCCCGGGTGGAGTACCCCGCCGCGTGCTCGGCGACCGCGGCGACGCCCCGGGGCTTCGACGTGAAGATCACCGACGGCAGCGACCGCGTGATCTCGGCCAGCAGCCCGCAGCGCACGGACGGCGTCAGCTACAACGGCCACGGGTTCTGGGACCAGCAGACCGCGCTGCCCGGCGTGTCGTTCCGCGCGCCCAACGGGCTCGACCTCGCCACCGACCCGGAGGCGTTCATCGACTACGTGCACCTGCCGATCGAGATGGCCGAGCTCGTCACCGGCTCCTCGGGCGCCGAGCGCACCGTGCGGATGTTCTTCAAGCGCAGCTCGTCGACCTGCTCCCCGGAGATCACCGACGCCCGCGTGCTGGTCTATCGCTACGCCTGAACCGGCAGCTGCGCGAGCAGCCGGTCGCGCAGCGCGGCCGGCGGCTCGATGGCGCGGCCGGCGTCGACGTCGAAGAACACCAGGGCGACGCGAGCGCGGGCGGCGACGCCGTCCCCCTCGTGGTCGGCGATCTCGCTGACCACGGTCATGGAGCGGCTGCCGACGCGGGTCACCTGCGTCCACACGTCGTAGGGCTCGGCGCGCAGCACGATCGGGCGCACGTAGTCGACGTCGGTCTGCGCGGTGACGATGTGGGGCCGCTCGACCCCGACCTCGGCGACGACCTCGTCGAGCATCCGGATGCGCGACTCCTGCAGGTAGTCGAAGTAGACGACGTTGTTGACGTGGCGGTAGAGGTCGACGTCGGAGAACCGCACCGGCAGTGGGAAGCGGTGCGCCCGCGTACGGTCGACGCGCGGGATGCGGGGTGCGGGGTCGTCGGCCGGCTCGTCGGTGAAGCGGGCCAGCACCTCGCGCTCGGCGTCGCTGACGCGGCGCGGACGCCCGACCGCGAGGTCGACGGGGGCCAGCACCGTGCTGGCGCGCACGTAGACGCGCCGCTGGGCGGGCGCGCTCGGGTCGAGGTCGTCGCCGACCTCGTCGTAGATCTCGTAGGCGACGGTGAAGCTGGCCGCACGCACGTGCGTCACCCAGCACTCGATCGCGACGGGCTCGGTGCGCAGCAGCAGCGGCGCCAGGTAGGTGACCTCGTTGCGCACCACCACGATCGCCTCGGCGAGGTGGTCGCGGCCGGGCATCATGGTGCGCAGCAGGTCGGCGCGCGCCTCCTGCAGGTAGTCGGCGTAGACCACGTTGTTCACGTGGCCGAGCAGGTCGAGGTCGGCCCACCGCATGGGGCACCGGTACAGGTGTCGCACGCGAGGATCCTGTCAGCACCCGCCGGCCGGGCGGGCTAGCGTCCGCGGGTGCCCGACGCCGCCTTCGCCCACCCCCGCCTCGCGCCGCTCTACGACCCTCTCGAGGACGGCCGCGACGACCTCGACGCCTACGAGCGCCTCGCCACCGAGCTCGGGGCGCGCCGCGTGCTCGACGTCGGCTGCGGCACCGGGGTGCTGGCGCTGCGGCTGGCCGCCGCGGGCCTGGACGTCGTGGGCGCCGACCCCGCGGCCGCCTCGCTCGACGTCGCGCGCGCCAAGCCGGGCGCCGAGGGCGTCGAGTGGCTGTGCGTCGGCGCGGCCGACGTGCCGGCGCTCGGGGCCGACCTGGCCGTGATGACCGGCAACGTGGCGCAGGTCTTCGTCACCGACGAGGAGTGGCGGGCGGCGCTGCGGGCGGTGCGCGACGCGCTGCGGCCCGGCGGTCACCTCGTCTTCGAGACCCGCCGGCCCGAGGCCCGCGACTGGGAGCGCTGGGACGACGACCGCGAGCACGTGCACGAGGTGCCGGGCGAGGGGCGGGTCGGCACGCGGCGCCGGCTCACGGACGTCTCGCCGCCGCTGGTCACCTTCGAGGTCGAGGTGACCTTCCACGACGACCCGCCCGGTGTGCCGGAGCGCACGCTGGTGAGCACCTCGACGCTGCGGTTCCGCACGCTCGACGAGCTCGGGGCCGACCTCGTCGCGTGCGGGCTGGTGCTGCGCGAGGTGCGTGAGGCCCCCGACCGCCCCGGGCTCGAGCACGTCGTCCTCGCCACGCGGGCGTGACGACGGCCGGTCCGGCGGGAGGGCCGGGCGGTCAGTGGTGGGTGGCGAGCCGACCGGTGTGGGCACGCACCGCGCCGCGGGTGGCCGGGGTGGCGGGGGTGGTGATCGGACGCCGGCTGGTGGCGACGACCAGCTCGCGCACCGCGGCGGCGCCGACGACGAGGCCGGCGAGGGCCAGCACGGCGAAGCCGACGATCCAGGGGGTCAGGTGGGGCAGCAGCTCGAAGCTCATGTCGATCTCCTTCGTTGGGATCTTCTACTGATGTAGAATCTACAACTGTAGAAGAGCCGGACGCAAGCCGCGTTACTGTGCTGTCCACCACGCTCTCCACCACGCGACCCGCCAGCCGAGAGGTGCCATGTCGTCCACCACCGCCGCCGGTCCCGACCGCCGCAGCGAGCCGAGCCCCCGCATGCGCGCGATCCTCGACGCCGCACTGTCGGTGGTCGCCACGCACGGGCTGCGGGGGCTGACCCACCGCGCGGTCGACCGCGCGGCCGGCCTGCCCGAGGGCAGCACGTCGGCGTACCTGCGCACCCGGCGCGCGCTGCAGATCGGCCTGGCCGGGCACGTCGCCGATCGGCTCGGCACCGACGTCGACCGCGTGCTCACCGAGATCGGCTGCCTCGACGACGGCGACCCCGCCGCCGTGCAGGCGCTGGTGCGGCTGTTCACCGGGTGGGTCGAGGACCGCGACCTGCTCGTGGCCAAGGTCGAGCTGACGATGGAGGCCGCACGCGACCCCGAGCTGGCCGAGCCGATCCGCCACGACCGCGAGCGCGTCGTGGGCCTGGTGGCGGCGGTCGTCGACGACCACCACCACGACCGCCCCACCGAGCGGGCCCAGACGCTCGTCGCCGCCTTCGACGGCGTCCTGCTGGCCGCACTGCTGCGCGAGGGGGCCGAGCGCACCGCCTTCCTCAACGACGCCCTCTCGCTGCTGATGCCGGTCACGGGCGCCCCCGGGCCCGACCCGACCCGTCGGTAGCCTGCGAGAAGGACCCACCCCGAGCACGACCCGCCGATCGGAGACCTCCATGCCCGAAGCCGTCATCGTCGCCGCCACGCGCTCCCCCATCGGGCGCGCCAACAAGGGCTCGCTCAAGGACCTGCGGCCCGACGACCTGACGGCCACCATCGTGCAGGCCGCGCTCGACAAGGTTCCCGAGCTCGACCCGACGACCATCGAGGACCACTACCTCGGCTGCGGGCTGCCGGGCGGCGAGTCGGGCAACAACCTCGCCCGCGTCGTCAACGTGCTGCTCGGCCTCGACACCGTGCCCGGCGCCACCATCACCCGCTACTGCTCGTCCTCGGTGCAGACCACCCGCATGGCCTTCCACGCCATCAAGGCCGGCGAGGGCGACGTGTTCCTCTCGGCCGGGGTCGAGACCGTCTCGCGGTTCGCGAAGGGCACCTCCGACCACTGGCCCGACACCCACAACCACCGCTTCGACGACGCCAAGGCGCGCACCGACGAGCAGGCCCAGGGCGGCCAGGACTGGCACGACCCCCGCGAGGACGGCGTCCTGCCCGACGTCTACATCGCCATGGGCCAGACCGCCGAGAACCTCGCCCGGCTGCGCGGTCTCGACCGCCGCGAGCTCGACGAGTTCGGCGTCCGCTCGCAGAACCTCGCCGAGAAGGCCCTCGAGAACGGCTTCTGGCAGCGCGAGATCACCCCGGTCACCACGCCCGACGGCACCGTCGTCAGCGCGGACGACGGCCCCCGCGCCGGCGTCACCTACGACGCCGTCTCGCAGCTGCAGCCGGTCTTCCGCCCCGACGGCGTCGTCACCGCCGGCAACTGCTGCGCCCTCAACGACGGCGCCGCCGCCGTGATCGTCATGTCCGACACCCGGGCCGCCGAGCTGGGCATCACCCCGCTCGCCCGCATCGTCGCCACCGGCGTCAGCGGCCTGTCCCCCGAGATCATGGGCCTCGGGCCCGTCGAGGCCACCCGCAACGCCCTCGCCCACGCCGGCATGAGCATCGGCGACATCGACCTCGTCGAGATCAACGAGGCCTTCGCCGCCCAGGTCGTGCCCAGCTACCAGGACCTCGGCATCGACCTCGACCGGCTCAACGTCAACGGCGGCGCCATCGCCGTCGGCCACCCCTTCGGCATGACCGGCGCCCGACTGCAGAACACGATGCTCAACAGCCTCGACTTCCACGACAAGACGACCGGTCTCATCACCATGTGCGTCGGCGGCGGTCAGGGCATGGCGCTGATCCTCGAGCGCATCTGAGTCCCCGGCTGCGGGACCTCGGCCCGACGACCGACCTCAGGGTCCGCGGCCGGGTCTGACGATGGTCGAGGGGCGAGGAGCCCTGGCGACGAGCCTCGAGACCACCGGCCCTCCGTGCCGACGGGACCACACGGACCCTGAGCCTGTCGAAGGGCCCTAGGTCCGCGCGGACGTTCGCGTGGTCCTCGCGTGGTCTCGTCACGCCCGTCGCGGGTTCGTCCCTCGCGCCGCTGCTCGCTCGAGCTCAACCCGCTGGCGCCCACGCCGACCGCTCGTTGCTCGCGGCCCGGCTGCGCCTAGCGCATCTCCATGTCGGGGTGGGCGGCGATGAGGTGGTCGGCGACGGCGTTCATCACCCGGCCGAGCGCCGCGTAGTCGGCGGGGTCGACCAGGTCGACGAGGTGGTCGCGCACGCCGTTGACGTGGGTGGGGGCGACGTTCTCGAGCAGCAGCCGACCGCGGTCGGTCATGACCGCGACGACGCCGCGGCCGTCCTCGACCGAGTGCTCGCGCTTGACGAGCCCGGCGTCCTCCATCCGCTTGATGGTGTGGGTGACCCGGCTGCGGCTGTGCGCGAGGGAGTCGGCCAGCTGCGCCATCCGCATCTGGCCCTCGCGCTCGGAGAGCCGCACCAGGATCTCGAACTCGACCAGCGAGACGCCGTGGTGGCGGCGCAGGTCGTCGTCGAGCCGGTCGAAGAGCAGCGTGGAGCCCAGCACGAGGGCGCGCCAGGCCGTCTGCTGCTCGGCGTCGAGCCACCTCGGCTCGGGCCGGACGGGGAACTGACGGCTGGGCACCGATCGAGTCTAGGGGCCCTCGGCCCGTCCTCCCGGGGTGCGGCGGTCGGTCGCGGGTCGGTCGCGGGTCAGTCGCGGGTCAGGCGCCGGTGCGTGACACGGTGCGGCCGGGCCGCCTCGATGCCGAGACGCTCGATCTTGTTCTCCTCGTAGGCCGCGAAGTTGCCCTCGAACCAGAACCACTTGGCCGGGTCCTCGGCGTCGCCCTCCCAGGCCAGGATGTGGGTCGCGACGCGGTCGAGGAACCACCGGTCGTGCGAGGTGACCACCGCGCAGCCGGGGAAGTCGAGCAGCGCGTCCTCGAGCGAGCTCAGGGTCTCGACGTCGAGGTCGTTGGTCGGCTCGTCGAGCAGCAGCAGGTTGCCGCCCATCTTCAGCGTCAGCGCCAGGTTGAGGCGGTTGCGCTCGCCACCGGACAGGACGCCGGCCTTCTTCTGCTGGTCGGGGCCCTTGAACCCGAACGATGCCACGTAGGCCCGCGAGTTCATCTCGAAGTTGGCGACCTTGATGAAGTCGAGGCCGTCGGAGACGACCTCCCAGACGTTCTTGTTGGGGTCGATGCCGCCGCGGCTCTGGTCGACGTAGGAGAGCTTGACCGTCTGGCCGACCGTCAGCGACCCCTTGTCGGGCTCCTCGGCGCCGGTGATCATCCGGAACAGCGTGGTCTTGCCGACGCCGTTGGGGCCGATGACGCCGACGATGCCCGCCCGCGGCAGGGTGAAGTCGAGGTCGTGGATCAGGGTGCGGCCGTCGAAGCCCTTGCCGAGGTGCTCGGCCTCGAGGACGACGTCACCGAGGCGCGGACCCGCCGGGATGTTGATCTCGGAGGTGTCGATCTTGCGGGCGCGGTCGGCCTCGGCCGCGAGCTCCTCGTAGCGCTGCAGGCGCGCGCGGCTCTTGGTCTGGCGCGCCTTGGCGTTCGAGCGGACCCACTCCAGCTCCTTCTCGAGCATCTTGGCGCGCTTGGCGTCCTTCGCGCCCTCGATCTTCAGACGCTCCTTCTTGGTCTCGAGGTAGGTGGAGTAGTTGCCCTCGTAGGGGTGCGTCTTGCCCCGGTCGAGCTCGAGGATCCACTGCGCGACGTTGTCGAGGAAGTAGCGGTCGTGGGTGATGGCGAGCACGGCACCCGGGTAGGAGGCCAGGTGCCCCTCGAGCCACTGCACCGACTCGGCGTCGAGGTGGTTGGTGGGCTCGTCGAGCAGCAGCAGCGACGGCTGCTGCAGCAGCAGCTTGCACAGCGCCACGCGACGTCGCTCGCCACCGGAGAGGTGGTCGACGATCGAGTCGGACGGCGGGCAGCGCAGCGCGTCCATCGCCTGCTCGAGCCGGCTGTCGATGTCCCACGCGTTGGCGTTGTCGAGCTCGGTCTGCAGGTCGCCGGTCTCGGCCATGAGGGCGTCCTGGTCGGCGTCGGGGTCGCCCATCTCCATGTAGGCGTCCTCGAGGCGCTTCATCTTCGCCTTCAGGTCGCCGACGGCCTCCTCGACGTTCTCGAGCACCGTCTTGCCCTCGGTGAGCGGCGGCTCCTGCTGCAGCATGCCGACGGTCGCCTCGGGGTCGAGGATCGCGTCGCCGTTGTTGGCGTGGTCGAGCCCGGCCATGATGCGCAGCAGCGACGACTTGCCGGTGCCGTTGGGGCCGACGACGCCGATCTTGGCGCCGTGCAGGAAGGAGAGGGTGACGTTGTCGAGGACGACCTTGTCACCGTGGGCCTTGCGCACGTTGCGCAGCGTGAAGACATAGTCCGCCATGGTCAGCGAGCCTAGTCAGCCACGGGCCGCCGCCCCACATCGCCGACCGGCCGGCTCACCCGCTCACGCCGCCTGCTCCTGCCCCGACGACGCCGCCGTCGTCGCCTGCACCGCCTCCCCCGCCTCCCCCGCCTCCGCCGCGGCCGGCTGCTCGCCCGCCGGCTGACGCCGCTCGCGGGTGAAGGTGCTCGTGCCGCGGGCGAGGTCGTGGCCGACCGCCACGGCGTCGACGGCGAGGTCGACCACCTCGACGCCCGCCTTGTCGACGTAGGGACGCACGTCGACGCGCCCGTGCACCACCACCGGGTCGCCCCGGTGCAGCGACGCGGCGCAGTGCTCGGCGAGCGCCCGCCACACGTTGACCGTGTACCACTGGGTGGCGGCGTCGGCCCACTCCCCCGAGCGCCGTGAGTAGCGGCGCGGCGTGCACGCCACCCGGAAGCTGGCCGCCACCGTGTCACCCACCGTGCGCAGCCGGACGTCGCCGCCCACGTTGCCCTGCAGCGTCACCGTCGTCTCGTTGAACATCTGGTCCTCCTCGGCTGGTGCCCGCCGGACGACGGGCAGGTGCCCAGCCAAGGCGACGGTCCCGACAGTCCGGCCGAGAGTCGGGCGAGCCTGTGGAGAACCGCGACGCGAGCCCCGCCTGTGGACGGTCAGGGGACATTCCGCGTGCGGCGAGCGGCCCCCGGGGCGGGCGCAGCCGGGTCAGCGCAGCGTGGCGGCGAGGTGGGTGCGGACGGCGGCGTGCGAGGCCAGCTCGGCGCGGACCGGCTCGACCAGCACCTCCTCCGAGGCCCGGTGGACGGCGTCGCGCAGCCGCTCGTCGGCGGCCTCGGCGCGCGCCCGCGCGGCGCGGTCGGCCGCACCCCGGCACGCCACGGCGACCACCACGCCCAGCACCACACCCCCGACCAGCAGCACCAGCGGGAGCGCGAGCCCGACGACCTGCGGCGTGTCGCCGAGCCCGCCGCTGACCGCCGCGACGACGGTCCAGACGAGGCCGGCCACCGCGGCCAGGAGCAGCAGCCACTGCAGCAGCCGCACCGCGCCGGCCCACGCGGGCAGCCGGCCGGAGCCGACGTCGACGCGCGGCAGGTCGGCGTCGAGGCGCTCGGCCAGCTCGCCCGAGCGCGCGGTGGCGACCCGGCGCACCGAGGCCGCCCACGCCGGGCCGAGCCCGGCACCGACGTCGTCGGCGAGCGTGCGTGCCTCGGTCTCGACCCGCTCCCGCTGCACCGGCGTCACGCCGGTGGTCGGGCCCCGACCGGACGCCGACCGGCCCGACAGCGCGGCCCCGGCGTCGCCGAGGTCGAGCCCGAGCCGGTCGAGGGGGTCCTGGCGCCGCGACAGCAGGCCGAGCACCGGCCAGGTCGTGGCGCGGCGGGCGCGGGCGCGGGCGGTGCGCTCGACGGCCTCGACCACCACCGGCACGCCGGCGGCGTCGGCGAGCGCGCCGTCGAGGTCGCGCACGCGGTGGGCCGACAGCTCGCGGGTCTTGCCGCGCCCGACGGCCTCGTCGATCGCGCCGGCCGCCGAGCGCAGGTCGCTCTCGATGCGCTCGCGGGTCAGCCGCTTGGCCGCGACCCGGCCCGCGATCTCGCTGCGCAGGTCGTCGATGCCGAGGCCCTCGCGGGCGCTGACGGCGTAGAGCGGCACCTCGTGCAGGCCGTCGAGGTCGAGCAGCCGGCGCACGTCGTCGACCATCGAGGCCCGGCGGTCCTCGGGCACGGTGTCGATGTGGTTGAGCACCACGACCATGACGCCGGCGTGCGTCTTCAGCGGCGCGAGGTAGCGGTCGTGGATGGCGGCGTCGGCGTACTTCTGCGGGTCGAGCACCCACACCAGCAGGTCGGCGAGCACCACGAGCCGGTCGACCTCGAGGTGGTGGGAGACCTCGGTGGAGTCGTGGTCGGGCAGGTCGAGCAGGACGACGCCGTCCAGCTCGCGGTCGGCCTGCTGCGTGCTGAGGTCGAGCAGCGAGTCGCGCATGGTCTGGTGGCGCGGCGGGATGCCCAGCCACTCCAGCAGCTCCTCCGCGCCGGTGCTGCCCCAGACGCACGCGGTGGCCCACGACGTGGTGGGGCGCCGCACGCCGGTCGAGGACAGGTCGAGACCGGTGAGGGCGTTGAAGGTGGAGGACTTGCCCGAGCCGGTGGCGCCGGCCACGGCGACGACGGTGTGCTCGGCCGAGAGCCGCAGCCGGCCCGCGGCGCGGGCGGCGACGGTGTCGGCGTGGTCGAGGACGGCGTCGTCGACCCGCCCCCGTGCGGCTGACGAGGCGGCCTCGAGGCCCTCGATGCGCGCACCGAGGTCGGTGCCGCGCGTGACCAGCTGTCGGGCGCCTTCGAGCAGGGACGTCACGTGGTCGGGTCTCCGGGGACGGTGGTCGGGGCGGGGCCTGCGGCTCGCTCCGCGGCCCGCGCGGCCTGGAAGCGCAGGTCGTCGACGCGTCGCGCCGCCGTCCGCAGGCTCTCGGCCGCGTCGGCCGGCCAGGTCAGGCCACCGACGAGGGAAAGATAGCGGCCGCGCTCGTCGTCGAGGACCGCGGCCGTGCGGGCGGCCAGCGAGGTGCGCGAGCGCGCGACCATCGCCGCGACCGTGGCCTCGCCGAAGACGGCGTCGAGCAGACGGCGTCCGAGGTCGACCGACTCGCGCTGCTCGCCCGCGGCCCGCTCGGCCAGGACGACGACCATCAGGGCCACCGTGAGCCCCTGCACGCCGTAGGCCAGGAAGTTCGCCGAGGTGCGCACGTGCGCGCCCTCGGCGCGCACGAGGTCGGCCACCTCGGTCTGCCATGCGCGGACCGTGCGCTCGGCGCGCCGGTGCACGTCGCGCGAGGCGCGACCGAGCTCGGCACCCCCGGGCCGGGCCAGGACGTCGTCGCCGGCCTCGGTGTCGTGCCAGGCGGCCACGACCGCCTCGGCGGCCCGCTCGGCCCGCTCGCGCAGCAGCGCCTCGAGCGCCGCCTCGACGGCCACGGTGACCCGCTCGGCCTGCTGCGGCTTGCCGCGGATGGTGTTGACGAGCCGCTCGCGCAGCCCGCCGACGCGGGTGTCGAGCGAGCGCAGCAGCTCGCCGCTGCCCACGAACTCGCGCCAGCGGGCCAGCACCTCGCCGCGCACCAGCGTGCCGTCGGCGCACGCGTCGTCGACGCCGCTGCGGGCCTCGTCGTAGCAGCGGCCGACCGCCTCACGCAGCCCGGCGACCACCGCGGTCTGCTCGGCGGCCGCGTCGGCCACCGGGTGCACGCGCCGGGTGATGGTGCGCACCGCGCCGTCGAGCGTCTGCCGCACCACGGCGGTGCGGGCGTCGACGTCGGCGGCGAGCGACTCGAGCCAGCCGCGGACGTCGGCGACGTGGTGGGCGGCCAGCAGGCCCTCCTCGTCGACCTTGCCCTCGGTGACCACGAACAGCGGGGAGTCCTTCAGACCGCGGCTGGCGAGCATGCGCGCGAGGTGGGTCGAGACGGTCTGGATGGCCTCGTCGGGGGTGCGGTCGAGCACGATCGCGACGGCGGCCGACCGCTCGGCGGCCTGGCGCAGGTAGCTCCACGGCACCTGGTCGGAGTAGCGCGCGGCGGAGGTGACGAACAGCCACAGGTCGGCGGCGGCGAGCAGCTGGCCGGCCAGCACGCGGTTGCGCTCCTCGACCGAGTCGACGTCGGGCGCGTCGAGCACGGCGAGCCCGGCCGGGACGGCGGTCGTGGGCACCAGCTGCAGCGAGTCGGGGTCGTCGGTGGCGTGGGCGACGCGCGTGAGCTCGGGCAGCAGGCGGTCCTGGCCGAACCAGTGGGCGTCGTCCGGGTGGTGCACGAGCACCGGCGAGCGGGTGGTGGGCCGCAGCACGCCGGAGGTGGTGACCCGGTGGCCGACCAGCGAGTTGACCAGCGTCGACTTGCCCGCGCCGGTGGAGCCGCCGACCACCGCCAGCAGCGGGGCCTCGAGCGCGGTGAGCCGCGGGATGAGGTAGTCCTCGAGCTGGTCGATGACCTCGGCGCGCTCGGAGCGCAGGTCGGGGCGCCCGGGCAGGGCGAGCGGCAGCTCGGCGTCGACCAGGGCCTGCCGCAGCCGCACCAGCGCGGTGACCATCTGGCGGTCGGCCGGGGTGCTCGTCGTCATCGGGTCGGGACCACCTGTCCGGGGAAGGCGATGCGCGGACGCACCTCGCGGATGCGTTCGACGTGCCGGGCGCCGCGCTCGCGCCAGTCGGGCGGCGCGGTGCCGCGCAGCAGCCGGTGGTGCAGGAAGCCGAGCTCGACCATGGCCTGCTGGTAGTCGCCCATCGCGGTGGCCGCATCGTCGCCGCCGGTGCGCTGGGCGTGGGCCCGCGCCTCGCGCCGGGCGCGCAGGTCGACCACCCAGCCGATGTCGGTGGCCGGCAGCAGGCCGCGGGCGGCCGCGTCGTGCAGCGCGACGCCGAGCATGCGGGCCTCGTGCCGGCGCGCCCACAGCGCCAGCGCGCCGAGCCCGACCAGCGCGGGGACCATCAGGACGACGTAGACCCCCGCGAAGCCGGCCGCGCCGAAGACGGTGGAGGCGTTCCAGACCGCGTGGGCCAGCACCGCGACCGTGAACCCTCCGAGCGGCGCCAGCACCCGCACCGAGCGACGGCGCGAGCCCACCGCGATGCCGATGCCGATGCCGGTGAAGGTGGTGAACAGCGGGTGGGCGAACGGGCTGATGACGCAGCGGACGACGAACGTGGCGGTGACGCCGGCGATGCCGCCGGGGCCGACGCCGTCGGTGCCGTCGTAGGCCGCGGCGAGGTAGAGGATGTTCTCGGTGAAGGCGAAGCCGATGCCGACCATGCCGGCGTAGACGATGCCGTCGAGGATGCCGTCGAGCTCGCCACGGCGCCACCACAGCAGGAACAGCAGGAACAGCCCCTTGGCGGCCTCCTCGGTCACCGGGGCCACGACCGCGAGCGAGACGTGGTCGGTGACGGGGCCGAACAGGCCGCCTACGCCGCCCACCAGGATCGAGATGGCGGTGGCCGCGCACGCGCCCCACAGCAGGCCGTTGACCAGCAGCGAGCGCGGCTCGGGCTCGTAGCGGTCGAGCCACAGGTAGCAGGCCACGAGCGGGACGACGGGCAGCGCGGCCAGCAGCGCGGCCAGGAAGGTCACGGCCGGCGCGCCGGAGAGCGCGAGCAGACCCAGCATCACCAGGGCGCCCGCAGCCACCGTCACGGTCACGACGACCGTGAACGTGGCACTGTCGAGACGCCGGGCGGACACGGCGCCTAGCCTATCGGGAGAGGGTCCTGCACCCGTGCGCCGTCGTATGGTCGAAGCGTGAGCCAGGATCACCCCGACACGACCGCCGCCACGCTGCACACCGAGTCCCACGACCCCGCGGTGCCCGAGGCCTACTCCGCGTTCATGCGGCAGGGCTGGGACGACGTCGACGCCGACGTCCCGCCGCACCCGGTCGCCGAGCTGGCCGCGCGCCGCCGCGCCCGGCTGGCCTCGATCTTCCCCGGCGAGCGTCTGGTGCTGCCCGGCGGCGGCTTCAAGGTGCGCTCCTACGACACCGACTACCGCTTCCGGGTCGACACCGCCCACGTCTACTTCAGCGGCAACCAGACCAGCGACGCCGTCCTGGTCGTCGACGACGGCGAGGCCGTGCTCTACGCCCGCCCGCGCTCGGGACGCGACACCGACGAGTTCTTCCGCGACCGCGCCTACGGCCAGCTGTGGGTGGGCAAGCGTCCCTCGCTGGGCGAGCTGTCGGCGTCCCTCGGCCTGCCGGTGCGCCACATCGACCGGCTGCCCGACGCGCTGTCGGGCAACGCGCACAAGACCCGCGTGCACCGCGGCGTCTCGCTCGAGGTCGACCGGCAGGTGCCCCTCGACCAGGCCCGCGACGGCGAGCTGGCCCGCGTGATCTCCGAGATGCGACTGATCAAGGACGACTGGGAGGTCGACCAGCTGGAGCAGGCCTGCGACGTCACCGCGCTCGGCTTCACCGACGCCGTGGCCGAGTGGCCGCGGGTGCTCGAGTTCGGCGAGCGCTGGATCGAGGGCACCTTCTTCCGCCGCGCCCGCGCGATGGGCAACGACATCGGCTACGACTCCATCGTGGGCGGCGGCGGCCACGCCACCACGCTGCACTGGATCGACAACGACGGCCCCATCACGCCCGGCACGATGGTGCTGCTCGACATGGGCGTCGAGGGGCGCAACCTCTACACCGCCGACGTCACGCGCACGCTGCCGGTCGACGGCACCTTCACCCCGCTGCAGCGCGAGCTCTACGAGCTGGTGCTCGCCGCGCAGGACGCCGGCATCGCCGCCGTCCGCCCGGGGCAGCCGTTCTCGGGCACGCACGAGGCCGCGATGACCGTGCTCGCGCACGGGCTGGAGGACCTCAAGCTGCTGCCCGTCTCGGCCGAGGAGGCGCTCGACCCGGAGTCGAAGGTCTACTCGCGCTGGACGCTGCACGGCACCAGCCACATGCTCGGCCTCGACGTGCACGACTGCGGCCAGGCCTCGCCCGAGGCCTACAAGAACGCCACCCTCGAGACCGGCATGGTGCTCACGGTCGAGCCCGGGCTCTACTTCCAGGACGACGACCTGCTGGTGCCCGAAGAGCTGCGCGGCATCGGCATCCGCATCGAGGACGACATCCTGGTGACGCCCGAGGGGCACCGCAACCTGTCGGCCTCGCTGCCCCGCACCACGGGCGACGTCGAGGCCTGGATGGCGCAGCACCGGCCGTGACGCCCCCGGCGGCGCCGGCGGTCGACGAGCCGGTGCTCGGCGACCTCGCCGACGGCGACCCGGCCGAGCTGACCCGCGACGCCGACCTCTACGCCGTGCGGTACGCCGGGCACGAGCGGCCGGACGACGACGTCGAGCTGGCCTCGGCCCGGCTCGACACCGTCGCCGTCGAGGCGTTGCGGGCCGAGACCCTCGACCTGCGCGGGGCGCGGCTGGGCGACGTCGTCCTCGGCCGGCTCGACGTCACCACGCTGCGCGCCGCCCGGGGCCGCTGGCGCGGCGTGCGGGTCTCGGGCCGGCTCGGGGTGCTGGAGGCCTACGAGAGCGAGCTGCAGTCGGTGCGGCTGGTCGGCTGCCGGCTCGGCTACGTCAACCTGCGCAGCGCCGAGCTCACCGACGTCGTCCTGACCGACTGCGTCGTCGACGAGCTCGACCTCGGCTCGGCCGTGCTGCGCCGGGTGGCGCTGGAGCGCACCCGCGTCGCCGGGCTCGACGTGCAGCACGCCGAGCTGCACGACGTCGACCTGCGCGGGGCCGAGCTGTCGACCGTCGCCGGCCTCGAGGGACTGCGCGGCGCGACGGTCTCCGAGCAGCAGCTCACCCTGCTCGCACCGCTGCTGGCCGCGGCGATCGGGCTGCACGTCGTCCCGGCCGAGCCGTGACGGCCCGGCCGGCGCCGTTCCCAGTCGGCTCCCAGGCGGGCCGACTACCCTCCGCGGCGTGACCATCCCGCTGCCCCGGCCCCGCCGCCGCACCGTGCCCAGCCCGTCCCGCCCGTCCCGCCCGTCCCGCCCGAGCCGCCTCGTCGCCGCGCCCGCCGCGCTGCTGCTGCTGCTCGCGCTCACCGCCTGCGGCGGGGACGACGAGGGCGACGACCCCGAGGGCGACGCCACCAGCGCGGCCGCCTCGAGCGAGCCCGCCGCCACCGACTCCGCCTCCACCGAAGCCCGCACCGACGAGCCGACGGACGGGCCGAGCGAGCCCACCGACGAGCCCAGCGAGCCCGGGGTGGGGCCGAGCGAGGGCGACCTGGTCCCGGCGCTGCTGACCTCCGGCGACCTCCCGTCGGGCTTCCGCGAGATCGAGCCGGACGACGACGACTCGAGCGACAACCCGTTCGAGGGCACCTGCTTCGCCGACGTCCAGCAGTTCGACGAGGCGCTCGGCAGCGAGCCGGTCGTCGAGGTCGAGAGCGAGTTCGAGCAGGACGCCGGCAGCAGCCAGACCACCGTCACCTCGAAGGTCGCGATCTACGAGGACCCCGCGGCGGTCGCGACCAAGCTGCCCGAGTACCTGCAGACCATCGCCGCCTGCGACAGCGTGAAGACCTCGACCCCCGACGGCTTCGACTTCGACCTCAAGGTCGCCACCGACGACGCCCTCACGGTTCCGGGCGCCGAGGAGCAGGCCCGCGTCGAGCTGACCGGCACGATCTCGGGCCAGGGCCAGACCTTCCCGATCGCGCTCACCCTCGTCGCCGCCATCATCGACGGCTCGCTGTCGGTCAGCGGCACCTCGGTGCTCGGCGCGCCCGACACGCCGGTCGACGTCGACAGCCTCGCCACCCTGCAGGGCTCGCGGGTGCAGCAGGTGCTCGGCTGAGCCGGCCGGGCAGCCGCGCGGCCGGAGGGCCGGGCGGCGGCCCGCGGCTGGCAGACTTGCGCGCTGACGCACGGCCCCCGTGGCGCAACGGATAGCGCAGCGGCCTTCTAATCCGCGGGTTGCAGGTTCGAGTCCTGCCGGGGGCGCCCCGGACGCCGTCCCGTCGACCGGCCGGCTCGGCTCAGCGGAAGACGACGGTGCGGTCGTGGTTGAGCAGCACCCGCGACTCGGCGTGCCAGCGCACGGCACGCGAGAGCACCTGCGCCTCGACGTCGCGGCCGGCGGTGACGAGGCGGTCCTGGGTGAAGCCGTGGTCGACGCGGGTGACGTCCTGCTCGATGATCGGGCCCTCGTCGAGGTCGGCGGTCACGTAGTGCGCGGTGGCGCCGACGAGCTTCACGCCGCGGTCGAAGGCCTGGTGGTAGGGCTTGGCGCCCTTGAAGCTCGGCAGGAACGAGTGGTGGATGTTGATCACGCGGCCCGTCAGGGCCCGGCACAGGTCGTCGGAGAGCACCTGCATGTAGCGGGCGAGGACGACGAGGTCGACGCCGCGCTCCTCGACCAGCCGCAGCAGCGCCGCCTCGGCCTCGGGCTTGGTCTGCGGCGTCACCGGCAGGTGCACGAAGTCGTGGCCGTAGGAGGCGACCAGCGGCTCGGCGTCGCGGTGGTTCGAGACGACCGCGGCGACGTCGACCGGCAGGGCGCCGGTGCTGGTGCGGAACAGCAGGTCGTTGAGGCAGTGCAGGTGGGTCGAGACCATCAGCACGGTGCGGACCGGCACGGCGGCGTCACGCAGCTCGACGTCCATGCCGAACTCCTCGGCGACCGCGACGAACTGCGAGCGCAGCGCCTCGGCCGTCGTGTCGCCGAGCACCAGGAAGTCGATGCGCATGAAGAACCGGCCGCTGAGCCGGTCGCCGAACTGCTGGCTCTCGACGATGTCGCCGCCGCGCTCGGCGAGGAAGCCCGAGACGGCGTGGACGATGCCGGGGCGGTCGGGGCACGACAGGGTGAGCACGTAGCGGCCGGTGGGCCCGGTCGGCCCGGTCGGCGGGGTCTGCGGGGTCTGCGGGGTCGGCTGGTGCGGCTGGGTCATCGGGGGCTCCGCGTGGTCGGGACGGCGGGGCGGGGCCTCGGGTGGCGCGACATGTGACTCCTCGAGACCGCAGCGGTCTCGTCATCCGGATCTGGCGTCCGCATCATGGGCGCGGGCCGGGGGCGGGTCAAAACCCGGGTCAGCCGTGGCCGCTGCAGCACGCGCAGCCGCCGCGGCACCCGCCGGCCCCGCCGGCCCCGCCGGCCCCGCCGGCCCCGCCGGTCTCACCGTGGGCCGGGACGCCGGCCGCCACCGGGCCGCAGCAGCCCTCGCCCCGCCAGGCCTGCAGGCCCTCGCGCACCGCGACCGCGGCGATGACCAGTCCGGCGAGCGGGTCGGCCCACGACCAGCCGAGTGTCGCGTTGAGCAGCAGACCGCCGAGCAGCACGGCCGAGAGGTAGGTGCACAGCAGCGTCTGGGTGCCGTCGGCGACGACGGCGTTCGAGCCCAGGGCGCGTCCGGTGCGGCGCTGGGCCCAGCTGAGGAACGGCATGACCACGAGCGAGACCGCGGCGAGGACGATGCCGACCGTCGAGGCGTCGGGCTCGGAGCCGCCGACGAGGGCGCGCACCGACTCGACGCCCACGAACGCGGCGAGCGCGAAGAAGCCGAGGGCCATCAGCCGCAGCGCGGTGCGCTCGCGGGTCTCGGGCAGGGCGTGGGAGAGCTGCCAGAGCACGACCAGGCCGCTCGAGACCTCCACGACCGAGTCGAGGCCGAAGCCGACGAGGGCGATCGACCCGGCGACCAGGCCGGCCGTGACCGCCACCACCGCCTCGACCAGGTTGTAGCCGACCGAGGTGGCGGCGAGCAGCCGCGCCCGTCGGCGCAGGCGCGCGACGTCCGGGGGGACGACGACGTCGGTGGTCACGAGGCGAGGCCCGACTCGGGGCACAGCACGACGTCGGCGCCCGTGGCGGCCAGCAGCGCCTCGGCCGTGGCCAGCAGCTGCAGGGTCGGCCCGGGGTGGGCGAGCGCGTAGAGCGAGGCGCGGCCCTGCGGCCGCACGGTCACCAGCCCGCACCCGGCGAGGCAGGCGAGGTGGCGCGAGACGGTGGACTGCGCGAGGCCGAGGTGTGCGGTGAGGTCGACGACGCGCTGCTCGCCGGCCTCGCTGAGGTGGCGCAGCACCGCGAGACGGCTCGGGTCTGCCAGGCCGCGGAACAGGCACGCCGCCTCGGTGAGATCGGCCTGCACCGCTGTCATCGTCATACGGCGATGCTAGCGGCTCCCTCCTCTCGGGTGGTCCGCTCAGCCGGAGGGAGGATCACAGTGAGGGCGACTCGGGGCATCCACACCTGACCAAGGAGCAGATCATGGGTTACGGATTCGGCGGATTCCTCATCGTGGTCGGCCTCGTGCTGGCCCTGGCCGTGCAGGACAGCGTCGACGCGGTCGACCTGACGATGGTCGGTTGGATCATGGCCGGCGTCGGCGTGGTCGTCATCGGCCTGGCCATCGCCACCAACTTCGACCGCGGCCGCGCGCGCACCACGACCACCACCACGCACAGCGACGGCACGCAGTCGGTCCGCGACACGCGCACCGACGTCGGCTGACGCACCCACAGCACCACCCGCAACGGCGGACGACGCGCGGCGAGCCTGCGCGTCGTCCGCCGTTGCGTTCGGTAGGAAGGGACCGGCCCCGCGTTGTATGAGAGCGCGGGGCCTTCGACGTCCCCGGGTGCCGACCGGCGCGGGGCCTAGCCCGCGGCGTAGGCGGTGATCTCGTCGTGGAGACGGCGCTTGACGTCGTCCGGGGCGAAGGACGACGCGACGGCGGCCTGGGCGAGGTGCGCGAGGCCGAGCTCGTCGAGGTCGAGCAGCTCGGCGGCCACCTCGTACTCGCGGTTGAGCGAGGTGTCGAACATCGGCGGGTCGTCGGAGTTGATGGTGATCACGACGCCGGCCTCGACGAAGCGCGGCAGGGGGTGCTCCTCGAGCGAGGCGACCGCGCGGGTGGCGATGTTGGAGGTCGGGCACACCTCGAGCGGGATGGCCCGCTCGGCGAGGTGGGCGAGCAGCGCCGGGTCGTGGACCGACGACGTGCCGTGGCCGATGCGCTCGGCGCCGAGCAGGCGCAGGGCGTCCCAGACCGTGTCGGGACCGGTGGTCTCGCCGGCGTGCGGCACCGAGTGCAGCCCGGCCGCCCGCGCCTGCTCGAAGTGCGGCACGAACCACTCGCGCGGCACGCCCTGCTCGGGTCCGCCGAGGCCGAAGCCGACGAGCGCCTCGGGGCCGTGGTCGAGGGCGTAGCGCAGCGTCGCGTCGGCGGCGGGCACGCCCGACTCGCCGGGGATGTCGTAGATCCAGCGCAGGACGACGCCGAGGTCGCGCTCGGCCGCGACCCGCGCGTCCTCGATGGCCTCGGTGTAGCCCTCGATCGCGATGCCCTGCTGGGTGGAGGTGAACGGCGTGCAGGTCAGCTCGGCGTAGCGCACGTTCTGGGCAGCCAGGTCGCGCGCGACCTCGTAGGTCAGCAGCCGCACGTCCTCCGGGGTGCGGATCAGGCCGACGACGGCGAGGTAGACCTCGATGAAGTGCGCGAAGTCGCGGAACTCGTAGAAGGCCCGCAGCGCCTCCGGCTCCGACGGGACGGTGCCGGGATGGCGCTCGGCCAGCTCGCCGACGATGCGCATCGACGCCGAGCCCACGTGGTGCACGTGCAGCTCGGCCTTGGGCAGGCCGGCGACGAAGTCGGCGACGGGGCTGGTCGGACCGGTGGGCCCGCCGGGCGGGGTGGTGCGCTCGCTCACCCGCCGGACGTTATTGCCCGATGGCCCCGAGGAGGGCATCGGCGGTCGGGTTGGCCAGCGCCTCGCCGTCGACGATGACGGTGGGGGTCGACTGCACGCGGGCCTCCTGGGCCTCGTCGGTCGCGCCCTGGGCGTAGTCGCTCACGCCGGCCTCGATGCCGGGGCGGACGGCGGCCTCGTCGGCGCCGGCCTGCACGGCCAGGTCGACCAGCGCGTCGGCGTCCGGGAACGAGGAGGCCGTCTCCTCGGGCTGGTTCTCGAACAGCAGGTCGTGGAAACGCTTGGCCACCTCGTCGCCGGCCTCGTCACGGACGACGCCGAACGCGCTCACCGCGCGCGGGGAGTAGTCGTCGAACTGCTCGGCGTCGAGCAGCACGAACGGGCGGTAGTCGACGAAGACCTCGCCGTCGTCGGCCAGCTGCTGCAGCCGCTCACGGGTCTGACCCTCGAGCTGGCCGCAGAACGGGCAGAGGAAGTCCTCGTAGATGACGACCTTGTGGGGCGCGTCCTCCGAGCCGATGGTGACGCCGTAGCCGCTCTGGCCGGCCGCGGCGACGCCGTCGGTGTCGGGGCCGCCGCGCTGGCTCACGAGGTAGAAGACGCCCACCAGGAGCAGCAGGACGACGACCGCCACCGCCCCGACCTGCACGTTGCGGCGACGCTCGCGCGCCTTCTCCTGGGCGCGCAGCTCGGCCAGCCTCTCCGCCCGCTCCTCGGCCTTCGCCTGCGCCCTCGCCTTGCTCGCCATCGTGTGCTCAGACCCCTTCCAGGTCGTGGACGTGCTCGTCGTCGCGCTCGGGGTGGCGACGGAAGATCAGGGAGTCGAGGGCCAGCCGCCCGGCACCGGCCCACACCACGAAGGCGGAGGCGAGCAGCAGCCCGGCGTCGCGGGCGATCTCCCACGGGTACTTCGAGGCGGCGTCGGGGTCGTAGCCCCCGCCGCCGAAGCAGCCGCAGTCGATCTCGAGCCCCCGCGCCCAGGCGGAGGCGATGCCGATGATGAAGGCCACGAACAGCAGCGCCGAGATGAACGCGGCGCCGCGGGTCATCACGCCGACGACCAGCGCGAGACCGACGACGACCTCCACCGGGGGCAGGGCGTAGCCGATCGGCTCGACGAGGGCGCGGGGCAGCAGGTCGTAGGCCGCGACGGCCTGCACGCTGCCGAGCGGATCGGTGAGCTTGGCCAGGCCCGCCCACAGCCACACGCCACCCACGACGAGACGCGCGAGGAGGGCCGCCCACTGCTTCACGGTGCGTCACGGTAGCCCGTCGGGCTGAGTCGTCGCTGAGAGCGACGCGGACCGGGGGCGGGACGCGCGCGGGCTGGGACCGTAGGGTGGTCGGTCGTGAACGAGCGCCTGGTGTGGATCGACTGCGAGATGACGGGGCTCGACCTCGGTTCCGATGCCCTGGTCGAGGTGGCCGCCCTCGTCACCGACTTCGACCTGCAGGTGCTCGGCGACGGTGTCGACGTCATCATCCGCCCGCCCGACGAGGCGCTGGAGCAGATGGTCGACGTCGTCCGCACGATGCACACCAGCTCGGGCCTTCTCGACGAGCTGGCGGGCGGCGTGACGCTCGAGGAGGCGCAGCGCCAGGTGGTCGACTACGTGCGCGAGCACTGCCCGACCGACGGGCGGCCGCCCCTGGCCGGCAACACCGTGGCGACCGACCGTGCGTTCCTGGCCCGTGACATGCCCGAGCTCGACACGCTGCTGCACTACCGCATCGTCGACGTCTCCTCGATCAAGGAGCTGGCCCGCCGCTGGTTCCCCCGCGCCTACTACGCCGCGCCGGCCAAGCGGGGCAACCACCGGGCGCTGGCCGACATCCAGGAGAGCATCGAGGAGCTGCGCTACTACCGCGACACCGTCTTCGTGCCCTCCCCCGGCCCCGACACCGACACCTCCCGCGAGGCCGCGGCCCGCCACGGCGGGTCGCTCACGGGCCTGACCGGTCACGCCGGCTGACCCACCGACGGCGTCGTGCACGACGGTCGGCGGATTCGATTCGGGCCCGCCGACCCGATCCGTCTACACTGCTCCTCGGTCCGGTCACCGGGCCCTTGGTGGGTATAGCTCAGCTGGTAGAGCGCCGCGTTGTGGTCGCGGATGTCGCGGGTTCAAGTCCCGTTACTCACCCCATGAGACACTGTCCCTGACCTGCGGAAACGCAGACCGGGGGCAGTTGTCGTTTTCGACGTCAACACCCCGTCAACAGAACTGAGCGACACCCGAGCGGGAGTGACCAGTGGCGAGCGTGCGCGAACGGCGGTCCAACGGGGGCAAGACGGTGCGCTACGCCGTGCTCTTCCGGGTCGGCAGCAAGCAGCAGTCGAAGACCTTCGACGCCGCGCCGGGCCGCCATCCGGACAAGCACGCCCAGGCGTTCAAGGCCCTCGTTGAGCAGTTCGGTGGCACGAAGGCGCTCGCGCTGCTTGAGGCAGACGCCGCCAGCAGCATCACCCTCGACGAGCTCGCCGAGCAGTTCCTGGCCTGGAAGGCCGGCGACGTCACGCCCCGCACGCTGACCGACTACCGGCGCGACTACGAGCGCTGGATCAAGCCGCGGCTCGGCACCCGGCCGTGCGCGAGCATCGACGAGATCGACGTGCAGCGCTTCGTCGACGACATCGCGCGTGAGCTCGAGCCGAAGTCGGTGGCCGACCGCCACATGCTCCTGCACTCGATGTTCAAGTTCGGCGTGGCCAAGACCCGCCGGCTCGTCGACTACAACCCGTGCACCGAGACCAGCCTGCCGAAGCGGAAGAAGCGGACCGCCAAGGGCGCGACGCTGGCCGAGTACCTCGCGCTGCAGGAGGCGGCTCGCCGGGTCGAGCCGGACGCCGCCGACCTGATGCTGTTCATCGCCGCCACCGGGTGGCGCTGGTCGGAGGCCGCAGCGCTCGCGGTACGCGACGTCGCCGACGACGAGGTCATGCGCGCCTCGGTGACCCGGGTCTTCCGCCGCGACGGCAGCTACGCCCTGGTCATCGCCGAGGGCGAGGCCAAGTCCCAGGCCGGGCTCCGGTCCAACAAGGTGCCGCCCACGGCCGCCGCGGTCGTGCGGCGGCGCATCGTCGGCAAGGGGCCCGACGACCTGGTCTTCACCAATTCCGTCGGACGTCAGTGGTACCAGCAGAACTTCCTCTCGCGGACCTGGCGGCGCATCGAGGCCGAGACCGGGCTCGACCGGCACCTGACCCCGCACGCGCTTCGCCACCTGCACGTCGCGCTGCTCGACCGGGCCGGTGCGACACCGGCGCAGATGCAGCGCCGCGTCGGCCACTCCGACATCGGGACCACGTTGAACGTCTACGGCGGCATGATCGAGGACATCCCGGACGCCGTCCTCGACAGCCTCGACGCGCTGCTCGATCCGGCCGCGGCTGGCGCCGTCGTCTCAGGCGCGGTCGTGGTGCAGCAGCCGGCCGCGTCGTTGCCACCATCGGCGCCACGCCTCGACCAGCTGGACGGTCACGCCGAGCTCGAGGGCTAGCGCGCGCGGGTCCGGCCCGACGACGCGTTCGGCCTGGGCGTACTCCCACGGCTCGACGAGCAGCGAGGCGGCGTACTCCCACGCGCGCCGCTCGACGGCCGGCGTCGAGTAGTCGTCACCGAACGCGGCGTGGCCGACCTCGTGCGCCAGCGTGCACGCCGCTTCGACGAGGGTCAGCCGCGGGCTGATGACCACCTGGCCGTCGCGCCACCGGCACTCGCCGCGCCGGCGCGGTCCGAGGTCCAGCCAGACGACGTCGAGCTGCAGGTCGGCGCTGTGGCTCGCGGCGATGTCGAACCGGTCGCGGGTCACTCCCCCGTCATGGCCTCGTGGCTCTCCGCTTCTCCGGCGACCGGCCCCTCCCCATCGGGAGCCGCTGTCACGACGACCGTTCTACGGGACGGGTCCGACACTCAGGTGTCGTGCCGCTGCTCCTGGGCGTCCTCGATGTCGTGGTCAGCGTCATCAGCGGCGACCTCAAGGCGGTGTGCGGCACCGCGCCCCAGCTCGGCCTCGAGCAAATCGAGCCGCTCCTCGACCTCCGTCAGACGCTCAGCGAGACGTTCGACGTAACCCTCGAAACCCTCGAGGTGGACCACGCGGTTGAGGTCGGAGGGGCTCACCACCCCGAGCGCCTCGGACAGGGCGGACCCCGCCGAAGCTGGTTGCGGCTCCCGCTGCCAGCGCCAGAGCGCACGCGCCGAACCCTGCTTCCAATTCGCGGCGACGTCGATGCGCTTGAGCACGTCGCCCCGCGGCTCTTCCATCGTCATCTCGCCCTTGGCGACCTTCCGGTACTTCGCCATCGTCGTGTTGCTCGGCCCGCCGGCCCTGCCCACCTCGTCGTCGGTCGCACGTCCGGCGGCCTCGAACGCGGCGAGGACGGTGCGCACAAACGCTTGGGGGTCGGAAGACATGGCGGCAACCTCGCACGATTCTTCGGAAAACATCGGGGCCGTTCGGCAAACAACATGCCGGGGATTTGCCGCTTAGTCGAGTCACAGCCATGTGGTTCCGCAGGTCAGAGAAGTTTTCCGCGTTTCTGGGTTGAAGTTGGGGCTTGTTTGCCGTTGACTTGCCGCTATGCCCGAGTACCCCAAGCCGCGGCCGTCGAAGACCCCGCCGCACGTCTCGCTCCGAGGGCTACGCAAGGCCACCGGCATGACGCTGGAGCAGGTCTGCGAGGCCGCATCGGACGCGCTCGGACTGCCCGAGGGGAAGCGAGTGCAGCGCGGCACCCTCTCGCTGATCGAGAGCGGCCAGCGCGGCGCCTCGCAGCAGATGCTCGACGCGCTGGCGATCGCCTACGGCATGGACCCCGGCGACATCGTCACCGACTTCGTCCCGCGTGAGTGGGCGAACAGCGCGTGACCGGCGACCTCATCACCGAGGCCGAGCTGGCCGAGGTCCTCAAGATCACTGAGTCACGGGCCGCCGCGCTCCGGCGCGAGAACGGGTGGCGCTTCACCAAGCTCGGCCGCGCCATCCGCTACACGCCGGCCCAGGTCGAGGCGATCATCACCGGCCACGAGGCCGGCGGCGCGGACGCCACCGCCACTCCCCTGATCCCCGGCCAGAGCCGCCTCAGCGCGGCGAGGTCGCAGCCCGGCGCCTCGCCAGCGTCTACCGGGTCCGCCAATCGGGCCTCGCCCCACTGACCGGGCGGGCCGGTCCGGGCGTTCGGACCCCGCCGGCGCACGGCGCCCCCAGACCCGCGTGAGGTCGCCGGCCCGCCCTTCACACAGCACCGCCAGACATGGCCAGGACCGGCCACCCGCTCGCACAGCAGGGCCGGTCCCGAACGAGAGGAAGCATCGCATGCCCAGCGACCACCTGGACCCCGTCGACGTCGTCGGCCTGGGGCACGTCCTGACCCACGCCCAGCAGATCGGCCTGCCGATCCCGTTCCAGGCGACGCTCGGTCCCGACGTCGCCAGCCTCGGCGGCCCGGCCGTCCGGCTCGACCTGAAGAGCATCGTCGACCTCACCGAGTGGGCGCGCTACCTCGAGAAGTCGATCGAGACCGAGGCGCTGACCCCGAACGTCGACCTGCACAGCGTCGAGGGCGAGGTGCTCGAGCTGCCGGTCCGCCTGATCTGCACCATCGCCTACGACCCCTCGGTGCTCGCCTCCATCCGCTCGGCCTCCACGACCGGGTCGTGGCTGTGAAGCGCCGCGCGGACGACGGCGTCGTCAAGACCTACGCCCACCCGCTCGACTTCAAGCCCCGGCACTGCGCCGGCACCGGCTGCGCGCACGACCACGCCGGCGCGTCGGTCCCGCTGCCCCCGGGCGGCCTGGTGATGGGCGGCATGCTGGCCCGCACCCGGCGCACGGTGGCGCGCGTCGTCACCGGCCGCGACCCCCGGCTCGCCGACCCGCGCACGCCGACGGGGCGCGCGTCGTGAACGGGGCCGAGCACTACGCCGAGGCCGAACGGCTGCTTGCGGACGCGGCCCTGCCGCCGTCGGAGCGATCGTCTGCAGTCCACCAGTTCGGGCGCGCGCAGCTGATCGCCGCGGCCCAGGTTCACGCCACGCTCGCGCTGACGCGCGCCGTCGTCGAGGCTCCCGGAGGGATGCCGTGAGCGCGGGCCAGTGGTGGGCGATGGCGCTGCTCGTTGCGCCGGTACCCGCGGCCTGGGCCGTGCTCGCCGTGGGCAGCGGCCTGGTGGCCGCCGTGCGGGGTGCTCGGGCGTGACCGCCGCGATCAAGCCGCTGAACGGCTTCGCCATGGTCGCGCTCAACGACCTGCACCCCTCACCGGAGAACCCGCGCGAGCGCCTGACCGACCTCGACGGCCTGGCGTCGTCCATCCGCGAGGTCGGGCTGATCCAGCCGATCATCGCCCAGCGCATCCCCGGCGAAGCGGGTCTGCGAATCGTCGCCGGCCACCGCCGTCACGCCGCCGCGCTGAAGGCGGGCATGCGCGAGGTCCCGGTCATCGTGCGCCGCGACATGCTGCCCGACGAGGAGCTGCTGGCCATGCTCGTCGAGAACGGCCAGCGCGCCGGTCTCGACCCCATCGAGGAGGCCCGCGCCTTCCGCCGGCTCAAGTCCGCCGGCGTCGCCGACTCCGAGATCGCGCGCAAGGTCGGCCGGTCGCCCATGTACGTCGGCAACCGCCTCGCGCTGCTGTCGCTGCCCATCGAGGAGCAGGAGCAGGTCCGGGCTGGCACCACCACCCTCGCGGCCGCGGTGTCGAAGGCGCGCGTCGACGCCGGCCGCGTCCGGCCGACCGCGAAGGGCAAGAAGTCGGCCCAGCACTTCGACCTCAATCACGACCTGGGCACTCGCGCCCGGGCCCGCTGCCAGCAGCTCGGCCACAGGGCGAAGGGCGCCGCGTCGGTCGGCGGCATCGCCTGCGGCGAGTGCTGGGAGTCCGTCATCCGCGCCGACGAGCGCCAGCACCTGCACGACCAGTCCGAGCAGCGCGGCCGCTGCGTCCTGTGCGACACGAGCCGCCCCACCTCCGCGCCCGACGACACCATCGAGAGGACCGCCTCGTGACCACCCAGGCACCCGAGCAGCCGGAGCCGCAGCGGCTCACCGTCACTCCCGACGGCGAGAGCCGGCTGGCCCAGCTGCACGCGCTCTACCCCGACCTGAAGGCCGCGGCCGACGACGCCGCGTCGAAGCTCAAGGCCGTCACCGACGCGATCAAGGTCGAGCTGACGCAGCTGGCGCCGGAGGAGCGGCGCTTCGAGCTCGCCGGCCCGGCCGACTCCCGTACGCCGGCGCTGCAGCTGACCTACGTCGAGTCACAGCGCGTCGACTCCCGCCGGCTCAAGGCCGAGCAGCCCGCGGTCTACGCCGCCTACAGCAAGCCGTCCGGGTCCTGGACCCTGCGCCCCGCGACGGGCGGTGCGTGATGCGCGTCTACATCGCCGCCCCGTACGCGGTCCGCGACACCATCAAGCGGCTCTCGGCCGACCTGTGGCGCATCGGCTTCACGGTCACCTCGACGTGGCTCGACGAGGCCCACGAGATCAACGCCGGCACCGAGGGCGCCGCGACCGCGCTCGACGACGACGCCGTCAGCGCGCACGCCCGCCAGGACATGGCTGACATCGACAGGTCCGACGTGTTGGTGCTCTACACGGCCAAGGCCTGCGGTGCCGAGGGCGGCGGCGGTCGCCACATCGAGACCGGCTACGCCCTCGCCCGCGACGTGCCGGTCATCGTGATCGGCGAGCCCGAGAACGTCTTCCACCGGCTCGGTGCTCCCCGGGTCACCGTGGTGCCGTCGTGGCACGAGGCCGTCGTCGAGCTGGCCCACCGCCTGGTCGCGGCCGGGGGTGCCCGATGAGCGGCCGGCAGCCCGACTACGTCTACGTCGCCAGCTCGTGGCGCAACCCGATGCAGCCCGCCGTCTGCGAGGTGCTGAAGGCCGCAGACATCGACCACTACGACTTCCGCAACCCGCCTGGCGGCACCGGGTTCTCGTGGCGCGAGGTCAAGACCGACTACGACGGCCCTCGCATCGGCGTCGACGGCATCCGCGCCAAGGGCTCCGACTGGGAACCCGTGGACGAGTACCTCCGGATGGTCAACCACCCCCGCGCCATCGAGGGCTACGAGGCTGACTTCGCCGCCATGCGACGCGCCGACACCTTCGTGATGGTCCTGCCCTGCGGGAAGTCCGCGCACCTCGAGATCGGCTACGCGATCGGCGCCGGCAAGCGCACCGCGATCCTGCTCGAGGACCCCGTCGAGCCCGAGCTCATGTACCGCGGCGTCGACTTCCTCGCCCCCAGCGTGCACGCGCTGCTCGGCTGGCTGGGGGTGCAGGACTGATGGGCGCGCTCCCTGCGTACCCACCGGCCGTGCAGCAGTCGGTCGCCGAGTTCATGTCCGCGGCGCCGTCCTCGGTGCGCGCGCTCAGCGGCTCAAGCGCCTGGGCCTCGACCTACTCGACCACGCTGCGCCGCGTCATCCACGAGCACGCCGCCCGGGCGCCGCGCACGCTGCAGTCCTACCTCGGCCCCAGCGAGCTCGGCGCGGTGTGCGACCGCCAGGTCGCCGGGAAGATGGCCGCGCTGCCGGCAACCAACCACGTCAGCGACCCGTGGCCCTCGATCGTCGGCACCGCCTGCCATGCCTGGGCCGCCGAGGCCTTCGAGGCCGACAACGCCCGCAGCGGCGTGCTGCGCTGGGTCGCCGAGCAGAAGGTGACCCCGCACCCGAACCACCCAGGCACCGCCGACCTGTACGACGCCGTCGAGCACGCCGTCGTCGACCACAAGTTCCTCGGCGAGTCCTCGCTGGCCAAGGTGCGCAGCGCAGCCGGCCCGCCGCGGCACTACGTCGTGCAGCTGCTGCTCTACGGCCTCGGCTACCGCAACCTCGGCCTGCCCGTTCGCCGCGTCGCGCTGGCCGCCTACCCGCGCACCGCCGCCAGCCTCGACGGCCTCTACGTGTGGGAGCGCGCCTTCGCCGACGAGCACGGCAACGTCCTGCCCGACGTCGTCGAGCTGCTGACCGAGGTCTTCGCGCAGACCGAGCAGCGCCGCGCCTGGGCGGACGAGATCGTCGCCGGTCGCCAGGGCCTGCTCGACGTCTCGGCCGACCCGTCCGCCGACGAGTGCTACTTCTGCCCGTTCTACCGGCCCCAGGCCGCCCGCGACGGCGGCACCGGCTGCCCAGGGTCGGTGAGCGCATGAGCACGACGAACGGCGACGAGGCCGTCGTCATCACCGACGTGACAGACCTCGGGTCGCTGCCGATCAACTCCGTGCTGGTCGACCGCATCGGTGTCGCCTGGCAAGTCGTCGAGCTCGGAGCCGACTGGTCCTACGCCAAGGGGCAGCGGGACACCCGACGCCCTGGGTTCGTGCAGGCGGGCAACCACGTGCGCTTCGAGGCGGCCGCGCTCGTCTCGGTCCTCCCGATGCGCGTCGTCGACGACGGTCGGGCGGTGCAGTCGTGAAGCTGCTGGACCTGTTCAGCGGTGACGGGGGTGCGGGCGAGGGCTATCGACGCGCTGGGTTCACCGTCACCGGGGTCGACATCGTCGACCACCCATACCCGCCCGGCCAGTTCATCCGCGCGGACGCCATGGCCGTGCTGTCGTCCCTTTGGTACCTCGACCAATTCGACGTGGTGCACACGTCCCCGCCGTGTCAGCCCCGCACGACCATGAGCAACCGCTACCGCGGACGCGGCGGTCCTACCGATGCGCTCATCAACCTGATCCCAGCAGTCATCGAGCGCCTGCGGACGTGGGGCGGTCGCTGGGTGGTCGAGAACGTCGTCGGCGCCCGGCCCGACATGCCCGACGCCCGCCTGCTGCGCGGCTCCATGTTCGGTCTCGAGGTCGACCGACCCCGGCTCTTCTACGCCTCGGAATCGCTTCCCCTTGCGCCAGTGACGACTCGTACACGGCCGGCGCTGGGTGTATACGGCGCCCGGCCCGACGGCCGACTCCTGTGGACCAGGACTGATGGCAGCGAGCTGCGAGCCCCGCGCTCGGTGGCCGAAGCAGGTCGAGCCATGGGCATCGACTGGATGACCTGGCCGGACCTCACCGAGGCCGTTCCGCCCGCCTACACCGAGTGGGTCGGGCACGCACTCCTCACCCAGACCACCGGCGCGCGTTCCGTCGTGCCGGCCACCGGCTGACGCCTCCGTCCGCCGGACCACCCATCCGCACCACCGACAAGAGGACTCACCCCAGATGACCCAGCAGCCGTACCACCAGCCGGCCCAGCCGTACGCCCCGCACCAGCCCTACCCGCCGCAGCAGGTGCAGCAGCCCTACGCCCAGCCCGCGCCGGTGCAGCAGCCGTACCCGCCGCAGCAGCCGTACCCGCCGCAGCAGGTGCAGCCGGCCCAGCAGCCGGCCCAGCCGCTCGCCACCGGCTCCCTCGACGACTACTACAACCAGCCGAGTGCCGGCGGTGGGCCCGCGATCTCGTGGTCGGTCAACGGCATGCCGAAGCCCGAAGGCACCAGCTACGTCGGGTTCGTCGCCCGCGACGTCTTCAACGCCGACATCCAGCAGCAGACCGACCCCAAGACCGGCCAGCCGAAGTTCTACCGCGACGGCCGCCCGCAGTTCGTGATGAAGGTCCCGCTCAAGCTGCAGCCGACGCAGGAGTTCCCCGACGGCGAGGCCGTGCTCTTCGTGCGCGGCCAGATGCGCGACGAGCTCGTGCGCGCCATGACCGAGGCCGGCGCCGGCCGTGACCCCCAGGGCGGCGACGCCATCCAGGTCACGCTGGTTCAGCGCAAGCCGAGCCGCGGCGGCGGGATGCCGATGAACGTGTTCGCGATCCGCTACCAGGCCGCGAACCCGCAGGCCGCTGCACCGGCGGCCAACCAGCAGGTCCCCACGGCGGTCACGGGGGCGCCTTCCCCGGCTCCCGAGGCCGCCCAGCAGGTGCCGCCGGTGCAGCAGCCGACCTTCCCGCCGCAGCAGGTGCAGCAGCCGACCTTCCCGCCGCAGCAGGTGCAGGCTCAGCAGCCGCAGCAGGGTGCGCCGCAGCCGCCGTCCGGGCTCGACGCGGACCAGGCCGCGATCATCGCGCAGCTGACCGGCCAGGGGGCCTGACGGTCCCATGGTGCAGATCCACGCTGAGATCGGCGTGCCCAACGCCGACGGCCACCGGGACCTCGTCCTGGTGGCCGTCGGGCCGGCGCACGAGGTCGCCCCGGCCGCCAAGGCGGTCGAGCGGCTGACCCCGCTGTTCTCGAAGTCCGACCCGCCCGGCGCGCTGACGACCCGGGCCACCTGGTCCGCCGTCGTGCAGCTGCAGGCGACGTTCGGCCAAACGCCCGGGGTCTGGCGTCCCGGCCCGGCGCTGTGCGCGTGGATCACCGAGCAGGTCAACGCCCGCACCACGCTGGCCGCCAGCACGCAGCTCTACTACGCCCCGCCCGCCGGGCTGACGCCGTACCCGTGGCAGGTCGAGGGCGCCGCGATGATCGCCGCCACCGGCCGCGCGCTCATCACCGACGAGCCCGGCACCGGCAAGACCATCACCACCATCCTCGGCCTCGCCGAGCGGGTCGAGCGGGGTTCCGAGCTCGGCCCGATCCTCGTCGTCTGCCCCGCCTCGGTCATCGACGCCTGGGTCGACGCCTGGCGGGCCTGGGCGCCGCACGTCCGGGTCGTCGCATGGCGCGGCACCCCGAAGAAGCGCGCCGCGCTGATCAGCACCGCCGACGTCTACGTCACCTCCTACGACCTTGCCCGCACCGACTGCCCGCCCACGACGCTGAAGAAGCCCGCGCCGCTGCGCGACCTCGGCCGTGACGGCTGGGGGGCGGTCGTCGTCGACGAGTGCCACCTCATCAAGAGCCTGAAGGCCGAGCGCTCGAAGGCCGTGCGCCGCCTCACCCTCTCCGCCACCGAGGCCGGTGGGGCCGTCGTGTGCCTGTCCGGCACGCCGATCACCCACCACCCCGGCGACCTCTGGCCCACCCTCAACGCGCTCGACCACCACGCCACGCCCGCCCGCGAACGCTGGGTCGCGCGCTACTGCGACACCGTCCCGGCCGGCGACTACGACGTCGACGTCCTCGGCCTGGCCGCGCACGCGGAGGCGGAGTTCCGGCTCACGCTGCTCGGCCAGCACCGCCGCGTGGCCAAGGCCGACGTGCTCACCCAGCTGCCCCCGAAGGTCTACAGCACCCGCACCGTCGACATGCCCGCCGCCTGGCGCAAGGCCTACGACGAGTTCGAGTCCGAGATGTACGCCGAGCTGCCGAGCACCGATGGACCTGACGGAGCGACCACCGAGCTCTCGGTCATGGACGTGATGAGCAAGTACGGCCACCTGACCCGGCTCGCCTCGGCCGCGGCCGACGTCGACATCACCTACGGCCCCGACCTCGACGCGCACGACGAGCCGAAGCGGCACGTGCACCTCACGCTCAAGGACCCGTCGTGGAAGGTCGACGCCCTGCTCGAGCTGCTCGAGGAGCGCCGCCGAGACGACGCTGCTGACGGAGCCGGTGAGCAGGTCGTGGTCTTCGCCCCCAGCGCGCAGCTCGTGCGCCTGGCCGGCGCCGCGGCCGCCCGGGCCGGCTTCCGCGTCGGCTACATCGTCGGCGGCCAGGGCCACGCCGAGCGGTCGCAGAACATGCGCGACTTCCAGGCCGGCGACCTCGACGTCATCTGCGTGACCACCAGCGCCGGCGGCGTCGGCATCACGCTGACCGCCGCGCGCACCGTCGTCTTCCTGCAGCGCCCCTGGTCCATCGTCGAGTCGATCCAGGCCGAGGACCGCTGCCACCGCATCGGCTCCGAGCGACACGACTCGATCGAGGTCATCGACATCGTCGCGCGCAACACCATCGACACCCGCGTCCGCGCCGTCCTGCGCGAGCGCGCCGGCCAGCTGGCCGACCTGGTGCAGGACCCACGCATCGTCGCCGAGCTCCTCGGCGGCAGCCGCTCGACCGAGCACCGGGCCGAGCGTAAGGAATTCGCTCCGGACCCGGGGGGTAGCGGCCCCACCAGCACCTACAAGGAGAGCGCCGCATGATGGTCTACAACTCGCCGACCCTCGACGGCACGTTCGAGACCACGGTCGCCTTCCTCGACGCGTGGCTCGCCCGCCAGCGCACGGACGAGATGTCCGACCTGCTCTACGAGGTCGAGTCCGCGGCCGAGGGGCTGCACGACTTGGCGCCGAAGTCGAAGCGCGACGAGGCCGATGAGCACATGGGCATCGTCCGGGCTGGCGCCGACCAGCTGCAGACCCTCATCGAGAGCGGCGCAGCATGACCGAGGCCATCACCGACGCGCAGCTCGACGAGGTCGCACGGCTCATCGAGTACGCCGAGGACGCGCCGTGGGTCGCCGACATCCGTGAGGACGGACGGGCGTGGATCGGCACCCCCGCCGAGCCACGCGCCTGGGGCATGCACGGGATGCCCTCGAACACTCGGCTGATCGTCGCACTCCGGAACGCGGCGCCGGCGCTTGTGGCCGCCGCCCGCGAGCGCGGTCGTCTCTTCCGCTGGAAGGTCGAAGCGACCGAGATCTTCGAGGGTCTGCAGGACCTCGGCCGCGCGCTCGGGCTGCCGCTGGGCACGCTCGTCACCGGCCCGGCGGCAGTCGCGGCCGCTGACGCGTTGCAGGTGCGCCTGTGCGCCATCGAGGCGCTAGCCGCTGAGTGGGAGGGGTGGGCCGAGACTCGCTCGAGCCCGCGCATCGACGCCTTCCGAGACGCCGCCCAGAGCATCCGCGCCGCACTGGCCGACGACGACGACGCCGCCGACGACGACGCCGACACCGACAGCGAGGCCGGGCAGTGAGCGGCCGCCCCACCAGGGTCGTCGGCATCGACCCCGGCCCGACGCCGGGCGTCGTCCGGCTGACCTTCGACCAGGCCGCTGGGGGGCGCCTAGTCGAGCACGACGTCGTCCAGTGCTCGGCCGGCGTGCTGCCGGTCCTGCTGCCCGCGCTGCTCGAGGACCTCGGCCCGGACGACGTCGTCGCCGTCGAGCGGTTCGTCACCCGCGGCCGCCTCAACACCGCCCAGCAGATCACCGCGGCCCAGGTCGTGCAGGTCGAACAGCTGTGTCAGTTGTCGGGGTACCTGCCGCGCGGCGGGGTCGTGCACCTGCGCAGCGCCGGCCAGGTCAAGCCATGGGCGACCGACGCCCGGCTCGACCGGCTCGGCGGCAAACACGGCGGCCTGCTCAAGGCGCTCGCCGGCATGCAACACGCCCGCGACGCCGCCCGCCACGCCCTCTTCGCCGCCGTCCGTGACGCCGGCATCCCCGACCCGATGAGCAAGGAGTTCCGCCAGTGATCACCGTTGAGCAGTTCCTGACCGAGCAGCACGACCCCGAGGACGACGCCGACTACGAGGAGCCGCAGGTGCCCCACGCAGTTGCCGGCCTGCCCGCGGCCCCCGGCATGCTCGACAACACCGCGACCGTCATGCCCCGACAGCCGCTGGAGTCGATCGCGGACTCGCTCGAGCGGCTGCTCGCGATCCTCGAGCGCCACGAGCGTGAGGAGGACGAGGCCGACCGTCGACGTGAGGCGTACGACGACCTCGACGCCAAGCACGCCGTGCTCCTCGACCTGGTGCACGAGATCGAGGCGATCGTGAAGCCCTCGACGAGCAAGCTGGCGAACAGCGTGCGCGAGGCGCTGGCGCGCTGGTCCAACCCTGAGGTCCCGGCCCCGCCGGCCGAGGTGTCCGGGCCGGCTGAGGTGACCGGGCCGGCTGAGGTGACCGGGCCGGCTGAGGTGACCGGGCCGGTGGTCGCACCGGGACAGGCGTCTCAGCCGGCCAAGGACGCCGACGTCGAGGAGTGGCGCCGGTACGCCATCGAGATGGGAGTGGCCGAGGACGTCACCCAGCTCAACCGCTCGCAGATCCGCACGCTGCTCGGGATCGCACAGGTCTGATCAGCACGTCGCTCGACCCGCTCACGCACCTCCGAACAGCGCCGGCAACCCGCTCGACCGGAGACCACCGAGTGACCGACAGCATCACCGACCCCACCCATGCACCAGACGGCCAGCCGGATCAGCCCAGCCAACCGGCCACCCCGTTCCGTGACGCGGTCCTCGCCTACGCCCAGGCCGGATGGCCGTGCGTCCTGCCGGTGCCGCCCGAGACCAAGAGCCCGCCGCCGACCGGCTTCACCGGCGCTGAGGGCCGCGACACCGACCCCAACCAGCTCGCGGCCTGGCTGAAGAGCCACGCCACCAGCTCGATCGCCCTGCGCATGCCGGACCACGTCATCGGCATCGACGTCGACCAGTACGTGAAGGGCGAGGTCAGCAAGCACGGCGCCGAGACGCTGGCGTCGTTCGAGCAGCAGTGGGGGCCGCTGCCCCCGACCTGGTCGAGCACGGCGCGCGGCGACCAGGCCGGCCCCGGGCTGAGTCGCATCCTGCTGTTCCGGGTGCCCGCGCAGCGCTACGCGACCCGCCTCAGCACCGGCGGCCCCAACGGCACGGGCGACGTCGAGATCATCCAGCGCCACCACCGCTACGCCGTCGTCTGGCCGAGCGTGCACTCCGGCGTCGTCGCCGAGAGCACGGGCACGACGGCGGTCTACCGCTGGTACGCCCCCGACGGCTCGCCCGCCGAGCCCGGCCGCGTGCCGGCGCCCGGCGAGCTGGCCGAGCTGCCGCCGGCCTGGGTGGCCGGGCTGGCCGAGGGTGCGGCCGCGGCCGGTGTCGCCTCGGCGGACCCCGCCGCCGGCGGCAGCATGCTCGAGCAGATCTGCGAGGACTACGCCGTCGAGTGCGCCGAGCTGACCAGCGCGCGGCTGTACGCCGTCGACGAGGTCGGCAACGCCGAGGCCGGCAGCCGCCACGACACCATGACCGAGCGCGTGCACCACGTCGTGCACCTGGCCGCGGCCGGGCACGCGGGCGGCGGGCACGCCGTGCTCGAGTTGCGCGAGCTGTGGCAGCGGCTGACCGCCTCCGAGGGCCGCGAGGCCGAGTTCGAGCGGATGCTGCTCACCTCCGCACGCAAGGCCGTGACCGCCTACGGGCAGCACCGCGTGCCGCGCGACCCGTGCCTGACCGGCGTCGGCAGCGGCATCGGTGGCCCCGCCTGGCCGACCACGTTCGCGCCGGCCGACCCCAACGCGGTCGACGGGGCCGCGGCCGGGCTCGAGCCCGCCGAGCCGCCGCGCTGGGCCAGCTCGCGCGAGGTCATCGGCGCGCACGCCTTCGACCCGAACGCCGGCCTCGACCAGGCGCTCGCCGAGCGCGTGCTCGAGCGCACCTACCCGGTCGTGCGGTTCGCCTACGACGCCGAGGCGTGGCTGCTGCGCGCGCCCGAGCGCTGGGAGCTGCACAAGCGGCTCAGCCCGTGGGCCGTGGCCACGGTGGCCACCCTGATGCCGCTCGGCGACCCGACGGCCGAGAAGGGCACCGAGCAGCACGAGCGCTCCAAGCGCCGCACCCGGCTGATGTCCACCGCCGGCGCCCGCGCGATCGCCGGGAAGATGGACGACCTCGTCGCCGGCGGCATGCACCCGGCCGCGATCGCGCTGGCCGACCTCGACGCCGACCCCGACGTGCTCTGGGCCGGCTCGATGCCGTGGTCGCTTCGCTCGAGCGTGACCGGCCCGGCGTTCGCCGACCTCGACCCGGCCACCCCGCACCTGCACACCGCCTCGGTGACCCCCGACCCGCGGCCGACCCCGCTGTGGGACGCCTTCCTCGCCGCCGTCTGGCCCGACCCGCAGGTGCGCGCCTGGGCCGTCCGGGTGCTCTCGATCGCGCTGACCGGACACGCCGACCGCGCGCTGCCGATCCTGCTCGGCGAGACCGGCCGCGGGAAGACGCAGGTCGTCGCGCTGCTGATGAGCGTGCTCGGCACCTACGCCCACGCCGCCGACCCCCGGCTGATGAGCGAGGCCGGTGAGAAGGCCCACGCGAGCATCGTCTTCGCGCTCAAGGGCCGCCGGCTCTCCTTCATCGACGAGGGCCCGCGCGAGGGCCGCTGGGCTCAGGAGCGGCTCAAGCAGCTGACTGGCGGCGGCGAGCTGACCGCCAACCAGATGAACCAGAACCCGATCACGTTCCGGCCCACGCACACCCTGGTGCTGACCACCAACGACGAGCCGGTGCTCACCGACCCGGCTGTGCGGTCCCGGGTTCGGCTCATCCCCTGCGAGGGCGACGCCGAGGAGATCCGCGCGACCCGCGCCGCCATCGGCCACCTGCGCGGCGCGGCCTGGCGCACCGAGGCCCCCGGCGTGCTGGCCTCGATGATGGCCGAGGCCGCCGGCTGGCTCGCCGAGCCGACCACCGCCGCCATGGGCGCCGCGCCCGAGCACATCCGCCACCTGGCCGACCACGTCGGCGCCGAGCAGGACCCCATCGCCGCTTGGGTGACCGAAGAGACCGAGCCCTTCGAGCCCGGCACCCCGAGCCGCGAGCTCTACCAGGAGTTCCGCCGCTCGAGCCGCGCCAACGGCGTGCGCGTCGACCAGATCCCCTCGGAGACGAAGTGGGGCCGCGCGCTGACCCGCCTGGGCCTGCCGCCGTTCCACACCGAGCACGGGAAGCGCCGGGCGCTGAGGCTGCGGCAGGGAGGCTTCGTCACGCAGCCGGTGACCCAGCCGACGGTGCAGGTCGCTCCGCCCGCTCCGCCCGCGCCTGACGGGTTGCACGGATCGCCTGACGGGTTCCTGACGGGTTCCGACCCCCTACCCGTCAGTGAGTTTCCGCAGGTCAGGCCCAACGTTTCCGTGAGTCCTGACGGGTCTGACGGGTTGGTAGACCCCCCTACGCATATGCGCGCACCCGCGCCCACGCGTGAGCAGCGGGGGGAGTTCGCTCCAAACCCGTCAGGAGATCCGTCGGCGAACCCGGCCGATTCGGCCTCTGACCTGCGGAAACTCGGTCCTGACGGGTTGGAGCCCGGCGAACCGGCCCTCTTCGACCCGCCGGCCGCGCTGCAGAAGACGCCCGTCGAGCCGCAGGAGGGCCCGAGGCGCAAGGCCAAGTCGGCCGAGGCCACCGCCCGGGCGGCCGAGGTCAAGGCGGCCCAGCGCGCGGCCGCGATCGCCGAGGCGTCCGGGCCCACCATCGGACTGCCGGCCCTCGTGACCCGCGACGGCCGCGTCGCCCACGTCGACGCCGACGCCGCCGACCGGCTGCTGGCCACCATCACGGGCCCGAGCAGCGACCGGGCCGCCGGCGCGCTGACCGTCGACGTCGAGCACACCGGCTACCCGGTCGGCCACGAGCACCACGTCCTGCGCACCGTCCAGCTCGGCGGCGAGCACTTCGCCCTGGTCCTCGACCCGGGCGAGCAGGAGCAAGCCGACGTCGTCCGGCGCCACCTCGAGGCGGCGACCGTGCTGCACGCGCACTCCGCCAGCGCCGACCTGGTCCCGCTCGCCCACGCCGGCCTGATCGACGCCGACGCCGGCTGGGCCAAGATGCTCGACACCGGCACGCTGGCCAAGCTCGCCGACCCGTCCTCGACCGGCAACGACGCCGACCTGAAGAACCTGGCGAAGAACGTCCTCGGCGAGCACGCGCTCTCGCCGGTGGCCGACGAGGCCCGGGCCGCGCTGTTCAAGGCCGGCCGCTGGCTCACCGACACCAAGCTCGACACTCCGACGACGCGGTCCGGCTGGGCGCAGGTCGACCACCACGCCGAGACGATGATCCGCTACGACGCGGCCGACGTCCTCGACGACGCCGCCCTCGCCGCCCGCCTGCCGCGCCCCGGGCCCGAGGTCCTCGAGCGCGAGCTGCTCGCCCAGCGGATGACCGCCCGCATCAGCCACCGCGGCATCCGACTCGACGGCGACCAGGTCGCGCGACTGCTCGACGAGCACCGCACCGCCCGCGACGAGCAGGCCGCACGGGTGCGCGACCTCGGCCGACTGGGCGAGGCCGGCAACCCCGGCAGCCCCAAGCAGTTGGCCGAGGCCTTCGACCGGCTCGGCGTACCGCTGCCGCGCACCAAGGCCGGCAACCCCTCGGTGGCCAAGGGCGCCATCGAGCAGCTCAGCCGGGACGAGGGACAGGTCGGCGACCTGGTGCGCGGCGTGCTCGCCTGGCGCCACCACAACACCGCGCTGACCCTGCTGCTCGAGCCGTGGCACGAGCTGGTCACCCGCGGCGACGGCCGCGCCCGGCCCACGATCCACACCCTCGGTGCCGACACCGGCCGCATGTCGTGCGTCCGGCCCAACGTGCAGCAGGTCTCCCGCACCGGCGGCATGCGCGCCTGCTTCACCGCCGACCCCGGCCACAAGCTGATCTCGGTCGACTTCGCCGGCGTCGAGCTCCGCGTGGCCGCCGCGCTGTCCGGCGACGCCGGCCTCGCCGCGATCATGGGCGACGCCAACCGCGACCTGCACTGGGAGGTCGCCCGCCTGGCCTTCGGACCCCAGGCCACCAAGGCCGACCGCTACGCCATCAAGCGCGGCGTCTTCGGCCGGATCTACGGCGGCGGCGTCAACGCCGTGGCCAACGGCGTCGGCGTCCGCCACGACGTCGCGCAGCGCGTCATTGACGCCATGGACACCCTGACCCCGGTGCTCGCCGCCTGGTCGAACGAGATCAAGGCCGCGGTCGAGGCCGGCCGCACGAGGTTCCCCGCCTACAGCGGCCGCGTGATCCACCTGCCCGAGCGCGCGCCGCACGCCGCGCCCAACTACTGCATCCAGGGCACGGCGCGCGAGCTGCTCATCGACGCGCTCGTGCGCTGGTCCGGCACCCGGTGGGGCACGGCCACGCTCTTCCCGGTCCACGACGAGCTCGTGGTCGTGGTCCCGGCCGACGAGGCCGAGGACGCCACGGCCGAGCTGGTGCGGTGCATGACCTCCGAGCTGGCCGGCGTGCCGATCGTGGCCGAGGCCAGCGAACCCAGCTTCGAGTGGAAGGACTCCAGCTGATGACCAGCGACCGCACCCAGCCCATGGCGCTGGCCGACTACGTGCACGAGCTCGTCGACACCCACGTGCTCCGCGAGCACTACACGACGCGGGACGACGGGGCGTGGATCCCGCACGACCACCGGGTCACCGTGCCCGCCCTCGTGCACCAGCTCATCGCCAACGACATCCCGTCCGCCGCAGTCGAGACCGGACCGCGGCCGGGGTTCGCGTCGAAGCCCGCGGCCCGCGTCGACGCCATCGACCTCGCCATCCGCATCGACGTCGAGGCCGCACGGTGGGTACGCGACCTCGGCGCCGATGACCCGGGCGACCAGCTCATCGAGGTGAGCCGCACCCCCGCCCCTGTCGGTCCGACTTGCCGTGCGTGCCACCACCGGTCCTGCACGTTGATCCGCCACGGTGACCACGTGGTGCGACGCGTGTTGCCCGGGTCGGGGACCGTCGCGTGTGTCCGTCTGCTGCACGGGCTGTCCGCCTCGGCCGATCCGGTGCAACGGCGAGCCATCGAGCACGACGTCCGCCGCTGGTGGATCGCCGCCCGCATCGTCACCGGGTGGGACGCGCCGGCCTGGATCCCGGACAACACCTGCCCCGCGTGCACCGAGCGCGGCACGCTCCGTGTCCGCCTGGCCGACCGCATCGGCGTCTGCACCAACGACGCTTGCCGCACCGTGTGGGACGAGGCCACCATCGGGCTGCTCGCCGACCACATCCGCTTCGAGTCCGAGGACGAGCACGAGCCGCGCACCCCACCACCCGCGTGCTCGGTCCTGCCGGACTACCAGCCCACCGACCTCGCGCACCTCTGCCCGGCCTGCGGCTCGGCCCGCTGCGTCCGCGCGGTCGGCGCCCGACTCGCCGCGTCGTGACCAGTGCTTGACGCGCACGGGCTCGAGCCCTCATCCTGTGCTCGGCGGGTGAGGTGTCTCCAGATCTGGACGACTCCCCGCCGTTGTCGTACCCGGAGGCAGTCGTGCCCACTCGCTACGTCACCCTCGCGACCGGACGCCGCATCCCCGACCCGCGCGGCACGCAGGCCTGGCGCCGGCTCGCGAAACGCGCGGCCCGCGAGGAGCCGGTGTGCTGGCTGCAGCTCGAGGGCTGCACGCGCGTCAGCACCACCGGTGACCACCTCGAGACCGTGGCCGACCACCCCGAGCTCGCGCTCGTCCGCGCCAACGTCCGCGGCGCCTGCGCCCCCTGCAACGAGAAGCGCGGCGGGCTCCCGCTCAGCGCGCTGCGCCACGCCGCCGCGGCCCGGCCGCCGGCCCTGTCGATCTTCGACTGACCGCGCGGCGCAGAAAATCCAGCGCACCGCGCTGAGCCCAGCGAGCAAGCAGAAAATCCAGCGCACCGCGCTGAGCCCAGCGAGCAAGCTGGCACCGTCCCTCTCTCTGCGCCGCGTCGCAGCCCGCTGCAACGCTAAGGAGGCCGACGATGCCGGTCGCCGGGCCCAGCCGCAGCGCCACGAGCGAGGCCACCTGCGAGGACTGCGGCCGCGCGTTCGAGGCGAAGCGGTCGACCGCCCGGTTCTGCTCGACGACGTGCCGGTCGCGCGCCGCCCGCGCCCGCAAGGCCGCGGCCGAGTCGACCGACGCGGACCAGGCCGCCGGCAAGGTCGAGCACGAGCTGGTCAAGGCGGTGCGCGCCGAGCTGGTCAAGGCCGGCGCCGACCAGAGCTTCTCCGGCCAGCTGGCACTGCAGCTCGCGCGGAAGATCGCCAACCCGGACGAGACCGGGGTGACGGCGCTGTCGAAGGAGCTCCGGACCGTGATGGCCGCGGCACTCGCCCACGTCGCCCCGCCGGCGCCCGGCCCGGACGGCGGCGCCGGTGGAGACGGGGCCGAGGACGACGAGGTCACCTCAGCCAGGAGGGCCCGTGAAGCCAAGCTCGCCGCTGCCGGCCAGGCGGCTGATCGAGCCTGACGTCTGGACCTGCCCGCATGGCAAGCGGGTCCGGCCCGAGGCCTTCGAGACCTTCGGCCCGGAGGTCGCCGATGTCTGCGCGAAGACCGGCTACGTGCCGGACCCGCAGCAGGAGCTGATCCTCGACCTGGCCTTCGCCTTCCGGCCCGACGGGTCGCCGGCCTCGTTCGAGATCTGCGTCATCTGCTGCCGCCAGAACCTCAAGACCGGCGTGCTGAAGATGATCGTGCTCGGCTGGCTCTACGTCCTCGACGTGCCGGAGATCGTGTGGTCTGCGCATGAGATGAGCACGACGCTCGACGCGCAGTCCGAGCTCGCCGACCTGATCCAGGGGTCGCCGGCGCTGTCGCGGCGCGTGTTGCCGCAGCGCAACCGCGGCGTCTACACCGACAACGGCAGCGAGCGGCTCGAGCTGCGCGACCCGCGCACCGGCCTCGAGCAGACGGTGATGTTCAAGGCCCGCACCAAGTCCGGCGGCCGTGGCCTGGCGCGGCCGAAGCTCATCCTCGACGAGTCGTTCGCGCTCACGCCGCGGATGCTCGGCTCGCTGATCCCGATCATGCTGGCGATGACGAACCCCCAGGTCGTCTACGCCTCGAGCCCCGGCATGGCCGACAGCGACGCGCTCGGCGAGATCCGCGAACGCGGCACCGCCGGGTCGACGCCGATGATGACCTACGTCGAGTGGCACTCCCCGCGTACGCCGTGCGAGGACCCCGACTGCCAGCACCCGAAGAACGGCGACCCGGCCTGCGCGCTGAACCGCGTCGAGCTGTGGGAGAAGGCCAACCCGACGCTGTCGACGGGCCGGATCACGCTGGAGAAGATCGCGAACACCCGCCAGGCGCTGCCGGCCGAGGAGTTCATGCGCGAGTGCCTCGGCTGGTGGGAGTCCGACGAGGAGGACGCCGGCGCGACCGCGGTCGACCTGCGGGCCTGGCGGCGGCTGGTCGACGAGCGGGTTCCGGCGTCGACGCGGGTCGCGGTGGTGCTCGACGTCGAGCCCGACAAGTCGGCCGGCTCGATCGGGGTCGCCGGCGACGGCCCTGCCGGCCGCACGCTGCTCGTGGTGCAGACCAAGCCCGGGCTGGCCTGGATGGTCCCGGCCGTCGAGCGGCTGCGTGAGCGTCTCGGCGATGGCGTGCTCGAGGTCGCGCTCCACCCGACCCGCACCGCGGGGCTCTCGACCCGGCTCACCGCCGCCGGCATCGACCACGTCACGCTGCCGTCGAAGGACTACACCGCCGGCTGCAGCGCGCTGCTCGACGGCCTCGACGAGGGCACGCTGGTGCACACCGACCAGGCCGAGATGACCGCCGCCGCGGCCTTCGCCCGCACCCGCTACGTCAACGAGGTCCCGACCTGGGACCGCCGTGACACCGACATCCACGTCGGCCCGATCGTCGCGCCCGCCACGGCGCTGCACCGCTTCGGTGCGCTGACCGCGGTCGCTGTCGTCCCCGCGGGGGTGCCGCGCAGCGAGGACGAAGCAGCCGTGCGCCGCGAGGCGATCGACATCGCCACCGTCCGGTGGTGACCCACCTGAAGCCGACACCTGCCGACCGTCTGAGGGGGGCGTGACCGAGTGACCGTGACCCAGGTGCCGCGCCGCGAGGTCGGCTACGCCAACCCCGGTGCCGACGGCTTCTGGGACACCATCGCCGGGGAGCAAGTCCCCGAGCTGCAGTGGCCGTTCTGCATCCCGATCTACCAGCGAATGCAGACCGACGCGCAGATCGCCTCCGTGCTCCAGGCGGTCATGGCGCCGATCCTCCGCACCGGCTGGGGGCTCGACGCCCGGCACTGCGACAACGAGGTCGCGGTCACGACGTCGTCCAGCCTCGGGCTGCGGCTGCGCGGAGACACCGAGCGCCGCGACTTCGCCGCACAGCTGCGCGGCCGCGACCGGTTCTCCTGGAACCAGCACCTCTACGAGGCCTGCGACTTCCTCGCCCAGGGCCACAGCGTGTTCAACCAGGTCGCACGCTGGGACGACGAGATCAGCAAGTGGCGTCTGCGGAAACTCGGCTGGCGACCCCCGGCGACGATCGCGAAGTGGAACATCGCCGACGACGGCGGGCTCATCTCGGTCGAGCAGCACCCCCGTGGCGCGAGCATCGGCGGCGTCGTCACCCCGGCTCTCACCGCGACCACGCGGACCACGAAGATCGACCGGCTCGTCGTCTACGCACACGGCCGCCGTGGCGCCAACTGGCGCGGCGTCTCGGTGCTCCGGGCCTGCTACAAGAACTGGTTGCTCAAGGACGACGGCAACCGGTCCTGGGCCATCGGCGTCGCCCGCAACTCGATGGGCCTGCCCGTGCACACCGCCAGCGACAAGGGCGGCCAAGCCGAGATCGACGCCGGTCTCACGATGGCTTCCCGCGCCCGCGCCGGCTCCAACGCCGGCCTCTCGCTCGCCAACGGAGCGACGTTCGACCTGCTCGGCGTCAAGGGCCAGCTGATCGACCCCGACAAGTTCGTCCGCTACCACGACGAGCAGATCGCTCGCGCCGTGCTCGCCCACTTCCTCAACCTCGGCACCCAGACCGGGTCCTGGGCCCTCGGCTCGACCTTCGCCGACTTCTTCACCCTCAGCCTGCAGGCCATCGCCGAGGAGATCCGCGACATCGCCACGGCGCACATCGTCGAGGACCTCGTCGACTGGAACTTCGGCCGCAACGTCCCCGCGCCCCGAGTCGTCTTCGACGAGATCGGCTCGCGCCGCGACGCGCAGCAAGCCCTCGACGACCTCCGCAAGCTCGCCGGGCTCGAGGACGACGAGGACATGGCCACCTTCATCCGCGAGAACGTCCCCGACGCCGCATGAGCACCGACTCGAGCAAGGAGGCCCGCGTGAAGGCAGGCACCGCACCCGCACCCGCCGTGCTGACCATCCCGAAGGTCAAGGCCAACGCCAAGACCCTCGACGGCAACCGCTCCCTCGTCGCGCTCGCTGCCGTCGACCCCGACGATGCCGGCCCCGACCCGCAGCCCGGCGCGAAGGTCGCCGAGATCTGGCTCTACGGCGTCGTTGGCGGCTGGTGGTTCGGCTTCAACGCCGAGTCGGTCGCCAAGGCGTTGCGCGACCTCGGCGACGTCGACGTGCTCTACGTCCGCATCCACTCCCCGGGCGGCTACGCGTCCGACGGCATCGCCATCGGCAACCTGCTGCGCAACCACCGCGCCAAGGTCGTCGTGGTCGTCGACGGCCTCGCCGCCTCCGCGGCCTCGGTCATCGCGATCGCCGGCGACGAGATCGTCATGTGCCCCGGCTCGCAGATGATGCTCCACGACGCCTCCACCTACGGCTACGGCAACGCCGCCGAGCTCCGCCGCCAGGCCGAGTGGATCGACGGCCAGAGCGCCAACTACGCCAGCGTCTACGCCTACAAGGCCGGCGGCACCGCTGACCAGTGGCGAGCCGTGATGCTCGCCAACGACGGCACCGGCACCTGGTACACCGCCGAGGGCGCGGTCACCGCCGGCCTGGCCGACGAGGTCGGCACCCGCACCGCCACCGGGAGCCCGCCGACCGCCCCCGAGGACGACTTCGACGACGAGGACGAGTGGGCCCACGCCGCCCACGACCTGCAGGTCCTCGAGCAGTGCGTCCATCCCGCCGCCCGCGCCGCGTGGCGCGGCGAGCGACCCAAGCCCCCGACCGCGTCCGCGGGCGGGAACACCCAACCCGAAGGAGCTGCCGTCGTGGACTTCAACGACACGCAGATCGCGGCCCTGCGCGAGCAGGTCGGTTTCCCCGCGGACGCGGACGCCGAGGCCATCGTCGCCGCCGTCACCGAGGCGCTCGAGGAGCGCGCCGAGCCCACGACCAGCACGGCCGTCCCGGCCGGCATGAAGCTGGTCTCGGCCACCGTCCTCGACGACGTCACCGCCAAGGCCGAGGCCGGCGCCAAGGCCGCGACCGAGCTGCAGAAGCTGCAGACCACCGCGTTCCTGGACCGTCACAAGACGAAGTTCCCCGCCACCAGCGAGGCGCGGGCGAAGTGGTCGGCCGACTTCCAGCGCGACCCCGAGGGCACCGAGGCCTACCTCGCCGCCGCGGCGCCGCTCGTGCCGACCGCCGAGCAGGGCCACGGCGGCAGCGGCGACGACGCCCCCACCCCGACCACCCTCGCCGAGATCCAGGCCGACGAGGGCTACCAGAGCTGGAAGGTGAGCTGACATGCCCGCGATCCCCATCCGCCGCAAGCACGGCGGCCGGTCCTACGCGGCCGCCGAGACCATCGTCGGCGGCCAGCTCGTCGAGGGCCGCGCCGCCTCCAAGGCCGGCGTCGCCGCCGCCGGGTCGGTCAAGGTCCTCGGCGTGGCGCGCAACGATGCCGTCGCGACCCTGGTCGTCGAGCCGGTCGGCGGGGTCCTCGACACCGCGCCGCTCGGCACCCGGGTCGGCGTCGAGAAGAACGTCGAGGTCCCCGTGAAGTACGCGGCCGCCGCGAACTTCGGGGACAAGCTGATCGCGGCCTCCGCTGGCCGCGTGACGCCCGCCGGGGCCACCCCGGACGCCCGCACCATCGTCGGCGAGTGCACCCAGCCCGGCGGCGTGACCGTCGTGGACTCGGTCGCCCTGGCCTGGATCTACTGAGGAGCACCCAGATGACCCAGCTCACCCTCGACGGCGGTCGCAAGATCACCGTCGACGACCTGCGCAAGAACCCCCTGTGGCTGCCGGCGCGGATCCTCTCGCTGCTCGACGGGCAGTTCATCGACGACGTCCTCCTGCGCTACGAGGGCGACGCCTCCACCGTCGCCTTCGAGGAGAGCTCCTCGGTGTTCCTCGACGGCGACGTCGACGAGCTCATCGAGTTCGACGAGATCCCCGTCCTCGGCACCCAGCGCGGCCTGCCCCGGCTCGCCGTCGGCACCAAGAAGGGCGCCGGCGTCCGGATCTCGGAGGACATGAAGCGCGAGAACAACCTGCGCGAGGTCAACCGCCAGGTCCTCGCGCTGGTCAACACCATGATCCGCGCCCGGTTCGTCGCCATGCGGCAGCTGCTGCTCAACCCGGCCATCCCCACCATCGCCGCCGGCGCCGCCTGGGACACCTCCAACGGCCGCCCCCGTCGTGACTTCGCCCGCGCCATGGAGGTCGTGAACTCCGCCGGCGACGTCGACGACGAGACCACCGAGGGCTACGAGGCCGACACCACCGTGCTGCCGACCTCGCTGACCCCGGTCCTCATCGACAACGAGGACTTCATCAAGGTCTACCGCGGCAACCTCGCCGGGGAGAACATCGCCTACAAGGGCAAGCTCCCCTCCGACGTCCTCGGGATGCTCGGCCTCACCGCCCGGTTCTGGCCCAAGGACCGGGTCCTGGTCACCCAGCGCAAGACCCTCGGGTTCTACACGGACCCGCGGCCGCTCGAGGTCACCCCGCTCTACCCCGAGGGCAACGGCCCCAACGGCGGCCCGACCGAGTCGCACCGCACCGACGCGACCATGAAGCGCGCCATGGGCATCGACCAGCCCAAGGCCGCCTGCTGGATCACCGGGGTGGTGACCCCGTGAGCGAGCTCAACGAGGTCAAGGCCGGCAAGTACCAGCTGGTCGCCCTGTCCTGGGACCACATCACCTCCAAGCCGGGCGAGCCGCTGGACTTCACCCGCTACCGCCGCGGCGACGTCGTCGAGCTCAACGTCGAGGACGCCAAGCGCCTCGTCGCGGCCGGCGCCGTCGTCGCCCCGGGCGCGCTCGAGCGGTCCGCGCTCGAGCACGCCAAGGCCGTGGCCGAGCAGGCACAGCGGGCCTACGAGGCCGCGCTCGCGGGCATGCCCGAGGACGTCCGTGCCGAGGTCGCCCCCGGCACCGTCCCCCACGTCCCCGACGTCGACCCCGCCGGCAGCGCCGGTCAGGGCGGCCAGGGCGGCGGGGACGAGCGGCCCGTCAGCGACAAGATCGAGGACGTCCTGCGCTGGGTCGGTGACGACCAGGACCGCGCCCGGATGGCCCTCGACGGGGAGCGCAGCACCAAGGGCGAGAAGGCGCGCGAGCGCCTGACCGCCGCGCTCGAGAAGCTCCTGGCCCGCCAGGCCTGACCTGCCGCCATGCCCGACACCCCCGCCCCGCTGTTCACCGCGGCCGAACTGACGACGTGGATCGGCCACGACGTCGACGAGGACACGGCCTCGCTGCGGGAGCGGGTGGTGTGGGGCTGGTTGCAGCCCATCCTCGGCGTCGAGGACCGGCCCACGCCGGTCACCGAGCAGCTGTTCTCGTGGGCGATCGAGCTCGGAGCGATCGCCCACGAGAACCCCTCGGGCAAGGCCAGCAGCTCCTACGAGGGCGTGACCGAGACCTTCAACGAACGGCGCGAGGAGATCCTGGCCGAGGTCCGCGCCAGCGTGAACCCGGCCGGGAGCGTTGCCGCGCTCCCCGCCGGGTCGTTCCCGCCGGCGTCGGAGTACCCCGACCCCGCTGTCAGCACCTGGTCCGGCCTGAGCTGGCGCTCGTGGTGAGTGCCTACCGGCTGCAGCGCGAGGCCATCAAGGCCGCGCTCAAGGCCGATGAGCTGGCGACCTACACGAAGATGCCGAAGTCCGTCGCCTCACCGTGCGCGTTCGTCGGGCCCGGCAGCCCGTACATCACCGGCACCGGCGCGAACTTCGGCTGCGAGATCGTGCGCCACGTCGTCACCGTGGTGGCCGGCACCGCCGACGGCGATTCCCGCGAGGACGAGCTCGACGACCTGATCGCCCGTGTGCTGCCCGTGCTCGAGGCGCTGCGCGCCCAGGGGTTTGTCATCGGCGACGTCCGCGGGCCCGGGGTCATCGGGATCAACGGCAAGCCGTACCTCGCCGCGCCGATCGACGTGCTCATCGAGCACGCGCACGGCCGCGACGACTGACCCCCCGCCTCACCCACACCGGCCACCCCGCCCGGCTCGAGTCGAGTCCGGCCGGGCGGGGTGCACCACCTCCTGCGCCGCGCACCGCGCGCGGTCGACTCGACGACCCCTGGAGGACTCGACCATGACCCAGCACGACGTCACTGCCTACGCCACCCTGGCCGACGCCGTCCGCGAGCACGCCGCCGGCCACGCCCGCACCGTCCGCTACACCGACGAGCAGTGGACCGCGATCAAGGCGCTCCACGACGCCTTCGGGCTCGACGTCACCGAGTGCAGCGCCATCGCGTTCCTCGCCGGTCAGCCGCTGCTCGCCGTCCGGGTCGACGACGTCCGACCGGCCTTGACCACGAAGCGCACCTGGCACGTCCTCGAAGCCTGGGACGACGTCCCCGAGCCCGAGCTGCAGATGCCCGACCTGCCCGACGGCATCCGCGCCCTGATCGACCAGACCACCAACCACAGCACCGCCAGCAGCACCGACCCCGAGAAGGAGTGACCGTGTCGACCGACACCACCGAGGCGAAGCCCTCGACCCAGAAGGCCGCGCTCGAGGCGGTCAGCAGCAAGACCCTGAAGTGCCCCGTCGGCACGCCCCTGATCTTCACGGTCAAGGGCAGCAAGAAGCCGACGGCCGAGTCCTCCGACGGGCTCACGCTCCTCGTCGCCCCCAGCTCGGTCAGCGGCGAGTTCCGCTGCTCGTGGGTGCCCGTCGAGCCCGGCGAGCACACCGTCTCCGTCAGCACCGGCGAGGACGACGACACCCCCGTGGTCTTCAAGATCACCGCGACCCCGCTGGAGGGCTGAGCACCATGGCCGCACTCGGAACCTACTCGCTGAAGCTCTCGCTCGCGGGCACCGACAAGACCGCCGAGATCTCCAACTGCCGCCTGGTCGTCGGCGACGCCGACGCCGACTTCGTGTCCTTCGCCGACGCGAACGCCGGCGGCGCGAAGGAGTGGCGCCTGCAGGGCACCGCCACCCAGGACCTCTCGACCGGCTCGATCTGGTCTTCGGTCTTCACCAGCCCCGGCACCACCTCGGCCGCCGTGCTTCGCCCCAACGGCGGCACCACCGCCTCGGCCACCCAGCCGACCTTCACCGGCAACGTCACCCTGTCGCTGCCGGACGGCGACTTCCTCGGCGGCGAGGCCAACGCGTCGCGGACGGCGAAGTTCACCTGGGACTTCGACTTCCCGTTCTCCGCCGCCCCGGTGATGGCCACCAGCTGACCCGGCCGGCCTGAGCACCAGGACTCGACGATGGGCAAGCCGCTCGACCTCACGGTCGACGACGACGGTCTCCGGCGCGCGCTCTCCGCGTTCGCCGGAGACCTCGACGCCCTCGACGAGACCTGGGAGGGCATCGCCCGGCAGATGGAGGCCGGCGTGCGCCCGCGCATCCCGGTGCTGTCCGGCGCGCTCGCCGGCACCCTTGCGACCCGCTCTACGGGCAGCTCCGCCGAGCTGTCCGTGGGCGGGTCGCTTCCGTACGCCCGCGTCATCGACAACGGCTGGCGGGCCCACAACATCGAGCCCGCCTACTTCTCCCGCCCCGCCGTCGAGCTGCTCACCGAAGACGCAGCCGCCGACCTCGAGCGCGGCATCCAGCAGGCCGCCGACCGCCGCGGCCTCGACTGACCCACCCCCCGCAACCCGCACACCGCACACCCACCCCGAGAGGACTCGACACCATGAGCAGACTCAGCGAGCTGAACGCCTACGAGGTCGCGCAGGCCGAGAGGGCCGCCGGCATGAGCTACGACAGCCTCTTCGACGACGACGCCCCGAAGGTCGGTCTGATGGGCGCCCTGGCGTGGCAGTTCGAGCGCCGCACGCAGCCGGCGCTCGAGTACGACGACTACCTCCGCACCGTGAAGACGGGCGAAATCCGCCGCTTCCTGCTCGAGGACGACGCCGAGCCGGAGCCCGAGCCCGAGCCCGAACCGGTTACCGAGGCCGCCACGTTTCCCGCCGGAGACCAGGTGGTGGTGGACGGAGCCGGAACGGTCCTGGCGCCCGCCACCGGGGACGACGTCGTGGTGGCCCCCACGGTCGACGCTGCTGACGGCGCAGGCGGAGCGGAAGGCGAACGTCTGCCTGGCGCTGAGGGTCCCGCCGTCTGAGTACGACGCGCTGACCGGCTACGAGCTGGCGGCGTTCAAGCACGACCGAGCAGTCCAGGAAGCCAACCGAGGGAGGTGACCCCGCATGCCTGATCCCGAAATCACCATCCGCGGGAACGCCGACCTCGGCCCGGTCAGCGTCGGCCTCCGGCAGGTGGTCGCCGGCGCCGGGAAGATGGCCGCCGGCGTCGGCGCCGCGGCCGCGGCCGCCACGGCGGCGCTGACGAAGGAGTTCGGCGAGCAGGAGAAGCTCACCGACCGGCTCGCCGCCGCCCTCGGCTCCAACGCGAAGGAGCAGGGCCGCCTAGGCAAGCTCGCCGGCTCGCTGTACGCCGACGCCTACGGCGAAGAGATGGGCGACGTCGTCTCGGCGATCGACGCCGTGCGCTCCTCGTTCCGCGAACTCGGCACCGGGGCCGAGCTGAAGAAGGTCACCGAGCAGGCCCTCAACTTCGCCGGCATCTTCGAGATCGACGTGCCCCGCGCGGTGTCGGTCGCGCAGACCGTGGTGAAGGCCGGGCTGGCCAAAGACGCCACCGAGGCGCTCGACCTGCTCACCGCCTCGGCGCAGAAGGTCCCCGCGGCGCTGCGCGAGAACATCCTCGACGCCGCCGACGAGTACGGGCAGTTCTTCAGCTCGATCGGCTACGACGGTGAGCAGGCGTTCTCCGCCCTCGTGCGCGGCGCCAAGCAGGGCGAGTTCGGCATCGACAAGATCGGTGACGCCGTCAAGGAGTTCACAGTCCTCTCGACGGACATGTCGACCGGCTCGACCGCGGCGTACAAGACGATCGGCGTCGACGCACAGAAGGCCGCCGACGACGTCCTGGCCGGCGGGAAGCGGGCCCGTGGCGCGACCGATCGCATCCTCGAGGGGCTGCTCAAGCTCCCGCCCGGCGCCGAGCAGGCCAACGCGGCGATCGCGTTGTTCGGCACCCCGCTCGAGGACCTCAACGTCACGAAGATCCCCGACTTCCTCCGTGCGCTCCAGGACGGGCAGAAGGGCCTCGGGAAGTTCGAGGGCGCCATCGACCGCGCCGGCGACACCCTCAACGACAACGCCTCGTCCCGGCTGACCTCCTTCAAGCGCGAGATCCAGCAGACCTTCGTCAACGTCGTCGGCGGCAAGGTCCTCCCGATCGTCGACGAGCTGGTCGAGCAGCTCCGCCAGGACTACCGCAGCGGCGGACTCGAAGGCGCCATCGGCGGCCTGGCCGACCAGCTCGAGCGCGCCACCGGCGTCGACATCGGCCCGCTCCTCGACGACGCCGAGGACGGCCTCGACTCGGTGGTCCGGATCGCGGAGAAGCTCGGCCCGGCGTTCCTCGACGCCGCCGACGGGCTCTCCCCGCTGCTCTCACCGCTCGGTCTGGCCGTCGACGGCCTCGAGCTGCTCGCCGACATCGTTGAGGCCATCCCGGACGACGTCGCGTCCCTCGCCTTCCAGGCGGGGGTCTTCCTGGCCGTGCTGCCACGTCTCCGTGGCGCGGTCGTCGGGGTCAGCGGCGCGATGGCCACCGCGCGCGTCAACGCCACCGGTTACTGGCAGGCCCTGCGCTACGGGTCGCAGCACAGCCAGAACGCCGCGCTGGCCATGGGCAAGCTCAAGGCCGCCGCCGGCACCGCCGCCGGAGTGGGCGGCCTGCTCGCGCTGTCGAGTGGCCTCGGCGAGACCGACACCGCCGCCGGCAAGCTGCAGACCAGCCTCGGCGCCGCCGGCCTCGGCTTCGCCCTCGGCGGCCTCCCGGGCCTCATCGTCGGCGGCGTGGTCGGCGCACTCATCTCCTTCAAGGACGAGATCGGCAACGTCGTCGACGACATCCCCATCCTCGGCGACGCGTTCGACCGGGTCGGCGACGCCTTCGGCGCGATCAAGAACGAGATCGACCCCACCCTCAGGCTGACCGAGGAGTTCAAGAACGTCGTCGAGGCCGCCACCCCCTCGGTAGGTGCCTACGCCGACTCCCTCGATCAGGTCTCCGGGGCCACTACCCGGGCCACCCGCAGCGCGATCCTCCTACAGGCGCAGGAGAAGGGCGTGCTCACCGAGTCGGCCCGGCTCGGGATCAGCACCCGAGACCTCGTCGGCGCCGTGCTCGGCCAGGAGGGCGCCGTCAAGCGGGTCACCGCCGCCTACGGCAACGCCGTCACCGTCTCGGGGCGCTTCGGCAACGTCGACGGCAAGATCATCGAGCTCACCGGCCAAGGGACGCGGCAGTTCGCCGAGAAGCGCCGCAAGCTCGAGGAGCTCGGCTTCCAGCTCATCGACACCTCCCGCGAAGAGGCGAAGGCGGCCGGCTCCGTGCGCGCGTTCCTCGGAGCGCAGCAGAAGTCCATCCGCGCCGACGGCGAGAAGGTCCGCGAGCAGCAGCGCGTGAACCAGGAGATCGGCAAGCTGCGCGGTCTGATCTCGAAGAAGCTGGTGCAGAAGTACGACAGCGAGGGCCTGCCGGTCACCGAGCGCGGCCTCGCCCGCCTGGTCAGCCAGCAGAAGGAGTTCCAGAAGCGGAAGACGCTCAAGGCGCTCATCGCGGCCTCCGGCGTCGACACCACCGTGAAGAGCCTGCGGCGCATCGTCGACGGGCTCGACGAGGTCGACAAGAAGCCGGCCAAGCTGACCGAGTTCAAGTCGACGTTCGAGCGGCACATCGGCGACTTCCGCCAGGAGGCTGAGCGGGGTGGTCGCGACGTCGCTGCCCGGCTCACGGACGGCAGCCGCCGCGCGAAGTTCGACGGCGGCCCGCTGAACTCGTCGCTTCGCTCCGGCACGGGCGCGGCACGTGGGATCGCGTACAGCGGCGGCGTCGGTGTCGGCGACCAGCTCGAGGCCGGCATCATCAGCGGCTTCGCGACGGCGCAGTACCGGCTCTCGTCGCAGGCCGCGGCCGCCGTCCGTGGCGCGATCGCCTCGGCCAGGAACGCCGGCAAGATCCAGTCGCCGTCGAAGGAGACCGAGTACCTCGGCCGCATGCTCGGCGAGGGCTTCGGCGTCGGCCTCGACAAGTCCACGCCGGGCGTCTCGGCGAAGGCCAGCGGGCTGGTCTCGCAGATCACCAAGGCACTCGGCGGCGTCACCGGCGGCAGCGAGGGCATCAGCGGGGCGATCGAGAAGCTCGGCAACCTCATCGAGTCGACCTACGAGGCCCGGGAGCGGGCCGCCGAGCGGACCGCGGCCGCCGAGCTCAAGGCCGAGAAGGCCCGGCTGCGCGAGCGGCTCAAGGGCGAGAAGCTCGAGAAGGCGCTTCGCGCGGCTGAGAACGAGTCCGAGCGTGCACTGCGCAAGCGGACCAAGGCGATCCGCGAGGCCGGCGCCGCCGCCGCGGCCACGCTGCGGGAGGAGTCGCGGCTGCTCAAGGCGAACGGCAAGCAGCAGGACGCCAACGCCGCCAAGCTCGCGCGCGCCACCGACCAGCTGAAGCAGGCCCGCGACGAGTACAAGTCCTACGCCGCGGCCATCAAGGAGTCGTTCGTCTCCTACGGCAGTGTCATCGGGTTGGGGCAGCTCGAGGACGGCTCGGTGTCGATCGGCTCGCTGCTCGACCAGCTCGAGGACCGGGCCGAGCGGGCGAAGCGGTTCGCCGCACTGATCGCCTCCTTCAGGGACAAGCAGGGCCCCAAGCTCTCCGAGACCGCGATCCAGCAGCTCCTCGACCAGGGCCCCGAGGCTGCCCTGGCCACCGCCGAGGCGATCGCCGCCGGCGGCGCGTCTGCGATCAACGACATCAACGCGCTGCAGGCGCAGATCGCGGCGGCCGGCGGCGGGCTCGGCCAGACGATGGCCAAGGAGTTCAAGCAGGCCGGCATCCAGGCCGCGGCTGGGCTCGTGGCCGGGCTCGAGCGCGAGCAGCGACGCCTGGACCGGGTTGCGATCCGCATCGGCGACCGGCTCGCCCAGGCGATCCGCAAGGCGCTGGGGATCAAGTCGCCGTCGCGGGTCTTCCGCAGCGTCGGCGAGCAGACGATGGCCGGTCTCGCGATCGGACTCGACGACACCCGCGTACAGAAGATCATGCGCAAGACCGCGGCCGACATGACCGCCCCGTTCGGCCGCAACGACTTCGCCCCCCGCCTCGGCTACGGCGCCAGCGGGGCGGGCGTGGGGACGCTCACCGTCATCGTGCGCCCCGACGCCGCCGCGATCGCTGGGCTGCGGGCCGGCAAGGAGTTCTCGGTGCAGGTCGATGCTGCCCACCTGGTCGGCGTTCGCAAGCTCGCGATCGGAGGCGCCTGATGGCCACGCGGCAGGAGTTCACCACCACCGACGTGCTGCGGCTGCGAGCGCTGCAGCCGTGGCCCGGGATGCCGAATCTCATCACCAACCCCTCCGGCGCCGGCGGACGGTCGGGGTGGGGCCTGAACAGCGGCTACCAGATCACCGTGGTGCCGCAGGGGTTCCGGCTGCTCCGCGGCGGCGCGACGCCGGCCACCTACGGCCCGATCAAGCTCGCCCCGGGCGTCGACACCCGCGTTCGCGCGCAGATCCGGCGCACCGGCTCCTCGACCGCCGGCGCGGCGCTGAAGTTCACGCTGCGGTTCCGGCGCACGAACGGGACCTCGGTCACCTCGGCCGACTCGAGCACCACCACCGCGGCGAACGGGGTCGCGACGCTCGCGGTCGACGCGCCTGCCGACGCCGTCAGCGTGAGCATCGCGGTCGCCACCGCGGGCGTCACGCTCGGCCAGGCGCTCGTCATCCGCGACCTGGTCCTCATCGCCGGCGCGGCAGGCGAGGTGAACGCCTCGACGCTGACAGCGGAGCGGACCGTGGTCGACGTCCTCGCGCCGAGCCACGACCTGACCATCGAGCGCGACGAGCTGCAGCTCAGCACGCTCTCCGGCACCGTCCTCGCCGCGAGCCTCGACCCCGCGGCCAACACCACGCTGCGCAAGGGCACCCCGATCGACGCGCAGGTCCTCGTCGCCGGGGCGTGGGAGTCCATCTTCCGCGGCACGGTGCAGACCGCGCGCACCACCTACGACCTGTTGGCCAGGAACGTCGCCGACGAGAAGCGCACCCGCATCGCGTTCACCGCCGTCGACAACCTCACGACCCTCGCCACCACCTCGCGCCCGGACGGCGTCGCCACCATCGCGCAGCTGCCCGCGGTGCTGGCCGGCACCGGCGTGCCCTGGAACTGCAACGGGTCCACCGACGCGCTCGACCCCGACGTGCCGGTCACCTACGTCTCGAAGGTCGAGCAGGCCACCGCCGTCGATCAGGTCGCGATCACCCGCGACAGCGTCCTCGGGTACGCCTGGGTCGACCGTAAGGGCGTCCTGCAGGCCTGGGACCGCGACCTCATCAGCAACGCGGTCGTCGACGTGCTCTCCGAGGACGTCTACGCCAGCAACGGCATCGACCTCGACTTCGACCCCGCGCGCCTCATCAACGCCGTCACGATCAAGCGCCTCACCGTCGGCACCGACGGGAACACCGAAGAGGTGCCCTACGGGCCGTACAACGACCTGGCCAGCCAGCGCCGGTGGAACGACATCCGGCCGGCCGAGTTCACCGTCCACGGGCTCAGCGACGCGCAGATCGCGGACTACGCCGCCGAGATCCTCGCCGCGAACTCCACGCCGGGCGTGAAGGTCAACAGCATCACGCTGACCCTGGCCACCACGGCCCAGCTCGGGGCGCACGTGCTGCGCGACCTCTACGACCTGGTCACCATCGTCAACACCCGTGCCGGGATCGACGAGGACGCACGCGTCGTCTCGGTCACCCACCGGATCACCCCGACGAAGTGGCAGCTCGTGCTCGGGTTCGCCGCCGACGGCAGCGTCGCCCCGCCGCAGGTCACCCCGTCCCCGACGCCGCGGCCGCCGTCGACCGAGGGCATCGGCGACGTGAAGCCGTTCTACGGCACCATCGCGCAGGCCGAGGCGAACAACCCCGGGTGGATCGTGATGAACGGCGCGGCCTACGACACCACCCGCTTCCCGAAGCTATTGGCGCACCTGCAGACCCTCGTCGCAGCCGGGCTGCACACCGACGCCACCATCCGGCCGAACATGACCGACCGCTTCCCGATCGGCGCCGGCATCAAGGCGGTCGGCTCCGCGGGCGGGTCGGTGAACACCGGGCCCCCGTCGACCACCTCGCGCATGACGACCGCCAGCGGCACCCCCGACAACGTTGGCGGTGCTGGCCACACCCACGACGCCGTGCCGCCGTGGCGCGCGCTCTACTTCCTGATTCGAGCCGCCTGATGAGCCACGACGCGCCCGCCCCCGGCAGCACGATGACCTCCCGTGCGCGCGCCTACCTCGCGCTGACCGTGGTCGGACACGCCGCGATCGGCTCGTCCGCGATCGTGCTCGCCGACCGCTTCACCGGCCCCGCCTACTCGGTGGCCCGGGCGATCATGCCCATCCCCGTGTGGGGTCTGCTGTTCCTCATCGGCTCGGCGTTCCTGCTGCACGCCGCGATCAGCCGCAGCGAGGACCGGGCCCGCGTGGGGATGGTGGTCTCGGTCGTTCTCGAGGCGGTACTGGCCACCGCGTTCGCCTGCTCGTTCGCCGAGGGCGGCGCGACCACGCCGGTCGGCACGATCGCGTTCCTGGTGCTGATGGGCAAGGACCTCCTGATGTGCGGGCAACCGCTCGTCACCCCGTTCGAGCGACTCGCCGAGGAGTACGACCACCCGAAGGGCCGGTGACGTGTGGACCTCGACGGCATCGCGGCCGTCATCGTCGCGGTCGCTGGTCTGCTCGCCGCCGCCGGCGCGCTCATCCAGAACCGCCGCGGACGCGCCGACCAGAACCGACAGCAGCAGGTCACCGACGCCGCGCTCTCCGACAAGCAGCGCCTCGACGAGACCCAGCAGGCCCTCGACGCCACCGAGCGTCGAGCCGAACGGGCCGAGGCCGGCGAGGTCCGCTGGCGCGACCGCACCGACGAGGTCGAGGCCGAGCTCGACGCCCTCCGTGTCCGCCACCGCACCGAGATCGCCGAGCAGGACGCCAGGTGCCGGCGCGCGTGGAACGAGCTGCACGACGCCTTCGAGACGCTCCGGATGGTCGTCGTCGACGAGATCGCCCGCTCGGCCGCCGGCGAGCGCGTCGCCATCATCCGACCCCACCCACACCTGACCGACGAGCTCAGCCCGCCGACGGAAGGACCGCGACCATGACGACCCTGACCCTGGTGTCCGACGCAAACGTCGAGACCGGCATCGGCCAGGTCGTCTCGATCACCGTCATGCTCGACGACCTGACGCTGCCCAGCTTCGTGGCGCCCGGGGGGCGGCGCTTGAAGGCGTCGAGCGCTGGTGGCGGCGTCTGGACCGCGACCTGGGCCACCGAGCAGGTCGGCAACTACGGAGTCCAGATCACCGCCGCTGGCGCCGACCCGCTCCTGGTCACCGTCACCGTCGTGACCGACGGACCGGTCACGCCGCCACCGCAGGTACCCATCGCCATCGACGACATCCGAGTCGCCGCCGGCAAGCTCGCCTTCGACTTCAAGGACGGCAGCGAGTTCATCGCCGGCGACCTGCCCGTCGGGCCGGGCGGATCCGACGCCGGAGTCGCGTCCTACGTCGCCTCACCCAACAGCGACACGCGCGAGCAGCTCGACGCCGCCTTCACGAGCGGCGGCGAGGTTCGATCCAAGGTCAAGACCAACGGCACCAACCAGCGCGCCACGCTGCTCGCCGAACTCACCGCTCTCGAGGCGGCCGGCGGCGGAACACTGGTCCTACCCGCGGGCACGGTCACCATCGCCTCCAACGACCTGACCCTGCCAACCGACGGCGCGACTCCCGTGCCGAAGATGAACAGCCTCAGGCTGCGAGGGCAGGGGTCGCAGTGGGCGTCCCGCGGCGCGATCGACCCGCAGGGCGGCACGGTGCTCCACTTCACCGGGCCCGCCGGCGCGCACGCGGCCATCCGCGGCAACGGCGTCGGCCTGTTCCAGCTCGACGACCTCACGATGCAGGTCGACAACGGCCACTTCATCCACGTCACCAACACCGTGTTCCGAGCCGTCGACACCGTGTCCTTCATCGGCGGCAACTCCCACACCGCCTGCGACCAGGACGTGTTCGTAGGCGGGGGCACCCAGCAGGTCGAGGGCGGCGCCGGCTGGGACGACGGGTTCCAGGGCTACGGGTCGACCGTGACCGGCTGCTTCTTCAACAACATCCGCCGCGCCGTCTACGGCCGAGCGTTCTTCAACGGGGTCGTCATCCGTGACAACACCGTCTGGAACCAGTGCGGCACCGACCTCCCTGGTGGCGCAGCCTTCGAGATCGACGGCCAGCCCAGCGGCACCGGCGGTCAGTCCGCGCTCGGCAACGTCATCACCGGCAACCTGATCGAGATGGTGGGCAGCTACGTGTACGCCGTGAGGCTGCACCATGCGATCAACTGCACGATCAGCCACAACAACATCTACGACGCCAACCCCGCCGTCACCAAGGCAGGGGTCTACCTCGACGACGGCGCCCAGTTCAACCTCGTCGTCTCCGGCGCTCAGTCCGACGAGTACCCCATCACCGCCGGCCCGGCGAAGGTCGACAACACCGTCATCACGCCCAACCAGGCGCGAGCCTCCTACAACCCGCAGACCGCCGTGCACCGCGGCCCGATCATGGCGATCAGCGCTTTCGGTCAGGGCTTCGCCAACCTCGCTCCCTCAGGCGATGCAGGCATCATCGAGACGCTGGGGGGACCGTTCCCGGAGGTCGCCTTCCGCACGGCTCCCGCCAAGAGCGTGACCAACGGCGCGACCACCAGCGGGAGCCCGATCATCACCTCGGCCACCGCGGGCTGGAACCGGCAGCACGAGTTCATGCCGATCAAGGGCGCCGGCATCCCGGCAGGCACCCTGATCGCCCGCTACATCTCGGCCACGAGCGTCGAACTGTCCGCGCTCGCCACCGCGACCGCGACCGGGGTCACGTTCTCCTGGGGCTCGATCGATGGCGAGGCCGGGTCTGTCGTCGAGATCGGCGTCTCCCGCCGACACCTGATCAGCAAGGGAGCCATCGGCAACGCCACGGGGCTCGCCGCAGCCGCCTTCGAGCCTGCTACCGCTACCGGGACGGACACAGCCTTCCAGGTCTCGGTCACCCCTGCCGCCGGCGTCACCGCTGGCGACGTGATGGTCGTGGCGCCCGGCATCAACTGGGCCGCGACCCCCAAGTTCTCGCTCACGCCACGAACCCCAGCGGCCGCTGCGCTGAACGCCTACATCCCGATGAAGTCCAACGCGTCGAACATCTACATCACGACCGCGGCCGTACCGACGGTCGGCGCACTGCTGGTGTGGGACGTCGTGGCGATCCAGTAGGCCCGAGGCGACCGGGGTCTTGTGCTCTCGGGCCAGCTCGGTACCCGACCACCGCGCCGAGCACGTAGACCAGCACGGCGAGCACGAAGAAGGACCGTCCGGCGAGCAGGTAGTAGTCGATGCCACGCTCGTAGAACAGCGCCGACTGCAGCAGGGTGAGCAGTCCGACGATCGCCACCGGCGAGGCCCGGCGAAGCGCGGCACGCTCGAGGAGCCCGAGTGCCATGCCGACCAGCAGGTTGAACAGCAGCAGACCCCACAGGCCGAGCGCGCCGTAGAAGAGGGTCAGGTGGCCCGGGAGGTAGTCGACCCGCTCCATGCGCAAGGCCACGATCGTCGCGGCCTCGGGGCTGCGATCGAGCTCGGTCAGCACCGTCGTCTTGCTCGGGAACAGCACGCTCGGCACCGACGTGAGGACGGCACCGCGGATCAGGTGCGCCCCGGCGGGCTTCACCCCGGGCTCGTGCAGTGCCTCGTAGACCGCGCCCGTCCACGACGCGCTGTCCAGTCGTAGGGCGGCCTCGGCGAGCGCCCCGGGCCCAAGGTCCGAGGTCGCGGTCGGGTTCGTCAGGCCCTCGCGGAGCGCGTCGAAGCGGGCGGCGAACCCGGAGTCTGACTGGAACACCTCGCGGCCGGCCGTGGTGCGCACCGAGTTGATCGCGACGACGGCGGCCAGGGCCACGGCCACCGTGACGACCAGCTGGCGGCGGCCGGGTCGAAGTCCGACGCGCATGGCCAGCGCGGTGAGCGCCGCAGCGGCAACCAGCACCTCGAGCCGCTGCCCGGCGACCGCCAGGCCGATGCTCTGCGCCACGAGCACGAAGGCGTACTGCCGGGGGTGTCGGAGCAGGTAGGCGAAGGCGGTCAGGATCACCATCGGAACGAAGAACTGCGACCCGAGTCCGCCGGCGTCGATCGCGCCCTGGGTGTCGAGTGGCTGCCCGCTGGAGTAGCCGCGGCCGCTGGCCGTCGTCAGGACGAGCGGCACGGTGAGCACGGCGAAGATCCGCCAGTCGAGAGCTCGGGCGAGGTCACCGGTGTCGACGTCGACCTCGACCGGCGCGGGCGGGTGCGCGACGAGGTACCCGATGGTCAGCGCGAGCAGCGCCAGCCCGGCGACCACCATCCCGTTGTCGACGGCGGCGCGGCTCGGCCGGTAAGCGACGAGCTGGTCGGCGTCGGTTAGCCGGATGACGACCTCGGAGACGCCCTGGTAGCCGACGGCGGTCAGTGCCAGCCAGGACACGGGGCGCATCAGCCACTGTTGGTCGTACCGCCGTCGTAGCAGCGCCGGGCTAGCCAGGAGGAGCAGCAGGCCTGCGGCGAGGGTCCAGGTCATCGCGGTCGGACGAGCGCTGCCGCGATGAGGCCGGCCAGGATGCCGTCGACGACCGCGACGCCCCACTCGCCGTCCAGCGCCGCGATGAGCGTGAACAGCGCGAGCACGGTCATCGCCACGACGCCAAGCACGGGCCACAGCAGGCTCGTCCGGCTCTCGTCCACGCCCCGGACCCTACGTCGGATCCTCCTGCTCGCGCCGGGACTCAGGCGAGGTCGACGGCGTCACCACGGGCCCGCCGCCGCGCGTCCATCCGCGCGAACATCGCGTCCGCCCTGCGCCGCGACTCGTCGAGCTCCTCGTCGGTGTAGTCGACGTCGGAGACGTTCCAGCCCTCGGCCGTCAGCGCCTCCCGCCGCTCGGGGCCCGGCGGAAACCGGAACGGGCTGTCTGGTCTCACGCCCGGCGACGGTACGCCCGCCGGCCGCCGCCCGCCCCCGCTCATCCACAGCAGCCCGCCCCACACCACGGCGGGTCCACACGCACGCCCACCCGAGAGGACTCGTCATGCCCAAGATCGCCACACGCGTCGCCGGCGCGGTCTCGCGCCTGCTGCGCGGCACCCCGACCCAGCGCGTCATCCGTGCCGCCCGGCGCCGCGGCGTCACCGTCTACAGCCGCGGCCAGTGGGGCTCCCGTCAAGGCCGCGTCTACGCCGACCGGCGCCGCGACACCGCCCGCGGTCGCTGGGGCCGCTTCATCCAGCCCGCCGACACCGTCGTGCAGCACATCACCGTCACCACCCCCTCCGGCGACGTCCGGGCCGACGCCCGCACCGTCGAGCAGATCGGCATGGAGCGCTTCGGCTCCGGGGTCTCCTACAACTGGCTCGTCGACATGACCACCGGCGAGGTCTGCGCCGGCCAGCCGCTCGACTCCAAGGGCACCCACACCGTCAACGACAAGGGCGTGCCCGGCTACAGCAAGGACCAGAACCTCGTCGCCCGCGCGATCGCCGTCATCGGCCAGCCCGGCACCCGGCTCTCCCCGCGCGCCGAGATGGCGATCGGCGAGCTCCTCGCCGCCCATGTCGACGCCGGCGCCATCACCCCGGGCTTCGACTACGTCCCGCACAGCCTGTTCGCCGCGAAGGACTGCCCCTGCGACGCGACCCGCAACCGGATGGCCGCGATCCGTGACCGCGTCACCGCGCTGGTCGGCCGGCGGCCGTGACCACCATCGGCACCGCGCTCCACACCGTGCGCAGCTGGGGCCGCCGCTGCGGCGAGCCCCGCACCGCCGACGACGTCGCCCACTTCGCCTCCGCGCGGATCTCCGGCCGCTACGACGCCACCCCCGCCGAGCTCAAGGCCGCGCTGTTGACGATGGCCAACGGCCGTGGCGAGCGCCCGGCCGACGTCCTCCGGCTCACCGAGGTCGGCTCACCCGCCCACCGCCAGGCCCTCGTGGAGTGGGCCCGCGCCAACGGCTGGTGGCTCTTCCACGCTCGCGGCCGCGGCGAAGGCGAGTGCGCGCTCCTCGGCCGACGCGGCACCACCCGCCTCCTGCGCGCCGACGCGCTCGAGACCACCCACATGCGGCTCCGCACCTCCCGCGACGCCCCGCTCACCGTGCTCGCCGCCGCCGTCGAGGTCACCAAGACCGGCCAGGTGGTGCTCATCGCCGAGATGCACACCCCCGCCCGGGTCTCCACCCCCGGCGGGTTTCGAGGCGGCTGGCCGTCCAAGGTCCACCGCGCGATGACCGCCGGCGCCGCCCGAGCCCTGCGGAAGTGGCGCCGCAGCCTGCCGAAGGAGATCCGCCGGCGCATCGTCGGCCGCTCCTACGGCGCCGACTGGAACATCCACCTCGCGCTCGGGTGGGCCGTGCTCTACCTCCGCTCCCGGTGGCCGAACCTCCGCGTCGCCGCGAAGCGCCTGGTGCGCACGCACCGCGGCGGCCGGGTCATCGACGCCGAGCTCACCGACGTCGAGACCAGCCAGCCCACCGTCGTCATGGGCCGGCTGCCCGGCTTCGACCACTGGTGGACCTGGACCGTCTACCGCCTCACCTGGCGCCCCTGGCAGATCCGCCTGGGCACCGACGACCCCCGCTTCCGCGAGGTGCCCGGGTGAGCCGCGTCCGACCCGGCACCTGCGCCGAGCCCGGCCCTGGCGACGCCCACTGCACCGATCGGCGGATGCACGACTACTCCTGCTACGACGCTGGCGAGGACGTCTCGTTCAACTCCCGACACGACTTCACCCACGACTGCGACGACCCGAAGTGCCCGACCCCGCACTTCACCAACGAAGGAGACTGACCATGACCATCCTCGAGCGCATCCAGCGCGAACCCGCAGCGCTGCTCGCCCTCGCCACCGCTGTGTTCGCCGTGCTCACCGGCACCGGCGTGCTCACCGAGGCCGGCGCCACCGTCGCCCTCGGGGTCGTTGCCGCCAGCATCGGCGCGCTCCGCTACGTCGTCACCCCGTCCGCCGAGGTCGTCGTCCAGCACAAGCCCGACGGCGACGTGCAGTTCGGCAGCGCGTACAGCACCGACGCCGAAGTCGACGAGTCAGTCGACCTGGTCCGCCGGGAGCGTGACCTGCGCGGCACCAGGTAGCCAGCAGGACGGAGGCGCAGCGCCGCCTCCCGCACGTACCGTCGGCCGCGCCCCGCGCCTTGCCGGCGCCGAACCATCGCCCCGCCTCTTCCACCACGGAGGGGCGGGGCGTTCTCGTGTCCGGGTCGAGAAAGTTGCGTCCGGGGCCTTGTATTACTGCGGTAGCGCAGTGTTTAATTGAGCCATGACCACCTCCACCGCCTCCCGCACCTGCACCCACACCGACCTCGGCGACCGCCGCACCGGACGTCCCGCCGTCACCTGCACCGCCGAGGCCACCGCCTTCGACGGCCCCTTCGCCGTCTGCGCCGCCCACGCTCGCCGCCAGGACGACGTCGAGCAGCAGACCGCGGTCCGCACCATCACCGCCGAGGTGATCGCTGCTCCCGCGATCGTGCTGGCTCGACCCGCCGCCAAGCCGGCCGCGATCCACCAGGGCGGCTCGGCCTCCGCGCCCTGCGGCGCCGACCTCCGCAACGGCGCCGCCGTCTACGAGTGCGACGACTTCGAGCTGTGCGACGTGTGCCTGGTGCTCGTCGGCCCGCTGACCAGCTGGGTGCGCGCGTGAGCCCCGACGATCGCCTGACCACCAGGGAGGTGGCCGAGCTGATCGGCGTCGTCCCCGGCACGTGGCGCGACTACGTGGCGCGGGGGACGGCGCCGGCGGCCGACGGACGTCACGACGCCCGCACGCCGTTCTGGCTCCGCTCGACGATCGAAACCTGGCAGGCCGATCGGTGGGGCACGCCTGGCCGCCCGCCGAAGAACCGCTGAGCCGGGCTCGTACGCTCGGCAGCGTGCTCACCCTCGCCGCCGGCATCCGCGCACCCCGCACCGACCCCAAGACCACCGAGGGGCTCGAGCAGCGCGAGATCACCGCGACCGGCGCCGACTTCTTCGCCGCCCGTGCCGCCATCGACGACCAGAAGCCCGACGACTGGACCGTCCTCTACGTGCGCGTCGAGCCCGTCAGCTAGTCCCGCGGCTGGATCGACTCCGCCGCCACCCACCCCTGCCGGATCGACGGCCCGCCCTCGGCGCTGATGCCGAGCTGCGCGACGATCACCCACCCCTGCCACTCACCGCGGTGGTCCTGCCGCCACCCGCACAGCAGCCCCGGTGACGGCTTCTCGTCGTAGGTCTGCACGTCGCGCACCCAGACGTGCTCGGCGCGCGGGATCATGCCCGCCAGGTTAGAACACGTGTTCGATCGCCTACCTGGTCTGAGCGCGGCAGATCAGCCAGCCGCCAACCGCGGCGGCGAGGTGCGTGATGACGAGCAGCGGGTCCATGCCGCCCATGATCGCCCCACGGCTCGGCTGTCGCGATCGGTGTCGGACCCTCCGCCTACCGTCGCCGTCATGCCACAGCACGACCAGCAGCTCGGCCAGCAGCTCGGCCAGCACGGACCGCTCACCCGAGACCAGGCGATGCTCGAGCTCGAGCGGTCGTGGTGGAAGTACGCCGGTGCGAAGGACAACGCCGTGCGCGAGCGGTTCGGGATGAGCGCGACCCGCTACTACCAGGTGCTCAACGCCGTCATCGACCAGCCCTGGGCTCTCGCTCACGACCCGCTGACCGTTCGCCGGCTGCGACGTCTGCGCACCGAGCGACAGCGCCAGCGGTCGGCACGGCGGCTGAGCACCGAGGTGCTGTGACGCCCGTCAGCTATGAGAGGTCGAGCGGGAGCGGGTAGGCCGTGCAGCTCGCCGGCGACTCGCTCACGATGAGCGACGGCGCGATCGCACCCGTGAAGTCCTCGCCACCGCCGATGATCGACCCGTCCGAGCCGTAACACACCGTTGTCACCGGCGCGCCGTTGAGGCTCGCGTCGAGCGTGTTCGTCAGCTGGTACCGAGCCTGCGCGAGACCGAAGTCTGACTCGCCGACCTGGCCCTCGAGGGCCGGCAGCTGGCCCTCGACGACCGCGCCCTCGTCGTAGCCGCCGACGTCGCCAACGACGCTGACGTCGACCGCCCCAACCTCGGCGCCCTGCGGGATGTTCAACCCGTAGAGGGCGACGACGATCGTCTGCTCCCCCGCGGTGAACCCAGCCCGGGTCGTCTCCGTCGAGATGAGGTTCCCGTTCGGGTCGGAGACGTTGAAGCTGACGTCGGCCGAGATGTCCCCCCGACTGCTGACGTTCTCGAGGACTGCGATCAGCATCGTGCCAGCGTCTCGGCTCGTGCCGAAGCCTGAGTCGCGCAGCTCGACCGCGCTCGCCGGGTCGCCGACGTTGACGGGCGGGGGCGCCTTGGCCGGCTCGTCTTGCTTGCTGTCGTCTCCGCCGCCGCAGGCGGACGCGAGGACGCCAACGAGTACGAGGACAGCGAGGGGGGAGCGCATGCCCGGCAGTGTGCCCTCTCGCGGACCAGCCTGTCTGGCGGACGTGTTGACGCGTCAACAGAGTTGCCTCAGCGGGCCGATCCGAGCCACACCCAACGACGCCGAATCACGCTCAACGGCACCCACCCCCGCCTGACGTGACCGCGTTCAAGTCCCGTTACTCACCCCGATGGCGGCCGATCCCTCCCGGGGTCGGCCGCTTCCGTCTGTCCCGCCCCGGGGCGGATCCGCCCCGGACGCGATCGGCCACGCACCGAGATGTCTGACTAAAGTCAGACACATGACGACGACGGAGCACATCGTCCGGACGGTGCGCACCTTCAACCGCACCTATACCCAGCGCATCGGCGCGCTGGAGGAGTCCTTCCTCGGGCTGGGACTGCCGCTGGGGGCGGCTCGGATCGTCTTCGAGGTCGGCACGACCGGCGGCGACGGCCCGGACAGCCCGGACGGCGCCCGCGTCGGCGACCTGCGCGACCGGCTCGGCCTCGACTCCGGCCACCTGTCGCGCCAGCTGCGGCGGCTCGAGGCCGACGGGCTGGTCGCGGTCGCGCCCGACCCGCGCGACCGCCGGGCGCGCCTCGTCACGCTGACGGCGTCCGGCCGCGACCTGCTCGCGCGGCTGGAGGAGCGCTCCGACGACGCCGCCCGCCGGCTCGTCGTCCCGTTGACCGAGCGGCAGCGGACGCGGCTGGCCGAGGCGCTCGCGACGGCCGACCTGCTGGTGCGGGCGGCGACCGTCGAGCTGACGGAGGTCGACCCCGGCGGCGCGCTCGCCATCCGCGCGATGAGGGCCTACTTCGTCGAGCTCGACGCGCGCTTCCCGAGCGGCTTCGACCCCGGCACCGCGCCGCTGCTGGAGACGTTCACGGTCGCCACCAGCGACGGGCAGGTCGTCGCCTGCGGCGGCGTCCAGGGTCTCGACGGCGGGCCGGCGGGCGAGCCGGCCGACGAGATCAAGCGGATGTGGGTGCACCCCGGCTGGCGGGGCGCCGGGCTGGGCACGCGCCTGCTGCGCCACCTCGAGGACGTCGTCCGCGCCCGCGGCCGCGGCGTCGTCCGGCTCGACACGAACGGCACGCTGGCCGAGGCGATCGCGATGTACGAGCGCGCGGGCTACCGGCGGGTCGAGCGCTACAACGACAACCCCTACGCCGAGCTGTTCTTCGAGAAGCGGCTCGACTGAGTCCCCGGCCGGGTCACCGACCGGTCTCGGTCAGGGCCGACCAGTCGCTCAAGATGGGCGCCAGGCGGCCCTCCGCCCACACCGGCAGCTGGTCGACGTGGTGGTCGTCGCCGGGCCGGCCGCTCGCGCCCATCGGCACCACCCAGCCGCCGGCGGCACGGTCGGCGAGGTCCCACACGTAGCGGGCCACCGACCCGCGGTAGCCGGCGTCGGTGATGCCGGGCAGCGAGCCGACGCACCGCACGCAGTCCTGGTCGCCCGACAGCCCCGGGTCGGGCACCTCGGGAGGCAGCGGTGCGTGCCGCACGGTGTCGAAGACGTGCGTCGGCGCGAAGCGGTGGGTGGCGCCCCACGGCGTCGGCGGCGCGTCGGCCACGTCGTCCTCGGCGAGGCGGGCCAGCGCGGGCACGTCGATGCCGAACGGCGTCCCGGCCGCGACGAGCGACGGCAGCGCCAGCCCGACCGACGTCGTGACGTCGAACCACGGCTGCAGCAGCGGGTCGGGCGCCGGGGCGCGCAGCCCGTCGAACGCGGCGTCCTCGGCGATGCGGCGCACGAGCGCCGAGCGCCAGGCCGCGAACGCGCCGGCCTCGACCGACTCGGCGTCCATGCGGCCGTCCCAGTCGCGCAGGGCCTCGGGCAGCAGCGGCCGCAGCGTCTCGACGTCGCCGAGCAGCGTGTCGTTGTGGATGCGCTCGAAGTCGGCGGGCGCGAACCCGCCACCACCGTCGGGGCCTCCCTCGAGCAGCTCGTCGATGCGCCGGGCCCGGTGGGCCGAGGCGAACCAGGTGCCGACGTCGGCGCTCTGCGGACCACGACGCTCGTTGGCGGTCACGACGTGGCCGTCGGGGCCGGCGTCCTCGCGGTGGACGTCGGCGAGCCAGCCGGTCCAGCCGCCGTCGGCGTCGCGCGTCGGCACCTTGCCGGCCAGGCGGTAGCGCACGGTGCCGAGCACGTCGGCGACGACGAGGTTGTTGACCGGCTCGACCCAGTGGTCGAAGGCGGCGTCGACGTCGTCGGCGGTGCGGGCGCGCAGCAGCGGCAACAGGGCGGCGAAGCCGAGGTCGCCGAGCGTCTCGCTGGCGCCGCGGTAGCCGAGACCCGGCGCGAACGTGGGGCCGTCGTGGTCGGGGCCGACCGCGTCGACGGCCTGGTAGTCGGCCATGGCGTTGGTGATGGCCCAGGCGACGTCGCCGGCGTGGGCGAAGTGCTGCACGCCGGGGGTGCCGCAGAAGCTGAACCCGGCCACGTCGAGGCGGTCGTCGGGGTCGTCGCAGACCAGCCGCACCTGGTGGTAGACGCCCGGCGACTCGAAGGTGCGGTGCGGGTCGCCGCCGACCATCGGCCGACCGCTCGCGGTGCGCCCTCCCCCGACCGCCCACGCGTTGCTGCCGGCGGAGTGCTCGTCCTCGCGCTCGAGCAGGTGGGCGTCGTCCCCGAGCACCTCGCGCAGCCGCCGGTGCCACAGCTGGCTGCCGAGCGTGCCGAAGAGCACCTGCTGGGCGTGGAAGGCGCCGAGCGGGACCCACGGCTCCCACGGCTGCGCCGTCGCCCCCAGCTCGGCCAGCTCGACGGCGGTCCCCTCCGCCTCGGCGAGGCCGGCGTTCACGCCGTCCACGTAGGCGGTGACGAAGGCGCGGAACTCCTCGTCGAGGCCCTCGAAGGCGCGGCGCGCGGTCTCCCCCACCTGGGCCGACGCCGCGAACCGGTCCCACGGCTCGCCGCCGGCGCCGACCAGCTCGGCCGTGGTGCCGGTGGCGCGACGGCGCAGCCACTCCAGCTGCCAGGCCCGGTCGTGGGCGCACGCCCGGCCCTGGCCGTGCGCGAGGTCGAGGACGTCGGCGCCCCGCACGTGCGGGATGCCGTAGGAGTCGCGGTAGATGCGCGCCATGCCGCGACGCTAGTGCCCGCACGAGTCCGACGCGGCCCCGCCCACCGTCGGGGTGCCGCCCGCGGTCGCTACCGTGGCGCGGGTGAGTGCAGACGCGAGCCGGAACGACGTCGTCGTCGTGGGCGGCGGCCACAACGGACTCGTCGCCGCGGCCTACCTGGCCCGCGCCGGTCTGTCGGTTCAGGTCCTCGAGCGGCTCGACCACGTCGGCGGCGCCGCCGTGTCGGCGACCGCGTTCCCCGGCGTCCCGACCCGGCTGTCGCGCTACTCCTACCTGGTCTCGCTCATGCCCGAGCCGCTCATGGCCGACCTCGGCCTCGACGTCACGCTGCGCTCTCGCCGCACGGCTTCCTACACCCCGACGCTGCGCGACGGGCACGCCGCCGGGCTGATGGTGGAGCGCATCGAGCGCGACGAGACCCGACGCTCCTTCGCCGCGCTGACCGGCTCCGACGCCGAGTACGAGGCCTGGCGGGAGTTCTACGCCGACGTCGCCGAGCTGGCCCGCGTGGTGGCGCCGACGCTGCTCGAGCCGCTGCCCTCCGAGCGCGACCTGCGCGAGCGCGTCGACCCCGGCACCTGGCGCGACCTGGTCACCCGCCCGCTCGGCGAGGCCATCGAGCGCCGCTTCGCCGACGACACGGTGCGCGGGCTGGTGGCCACCGACGCCCTCATCGGCACCTTCGCCTCGCTCAACGACCCGTCGCTGGTGCAGAACCGCTGCTTCCTCTACCACCTCATCGGCAACGGCACCGGTGAGTGGCGGGTGCCGGTCGGCGGCATGGGCGCGGTGACCGGTGCGCTGCACCGCGCGGCCGTCGAGGCGGGCGCCGAGATCGTCACCGGCGCCGGGGTGGGCGCCGTCCGGGCCGGCGACGACGTCGGCGACGGGGCCGAGGTCGAGTGGACCGACGCCGACGGCGTCGTCCACGTCAGCACCGCGCGGTTCGTGCTGGCCAACGTGGCGCCCTGGGTGCTGCGCATCCTGCGCGGGCAGGGCGAGGACGCCGCCACCAAGCCCGCCGGCGCCCAGCTGAAGCTCAACATGCTGCTCGAGCGTCTGCCGAGGCTGCGCTCGGGCGTCGACCCGCAGGTGGCCTTCGCCGGCACCCTGCACCTCGGCGAGGACTACTCCCAGCTCGAGACCGCCTACCGCGAGGCGGCCGCGGGCCAGGTGCCGACGACGATGCCGGGCGAGGTCTACTGCCACTCGCTCACCGACCCCACCATCCTCGGCGACGTGCCCGAGGGCACCCACACGCTCACCTACTTCGGCCTGCACACGCCGCCGGCGCTGTTCGAGGCCGACCCCCAGGGTGCGAAGACGCTCGCCGTCGAGCGGGCGATCGCCTCGCTCGACCAGCACCTGCTCGACCCGATCGAGTCCTGCGTGGCCCGTGACGCCGACGGTCACCCCTGTCTGGAGGCGAAGATCCCCCAGGACGTCGAGCGCGACCTCGCCATGCCGGGCGGGCACATCTTCCACGGCGACCTCGACTGGCCGTGGGCTCCGGGACGGGCGCTGCTCGACACCCCGGCGCGGCAGTGGGGCGTGCAGACCGACGTCGGCCCGGTCATGCTGTGCGGCTCGGGCGCGCGCCGTGGGGGCGCCGTCTCGGGCATCGGCGGGCACAACGCGGCGCAGGCGGTCCTGGCCTCGCGGTGAGCCCGTCGTCCAGGTGCGGGTGCGATTGGCTCCCGCCCCGGCTGCGCTGGTAATCTCATCTCTCGGTCCACCGGTCGATGCCGACCATGCGCCATTAGCTCAATTGGCAGAGCAGCTGACTCTTAATCAGCGGGTTCGGGGTTCGAGTCCCTGATGGCGTACCGATCCACACAATGCCCCCGGTCTGGTCCCAGGCCGGGGGCTTCGTCGTCCTGACGCGCCCACGTCGGTCGGGCCGGTCCGCCGGTCCTGACGCGACGAGGCCCTCCCGGCGAGCCGGGAGGGCCTGGGTCGCCTCGCGTCAGATCGAGCCGGTGGTGCCGGTGGTGCCGGTGGTGCCCGGTGTCGTGGTGCCCGAGGTGGTGGTGCCCGAGGTGGTCGTCCCGGTGGTCGTGGTGCCGGTGGTGTCGTCGCGCTGCACCTTGTCCTTCACGGCGTGCACCGCGTCGTCCGCCTTCTCCTTGGCCGACTCCGCGACCGTGGCCGCGACCTCGCCGGCCTTCTCGCGGGCGGTCTCGGTGGCCGACTGGACGCGCGGGCTCTCCGCCACGCGCTGGGCACTCGCCCGGATCTGCTCGTAGCGGTCGCGACCGGCACGGGCGCCGAGCACGTAGCCGGCGCCGAACGCGGCGAGGAGGGTGATCTTCGACATGGGGTGGGCCTTCCTGCGGGGGCTGCGGCTCCGGGTCCCGGAGCCGGTCGTCTCCGGTCTAGCACCGCTCGTCTCGGCCGGGGCACACGCGACGGGGTGAGGGCGGGGGTGACGAGGGTGGTGGCACCGCGTCGACGCGCCGGCGCGTCAGCCGGTCAGCCGCTCCGTGCGCACGGTCTGGCGCCGGACGGCGTCGGCGCTGAAGGGGAAGCGCACCCATCGCTCGCGGCTGAACAGCCGCGTCTGATCGGCGGCGTAGCGCGAGCGGGGGTCCTCGTCCTGGCCGTAGGTGAGCACCGTGCGCGCCGAGACCCGTCCCCCGTCGAGGAACGCGATGGCCTGGATGTGCGACGAGCCGTAGGTGATCGGCCGGTAGCGGTCCCGGTTCGCCCCCGGACGGCGCGAGGCCAGCGCGTTGGCGTTGCCGACGGCGTCGCCCGTGCCGCCGCCCAGTGCGAGCGGCGGCGCGCCGCGGTCGCCCGCCACCTGGAGCCGGCCCCACGACGCGTCCAGCCGGACGCCGCGCCGCCGCAGGTCTGCGACGGCGTCCCGCATGGCCTGCACCACGGCCGGGTTGGCCTCGTTGAGGTCACGCGGGGTGGTGAGCGGCTGCCGTGCGTCGAAGGGCACCTCCCACACGCCCTGGTCCGGCAGCCGGGCCACGAAGGCCTCGAACAGCTGGGTGCCTACCGAAGTGGCGTCGGAGCGACCGTCCCACCGGCGCAGCACCGCGCACGCCCGCTGCTCGCCGGTCGCGGCGCAGGCGCGGTCGAGGTCGCCCCCGACGCGCATCACCTCGGCCGCCCGCAGCCGGTTGGCGTACTGGTGCGAGGCCAGGCTGGTCGGTGTCTCCTTGCCGCGGCGCAGCCGGTCGATGACGTACTGCGAGACCATCCGCGTGCGCATGGTCCGCTCGCACCGCTCGCAGCCCATGATCGTCGGGAACCCCTCGAGCCGCTGCTTCGGGTTCGGCAGCCAGTAGGAGTCGTTCGCGTTCATCCCCCAGTCGCGGCGGAAGGCCTCGGGCAGCCGGCGGGGTCCGAGGATGCCGGGTCGCTGGGCGTCCTTGTCGGTGCCCCACGCGCAGCGCCCGCCCGCGGTGGTGCCGTCCAGCCCGGGCAGCCCGGCCACCTGGTCGAGCACGCGCCCGACCACGGTCAGGCACCGCTCCTTCTTGGCGTTGGTCACGTGCGGCACCACCGAGTGGTCGGCGTAGACCACCTGTCCCGACCGGTCGGCCGCGGTCGTGTTGACCCAGGGCATGCCGCCGCCGGCGTCCTGGCGCCGCAGGAGGTCGCGCACGCTCGTGGCCGCGCCCATGTCGAGGAAGGTGTCGATGGTGCGCAGGTGCTCCGCGTTCGCGTCACGGATCGCCCACACGCTCGCCGCCGTCCAGCCCATGAGCGTCGCGGGCGAGTCGACGACGTACCCCTGCGGGGTCCGCCACAGGTCCTCCCGCACGGTGCGCACCCGGCCGTCACCGCCACGTACCTTCACCTTCACCACGCGCCGCTCGAGCTCACGGACGCCGGTTCCGCTCAGGTAGCGCGTCGCACCGTCGACGAGCCGGTACTCGTACGGCGTGAACCGGTAGGCCGTCGAGACGGTGTGGCTCCAGGCGACGTCGCGGTTCCAACCGATGTTGACCGCTGGCGACCCGATCAGCGAGGCGCCAGCGACGTCGTACCGCCCGGGGATGGTCAGGTGCTGCTGGGTGAAGCGGTAGCGGCCCCGCCAAGGGAAGTGCGGGTTGCCGAGCAACATGCCGCGCCCGGTCGAGCTGGAGTCCCCGCCGATCGCGGTGGCGTTGGAGCCGAAGGGACTGTCGGGGTCGCGGCCGAGCGCGGCGAGCAGCCGGTCGCGCTGGGCGGCGGTGAAGTCCGCCGCGTTCAGCGGCAGCTCGGGCAGCCCGGGGTCGGCGAGGGTCGGCGGGTCGGCGTCGGCGATCTCCTTGACGAACACCCCGGTCGAGGCGAGCAGGTTGGCCAGGTAGACGCCGTAGTAGAGGTCGAGCCGCGTCACGTCCGGCCGCAGGTATCCGGCACCGCGGCAGGCGGGGTCGGTGACGCGGTGCGTGCGCAGCCAACGGTTCAGGCCGGCGACGTAGCCGGCGACCAGGGCGCGGGTGCGGGGCTCGGGCCCGGCCTTGCTGCGCAGCAGTCGCTCGACGACGCGCCGGTCGCGCAGGTCGGTGACCAGGGTGTCGATCTGCAGGTTGGTGCCGTTCATGCTGACCTGGTCGTCGTAGCGGCCGCGCGGGCCGAACCACCGGGAGCGCTCGCCCCGGCCGGTGACCAGGGTGTCGGCCAGCGTGCACACCGAGGACTCGGCGGCGGCGTACCCGCTGCCGAAGCCGAGCGACCCGAAGCTGCGTGCCGTCACGTGCGGGATGCCGTGCCGGGTCCAGCGCACCGTGGCGCGGTAGCGCGGCCGGTCGGCCGACGCCGACCGCTCGAGGTGGCTCACCGTCGCGACCGCCGGCCCGCTCTCGACCGACGCGCTCGCCGACGGGGACCCCGACAGGGCGGCCGCCCGCGCGTCGGTCGACGCGGGCACGACCGGGAGCAGGACGACGGCGGCGAGACAGGTCGAGAGGACGCGACGCATGGCCCTCCAACGGCCCGCACCGCCGAGCGGTTACGCGGGAACGGCTCGTGCCGCCGACGACGCCCGGGCGACGTCGTCGAGCCGCCAACGGTCGGCGACCCGCCGGATCCGTCGCATCCGGTGCCGGCGCCGCACGACGTCCCAGCGCGGCACTCGGCGCCGCAGGCCCCGCACGGGCCCGGGCGCGGTCTCGGATCGGTGCGGCGCGGCCGGGGGCGCGACGACCTGGGCGCGCGCCTCGACGAAGGCGCAGAACGCGCGACCGTAGGACGCCGCCCGCTCGGTCGGTCCGGCGTCGCTCGCCCCGAGGCGACCGAGCGCGGTGGCGAGCAGGGTCGCGGTGCGGCGAGGGACGACGAACTGCCCGCGGGCGGTGCCGGAGGCGTCGACGGTCCAGCTCAGCCGACACGGGCCGGGCGCGTTCTCGAGCAGCAGGGACGGCGTCGGGTGGTGGGCCTCGGCCTGGCTCTGGGCCTGCCCGGGGTGCGGCGCCGGCTCGGACGTCTCGAGCGTCGCGAGCGCCTCGGCGAACCCGGGGGCTTCGGGGGCTTCGGGGGCTTCAGGGGCAGCAGCACCACCCGCGCCGGGCTCGGGGTCGGCGGACGCGTCGTCCAGCCGCGTCACGGTGGGCACGGGGTCGTCGGAGGCAGGCGTGCGGGCGAGCATCCGCAGCACCGGAGCGCAGTGGGAGGACGCCTCGGCGACCAGCTGCTCGACGGCGCCGCGCTGACGCCCGCCGCCGGGGCGCAGGGCCGCGTCGAGGACGGCGCGGGCCTGGTCGGGCAGCAGCTCGCCGCGGCCCATCGCCCGGCGCACGGTGTCGTGGGCGACGACCGCGACGGCGAGCCGCGCCTTGGCGTGGGTGGACCGGGCGGTCTGCCGCGTGGCGTGGGCCAGCCAGGTGGCGGTCGAGGACGCACCGGCCTCCTCGCCGGCCCGGAGGCGGCACGCGTGGTCGAGCAGCCGCAGCTCGAGCTCGGCGATCTGACAGCTCAGCGCGGAGACCTCGACGAGGAGGGCGCGGCTGGCGGCGGCGTCGAGGGGCCAGACCTGACGGTCCAGCACCTCGAGCAGGGCCCGTCGTGCCCGGGCGACGGCGTCACTGATCGGGTCGCGTTGGGGTGGCGGTGCGGGTCTCGGTGCGGGTTGCGGGTCGCAGGGATCGGGGGCCGGGTTCGGTGTGGTCATGCCGCGCAGCCCATCACCGCTCACCGACATCAGGCGGCCGGTCGACGTCCGGCTGTGGATGAACGCGGCGCGAACCCCGCCTGTGGACGGTTCCTGGTCATTTCGACGCCCGGAACGACCGTCGTGACGGCTCGATCGGCGCCGAGGAACCCGTCAGAGGTAGAGACCGGCCGCCTCGTCGGCGAGCCGGTCGGCGGCGACGGCGTGCACGTCGCGCTCCCGCATGACGGTGTAGGTCTCTCCGTGCACCTCGACCTCGGCCTTGTCCTCCGGGTCGAACAGCACCCGGTCGCCCACCTCGACGGCGCGCGCCTGCGGGCCGACCGCGGCGACGCGGCCCCACGCCAGTCGGCGTGCGCCCATCGCGGCGGTCGCCGGGATCACGATGCCGGCGGACGAGCGGCGCTCGCCGGCCTCGCGGTCGGCCTCGCACAGGATGCGGTCGTGCAGCATCTTGATCGGCTGCTTGTCGGCCCTGCCCAGGGCGTCGGGCCCGGCGGCGCTCACCGGGTGACGCGGCGCAGCACCACGATCAGCACGACCGTGCCGACCACGACGCTGACCGTCTTGAGGATGTTGTCGGTGCGCGGCTCGCCGGTCTCGGCGTCGACGTAGTGGCCCTTGACGGCCGCGACCTCGCGCGTGGCGATGGTCTTCGGGCTCGAGCGGTACAACAGCTGGTCGATCGTGCCCGCGAGACGCTCTCGCGTCTGCTCGATCTCGCGCTCCAGCTTGGCCAGCTCGTCACTCACCGGGGAAGGCTATCAATGGCCGCCGGGTCGAACCCGAAGGGCAGCTCGAGCCGGTTCGCGCGCATGAGCGGCTCGTCGAGCAGGACGTCGCGGGTCGGGCCGTCGGCGACGACGTGGCCGTCGGCGAGCACCACCGCGCGTGGGCAGAGCTCGAGCGCGTACGGCAGGTCGTGGGTCACCACGAGCACGGTCTCCTCCAGCGAGCGCACGATGTCGGCGAGCTCCCGCCGGGAGGCGGGGTCGAGGTTCGACGACGGCTCGTCGAGCACGAGCACCTGGGGCCGCATCGTCAGCACCGTCGCCACCGCCACGCGGCGGCGCTGCCCGAAGGAGAGGTGGTGCGGCGGCCGGTCGGCGTAGGCCGTCATCCCGACCCGGTCGAGCGCCTCGACCACGCGCGCGTCGAGCTCGCGGCCGCGCAGCCCGAGGTTGGCCGGCCCGAACGCGACGTCGTCGCGCACGGTGCCCATGAACAGCTGGTCGTCGGGGTCCTGGAAGACGATGCCGACCCGGCGCCGCACCTCTGGGAGGGAGGTCCGCTCCACCCGCAGCCCGCCGACCGAGACGGTGCCCGCCCCGGCGGTGAGCACACCGTTGAGGTGCAGCACGAGCGTCGTCTTGCCGGCCCCGTTGGGTCCGAGCAGCGCGACCCGCTCCCCCGCCCCGACGGTGAGGTCGACCCCGAAGAGGGCCTGGTGGCCGTCGGGGTAGGCGAAGGCGAGGCCGCGGACGTCGAGCGCGGGCGCGGTCACCTCGGGGGCAGCTTGCCGTCGTAGCCGCGCGAGAGCATCGCGAGGTGGACGCGCTCGCCGCGCTCGAAGCTGCGGATGAACAGGGCACCGAGCGAGCGGGCGATCACCGGCCAGGCGCGCGGGCCCCGGGCCACGAAGCCGCGGGACTCACGGGCGATGCGCATCCGTCGCAGGTCGTCGGCGACCACCTCGAGGTAACGGACCATGAACCCCATGATCTGCACCAGCAGCGACGGCACCCGTAGGCGGGCCAGGCCGCGCAGCAGGTCCTGCGGCTCGGTCGTCGCGGCGAGCGTGAGGCTCGCCAGGACGCCGAGGGTCGCCTTGACGAGCAGCGTGAGCCCGCCGTCGAGCCCGGCCTGGCTCACCGTCAGCCCGAGCACCTTGGTGCGCGGGCCGTCGGCGACGAACGGCAGCAGCACGGCGAAGACGACGACGGGCAGCTCGACGACCATGCGCCGCGCCAGGTGGGACGGCGGCACCCGGCTGGCCGCGATCACGCCCAGCAGCACGGCGGCGTGGACGGCGAAGGCCCACCACCAGCCGGCCGGAGTGGCGACGACCGCGATCGCGTACGCGACGAGCGCGATCACCTTCAGGTGAGCGGGCGCGCGGTGGACCACCGAGTCGCCGCGGTGGTGCAGAAGACCACCGTGTGAACCGCTCAACGCCGACTCCTGCTCAGGCGGGGGCGCGGCCGGAGCGGGCGCCCTCGGCGTCGGCGAGCGGCTCGGGACGACGACGCAGGGCGAACGCCAGCCCGGAGCCGAGGCCGAGCACCACCAGCACACCGACGACGCCGGCCAGCCCGCCTGCCGCGCGCTCGTCGTCCACGAAGCTCGCTCCGTAGCCGGCGAAGGGGCCCTCGCCCGTGGCGTGCTCGGTCTCGGTGCCGGCGAAGCCCTGCTCGATCGCCACCTTCGACAGTCCGTCGGGGTCACTGTCGGCGTAGAAGCTGACCACGCCGGCGAGCAGCAGCGAGACGAGGAGGATCGCGGCCGCGACCACCCGCGCCGAGACCCGCCGGCGGGAGGTCCCGGCGCTCACGCGCCTGCCCCGCTCGAGCGCAGCACCAGCTCGTGGCGCTCCACGACCCGGCGGGCGCCGTAGACGAGGTCGGGGCGCACCGCGACGATGCTGCCGACCGCGAGGAAGGTGATCAGGCCCTCGCCGATGCCGATGAGCAGGTGCACGCCGACCATCGCACCGGTCAGCGTGCCGAACGGCACGCTGGCCGCCCCGCCGACGGCGTAGAGGCCGACGAAGACCAGCGAGGCCACCGGGACGCTCACGAACGCCGCGAGCCCGGCGGCGATCGGCACGGACGCGACCGTGCGCGGCAGGACGGCCTGCAGGCCTCGGAAGGCCACCCAGCCGACGGCGCAGGTGACGACGCCCATGAGGAGGATGTTGGTGCCCAGCGCGGTGACGCCACCGTCGGCGAAGAGCAGGCACTGGACGAGGAACACGACGCTGGTGGTCAGCACGCCGGTCCAGGGACCGACCAGCACCGCCGCGATCGCGCCGCCCATGAGGTGTCCGCTCGTGCCGCCCGCGACCGGGAAGTTCAGCATCTGGGTGGCGAAGACGAAGGCCGCGACCAGGCCGGCGAGCGGCGCGGTGCGGTCGTCGAGCTCGTCACGGGCCTTGCGCAGCGAGACCCCGACCGCCGCGGCGGCGACCACGCCCGTGGCGATCGACGTCGGTGCGTCGAGGAATCCGTCGGGCACGTGCACTGCGGCACCTCGCGGTCTCGGGCCGGTCAGTAGGTTGACCGGCGACGACTGATGGACGACACGTCACCCTATGCTGTTGCGAACTCCTTGCAACAGCAGCCGTGATCCGAGAGGACGACCGTGACCAGCCCCCGCCTCGCGCCCGGCGACACCGCCCCCGCCTTCACCCTGGCCGACGACACCGGCACCGACGTCTCGCTGGGCGACCTGCTCGCCGAGGGACGCCGCGTGGTCGTCTACTTCTACCCCGCTGCGATGACGCCCGGCTGCACCACGCAGGCCTGCGACTTCAGCGACTCCCTCGACTCGCTGCGCGGCGCCGGTCTCGACGTCGTCGGCATCTCGCCCGACGCCCCCGAGAAGCTGGCGACCTTCCGCGAGAAGGAGGGTCTCGGCATCCGGCTGCTCTCCGACCCCGACCGCTCCGTCGCCGCCGCCTGGGGCGCGTTCGGCGAGAAGAAGCTGTACGGCAAGACGGTCGAGGGCATCATCCGCTCCACGTTCGTCGTCGATCCCGACGGGACGATCGAGGTAGCGCAGTACAACGTCAAGGCGACCGGTCACGTCGCCAAGCTGCGCCGCGACCTGAGCCTGGCCTGACGGCGGCGACGTCGTCGTCGCGGCGCGGGCCGCGCCCGGCACGGCTCCCCCGCGGGACGACGGCGGTGACAGACTGGCCCGGCTCGAGCCGGAGTGGTGGAACTGGCAGACACGCAGGCCTTAGGTGCCTGTGCCTTCGGGCGTGGGGGTTCGAGTCCCCCCTCCGGCACCTATCCTCGACGCCGTGAGCGAGGACAGCCCGTGGGGAGCGCCTCCCCCGAGCTACCCGCCGCCAGCGGGCCACGGCGGACCCCGTGGACCCGGCGTCCCCGGCCCGCCGGTCGGGCCACCGGCGGGGCCGCCGCCGCGCCGCCGCCGCCGCGGGGTCGTGCTCGGCTCGGCGCCCGGCGTCGTCGTCGTGGTGGCCGCGATCCTGGTCACGCTGCTCGTCACCACCGGCGGTGAGGACGACGAGGCCGGTGAGGACGCGAGCGGGTCGGACCGACCGACGTCGAGCGCCCCGGCCTCCCCGTCGCCGTCGGAGACGTCCCCGTCCGCCACGACCTCGAGCGACCAGGCGCCGCCACCACCGCCGTCGAGCGGACCGTCGTCGAGCACACCCCGACCCGGACCCGGCACCGTGGTGGGCACCGGCTACCGCTACCGGCTGCCCAACCGCGCCTGGTCCGACCTCACCGCCGAGGCGCAGCGGCGCAACCCGCAGTTCATGATCGACTCGTTCATCGTGCTGGGCACGGCGATCGACACCGCCCAGAGCAACATCCTCGTCGAGCGGTCGGTGGCCGTGGGCTCCCCGACCCTCGACGAGCTCGAGCCGTTGTGGCGCGCCAACCTGAGCCAGGCCGACGGCGCCGAGCCCGACGACGTCCCCGACATCATGATCGACGGTGAGCGCGCGATCGGCGTCGAGTTCGACGACCGCCAGAACCAGGACGGCCTCAGCATCGACCAGGTCGCCTACCTGGTGCAGCGCGACGGCATGCAGTACTCGATCGGGCTCAGCCTGCCCGGCGACGGCGACCTGATCTCGCGCGACGACTTCGAGCGGATGCTCGCCAGCTGGCGCTGGGATGCCTGACGAAGGTCAGACGTTCCCGCTCGTAGGAGATCCGCTCCAGCCGGGACGCCCCTCCAGGACGTCGCGCAGCCGGGGGGCGAGCTCGCGCAGGGCCGCCCCGCGGTGCGAGATCGCGTCCTTCTCGGCCGGGTCGAGCTCGGCCGTGGTCAGCCCGGGACGCTCGTCGGCCTCGAAGAGGACGTCGTAGCCGAACCCGCCCGTGCCCCGCGGCGCTCGCACGACCCGGCCCGGCATCCGGCCCTCGACGACGAGCTCACGAGCCGGCTCGCCGTCGTCCTCCGACGGGACGACGACCGCCACCGCGCAGGCGAAGTGCCCCGTGCGTCGCTCGTCGGGGACGTCGTCCAGCTGGGCGAGCAGGAGCGTGTTGTTGCGCTCGTCGCTCTTGGGCGGGCCGGACCAGCGGGCCGAGAGCACACCCGGCATGCCGTTGAGCGCGTCGACGCACAGGCCGCTGTCGTCGGCGACCGTGGGGAGCCCGGTGGCGGCCGCGCCGGCGCGGGCCTTGACCAGGGCGTTGCCGGCGAAGGTGGGCTGGTCCTCGACCGGCTCGGGGTAGTCGGTGACGTCGGCCAGGCCGAGCACGACCGCGCCGGGCACCCGCTCGGCGAGGATGCGGCCCATCTCGGCCACCTTGCCCGCGTTGCGCGAGGCCAGGTGGATCCGGAGCGGCGCCTGCGGCTCAGCCATCCAGGGCTTCGCGCTGCAGGCGGGTCAGGTCGGCGCAGCCCCGCTCGGCGAGCCCGAGCAGGGCGTCGAGCTCGGCGCGGGTGAAGGCGGCGCCCTCGGCGGTGCCCTGCACCTCGACGAACGTGCCGGCGCCGGTCATGACGACGTTCATGTCGGTCTCGGCGCGCACGTCCTCGACGTAGGGCAGGTCGAGGCGCGGGACGCCGTCGATGATGCCGACCGAGACCGCGGCGACCGAGTCGGTGAGCGCGTTCGAGACGCCGAGCGACGCGGCGGCGTCGGCCAGGGCGACGTAGGCGCCGGTGATGGCGGCGGTGCGGGTGCCGCCGTCGGCCTGCAGCACGTCGCAGTCGAGCTGGATCGTGTTCTCCCCCATCGCGCGGTAGTCGACGACCGCGCGGAGCGAACGGCCGACGAGCCGGCTGATCTCGTGGGTGCGCCCGCCGATCCGGCCCTTGACCGACTCGCGGTCGGACCGGGTGTGGGTCGAGGCCGGGAGCATGGCGTACTCGGCGGTCACCCAGCCGAGGCCCGAGCCCTTGCGCCAGCGCGGCACGCCCTCGGAGGCCGAGGCCGCGCATAGTACGCGGGTGCGGCCGAACTCGACCAGCACCGAGCCCGCGGCGTGGTCGAGCCAGTTGCGGGTGATGCGCACCGGACGCAGCTCGTCGTCGGCGCGGCCGTCCTCACGGGGCGGGGCGGGGGTCGTCGTCTCGGCCATGTCGCGAGCCTAGGTGCGTGGCCGAGGCCGGGCAGCGCCGGGATGCGCCAACGCCGCGGCCGATTGCGTTCGCAGCCGGGGGCGTGCGTGCTCGCTCCCGGGCGAGAACGCCGTCGGGGCGAGATGCCTGACCATCGTCAGACATCCCGCCCCGTAGCGGATCCGCGCCGGCGAGCCGACTACTTCACCTCGGCCCGCATCAGCCGCCAGACCCCGAACGCGAACGGGATGACGAGCCAGATCGTCCCGGAGACCGCGATCTGCGCCCACTCCTCCCCGGTGGCGCGGTAGTCACCGGTGAACAGCGGCATCTGGGCGGTGTTGAACTCCACCCACGGCGCGATCTTCTCGAAGCCGTCGACGAGCGCACTCAGGGCGTCGGCGACGATCGGCAGGATGAAGGTGTAGACGAAGTAGGCCACGATCGCGGCGGCCGAGTTGCGCAGCAGCATCGCGAGCGCGAAGCCGACCAGGACGCCGATGACCGAGGTCAGCAGGAAGTTCTGCACCTCGGTCCCGCCGAGGTTCCACACCGCCTCGCCGCCGTTGACCGGGCTGAGCGCGGTCGCCCCCGCCGCGATGGCCGCGCCGAGCGCGAGGACGACCACCGCCAGCGCGAGCCCGGCGAGCACCTTGGCCAGCACGACCCGCGGCCGGCGCGGCTCGAGCGCGAAGGTGACCAGGCCGGTGCGCTGGGTCCACTCGCTGGTGATGAGCAGGATCATCAGGATCGGCAGGAAGTAGCCGAGGATGCCGCCGGCGAGCCCGAGCAGGTTCACGTAGTCCTGCTGGCCCTCGGGGAAGGCGAACGCGCCGATCACGGAGGCCACCAGCACCAGGCCGATGATCGAGATCGTCAGCCACCGCCCGGCGCGGGTGTCGAAGCTCTTGCGGATCTCGACCGAGACGAGCCGGCTGAGCGGCATCCGGGCGTCCTGCGAGAGGTCCCACGGCGTCGCGGCCGACGGGGCGCCGGACGGCGGGGCGGCGGGGTGGCTGGTCTGGGCGGTCATGCTGCGGCTCCCTGGGGGTCGTGGGCGGCGACGGCGTCGCGCTGGGTGTCGGAGGTGAGCTCGAGGAAGAGGTCCTCGAGCCCGGCGGCGGCGTTGCGCAGCTCGGTGAGGACGACGCCGTGCTCGAGCGCGGCGCGTCCGATGTCGGCGGCCGCGGCGGTGACGCGGAAGCCCTCGCCGTCCGGGGCCGCCTCGAGGCCGGCCCGCTGCAGCGCCACACCGAGGGCGTCGCGGTCGAGCCCGGCGGCGTAGGTGCTGACCGACCCGTTCTGGGCGAGCAGCGTCTGCTTGTCGCCCTGGGCGACGATGCGGCCGCGGCCGATGAGGATCATCTCGTCGGCGATCAGCTCGACCTCGTGCAGCAGGTGCGACGACAGAAGCACGGTGCCGCCGCGCCGCGCGTAGCCCTTGAGCAGGTCGCGCATCCACCGGATTCCGGCCGGGTCGAGGCCGTTGGCCGGCTCGTCGAGGATGAGCACCTCGGGGTCGCCGAGCAGCGCGTGCGCGATGCCGAGCCGCTGCTTCATGCCGAGGCTGTAGTTGCGCAGCCGGCGTCCGGCCTCCTGCTCGGTCAGCGAGACCATCTGCAGCATCTCGTCGACGCGCGAGGCAGGCAGCCCCATGGTGCGGGCGCCGACGGTGAGGATCTCGCGGCCGGTGCGGCCGGCGTGCTGCGCCGAGGCGTCGAGCAGGACGCCGACCCGTCGTCCGGGGTTGGGCAGGTCGCGGTAGTCGTGGCCGCCGATCCTCACGCTGCCGCGCGAGGGCGGCGTCAGGCCGACCATGATGCGCATCGTCGTGGTCTTGCCGGCGCCGTTGGGTCCGAGGAAGCCGGTGACGCGGCCCGGCTGTGCGGTGAAGGTGACGTCGTCCACGGCCGTGAAGCGGCCGTAGGTCCGGGTGAGTCCGTTGACTTCGATCATGGCTCCAGCGTCGTCGCGCCTCGCCCGCCGCACATCGGACCGCGGGCTAGGGCCTCGCGACCTTGGTAGGGGGTGTGTCCGACGCAGGTCCGATGCCGGCCGCGACCGGCGTCCCTAGGCTGGGATCGTGGCGACGAGCACGACCGAGCAGCGGGACGTCGGCCGGCCCTGCGCCGAGGAGTTCCAGCCGCCGCTCACCTGGTGGGGCCACACCTGGCGCACCGTGCTGGTGCTGTCGATCAGCGGCGTCGTGTTCGCCACGATCGCCGAGCAGCAGCCGTCGGCGCGCTTCGTCCTGGACGTCGCAGCCGGCGTCCCGGCCGTGCTCCTGGTCTTCTGGCGCCGCCGCTGGCCCGTCGCCGTCGCGGCGGTGACGGTCGCGCTCAGCGCGGTCTCGTCGTTCGCGGCCGGCCCCGCGACCCTGGCCAGCGTCTCGCTGGCCACGCACCGCAGGCTCGCGCAGCTGATCCCCATCGGCCTGCTCAACCTCGCGGCCGGCATGACGTTCGCCGAGGTGCAGCCCGGCCCCGGCGACGACTCGTGGCTCGTCGACGTGTTCACCAACGTCGCCTTCATCGTCGGCCTGCTGGCGGTCGGCATGTACATCGGCTCGCGCCGCGAGCTGCTCTGGACGCTCCGCGCCCGCGCCGAGCGCGCCGAGGCCGAGCAGGAACTGCGCGCCAACCAGTCGCGGCTCGAGGAGCGCGGCCGCATCGCCCGCGAGATGCACGACGTCCTCGCCCACCGCATCTCGCAGATCTCGATGCGCGCCGGCGCGCTGCACTACCGCGACGACCTCGACGCCGACGAGCTGCGCGAGGGGGTGCGGATGATCCGCGACGCCGCGCACGACGCGCTCAACGACCTGCGCGGCGTCCTCGGCGTGCTGCGCGAGTCCGACGGGGCGCCGCTGCACACCCCGCAGCCCACCTACGCCGACCTCGCCGACCTCGTCGCCGAGGCGCGCGAGTCCGGCCTGCGCGTCGAGCTCGACGACCGCGTCGAGGCCGGCGAACCGGTGCCCGACGCCGCCGGACGCACGCTCTACCGCATCGTGCAGGAGGGCATCACCAACGCGCGCAAGCACGCCCCCGGCGCCCGGCTCGACGTCGAGCTCGCCGGCTCCCCGGACGACGGGCTCAGCGTCGAGCTGCGCAACCCGCTCGGCTTCCGCCCCTCCTCCACGCCCGGCGCGGGCCTCGGCCTGGTGGGTCTCGCCGAGCGGGCGGCGCTGCGCGGCGGCCACATCGAGCACCGCCACGACGACGGCGAGTTCGTGCTGCGAGGGTGGATCCCGTGGGCGGCGTGAGCGCGACGCGGGTGCTCGTCGTGGACGACGACGCGCTGGTCCGGTCGGCGCTGCGCCTGATGCTCGGCGGGCAGGCCGACCTGGAGGTCGTCGGCGAGGCCGTCGACGGCCGCGACGGCCTGACGCGCGCCGCCGAGCTGCGGCCCGACGTCGTCCTCATGGACATCCGCATGCCGCGCCTCGACGGCCTCGAGGCCACCCGCGCCCTCATGGCCGGGCCGCAGCCGCCGAAGGTGGTGGTGCTGACCACCTTCGACGCCGACCAGTACGTCGTCGAGGCGCTCGCGGCCGGCGCCGACGGGTTCCTGCTCAAGGACACCGAGCCGCAGGAGATCGTGGCCGCGATCCGCAAGGTCGTCGCGGGCGACCCGATGCTCTCGCCGTCGGTGACGCGTCGCCTCATCGACCGGCTGCGCTCGGGGGACGACGAGGCCGCCGAGCGCGCCAAGCAGGCCGCGCAGGCCATCGCCGCCCTCACCGACCGCGAGCGCGACGTCGCCCTGGCCATCGGCCGCGGCCTGTCGAACGCCGAGATCGCCGCCGAGCTGCACCTGTCGGTGCCCACGGTGAAGGCGCACGTCTCGCACGTCTTCGACAAGCTCGGCGTCACCAACCGGGTGCAGATCGCCATCCGCGTGCACGACGCCGGGCTCGACTGACGCACGCCCGACCCGTGACCTCGGCTCAGCTGCCGTAGCGGGCCGGGTCGCGGAAGACGACCCGCTCCAGACCCGCGGCGTCGAACGCCTCGCGCACGCGGTGGGTGACGCAGAACGTGAAGTGCGGGCGGCCGTTCGGGGCGAAGACGTCGCTGCCGTCCCAGCCCTGCGAGGGATCGACTCCGGGCCGGTCGGGTCGGCGCTTCTGGCCGAACAGCTCGCCGGACCGGCCGGTGACGACCAGCACGTGGTAGCCGGTCAACGGGTCGCCGTTGGCGAAGCGGGTCGTGGCGGGCACCGAGCGCCAGCCGGTGGCGCCGATCGACTCCAGCACGCCGACGGCACGCTCGGAGACCGCCGAGAACGTGCCACCGCCGGTCCACAACAGGTCGCCGCGCCGCGGACCGCGGTTCCACACCGTCAGCTCCAGTGGCCCGTCGAGCGGCTGGTCGGCCAGCAGCCGCTCCATCACCGACTCACCGACCGGGTCGGTCTCGGGCGAGGTGATGCGCACCCAGCAGTCGCGGGCGGTGGACGCCGCCGTCACGAGCCAGAACCGGGGGTGGTCCTTCACCTCAGGGCACCTCCGGGTCGGCGATGGCGGAGCCGCTGCCGGTGACCGTGGCCCGCTGCACGACACCCGGGACGGCGAGCGGCAGCTCGACGGCATGGCTCAGCTCGACCACGACCCGCGACCCCCGCACGCTCACCCGGGCCCGCAGCCCGGGGTACTCGCGGTAGGCACCGACGTCCGAGAGGTAGGCCTGGACGGCGGCCCGCGCCCGCGCCGGGGTGACCTCGAGCGGCCCGTCGCCGAGCCCGCCCTGGTAGACCTCCGCGCCGGCGATGCCGAGGTCGGCGCCCTGCAGCGCGGCCCCTTCGGCCAGCGTCGCGAGGCGCTGGCGGTGCAGGTAGGCCGAGCTGGCGTCTACCACCACCGCCACCAGCAGCAGCAGGACGAGCAGGAACCCGACGAGCAGCGGCGTGATCGAGCCGCGCTCGTCAGGGTTGCGCCCGCGTCCGCGATCCCGCCGCTCAGCCGGCACCGGTGATCTCCTGGTACTGCCCGATCGGCACGGTGTGCTCGGCCTCGAGCCGGAACGTCGGCCGGGTGTCGCCGAGCAGGTCGGGCACGAGCGGCAGGTCGACGCGGGTGGTCACGCGGGCGGTGATGATCGACGTCCCGCTGTGGCAGCGGTCGGGGTAGGGCCGGCAGGTGACGACGACGGTGACCGGGTCGTCGGCGTGCCCCTGGTCGGCCAGCGCCTCGCGCGCCGCCCGGTTGGCCGCCGTCGCGCCGGCGGCGTCGGTGGGCGCGAGCGCGTAGGCGCGGGCGGCCGAGCGGGCCGCCGTCGTCGCGGCGAACGAGCCGGACTGCACCTCGAAGACCGACAGCACGATCCACACCAACGGGACGAGCAGCAGCAGCCCGAGCCAGACGAACTCGACGACGGCACTCCCCCGGTCGTCGCGGCGCCGCGTCGTCCGCCTCACTCCGGCTCCTTGACCGCGTGCCCCGACACCTCGACGTGCACGCTCGGCCCGCCGAGACCCAGCGCGGGCACGTCGGCCTCGATGACGACCTCGACGGTCGGCCGCCCGCCGATGACGACCTGGCGGACGTCGATGTCACCGGCGAACTCACCGGAGACGGCGCCGTCGATGAGCGAGCGCGCGTACGCCGCGCCCTGGGCGGCCGTGCCGTCCTGGGCCGCGGCGACCCGGGCTCCCTCGGCGGCGGCCGAGGCCAACGTGTTGCGCACGTGCAGCACCAGCCCGACCTGCAGCACCCCGAGCACGAGCGGCACCAGGATGACCAGCACCAGCACGAAGTCGACGACCGCCGCACCCCGCTCGCCGCCTGCGCGGCCGCGTCGGCCGCGCGGACGTCGTCCGCCCATCAGCCGATGCTGTTGAGGGCGGTGCGCAGCATCTGGCTCATCTGCGGCCGCGCGATCACGAGCAGCGCGCCGACGAGGATCGACGACATCAGCGTGATCATCACCCAGCCCGGCACGTCGCCGCGGTCGTCGCGACGACGCGGCGCGTGCAGCAGGGCCAACGCCGACAGGTAGAGCCGGGCGAGGAGGAGGTGGATCCTGGTCATGGTGCTTCCTTTCCGAGAAACCTGTGGAGGGGACGGCGGGTCGAGCGGGACTAGGTCGCCGAGAGCGACAGCCCGATTACGCCGGGGTAGAACGCGAACAGCACGGTGACCGGCAGCACGAGGAAGACGACGGGCACCATCATCAGCACCTCGCGGCGCGCGCCGAGCTCGATGAGCTCGCGGCGTCCGGCCTCGCGGACGTCGCCGGCCTGCGCGTGCAGGACGTCGGCCAGCGGGGTGCCGCGGTCGACGGCGATGGCCACGCCCTGCGCGAAGCGCGAGACGAGCGGCAGTCCGCTGGCGGCCGCCATCCGGTCGAAGGCGGCGCCGACGGGCTCGCCGGTGCGGATGTCGGCGAGCACCGCGGCGAGGTCGTCGCTGAGCGCGCCACCGCTGCGGGCCACGACCCGGTCGAGCGCTCCGACCGGTCCCTCGCCGGCGGCGACGGCGAGCGCGAGCAGCTCGGCGACGGTCGGGAACTCGGCCATGATCTGCCGCTCGCGCGAGCGCACTTGGCTGGTGAGCCAGGTGTCGCGGGCCAGCACGCCCGAGACGAACGCCACGAGGGCGAGGACCAGCAGGCCCACTGGGTTGGCGCGTGAGGCGAGCGCCTGCAGGAGGCCGAGGGACGCCGCGGCGGCGAACCCGACCAGGCCCCACACGACCTGCTCGACGCGGAAGTCGTGCACGGTGCGGTCGAGCCCGGCACGGGCGAGCCGGCGTTGCACGGACGGCGCCCCGCCCAGCAGGCGTTCGACGGCGTCCGCGGCCGAGCGCAGCAGCGGCCCGAACACGCCGGACGCCGCCGAGGTGGACGCCGACGGCGTCGCGAGCCGCGGGCCGGCGCCGAGCTGCGGCACGTCGCGCACGTAGGGCAGCACCCGCAGGGCCAGCGACGGACGACGGATCGTCAGCACCCGGACGACGACCAGCACGACGCCGAGCCCGGCCGCGCCGCCCGCGAGCGCACCCCACCACGCCGGGGTCACGACAGGATCCGCCGCTCGGTGGGCAGCCGGCCGATGCGCATCATCAGCCGGTAGGCGACGACGCAGAGGGTGGCTCCGACGACGAGCACGACGGTGCCGCTCGGCGTCCGGTAGCGCTGGATGAGGTCGGTCTGGAACGACATGAGCAGCAGCACGATCCAGGGCGCGGCGACGGCGAGGCGGGCGCCGTTGACCGCCCACGCCTGGCGGGCCTCGAGCTCGGAGCGGGTGCGCAGGTCGTCGCGCAGGTAGCCCGACAGGTTGCGCAGCAGCCGGCCGAGCTCGCCGCCGCCGACCTCGCGGGCGATGCGCAGGCCCTCGACGACGCGGTCGCCGGCGGGGTCGGCGAGCCGTGCCTTGAGCCGGTCGAGGCACTCCCCGAAGCGGCCGGTGACCTGGTAGTCGAGCGCGAACGCGTCGAAGGCCGGGCGCAGCGGTTCGGGCCCCCGGGTGGCGAGCCCGGCGAGCGCGTCGGGCAGCGACAGCCCGGCGCGGACCGCCGAGGCGAGGTTGTCGATGGCCTCGGGCCACACCTCGGCCAGCTCGCGCTGCCGACGGCGCGCCCGGCCGGAGAGGATCAGGGTCGGGCCGAGGGCGGCGAGGACGCCGAAGACGAGCGCCACCGGCGGCGTCTGCGAGACGACCTGCATGACGACGGCGAGCACGACGCCGCAGGCGAGCGAAAGGCCGAGGACGCCGGTGACCGAGACCTCGGGCAGCCCGGCGGTGTCGAGCAGCACCCGCAGGCGTCCGGGCTTGCGCGAGCGGGCGTCGTCCGGCCGTTTGGGCAGCGCGAAGGCCGACCAGATCAGCAGCAGCCCGACGCCGACGCCGAGACCGACCAGGGTGCCCACCGGCTCACCAGCCCGTCTCGCGCTCGACGGGGACCGACTCGTTGAGCAGCGCGTGGACGTCGAGCCCGGCCCGCTCGTAGAGCTCGGCCCGCGGCGGCATGCCGTGGGTGCGGCGCAGCTCGTTGCCGTGGCGCACGAAGACCGGCTCGACCTCGATGATGTCGTTCTCGACGCGGCCCGGCACGCCGACGATCTCGTTGACCCGCCGCACGCCGCGGTGGTCGATGCCGAGGTGCACGACGAGGTCGACGGACGACGCCACCGTCGGCACCACGAACCGCGCGGAGATGTTCTCGCCGGCCAGCAGCGGGAGCGTGCACATCTTCACCAGCGCCTCGCGGGCGCTGTTGGCGTGCAGCGTGCACATGCCCGGCAGGCCGGCGTTGAGGGCGAGCAGCAGGTCGAGGCACTCCTCGGCCCGCACCTCGCCGACGATGACCCGGCTCGGCCGCATGCGCAGGGCCTCCTTCACGAGGTCGCGCAGCCGGATCTCACCGGTGCCCTCGAGCCCTGACTGCCGGGTCTGCATGGGGACCCAATCAGGATGAGGAAATCTCAATTCGAAGACCTCCTCGGCGCTCACCACGCGCTCCCCGCCCGGGATGGCGGCGGCGAGGCAGTTCAACAGGGTGGTCTTGCCGGCCTGCGTGCCGCCTGCCACGAGCACGTTCAGCCCGGCGCGGACGCTGGCGTCGAGGAAGGACGCCGCCCGCGGGCTCAGGCTGCCCAGCCGCACCAGGTCGTTCAGCTGGCCCGCCCGCAGCACGAACTTGCGGATGTTCACGGCCGAGAACCCGCGGCTGATGCCCTCGAGGACGACGTGCAACCGGTGCCCCTCGGGCAGCATCGCGTCGACGAACGGCGCGGAGACGTCGAGCCGGCGCCCGCTGCTCTTGAGCATCCGCTCGACCAGCTCGGTGACCTGCGAACGCGTCAGTACGAGGTTGGTCAGCTCGTGGCGTCCGGCTCGTGCGACGAAGACCCGGCTGGGGTCGTTGATCCAGATCTCCTCGACCGTCGGGTCGTCGAGGAACGGCTGCAACGGCCCGAACCCTGCGACCCGCGCCACCAGCTCGCCCACCAGCGCGTCGACGTCGGCGACCGGCGCGACCCGACCGGTGAGGCTGTGCTCGTCGTGCTCACGCACCACGCCCTCGGCGATGCGACGGACGACGTGCGCGTCGCGCTGCGGGTCGACCCCCTCGCGCCGGACGACGTCGCGCACCCGCGCGTCGAGCTGGTCGGCCAGCACACCGTGCGCACCGGGCGCGGTGTCGTCGAGACCGTCGGCGGGCTCGTGGGCATAGGCGATCGCCACCAGACTCCCCTTTCCCGAGTAGAGGTCCTGGTCGTTCGACCATAAGCGAGCGCAAACCACCCGATCCAGAGCCGACCGAAGATCTGGGGATAACCCCTACATGCGGCGGGTGCGACCGCGTCACCCCCGCCTCAGGAGGCCTCACCAGCCCCCGCTGTCACCAGCCCGGCCTCGTAGGCCAGCACGACCAGCTGGGCGCGGTCGCGGGCGTCGAGCTTGGTGAGGATGCGGGAGACGTGGGTCTTGGCGGTCAGCGGCGAGAGCACGAGGCGCTCGGCGATCTCGTGGTTCGACAGGCCGGCGCCGACGAGGGCGAGGATCTCGCGCTCGCGAGGGGTCAGCTGGGCGACGAGGGCGTCGTCCACCGTGGGCGCCGGCGGCGCGGGCGGCTCGACCAGGTAGGCCTCGATGAGACGGCGGGTCACCTGCGGGGCGAGCAGCGCCTGGCCCTCGTGCACCAGGCCGATGGCGTCGATGAGGGCCTGCGGCTCGATGTCCTTGAGCAGGAACCCCGAGGCGCCGGCGCGCAGGGCGCCGAAGACGTACTCGTCGAGCTCGAAGGTGGTCAGCACGATCACCTTCGTGCCCGCGAGCGCAGGGTCGGCGGTGATCTCGGCGGTGGCGGCGAGGCCGTCCATCCGCGGCATCTGCACGTCCATCAGGACGACGTCGGGCCGGGTCTCACGCACCACCCGCACCGCCTCGGCGCCGTCGGCGGCCTCGCCGACCACGGTGGTGGTCGGGTCGGAGTCGAGCAGGGCGCGGAACCCCGCACGCAGCAGCGCCTGGTCGTCGGCGAGGACGACGCGCACGGGCTCGCTCACCGGGCCGGCGTCCCCACGCCGGACGTCGTGGGCGCCGGTCGCGGCGACGCGCCGGCGCCCAGCGGCACCGAGGCCCACACCCGCCAGCCGCCCTCGGGGCGGGGTCCGGCCTCGAGGGTGCCGCCGAGCGCGGCGAGTCGCTCCCCCATGCCGCGCAGGCCGTGGCCGGCGCCAGTGCCGGCGAGCGGGGCCGGAGCACTGCCGCTCTCACCGCCGTCGTCGAGCACCTCGACCACCACCCGGTCGTCACCACGGGCGACCCGCACCCGGGCGCTGGTGGGTCCGGCGTGCTTGAGGGTGTTGGTGAGCGCCTCCTGCACCACGCGGAAGCAGGTGGCGTCGACCGAGGCCGGCAGCGCGCGGGCGGCGGGGTCGACGTCGAGGGTGAGGTCGACGCCGGCGGCGAGCAGGTTCTCGCGCAGGTCGCCGAGGTCGGCCAGCCGCTGCACCGGCGGGGCGGGCTCGCCCGGCGCGGCCTCGCGCAGCAGCCCGAGCATGGCGCGCAGGTCGGTGAGCGCGTCGCCGCTCACGTTCTTGATGGTGCGCAGCCGCTCGTGCGCCTGGTCGGGGTCGCGCTCGAGCAGGTGCGCCCCCACGCCGGCGTGCACGTTGATGGTGACCATCGCGTGCGCCACCACGTCGTGCACGTCGCGGGCGATGCGCAGCCGCTCCTCGGCCACGCGGTGTTGCGCCTCCTCCTCGCGCGTGCGCTCGGCGGCCTCGGCCCGCTCGATGAGCACCGCGGTGTAGCAGCGCCGGTCGTGGACGGCGACGCCCAGCGCGAGCGGCAGCGGCACCAGCGCCAGGTTCTGCGCCGTGCCCCAGTCGAACAGCCCGTGGGGGCTGAAGACCTGCAGGATGGCGACCACCGCCGGCAGCGACAGCGCGCCGGTGACGAGCGCGGCGCGCAGGCCGTGGCGCTCGGCGATCGCGTAGGCGCACAGCACCACCGGCGCCGGCATCGTGTTGTACGGCGGGTCGCCGGTCATCAGCACGAACAGGCCGGCGAAGCCGAGCAGGTAGGCCAGCACCGGCGCGCTGCTGCGCAGCAGCACCGGCAGCGACGCCACCACGATGCCGAAGCTGGTGTAGAGCCCGGCCTCGGCCTTGGCGTTGAGCGGGATCTCGACGTGCATCAGCACGACGCACGCCAGCGTCAGCGCGACGTCCATCGGCCGCACACGCACGCTGAGCCGGCTCACCCCCCACACGGTAGTGGCGGACGAGCCGGCTCGGCGCTCGGTCATCGGTGGATCACCGGCAGGTCACCCGGTCAGACCCCGGCCGGCACGGGCGGCACGGGCGCGGCGGAGGGGGCCTCGGCCTCGCTCAGCCCGACCCTGTCGTGCACCCGGCGCAGCCACATCGGCGACCACCAGTTCCACTTGCCCATCATCCCCATCAGCGAGGGCACCAGCAGCGAGCGGACGACGAACGCGTCGACCAGGACGCCGACCGCGGTGGCGATGCCGATCTGCTGCATGAAGCTGATCTCGCTGGTGCTGAAGGCGCCGATGGCGACGGCGAGCAGGATCGCGGCGGCGGTGACGATGCTGCCGGTGCGGCCCAGGCCGGTGGCGACGGCGTCCCGCTCGGTGAGGCCGGCGTCGCGGGACTCCTTGATGCGGCCGAGGAGGAAGACGCCGTAGTCGGTGGAGAGAGCGAAGACCAGCGCCGCGGTGACCAGGAAGTTGCTGGGCTCGACGCCCCCGTTGGGCGTGTAGCCGAGCAGCTCGGTGAACCGGCCGCCCTGGTAGACGAAGACGATCGCGCCCAGCGAGACGCCGACCGTGAGCACGTTCATCACGACCGCCTTGACCGGCAGCACCACCGAGCCGGTCATCAGCCAGAGCACCAGCATCGTGAGCAGCACCAGCAGCCCGACGGCGAGCGGCAGGGTGTCGCCGATGGCCTGCTGCATGTCGATGAACTCGGCGGCGGGACCGGTGACGAGGGCGTCGGTGCCGGTGTCGTCGGCGAGGTCGCGCACCGACTCCACGACCGAGCGGGCGTCGTCACCGGCGGCGTCGCCGGCCACGACGAGGTCGACCTGCCAGGTGTCGCCGCCGAGGGCGACCGGCTCGGCCGGCTGGACGACGCCGGGCAGCGTGGACGCCTCGCGGGCGAACCCGACCGGTGCGGCGTCGGCGCTGACGGCCACGGTGACCGGGGTGCCGCCGTCGCCGCCGTACTGCGCGGCGAGCGTGTCGTTGACCGTGCGCGAGCTGAGGCCGTCGGGGATGACGGTGCCGTCGACCGGGGTCCACTGCGTCTGGACGGCCGGGGCGGCCAGCACGACCATGACCGCGGCGGTGGCGACGGCGATCGCGCCCGGACGACGCATCACGGCGTGGCTGAAGCGGTACCAGCGGCCCTCGGTGGCGGCACCGGCGGAGCGGCGGCGCTTGCGGGTCAGCTTGGCGCCCCACAGGCCGAACAGCGCGGGCGAGACGACGAGCGCGGACGCCGCCGCCACCAGCGCGACCGACGCGCCGGCCAGGCCCATCGAGCGCAGGAAGCCGAGCGGGAACAGCGCCAGGGTGGCGAGCGCGACGGCGACGGTCACCGCGGAGTAGACGACCGTGCGGCCGGCGGTGGCCATGGTGGTGCGGATCGCGCCGGGGCCCTCGCCCTGGCGGTCGAGCTCTTCGCGGTAGCGGCTGACCAGGAACAGGGTGTAGTCGATGGCGAGGCCGAGGCCCAGGCCTATGACCAGGTTGAGGGCGAAGACGCTCAGGCCGTAGACCTGGTTGATGCCGGCCAGCACCAGGAAGGTGCCCAGCACGGTCGTGATGCCGACGACCAGCGGGAGGACGGCGGCGCGGCGTCCGAAGATCATCACCGAGAGCAGCACCAGGATCGGCAGCGCGAGCAGCTCGGCGCGGCTGAGGTCGGACTCCACCTGCTCGCCGAGCTGCAAGCCCGTGACGGCCGACCCGCCGACGGTGACGCCGGCGGCGTCCTCGAAGGCCTCGAGGACGTCGTGCGCCACCTCCTCGTCGTCGACCCCGGCCACGACGGTGCCGGCGACCAGCGCCGACGAGCCGTCGGCCGCGGTGCCGGCCGGGACGGCGTCCACCACGCCGTCGACGCCGGCGAGCGTGGCGACGGCCTCGTCGACGGTGGTGCCGCCGGGGGTGTCGACGAGCAGCAGGATGCCGGCGGTCGGCTGCTGCCCGGTGGCCGCCTCGATGCGCTCGACGGCGCGGGCGGAGTCGGAGGCGGCGGGGGCGAAGCCGCCGTCGGAGACCATCGCGCCCGCCACCGGCCCGCCGATCACGCCGGCGAGGGCGACGAAGAGCAGGACGGCGGCGAGCGAGCGGCGTGGGAAGGCGGCGAGCGTGGCGACCACGCGGGCCGCCGGCGAGGGCCGGGAGGGGATCTGTGTCGTCATGCCCCGACCCTCCCGTCGCGGGCACCCCTGCCGCGTCCGCCTGCGGGCGTCACCGCCAGGGGCGATCTACTCCTGTGGGAGTACGCCCCCGGAGGGCGTCGTCGTCAGCCCAGGTGCGGGCGCACCTTCTCGGGCATCTCGTCGATGTTGGCCGGCGTGACCTTCCAGCGGCGGATGTCGTCGTCCTCGAAGGTGATCTCGTAGGCGCTGGCGTCGCGGTCGAGCTGCACGAGCATGGCGACGGGTCGAGGCTGGCCCGGCTCGTAACGGTCGTCGAGGTAGGCCTCGACCGCCGGGATGATGCGCGAGGGACGGGCCGAGGTGGGCTCGCTGGTGCCGTCGGGCGCGTAGGTGTAGCCGGACGTGCCGCTCACCCGGCCGCCGCCGAGCTCGACGACGATCGCGAGGGACTGCCAGTTCTCCGGCGCGTGCGTCAGGTTGGTGACGACGGCGCGGATCAGGTCGGCGGCGGGGTCGGTGCCGGTCTCGCTCATGGGGGTGCTGCTCCTCCAGGTCCGGGTCGGGGGCTCGGATGCGCGTCCGAGCCTGTCATCCGTCGGACCGGGCGCGCGCTCAGGGCCGTCAAAGATCAGATCATTCACGGAGGCGACCGCGGTCGCCGCCGGAGACGGCGCGGATCCGCGCCGTGGAAGATCGGATCTTTGCGGTCGCCGGGGTGCCGGGCGGCTCAGGCGCGTGGCAGCTGCGGGCCGACCTCGCCGAGCAGCCGCTCGAGCGTGCGGGTCACGGCGGCGCGGTAGGGCTCGGGGTCGTCCTGGTGCTCGGCGGTCACCTCGACCATCACCTCGAGGTTGTCGTGCCGCACCGCGCCGCTCGCGGCGTAGCCGTGCAGGGTGCCGTCGTCGTCGACCAGCGTCTGGGTGCCGGCGACGCCCTCGGTCCACCAGCCGTCGACCGGCTCGCTCGCGGCGTCGACGCCGTCCTCCCGCCAGATCGGGAACTGGCGTGCGTCGAACGGCGGTGTGGTGCCGTCGATGCGGACGACGACCTGCACCACGACCCTGACGGCCGCGGGCCAGACCACCTCGCCGTCGGCGTCGACCGTCGCGGAGTCGGGGTCGTCGTCGAGGTAGCAACGGTCGGTGGTGCCGCGCGCTTGCTCCTCGTGCGACGGGGTGTTCGCGACGAGGCGGCCCAGGGCCTCGGTGGCGGTGTCGAGGCCGAGCGTCTCGCACACGCCGTCGGTCGTCCGGGCGTAGGTCTGCGGCACCGGTTCAGCGGAGGCGGCGGTCGGCTCGCCGCCGTCGTCGCCGTCGTCGTCGCCGCCGCAGCCGGACAGGGCGAGCGTGGCGAGCAGACCGAGGACCGTGAGGGACGTGCGGAGTCGCATGGGTGGGCCTTCCGAGACGGACGACGGCCCCGAGCGGCCGTCGCGGTCGACCCTAGGAACGTCGTCCGGTCGGCGACAGGGGTGGTGGCGCGCCTGTGGAGAACCGCGCTGGGTGCGGTGCGGGATGGCGATCCCGAGGACGAGGAGCGCGAGCGGCCGGGGTGGGCGTCGTCCTCGCCGGGCCTCGAGGCTCGTCGCCGGGGCTCCTCGCACCTCGACCACCGTGGTGCCGTCGGCGCCCTTCGACGAGCTCAGGGGTCCGTGCTGGGGGTTGGCCTCAGAGGGCCGGAGGTCTCGAGGCTCGTCGCCAGGGCTCCTCGCACCTCGACCACCGTGGTGCCGTCGGCGCCCTTCGACGAGCTCAGGGTCCGTGCGGGGCCTTGGCCTGACGGGGCCGGGGTGCTCGCTGCTCGACCACCGGCAGGCGGGCTCAGGGTCCGTGCGGGGCCTTGGCCTCACGGGGCCGGGGGGCTCGCTGCTCGACCACCGGCAGGCGGGCTCAGGGGGCCTGACGGAGGGCCACGGACGCCGTCGGGGTGACGGGGAGGCGGGGGGTGAGGGTGGCGCCGACGGCGTGGTAGAGGTCGGGCTTGCCGGGCCAGGTGCGGGCGTCGGGGGTGTTGTCGGGGGCGAGCTCGTGGTGCCACGAGCCGCGCTCGTGGTCGATCAGGTGACGCTCGGCGTAGGCCCACCACTCGGCGTGACGGTCCGCGAAGCGCTGCTCGCCGGTCACCGCGTGCAGCACCGCCGCGGCCGCGACCGCCTCGGTGAGCACCCAGTGCATGCGCTGGCGCACCAGCGGGCGTCCGGAGAAGTCGACCGTGTAGACGAACCCGTCGGCGCCGTCGACCGCCCACCCCTCGCGCACCGCGGCGTCGAACAGGTCGACGGCGTTCTCGAGCAGCCAGCCGGGCGCCTCCTCCCCCGCCGCCTCGAGCGCCGCCCGCAGCTGCAGCGACAGCCGCGACCACTCCAGCCAGTGCCCGACCGTGGCGCCGGCGGGGCGGAACGGGTCGGCCGGCTTGTCGGCGTTGTAGTCGAGCCGGGGGTTCCAGGCGGCGTCGAAGTGCTCGGGCAGCCGCCAATGGTGGTCGGGCGCGAGGTCGCGGACGACGCGCGTGGTCACCCGCAGCGCGTTGTGCCGCAGGTCGGGGCGGTCGAGCACGTCGGCAGCGGCCAGCATCGCCTCCACGGCGTGCATGTTGGCGTTGACGCCGCGGTAGGGGTCGAGCACGTCCCACGACGGGTCCCACTCCTCGACGACCATGCCGGCGACGTCGTCCCAGAAACGGTGCAGCAGCACGTCGACGGCGTCGTCGAGCAGGTCGTCGGCGTCGGGGACGCCGGCCGCCGCCGCGCTGCTCGCCGCCAGCACCACGAAGGCGTGGTCGTAGGCCGTCTTGGACGCCGCCCCCGGCGCCAGCCAGCCACCGTGCCGGTCGTCGTGCAGCGGCCCGAGCAGCGAGGCGACGCCGTGGAGGGCCAGCGTTCCGGCGTCCGAGCGCCCCAGCAGGTGGCCCAGGGAGTAGACGTGCGTCATCCGGCAGGTGATCCACAGCTCGACCGGACGGGCCGGGTCGGGCCGCCCGTCGTCGTCGAGGTAGCCGAACCCGCCCTCGACGGCAGCGCCGAGCCCGAAGTCGAGCAGCCGGTCGGTCTCGGCGGCCAGCCACGCGGCGTCCGGCCGCAGGTCGCTCAGGACCACGGCGTCCCCGGCTCGAACGTCGCCACGCCGAGCGTCGAGTCGCTCTGCCCGTAGTAGGCGAACCAGGTGTCCCTGAAGTGCACCAGCCCCTCGACGAACGTCACGTTCGAGACCAGTCCGTGCTGGTCCTCGTGCGTCGTCGGCTCGAGCCACGGGTAGTCCATGCGCGCCATGATCTCGGTGGGCCGGGCGGGGTCGAAGAGCAGCTGGCCGCACGTGTAGCGCACCGAGCCGTCGTCGTACTTCACCGCCGCGTTGTGCAGCAGCAGGATCAGGCCGTTGTCGGTCCAGATCGGCTGCGGCCCGACCTCGACGAGGAACTCCCCGAACGTGCCCGGGTTCGTCGGCAGCATCAGCGGCTGGTCCTGCGGCGCCGGCTCCCAGTGCAGCAGGTCGTCGGACCACGCGTGGTAGATCGAGCCCTCGCCGAAGTACATCAGCCAGCGGCCGTCCACCTGCTTGTCGAGGATCGCGCCCGCCTTGCTCCACGGCGTCGGCACGTCGTCCGCGTTCGGCTCGAAGGTGTTGAAGTCGGGGAACAGCGGCCCGTGCTTGGTCCAGGTGATCAGGTCGGACGACGTCGCCAGGCACAGCTGGGCGTTGGTGCGGTCCCAGGCGGTGTAGGTGAGGTAGTAGGTGCCGTCGATCTCGGTGACCCGGGGGTCCTCGCAGCCGAAGCGCTCGTAGTCCTCGCTCGGGCTGAGCACCGGCTCGGGCCGCCGCGTGAAGTGGATGCCGTCGTCGCTGGTGGCGTAGCCGACGTGGCTGACGATGTCGTCGGCGTGCGCGCGGTAGAGCAGAACGACCTGGTCGTCCTTCACGATGGCGGCCGGGTTGTAGATGCTGCCCGACTCCCAGCCGTCGCCCTCGGGCACGAGGATCGGGTTCTGGGCGTAGGGGGTGAACGGGCCGAGCGGGAACTGGGCGCGTGGGTGCGTCATGGGTTCTCTCCTGTGAGCGTTCAGCGAGCGGTGGTCAGCGGCGGACGACGGCGAAGCCGCCCGGCGGGAGGACGAGCGGCACGACGGTCGCCTCCGACGTGGTGGTGCGGACGACGCGCCCGGCGCCGTCGAAGACGCGCACCGTGGCGGCCCCCGACCCGGGCACCCGCACCGAGGTGCGGCGCTCGCGCTGGGCGGCGCTGCGGACGACGGCGGTGCCGTGGCCGGCCTCGGCGCCGGAGCCGGCGAGCACGTGCTTGGTGACCAGCGGCTGCAGCACGACCGCGTCGAGGCGGGCGGTGCCGCCCCGCGTGCGGGCCACCACCACCTGCGAGCCGGCGGGCAGCACGCCGAGGGTCTCGGTTAGCAGCGCGCCGGGCGCCTCGGAGCGACCCTGCGGGCCGACGTCACCGGCGGCGACGGTGCCGAGCCGGCGGTCGCCGGCGCGGTAGTCGGTGAGTGCGCGTGTGCCGCGCCGGTAGTCGGTCACCGGCATCACGACCGAGGCCGGCTGCTTCGCCGGGACGGCGAACCGGGCCCGGCTGCCGTCGGTGAGCCGGGCGAACCCGGTGCCGCCGTACTGCGACTCGCCGGTCCAGCGGCTCTCGGGCGCCACGGCCACCGCACCGCCGGAGAGGACGGCGTCCTCGGCCTGCAGCTCGGTGATGCCGACGCCGCCGGTGATGGTGGCGGTGCGGGCGATCTTCGCGACGCCGGGGTGGGCGTCGAGGGCGAGCATGGTGAGCAGGCCGTGGATCGTCGACTCGGCACCGGAGTTCTGGTTGGTTCGGCCGTCGGCCTCGACGCCGTCGAGGGTGACGCCCGTGGCGGGGTCGTAGGTCGGCTCGCCCGAGGCGTTGGCCCCGAAGAACCACGCCGCGGTGACGCCGGCCAGCTGCCGGCCCGCACCGTTGCGGTGCGCGAGCAGGCCCTGCACCCGCGAGTCGACGCCGTAGGCGATCTGCACCCGGTCGGCCCGCGTGGGCTGGCGTCCGTTGTCGGGCCCGCCGGAGGTGATCAGCCACGGGTCGAAGGTGAACGCGTCGCGGCGGGCGACGTCGGTGAGCTCGGGCGACCCGAGCGCCCGGCCGGCGTCGGCCAGCGAGGCCCCCGTCTGCGAGGCCCATGCGTGCCACAGCGAGCGCGACAGGCCCCACGGCAGGACGCCGCCGAACGGCCAGCTGCGCGCGTCGCCGGCCGACAGCCCGGCCACGCCCTCGGCCAGCTGCCGCATCACGCGACGGGCCTTCGGGGTGCCGCCGTCCTCGACGTAGGCAGCCAGGCCGATCACGGCCTCGGCCGTGGCGTCGGCGCCGTCGACGATCAGCCAGGCCGGCGTCTGGCGCCCGTCGGCGTTGTAGAAGTCGCCGTAGCGGTCGAGGACCTGCCGGTCGACGGCGTCGAGCGCCAGGCCGAGCCGGCGCTCGAGGAAGCGCGCGAAGCCCGGGTCGGCGTCGCGGAACGCGGGCACCGCCTCGCCCAGCGCCCAGATCGTGCGGGCCAGCCAGTAGGAGGCGTCGCTGTCGCTGGGGTCGGGCAGCTCGACCGGCTCGGCGCTGCGGTTCAGCGTGCCGTCGGGCTGCATCCAGAGCACCACGTTGCCGGCGTTGCGGCCGGTGGCGGTCTGCATGTAGGTCAGCCCGCGCAGCAGCTGGTAGGCGCGCTCGCGGCTGTCGGCGTCGCCGGTCTGCTGCCAGTGCCGCACGTAGACGACGGCCGCCCGCGCGACGTCGTCGGCGTTGTAGGCGCCCTGGGTCCAGTGGCCGGTCTCGGGGTCGAGGGTGCCGCCGCCGATGCGCTCGAAGCCGTCGGGCGACTCCGGACGCCGGTCGGCGTAGGTCCACAGCATCCCCACCTCGGGCTCCTGCACCAGCCGGTAGGTCGTGTGGCGCGCCAGCACGCGCGGCGACGCGGTGTCGCCGAGGAAGTCGAGGTGGTCGAGGTTGGTCAGCGGCGTCCGGGCGGCCGCGGGCGCCAGCTGAGCCGGCTGAGCCCGCTGCGCCCGCTGCGCCGAGGCCGCGGGGACGACGTCCGCCTGCGACGGCGACGCCGCCAGCACCCCCGCCCCGAGCACGAGGGCCGTGACGGCCCCGAGGGACCTCCTGGTCGTCGTCATCGTCATCCCTTCACTCCGCTGCCGATCTCGAGGTCGGTGAACCGCCGCTGGAAGGCGACGAAGAGCGCCACCGCGGGCGTGGCCAGCACGACGGCGCCGGCGAGGATCGCGCCGAACGGGTTGCCCGCGCGGCCGGCGATGTTGCTCATGTAGTTGGCCAGCGTGACCGCCAGCGGCTGCAGGTCGGGGTCCTTGGTGACCAGGAACGGCCACAGGAACTCGTTCCACGGCCCGATGAAGGTCAGCAGCATCGCGGTCAGCAGCGCCGGCCGCACCAGCGGCAGCGCGATCGACCACAGGATGCGCAGCTCGCTCGCGCCGTCGATGGCGGCGGCCGAGAACAGCTCCTCGGGCAGGCTGAGGAAGAACTGCCGGAAGACGAAGACCGCCGTCGAGTTGATCAGGAACGGCGCGATCATGCCGGCGTAGGAGTCGGCCAGGTCGTAGTAGCGCACGATCATCACGTAGATCGGGATGATGAGCAGCTGGAACGGCACGATCTGCACCAGCAGCATCACCGCGAACAGGGTGCCGCGGCCACGGAACCTCAACCTGGCCAGCGCGTAGCCGGCGAGGACGCCGAAGACCACCGTGCCGAGCAGCACCGCGCCGGTGAAGATCGCCGAGTTCAGCAGCGACTGGGCGAGGTTCACGCGGGAGTTGATGTCGGAGAAGTTGTCGAGCGTCCAGCCGCCGAGCGGGAACGCCCCGGCCAGGGAGGTGTCGGGCGAGCGCTGCAGCGACCCGACCACCATGTAGTAGAAGGGGAACAGGAAGACCAGCGCGCCCAGCAGCAGCGCGGCGATCGAGAGCACCCGCCGCCGCAGCCCGACCCGGGGGGTGGGCGGGGTGGCGTCGTCCTCGACGGTCTCCACGGTCCGGGGTTCGGAGACCTGGGTCATCGGTCACGCTCCAGCAGTCGTCGGTTGATCAGCGAGATCGCGAGCACCAGCAGCACCAGGACGACGCCGATCGCCGCGGCGACGTCGGGGTTCCCCTGCTCGATGCCCTTCTGGTACATCACGAAGACCGGCGTGGCGGACGCGCCGTTCGGGCCGCCGCCGTTGGTGAGCAGGTAGGGCTCGGTGAACAGGTTGGCGCCGGTGATGGTGGCGAGGATGACGACCAGGGTGGTCGCCGTCCGCACCCCCGGCACCGTGACGTGCCAGAACCGGCGCACCACGCCGGCCCCGTCGACGGCGGCGGCGTCGTAGAGGTCCTTCGAGACGCCCTGCAGCGCGGCGAGGTAGAGCAGGATGAAGAAGCCGAGGCTCTTCCAGGTCACGAAGACCGCGATGATCGGCATCGCCAGGCCGCCGTTGACCAGCCACGACGGGTCGGGCGCCAGCGGGCCGAGGATCTCGTTGACCAGGCCGCCCGAGCTGAACAGGAACAGCCACACCGCGACCAGCGCGACGGATGCCGTCACGTAGGGCACGTAGTAGGAGACCCGCAGGAAGGTGCGCAGCCGGGTCACCGAGTTCAGCGCGCTGGCCAGCACGATCGCCAGGCCGACGGTGAGCGGCACGTTGATGACCAGGAAGATCGCGACGTTGACGAACGCGCGCCGCACGTCGGGGTCGCCGAGCACCGTCTTGTAGTTCTCAAGGCCGACGAACGGCCGGTCGACCGGCACCCCGGGCGCGGTGAAGAAGTAGTCGTGGAAGCTGATCCACACCGCGAGGCCGAGCGGATAGGCGAACAGCGCGACCAGGAAGACCGCGTACGGCGCCGCGAACAGTGCGCCGAGCGGGTGGGGCCCGAAGACCCGCTGCCACACCGAGCGGCGGGGGCCGCCGTCCGGCTCGGGAGGCTTCTCGCCGGGCTCGACCGCCCGGGCGGGGGCGGTGGTGCTCACGACTCGTCGGCGAGCTCGTTCGCCTGGCCGGCGGCGGCCGACAGGGCGTCGGCGACGGGCTCCTCGCCGAAGATGACCGACTTGGAGTAGCTGTCGCGGATCTCCTGCCAGATCTCGACGGAGTTGGCGACGTTGGGCACCTCGACGGTGCGCGAGGCCTGGTCGGCGAAGGTCTCGTAGGCCGGGTTCTGCTCGAAGTAGTCGGGGTAGGTGCCCGTGAGGTCGTCGCGGATCGGCATCTGGCCGGTCAGCTCGAGCAGCTGGCCGTCCTGCTCCTCGCTGGTGGCGAACTTCATGACCTCCCAGGCGGTCGCCTGGTTCTCGCACGCCGAGTACAGGCCGATGTTCTTGGCGTCGGAGAAGGTGTAGGTCTCCTCGGCCGGGGTGCCCTGGCTGGTCGGCACCGGGACGACGCCCCAGTCGACCGACTCGCCGTAGACCTTGACCGCCCACGGCCCGACGATCGCCATCGCGGCCTTGGCGTCGGCGAAGGAGTCGCCGTCGTACTTCTCCTTCGGGCTGTAGCCGTCGGCGTACATCTGGGCCCAGAAGTCCCACACGGCCTGGCCGGCCTCGTCGTCGAAGGTGGCCTGGCCGTCCTCGACGGTCTGCTGGCCGCCGGACTCGGCGGCGTAGAGCGGGTAGAAGTCGAACCAGGACTGGAAGAACTCGCTGGTGGGCGCGGGGTAGATGGCCGCGTCGCTCACGCCGGCGTCGACCAGCTTCTTGCTCGTGGCGAGGAACTCGTCGTAGGTCGCCAGCTCGGGGTTCTCGGGGTCGAGGCCGGCCTTCTCGAACAGGTCCTTGTTGTAGAAGATCATGACCGGGTTCTGCTTCCACGGGATCTGGTAGTACTTCCCGTCGCTCGAGGCGTACTGCCCCGCGAGGTCGCCGCTGCGCTCCTCGACGTAGTCGTCGCCGTCCTCGAAGTCGCTGAGCGCGACCAGGCCGCCCTGCTTCTGGAACTGCGGGACGGCGGCCGGGCTGGTGTTGAAGACCAGGCAGGGCGCGTTGCCGGCGGTGATCGCGGCCGAGATGACCTCCTCGGAGGTCTTGCCGGCGGGGATCTCCTGGGCCTTGACCTCCTCGTCGGGGTTCTCGGCGTTCCACGCCTTCACCATCTGGTCGGCCCAGGCGATCTCCTCGGGGTTGTTCGAGGTCCAGATCGTGATCGGGCCGGTGCTGCCGCGCGCCTCCTCGGCGTCGGGGCCGCCTCCCCCGCACGCGGCGGTGGTGAGTCCGAGGCCCAGGGCCAGGACGGCGGTGCTGATCAGGGGACGCTTCATCGCGGTTCTCCTCGTGCAGATGGGCGGGCGGTGGGTGCTGGCTGGTGGTGAGAGGTGGTCAGGTGCTCGGCGCAGGGCCGGTCGACGCGCGGACGACGAGCCGCGCGGTGGGTGCGGCGGGCGCCGGGCCGCCGCCGGTGTCGCCGTCGACCAGCTGCAGCAGCCGGGTGGCGGCGGCGCGGCCCCAGCCGACGACGTCGGTGCGCACAGTGGTGAGCGCCGGCCGCAGGTGGGCGGCGAGCTCGGTGTCGTCGTAGCCGGTGACCGACAGCTGGCCCGGCACGTCGACGCCGCGCTCGTGGGCGACGGCGAGGGCGGCGGTGGCCATGAGGTCGTTGGCGTAGACGATCGCGGTCGGGCGCTCGTCCGGGGCGAGGTCGAGCAGGTGGTGGGTGGCCCGCGCCCCGGACTCGGCCGAGAAGTCGGCCTCGACGACCGGGCCGGGGCGCAGCCCGGCCTCGGCGAGCGCGGCCTCCCAGGCGGCGCGGCGCGAGCGGCCGTGCACCAGGTCGGCGGGTCCGGCGACGTGGGCGACGACGCGGTGGCCGAGGCCGACGAGGTGGCGCACGGTCTCGCGGACGGCGGGGCCGTCGTCCGCCCCGAGCGTCACCTGCCGCGGCGACGGCGGGACGTCGAGCCGTGGCCCGACGAGCACGGCCGGCAGGTCGAGCTCGGCGAGCAGCCGCGGGCGGTCGTCGTCGACGTGGAGGTCGGTGAGGATGACGCCGTCGACGCGCTGCTGCTGGGCCAGACGGCGGTAGGCGGGCTCGTCGTCGCGCTCGGCCACCTGCAGCAGGAGGGCGTAGTCGCGACCGGAGAGCACCGTCTCGAGCCCGGCGATGAAGGCCGGGAAGAACGAGTCGGCGCGCAGCACCTCGGGGGCGCGGGCGAGCACCAGGCCGACGGCATGCGCACGGCTGGTCGACAGCGCGCGGGCACCCGCGCTCGGCGTCCACCCCATGGCGCGGGCGACGTCGAGCACGCGGGCCCGGGTGTCGGCCGAGACGCCGGGGCGGTCGTTGAGGGCGAACGAGACGGCACCCTTCGACACGCCCGCGGCACGGGCGACGTCGGAGATCGTGGGGCGAGCCATCCCGGCTGACTAAACCGGTTAAGTGCCGAACGTGTCAACCGTCACACCGCAGCCTTTACTTCCAGGCCCGGGAGTGACAGCGCCTCCCGAGCCGTCCGGCACGGGAGGCGCTGGGCCACGCGGTCAGCGGGCGGTGGTTAGCCCTTCAGCGCTGCCATCGCCTCGATGCTGATGCGGGCGTTGTCGAGCGAGCCGTTGCCGTAGGTGCCGTTGTCCATCTCGAACATCGGGTTGGCGTAGTTGCGCGAGTCGATGCGACGGAAGAACGACTGGTAGTCGATGTCGCCCTGCCCCAGCGGCACCATGTCGTAGCCCGAGTCGGCCGTCGGAACGTTGTTGCCGTCCTTGGCGTGGAACAGCGGGTAGCGCCTGGCGTGGCGCGCGACCAGCAGGGCCGGGTCGAAGATGTTGCGGGCCTCGGCGCCGTCGGGGGCGGTGAAATCGGTGTGCTTGAACTGCGCGACGTGCGCCCAGTAGATGTCCATCTCGAGCCAGACGAACTTCGGGTCGGTGACGCTCAGGAAGTACTCCAGCTTGCGGACGCCGGTCGAGCGAATCATCGCGCCGGCGGCGTCGGGGCTGTCGAGCAGGAAGCCGTAGGCGCCGTCGTGGTTGTGCGTGTAGAGCTTCAGCCCGTGGTTGCGCATCGCGCGCTCGCCGAGGATGTTCCAGCGGTCGGCGGCGGCGTCCCACTCGGCCTTGGTGCTGCCGCCGGTGGGGTCGCCGCCGGTGCCGACGTGCTTCATGCCGAGGATCGTGGCGATCTCGCACGTGCGGTCGAACTCGGCCAGCGTGGCCGCGGTGATCGTCGAGGGCACCGACCCGTGGTTGCCCTGCGCGACGATGCCGAAGGCGTCGAGCCAGCGCTTGAGCTGCCGCGCGCCCTGGGTGGTGCCGAGGTCCGCGCCGCCGACGGCGTTGGCGTGCTGGGTGTAGCCGGCGAACTCGACCTGGCGGTAGCCGACCTCGCTGAGGTACTTCAGCACCTCGCGGAAGCCCGAGGGCGCGTCGGTGGTGCCAGGGTCGCGGCCGATGACGTCGCGCACCGTGTAGAGGATGATGCCGCGCCGCGGCGGCGGCACCAGCGCACGGTTCGGCACGGCCGAGGCGGGCGAGGCGGTGGTGACGGCGGCACCGACGGCCCCCGCGGTGGCCAGGCCCATCGAGGCGGCGAGGGTCTGGCGGCGGCTCAGCCCCAGACGTCGTCCGAAGCGGGCCTGCTCGTCGGTGAGGGGTCGAGGGGAGGTGGGCTGGTCGGTCATGACGGCTCCGAGAGGGGTGGGGTTGGCAACGACACCCGGCCGCAGCCGTGCGCGGTCCGTCCGGCCCGCCCGAGATGCTGGGACGTTAGGTGCGTCACACCGAGTTGGTCAACCATCCGGCCGACTTCGGCAACCTGCTTGGCAAAGTCGCGCGTCGGCACGCACGATCCCGTGGAGGGCCGGTGGTCTCGAGGCTCGTCGCCAGGGCTCCTCGCACCTCGACCACCGTGGCGAGGCACCCGGCCGCGCAGACCGGCGTCAGCGACGGGGGAGGTAGAGGCGCAGGACGTCGGTGTCGTGGGGGTGCTCGAGGTGGCCGCCGAGGGCGTCGACGGCGGCGCGGGTGCGCTCGCCGATCTCACCCTCGGCGAGCGGGTCGTCACCGGCGGTGGGCCACACGACGTCGACCCGCAGCCGGCTCGCCCGGCCCTCGAAGACCAGCCGGACGGCGCGGCCGGAGCCGGCGGCGACGTCCTCGAGCAGCAGGTCGAGCACCTGCTCGACCGGGCCGGGGGTGAAGGGCAGCTCGGTGTCGCCCTCGACGGCCGCGGTCAGGTCGCGCTCGCCGTCGAGGACGTCGGCCCAGCGCTGCGCCACCTGCGTGGCGAGGTCGCGCAACGGGATGGCCGCGCCCGCGACGAGCACGCCGCGGCCGCTCATCTCGACCAGCTCGCCGGCCACCTGGTTCAGCTTGCCGACGGTGCGCAGCCCCGCGGAGGCGGTGTCGCGCACGTGGTCGGGCACGTCGGGGTCGCCCGCCAGGCTCTCGAGCCGGAACCGCAGGCTCGTCAGGGGCGTGCGCAGCACGTGAGAGGCGTGGAGGCTAAACTCGCGCTCCCGCTCGACGCGCGCCCGCAGCTGGTCGGCGCTGCTCTCCAGCGCGCGGCCGATCTCGCGCGCCTCGGGGACGCCGCCGCGCGGCACGTCGAGCACGAACCGGCCGCGTCCCAGCGCCGACGCCGCCGCGGCCAGCTGCCGGAACGGCGCCGAGATCGAGCGGGCCACGCCGTAGCCGATCAGGCCGGCGAGGAAGGCCAGCATCGCGAACAGCGCGATGGTGCCGAGCCAGCCGGTGCCCCACACCGCGGTGACGCCGCCGTCGACCGAGCGCGAGACGGTCAGCCGCCCCTCGCCGGTGACGACCGTGGCCGAGACGGGGTCGTCGGCGTCGAAGTCGGCGTCGGTCAGCTCGATCGGACGACGTCCGGGCGCCTCGTAGCGCACCTGCGTGCGCTCGGCCACGAACGGCTGCAGCAGCTGGCGGTCGACCCGGTCGTCGCGGGCCAGCCGCTCGCCGAGCGCGACGCCGACGGCCTCGGCGACGGTCTCGACGTCCTCGCGCTCACTGGCCCGCAGCTCGCCCTGCACGGCGAGGGAGCGCACCACGCCGGAGACCGCGAGCAGCAGCAGGGCGATCGCGACGAAGGCGAGCGTCAGCCGTTCACGCATCGGCGGCGGGGGCCTCGAGGCGGAAGCCCACGCCGCGCACGGCGACCACCCGCTCGCTGACCCCGACGCTCTCGAGCTTCTGCCGCAGGCGCCCGATGGTCACGTCGAGGGTCTTGGTGGAGCCGTACCAGTTCTCGTCCCACACGTCGGCCATGAGCCGGCCGCGGCTGACGACCTTGTCCTTGTTGGCGGCCAGGATCGACAGGACGTCGAACTCCTTGCCGGTGAGGGTGACCTCGGTGTCGCCGGCGTAGACCCGCCGCGCGCCGACGTCGATGCGCAGCGCGTCGTCGTCGTCGGCGGCCTGCGCTCCCCCGGCGCCCGTGCGGCGCAGCAGCGCCCGCACCCGAGCCTGCAGCTCGGCGAGGCCGAACGGCTTGGCCAGGTAGTCGTCGGCGCCGTAGTCGAGGCCGACGACGCGGTCGAGCTCACCGGCCCGCGCGGTGACGATCATGATCGCGCCCTCGTAGCCGGTGGCACGGGCCTGCTTGCAGACGTCGAGGCCGTCCATGTCGGGCAGACCCAGGTCGAGGATGACGACCTCGACCGAGCGGCCGCCGAGCTCGTCGAGCGCCTTCTGGCCGGTGTCGACCCAGTTGACCTCGTAGCCCTCGCGCTCGAGCGTCCGCACGAGGGGGAAGGCGATGTCCTCCTCGTCCTCGACGACGAGCACCCGGTGCGCCATGACCTGGGATCATAGGGGCTGGAGGGGCGCCCGGTGGCTGAACCGCCGCGGTCGTGGACGGGCCGTCCGATCAGGTGACGGCGAACAGGTCGCCGACGTCGGCCACCCGCTCGAGCACCTCCTCGAAGCGCAGCTGGTCGAGCCCGAAGGGGTCCTCGGCGCCCGCGGAGACCTCGTCCCACGAGACCGGCGCCGCCACGAAGGGCCGCTCGCGCCCGCGCAGCGAGTAGGGCGCGACGGTGGTCTTGGAGCCGGCGTTCTGCGACCAGTCGAAGAACACCTTGCCGCCGCGGCGCGACTTGGTCATGGTCGCGGTGACCAGCGCCGGGTGGGCCTGCTGCAGCTGCTCGGCGACCTCCTTGGCCAGGGCCGTCGAGTCGTCCGGCGGCAGCCGCGAGGGCAGGTCGGCGTACAGGTGCAGTCCTTTGCTGCCGCTGAGCACCGGGCGCGCGTGGAGGTCGCGCTCGGCCAGCGCGTCGCGGGTGAGCAGCGCCACCTGGCAGCACTCGTGCAGGCCGGCCGGCTCGCCCGGGTCGAGGTCGACCACGATGCGGTCGGCGTTGCGCGGGCGGCCGTTGCGGCCCACGCGCCACTGGTGCACGTGCAGCTCGAGGGCGGCCAGGTTCGCCAGCCACGTGAGGGTCGCGAGGTCGTCGACGACGGGGAAGGTGATGGTGCCCTCGCCCTGGCCGCTGCGGCGCCCGGACGTCGGCACGGTCACCGTGCGCACCCAGCCCGGCGTGCCCGCGGGCACGTTCTTCTCGAAGAAGCTGCCCTCGGCGACGCCGTGCGGCCACCGGATGCGGGTGACGGCGCGGTCGCGCAGGTGCGGCAGCATCGTCGGCGCGATGCGCGCGTAGTAGTCGAGCACCTCGCCCTTGGTGGTGCCGGTGCGCGGGTAGAGCACTTTGGTCAGGTTGCCCAGCTTGAGGGTGCGGCCCTCGACGTCGACGTGCACGTCGCCGCCCGGCTCCGCCCTCTCCGGGGCCACGCCCTACCGCCCCACCGCGACGACCGGGTGCTTGGCGGGGTCGAGCCAGCGCATCGCGAACGCCAGGATCCGGCGCGGGGCGCTCACGCAGCCGGCCGTGGCGCCGTCGCCGTTGACGTGCAGGAAGATGCCGGCGCCGCGGCCGCGCACCTGCTCGCGGTTGTAGTCGAGCACCACGACGTACTCGTACTGGGCGCCGTAGTCGGTGAGCCGCTCGGAGGTGTGCGGCCGGAACCCGCCGCGGCTGATGTTGCGGTAGCGGTTGTAGAACCGCGAGCGGTTGTCCTGCACCCAGAAGTCGCCGCGGCGGATCGGGCGGTAGGGCAGGTCCCAGCCGGCGCGCCGGGCGGTCGCGCGGCCGTGCGTGCCGAAGGTGCTGAACAGCCGGTGGGTGCCGAGCGGCGTGGTGCCGGTGCCCTGCCGGCGCCGGTCGCCGGGGACGACGCCGCCGTAGCCGATGCGGCCGTCGCGGGCGGTGCGTCGCGCCGTCCAGCCGCCGTCGGCGTCGCGGGCCCAGAAGGTGACGGTGGCGTGGTGGCCGCGGCGGCGGTTCAAGGTGACGACCTGCTCGGTGCCGGGCTGCAGCCGCACGCGGACGCCGCCGAGCTCGACGGCGCGGGGCGACGCGGCGCGCAGGCCGTCGCCGCCGTGCGGGTTGACGGCGTGGGCCGGTGCGACGGGTGCCACGAGGGCGAGCACGAGGGCGGCGGCGGCGCCGGCCGTGGCGGCGAGGGTCTTCACAGGTCCTCCGGCGAGAGGTCGGGGCGCAGGCCACGGTAGGACGGTTGACGCAGCCGTGCGTAGCCGCGTCCGTGCGAGTCGACGTCGACCACGAGCACCGGCTCGACCCACACGGTGCCGAGCCGGTCGACGCGCGGCACCTCGTCGGCGAACGGGCTGTCGGTGCGGGTGAGCCCGGCGACGGCGTCCGCGAGCGCCCGCGACTGCGTGGCCGCGATGCCGCTGCCGACCCGCCCGCGGTAGGCGAGGCCGTCGGGCGTGGGCTCGCCGACCAGCAGCGCAGCCAGCCGGTCGATGCCCTCGGCACCGGTCTGCGGCCGCCAGCCGCCCACGACGTACGAGACGCGGTGACGGTGGGCCAGCTTCAGCCAGTGCGGGCTGCGCTCGCCCGGCCGGTAGCGCGAGGCGAGCCGCTTGCTGACGATGCCCTCCAGGCCCTGCTGCAGCGTGGCCTCGCGCAGCATCTCGCCGTCGTCGTAGGCGCCGGGCACCTGCCACGGCGTCCCGTCGAGCACCTCGGCGAGCAGCGCGCGCCGGCGCTCCAGCGGCTCGTCGGTGAGGTCGCGGCCGTCGAGGCGCAGCAGGTCGAAGGCCATGTAGGTGACCGGCACGGCGTTCACCAGCCGCGCCACCGTGGCCGCCTTGCGCACGTGCAGCCGCTCCTGCAGCGTGCGGAAGTCGGGGACGCCGTCCGCGTTCAGCGCGATGACCTCGCCGTCGACGAGCAGGTCGCGCCCGGCGAGGTCGGTCTCGTCGAGCGCCCCGGCGACGTCGGGCCACGAGGCGGTGACGTCGTTCTCGTTGCGGCTGGTCAACCGCGTCCGGGCCGCCGGCCCGGACGTGGTGTCGGCCAGGATGCGCATGCCGTCCCACTTGACCTCGTGGGTCCACTCCTCGCCGGTGGGCACGTGGCCGCCGCCGGTGGTCGCGAGCATGGGACGCACGGGCGTCATCCTGCCGCCTCGGCGCGGGTCGCGGCAGGTCAGGGAACGAGGTCGTCGATCGCGACGCGCAGCGCGAAGGGCTGCTCGACCTCGAGCGTCTCGCCCTCGCGCCAGGTGCCGACCTCGGTGTAGGCGGTGGCGCCGTCGCGCAGCGCGTAGGCGGTGACGCCGACGACGTTGTCGGTCTCGACGCGCCAGTAGGCGGGGATGCCGTGGGCGGCGTACTGCGCGGGCTTGGTGATCCGATCGGTGGTGCGCGACGTCGGCGACACGATCTCGATGGCGATGTGCACCTGCTCGGCGTGCAGGCGAGGCGCGGGGTCGGCGAGCGTCGCGCGGTCGACCACGACCAGGTCCGGCACCCGGTGGCTGGCGCCGAGCTCGACCCCCACAGGACCGAAGCACACCGCCGACTCCGGGAGGGCGGCGTCCAGCGCCCGACCAAGCCGGTAGGCGACGGCCTCGTGGCGCACGGCGGGCGGCGGGCTCATCTCGAGCGTCCCGTCGACGATCTCGTAGCGCCAGCCCTCGACGGGCAGGCCGTCGAGCCTGTCGAGGTCGTCGAAGGTCCACGGCTCGTGCCGGTCCCACACGCTCTGCGCCACGTCTCCTCCTCGGTGGGGTCCAGTCTCGCACCGCCCGCGCCCATCGCTCCGGGCTCGCCGCCCGACCCGGCGCGTGCCACCGGCGTCCGCTCGCCTGTGGACAGGGGTGTGGGCGGGGCCGCGATACTGGGGTCATGCGTGCGATCTGGAAGGGCGCGGTCTCCTTCGGGCTGGTCAGCGTGCCGGTGAAGCTCTACGCGGCGACCGAGAGCCACGACGTCTCGTTCCGCCAGGTGCACGCCAAGGACGGCGGTCGCATCAAGTACCAGCGGGTCTGCTCGATCGACGGCGAGGAGGTCGCGTACTCCGACATCGCCAAGGGCTACGAGACCGAGGACGGCGAGATGGTCGTCCTCAGCGACGACGACCTGGCCGCGCTGCCGTCGACGTCCTCGCGCGAGATCGCGGTCGAGAAGTTCGTGCCCAGCGACCAGATCGACCCGATGCTGCTGGAGAAGAGCTACTACCTCGAGCCGGAGAAGACCGGCGCGAAGCCCTACGCCCTGCTGCGGCAGGCGCTGCTCGACGCCGACCGGATGGCGGTGGTCACCGTCGCCATCCGCAACCGCACCAGCATCGCGGTGCTGCGGGTCAAGGACGACGTGATCGTGCTGCAGACGATGATGTGGCCCGACGAGATCCGCACCCCCGACTTCTCGGTCGAGACCGGTGAGGTGAAGGACTCGGAGGTCAGGATGGCCACCATGCTGGTCGAGACCCTCGCCGGCGACTTCGACGCCAGCGAGTTCGAGGACGACTACGCCGGTGCCGTGCAGGACCTCGTGAAGACCAAGATCGAGGGCGGTGAGCTGACCCGGACGCCCACCTCGACCAAGACCCGTGGCGAGGTCGTCGACCTGCTGGCCGCGCTGCAGAAGTCGGTGAACGCGGCGAAGTCGGCGCGCGGCGAGACGGTCGAGGACGACGCAGACGACGCCGACGAGAAGCCGGCGAAGAAGGCGGCGACGAAGAAGGCCTCGACCACGAAGACGGCCGCCAAGAAGTCGACGGCGAAGAAGGCGCCCGCCAAGAAGACCGCCGCGAAGAAGTCGACGACGAAGAAGACCGCGGCCAAGAAGGCCAGCTGACGCGGGCTCGACGGCCGGCACCGGCGACGTGGGAGACTGTCGGTGTGGCCACGCGGGTCACGACGACGATGGACCGGCGCCGCCGCTGAAAGGCGTCACGCGATGAGCACACCTCGCACCGTCAACCCCCTTCCCCTCGGAGTCGCCTCGACGCGGTGAGCGCGGCGAAGTCGCGGCCGTCCGACCTGCGCCGCCGACGGCGACCACCCGACCGACGCCGACCCGGCTGCTGGGGGCACCTGGTGGCGGCGCCCCTGTGGGTCGCCTTCGAGGCCAACCTGGGCACCCTGGCCCGCACGTGCGACGCCGTCGGCGCCTGCCTGGCGCTGCCCTCGACCGAGCACTACCGATCGGCCCTGACGCGCGGCAACACGCTCGGACGCCGGCAGCCGTGCCTGCACTGGGTCAGGGGCGACAAGGACGCCTGGGTGGAGCGGCAACGTCGGGCGGGCTCGCGGGTCGTGGCGGTCGAGCTCGCCGAGGCGGCCGTGCCCCTGCCCCGACTCGGCATCGCGACCGGACCGACCGTCGTCCTGCTCGGGCACGAGCACCACGGCGTGCCCGACCGGTGGGTGGAGGAGTCGGACGCCTGTGTCGAGATTCCGATGGCCGGCGCCGGCGCGAGCCTCAACGTGGCCGTCTCGGGCAGCCTCGTGCTGTACCGGCTGGCCGGCCTGTCGTGACCGGCGCTCCCGCGGGCCGAGGGGTCTCGAGGCTCGGCCGCGGCCGGCCTCGCACCTCGACCACCGGTGGTTGAGCAGCGAGGAACGAGCGTCGTCGAAACCACCGGCCCTCCACGGAAACGTTCGCGCGGTGGGTGCGAGGTCTCGAGGCTCGGCCGTGGCCGGCCTCGCACCTCGACCACCGTGGGGCTCTGACGATGGTCGAGGTGCGAGGAGCCCCGGCGACGAGCCTCGAGACCACCGGCCCTGCACGCCCTTCGACAGGCTCAGGGTCCGTGGGGTCGGGTCGGCGTCAACCTCTCGCGGTCTCGAGGCTCGGCCGTGGCCGGCCTCGCACCTCGACCACCGTGGGCCCGGCGTCAGCCGGCCTCGGCGGCCTCGATGAGGTCGCGGACGGCGTCGATGGCGCGGATGCGGCCGCTGACGACGTTCGAGGTGCCGTCGTCGAAGAGGGCCGACGGGATGCCGATGATCTCGGCGTCGTTGTTGATGGCGGCGCCGCCGGAGTTGCCCGGGGCGATGCGGGCGTCGGTGTCGATCTCGGAGCGCGGACCGAGGCCGTCGACGTCGATGAAGGTCGACACGACGCCGGTGGTGACCGTCAGCCGCGTCGAGCCGGAGATGCCGGGGAAGCCGAGCACGGTGACGTCGTCGCCGGAGGCGAGCGAGCCGGAGTCGCCGATCGGCATCGTCGGCAGGTCGAGAGTGCCGGTGTCGACCTCGTTGCCGTCGGCGTCGGCGTAGATCTCGAGGACCGCCGCGTCGGCGACGCCGTCGACCTGCACCGGCCGGGCGCGGTACTCGGGCGCCGCGGGCTCGTCGTCCCCCTCGACCAGCGCGACCAGCAGGTAGTCGGGGTCGTCGCGCCCGACCTCGCCGTAGTTCTCCTCCAGCCCCTCGGCCGTCGGCTGCGCGACGTGCGCGTTGGTGAGGATCAGCCCGTCGGACCGGATGATCGACCCCGATCCGGCGTAGGGACCCTGGTCGTCGGTCTCGCCGATCAGCAGCACCGTGGCCGCCTTGGCGCTGTCGAGCTCGGCGCTGCTCAGCACGTCGAGCGAGGACGACGACCCGCCGCCCGCCACGCCGCCGGTGCCGTCGCGCGTCAGCAGCACCGCCGTCACCGCGCTCGCCGCGACCAGCGCGAGCACGGCCACCACCGCTCCGACCACCACCAGCACCCGGTTGCGGCGCCTGCGCGCGAACCGGCGCTCCTCCTCGGCGGCCGAGAGGATCGGCACGAGGCTCAGCGGCGGGCCGGCCACCGGGTGGCCCAGCCGCAGGTCGAGCCGCTCGTCGAAGCGCGTCGTGCGCACCCGGCGTCCCTGGTCGAAGCTGCCCTCGGCCGACTGGTCGGTGAAGGTCCACCCTCCCGGGACGGCGGCCACCAGGCCGTGCAACCGCGAGACCACCGGGGCGTCGACGACCACCTCGCAGTCGGGCGCGCGGCCGATGCGCAGCTGGGCGGGGTGGCGGAAGCGGTGCTCTCGGCCCTGCGCCACCACCAGCAGGTCGGGTCCGCTGCGCGCGCCGGGCAGGCCGACGGTGTCGCGCGGCAGCGAGAGCACCTGGGTGTGCTCGAGCGCGGGCGGCGCCGGCTGGCCCGGTGGCCCGGCCGCCAGCCGGTCGGACGGCGCCCCCCACTGCGGGGGAGGCGGGTGCGGGGCGGTGGGCGGCGGCGCGGACGACGGCACGGGCACCGGCGTGGGCGGGGCCGCCGGGGCGACCTGCTCGACCGCGACCGAGAACGTCGAACCCCGCGCCGGCGGCCCGCACTGCACGCGGGTGGGTCGGTCGATGCGCTGCTCGTGCACCCGGGCGCCCTCGACGAAGGTGCCGAACTGGCTGCCGGAGTCGACCAGCACCCAGCCGTCCTCGACCGGCCGCAACTCGGCGTGCACCCGCGAGACCGACGGCGCGGTGAGCAGCACGTCGGCGTCGATGCTGCGGCCGATGCGGATCAGCCGCGGCTCGCCGAAGCGCAGGGTGCGCCCGTCGAGCTCGACCACCAGCGTCGCCACGTCGTCCTCCTCTCGCCCGAGCCGTGCCGTCAGGACGGACGCCGCACGACCAGCTCGGCGGTGCGGCCCTGGTGCGGCACGCGCACCCGGGTGCCGTCGACCAGCTCGACGGTGCGCTGCGGCTCGAGCGAGACCTGCTGGCCGTCGGGGTAGCCGACGGTCCAGGCGACCGTCGAGACGTTGGTCAGGCCCCACCGGGCGGCGTCCTCGGGATGCTGGCGGAACCGGCCGAGCACGCGCGGGTCGTCGACGCCGGAGCCGAGGTGGTCGGCGCGCAGCGTCAGCAGCGGGCTGACCGCGAGCGTGCGGCGTCCGGCCCGCACCGTCAGCGGCGGGGTGAGCGGCTGCCCGCACGAGCGGCAGGTGCGCTCGGGCGCGGCGGGGTCCCAGAAGTTGGTGGTCGGGCAGTGGCGGCAGGTGGCCATGCCGTCGCGCAGCCGGTCCATCGCCTTGATCCACTGCCCCTCGGTGACCCGCGCGGACGGCGTCGTCAGGCCGGTGACGAAGGCCTGCACGAACAGCTCGCGCAGGAACGGCGGGTAGATCTCCCAGTACTGCCGCACGATCTCGGGCGGCCGGTTGCGGTCGTCGTCGGGGTGCATGCAGAACACGGCGTCGGTGCCGAAGTGGGTCTGCAGCCAGCTCGCGTCGCGCAGGCCGGCGTCGGTGAGCGCGCCCTCGAGCGGGTGGCCGAGGAACAGCGAGTAGAACAGCAGGACGGCGAGCGAGTGGCGGTCGGTGTCGGTGCTGGGCAGCGTGGCGTAGCTGGCGTCGCTGACCACCTCCGGCGCCATGAAGTAGGGCGTGCCGAGCACCCGTCCGGTGCCGTTGTCGACGCCCACGTTGTCGTTGTCGCAGATCAGCACGTCGCCGTTGGTGGGGTCGAAGAACACGTTGCCGAAGGAGATGTCGCGGTAGCACAGGCCGCGCGCGTGCAGCCGCAGGAAGCTGAAGCTCAGCTGGCGGCACAGCTCGATGGTGGAGGCGAACGAGACGTTGAGCGGCGTGCCGTCGCGGTCGACGTTCGAGAGCAGGTAGCTCAGCTCAAGGAACCGGCCGTCGCGCAGGTGCATCACGTAGCCGAAGCCCGGGAAGCCGCCGGCGCGCGCCATGCTCAGCGGCCACAGGAAGCGGTTGTGCGGCGAGCCGAACTCGACCAGCTGCTGGATCTCGCGGAACTGGACGTCGGTGGCGCTGTCGGGCTTGTACCACTTCAGCGCGAGGGGGACGCCGGCCGGCCGGCGCACCTCGAAGACGTAGCCCTGGCCCCCCTGTCCGAGCAGGGAGGAGACGTGGGCGCTGCCGAGCGCGCCGAGGTCAACCTCGGTCCCGTTGGCCAATACCATTCGATGCTGCCGGCTTTCGTGCGCAGGAGTAGCGGCGAAAGCGTAGCCTCACCCGACGCCGCCCACAGCAGCCTCCGTCTTACCGAGGGATGACCGCTCCGCGGCACCCGCAGACACCCCACGACGCGAGAAGGAAGACTTGCCAGCATGAGCGATCGCCTCGGCGGGGCGCTGGCCCGCAAGCCGCTGCACTTCATCTTCGTGCTCGACGTCTCGGGCTCCATGCTGCGCGGCGGACGCATCCAGGCGCTGAACAACGCGATCGCCGAGGTGCTCCCCCACCTGCGCGACGAGGCCAACGCCAACCCGCACGCCGAGATGCTGGTGCGGGTGCTGGCCTTCGCCAACGAGGCGCGGTGGGTCGTCGAGACGCCGACGCCGGTCGGCGAGCTGAGCTGGCAGCGGCTGGACGCCGTCCCGAAGGGCTTCACCGAGCTCGGCAGCACGCTACGGGTGCTGGCCGGGACGATGACCGAGCTGGAGCAGCAGGGCGTGGCCTACCCGCCCGCGATCATCCTGGTCTCCGACGGCCGCCCGACGCAGAGCTCGGGCGTCTCGTTCGCCGAGGGCCTGCAGGAGCTGCTGAACACCCGCTGCGGCGAGGCCGCCGTCCGGCTGGCGCTGGGCGTGGGCCGCGACGCCGACATGCACTCGATGCGGCGCTTCATCGGCAACGAGGAGGTGCCGCTGTTGCGGGCCGACAACCCCGAGCAGCTGGTCGAGTACATCGTGTGGGCCTCGAAGGCGGCCAGCAAGCTGGCCTCGCGCCCCGCCGTCGACCCGCACGCGGGGGTCACCGCCGTCCCGCCGGCCCCGGTCGGCGACCCGATCTGGAGCACGCTGGCATGAGCGGCGGCGCCTCCGAGGGGTCGGGCACCGTGGCGGCCGGCTGGCGGGTCACCTCGGCCAGCGTCATGGGCTCGATGCACGTGCGCGAGCACCTGCCCAACCAGGACCGCGTGCTCACCTGGAGCGACGACGACGGCGCCCGCGCCGTGATGGCGGTCGCCGACGGGCACGGCCACTCCACCCACTTCCGCAGCGACGTCGGCGCCGAGCTGGCCGCCGAGGCCGCGGTCGACGCGCTCCGGGCGCTCGTCACCCGGGGCCGCGTGGACGCCGTCACCGACGCCGTGCTGGCCGAGGTGGCCGGCCGCGTGGTGCGGGCCTGGCGCTCCGGCGTCCAGGAGCACGTCGAGGCCAACCCGTTCCCGCGCGATCGCGGCGTGCGCGACCCGATGCTGCCCTACGGCGCCACCCTGCTGGCCGTCGCCGCGGCGGGCCGGCCCACCGGACGCCTGCTGTTCCTGCAGATCGGCGACGGCGACACCGTCGCCGTGCGCGCCTCGGGCGAGGCGTTCCGGCCGCTGGCCGAGGACCCGTCGCTGGACGGCGTCCACACCGCCTCGCTGTGCCAGCCCGACCCGCTGCGCTCGTTCCGCTACGCGGTCGTCGAGCCCGACGACGACCCGGTGGTGCTGGCCTACTGCTGCACCGACGGCTTCGGCCGCGCCCGCGTCGACGACGACTGGTGGGCCCGCACCGGCGTCGAGCTGCTCGGCTTCGCCCGCGACCGCGGCCTGTCGTGGATCGCCCGGCAGCTGCCCGAGTGGCTGGAGGAGCCCGCACGCATCGGGGGCGACGACACCACGCTCTCCCTGCTCGCCCACGGCTCGCTCGGCCCGTCCGACGCCGGTGACGAGCAGCCGGACGGCGACGCCGTCCCGCCGACCGTGCCGATCCCGTACGACGAGTCGCCGGCCACGGTCGAGACGGTCGACCGGGCCGAGCAGGCGGAGCAGGCAGAGCAGGCGGAGCAGGCGGTGGAGCCACCGCCCACGGTCGAGCGCCCGAAGGTGCAGCCCTAGCGGGTGGGAGTGGCGAGGCTCCCCGCGCTCCGTGCGAGGTCTCGACCCGTCCGCTGACGCGTCCGTGTCAGCCGGTGTACCACCAGTTCTCGAGCCGGTCGTAGCTGCCGCTGGACAGGTAGGCCTCGGCGTAGCAGAAGCAGCCGGGCAGGTCCCAGTAGCGCACGGCGCTGCCGGAGTCGGTCGTGTACTCGTAGAGCGCGCCGATCGGCGGGTCGCCCTCCTGCTGGTTCCAGGTGCGCAGCATCCGGTCGTCGGTCTTGGCGTAGCCGAGCGCGATGCGCCGGTAGTCGCGGAAGTCCTTGCGGCTGCCGAAGCGCCCGAGGTAGACCTCGACCGGCCCGTTGACGTCGCAGTAGTTCTCCTCGAGCTCCTGGTCGACCAGGGTCTGGATGCGCTCGCACTTGGAGGTCAGGAACCACTGCGAGGCGAAGTCGAGCAGCTCTTGGCTGCTGGGCTTCTCGGGGTAGGCGCGGCTGGGGTCGGTGGACTCGAAGACGGTGACGAGCTCGTCGAGGTCGGTGCCGGCCGTGGCGTCGTAGCGGCCCGACTGCAGCGAGTCGACGTCGTCCCAGTACAGGTAGGCCTGCAGCGGGTTGTCGTCGTCGTCGGTCTCCTCGTAGGCGAAGAAGGTGCCGGCGTCGGTCTCCTCGAGCCGGCCGCCCGCGGTGAGGGTGACGGCGCGCTTGCGCGCGGCCTCGAGGTCGGCCTGGCTGTCGTAGGTGACCAGCTGCAGCAGGCCGGCGTCGATGACGCACTCCAGCCGCTCGGTCTCACCGGACGTGGGGTCGCCCTCCTGGCACCTCGAGGTGCCGGTGGTGACCAGGTCGGCCAGGCCGGTGTAGCGCTGGTTGACCGCCCCGGACGCCGTCGGGTCGGCGCTCGTCTCGGGGGTCGTGGGCGTGCTCGGCGGCGGCGAGGAGTCGTCGTTCACGGGCGTGCTCTCGCCCGTCGGGTCGACCGACGGCTCGTCGTCGCCGCCGGTGAGCACCACGGCCGCCGTGATGCCGCCCGCCACCAGGACGACGGCCAGCACCGCGGCGAGGATCGGCAGCGCCCTGCTCCTCCTCCGTGGGCCCGCGTGCGGGGTGCCGGTGCCCGGCGTCGGCGGCGGGCCCCACTGCTGCGCCGGCGAGTACACGGGCTGGGGCTGAGGCTGAGGCTGGGGCTGGGGTGCCTGCGGGCCCGGGCCGGCCTGCGCGGTGGGCGGCGTCCAGCCCTGCGGTCCGGGGCTGGGCGGCGGCAGCACGGTGGGCAGCACGGTGGGCGGCACCGCGGGCGACGACGCGTCGGCGTCCGGGGCGGCGGCGCTGCGGTAGCGCTGCACGTCGGGGTCGCTGACCCGGCCCAGGCCGTAGCCGAGCGCGGCCAGCGCCCAGCGGGCGCCGTCGAGGTCGGCGCTGCCGCGGTCGCGCGCGAGCCGGGCGGCGGCCTCCTCGACGGCCCGCAGCACGTCGCCGCCGCTGTCGAGGGTGGTGACCATCGAGCGCAGCGCGCCGAGGCGCACGGCGTCGACCAGGAGGTTGATCTCGCCCGTGCTCGCGGCGTCCTCGTCGAGGAAGTCGTCGAGGGCGCCGCGGAAGCCGTCGGCGTCGTCGAACACGTCGCGCCCGAGGCGCTGCCCGAGCGCGTAGAGGTGCTCGTGGAGCTGCATCGGCGGTGCTTCCTGTGCGGGGCCGCGCGGGCCGGCGGGTCGGGTCAGGCGGTCGCCGGCTGGAGCGCGTCGATGCGCTCGGCGACCTCGGCTGCGGTCTTCGGGCGGGCGGCGGGGTCGGCGGCGATGCACGCCGCGACCAGCTCGGCGGCGTCGCCGGGCACGCTCGGGTCGACGGTGGGGTGCGAGGCGAGGATCGAGCGCACGAGCAGCAGCGGCTCGCCCGAGGGCAGGTCGCCGTGCACGCCCTTGCCGGTGAGGGCGAAGTGCAGGCTCGCGCCGAGCGACCAGACGTCGGTGGCGCGGGAGGCGTTGGTGCCGGTCATCATCGCCGGATCGGTGTACTCCAGGCCGATCTGGCCCAGGCCGGTGACCATCATCCCGGGGCTGAGCAGCTGCGAGAGGCCGAGGTCGGAGAGCCGCCCGCCGTCGTCGGCGAGCAGGATGTTGGCCGGCTTGATGTCGCGGTGGGCGATGCCGCGCTCGTGCAGCGCGTGGGCGGCGAGGGCGGCGTCGCGCACGGCGCGGACGGCGTGCCCGACGTCGAGGTGGCCGGCGGGCTTCTCGAGCGAGCCGAGCGGCAGGTACTCCATCGCGTAGTAGAAGGCACCGCCGTGGCGGCCGGCGTCGTAGACGCGCACCAGCCGGTCGGAGTCGGCGACGCTGAAGTGCTTGAGCTCGCGGGTGGCGCGGCGGAAGGCGTCGTCGCTGGTCGGGCCGGCGATCACCTTGACGACGACCTGGCTCTCGGCGATGCCGAGCCGGGCCGGCGCCGAGGCCAGGTAGTTGGTGCCGTAGTTCGCCTCACCGAGCGGGCGGACGAACTCGTAGTCAGCGATTCCCTGCACGGGTGTCCCACCTTCCAGCAGCCCCCGTGAAGGGGCTCGGTCCTGATGCTGCCGGATCATGCCACGCCCCGCGGACGCCGGTGCGGCCTCGCGCCGACGGGATCACCGGTTCGTAACACACAGGCCCCTCGTACGGGTGTAGTTTCCCGGCATCGCCGCCGTCCTCGCCTGTGTCCGGGTGCCGTCGAGGGCAGGCCGGCCCCCTCTCGTGTCCGCCCGAGGAAGGCACATCACGTGACCCATCCGCCCACGGCCCCGAGCGTGATCCCCACGCCCGACATGGCCAACTACGCGCCCGCCATGCCGGTCACCGGTGACCTGAACGACCAGCTGCTCGGCACCGACTTCTGGACCGACGAGATGGTCGCCGCCGCCGGCATCCCGATCGTCGACGTCCCGTTCGTCACCATCGGCGGCGGCATCGGCAGCTTCGTCACCGTCGACTACCTGCGCATCGCCGGCGTGCCGACCGACCAGATCCGCGTGCTCTCGGCCATCGACTTCCCGTGGCAGACCTACGAGTACCTCACCCGGGTCTCGCAGATCCCGCGCAAGGAGCGCATCCGCTCCGACTCCGCCTCGCGGCCCGACAACATCTGGGGCTTCCCCTCCTACGCGCTCAGCGAGGCGATGGCCACCAAGAGCCCGAAGACGCTGTGGCAGGTCTTCACCGAGCCGATGTGGGCCGACTTCTACACGCCGAAGGCCGGTCAGGTCTTCGAGTCGATGGAGCGCGAGCGCCGCCGCATCCGCTACGACGAGATGCTGGTCAAGGGCCTGGTGCGCATCGTGCGCCGGCGCCAGGGCGGCGGCTACTTCACCATCCTCACCCCGCCCGAGGGCGCCACCAGCACCAAGCGCGTGGCGTTCCGCTCGCAGTACGTGCACGTCGCCGTCGGCTACCCGGGGCTGAAGTTCCTGCCCGAGCTGCAGGCCTACCGCACCCAGCACAACGACTACCGCCACATCGTCAACGCCTACGAGGCGCACGAGCACGTCTACGAGCGGCTCATGCAGTACCCCTCGACGGTGCTGGTGCGCGGCGGCGGCATCGTCGCCTCGCGCGTGCTGCAGCGACTCATGGACGACCGGCTGCTCCACGGCGCGCAGACCACGATCGTCCACCTCTTCCGCACCTTCATCAACGGGCCGAACGACGGCAACACCGGCAACAACCCCACCAAGACCAGCCCGTTCATGCGCCGCAAGGGCGGCGACGGCTGGGCCTACCAGGGCTTCAACTACCCGAAGTCGGTGTGGGGCGGGCAGCTGAAGAAGGAGATGCGCAGCCTCGAGGGCGAGGAGCGGGCCAGGAAGTACAAGACGATGGGCGGCACCAACACGCCCTACCGGCGCTACTGGCAGGGGCAGATGAAGCAGGGCCGCACCGAGGGCTGGTACCAGCTCGTCGTCGGCACCGTCGACCAGATGACCCCCCACGGCGACCGCATCGTCAGCCACGTGCGCACCCAGCAGGGCGTCGTCCCGATCGAGGCCGACTTCATCATCGACTGCACCGGCCTCGAGGCCGACGTCGCCGAGCACCGCCTGCTCAAGGACCTGCTCGAGCACGGCGGCGCCGGCCGCAACCCCGTGGGCCGCATGGACGTCGAGCGCAACTTCGAGCTGCGCGGCACGCGGTCGGGCAACGGCGTCATGTACGCCTCGGGCTCGATCACCCTGGGCGGCTACTTCCCCGGCGTCGACACCTTCCTCGGCCTGCAGGTGGCGGCCCAGGAGATCGCCGACGACCTGGCCAAGCGTGGCTTCGGCAAGCGCATCGGGCCACGACGCTCCGTCTCGCAGTGGCTCAAGTGGGCCCGCAACAAGCAGATCTAGGAGAGAACCGTGCTGCCCACCCTCAACGGCCGCATCCAGACGCGGCTGTTCATGCTCGCCACCTGGGGCGTGTTCTGGACCCTGGTGCTGACCCCGCTGCTGCTCGAGGCCTCCGGCGCCGCCTACCGCGTCACCTTCATCCTGCTCGCCACCGTCGCCGTGCTCGGCGTGCTGTGGGAGCTGGTCTACCACGGCCTGATGCAGTGGCGGTGGGAGAAGGACTGGCCCACGTTCTTCGGCTTCATCACCTGCATCAATGAGGGCGCTCTGATCATCCTGCTGCTCAAGCTGAACCTGGTGCCGGGACTCGGCTTCGACAGCGAGTACGTGCCCGTCGGCGACTTCCTCGTGCTGTTCCTCGTCATCTGGATGACGATCTTCGTCTGGACCAACGGGCCGATGCGGATCTTCAACATCCACTGGCGCTTCTTCGGTGGCAGGATCGTCTGACGTGAGCCCCGACGGTGAGCTGAACCTGACCTCCAGCGACGACTGGGACGTCGTCGACTGCCGGCCGAGCGCAGGCTCCGGCACCCTGGCGCGCATCGGCCGCGTGCTGCTGCTCGTCGGCTCGACCGACCCCGCCGCCGTGGCCCCGCTGCTCGACCAGGCCGAGCTCGTCGCCGCCAACGGCGGCCAGGGCCGCCAGCTGGTGCGCGGCTACGCGCTGCTGCTCGGCACCGCCACCGCCGACACCCCCGACTTCGTCGCCCTCGCCCCCCACACCACCGGCCTCGCCGTGCTGGTGCAGGGCGACGCGAGCGTCGACGTCAACGGCGACCACATCTCCGGCCGCGACTCCCTCGCGTGGGTCGAGCGGCTCGTGCCCTGGCCGATCACCTCGCTCGAGGCGCGGGTCGACGGCGGCGCCGAGGCCCGCCCGCACCTGCGGCTCGGCGGCGGCGTCATCGAGGCCGGCGGGCTGGTGCTCGCCACGCACGCGGCGTCCTCGTCGTCCGGCATCGTGCTGCCGCAGTCGCTCGAGGTGCCCACCCCGGCCCCGCTGCCCGACCCGGTGGCGCTGGCCAAGTCCGCGCCCGCCGACCCCTCCGACACCGGTCCGCTGCCGGCCACGCCCGAGCCCGAGCCGCCCGCGCCGCCCGCGCCGGAGCCGGCGCCCGAGCCGCCCGCCCCCGTGGCCGCACCCGTCGCCGCGCCCCCGCCG
>NZ_BAABKG010000006.1:0-290733 GCF_039543705.1 Nocardioides marinquilinus
ACGTCCGAAAACGCCCGCCGAGCAGCCCTGGCAGGATGGCTGCACCAGTACAACCACCACCGGCCCCACTCAGCCCTCGCAGGCCAACCACCCATCAACCGGTTGAACAACCTGGCTGGGCATCACAGCTAGGGCGTGGGGGACGCCGGGCCCGGCGGGTAGGGCGGCGGCGGGCCCTGCGGGTACGACGGGCCCTGCGGGTACGGCCCGCTCTGCGGGTGCTGCGGTCGCATCGAGTCGGCAGCGACGACGTCCTTGTGGAAGCGCCGGTGCACGTAGAGCGGCTCGCCGAGGGACTCGCACTTCCACCACAGGCCGGACGGCGGGCCGATCGGCGTCGCACGGGGCAGCTCGGCGAGCACGCCGGTGACCTTGCTCTGCGACATCCGGGTGCCGGCCAGCACCAGGATGCGGCGGTCGGTGGCGACCACGACCCGGTAGCGGTTGGCGATCAGCAGGACGAGCGCCGACAGCATGATCCACCACTGCGTGATCTTCTGGCCGCCGAAGACCACCTGCACCTGCTCGCCCGGCTGCAGCCAGGGCTGGGCCCGCTCGCGCATCGTGTCGCGCAGTGCCATGTCGGGGCTCCTCTCGTCGCCGCGCACACTAGTTTCGACGCATGCAGCTGGGCCAGCACCCCCCACCGCGGCACGTCGTCGCGCACCTCAGCGACCCGCACCTGCTCGCCGGCGGGCGCCTGCAGTACGGCCGAGTCGACACCGAGGGCAACCTGCGACGGGCACTCGACCGGCTGGCCGGGCTCGACCCCGCGCCGCAGGCCCTCGTCTTCACCGGCGACCTCGCCGACCGGGCCGAGCCGGCCGCCTACGCCCGGCTGCGGGCCCTGGTCGAGCCGGCCGCCGCCGCCCTCGGCGCCGAGGTGGTCTGGACGATGGGCAACCACGACGAGCGGCACGCCTACGCCGACGCCCTCTTCGACGAGCACGACGGCGGCGCCCGCCCGCAGGACCGCGTGCACGACGTCGACGGCCTGCGCATCGTCGCCCTCGACACCAGCGTGCCCGGCTACCACCACGGCGAGCTCGAGCCGGCGCAGCTGGCCTGGCTGGCCGACGTCCTGGCCACGCCGGCGCCGCACGGCACGCTGCTGGCGATGCACCACCCGCCGCTGCCGGTGCCGATGCTGCGGGCCGCCGAGATCATCGAGCTGCTCGACCAGCCGGCCCTCGCCGAGGTGGTGGCCGGCACCGACGTGCGGGGAGTGCTGGGCGGCCACCTGCACCTGACGACGTGGTCGACGTTCGCCGGCGTGCCGGTCTCGGTGGCCTCGGCCACCTGCTACACCTCCGACCCGGCGCCGGTCGACCGGTTCGTCTCCGGGGTCGACGGCCACGCCGCCTTCACCATGCTGCACCTCTACGACGACCGCCTCGTGCACACGCTGGTGCCGGTCGCGGCCGCCCCCGAGCTGCACGGCTACCCGGCCGATGTCGTCGCGCAGCTCGAGGCGCTCTCGGTCGACGAGCGCCGCGACCTGCTCTCGCGCAAGGACTCCCCCTTCAACGCCGACGAGGAGGCCGCCTCGGCCGGCGAGCCGCACGGCACCTGGCCGCCGTGAGGCGCCAGCCCCGCGTCTCGCGGCTGCGCACGTACACCGACGCCGCCGCCGCGACCGGACGCAGGGTGCTCGTCGCCGCCGGCTACGACGGGCTCGACCTCGACCGGGTCGCCGAGCAGGCCGGGCTCGACGCCGCCGTCCTGCGCCACTACCTGCCCGACCGCGACGACCTCGTCGCGCTGGTGCTCGAGCGGTGGCCGGACGACGACGACCCGGCCCTGCGTCGCAGCGTCGTCGCCGAGCTGCCGGCCCACCTGCGCCCGTCGGGCTGAGCCGGCCTACTTGTCGGACGTGGCGCTGCGCTTGACCAGCCAGTAGCCGGCCGCGAGCGTGACGGCGGCCAGCAGCAGCATCACGAACAGCGCGAGCGCGAACGGCCCGCCGCCGGCCTCGATGATGCCGTCGTCGCTGAACCGCTCGTCGGGGATGCGGCCCATGCCCATCGCGCCGGCGGCGACCGCGAAGGCCCACCGCGACGGCGCGAGCCAGGCGACCTGCTCGAGCAGCACCCGGCCGTGCACCTGGAACAGCGAGCCCGAGAGCACCAGCTGCACCATGATCATGCCGACCAGCGCCGGCATCGTCTGCTCGGTGCTGGTGACGACCGCCGACAGCGCGAGCCCGGTGGCGGCCATGATGAAGGCGAGCAGCCCGATCACGAACGCCACCCGCAGCGCGCCCGCCTGCCCGTCGGGGCCGGGCAGGCCGACGGTCGCGATGAGCGTGACGAGCAGGCCCTGGGCGAACGCCGCCGTCCCGAGCACGATCACCTTGCTGGCGAAGTAGATGCCCGGCGAGAGGCCGACGGCGTACTCGCGCCGGAAGATCGCCCGCTCCCCCACCAGCTCGCGGATCGAGATCGCGATGCCCATCAGGCAGGCCGCGACGATGAGCACGATGAGCCGTTGCGTGGCCTCCTGCGGCGAGAACACCTTGAGGATGAGGTCGCCGAAGGGTTGGCCGTCCTGCACCGGCTGGCAGCGCCGCGGACCGACCGACTGGCTGGCGCCCGGGCAGCTGAGCGAGGCGTCGAGCGACAGTCCGGCCCCGCCCGGCACCAGCCGGCTCAGCAGCCCGAGGACGACGGGCAGCGCGAGCAGCATGGTCAGCAGCAGCCGGTCGGCCATGACGACGGCGACGTTGCGCCGCACCATGGTCGAGAGCTGCTTGCCGAACGACTGCCGCGGCGGCGTGGGGACGCCGGCCGCCACCGCCTGCAGCCGGCCGGTGTCGGCGCGCGGGGTCTGCGCGGGGATGCGCGACCACAGGTCGGGCTCGTCGAGCAGGTCGAAGACCTGCGGGTAGTTCGAGACGCCGAAGTGGGCGAGCACGCCCGAGGGCGGGCCGAAGTAGGCGACCCGACCACCGGGCGCGAGCACCATGACGTTGTCGCACACGTCGAGCGCGAGCACCGAGTGCGTCACCACCACGACGACCCGGCCCTCGTCGGCGAGCGTCCGCAGCTGCTTCATCACCTCGAGGTCGAGGCCCGGGTCGAGGCCCGAGGTCGGCTCGTCGAGGAAGAGCAGCGGCGGCGCGGTGAGCAGCTCGGTGGCGATCGAGACGCGCTTCTTCTGCCCGCCCGAGAGCTGGGTGCCGATGCGGTTCTCGAGGCGCTGCTGCAGCTGCAGCTGCCCGGCGACCATGTTGACCCGCTGCTGGCGCTCGGGAGCGGTGGTGTCGGGCGGCAGCCGCAGCTCGGCGGCGTAGCCGAGCGCCTGCCGCACCTTCAGCTGCGGGTGCTGGATGTCCTGCTGGGGCACCAGGCCGATCTGGAAGCGCAGCTGGTCGTAGTGCGCGTAGAGGTCGTGGCCCTGCCAGATGACCCGGCCGTGCGTGGCCGGCCGCAGCCCGGTCAGGGCGCCGAGCAGGGTCGACTTGCCGGCGCCCGACGGGCCGATCACCGCGGTCAGCGACGACGGGTCGAGGGTGCACGAGAGGTTCTCGAGCAGCCGCTTGCCGCCGTCGACGACCACCGAGAGCCCGTCGGCGTACAGCGTGAACTCGTGCTGGGTCGCCGACGAGAGCAGCTGCGCGCCGTCCCAGCGGAAGGTCTGGTTGCCGAGGATGACCTCGACGCCCGGGTCGAGGCGCGCCGAGCCCTGCACCCGCTGCCCGTCGACGAAGATCCCGTTGAAGCTGCCGAGGTCGTGCACGACGGCGACCGGGCCGACCTCGAGCCGGCCGTGGAACCGCGAGACCAGCGGGTCGTCGAGCACGATGTCGTTCGACAGGTCGCGGCCGATCGTCAGCGCCCGGCCGGGCGCCACGTTCGGCGGGAACATGGTCTGGCCGTGGGCGAGCTGGCCGGGCGGCACCACCGGCTGCGCCACCACCGGCACCGAGCCGGACGGCGGAGGCGGCTGCGGCACGTAGGCCGGCGGCGGCAGGACCTGGCCGTGCTGCGGCGCCGTCATCGCGCCCGTCGGCGGCACGGGGTGGTGCTGGGTGGCCGGCTGCGGCGGAGGCGGCGGGGGCTGCGGCGGGAGCGGCGCGGCGACCTCCACCACCTGCCAGGCCTCGAGCACCTGGCCCTGGGGGTCACCGAGCGCGAGCGGCGTCGGGCCCGGGCCGAGCGCCTGCCGGGTGACCCGGGTGCCGCCGACGTAGGTGCCGCCGCTGCTGGAGTCGACGGCGTACCAGCTCTGACCCTGTCGCTCGAGGACGAGGTGGTGGCGCGAGGCGCGTGGGTCGTCGACGACGACGTCGCAGTCGAGCTCGCGACCCACGACCACGCGGTCCTGGTCGAACTCCCTGTGGCCCTGCGGCGTGCGGACGTGCAGGCGGGCCCGGTTCTGCTCGGTCATGGTCCTCGCGGGTCGGCGACTGGTCGGAGGAACCCTAGTCACAATCGGCCGCTCCGCGGGCCGAGACGCATGACAAACCGGTGACCCCCGGACGCGGACGACGATCCGGAACTCTCCGCCGCCGACGGTGCAGACGCGCCGCCGTGCGCCGTCCTAGCGTGACGCCACCGTCGGCCGACCACCCCGGCGCCACACCACGACCCGGCGACACCCCCGCCGCGAGAGACCAGGAGGGCCCATGGCCGGCTTGCTCGGAGCCGACGTCGAGGCGCTCGAGCGCCTCGCGACCGACGTCGACCGTGGGGCGCAGGAGCTGCGCGAGCTGAGCGCCCAGGTCGCCGGCGCCATCGAGGCGGCCCGCGACTGGCACGGCCCCGACGCGGTGCGGTGCAAGGAGGAGTGGGGCAGCTTCGCCCAGCAGCGGATGACCGGCGTGGCCGACGCGCTCTCGACCGCCTCGCGGCTGCTCGCGCAGAACGCCGAGGAGCAGGAGCGGGCCAGCGGCGCGGAGTCGGTGGCGGCGGCCCCGGCGACCTACGGCGTCATGCGCTTCATCGACGACGTCAAGGCGCTGTGGAGCACGCTGAAGAAGCCGATGACCGCGTTCACCAAGGCGAAGGCGCTGCTCGCGTTCGTCAACGCCATCCGCGCGGCGGGGCTGCCGGCGGCCGCCACCTCGGTCAAGGTCGCCGAGGCGCTGCGGGTGCTCACCCACGGCGGCGCGCCCGGCTGGCTGGCCACCAAGCTCGGCCTCGGCGGCGCCATGCGCACCGCGGGCAAGGCGTTCCTCCCGATCACCTTGGCCACCGGCCTGTGGGACGGCATCACCGGCGGCAACCAGGAGGGCTGGCACAAGGTCGCCACCCACGGCTTCGGCCTGGCCGGCGCGGCCGGCGCCGGCGTGCTGCTCGCCTCGGGCGCGGGCCTGATCGCGGCGGCGCCGGTGACCCTCGCCGTCGCGGGCGGCGCCGTCGTCCTGTACTCCGCCTGGTCGGCCTACACGACCGTCCGCGACAACTGGGGCACCATCACCGACCGCGTCGGCCGGGTCACCTCGGCGATCGGAGACACCGCCGACCGCGCCTGGCAGGGCGTGAGCAGCGGCTACCAGCAGGCGATCGGGTGGGCGCGCGGCCTGCTCGGCGGACCCCGCACGGCAGGAGCAGGAGCATGACGACCGTGAGCGACGTGAAGCCCGACGCGACGAGCGGCGGGCCCGAGACCATCCCCCTCGAGGTGCTCACCGACGAGGAGCTCTCGGTGCTGACCCCCGACCAGGGCGTGGTGGTCTCACCGGCCCTCGCCGAGGTGCCGGACGCCGAGCGCGACGCGGTGCGACGCACCGCCTTCCGGGGCCTGATCGCCCGCGGCATCGTCGACCCGCCGGACGACGTGGCGCTGGCGGCCGCCCGCGGCGCCAAGAGCCCGACGGGCGACGTCGCCCTCGACCTGCCGGTGCGCACCGACGTCCTGTCGGCGCTGACGCTGCGGCAGAGTGCGTCGGCCGTCGTGGCGGTCGCCCGCACCGCGGCCACCCAGCAGGACTTCTGGTACGCCCACGTCGTCGAGGAGGTGGTGCTGCTCGAGAACGTCACCTCCGACGGGCTGCACCGCTTCGCCCTCGGCCACGGGCGTGACCTCGCCGCCCTGCTCGTCGCCGCCGTGGTGCACCCCGAGGCTGCCGACGGCACCGGCGACGACGTCGAGCTGCCCGTGGCGCCCGACTCCGAGCCGCCCGCCGAGCTGCTCGCGCACCTCGGCAGCGCCTACCTGCGCGCCGACGTCCTCGTCGTGACGCGCGAGGAGGGCCGGCCCGTCGAGCGGCCGACGATGACGGGACTGTTCACCGGACCGCAGGGGTCGTGGTCGATCGTGGCGCGGCCCGGCTCGCAGCGGGCGCACGCACAGGCCGAGACGGTCGCCTCGATCACCGAGCGCGCCCGCGCGCTGGCCGCGGAGGTGACGCCGTGATCCTGGGCATGGACACCGAGGCCGTCGCGGCCCTCGCCGGCCAGCTGGCCGACGTCGCCGAGCGGGTCCGCGGCATCGAGCAGCGCCTCACCTCCGGCCTCGCCGCCACCGAGTGGGTCGGCAACGACCGGCAGCGCTTCGACGCCGAGTGGGGCTCCCAGCACGTCGTCGCGCTCCGCCAGGCCGCCGAGGCCCTCGACGACGCCTCCCGCGTCGCCGCCGACGAGGTGCGGCAACAGGAGTCGGCCTCCCGCTGACCCACCCCGACCCACGGTCCACGGTCTCAGGCGTGAGGGCGCCTCGGGGCCGGACCCGGTCGGACCACGTCGTAGGCGCCCCGACCCCACGACGACCTGGCCACACGGCGCACGGAGCGGAGGGTCGGCCCGTGCGCCGGACCCCTCGCGATGCCGAGCCGGCGGCAGCCCTCGACGATGACGCGAGGGGGCGGCGCAGGCCGACCCGGAGCGACCAGACGACTCAGCGGGCGGCGCAGGCCGACCCGGAGCGACCAGACGACTCAGCGGGCGGCGCAGGCCGACCCGGAGCGACCAGACGACTCAGTCTCCGCCGTAGTCGGCGCCGAGCTCGGCGAGCCGGGCCCGGCCGCCGTCGAGGGCGGTCAGCACCCACGGGCCGTCGTCGGTGATAGCCACGGAGTGCTCGTAGTGGGCGGCCCACGACCCGTCGCGGGTCACGACGGTCCACTCGTCGGCGAGGACGTCGGTCTCGGCGCCGCCGAGGGTCACCATCGGCTCGACGGCGAGGGCCATGCCGGCCACCAGGCGCGGACCCCGGCCGGGGCGGCCGCGGTTGGGCACGTCGGGGGGCTGGTGCATGGCGGTGCCGATGCCGTGCCCGGTGTAGTCGTCGAGGATGCCGTAGCCGCCGCGGCTCGCGAGGTGCGACTCCACGGCGTGCGAGACGTCGCCGAGCCGGCCGCCGACGCGGGCGGCGGCCAGGCCGCGCCACAGCGCGTCGTCGGTGTCGCGCATCAGCGCCTGCACCTCGGGCGGCACCTCGCCGAGGGCCACCGTCAGGGCGGCGTCGCCGTGCCAGCCGTCGACCTCGGCACCGCAGTCGATCGAGACGACGTCGCCCTCGCGGAGCAGCCGCGCGCCCGGGACGCCGTGCACGACCTCCTCGTTCACCGAGACGCACAGCGAGCCGGTGAAGCCCTGGTACCCCAGGAACGACGGGACGCCGCCGAGGTCGCGGATGTGCTTCTCCGCGGCCGCGTCGAGGTCGCCGGTGGTCAGGCCCGGGCGGGCCAGCTCGGCGAGCATCTCGAGGGTGCGCGCCACGACGAGGCCGGCGCGGCGCATCAGCGCGACCTGGTCGGGTGACTTCAGCTCGATGCCGCGATCACGCCAGCGCATCAGGACCCACCGTCACGCCTCGCGGCGCTCATAGCCTCAGGACTCGGGGATGATGTCGAGCGCCGCGAAGATCCGCTGCGTGACCTCGTCGACCTCGCCCATGCCGTCGACCTCGACGAGCACGCCGCGGCCGCGGTAGGTCTCGATCAGCGGCGCGGTCTGGTCGGCGTAGATCTCCTGGCGCCGACGGATGACCTCTTCGGTGTCGTCAGCGCGCCCCTCGGTCTGCGCGCGCTGCAGCAGCCGCGCCACCAGCTCGTCGGCGTCGACCACGAGGACGACGGCCGCGTCGAGCTTGTGACCGGTGAAGGAGATCATCCCGTCGAGCTCGTCGACCTGGGCCGTGGTGCGCGGGTAGCCGTCGAGCAGGAAGCCGGGCTTGGCATCGGACTCGTCGATGCGGTTGCGCACCATCTTGTTGGTGATCTCGTCGGGCACGTACTCGCCGGCGTCCATGTAGCGCTTGGCCTCGACGCCCAGCGGCGTGCCCTTGGAGACGTTGGCGCGGAAGATGTCGCCGGTCGAGATCGCGGGGATGCCGAAGTGCGCGGCGACGGTGGCCGCCTGGGTGCCCTTGCCGGCGCCCGGGGGGCCCATCAGGATCAGTCTCAACGCAAGAAGCCTTCGTAGTTGCGCTGCTGGAGCTGGCTCTCGATCTGCTTCACCGTGTCGAGGGCGACGCCGACCATGATCAGGATCGAGGTGCCGCCGAACGGGAAGTTCTGGTTGGCCTCGATGAGCACGATCGCGATGAGCGGGATGAGCGAGATCAGACCGAGGTAGATCGCTCCGGGCAGCGTGATGCGGGACAGCACGTAGGAGAGGTAGTCCTCGGTCGGCTTGCCCGCCCGGATCCCGGGGATGAAGCCGCCGTACTTCTTCATGTTGTCGGCCACTTCCTTCGGGTTGAAGGTGATGGAGACGTAGAAGTAGGTGAAGAAGATGATCAGCGCGAAGTAGGTCGCCATGTAGTACGGGTGGTCGCCGTTGACGAAGTGCGCGCTGATCCAGTTGATGTACCCGGGCGGGTCGTCGTTGCCCTGGTTGAACTGCACCGCCATCGCCGGGAGGTAGAGCAGCGAGGAGGCGAAGATGACCGGGATGATGCCGGCCTGGTTGACCTTGAGCGGGATGTAGGTCGAGGAGCCGCCGAACATCTTGCGGCCGACCATGCGGCGGGCGTACTGCACCGGGATGCGGCGCTGCGCCTGCTCGATGAAGATGACGGCCGCGACGACCACCATGCCGACCGCGATGACGATCCCGAAGGTCCACCAGCCCTGGGTCTGGCCGACCTGCCACAGCGCGATCGGGAAGGTGGCGACGACCTGGGTGAAGATCAGGATCGACATGCCGTTGCCGACGCCGCGCTCGGTGATCTGCTCGCCGAGCCACATGATCACCGCGGTGCCCGCGGTCATCGTGACGACCATGACCACGAAGGTGCCGAGGCTGTTGCTGAACAGCAGCGGCTCGGGGCAGTTCTGCAGCAGGTTGCCCGACTGGGCGAGGGCCACGATGCCGGTGGCCTGCAGCAGCGCGAGGCCGAGCGTCAGGTAGCGGGTGTACTGCGTGATCTTCGTCTGCCCGGCCTGGCCCTCCTTCTTGAGGGCCTCCAGGCGTGGGATCACCACGACCAGCAGCTGCAGGATGATGCTCGCCGTGATGTACGGCATGATCCCGAGCGCGAAGATCGTCAGCTGCAGCAACGCGCCACCGGAGAACAGGTTGATCAGGTTGTAGATGCCCTGACTGTTCTCGGCCTGGTTCAGACAGGCCTGCACGTTCGCCACGTCGACACCGGGCGCGGGGATCTGCGAGCCGGCCCGGAAGATCACGATGATCATCAGGACGAACAGCAGCTTGCGCCGCAGGTCCGGGGTCTTGAATGCGTTGGCGAACGCCGTGAGCACGTGTCCTCTTTCTCCAGCGGGATGCGACCGGAACCGGCGACTCCCCCGCGTCAGGGCGGGGGAGTGCACGGCCACGTGGCCGAGATGAGCCTAACAGGCCGGGCGAGGCCTGATCGGGGCCCTCAGACGAGGGTGATCGACCCTCCGGCCGCTTCGATCTTCTCCTTGGCGGAGGCCGAGAACGCGTCGACGGTCACGTCGACCTTGACGTCGATCGTGCCCTGGCCGAGGACCTTCACCGGCTGCTTGCGACGGACCGCACCCCGGTCGACGAGGTCCTGCTTGCTGACCTGGCCGCCCTCGGGGAACAGCTTCGCGAGCCGGTCGAGGTTGACGACCTGGAACTCGACGCGGAAGGGGTTCTTGAAGCCCTTGAGCTTGGGCAGGCGCATGTGGATGGGCATCTGGCCACCCTCGAAGCCCACCGGGACCTGGCCGCGGGCCTTGGTGCCCTTGGTTCCGCGACCGGCGGTCTTGCCCTTGGAGCCCTCACCGCGGCCGACGCGGGTCTTGGCCTTCTTGGCGCCGGGCGCCGGCTTCAGGTTGTGCAGCTTGAGCGTCATCTCAGTCCTCTCCCACGACCTCGACCGTCACCAGGTGACGGACGGTGTTGACCATGCCGCGAACGTCGGGCCGGTCCTCCTTGATGACCGAGTGACCGATGCGCTTGAGGCCGAGCGAGCGGATGGTCTCGCGCTGGTTGGCCTTGCGTCCGATGGTCGACCGGGTCTGGGTCACCTTCAGCTGCGCCATCAGGAGCTCACCCCTGCGGTCGCCGCCTCGGCGGCCTCGCGACGACCCTCGGCCTGCGCCTTGAGCAGCGCGGCCGGGGCGACGTCCTCGACGGGCAGACCACGGCGCGAGGCGACGGCCTCGGGCTGCTCGAGCATGCGCAGCGCCTCGACGGTCGCGTGCACGATGTTGATCTGGTTCGAGGAGCCGAGCGACTTGCTCAGCACGTCGTGGATGCCGGCGCACTCGAGGACGGCGCGCACCGGGCCACCGGCGATGACGCCGGTACCGGGCGAGGCCGGCCGCAGGAAGACGACGCCGGCCGCCTTCTCACCCTGCACCGGGTGCGGGATGGTGCCCTGGATGCGGGGCACGCGGAAGAAGGCCTTCTTGGCCTCCTCGACGCCCTTGGCGATCGCCGCGGGCACCTCCTTGGCCTTGCCGTAGCCGACACCGACCAGGCCGTCGCCGTCGCCGACCACCACGAGGGCGGTGAAGCTGAACCGGCGGCCGCCCTTGACGACCTTGGCGACGCGGTTGATGGCCACGACGCGCTCGAGGTACTGGCTCTTCTCGGCGCCCTGACCGCGACCGCCGTCGCGGCCGCGACCGCGACCGCCGTCGCGCTGTCCGCGCTGGGGTCCACTCATGTCTGGTTCTCCCTAGTCCTTCTCGGTCTGCCGGCTCAGAACGCCAGCCCGCCGGAGCGGGCCGCGTCGGCCAGGGCCGCGATGCGGCCGTGGTACTGGTTGCCGGCGCGGTCGAAGACCACCGACTCGACGCCCTGGGCCTTGGCGCGCTCGGCGATGAGCTCGCCGACGCGCTTGGCCTTGGCGGTCTTGTCGCCGTCGGCGTTGCGCAGGTCGGCCTCCATGGTGGAGGCCGAGACCAGCGTCTTGCCGACGAGGTCGTCGACGACCTGGACGGTGATGTGCTTGGTGCTCCGCGTGACGACCATGCGAGGCCGGTCGGCGGTGCCGCTGATGCGCTTGCGACCACGCAGCTGGCGGCGCAGGCGCGAACGCAGCCGCGCGGAGGCGTGCTTCTTGTGCTGCAGGGCGATGCCCATGACTACTTGCCTGCCTTTCCGACCTTCTTGCGGACGACCTCGCCCGCGTAGCGCACACCCTTGCCCTTGTAGGGCTCGGGCTTGCGCAGCTTGCGGATGTTGGCGGCGACCTCGCCGACCAGCTGCTTGTCGATGCCGACCACGCCGAGGCGGGTGGGTCCGTCGGTGGTGAAGGTGATCCCTTCGGGGGCGTCGAAGACGATCGGGTGGCTGTAGCCGAGCTGGAACTCCAGCTGCGTGGGGCCCTTGGGCAGCACGCGGTAGCCGACGCCGACGATCTCGAGCTTCTTCTCGTAGCCGTCGGTGACACCGACGACCATGTTGTTGACCAGGGTGCGGGTCAGTCCGTGGAGCGCCTTGCTCGTGCGCTCGTCGTCGGGACGACGGACGTCGAGGACGCCGTCACCCTGCTCGACGGTGATGGGCGAGGCGACCTGGTGGCTGAGGGTGCCCTTCGGGCCCTTGACGGTCACGAGCGGACCGTCGAGGGCGACGTCGACGCCCGCGGGGACCGGGACCGGCAGCTTGCCGATGCGCGACATTTACTCGTTCTCCTTTGTCTCGAACCGGGCCGTCACCAGACGTAGGCGAGCACTTCGCCGCCGACGCCCTTGGTGTTGGCCTGACGATCGGTCAGCAGGCCCTGGCTGGTGGAGATGATCGCGACGCCGAGGCCACCGAGCACCTTCGGCAGGCCGGTGTGCTTGGCGTAGACGCGCAGACCGGGCTTGCTGATGCGGCGGACGCCGGCGATCGAGCGCTCGCGGTTGCGGCCGTACTTCAGCGTGATCGTGAGCGTCTGGCCCACGCCGCTCTCGGCGTCGGCGACGTCGAAGGAGGTGATGTAGCCCTCCTGCTGGAGGATCTCGGCGACGCCCTGCTTCAGCTTGCTGTAGGGCATCGAGACCGCGTCGTGGTAGGCCTGGTTGGCGTTGCGCAACCGGGTCAGCATGTCGGCGATCGGGTCGGTCATCGTCATGGGTGTCGAACTTCTCTCTTCTGTGGTTTCCGCAGCCGTCCGGGTGCGGACCTTCAGCGGTCGTAAGGGTGCTGGATCACCAGCTGGACTTGGTGACGCCCGGCAGCTCGCCGCGGTGCGCCATCTCGCGCAGGCAGATGCGGCACAGGCCGAACTTGCGGTAGACGGCCTTGGGCCGGCCGCACCGCTGGCAGCGCGTGTAGGCGCGCACGGCGTACTTGGGCTTCCTGGCCGCCTTGACCTTCAGCGAAGTCTTAGCCATGTCGCTTCCTCACTTCTCCGCTCGGTGCAGCTTGGTTCGCTCCGCGCTGGGCCGAGCTGTGGTTGTCGTGGGCACGCCGATCAGCGCTCCGCGAACGGGAAGCCGAGCTGCTTGAGCAGCGCGCGTCCCTGGTCGTCGTTGCTGGCCGTGGTGACGACCGTGATGTCCATGCCGCGCTGGCGGTCGACCTTGTCCTGGTTGATCTCGTGGAACATGACCTGCTCGGTCAGGCCGAAGGTGTAGTTGCCGTTGCCGTCGAACTGGCGCGGGCTCAGGCCGCGGAAGTCGCGGATGCGGGGCAGCGCGAGCGACAGCAGCCGGTCGAGGAACTCCCACATGCGGTCGCCGCGCAGCGTCACGTGGGCGCCGATCGGCATGCCCTCGCGCAGCTTGAACTGGGCGATCGACTTGCGGGCCCGGGTCACGGCGGGCTTCTGGCCGGTGATCTGGGTGAGGTCGCGGATGGCGCCCTCGATCAGCTTCGAGTCGCGCGCGGCCTCGCCGACGCCCATGTTGACCACGATCTTGACCGGGCCGGGCACCAGCATGCGGTTCGGGATGTCGAACTCGGCGGTGAGCGCCGGCACGATCTCCTCGCGGTAGCGCGTCTTGAGGCGCGGCGTCGGGGCCGGCGTGGCCTCCGTCGTCTCGGTCGCCTCGGTCGCGGTGTCGGTCATCTCAGATCTCCTTGCCGGTCTTGCGCGAGATGCGGACGCTGCGGGTGCCGAGGTAGGTCGAGCCGTCGGGACGACGCTTGGTCACCTCGTCGCGGCGGAAGCCGACCCGGGTGACGCCGTCACCCTCGACCAGCATCACGTTGGAGACGTGGATCGGGGCCTCGCTGGTGATGATGCCGCCGGTCTTGCCGTCGCGGCCGCCCTGGTTGACGACCTTGGTGTGCCGCTTGACGCGGTTGACGCCCTCGACGATCAGCCGCTGCTCCTCGCGGATCACGCGGATGACCTTGCCCTCGGCGCCCTTGTCGCGACCGGCGATCACCTTGACGGTGTCGCCCTTGCGGATCTTGATCTTGGGGGCCTTGCCGGCCTGGGCCTGCTTCTTGGCGTTCTCAGCCATCACAGCACCTCCGGTGCGAGCGAGATGATCTTCATGAACCGCTTCTCGCGCAGCTCGCGACCCACGGGGCCGAAGATGCGCGTGCCGCGCGGCTCGCCGTCGGACTTGAGGATCACCGCGGCGTTCTCGTCGAACTTGATGTAGGAACCGTCGGCGCGCCGGCGCTCCTTGACGGTGCGGACGATGACGGCCTTGACGACCTCGCCCTTCTTGACGTTGCCACCGGGGATGGCGTCCTTGACGGTGGCGACGATGACGTCACCGATGCCGGCGTAACGCCGTCCGGAACCGCCGAGCACGCGGATGCAGAGGATCTCCTTCGCACCGGTGTTGTCGGCGATCTTGAGTCGCGACTCCTGCTGGATCACTTCGCCTTCTCCAGAATCCTCACGAGCCGCCAGCGCTTCGTCGCCGACAGCGGCCGGGTCTCCATGATCAGGACGCGGTCGCCGATGCCGCACTCGTTGCTCTCGTCGTGCGCCTTCAGCTTGCTGGTGCGGCGCAGGACCTTGCCGTAGAGCGCGTGCTTGACGCGGTCCTCGACCTCGACCACGACGGTCTTGTCCATCTTGTCGCTGACCACGAGGCCCTCGCGGGTCTTGCGCGCGTTGCGCTGCGGGGTCTCGGTCTGCTCGGTGTTCTCGGTGGTCTCACTCATGCGTTTGCCTCGTTGCTCTCGGGCGCGGTGCGGATGCCGAGCTCGCGCTCGCGGACCACGGTGTAGATGCGCGCGATGTCCTTCTTGACGCTGCGCAGCCGGCCGTGGCTCTCGAGCTGTCCGGTCGCGGCCTGGAACCGCAGGTTGAACAGCTCCTCCTTGGACTCGCGCAGCTTGGTCTCGAGGTCGATGTCGTTGAGGTCGTCGAGCTCGTGGGCCTTCAGGTCGCTCGCCATCAGAACTCACCGGCCTCTCGGGTGATGAAGCGGCACTTCATGGGCAGCTTGTGGATCGCGCGGCGCATGGCCTCGCGGGCGGTCTCCTCGTCGACACCGGAGAGCTCGAACATCACGCGTCCGGGCTTGACGTTGGCGATCCACCACTCCGGCGAGCCCTTGCCGGAGCCCATGCGGGTCTCGGCGGGCTTCTTGGTCAGAGGGCGGTCGGGGTAGATGTTGATCCACACCTTGCCGCCACGCTTGATGTGACGGGTCATCGCGATACGGGCCGACTCGATCTGCCGGTTGGTGACGTAGTGACCCTGGATCGCCTGGATGCCGTAGTCGCCGAACGCCAGCGTGGTGCCGCCCTTGGCGGTGCCGCGGCGCCGGGGGTGGTGCTGCTTGCGGTGCTTGAGCCGTCGGGGCATCAACATGGCTCAGCCCTCCGTTCCGGGTGCGGTGGCGCCGGCCTCGGACGTGGGAGCCGGGGCCGCCTCGGTGGAGGGGGTGGCCTCGGCGCCGCCGTCGCGGTCGGCGCGGGTGGGACGCGAGCCCCGGGTGGGACGCTCGCCGCCGCGGCCGCCGCCGCGGTTGCCACCGCGGCCGGGGACGCCGGCGCGAGCAGCGGCCTGGGCCTGGCGCTCGGCGCGGGAGCCGGCGACCTCGCCCTTGTAGATCCAGACCTTCACGCCGATGCGGCCGAAGGTGGTCTTGGCCTCGTAGAAGCCGTAGTCGATGTCGGCGCGCAGCGTGTGCAGGGGCACGCGGCCCTCGCGGTAGAACTCGGTGCGCGACATCTCGGCGCCGTTGAGGCGGCCCGAGCACTGGATGCGGATGCCCTTGGCGCCGGAGCGCATGGTGGTCTGCATCGCCTTGCGCATCGCGCGGCGGAACTGCACGCGGCCGGCGAGCTGCTCGGCGACACCCTGGGCGACGAGCTGGGCGTCGACCTCGGGGCTCTTGACCTCGAGGATGTTCAGCTGCACCTGCTTGCCGGTGAGCTTCTCGAGCTCGCCGCGGATGCGGTCGGCCTCGGCGCCGCGGCGACCGATGACGATGCCGGGACGCGCGGTGTGGATGTCGACGCGCACGCGGTCACGGGTGCGCTCGATCTCCACCTTGGAGATGCCGGCGCGCTCCATGCCCTTGCTGAGCAGACGGCGGATCGCGACGTCCTCACCGACGTAGGACTTGTACAGCTTGTCGGCGTACCAGCGGGACTTGTGGTCGGTGCTGATGCCGAGGCGGAAGCCGTTGGGGTGGATCTTCTGTCCCATCAGGCGCCCTTCCTGTTCGAGGTGCGGCTGGAGCGGACGACGTCGGCCGGCTGGACGACGAGGGTGATGTGGCTGGTCCGCTTGTTGATGCGGGTGGCCCGGCCCTGGGCCCGGGGGCGCCAGCGCTTCATCGTGGGGCCCTCGTCGACCATGGCCTTGGAGACCACGAGCAGGCCGTCGAGGCCCTCGGTGGTCTCGGCGTTGGCGACGGCGCTCTCGAGGACCTTGAGCACCGTCTCGGAAGCCGACTGCGGGGCGAAGCGGAGCAGGTCACGCGCCTCGTCGACGGGCAGGCCGCGGACGAGGTCGACCACGCGACGCGCCTTCATCGGCGAGATGCGGGTGAACCGCGCGGTGGCGTAGGCACCGGGCTCCTCGCCCAGCAGCGAGTCGCGGCGGGCGCTGACGCGGTAGCGCTCGGAGGTGGCCATCAGCGACGACGTCCTTTCCGGTCTTCCTTGACGTGACCGCGGTAGGTGCGGGTGGGGGCGAACTCGCCCAGCTTGTGACCGACCATCGCGTCGGTGATGAACACCGGCACGTGCTTGCGACCGTCGTGGACCGCGATGGTGTGGCCGATCATGTCGGGCACGATCATCGAGCGGCGCGACCAGGTCTTGATCACGTTGTGCGAGCCCTTCTCGTTCTCGGCGTCCACCTTCTTCTGAAGGTGGTCGTCGACGAAGGGGCCCTTCTTCAGGCTGCGAGGCATGTCGGTTACTTCCTACCCTTGCCGGTGCGGCGGCGACGGATGATCTGGCTGTCGGAGGCCTTGCGCTTGCGGGTGCGGCCCTCGGGCTTGCCCCACGGCGAGACCGGGTGACGACCGCCGGACGTCTTGCCCTCACCACCGCCGTGCGGGTGGTCGACCGGGTTCATGACGACACCGCGGACGGTCGGGCGCTTGCCCTTCCAGCGCATGCGGCCGGCCTTGCCCCAGTTGATGTTCGACTGCTCGGCGTTGCCGACCTCGCCGACGGTGGCGCGGCAGCGCACGTCGACGAAGCGCATCTCGCCCGAGGGCATGCGCAGCGTGGCGCGCGAGCCCTCACGGGCGACGAGCTGGGCGCTGTTGCCGGCCGAGCGGGCGATCTTGGCACCGCCGCCGGGCCGCAGCTCGACGCAGTGGATCGTGGTGCCGACGGGGATGTTGCGCAGCGGGAGGTTGTTGCCCGGCTTGATGTCGGCGTTGGGGCCCGACTCGACGCGCGTGCCCTGGCCGAGGTCGCGCGGCGCGATGATGTAGCGCTTCTCGCCGTCGGCGTAGTGCAGCAGCGCGATGCGCGCGGTGCGGTTCGGGTCGTACTCGATGTGGGCGACCTTGGCCGGCACGCCGTCCTTGTCGTAGCGACGGAAGTCGATGATCCGGTAGGCGCGCTTGTGGCCACCGCCCTGGTGACGGGTGGTGATGCGTCCCTGGTTGTTGCGGCCGCCCTTCTTGGGCAGCGGGCGGGTCAGCGACTTCTCGGGGGTGGTGCGGGTGATCTCGACGAAGTCGGCGACCGAGGAGCCGCGACGGCCCGGGGTGGTCGGCTTGTACTTGCGAATGGCCATCAGGAAACCGGTCCTCCGAAGATGTCGATGCGGTGACCCTCGGCCAGGCTGACGATGGCGCGCTTGGTGTCCTTGCGCTTGCCGGTGCCGTAGCGGGTGCGACGGGTCTTGCCCTGCCGGTTGAGGGTGTTCACCGAGGTGACCTTGACGCCGAAGATCTTCTCAACCGCGATCTTGATCTCGGTCTTGTTGGCGTCGGGGCGCACCACGAAGGTGTACTTGTTGGCGTCGAGGAGGCTGTAGCTCTTCTCGGACACCACCGGGGCGATCAGGACGTCGCGGTGGTCCTTGTGGATCGTGCTCACTTGGCGTCCTCCGTCTCGGTCCTGGTGTCGTCCTTGGTGTCGTCGGCGTGCTGGGCGGCGCCGGTCTGGCCGGTCTGCACGGCGACGAACGCGTCGTAGGCGCCGCGGGTGAACACGACGTCGTCGGAGGCGATCACGTCGCGGGTGTTGAGCTGGTCGACCGCCACGATGTGCACCTCGGGCGCGTTGCGCAGCGAGAGCCAGGTGAGGGTGTCGGTGCGCTCGAGCACGACGAGGAACTTGCGGCGCTCGACGAGGCCGCGGAGGGCGCCGAGCGCCGTCTTGGTCGAGGGCACGTCGCCGGTGACCAGCGCGTCGACCACGTGGATGCGGTCGTTGACGGCCCGGTCGGACAGGGCCGAGCGGAGAGCCGCGGCCTTCATCTTCTTGGGCGTGCGCTGGTCGTAGCTGCGCGGCTGCGGGCCGTGGACGACGCCACCGCCGGTGAACTGCGGCGCGCGGGTCGAGCCCTGGCGGGCGCGGCCGGTGCCCTTCTGCTTGTAGGGCTTGCGGCCACCGCCGCTCACCTCGCCGCGGGTCTTGGTGGCGGCGGTGCCCTGGCGGGCCGCGGCCTGCTGGGCGACGACCACCTGGTGGATCAGCGGCACGTTGACGCGCTGGCCGAAGATCTCGGCGGGCAGGTCGACCTTCTGGGTCGTGGTCTTGGCGGCCATGCTCAGCCCTCCTGCTTCTTCGCGGCCGAGCGCAGCACGACGAGGCCGCCCTTGGGGCCGGGGACGGCACCCTTGAGCAGGATCAGGCCCTTGTCGGTGTCGACGGCGTGCACGGTGACGTTCTGGGTGGTGACGGTGTCGGAGCCCATGTGGCCGGCCATCCGCACGCCCTTGAAGACGCGGCCCGGCGTGGCGCAGGCGCCGATCGAGCCGGGCTTGCGGTGGTTGCGGTGCGCGCCGTGGGAGGCGCCGACGCCGGAGAAGCCGTGACGCTTCATGGTTCCGGCGAAGCCCTTGCCCTTGCTGGTGCCGGTGACGTCGATGGCCTCGCCGGCGGCGAAGGTGTCGACGTCGATCTCCTGACCCACGGTGTAGGTGGAGGCGTCGGCCGTGCGGATCTCCACCACGTGGCGGCGCGGGGTGACGCCGGCCTTGGCGAACTGGCCGGCGCGCGGCTTGGTGACCTTGCGGGCGTCGATCTCGCCGAAGCCGACCTGGATGGCGTTGTAGCCGTCGGGCTCGGGGAGTCGCACCTGGGTCACGACGTTGGTCGTGGCGCGCACGACCGTGACGGGGACGACGCGGTTGTTCTCGTCCCACAGCTGGGTCATGCCGAGCTTGGTGCCCAGCAGGCCCTTGACGTTGCGTTCGGTGGTCATCTGATGGCTCTCCTCGGTCTCCGGGCCCTCAGAGCTTGATCTCGATGTCGACACCGGCCGGCAGGTCGAGTCGCATGAGCGAGTCGACCGTCTTCGGCGTGGGGTCGATGATGTCGATCAGGCGCTTGTGGGTGCGCATCTCGAAGTGCTCGCGGGAGTCCTTGTACTTGTGGGGCGAGCGGATGACGCAGTAGACGTTCTTCTCGGTGGGCAGCGGCACGGGGCCGGCCACCTGCGCGCCCGTGCGGGTCACGGTGTCAACGATCTTGCGCGCCGAGGTGTCGATCACCTCGTGGTCGTAGGCCTTGAGCCTGATGCGGATCTTCTGTCCCGCCATAGGTCTCTCTCGTCCTTCTCGTCTGGTCTGCGTCCGACCCCCGCGGTCGGGCGTGTCGCCTGGTGTTCACGACGGCGTACCGCCATCCACGGGGGATTGATGGGGTTGTGTGCTCAGGAATCGGGTCTCACGGTGCGGTGCGGCCGGCGGTGCCGGGCCTCGGACCCGCACCACGCCACAGGCGCGAGGCCTCGAACGAGACGAGACCGGCGCGACGGAGACGCGATTCAGGAGTCAAGACGTGCCGCACCCCGGCAACCCGTGCCGGAGCAACCGGAACATCCTGACAGAGTTCGCAGGTCGCGCCAAATCGCACGCGCAGGCAGGGCTCAGGCCGGCATCACGCCGGCGAACCGTTCGACGAAGACTCTCACGCCGGCCCGCTCCGAGAGCTCGCGCTCGAGCCCGCGCGTGTCGGCCGGCGGCTCGGCGACCCCCACGAGCACGCCGGCACCGTCGGGGCACGCGCCGGAGATGCTGTTGACGTCCTGAGGACCCTGACCGAGGGGAATGCGCCGCATCCCGGCCTGCAGCTCGGCGCGGCCGTAGCGCGTGGCGACGACCCTGATCGGCACCTCGTCGACCACGGTGCCGTCGAGGGCGAGCACGTCGGCCGGCACCGGGTGACGCCACAGGACCGCGACGCCCAGGTCGCCGACGTGCTGCACCGCCTGCCACCCGTCGCGGTCCTGCAGCTGGGCACGCAGGCGCGCGCGGACCTGGTGCGGAGGGTCTCCGAGCAGGTCGACGTCACCGGGGCCGAGCCCGGAGACGTCGTCGCACGCCGCCGGCAGGGACGCGACCTCGCGGGCCTCGGCGACGGCCTGGCCGGCCGACCGCAGCAGGTCGTCGTCGGCGGTGCGGACGACCACGACCGCGCCGAGCGCGACGACCGGGACCAGGGCGAGCACCGTCACCAGGACGGAGCGACGGGTCGGCATCGCGCCTCCTCGGGGTCGGCGGGACGCCGACGCTACGCCGGATCGCTGGCGTCCGCAGGCTAAGGTCGCGCAGACGACCGCCACCCCGCCCGACCAGGCACGGTCACCCCAGGAGCCCGCCGGATGACGGACCACTTCCCCCCGCCGGGGTCGCCGCCGCCACCGGGCGCGGGGTCGCCGTCCGGCTACGGGCGGCCGCATCGTCCGGGGCCGTGGCAGGTGCCCGCCCCTCCCCCGCAGCTGGCCGCCCAGGCGGCGCGCGGCGGTCCCGAGCGCGGGATGCTCGGCGCCGCCCACAAGCCGGGGGCGATGCCGCTGCGCCCGCTCGGGCTCGGCGACATCTACGACGCGGCGTTCCGCATCATCCGGTTCAACCCCACTGCCACCGTCGGGTCGGCGGTGCTCGTCGCCGCGATCGCGATGCTGGTGCCGATCCTGGTCACGAGCGTGCTGACCTTCGCGGTCGGCATCACCTACGACCCGAGCAGCAGCTCGGTCGACGACAGCCAGCTGGCCGGCGTCCTGGCGACCTACGGCGCGCTCGGGGCCGGCGCGGTGCTCAACAGCCTGGGCCTGGTCTTCGTGACCGGCATGCTCGCCCACGTCACGATCGCGGCCGCGGTGGGCAAGCGCCTCACCCTCGGCCAGGCGTGGGAGGCCACCCGTGGTGCGCGGTGGCGGCTGGTGGGGCTGGCGCTGCTGCTCGGCGCGGCCACGGTGCTGCTCATCGCCGCCTACGTGCTGCTGTGGGTGGTGGTCGTGGTCACCGCCGACCTGCTCGTGGTGGTGCTGTGGGGCATCGTGTCGGTGCCCGGGTTCGTGGTGCTGCTCTGGTTCTTCTGGATCCGCGTCTACTACCTCCCGGTCTCCGCGCTCATGCTCGAGCGCACCGGCATCGGCGGCTCGATCGCCCGCGGCTGGCGCCTGACGTCCCGCGCGTTCTGGCGCACGCTCGGCATCGCGCTGCTGACCTGGCTGATCACGGTGATCGCCGGGCAGATCCTCGCCTTCCCCATCGGGCTGATCGGCAGCGGCGGCGCGCTCGCGGTCGGCCCCGACCACGCGCTCCTGGTGGTGGTGGCCGCGCAGGCGCTCGGCCAGGTGGTCTCGACCGCGTTCGTGGCGCCCTTCACCGCCGCCGTCACCACGCTGCAGTACCTCGACCAGCGCATGCGCAAGGAGGCCTTCGACGTCGAGCTGATGTCGCAGGCCGGGGTGCTCGGCTCGTGACGCCGCCCGTGGCGCTGCTCGTGCTGGCGGCCGACCCGCCGCTCGACCCCACCCCCGACGAGGCGCGCGACCTGCTGCGCCGCGAGCTGGCCAAGCCCGAGTACTACACCGACAACGTCGTGCAGCGGCTGCTCGACTGGCTCGGCCGTCAGATCGACGGCACCGTGAACGGCACCCGCGACGTGCCGGCGCCCATCTGGTTCCTGGTCACCGTGGTCGTGCTCGGCCTCGCGGCCGGCATCGCCTACCTGGCCTCGCAGGCCCGCACCACCGCACGCCGGCAGAAGGACGCCGCGGGCGACGTCCTCGACGACCGCGCCGTCACCGCCGACGAGCTGCGGGCCGCGGCCGAGCGGGCGCTGGCGGAGGGCCGCTGGTCGGACGCCGTGGTCGAGGCCTACCGCGCGCTGGCGCGCCGGCAGGTCGAGCGCGGCCGCCTGGACGACGACCCCGGCGTCACCGCCCACGAGGTGGCCCGGCTGCTGGCCCGTGAGTTCCCGCCGCTCGGGTCCCGCACCGCCGCGGGCGCCGACCTCTTCGACGCCGTCATGTACGGCGAGCGCCAGGCCACCCGCGACCAGGCGACGAGCGTCCTCGACCTCGACCGCGAGCTGGCGGGGGCCCGATGAGCACCACGAGCCCGACCGCCCCCGCGGCCGGGGCGCCGGTGCCGTCCGCGCCGTCGGCGCCGTCCGCGCCGTCGGGTGGCGCACGTCGTCCCGGACCGCTGCGGCGCTACCGCACCGCCCTGCTGCTGCTCGCCTTCCTGGTGCTCGCGGTGGTCGTCGTGCTGGCCTTCGGCCGCGACGAGTCGGGCACCGGGGTGGCCTACGACCCGCGCGGCGCCGGACCCGACGGGTCGCAGGCGGTGGCCCGGGTGCTGGCCGACCAGGGCGTCGACCTCGAGGTCGTGCGCGGCGCCGACGCCTTCGACCGCGCCGACGTCGACGCCGGCACCACCGTGGTCGTCACCTCGACCGAGCAGCTGGGCGAGAGCACCCTCGAGCGCCTCTTCGACCGCACCGTGAGCAGCACCGTGGTGCTGGTCGACCCGCCGCCCTCGCTGCTTCAGGCCCTCGACGCGCCGGAGGCCACCGGGGCCGACACCGACGGTCCGATCGCCGACGGCTGCGACGACCCCCGCTTCGACGGCCTCGAGGTCGAGGTCGACGACGCCGGCGGGTTCGACGCCCCCGGCTGCTTCGACGACACCCTGGTGACCCTCGGCGGCGACGACGGCGCCACCGTGCTGCTCGGCGCGGGCCAGCTGCTCACCAACGACCAGGTGCTGCGCGCCGACAACGCCGCCGTCGCGCTGCGGCTGCTGGGCGAGGACGACCGGCTGGTCTGGTACGTCGCCAGCTACGACGACCTCGTCGGCGACGAGGGCGTCGACTTCTGGTCGCTCGCGCCCGACGGCCTGCGCCCGGCGCTGGTGCTCACCGCGCTCGCGGTCGTCGCGCTGATGCTGTGGCGCGGACGCCGCCTCGGCCGGCTCGCCACCGAGCCGCTGCCGGTGACGGTCAAGGCCATCGAGACCACCCGCAGCCGCGGCCGGCTGTACCGCAAGGGCGGCGACCGCGCCCACGCCGGGCAGGCGCTGCGGGCCGCCGCCCGCGACCGCTGCCGCTCCCGGCTGCGCCTGGGCGCCGCCACCGACGAGCCGACGCTGCTGCGCGAGGTCGCGCGGCGCACCGGCCGACCCGAGGAGGAGGTGGGCGCGCTGCTCGGCAGCCTGGCCCGCCCCCCGTCGTCCGACCGTGACCTGGTCGCCCTCGCCGGCGCCCTGTCAGCACTCGAGGAAGAGGTACGTCGTTCATGACCGACATGTCGCTCGACAAGCCGGCCCCGGAGCCGCCCGACCGTGGTGGCCGTGGTGAGGGCGGTGACCGGGCCGACGAGCATAGGGCGCGCGAGCGCCTCGGCGCCGTCCGGCACGAGGTGGCCAAGGCCGTGGTGGGTCAGGACGCCGCCGTCTCGGGCCTGCTGGTGGCCATGCTGTGCGGCGGCCACGTGCTGATGGAGGGCGTGCCGGGCACCGCGAAGACGCTACTGGTGCGCACGCTGGCGGCTTCGCTGTCGGTGGAGACCCGGCGGGTGCAGTTCACGCCCGACCTGATGCCGGGCGACATCACCGGCTCGATGGTCATCGACTCCCACGCCGGCGAGCTGTCGTTCCGCGAGGGACCGGTCTTCACCAACCTGCTGCTGGCCGACGAGATCAACCGCACGCCGCCGAAGACCCAGTCGGCGCTGCTCGAGGCCATGGAGGAGGGTCAGGTCTCGGTCGACGGCGTCACGCACCCGCTGCCGCGGCCGTTCGTGGTGGCCGCGACGCAGAACCCCGTGGAGTACGAGGGCACCTACCCGCTGCCCGAGGCCCAGCTCGACCGGTTCCTGCTCAAGGTGGTGCTGCCGATCCCCGACCGCGCCGCCGAGATCGAGATCCTCACCCGGCACGCGGGCGGGTTCGACCCGCGCGACGTGGCCGCGGCCGGGGTGCGGGCGGTGGCCTCGGCCGCCGACGTCGAGGCCGGGCAGCGCGCGGTGAAGCGCGTGCAGGTCGCGCCCGAGGTGTCGGCCTACATCGTCGACGTCGCCCGCGCGACCCGCGAGTCGCCGTCCCTCTCGCTGGGCGTGAGCCCGCGCGGCGCCACCGCGCTGCTGCGGGCGGCCCGGGCGTGGGCGTGGCTGTCGGGCCGCGACTTCGTGACCCCCGACGACGTGAAGTCGCTGGCCCACGCCACGCTGGTGCACCGGCTCGGGCTGCGGCCCGAGGCCGAGCTCGAGGGCGTCGACGTCGGCCAGGTGCTGGCCTCGGCGCTCGGCTCCGTGCCGGTGCCCCGCTAGCGCGCCGGGTCGAGGTCGTCATGGCGCTGACCGGTCGGACGCCGCTGCTCCTGCTGCTGGGGCTGGTGGCGGTCGTGCTGCGCCCGGCCGGCAGCACGGTGTGGCTGTGGCTGCTCCTGGTGGCGCTGCTGGTCGGCCTCGACGTGCTGCTGGCCCCGAGGCCGGCGTCGCTGCGCTTCGAGCGGCGCCGCCCGCCGGCGGTGCGGATGAACCACCCCACCGAGACCGCGCTGCGCGTCACCAACGACTCCTCGCGACGGGTGCGCGGCGTCGTCCGCGACGCCTGGCAGCCCACGGCCGGCGCCACCGGCAACCGGCACCGGCTGCGGCTCGGGCCGGGCGACCGGGCGGTGCTCACCACGCCCCTGCTGCCGCGGCGGCGCGGCGACCTGCAGGCCGTCGGCGTCACGGTCAGGCTGCCCGGGCCGTTCGGCCTCGCGGCGCGCCAGCGCACCGCCGAGGTGCCCGGCACGGTGCGCTCGCTGCCGCCGTTCGACTCGCGCAAGCACCTGCCGTCGCGGCTCGCGCGGCTGCGCGAGCTCGACGGCCGCTCGGCGGTGCGGGTGCGCGGGCAGGGCACCGAGTTCGACTCGCTGCGCGAGTACGTGCGCGGCGACGACGTCCGCTCCATCGACTGGCGGGCCTCGGCGCGCACCTCCAACGTGGTGGTGCGCACCTGGCAGCCCGAGCGCGACCGGCGCGTGGTGCTGGTGCTCGACACCTCCCGCACCTCGGCCGGCCGGGTCGACGACGTGCCGCGGCTCGACTCCGCCATGGACGCCGCCCTGCTGCTCGCCGCGCTCGCGGCCCGCGCCGGCGACCGGGTCGACTTCGTGGCGGGCGACCGGCGGGTGCGCTCGCGGCTGCGGCTCGGCGCGCAGCGCGAGGTGGCGGCGCGGCTGCAGGACGCCATGGCCGACCTCGACCCCGTGATCGCCGAGGCCGACTGGGACGCGCTGGCGGGCGCCGTCCAGGGGCTGGGGCGGCAGCGGGCGCTCGTCGTCCTGCTGACGCCGCTGGAGCCGTCGGCGGTCGAGGAGGGCCTGCTCACGGTGCTGCCGGCGCTGACCCGCCACCACCGCGTCGTGCTGGCCTCGGTGCGCGACCCCGAGCTCGACCGGCTGACCACCCGGCGCGAGACCGTCGACGAGGTCTACGACGCCGCCGCCGCCGAGCAGGCGATGGCGCGGCGCACCCGCACCGGCCGGCTGCTCGAGGGCCTGGGCGTCGACCTGGTCGACGCCGACGCCGAGCGGCTGCCCCCGGCGCTGGCCGACCACTACCTGCAGCTCAAGGCGCAGGGCCTGCTCTGAGCCGGGCCGGGTGGGACCGGGCGGGCCGGGTGGGCCGGGTGGGCGTTGCCGGGTCGGCGCTCGTGGGCCCGGCTAGGGCGGGCCGCTGCCGATGAGCTCGGTCTCGTCGACGGTGCCGTCGTCGCCGAAGGTGATCTCCCACTTGTCCTCGCCCAGCACGTAGAGCCAGGTGGTGGTGCCGGCCTGGTTGACGCCACCGTCGTCGCGCGGGCCGAAGACCGCCTCGACGTCGGCCTCGGTCATGTCGTCCATGAGGCCGCACCCGGGCAGGTTCGAGGCCAGCACCAGCTGGTCGCCGAGGTCGAGCGCGCGCCACTCGGCGGCGGTGGGCACCTCGACCCGGTCGCAGTCGACCGGCTCTCCGTCGGGGATGACCGAGACGAAGACGACGAACCCGACCGCCAGCAGCACCAGGAAGCCGCCGAACACGGCCAGCACACGCATGGGCTCACGCTTCCCCCGAAGGGGGACCCGCGAATCCGGGGGTGAGCCCTACCGTCGGCGCATGCCGCGCCGTCCGCTCGCCGTCCTCGCCGCCTCGCTCGTCGTCACCGTGACCGGAGCCCTGCTCACCCCGGCCGCCGCGCCGGCGGCGCCCGGCGAGCAGGACGCCCGCGCCGAGGGCGTGCGCTACGTGGCGATGGGCGACTCCTACAGCGCGGCGTCGGGGGTGCTGCCGCTCGCGGTGCCGTCGCCGCCGCAGTGCCTGCGCTCGAGCCGCAACTACCCGCACGTCATCGCCCGGCGGATCGGCGCCCGCCTCACCGACGTCACCTGCGGCGGCGCCGAGACCGGCGACTACGCCGAGGGCCAGTACCCCGGGGTGGCGCCGCAGCTCGACGCGCTCGGACGTCGCACGCGGCTGGTGACGATGACCATCGGCGGCAACGACGGCGGTGTGTTCATCGGCGCCATCCTCAAGTGCGGGGTGGCCGGTCTCGGCACGCTGGGACGGGGCAGCCCGTGCCGCGACCAGTACGGCGCCTCGTTCGAGCGCACCGTGCGCCGCGAGACCGCCCCGGCCCTGGTGCGGGCGCTGCGGGCGGTGCACCGCGAGGCCCCGAACGCCCGGGTCGCGATCCTCGGCTACCCGTGGATCGTGCCCGAGCGGGGCGGCTGCTTCGACAAGATGCCGATCGCGCGCGGCGACGTCCCCTACCTGCGCAGCCTGCAACGCACGCTCAACGACGCCGTGCAGACCGCCGCCCGGCGCACCGGCAGCCGCTACGTCGCCATGAACCGCGCCTCGCACGGCCACGACGCCTGCAAGCCGGTCGGCGTGCGGTGGATCGAGCCGGTGCTGCAGGGCACCAACCCGGTGGTCGTGCACCCGAACGCACTGGGCGAGCGGCGCATGGCCGAGCGCACCATCACGGTGCTCGGGCTCGACTGAGCCCGACGGGTCACTCGGCCCGCGGGTGACCCTCGGGCTCGTCGTAGCGCACGGCCTCGTCGGGGAACGCCTCACCGGTGGGGTGCGGCGTGCCGGGCGACCCCTCGGCGGGGTCGTACTCGCCGGCGGCGGCCGCGCCGCCCTCCGTGTCGGACGACGGCTCCGCGGCCTCCGCGTCGTCGTCGAGGTGGCCGAGGTTCTCGTCAGGCTGCTCGCTCATGCCGTCCAGCCAAGCACGGTGCCCCACCACCCGTGGGGGTGCGGGCGCTCACGCCTGGGTCGCGACCTTGTCCTCGAGCAGGTCGGCGGAGAGGTCGCCGGTCTCGCCCTGGGCGACGGCCCGGCGTCCGAGCACGAAGACGTAGGCCAGGAAGGCGAGCTCGGCCACGACGCCGATGCCGATGCGCGCCCATGTGGGCAGCGGCGAGGGCGTCACGAACGCCTCGATGAGGCCGCTGACGAACAGCACGGCGACCAGGCCGAGGGCGATCGTGACGGCGGTGCGACCCTCGCGGGCGAGCGAGGCGGCGCGACTGAGCCCCTTCGGCTCGATCCACGACCAGAACAGCCGCAGGCCGACGCCGCCGGCGACGAAGACCGCGGTCAGCTCGAGGATGCCGTGGGGCAGGATCAGGCCGAAGAAGATCTGGCCGGCGTCGGCCCGCAGCATGATCGAGCCGATGATCGCCACGTTGAGGACGTTGCTCCACAGCAGCAGGACGACGGGCACGCCGAGGATGCCGAGGGCGATGCACAGCGCCGCCACCCGTGCGTTGTTCAGCCAGACCCGGGCGGCGAAGCTCTGGGCCGGGTTCTCGCTGTAGTAGCTCTCGAAGTCGCTGTTCACGAGGCGGTCGACCTCCTGCGGCGAGAGCAGCGACTGCTGCACCGAGGGGTGGTCGAGCAGCCAGAGGATCACCACGGCCGCGACCACCACGTTGGCGACCAGGCAGGCGATCCACCACCACCGCAGCCGGTAGAGGGCGGCCGGGAACCGGTGGGTGAAGAACCGCGCCACGCCGGCCCACGTGCTGACCCGGCTGCCGACGAGCTTGATGCGTGCCCGCGCGAGCAGGGAGGAGAGGTGGGCGATGAGCTGGCCGTCGGGGGACGACGTCCGCACGACCGAGAGGTGGGTGGCGACCTGCTGGTAGCGCTCGACGAGCTCGTCGGCCTCGGCGCCGGTGAGCCGCGACCGCCCGGCGAGCTGCTCGAGCCGCTGCCACTCGTGCGCGTGGCTGAGCACGTAGGCGTCGAGGTCCACGGGACACACCCTAGGTGTCGGCTGGGTGGCCCTGGGAGGATGGCGCGGTGACCACGGCGGGCCCGCAGCGACCGGAGTTCAGCCTGCTCACCAGCGACGACCTCGTCACCGGCGAGGCAGTGGCGCTCGACCTGCCCCCGGCCTCGCTCGGCTCGCGGTTGGCCTCCGGCCTGATCGACGTGGTCGTGACGGTCACGCTGCTGATCGTGCTCGTCATCGTCTTCGGGCTGGTCTCGCTGAGCACCGACCCGGCCGCCCGCGACGCGATCGTGATCGCGGTGACGCTGGTGGTCTTCCTGGTCGTGCCGGTGACGGTCGAGACGCTCGCCCGCGGACGCTCCCTCGGCAAGCTGGCGCTCGGGCTGCGGGCGGTGCGCGACGACGCCGGGCCGATCTCGTTCCACCACGCGATGGTGCGCACGCTCATCGGCGTCGTGGAGACCTACGTGTTCTTCGGCGTCCCGGCGTTCTTCTCGATGCTGCTCAGCAGCCGCGGCAAGCGCCTGGGCGACTACGCCGCCGGCACCTACGTGGTGCGCACCCGGGTGGCGCTGCGGCTGGCCTACCCGCCGCCGATGCCGCCGCACCTCGCCGGCTGGGCGGCACGGGCCGACATCGCCTCGCTGCCGACCGGACTGGCGCTGGGCGTGCGGCAGTACCTCGGCCGGCTGAACGACCTCGACCCCTACTCACGCGCGGCGGTGGGCGCGCGGTTGGCCAACGAGGTGAGCGAGCACGTCTCGCCGCTGCCGCCGCCCGGCACGGCCCCCGAGCACTTCCTGTGCGCGGTGGTGGCGGCCCGGCGCGAGCGCGACCTCGCGCGCCTGCGCCGCGAGCAGGGGTTCCGGCAGCGGCTCACGTCGAGCCGCTGACCGCCGTCCCCTCCTGGTCGCCCGCGCGGGCGGGGATCAGCAGGACGGCGGCCGCCGCCAGCAGGCACAGGACGCCGGCGGTGAGCCAGGCCGTCGTGTACGCGCCGATGCCCTGGCGCACCAGCCCGGCGTAGGCCGCGGCCACGCCCGCACCGACCATGTGGGCGGCGAAAACCCAGCCGAAGACGACGGCGGCCCGCTCGGGGCCGAAGTGCGCCCGGCACAGCGCCACGGTGGGCGGCACCGTCGCGACCCAGTCGAGGCCGTAGAAGACGATGAAGACGAACAGGCTGGGGTGCACGACCTCGGCGAGCAGGTAGGGCACGGCGAGGAGCGAGAGCCCCCGCAGCAGGTAGTAGACGAGCAGCAGGTAGCGGCTGTCGACGCGGTCGGTGAGCCAGCCGCTGGCGACGGTGCCGACGATGTCGAAGACGCCGATGAGCGCCAGCAGCGAGGCGGCGGTGGTCTCGGGCATGCCGTGGTCGTGCGCGGCCGGGATGAAGTGGGTTCCGATCAGCCCGTTGGTCGACCACCCGCAGACCCAGAACGTGCCGAACAGGATCCAGAACACCCGCGACCGGGAGGCCTCGCGCAGGGTGTCGATCGCGACCCGGGCGGCGCCGCGGGTCGGGGCCGGGGCCGGCACGGGCGCGGCCAGGGTGGGATCGGCGCCGTAGGCCGTGGTGCCGACGCTCTCGGGCGAGTCGGCGAGCAGCAGGAGCACGAGGGGCACCAGCAGCAGCGCGAAGGCCGCGACCAGCCCGGCCGCCCACCGCCAGCCGGGGCCGTCGGCGAGGTGGGCGATGGCGGGCAGGAAGACCAGCTGGCCGGTCGAGCTGGCGGCCGAGAAGACACCGACCACCACGCCCCGGTGGCGCACGAACCAGCGGTTCGCCACCACCGCGCCGAAGACCAGCGCGAGCGAGCCGGTGCCGACGCCGATCGCGAAGCCCCAGAGCAGCCACAGCTGCCAGGCCTCGGTCATCACCAGCGTGAGGCCGGCGCCGACGGCGACGAGGGTGAGCGAGGCGGCGACGACGCGGCGCAGCCCGAACCGCTCCATCAGGGCCGCCGCGAACGGGGCCGTGAGGCCGTAGACGATCAGGTTGAGGCTGACCGCGCCACTCGTGGTCGTGCGCGACCAGCCGAACTCGCTCTCGAGCGGCTCGAGCAGCGCGCCCGTCGACGACCGGAACCCGGCCGCCGCGATGAGCGCGCCCATCGTGATCGCCGCGACCCACCAGGCGCGGTGCACCCGCCTCGTGCGCCCCCGCGGCTCGACGGTCGTGCTCACCGCAGGAGCGTAGGACGGCACGAGCTGCCGCCGGCGGTGAACCCGAACGGCGGACGCTGCGTTGGGGAGGGTGACGGTGCCCAGCCGTCGTCCATCGACCGGGAGGAGGCGCCGTGCGACGTCACGACCTCGACGCCGAGTTCGCCCGCTACGTCGAGGCGCGGGCGACCGCGCTGCAGCGACTGGGCTACGGGCTCTGCGGCTCGTAGCCCGACGCCGAGGAGCTCGTGCAGGGCACCTTCGAGCGGCTCTACCGCCACTGGCCGCGGGTGCGGACGCTGGAGGCCGACGCCTACGCGCGGCGCACCCTGACCAACCTGTTCCTCGACGGCCTCCGCAGGCGCCGGGGCGAGTCGGTCGCACCACCGCCGGACGTCGCCGTGCCCAGCCGGGCGACCGACGTCGAGACCAGCATCGACCTCGCCCGCGCGCTGGCCGCCCTGCCGCCGCGGATGCGGGCCGTCGTCGTGCTGCGCTTCCTCAAGGACCTCCCGGTCGCCGAGGTGGCCGCCGTCCTCGGCATGGCCGAGGGCACCGTCAAGAGCCACACCCACAAGGCGCTCGCCGCGCTGCAGGCCGGTGCCACCCCCGATCACCCCGAGGTGACCCGATGACCGACCTGCGCGAGCACCTGCACGACCTCACCGCCGCTCCCCCGCCCCTGCGCGTCGACGCCACCCGGCTGATCGCCGACGGCACCCGCGCCCGCCGTCGCCGCCGGGCCACCGCCGTCGCGGGCGTGGCCGCGGTCGTGGTGGTGGCGGCGTCGACCGCGCTCGCCGTTCGCGGCAGTCGCCCGCCCGACGACTCCGCCACCCCACCGGCCACCCCACCGGCCACCCCACCGACCACCCCGTCGGCGACCGACACCGCGCCCACCGACCGCGCGTCGGTCGGGCCCGCCTCGCCCGTGGCCACCTCACCCGCCGACCTGCCCCGGGTGCTGCGCGACCTGGCCGCCGAGGCGCTGCCGGGCGCCGACGAGACGATCATGCGGGCCGCGAGCTGGACGATGACCCCCGACGTCGCCCGCGCCACCGACCCGTGGGCCGCGGCCGCGCTGCCGGCCGGGCGTCACGACGAGGCCACCGACTGGACGGCGCGCTTCGACCGCGGCACCTCGACGCTCGCCGTCCTCACCCGGCACGTGCCGCCCGACGCGCCCGTCGAGCTGACGGCGCCGCGGTGCGCGCCGCCGTCCGCGGGCTACCGCTGCGAGGTGCGCGACGTGGCCGGCGGCGTCCTGGTCGAGACCTACGACCGGGTCGACCTCGAGCCGGGGAGATCACGCGTCGAGCACACCGTGGTGCTGCTCGGCACCGACGACACCGACGACACCGACGACACCGAGCGGACGGTGCAGGAGATCCGGCGTGACGACGTCGACGGCCCGCTCACCGAGGGCTGGCAGCTCACCGGCGCCGACCTCGAGGCGATCGTGACCGATCCGCGCCTCGGCTTCCCGCTGCCCGACCCGCCCCCCCGGGCTGCCGAGCATCGAGCTCTGCCTCCACGGCACCGCGACACCCGGTCAGGACGACGGCTGCCCCGGCCTGTCGTAGCGCAGGTCGGTGGCGGCGCGGCCGGCGGCGAGGCCCTTGCGCTCGAAGCGGGTGACCGGCCGCTCGTCCCAGCGGTCGACGACGCCACCGGTCAGACCGGGCTCGGCGTCGAGCACCTCGACCATCTGCTCGGCGTAGGCCGACCAGTCGGTGGCCAGCCGCCAGCAGCCGCCCGGCTCGAGCCGCGAGGCGGCGAGCGCCGCGAAGGGCGGCGTGACCAGGCGGCGCTTGTGGTGCCGGGTCTTGGGCCACGGGTCGGGGAAGAACGTCCACAGCTCGCGCACGCTGCCGGGCGCGAGCAGGTGCTCGAGGCTCCAGGCGGCGTCGACGCCGCACAGCCGCACGTTCTCGACGCCGGCGTCGGCGAGCAGCGCGAGGGTGGAGGCGACGCCGGGGTGCCAGACCTCGAAGGCCAGCACGTTCCAGTCCGGACGCCGGGCGGCGAGGGCCGCGGTCGCCTCGCCGACGCCGGAGCCGATCTCGACGGCCAGCGGCGCCTCCCGCCCGAAGCGCTCGGCCCAGGAGAAGCCCGGCTGCTCGACGTCCGCCTCGGGCACCACCCAGGCCTCGTGGTGCGCGGCCCAGGCCTGCGCCTGCCGGTCGGTCAGCCGGCTGCCGCGGCGGGAGTAGCTGAGCACCTCGCGCATGCGACGCCCGTCGGCGCTCAGCCGGTGGTGCGGCCGCGCCGGCGAGACCTTCCCCGCTTCGTAATCCTCCACGGGCCCAGCCTCCACCACGCTTGTCCTGCCCCGATCCGAGCCCCCATGGAGGAGACCCGATGAGCAACCAGCCGCCCAGCCCCTACGGCCAGCCCGGCCCGCCCCCGCAGTACGGCCAGCCCAGCCAGCCCGGTCAGCCCGGTCAGCCCGGTCAGCCGAACCAGTACGGTCAGCCCCCGCCGTACGGTCAGCCCGGCCACGGCCCCGGCGGCCCGTCACCGGCCACCGTGTCGTCGGCGGGTCGCCTGCCCGGCTGGGTCGTCGTCGGCAGCGCGGCCCTGGTGTGCCTCAGCGCCTTCCTGCCGTGGGTGACCCTGGGCGGCGAGTCGTTCTCCGGTATCGGCGGTGACGACGTCGGCGGCGCCAAGGACGGGGTCATCACGCTGGCGCTCGGCATCGTGGCCCTGCTCGCCGGCCTCGGCCGCGCCCTGGTCAAGCGGTCCGGCGGGCTGCAGGTGACCTGCTCGATCGTGGCGCTGCTGATGGGCCTGCTGGTCGCCTTGGTCGCCGTCATCGACATCGCCGACGTCAGCGACCTCGGTGACGTGCTCGACGTCGGGGTCGGCATCGGCCTCTGGCTCACCCTGGTCGGCGGCATCGTGCTCGCCGTGGGCGGCGTCTGGGCCCTGGTCAAGCGCCGCTGACGCGCTTGTCGGGCGGCCACCGCGGACCTACCGTCGAGAGCATGGGATGGCCGCGGTGGGACCGGCGCTCGACGCCGCCTGCCGCCGCCGTCCCCGGCCGTCGTCCGGTGGAGTGCGTGGCCCGCGACGTGGCCCGCCTCGGCCCCCGGTTCCACGCCGAGGGGCTGCGCTTCACCAAGTACGAGGCGCTGCGCCGGGCCTACGACCAGGTGCTGGCCGAGGCGTGCGACGTGCTCGAGGTCGACCACCTGCTCACGGTGCTCCCACCGGGCCCCGACCGCGACCTCGAGCGTGAGCGCGTCGAGCGCCTGCTGCGCGGCACCGGCATGGTCGCGCCGGCCTGAGCGCGACGAAGGCCCCCTGCCAGCGGCAGGGGGCCTTCGTAGGGGTGGATCAGTGGGTCACTTGGTGATCTTGGTGACCCGGCCGGCGCCGACGGTGCGGCCACCCTCACGGATGGCGAAGCGCAGGCCCTCGTCCATGGCGATCGGCTGGATGAGCTCGACCGACATCTCGGTGTTGTCGCCCGGCATCACCATCTCGGTGCCCTCCGGCAGCGTCACGACGCCGGTGACGTCGGTCGTGCGGAAGTAGAACTGCGGGCGGTAGTTGTTGAAGAACGGCGTGTGACGGCCGCCCTCCTCCTTGCTCAGGATGTAGACCGAGGCGTCGAAGTTCGTGTGCGGGGTGGTGGTGCCCGGCTTGATCACGACCATGCCGCGCTCAATGTCCTCGCGCTTGGTGCCGCGGAGCAGGAGGCCGACGTTCTCGCCGGCCTGGCCCTCGTCGAGCAGCTTGCGGAACATCTCGACGCCGGTGACGGTCGACTTCTGGGCGGTCGAGCGGATGCCGATGATCTCGACCTCCTCGTTGACCTTCACGATGCCGCGCTCGATGCGACCGGTGATGACCGTGCCGCGACCGGTGATGGTGAAGACGTCCTCGACGGGCATGAGGAACGGCTTGTCGGTCTCGCGCTCCGGGGTGGGAATGCCCTCGTCGACGGCGTCCATGAGCTCGACGATCGACTCGGCCCACTTCTCGTCACCCTGCAGGGCGGGGAAGGCGGCCACGCGGACGACGGGGATGTCGTCACCGGGGAACTCGTAGTCGGAGAGGAGCTCGCGCACCTCCATCTCGACGAGCTCGATGAGCTCCTCGTCGTCGACCATGTCGCACTTGTTGAGCGCCACGACGATGGCCGGCACGCCGACCTGACGGGCGAGCAGCACGTGCTCCTTGGTCTGCGGCATCGGACCGTCGGTGGCGGCCACGACCAGGATCGCGCCGTCCATCTGGGCCGCGCCGGTGATCATGTTCTTGATGTAGTCGGCGTGACCGGGGCAGTCGACGTGGGCGTAGTGCCGGTTCTCGGTCTGGTACTCGACGTGCGCGATCGAGATCGTGATGCCGCGCTGCCGCTCCTCGGGAGCCTTGTCGATCTCGTCGAAGGCCGAGGCCTCGTTGAGGTCGGGGTGCTTGTCGTGCAGGACCTTGGTGATCGCCGCGGTCAAGGTGGTCTTGCCGTGGTCGATGTGACCGATCGTGCCGATGTTGACGTGCGGCTTGGTCCGCTCGAACTTCGCCTTAGCCACTGCGGGCTCCTCCTGGTTGTGTGTTTCTTGACTCGTGGGTGGGTGGTACGCCGAGGGTTCGCGTCGGCAGCGTGCTACTACTCGCCGCGGACCTTCTTGACGATCTCGTCGGCGATGTTCGTGGGAACCTCGGCGTACGAGTCGAACTCCATCGAGTACGAAGCCTGGCCCGAGGTCTTGGACCTCAGGTCGCCAACGTACCCGAACATCTCGGACAGCGGCACGAGGGCGTCGATGACCATGTCACCGTGACGCTCCTCCTGCGCGCGGATCTGCCCGCGGCGGCTGTTGATGTCGCCGATGACCGTGCCGAGGAAGCTCTCCGGCGTGGTGACCTCGACGGCGAACATCGGCTCGAGCAGCACGGGCTTCGCCATGCGGGCGGCCTCCTTGAAGGCCTGGTTGCCGGCGATCTTGAAGGCCAGCTCGGAGGAGTCGACGTCGTGGTAGGCGCCGTCCTCGAGCGTGAACTTCACGTCGACCATCGGGTAGCCGGCGAGGACGCCGAACTCCATGGCCTCCTGGCCGCCCTGGTCGACCGAGGGGATGTACTCCCGGGGCACGCGACCGCCGCTGACGTTGTTGGCGAACTCGTAGCCCGCACCGGTGCCGGTCTCGGGGTCGATGTTGGGGCCGAGGGAGACCACGACCTTCGCGAACTGGCCCGAACCACCGGTCTGCTTCTTGTGCGTGTAGCTGTGGTTCGTGACCTCCTTGCGGAGGGTCTCGCGGTAGGCCACCTGCGGCTTGCCGACGGTCGCCTCGACGCGGAACTCGCGCTTCATGCGGTCGACGAGGATCTCGAGGTGGAGCTCGCCCATGCCGGCGATGATCGTCTGGCCGGTCTCCTCGTCGGACTTGACCGTGAAGGTCGGGTCCTCGTCGGAGAGGCGCTGGATCGCGGTGCCCAGCTTCTCCTGGTCGCTCTTGGTCTTCGGCTCGATGGCGACCTCGATCACCGGGGCCGGGAAGGTCATCGACTCCAGCACGACCTGGTTGCTCGGGTCGCTCAGGGTGTGACCGGTCTTGGTGTCCTTCAGACCCATGACGGCCACGATCTGACCGGCGCCGACCGAGGCGATCTCCTCACGCTTGTTCGCGTGCATCTGGTAGACCTTGCCGATCCGCTCCTTGCGGCCGTTGACCGAGTTGACCACGGTCGAGCCGGCCTCGAGCTTGCCCGAGTAGACCCGGACGTAGATCAGCTTGCCGAGGTGCGGGTCGCTGGCGATCTTGTAGGCCAGGCCGGAGAACGGCTCGCTGTCGGACGGCTTGCGCTCGATCGCGGTCTCCTCGTCGCCCGGCTTGTGGCCGACGATGGCGTCGATGTCGAGCGGCGAGGGCAGGTAGCGCACCACGGCGTCGAGCAGGGGCTGGACGCCCTTGTTCTTGAACGCCGTGCCGCACAGCACCGGGTTGACCTTGTCGGCCAGCGTGGCGGCGCGGATGGCGGCGTGCAGCTCGTCCTCGGTGAAGACGTCGCCGTCCTCGAGGTAACGCTCCATGATGTCGTCGTCGGTCTCGGCGACGGTCTCGACGAGCTTCTCGCGGTACTCCGCGGCCTGGTCGGCGAGCTCGGCCGGGACGTCCTCGACCTCGTAGTCCTCACCGATCTTGGTCTCGCCGCGCCAGACCAGGGCCTTCATGCGGACCAGGTCGACGACGCCGATGAAGTCGCCCTCGGCGCCGATGGGCAGCTGCAGCACCAGCGGGGTGGAGTTGAGGCGCTCGACCATCATGTCGACGCAGCGGAAGAAGTCGGCGCCGGTGCGGTCGAGCTTGTTGACGAAGCACATGCGGGGCACCGAGTACTTGTTGGCCTGGCGCCACACGGTCATCGTCTGGGGCTCGACGCCCGCGACCCCGTCGAAGACGGCGACGGCGCCGTCGAGGACGCGCAGCGAGCGCTCGACCTCGGCGGTGAAGTCGACGTGCCCGGGGGTGTCGATGATGTTGATCTGGTGGTCCTTCCACCAGCAGGTCGTCGCGGCGGACGTGATGGTGATGCCGCGCTCCTGCTCCTGCTCCATCCAGTCCATCGTGGCGGCGCCGTCGTGCACCTCACCGATCTTGTAGCTGATGCCGGTGTAGAAGAGGATCCGCTCGGTGGTGGTGGTCTTGCCGGCGTCGATGTGCGCCATGATGCCGATGTTGCGGACGACGTTGAGGTCCGTCGTGATGTTGACAGCCACGTTCTTTGTCTCAGTCCCTTGTGGTCACGTGCGAGTAGCCCGGGCCGAGGCGGCCGGGCCGACCGTCACAACGCCGGGAGGCCCCGGCGTGTTCCGTGTCGGCCCGCGCCGCCGCGATCACCAGCGGTAGTGGGCGAAGGCCTTGTTCGAGTCGGCCATCTTGTGCGTGTCCTCACGCTTCTTCACCGCGGCGCCGAGGCCGTTGGAGGCGTCGAGGATCTCGTTCATCAGCCGCTCGTGCATCGACTTCTCGCGACGGTCGGCGGCGTAGCCGACGAGCCAGCGCAGCGCGAGCGTGGTGCCGCGGTTGCCCTTGACCTCGATCGGCACCTGGTAGGTCGCACCGCCGACGCGGCGGGACTTGACCTCGATGGCGGGACGCACGTTCTCCAGCGCCCGCTTGAGGGTGACGACGGGGTCGGTGCCGTTCTTCTCGCGGCAGCCCTCGAGCGCGGTGTAGACGATGCGCTGCGCGACCTGCTTCTTGCCGTCCTGCAGCACCTTGGAGACCAGCTGGGAGACCAGCTGGGAGCCGTAGACCGGGTCGATGTCGATCGGTCGCTTCGGAGCGGGGCCCTTGCGCGGCATCAGCTCTTCTCCTTCTTCGCGCCGTAGCGGCTGCGCGCCTGCTTGCGGTTCTTCACACCCTGGGTGTCGAGCGAGCCGCGGATGATCTTGTAGCGGACGCCGGGGAGGTCCTTCACCCGGCCGCCGCGGACGAGCACGATCGAGTGCTCCTGGAGGTTGTGACCCACGCCCGGGATGTAGGCGGTGACCTCGACGCCGCTGGACAGTCGCACGCGGGCGACCTTGCGCAGGGCGGAGTTCGGCTTCTTCGGGGTGGTGGTGTAGACGCGGGTGCAGACGCCGCGGCGCTGGGGCGAGCCCTTCAGCGCGGGCGTCTTGTTCTTCGACACCTTGTCCTGGCGGCCCTTGCGGACCAGCTGGTTGATGGTTGGCACCTGGTGGTTCTCTCTCGTTCTACTCTCAGTGCCGGCGCTCTGCCGGGCACGGTGGTGTTGCGTTGGAGCGAGTGCCGAGACGTGCGGCCGTCGGTGGGCACGCTTGACGCCTGGTTCCCCAGGCACGATTCCCGAGGCTACTCGCCGCCCGGAGGGGCAGCAAATTCCTCGGACGCCGCCCGCACCCGGCCCGCACCCGGCCCGGAGCCGGGCCTAGCGGGCGTGCGCGGCCTCGGGGACGACGTCCTCGATGGGGCGGTGGGGGCCGTGGCGGGTCTCGTCGAGCAGGACCCGCCACCCGCCGGTGAGCCGGGCGTAGACGCCGACGGCCAGCGCGACGCCGACCAGGGTGAGCAGGCCGCCGATGGCGAGGGTCCAGCGGGCGCCGTACTGCTCGCCGATGATGCCGATCAGTGGGGAGCCGAGCGGGGTGCCGCCCATGACGATGGTCATGTAGAGCGCCATGACGCGACCGCGCAGCTCGGGCGCCGAGCTGAGCTGCATGGTGGCGTTGGCCGAGTTGAGCAGCGTCATGGTGCACAGGCCGATGACCGGGGCGAAGCACGCGAACAGCAGGTAGGTGGGCAGCACCGAGGCCACCATCAGCGCGAGCCCGAAGCCGACGCCGGAGAGCACCAGCAGCCGCAGCCGGATGCGCACCCGGCGGGCCGCCAGCAGCGCGCCGGTGAGCGAGCCCACCGCCAGCGCCGAGCCGAGGACGCCGAACTCCCCCGCGCCCTTGCCGAAGACCTGGGTGGCCATCAACGCGGAGAAGATCATGAAGTTCATGCCGAACGTGCCGGCGAAGAACACCATGACCAGGATCATCATCATCCGTGGCTGGCTGCGCACGTAGCGCACGCCCTCGACCAGGGCGCCCGGACGTCGTCCGGTGGGCTTGGGCGAGTGCAGCCGGTCGGTGTCCATGCGCTGCAGCTGGGTGATCACCGCCAGGTAGGACACCGAGTTGACCAGGATGACCCAGCCGGTGGCCGCCGTCCCGTCGCCGAAGGCGTGGATGAGCAGGCCGGCCAGCGCCGGGCCGACGATGCGCGCGAGGTTGAAGCTGGCGGCGTTGAGGCCGACGGCGTTGGTGAGGTCGTCGGGCCCGACCATCTCGGAGACGAACGACTGGCGCGCCGGGGCGTCGAAGGCCGAGCCGATGCCGAAGACGAAGGCGATGACGAAGACCATCCAGGTCTGCGCGACCTCGGTGACGGCCAGGACGCCGAGCTGCAGCGACGCGAGCGCCATCGAGGCCTGGGTGAGCTGCAGCAGCCGGCGCTTGGAGAACCGGTCGGCGACGACGCCGGCGTACGGCGAGAGCAGCAGGACCGGCAGGAACTGCAGCCCGGTGGTGATGCCGAGCGCGGTGCCGCCGCCGCCGAGGGTCAGCACCAGCCAGTCCTGGGCCACGCGCTGCATCCAGGTGCCGGTGTTGGAGACCAGGGTGCCGGTGACGTACTGGCGGTAGTTGCGGATGCGCAGGGCGCGGAAGGTGGGGCTCATGGCGTCTCCGCGCCACCGCGGCGTCGTCCACCGGAGGAACGAGGCAGGGGAGGTGAGGGACGTCGTGGGGTGCTCAAGGTTCGATCAGCGTCATGACGTGGCGAGCCTTTCGAGGATGGGGGCGGCGGCGCGCAGCGCGGCGCGCTCGTCGGGCGTCAGCTCGCGCAGCCGCTGCGCGAGCCACTGGTCGCGGCGGCGGCGGTCGGCGAGCAGGGTCTCTCGGCCGAGATCGGTGAGGCTGACCACGACCTGGCGGCGGTCGGTGGGGTGGGACCCCCGGACGACGTAGCCGTCGTCGGCCAGGCAGCTGACGGTGCGGGTCATGCTGGGCGGCTGCACCCGCTCATGGCCGGCGAGCTCGCCCACGCTGAGGTCGCCGTTGCGGTAGAGCGCACCGAGCACGGCCATCGCGTTCATGCTGAGCTCGTTGGCCGGGTCGCGCTCGTTGGCGAGCCGGCGGCGCAGCCGCATGACCGAGACCCGCAGCTCGGAGGCGAGGCCGGCGTCGGTGCGCGCGACCTTCTCGACGGTGGGCATGTCGTTAGCGTAACTCATTACCCTTGCTAAGTAATTCCGCCGGTGGGGTGGCCGTCGGGGATACCCGGTTCACCGGGGATCCCTGACGTTCTCGGGCTGTGCAACGCCCGAGAAGCGGGGGGAGAAGCCGAAAAGGTGAGCGCGCGCAGCAGGAGTCACCGGATCACCGGTGACTCCTAACGTTCTCGGCCGGAGCAACGGCTGAGAAGGTCAGGAGCCGGCTGAGAAGGGCGGCCTGGGTGCCGGATCCCTCGCCGTCCCGGGCCGGCGGCAGCCCTCGGGGGGCGACGCGCGGGGGCGACCCCGACCGCCCGGAGGCGCCCCGACCCGGGCGGTACCCGACCACGGCGCGCGGAGCGCAGGGGCGGCCCGAGTGCCGGACCCCTCGCCGTCCCCGGCCGGCGGCAGCCCTCGGGGAGTGGCGCGAGGGGGCGGCAGTGGCGCCCCGGAGCGACTCAGGTCAACAGGCGCGTCAGCGGGTTGATGGCGAAGTAGATGGCGAACAGGCCGGCGACTACCCACAGCAGCGGCGCGACCATGGCGGCCTTGCCGCGGGCGACCTTGATCAGCACGTAGGCGAGGAAGCCGGCGCCGATGCCGACGCTGATGGAGTAGGTGAACGGCATCAGCACGATGGTGAGGAAGGCGGGGAGGGCGACCTCGAGGTCGGTCCAGTCGATGCCGGTGACCTGCTGCAGCATCAGGAAGCCGACGAGCACGAGGGCGGGGGCGGCGGCCTCGGAGGGCACCATCTCGACGACCGGCGCGATGAAGATCGTCAGCAGGAAGCAGAGCCCGGTGACGATCGAGGCGAGGCCGGTGCGGGCGCCCTCGCCGACGCCGGAGGCCGACTCGATGTAGGAGGTGTTCGACGAGACGCCGCCCAGGCCGCCCGCGGCGGCGGCCACCGAGTCGACGATCAGGATGCGCTCGGTGTTGGGGGGCGCGCCGTCGTCGTCCAGGAGGCCGGCCTCGGCGCCGACCGCGGTCATCGTGCCGACGGTGTCGAAGAAGTCGGCCAGCAGCAGGCTGAAGACGAACAGGACGGCGACGACGACGCCGACCTTCTCGAAGGCCCCGAACAGGCTGACCTGGCCGAGGGTGCCGAAGTCGGGCCAGCCCCAGTCGTCGATCAGCTCGGGCGTGGTCAGCGACCAGCCGGTGGGGCTGAGGAAGCCGGGGCCGGCGTCGACGACCGCCTCGACGATGATCGCCACGACGGTGGTGACGAGGATGGCGACGAGGATCGCCGCGGGGACGCGGCGCACCCAGAGCACGACCAGCAGCGCGAGGCCGAAGGCGAAGACGAGCACGGGCCAGCCTGCGAGCTGGCCGGTCTGGCCGAGCTGCACGGGGACGGTGGTGCCGGCGACGTCCGGGATGCGGCGCACGAAGCCGGCGTCGACGAAGCCGATGAAGGCGATGAACAGGCCGATGCCGACCGAGATGGCCACCTTGAGCTCGCGCGGGACGGCGTGGAAGACCGCCGTCCGGAAGCCGGTGAGCACCAGGACGAGGATGAGCACGCCCTCGATGACCACCAGGCCCATCGCGTCGGCCCACGTCATCTGGGTGGCGATGCCGACGGCGAGGAAGCTGTTGAGGCCCAGTCCGGTGGCCAGGGCCAGCGGAAAGTTGGCGTAGGCGCCCATCGCGATGGTCAGCAGGCCCGCGACCAGCGCCGTGCCGGCCGCGATGGCGGCGATGCCGCTGCCCTGCTCGGTGCCGCCGCCGAGGTACTGGCCGGTGGAGTCGGGGATGTTGCCGAGGATGAGCGGGTTCAGGACCACGATGTAGGCCATCGTGAAGAAGGTGACCAGGCCGCCGCGCACCTCGCGGGCGACGGTCGAGCCGCGCTCGGTGATGCGGAAGTAGCCGTCGACGCCGTCCACCCGGGCCGGCTGCTGGGTTGTCATGGGCGCAGCCTGGCACCGAAAGGGACCCCGATGGTTGCCCCGACGTTACGACGCGCCCGTAACCTTCAGGCGTGGAGCTGCGCGACGACCAGCCGATGAAGCACGAGATCGGCAGCAAGACCTACATCGTCGCCGACGTCGAGCCCCTGGACGTCGACGGCGTGCGCACCGTCGAGGTGGGCACCGCCGCGTTCCTGCTCGGCTTCCTCGCGCTGCTGCCGTTCTACGGCCGCCTGCAGGACGACGGCCGCACCTGGTGGCTGTGGACCTGCCTGGCCGGCGTCGGGCTCGGGCTGCTCGGCCTGGAGTACTGCCGGCGCCGGCGTCGCTACCGCCTCGAGCGCGACGAGGGCGACGACGCGGCCCTCGCGCCGGGCACCGCGCCCGACGGGTCGACCGACTAGAACGACTCGAACTCGTCGACGCTGAGGGTGTCGAGCACGTGGTCGGGCGGCGGCTGCGGGGCGTGCTTGGTGGCCAGCCGCACCTCGGAGTGGGCGCCGCAGCCGTGCTGGAAGGCCACGACACGGCCGTCGTCGTTGGCGTCGCCGTTGGCGCAGACGCCGAACGTGTCGGCCAGCGGGCCGGCCAGGCGCACCAGGAAGCCGCAGGTGTAGCAGGAGTCGGGGGCGGCCTGCGCGAGCGGCGACTCGGGGCCTCCGTCGCCGTCGTACCAGCGCTGGGCGGCGAGGTCGCGGCCCTCGGGCGAGAGGGTGCGGACCCGACCGAGACCGAGGTCGGCCGCGACGGTGCGCACCTGCGCCTTCTCGTCGGCGTCGAGCGGGTCGTCGCCGAAGGAGTAGGTGGGCACCAGGCGCGGGTCGTCGTCCTCGACCGGCAGCAGGTCGCCCGGCGAGAGGTCGCCCGGCTGGAGGCGCTCGCGGTAGGGCACCCACGGCGGCGCGACGATCGCCTCGGCGCCGGGCACCAGCACCACCTCGGCGACCGTGACCGGCTTCTGCCGGTAGGCGCGCACGAGCGTGACCGCCCAGCGCCACCCGGCGTAGCCGCGGCGGGTGCACTCGAACAGGTGCGTGACGGTGCGCTCGGCCTCGGTCTCGGCCTCGACGCCGAGGTGCGCGCCGACCTCGTCGGCGCCGACCTCCTCGAGCAGGGCCGCGCGCGCCGCGTCGACGGCGCGCGCCGCGACGGTGTCGGGCTGGGTGCGCACGAGCGTGGTCACGCGGGCAAGCATGAACCATGGGCCCGCACGCAGGCGAGTCCGGCCCGGGGTGGACGACGTCCGCGGGCGGGGAACGGGTGAGTCCCGGCTCGCTCGTCGGACGGATCGGGGAGGATGACCCCATGACCTACGGCCCCCACGACCCGCCGCCGCCGGGGCGGCGTCCGTCGGGCGAGCCGGGCCGCGGCGAGCCCCGCCACGACGAGCCCTATGACCACCGCCACGACCGAGGTGACGACCCCGGCTGGGAGACCCGTCCCTACACCCGGGCGGACGGCGATGGGCGCACCCGCACGGTCGGTCAGGGCCTCGGCACCGGCGCCAAGGCCACCGCCCGCGGCGTGCGGGCCACGGCCCGCGTGACCGGCCGGTTCGGGCGCTTCGCGGTCAGCCAGGCCAAGCGGGCCGCCAACGCCCAGGGCGCCGAGCAGTCGGGGCTGAACCGGCTGATCTACCTGCACGCCTCGAACGCCGCCGGCGACGCCGCCGTGGCGATCTCGCTGGCCACCACCGTCTTCTTCGCCGGCGCCACGAGCGACGCCCGCGGCCAGGTGGCGCTGTTCCTCGCCCTGACGATGCTGCCGTTCGCGATCGTCGCCCCGCTGATCGGGCCGTTCCTCGACCGCTTCAGCCACGGCCGCCGGTGGGCGATCGGCGCCACGTTCGCCATCCGCGGCGTGCTCTGCCTGTTGCTGGCCGGTGCGGTCGCCGACGAGTCGGCCCTGCTCTACCCCGCGGCGCTCGGGGTGCTGGTGTCGTCGAAGGCGTACGGCGTCACGCGCGCGGCCGCCGTCCCCCGGCTGCTGCCCCAGGACTTCACGCTGGTCAAGGCCAACGGGCGGGTCTCGTTGGCGGGCGTGGTGGGCGGGGCGCTGTCGGCGCCGCTGGCCGGCGCGGCCGCCTACTTCGGCGCCGAGTGGTCGCTGCGCTACGCCTTCCTGGTCTTCGCGGTGGGCACGGTGGCCGCCATCCTGCTGCCGGCGAAGGTCGACTCGAGCGAGGGCGAGCTGCAGGCGTCGCTGGGCCCGGCCTCGCTCGGCTCGGACAAGGCCTCGCGGCGCGGCACCCAGATCCCCTCGCAGGTGGCCTACGCGCTGCGGTGCAACGTCGGGCCACGGTGGGTCTCGGGGTTCTTGACGATGTACATGGCCTTCCTGCTGCGGGACAAGCCGCTCGAGGGCTGGGAGGACCGGCAGGCGATCCTCGTCGGCATCGTCATCGGCGGCGCCGCGGCGGGCAACACGATCGGCATCCTGCTCGCCTCGGTGCTCAAGCGGATCAACCCGGCGATCACGGTGACGGTCGCGCTGCTCGCCGACGCCGCCATGATCCTGGCCGGCACGCTGTTCTACGGGCTACTCGCGCTCGCCGGCCTCGGTCTCGCGGCCGGGCTGGCGCAGGCGCTGGCCAAGGTCTCGCTCGACTCCACCATCCAGAGCGGCGTGCCCACCCACGTGCAGGCCAGCGCGTTCGCCCGCAGCGACACCACCCTGCAGCTGGCGTGGGTGGTCGGCGGGTTCGTCGGCATCGCCATGCCCCAGGTGCCGCGCCTCGGCCTCGGCATCGCCTTCGGCGTGCTCGCCGCCTGGACGCTGTTCGTGCTCGCCTCACGCCCCCGCGGCCGCCGAGGTGGACGACGTCCGGCCCCCGCCGTGCACGGCGGCCCGCAGCGTCCGAGCTACCCGGCCGGCTGACCCCCGCGCCGAGCGGAGCCGGTTGCAGCCCTACGAGGGTGGCGCGAGGGGGCGGCAGACGCCGCCCCGGAGCCGACCACCAGGAGGCGCCCCGACCCGAACAGGTCGTGACCACAGGGCGCACGGAGCGAAGGGGCGGCGCATGTGCCGGACCCCTCGCGAGGACAGACCGGCGGCAGCCCTACGAGGGTGGCGCGAGGGGGCGGCAGACGCCGCCCCGGAGCCGACCACCAGGAGGCGCCTCGACCCGAGCAGGTCGTGACCACAGGGCGCACGGAGCGAAGGGGCGGCGCATGTGCCGGACCCCTCGCGAGGACAGACCGGCGGCAGCCCTACGAGGGTGGCGCGAGGGGGCGGCAGACGCCGCCCCGGAGCCGACCACCAGGAGGCGCCTCGACCCGAGCAGGTCGTGACCACAGGGCGCACGGAGCGAAGGGGCGGCGCATGTGCCGGACCCCTCGCGAGGACAGACCGGCGGCAGCCCTACGAGGGTGGCGCGAGGGGGCGGCAGACGCCGCCCCGGAGCGACCAGGAAGTCAGAGCTCGAGCTCGTCGGCGAGGGCGCGCAGGAGCTTGGCGACGGGGCGGGCGGAGGTGCGCTCGGGGTGGCGGCCGCGGCGGTAGGTCTCGCCGACGCCGTCGAGGACCCGGATGAGGTCCTCGACGATCGGGACCATCTCGTCGGGGCGCTTGCGGCGGGCCTGGGCCTGGTTGCGCGTGACCGAGGCGGGGGCGTCGAGCACGCGCACCTGCAGCGCCTGGTCGCCGCGGCGGCCCTGGGCGATGCCGAACTCGACGCGCGTGCCGGGCTTGAGCGCGGCGGTCTCGCCGGGCAGTGCGTCGGCGTGCACGTAGACGTCGGGACCGCCGTCCTGGGAGAGGAAGCCGAAGCCCTTCTCGGCGTCGAACCACTTAACCTTGCCCTGCGGCACAGCACTTGCCTTCCGTCGCGCGTGCGCTCGGGGTCGGGAGGTGCCCGAGAGCGTCGTCACCCTATGCCACGTGCGCGGCGAGCCAGGCGGGGAACTGACCGAGGTCGTCGAGGACGACGTCGGTGCCGGCGGCGAGCAGCTCGTCGCGGGTGCAGCCGCCGGTGAGCACCGAGACGCTGTGCACGCCCGCGGCCCGGGCGCCCTCGACGTCGTGCACGTGGTCGCCGACGTAGGCGAGCGCGCCCTCCCGGCGCAGCACCTCGGCCTTGCCGACGCCCCACACCCAGCCGGCCAGCGCGTCGACCTCGAGCCCGAGGTGGTCGAGGTGCAGGCGGGCGTTGGGCTCGTACTTGCCGGTGACCACGACGACCCGGCCGTCGTGCTCGCGGACGGCGTCCACGGCCTCGGCGGCGCCCGGCAGCAACGGCACGGTGGTGACGGCGAGGTCGGGGTAGAGCGCGCGGAAGCGGTCGCCGGCGGGGCCGATGCGCTCGGCGGGCAGGTAGGGCTCGAGCAGCAGCTCGAGCGGCGGGCCGAGGCGGTCGGTCATCTCCGCGACCGGGAAGCGGACGCCGAGCTCGTCGCCGAGGGCCTCGAGCACCGCCGCGAAGCCGGCGCGGGTGTCGATGAGGGTCATGTCGAGGTCGAAGCCGACCACCGGTCCGGGACTCACGGGCACCTCACGTCGGCAGCGTAGGCCCCGCTGCCTGGGGACGACGGGTGCGGCTGTTGGGGTGCATGGGCCAGAATGGTCGACTTCGCCGTCGGGAGAGAGAACATGCGCAACCAGCCGGGTCGCCGGCCGGGCCACCGGTCGCGGCCTCGCCGCGCCCGCTGGACGCTCGCGGGCACGGCCGCGATCGGCTCGCTCGCGGTCGCGGCGTCGCTCGCCGCGGCGCCCGCCGCCCCTGCCTCCCCTGCCGCCGACCGGTCGGCGGGTGCCGCCGCCTCGGCCGCCGCGCCCACCCGTCTCTACCTCGTGACGCTGCGCAGCCCGGGCACCACCGGCCTGCCCGACCGCGGCCCGGTGCCGGGGCGGGCCCGCGCCGGCGAGCTGCTGGCGCAGCAGGACGCCGTCCTCGCCGACGTCGACACCCCGCCGCCGGTCTACCGCTGGACGACGGCCCTCAACGGGTTCGCCGTCGAGCTCGACGCCGACCAGGCCGCGCTGCTCGCCGCGCTGCCGCAGGTCGCGCTCGTCGAGCCGAACGAGGTGCAACCGCTGGCCTCGGCACCCGACGCCGCGGCGCTGCCGCAGGCGCGTCGTCGTCCGGCGGCGCGCGACGCGGGCGCCGGCGTGGTCGTCGGCGTGGTCGACACCGGCCTCGACCCCGACAGTCCCCTCTTCGCCCAGCTGCGCGAGCGCGTGCCCGACCGGTTCGCCGGCCCGTGCGAGGCCGGCGACCGCTGGTCGGCCGGCTCGTGCACGAGCAAGGTGGTGGGCGCCCGCTGGTTCGTCGACGGCTTCGGCACCGACGCGCTGCGGGCGGCGTCGTCCCTCTCGCCGCGCGACACCGACGGCCACGGCACCGCGATGGCCTCGATCGCGGCGGGCAACGCCGCGGTGCCGGTGCAGGTGGCCGGCGAGCGGCTCGGCCGCTTCTCCGGCGCCGCCCCCGAGGCGCAGGTCGCGGTCTACAAGGCGTGCTGGAGCGCTCCCGACCCCGCCGGCGACGGCTGCGCGACGGCCGACGTCGTCAGCGCCGTCGACGCGGCCACCCGTGACGGCGTCGACGTGCTCAGCCTCTCCGTCGGCGGCCCCTCCGCGATCGACACCGTCGACCGCGCCCTGCTCGGCGCCGTCGAGGGCGGCGTCGTGGTCGTGGCCGCGGCCGGCAACGAGGGCGACCGTGCGGGCGCGGCCCACCCCGCCCCGTGGGTCACCACCGTCGGCGGCACCACCGACGCCGTCCGCCGCGGCCGGGTCGAGGCCGTCGGCGGCCCGCGGCTCGGCGGCGTGATGGTCTCGCAGCGCGGGGTGCCGTCGTCCCGGCTCGTGGCCGGCTCGGCGGTGCGGGCGCGTGGCGCCTCCGTCGCCGACGCCACCGTCTGCGCCCCCGGCAGCCTCGACGCCGCCCGCGTCGGCGGCGCGGTGGTGGTCTGCGAGCGCGGCGGCGTCGCGCGGGTCGACAAGTCACGCGCCGTGGCGCTGGCCGACGGCGTCGGCATGGTGCTGGTCGACGTGCGCGGCGAGGGCGTGGCCACCGACGCGCACGAGGTGCCCACCGTGCACCTCGCCGCCGGGCCCGGACGCCGGCTGCTGCGGTGGCTGGCCACCGAGCGCGCGCCGCGGGTGCGGCTCGTCCCCCGCGGGCTCGTGCGCGCGGCGCCCCGCGTCGCGCCGTTCTCGAGCAGCGGGTCGACCACGACGACGGTCGTCAAGCCCGACGTGGTGGCGCCGGGCAGCGGCGTCCTGTCGGCCACCGTCCCCTCCGGCCACGGCGACTGGGACTTCCTCAGCGGCACCTCCCCCGCCACCGCCCACACCGCCGGTGTCGCCGCCACGCTGCTCGGCCGCGGGCTGCGGCCCTCGGTGGTGCGCTCGGCGCTGGTCACCAGCGCCGCCCCCCTCGCCTCGACGCCGGTGCTCGACGCCGGCGCCGGCCGGGTGCGCCTCGCTCCGGCGCAGCGCACCGGGCTGGCCTACGTCGTCGAGCCCCGCCGCTACCGCGCCTGGCTCGAGGGACGGCGTCCGCGCCTGAACACCGCCTCGGTGCTGCTGGCCGGCGGCGCGCTGCAGGCCCGCCGCGAGATCACGAACGTCACCGGGCGCCGGCTCTACTTCTCCTCCTCGGCCCAGGGCTTCCGCCGCGACGTCACCGTGCGGCCGGCCGCCGTCCGGCTCGCACCGGGCGAGACCGCGACGTTCCGGGTGCGGGTGGCTCCCGGGCGCGGTCGCCGGCTCGACGACGGCTTCGTGGTGTGGCGCGGTGCGACCGGCACGGTGACCCGCATCCCGGTGGTCGTCGCCCGATGATCCCGGCGGGGGGCCTGCCCGTCGAGCTGCCGCTGCGCACCGAGCGCCTGGTGCTGCGGCAGGCCACCGACCGCGACGTCGACGCCGTGCTCGCCTACTGCGGCGACGACGACGTCGTGCGGCACCTGCCGTTCGGCCGGCTCGACCGCGACGGGGTCGTCGCCCGCATGCAGCGCTGGCACGACGAGCTCGCCACCGACCCCGACGACGTCCTCGACCGCGACTGGTTCATGACGCTGGTGGTCGAGCACGAGGGCGGGGTCGTCGGTGACGTCATGCTGCGCCTGGGCCCGCAGGCACGCCGGTCGGTCGCCGAGATCGGCTACGTCTTCTCCCCCGCCGTCGCCGGTCGCGGGTTCGCCACCGAGTCGGCCCGCCGGCTCGTCGACGCCGCGTTCGCCGACTTCGGCTGCCACCGGGTCACCGCGATGCTCGACCCCGCCAACACCGCCTCGGCCCGCGTGTGCGAGCGGCTCGGCATGACCCGCGAGGCCGACCTGCGCCGCGACTGGTTCGGCGACGGGGAGTGGAGCGACACCACGGTCTTCGGCCTGCTGCGCGAGGAGTGGACGCCGACCCGTCGCTTATAAGCGACGGGTCGGCGTCGTTCGCATCGACCCGTCCCTTATGAGCGACGGGTCAGCGCAGGCCGAGCTCGATCGTCGACCGCTCGCGCATCTCGACCTTGCGGACCTTGCCGGTGACGGTGAGCGGGAACTCCTCGACGACCATCACGTAGCGCGGGATCTTGAAGTGGGCGAGGCGGCCGGTGGCGTAGGCGCGGACGGCGTCGGCGTCCAGCGGCTCGGCGCCCGGTCGCATGCGCAGCCAGGCGCACAGCTCTTCGCCGTAGCGCTCGTCGGGGACGCCGACGACCTGCACGTCGTCGACGTCGGGGTGGGTGTGCAGGAACTCCTCGACCTCGCGCGGGTAGACGTTCTCGCCACCGCGGATGACCATGTCCTTGATGCGGCCGACGATGAGGCAGTAGCCGTCCTCGCGCATCACGGCGAGGTCGCCGGTGTGCATCCAGCCGTCGGCGTCGATGCTCTCGGCCGTCTTCTCGGGCTCGTCGTGGTAGCCGAGCATCACCGAGTAGCCGCGGGTGCAGAACTCGCCGGTCTCGCCGCGTGGCAGCGTCTCGCCGGTGGCGGGGTCGACCACCTTGATCTCGACGTGCGGGTGCACGCGGCCGATGGTCGCGGTGCGGCGGTCGAGGTCGTCGTCCGCGCGGGTCTGGCACGAGACCGGCGACGTCTCCGTCATGCCGTAGGCGATGGAGACCTCGCTCATGTGCATCTCGCTGACGCACCGCTTCATCGTCTCGACCGGGCACGGCGAGCCGGCCATGATGCCGGTGCGCAGCGACGTCAGGTCGCGCTCGGCGAAGCCCGGCGTGCCCTGCATGGCGATGAACATCGTCGGGACGCCGTAGAGCGCGGTGCAGCGCTCGCGCTCGACCGCGTCGAGGGTGACCTCGGGGTCGAAGGCCGGGCCGGGGATGACCATCGTGGCGCCGTGGCTGGTGCAGCCGAGGTTGGCCATCACCATGCCGAAGCAGTGGTAGAAGGGCACCGGGATGCAGAGCCGGTCCTCGTGGGTGAACCCGATGGTCTCGGTGGTGAACCAGCCGTTGTTGAGGATGTTGCGGTGGCTGAGCGTGGCGCCCTTCGGGAAGCCGGTGGTGCCCGAGGTGTACTGGATGTTGATCGGGTCGGACGGCGACAGCCCCGCCATCCGCTCGGCGACGGCGTCCTCGGGCAGGCCCTCCCCCGCCGCCACGAGCTCGTCCCAGTCGTCGGTGTCGACGAAGACGGTGCGCTCGAGACCGGGGCACTCGGGGGCGACGTCGGCGAGCATCTGCCGGTAGTCGCTGGTCTTGAAGGCGGTGGTGGCCAGCAGCCAGCGCAGCCCGCTCTGGTTCACCGCGAAGGCGAGCTCGTGGGTGCGGTAGGCCGGGTTGAGGTTGACCAGGACGACGCCGGCCTTCGCGCAGGCGTACTGCGTGATCGTCCACGCGGCGCAGTTCGGCGCCCAGATGCCCAGCCGGTCACCGGCCGCGAGGCCCGAGGCGATCAGGCCGCGGGCGAGGCCGTCGACGTCGCGGTCGAGCTCGGCCCACGTCCAGCGGCGTCCGGTGGCCACCTCGACGAGCGCCTCGCGGTCGGGCCAGGCGGCGACCGTGCGCGCGAGGTTGGCGCCGATCGTCTTCTCCAGCAGCGGGGCGTCGGTCTCACCGCGTGCGTAGGACTCCATCCCGGCAACCTAGCGCGGCCGCCGGGCGGCTCCGGCGGGTCGCGCACACCGACGCGGCGTCTCAGGACGGCTGGGTTAGATTCGCCGTCGTGCCCGAAGACGACGAGCCGCGCCGGCCCTCCCTGGACAAGCCGGCCGACGACTCCGACGGCGCCACCGAGCCGGTCGCCTCGGGCCCTGCGGACACCGAGGACGACGCGGACGCCGACCGGGACGCCGACCGGGACGACGACGCCGACGAGACCACGACGACGTCCACCACGACGACGGCGGCCACGCCCGTGAAGACCAAGCGCCGGGCACCGCTGTGGCTCGAGACCATCGTGCTGCTGGTCGTCGCGCTGGTGATGGCGCTGCTGATCAAGACCTTCTTCGTGCAGGCGTTCTACATCCCCTCGGCCTCGATGGAGCCGGGGCTGGTGAAGGACGACCGGATCCTGGTGCAGAAGCCGTCGTACTGGTTCGGCGAGCCGTCGCGCGGCGACGTCATCGTCTTCAAGGACCCCGGCGGCTGGCTGAACACCCCCGACACCGGCCCGCAGACGCTGCTGGCCAAGGGCCTGGCCAAGGTGGGGCTCTACCCCACCGGCGGCCACCTGGTGAAGCGGGTCATCGGGACGCCGGGCGACACCATCGTGTGCTGCGACAAGCAGGGGCGCCTGTCGATCAACGGCGTCGCGATCGACGAGGACGACTTCGTCGCCGACGGGCTCGAGTGCGACGGCCCGATGGTCAACTCCTGCCGCGGCCGGTGGACGGTCACCGTGCCCGACGACCGGCTGTTCGTGATGGGCGACAACCGTGCCGCCAGCGAGGACTCCTCCGCGCGGCTGTGCGCCCCCAAGGCCAGGAACTGCGACACCGACCGCGCCTTCGTGCCGATCGACCTCGTCGTCGGCAAGGTGTTCTCGCTCGTCTGGCCGCTCAAGCACGCCGAGTTCATCGGCCGGCCCGACGTGTTCGACGAGGTGCCGGACTCCTAGGTCGGCCGGGGCCGAGCGGGGCTCAGGCGGTGGTCTCGTGGGTGACGGTCATCGTGCGGTCGCCGAAGCGGACGCTGTCGCCGTCGAGCAGGGTGGAGGGTCGGCCGGGCGAGAGCGACTTCGAGACGCCCTTGCGCACGACGACGGAGCCGTTGGTGGAGCCGCGGTCCATGACGACGAGGGCGCCGTCGGGCACCACCTGGAACTGGGCGTGCGTCTTGGAGACCGACATGTCGGAGGAGCGCAGCGGGACGAGGTGGGCGACGTCCTCGCCCTGCCGGGGCTCGGGGCGGCGTCCGACGAGCGTGAGGCCCTGGACGACGAACGACTCGCCGGTGTCGAAGCTGACCCGCCAGCGCGCGGACTGCGGGGTCTGCTGCGGCGACGTGGCGGCCTGCTGGGCGCCGGCGGGCGTGCGGCGCTGGGTGGGGCCGCTGATGACGTCCTCGCCCGGGGTCTCGGGTGAGGCGACCGGCGGCGGCCCGGCGCGGTGGGACGGCGTCCGCGGCGGCGCGGCCGGGGGCATGCCGGGCGGAGGCGCCTGCGGCGGCGCCTGGGGCGGCCGGCCCTGCGGAAGTCCCTGAGGCGGGCCCGGCGGCGCACCCTGCGGTGGGCCGGACGGCGGGCCGGGCGGGCGCGGCGCGACCACCGACTCCGGCGGCGGCGAGGGCAGCAGCCGCATGGCGGTGAGGTTGACGATCTGGCGCGAGCGGGCGTCGTCGTCGCCGATCGGCTCGGGCGCGGGGCGGACGTCGACCACGACGGCGTCGGCCATGCGGTCGTGGCCGCCGCGGCGTCGTCCGGTGGGGTCCATGACCGCGGTCCAGGCCAGCGTGGCCAGGCCGAGGCCGAGCGTGGGCAGGGTGAAGATGCCCAGGACGGCGGTGCGCAGCAGCGCCCGCGGGAACCCGATCGGCTTGCCGTCGGCGTCGCGCACCACGCGCAGCCCGACCAGCTTCTTGCCCGGCGTGACCCCGGCCAGGCCGAGCATCAGCGCGAAGACCACCGAGACCAGGACGACCGTGCCGACGATGGCGCCGATGCCGGCCCACAGCTGGTCCTCGTCGATGAGGAACCGCCACGCCGCGTAGGACGCCCCGCCGAACAGCGCCCAGGCGATGAGCCGGTCGATCACGAGCGCGTAGAAGCGTCGGTCGAGCTCGGCGGCGGGGTAGGTCACCGCCTCCTGGGGAGGGGAGGTCGTCATGCGGGGTTCTCTGACGGTCGCAGGGTCAGGGGTTGGTCACCGAGATGGTGACGCCGTCGCCGAGGTTGATGGTGGCGCCGGGGATGAGCTGGACGGCGATGCCGGGCTTGAGGTCCTCCGGCGGCAGGCCGGGCTGCTCGAGCACGGTGCCGTTGGTGGAGCCCATGTCGGTGACGACCGCGCTGCCGTGGTCGGCGCCCGACCCGGGCCGCACCTCGATGTGCGTGGAGGAGATCTCGTGCAGCGGGCTGGGCACGGTGACCAGCTTGGGCTGGTCGGTGGAGGTGAACCGTCGCGCCTCGGGCGCCCGGCCGATCAGCACGACCCGGTCGACCTCGATCGTCTCGCCGCTGCTGATGACCAGCTTCGCGACGGGGCTGACGACGCTCGGCGCCATCGGCTGGCCGGGGATGCCCGGCTGCGGCCGGGAGAACTCGAGCGGGCTGACGCCGGCGCGGGTGAGGCCGTCGTGGTCGAGCACGCCCTCCTCCTCGCCCGTGGCGGGCTCGCCCGAGGGCGGCCCGAAGCCCGGCGGCGGACCCGGGGGCGGCGGCGGGCTGGACGGCGGCGGGCCCGGCGGCGCGGACGGCGGGGCGAAGGGCGGCGGGCTCGACGGGGGGCCGGACGGCGGACCCGAGGGCGGCGCGGACGGCGGGCCGTCGGGCCACGCGGGCGGGGCCGGCGGCGCGGACGGGCCGTCGGGGTCGGGCAGCGGGTCGTTGAGCGGGTCGGCCAGGGCGTCGTGCTCGCCGGGCACCCGCAGGGTCTCGCCCTCGTCGTCGAGCGGGGAGGACTCGTCGCCGGTGCCGGCGTCGTCCAGGTCGAGCAGCTCGGTGGCGGGGTCGGGTTCGGGGTCGGGGTCGGGCTTGGAGAGGTCGAGGCCCACCGGCGGGGTGGACTCGTCGTCGTCCGCGGCGGGCCCGGCCGGCTCGTCGGCAGGCTCGTCACCGGGCTCGTCAACGGGCTCGTCGAGCGGCTCAACGGGCTCGTCGTCCGCGTCGGAGCCCGCGACGACCGCCGGGGCGACGACCGCGCCGGCGGCGTCGTCGGCCTCGGTCTCGAGCTCGTCGGTGTCGACGAGCTCGCCGGTGTCGGTGCTGACGGGGGCGTAGGGCGGGTGGTCGACGCGACCGACGCGCACCAGACCGCCGTGGATGGGGAGGTCACCGGTGGCGCCCCCGTCGGACCCGCCGGACGCGTCGTGGCCGCCGCCGTCGACGGTGACGCTCACGGAGGTGACGTCGTGCAGCGTGCGCTCGACCCAGGTGGAGACCGAGGAGCCGTCGAGGTCGACCTCGTCGCCGCCGGCCACCACGTGGGCGTGCACGGACGCGCCGCGCACCAGCACCTTCGTGGGGCCGTCGCCGCTGCTGATGAGCACGAAGCCGGGCAGCGAGCCGAGGCCGGTGGCGAGCAGCGCCTCGAGGACGTCGTCGAAGCCGGCCCCGTCGTCGATGCGCGACCACAGCTCGCCGACCCGGGCCTTCTCGGAGGCGGGCAGCAGGAGCGTGGTGGCGGCGCCGAAGACGCCGAACCAGGTCCCGGGACGATACGACCAGGTGCCGGCGCTCGCGCCGGTGGCGTGGTCGGAGTTGCTCTCGCTCACGGCAACGCTCCCAACTTCTGCTCGAGACTCACGCGTTGCGCGTCGGAGTCGTAGGGTCGATCGTCGGCCAATCCCACCACATCGACGACCACCGCCGTGGCGTTGTCTGCTCCACCCGCCTCGACGGCGGCGGCGACCACCCGGTCGGCCGCGTCACGGGGGTCGGAGGCGGTGGCCATGATGTGGCCGATCACCGCGTCGTCGATCATCCCGCTGACGCCGTCGGAGCAGAGCATGAGGCGCTCGGCGCCCGAGAGCGGCAGCACGAAGTAGTCGGCCTCGACCGGGCCCTCCCCGCCCAGTGCGCGGGTGATGACGTGGCGCTCGGGGTGCACCGCGGCGGCGTCGGCGGTGATGACGCCGGCCTCGACGAGCTCCTGGACGACGCTGTGGTCGACGCTGACCTGCTCGAGCACGCCCTCGTTGAACCGGTAGATGCGGGAGTCGCCGAGGTTGGCCAGCAGCCACTTGGTCTCGCGGGACTGCTCGATGAGCAGCGCGACGACCGCGGTGGTGCCGGCGGAGAAGTCGGCGGCGCCCCGGGCGCGCTGCTCGTCGTCGTACGCCGCGATGCGCGCCTGCGCCTCGCGCAGCGTCTCGGCGACGATCTCGGGGCCGCGCAGGTGGTCGTAGCCCTCGTCGGCGAGGCGCGCGAACTCCTCGACGACGATGCGGCTGGCGACGTCGCCGCGGTCGTGCCCGCCCATGCCGTCGGCGACGACGAAGACCGGTGGGGCGACGAGGAAGGAGTCCTCGTTGACCTCACGCACCTTGCCGACGTCGCTGGCCGCGCCGTGGTGCAGCTCGACTCCGGTCACGGGCGGCCCGCTCCGCCGGACGGGGCACTGGCTAGGTTGACGAGGATGGCGACAGGGACGGCGGACGCGGCCGGGTTCCGCTCACTGGCCGACCAGCTGCGCAGCTGGCCGGACGAGCGGCTCTCGGGGCTCCTGCTCGCGCGCCCTGACCTGACCACACCCGCCCCTCACGACATCGGACACCTGGCGTCCCGGGCCACCGTCCGTGCCTCGCTGTCGCGGGCGCTGGACGCGTTGACTCGGCTCGAGCTCTCCGTCCTTGATGCCCTGGTCGTCGCCGGTCAAACCACCGCCGCCGACGTCCGGGGCATCGTGCACGCCGACCCTAGTGCGGTCGACCGGTCGCTCGCACGCCTCCTCGACCTCGCGCTCGTGTGGCAGGCCAGCGGCGGGCTGCGCACGGTGTCCGGAGTGGCTGACGCGCTGGGCGCGGGGCCCGGTGCGAGCGGGCTGCGGCCGCGCTCGCCCGACCCGCTGCCGCCGTCCGAGGTCGAGGCCCGCCTCACCGAGCTGTCGCCGCGGGCCCGCACGATGATCGAGCACGTCGTGGCCCACGGCGGCGAGGCCACCACCGGCGAGGCGCGTCGCACCGTGCTGCCCGAGGACGCCGCGACGCCGGCCGAGGAGCTGATCTCGCGGCGGCTGCTGGTGCCGACCGGGCGCGACGACCGCCCGGTGTGGCAGGCGCCGGGCGAGGTGGGCCTGGTGCTGCGCGGCGGCCGGACGACGACCGAGCCGGTCGACGAGGTGCCGCCGGTGGCGACGTCCGAGCGGTCGGCGAACCTGGTCGACCGGGCGGCGGCGGGCTCGGCCGACGAGGCGGTGCGGCGCGTCGAGCTGCTGCTCGACCACTGGGGTGCCGAGCCGCCGGGCGTGCTGCGCAGCGGCGGGCTGTCGGTGCGCGACCTCAAGGCCGTGGCCGGGCTGCTCGACGTCGACGAGCCGGGCGCGGCGCTGCTGGTCGAGACCGCGGCGGGCGCGGGGCTGCTCTCCAGCCGCGCCGACGCCGACGGCGACCCCGTGTGGGTGCCCACCGACGCCTTCGACGAGTGGACGGCGTCCCCCGCGGCCGAGCGGTGGCTGACGCTGGTGCGGGCCTGGCTCGCGAGCCCGCGGCTGCCGGCCCTCGTCGGCGGCCGCGACGTGAACGGCAAGGCGTGGAACGCGCTGGCTCCCGAGCTGGCCTCGCACGCGATGACCGAGTCCCGCGCGGGCACGCTGGCCGCGCTCGCCGACCTGCCGCCGGGCGAGGTGCTGGCGCCGACGACGGGGCTGCCCTCGCTCGTGGAGCGGGTCGCCTGGCACCGGCCGCGGCGTCCGCGCTCGCGCACCGAGCAGGTGGCGTGGACGGTCACCGAGGCGGCGGCGCTCGGCCTCACCGGGCTGGGCGGGCCGGCGTCGTACACCCGGGTCCTGCTGGCCGGCGACGACCCGACCGACGCGCTCGCGGCGCTGCTGCCGCAGCCCGTCGACCACGTGCTCGTGCAGGCCGACCTGACCGCCGTGGCACCGGGGCCGCTGGAGTCCTCGCTCGCGCGGCGGCTGCAGCTGGTGGCCGACATCGAGTCGCGCGGCGGGGCCACCGTCTACCGGTTCAGCCGCGGCTCGGTGCGGCGGGCGCTCGACGTCGGCTGGACCGCCGCCGAGATCCACGCCTTCCTCGACGACGTCTCGCGCACGCCGGTGCCGCAGCCGCTGACCTACCTCGTCGACGACGCCGTGCGCACCTTCGGCACGGTGCGCGTGGGGGCCGTCGAGTCGTTCCTGCGCGCGGACGACGAGTCGGCGCTCAGCGAGCTGCTCGCGCACCCGCGGGCGGCGGGCCTCGGCCTGCGCCGCATCGCGCCGACGGTGCTGGTGAGCACCACGCCGGTCGACGTGCTGCTGCCGCGGCTGCGCGAGCTCGGCACCGCGCCGGTGGTCGAGGCGGCCGACGGCACGGTGCAGGTGCTGCGACCCGACGTGCTGCGCGCGCGCACCCCCCGGCCCCGGCCGGCGCCGGGCAGCCTGTCGGCCCACGAGACGGCGCGGGTGGCGGCGGCGGTGCGGGCGGTGCGCACGGGCGACCGGGCCGCGGCGGCCCGGCCCGCGGCGACCGCCACGCCGTTGACGCCGTCCGGCTCGCTGGCCGCGCTGCGCGAGGCGATGGAGGCGGGGACGACGGTGGTGGTCGGCTACGTCGACAACCAGGGCGTCTCGGCCGAGCGCGTGCTCGACCCGGTGCGCATCGAGGCCGGCACGCTCTCGGCGCACGACCACGGCGCGGGCGAGGTGCGGGCGTTCGCGGTGCACCGCATCACCACGGTGCGGCCGCTGGCCGACGGCGAGCCGGTCAGGGGCGGCTGACGGCGCCGCGGCGCCAGACCCGCCAGGCGATCACGACGCCGGCGCCCTCGACCAGCACGACGGCGGGGACGAGGGGCAGCGACCCGGCGACGGCCAGCCAGGTGAGGGCGGTGGCGGCGAGCAGGACGCCGAGCACGCGGCCGGCGGGAGGGTCCGGCGTCCACCGGTCGTCGCTCGCGCCCCACCAGCCGTGCGTGCGGCGCCGGCGGCGCAGCAGCAGGCCCACCCAGCCGGCGACGCCGAGCAGCCCGGCGGCGACCAGGCCCGACAGCACCGCGCCACGGGCGCCGAAGAGCACCGAGACGATGCGGCCGTCGTGCACGGCGGGGTCGAACGACAGCGCGACCGGGTCGCCGTCCCAGTAAGAGACGGTGACGTCGTCCTCGCCGATGCGCTCGCGCGAGCGGCCCGGCACCGGGCCGACCTCGACCTGGCCGGGCACGAGGGCGCCGCCCACCTCGGTGATGCGCCACTCGGTGTCGTAGGTCTCGTCGAGGCTGTCGATGCGGGTGAGGTAGCGGGTGGCGGTGTCGAGCTCGCCGCGGTCGTAGGCCACCTGACCGCGCACGTCGTCGACGGCGTCGACCAGGCTCGCCACCGCGAGCAGGCCGGCCCCGACCGCCACGGCCAGCAGCACCGCGGGGACGGCGTGCCAGCGCGGCGGGCGGGTCGCCGTCGTCCGCGTCGTCGTGGCCGTCACGCCCGCAGTCTCGCAAACGGTGCCTCCGTAGGATCGTGCGGTGAGTGATGGGCCCCTGATCGTCCAGTCGGACAAGACGCTGCTGCTCGAGATCGACCACGAGAAGGCGGCCGAGTGCCGGCGCGCGATCGCCCCCTTCGCCGAGCTCGAGCGCTCGCCCGAGCACGTGCACACCTACCGCCTCACCTCGCTCGGGCTGTGGAACGCGCGGGCCGCCGGGCACGACGCCGAGCAGGTCGTCGACACGCTGCTCACCTACAGCCGCTACTCCGTGCCGCACTCGCTGCTGGTCGACGTGGCCGAGACCATGGCGCGCTACGGCCGGCTGCGGCTCGAGAAGCACCCCGTGCACGGGCTGGTGCTGGTGAGCAACGACCGGCCGGTGCTCGAGGAGGTGCTGCGGGCCAAGAAGGTCGCCGGCATGATCGGCGCCCGCGTGGACGACGACACCGTGGTCGTGCACGGGTCCGAGCGCGGCAACCTCAAGCAGGTGCTGCTCAAGCTGGGCTGGCCGGCCGAGGACTTCGCCGGCTACGTCGACGGCGAGGCGCACCCGATCGAGCTCGACCAGTCGGGCTGGACGCTGCGCGACTACCAGCGCGACGCCGTGGAGTCGTTCTGGCACGGCGGGTCGGGCGTCGTCGTCCTGCCCTGCGGCGCCGGCAAGACGCTGGTGGGCGCGGCCGCGATGGCGGAGGCGAAGGCCACCACGCTGATCCTGGTGACCAACACCGTCAGCGCGCGGCAGTGGAAGGACGAGCTGCTCCGCCGCACCTCGCTGACCGAGGACGAGATCGGCGAGTACTCCGGCTCCGCCAAGGAGGTCCGGCCCGTCACCATCGCGACCTACCAGGTGATGACGACCAAGCGCGGCGGCGTCTACCGCCACCTCGAGCTGCTCGACGCCCGCGACTGGGGGCTCGTGGTCTACGACGAGGTGCACCTGCTGCCGGCCCCGATCTTCCGGATGACGGCGAACCTGCAGGCGCGGCGGCGCATCGGGCTCACCGCGACCCTGGTGCGCGAGGACGGCCGCGAGGGCGACGTGTTCTCGCTCATCGGCCCCAAGCGCTACGACGCGCCGTGGAAGGACATCGAGGCGCAGGGCTGGATCGCGCCCGCCGACTGCGTCGAGGTGCGGGTGAGCCTGCCGACGTCCGAGCGGCTGGCCTACGCGACGTCCGAGCCGGAGGAGCGCTACCGGCTCGCCGCGTGCACCCACGAGAAGGTGCAGGTGGTGCGCGACCTCGTGGCCGCGCACCCCGAGCGGCCGACCCTGGTGATCGGGCAGTACCTTGAGCAGCTCGACGAGCTGGCCGAGCGGCTCGACGCCCCGATCATCACCGGCGAGACGCCGGTCAAGGAGCGGCAGCGGCTCTTCGACGCGTTCCGCTCCGGCGAGGTCATGCTGCTGGTGGTCTCGAAGGTCGCCAACTTCTCCGTCGACCTGCCCTCGGCCGAGGTCGCCATCCAGGTGTCGGGGTCGTTCGGCTCGCGTCAGGAGGAGGCCCAGCGCCTCGGCCGCCTGCTGCGTCCCAAGGACGCCGGCCGCTCGGCGCACTTCTACACCGTCGTCTCCCGCGACACCGTCGATGCCGACTTCGCCCAGCACCGCCAGCGGTTCCTGGCCGAGCAGGGCTACGCCTACCGGATCGTGGACGCCGAGGACCTGCCGGCCTGAGCCGGTCGGCGCACGTTCTCGAGGCGGGCCCGACCCCACGGACCTCACCGGTGGTCGGGCGTCTGCGCGAGCGTCGCCGAACGCCCATCGAGACCACACGGACCCTGAGCCTGTCGAAGGGCCCTCCGGTGGTTGAGCAGCGAGCCCAGCGAGCGTCGTCGAAACCACCGGCCCTCCACGTGAACGTTCGCGAGCGCTGTCCCTTCGACAGGCTCAGGGTCCGTGCGGGCGCGTTGCCGCTGACGGTGCGAGGTCTCGAGGCTCGGCCGTGGCCGGCCTCGCACCTCGACCACCGTGAGACCGACTCCGGTGGTTGAGCAGCGAGCGTCTGCGCGAGCGTCGTCGAAACCACCGGCCCACCAGGCCAGCCCGACCCACGGACCCTGAGCCTGTCGAAGGGCCCTCCGGAGTTCTCCACAGGCCATCGAACACACCAGCGGTTGTCAGTGGCCGGCGATAGAATCGGCCCATGCCGACCACCATCCAGACCCCCCGCGTGAGCAGCGACCCGCTGCTCGACGCGGTCGAGTCCGTGGTGGCCGAGCAGGCCCGGGTGGACGTCGCGAAGCTGCGGGCCGTGCTCGCCTGGGCCGCCGACCACACCACCACCGACGCCGACTACATCACCGACACCCTCGCCGAGCCAGGCCTCGAGGTCGCCGGCCCCGGCGCTCCCGTTGTGCTCGAGTGGGCGGCCCTCGACCTCGCTGCCGTCATGGGCGTCTCCACCGACTCCGGCCTGCGCTACCTCGGCCACGCCCTCGAGCTGCGCCACCGCCTCCCCCGCCTCCACGCTCGCGTGATCGCGATGGAGGTGCCGGTGTGGCGGGCGTTCCGCGTCGCCGAGCACACCGTGATCCTCAGCAAGGTCGGTGCCGCGTTCGTCGACCAGGCCCTGGCTCCGTTCGCGCACGACCTCTCGCTGGCCCAGATCGAACGGACGACGGCCGCCGCGATCACCCGGTTCGACCCCGCCGAAGCAGAACGCCGACGCCAGGAAGCAGCCGAACGCCGGGGCGTCGACATCCGGTTGAACGGGCTCGACGTCCCGATCAACGGCACCGTCGAGATCGCCGCCACCCTCGACGCCGCCGACGCGATCGACCTCGAAGCCGCCGTCCGCGCCGGCGCCCAGCAGCTCGCCGACCTCGGATCTGTCGAGACCCTCGACGTCCGCCGCTCCCACGCGCTCGGCGAGATGGCCCGCGCGCAGCTGGCCCTCGACCTCGACACCGAGCCCGGTTCGGGACGCGGGATGACGCTGTACGCGCACCTCGACGCCACCGACGTCGCCGTCCTCGACAACACCCAGACCCCCGTGCTCATCGAGCAGATCAAGCAGTGGTGCGCCGTCCCGGGCACCAAGGTCACCGTCCGACCCGTCCTCGACCTCAACGTCGGCAAGTCCAGCGACGCCTACCGCCCCAGCCCGACCGTCGCCGACCACGTGATGCTCCGCGACCGGCACTGCGTCTTCCCGCGCTGCACCAGACGACGGGTCGATCTCGACCACATCCACCCGTTCGAGTCCGGCGGCCCGACGTCCACCTTCAACCTCGCGCCGCTGTGCCGACGGCACCACCGCGCCAAGACCCACAGCCACTGGCGCTACCGGGTGCTCGAACCCGGGCTCTACGAGTGGACCAGCCCCACCGGACGCACCCACCTCGTCGACCGACGCCGACGACCCTGACCGCCCCACACCCCGCCCCGGCGGGGCTATCGGCGCGCGTTGGGGCCCTTCGACAAGCTCAGGGTGCGTGCGGCCGCGTTCGCACTGACCTTCCGGGGTCTCGACGACGGCCTCGCGCAGACGCTCGGCCTGCTCGACCACCGGAAGTGACGGTAGTTGCGCAGCGAGCTCCAGCGAGCGTCGTCGAAACATCGGCCCTCCACGAGAACGTTCGCACGGGGCGCCCTTCGACAAGCTCAGGGTCCGTGCGGGTGCGTTCACGTTGACCGCCCGGGTCTCGAGGCCCGGCCGTGGCCGGCCTCGCACCTCGACCGCTACCAGCGGGGGTGGATCTGCTCGCGGAGGTGCTCGTCGTAGAGGGCGGTGACGCCGTCGAGGAAGGTGGCGGGCAGCTCGACGTCGGCGGCGGCGGCGTTGGCGCGGGCCTGGTCGGGGCGGGAGGCACCGGGGATGACGGTGGTGACGCCGGGCTGGGCCGTGCACCAGGCGAGGGCGGCCTGGGCGGGCGTGACGTCGTCCGCGAGGTGCTCGCGCACCAGGTCGCCGAACGCACCGGCCGCGCGCAGGCCGGTCTCGTAGTCGACGCCGGAGAACGTCTCGCCCACGTCGAAGGCCGAGCCGTCGCGGTTGTACTGGCGGTGGTCGTCGGCGGCGAAGGTGGTGTCGCGGTCGAAGCGGCCGGTGAGCAGGCCCGAGGCGAGCGGCACGCGGGCGATGATCGCGACGCCGGCCTCGGCGGCGGCCGGCAGCACCTCGTCGAGGGGCTTGAGGCGGAACGCGTTGAGGATGATCTGCACCGACGCCACCCCCGGCCGCCGAATCGCCGAGAGCGCCTGGTCGCACGTCTCCACGCTCACGCCGTAGGCCGCCATCGTGCCGTCGGCGACGAGCGCGTCGAGGGCGTCGTAGGTGGCGTCGTCGTCGATGACCGCCGACGGCGGGCAGTGCAGCTGCACGAGGTCGAGGGTCTCGACGCCGAGGTTGCGCCGCGACCGGTCGGTCCAGGCGCGGAACGCCTCGGGCGTGTAGCTGTCGGGCACCTGCTCGGCGCGGCGTCCCATCTTGGTGGCCACGAAGACGCCGGGGTGCTCGGCGGCGAAGGACCCGACCAGCCGCTCGCTGCGGCCGTCGCCGTAGACGTCGGCGGTGTCGAAGCAGGTCACGCCCGCCTCGGCGGCCGCGCCGAGGACGGCGCGGGCGTCGTCCTCGCTCACCTCGCCCCAGTCGGCGCCCAGCTGCCACGTGCCCAGCCCCACCACGGACAGCTCCCGACCCAACCGGCCGGCCTCGCGTTGCTCCATGCCCGACACGCTAGCCAGCCCCAGGGCGCGGCGCCGCGCCCGATCGGGCCTGCCGCCGTCGGAGCCCCGCGACCAGGCCCGCCAGCTGCTCGGTCAGCACCGTCTCGAGGGCCGCGGCCCGCTCGGGGGTGAACGCCGGACGGTGCATCCCCTCCTCGGCCCGCTCGAGCCACCTGACCAGCGCCTCGTCGTCGGGGCCGTCGGCGGCGGCCGACGTCTCGCCGAAGCGTCGGCGGCTCGTGGCCGGCCACGCCGCCTCCAGCAACGGCACCTCGACGGGGTCCAGGTGGAGCGCCAGCCGCTCGACGGCACCGAGGAGCCGCGGCAGCAGGTGCCGACGCGACGCGTAGCAGAGGACGGTGGGCGGCTCGGAGTAGTCCCAGACCGAGAGCCGGCCCCGTCCGCCGAGCCGGCGCCGCGCCCAGGGAACGAACGCCTCGCCCAGGTCGACGTCGAGCCGCACAGCCTGGCGCAGCGCCCGGAGCCGGAGCTCGAACGACCGCGACCCGAAGCAGGAGCGGACGACGTCCGCGGCGCCGCCACCGACGTGCACCACGAGAGCGCCCATAGCGGCCGCACGGACCGCGGCGGGCTCGTCGCCCAGCGCCGCGGACTCCAACGCGTCGACGACCGCCGGGCTCGTCGGCACTCCCGCCAGCCAGCCGAGGGTCTCCTCCCGCTCGTCCGTGCCGCGAGCCACCGGCCACACCGACGCCAGCTCACGCAGGAGGTGCGCCCGCTCGTCGTCCACGGTCGCGGGCGCGCTAGTCGGCGGTGTCGAACGAGGCGCGGTAGGCCTCGAGGGCGTCGCCGCCGGCGGTGAGGGCGGACTCGAGGTCGACCAGCAGGGGGGCGGCGCCGTCGACGGTGTCGGCGCGGCCGAGCTCCTCCAGGGCGCCGGCGAGGCGGGTGACGACGGGCAGGCCGAGGTTGCTGGCGCTGCCCTTGAGGCTGTGGGCGGTCTCGCTGAGACGGGTGGGGTCGCCGCCGTCGACGGCCTCGTGCAGGGCGGCCAGCACCTCGGGACGGCGGCGCACGAAGTTGCCGATGGCCCGCTCGAGGTAGGGGATGGCGGCGTCGCCGAGCTCGAGCAGCTCCTCCAGGCGGGCGGGGTCGAGGTGCTCCCCCGACCCCTCGGCCGACGCCGGCTGGGGCTCGGGCACGGGGTCAGGCTCGGGCTGGGACTCGGGCAGGACGACGACCGGGTGCGCCGGCTCGGGCACCCACAGGTCGAGCGTCGCGGCCAGCACCGTGGGCGAGACCGGCTTGGTGATGAAGTCGTCCATGCCGGCCGCGAGGCACTTCTCGCGCTCCCCCGCCACCGCGCCCGCGGTCATGGCGATGATCGGCAGCCGGACGCCGTCGGCGGCGCCGGCCTCGTCGCGCCGCAGCGCGCGGGTCGTCTCGTAGCCGTCGAGGCGGGGCATCTGCACGTCCATCAGCACCGCGTCGTAGGCGCCGCCGCCGCGCACCATCTCGAGCGCGACCAGCCCGTCGTCGGCGGTCTCGACGGCGAAGCCCTGCGCCTCGAGGAACCCGCGCGCCACGAGCTGGTTGATGTGGTTGTCCTCCACGACCAGCACCCGGCCGCGCGCGCCCGCCTGCGGCTTGTGGACGACGGTGGGCTCGTCGCGCGGCCCGTCGCGGTCGAGCAGCGTCAGCAGCACGTCGCGCAGCGTGGACGACGGCACCGGCTTGGTCAGGCAGGCGGTGACGCCGGCGTCGCGCAGCGCGTCGTCGGCCGGGGTGTGCGACGAGGTCAGCATCACGATCGGAACCTCGGGCGGGTAGCCGGCGGCGCGGACGGCGGCCGCCACCGACAGCCCGTCGCGCCCGGGCATCGCCATGTCGAGCAGCATCGCGTCGAACCCCCGACCCTGCTCACCGGCCCGCGCCAGGGCCGCCATCGCGGCCTCGGACCCGTCGGCGGAGGTGGCCTCGACGTCCCACCACGACAGCTGCTCGACCAGGATCAGCCGGTTCTGCGGGTTGTCGTCGACGACGAGGATGCGCGAGTCGCCGAGCACCTCGCGCGCCCGGGCGAGGACGGCGTCCTGGTCGTGACCGGTGGCGGCCCCGAGCCGGGCGGTGAACCAGAACGTGCTGCCGAGGCCGGGCTCGCTCTCGACGCCGATCTCGCCACCGAAGGCCGCCACGATCTCGGCGCAGATGGCCAGGCCGAGCCCGGTGCCGCCGAAGCGGCGCGTGGTGGAGGTGTCGGCCTGCGTGAACGGCGCGAAGATGTGCTCGCGCTGGTCGGCGGGGATGCCGACGCCGGTGTCGCGCACCTCGACGCGCAGCATCCGCTCGCTGCCGAGCGGCTCGACCGACGGGTCGTCGACGGCGGTGGCGCGGATGCTCACCGACCCCTCGGTGGTGAACTTGACCGCGTTCGAGCCGAGGTTGAGCAGCACCTGCTTGAGCCGGGTCGGGTCGCCGGAGAGCACGTCGGGCACGTCGGGGCTGCACGAGACCTGCAGGTCGATGCCGCCGGTGCGCGCGCTCTCGCCGAGCACGTTGCCGACCTCGGCGAGCACCTCGCGCACCTCGAAGTCGACCCGCTCGACCTCGAGCCGGCCGGCCTCGATCTTGGAGAAGTCGAGGATGTCGTTGATCAGGTCGAGCAGCGAGCGGCTCGAGATCGTGATGCCCGAGACGAGGTGCTGCTGGCGGTCGTCGAGCGGGGTGGCGCCGAGCAGCTCGTTGAGGCCGATGATGCCGTTGAGCGGGGTGCGGATCTCGTGGCTCATCGTGGCCAGGAAGTCGGACTTGGCCTGCGAGGCCTCCAGCGCCCGGTCGCGCGCGTCGGCGAGCAGCCGGCCGGCCTCCTCGCGCTCGGCGACCCGCCCGATCAGCTCGGCCGCCTGCGCGGCGAGGTCCTGGATCATCTCGTGGCGCCACAGCGGCGGCAGCGAGGTGATGGTGACGACGGCGAGGATGCGGCCGTCGAGCCGCACCGGGAAGGCCAGCGTCAGCCGGTGCAGGGGGTCCCACACCGCCTCGCCGCGCCGGAAGCACTCGTCGGCCGTGGTCTGCTCGATCGCGGCCGCGGTCGGGTCGTCCTCCTCGACGTCGAGGTGCGGCACGAGCCGGGTGCGGTCGGGGGCGGGCACGAAGGCGCGGGCGCGGTGCCAGTCGTCGTGCAGGACGACGAGGTCGCGCGCCTGCAGCAGCAGCTCGTCGAGGCTCTCGGCCTCGTTGGCCGCGGTGGCGACGGCCTGCATGAGCGAGTTCTGGGTGACGAGGTCCTGCAGCTGGTCGGCGGTGTCGCGGGCACGGGTGATGTCCTGGTAGGTGCCCGAGACCTCGACGAGCCGGCCGTCGGCGTCGTAGGTGCCCACCGCTCGCAGCCGCACCCACATCCAGCCGTGCTGGCCGAGCTGGCGCACCTCGATGTCGGCCTGGTGGTCGCTGCCGTCGCGCAGGTGGGCGACGGCCTCGGTGAGCCGTTCCTGGTCCTCCGGGTGCGTCATCGCCATGATGCGCCCGACGTCGAGGCTGAGGAGGTCGTCGATGCGGTCGCCGTACAGCTCGGCGAGGCCGGCCGAGTGCGACGTGCCGCCGTGGACGACGTCCCAGGACCAGCTGCCGCTGCGGGCGATGCGCTCGGCGCGCAGCAGCTGCTCACGGCTGTCGCTGATCTGCTCCTGCAGCCGCTTGTTCTCGTCGTTGTCGGTCAGGCGCAGGACGACGCCGGTGATGCGGCCGCCCACGACCAGGCCGGTCTGCCGCAGCCGCACCCACAGCGGCGTGCCGTCGGCGCGCACCAGCATCGTGTCGACCTCGCGGTCGATGAACTGGCCCTCGGCGGCCCGCGCCAGGTAGACCGCCGACTGCTGGGCGCCCTGCTCGTCGAGGAACTCGTGGATGTTGCGGCCGGCGAGGCCGCCGAGCCCGAGCAGCGTCTCGGCGCTGGCGTTGGCGTAGCGGATGCGGCCGTCGAAGGCGAGGGTGACGATGCCGTCGGTCAGCGAGCCGACGATCTGGCGCGACAGGTCGGCGTCGTCGTCCACCCGGCGCCACCTCCGTCCAGTACTCCCGTCCGGCCCCACGGGTCCGTCGCGTGGCGGTCAGGTTACCGCCGGGTCTCCGCGCCGAGCAGCCACCGCAGCGCGTCGGGGAACAGGACGCCGAGGTGGTTGGGATCGTGCCCGCCGTCGCCGAGCACGAGGCGAGTCTCGTAGCCGGACGCGACGAGCGCGGCGGCGACACGCAGGTTCTCGACGAGCCAGTTGTCCTCGGGCTCGTCCCAGCCGAGGTCGCGGTGGGCGGCGTGCAGGAAGACCCGCAGCGGACGCCGCGGCTCGGCCGCGAGGAGCGCCGGGTAGGGGTTGCCGCCCGGCATCTGCGCGAAGCTGGCCAGCGAGCAGAGCGCGCCACCGAGGACGTCGGGCCGGTGCCAGGCCGCGGTGAGCGCCGCGTTGCCGCCGCTGCTGAAGCCGCCGACGACGCGCCGGGCGGGGTCGTCGGCCAGGGCCCAGCGTCGTCCGACCTCGGCCAGCACCTCGTCGGCCAGGTAGGTGGCGAGGCGGTCGTCGGCGGCGTCGTACTCGACGTTGCGCTGGCGCGGGGCCGGGCCGTCGGCGGGGTCGACGAAGACGCCGAGGGTGGGCGGCAGGTCGCCCGCGTGCACGAGGTTGTCGAGCACCACGCCGCCGCGCACCTCCTCGCCCGGGTCGAGGCAGTAGCCGCCGTCGAGCACGACCACCACGGACGCCGGCACGCTCGGGTCGAGCCCGGCGGGCGCGTGCACCCGCACCCGCCGCTGCGTGCCGGGGTAGGCGGCGCTGTCGCTCCACCCGAGGTCGGTGACCGTGCCGGGCGGCACGCCGGGCCGCGGCGAGGAGTCGGGGCCGTGGGCGTGGCGGACGCCGTCGACCCCGGTCGGCAGCGCGCGGAACGGCAGCTCGGCGTCCATCCGGCGACGGTAGTGCGCGGCGGCCCGCTCAGTCCTCGACCGGGCGGACCTCGACGACCGGGTGGGCCTCGAGCAGCACGCGCGCGGCGTCGAGGAGGGCGTCGTGGTCGTCACAGCGCACCAGGAAGAAGCCCGAGAGCTGCTCGACCGACTCGGCGTAGGGGCCCTCGGTGACCACCGCAGCACCGTCGGCGCCGCGGGTGAGGGTGCGGCCCAGACGGCTGTCGGCGAGGCCGGCGCCGCCGGTGATCGCACCGCCGCGCTCGGCCAGCGCGCGGGCGAAGGCGGCGTCGACGTCGAAGGTGGCCTGGTGGTCGGCCTCGGAGCCGGCGGCCCAGGCCACCTCGTCGTCGGCGGGGAACAGCACGACGTAGTCGCTCTGCTGGCTCATGGCACGTCCTCTCGATCGGGGTCGGTCACGAGGATGACGCGCGACCCCGGCCGGGATCGACAGCGACCCGTGGGCTCAGGCGAGCCGGGCGTCGACCGCCTCGGGGCTGAGCGCGTGGTCGAGGGCCATCGCGGCGCAGCCGACCAGCCCGGCGCGGTCGCCGAAGGTGGCGGGCAGGAAGCGGAGGTCGCGGGTCGCGAGGGCGGTGGCCCGGGCGTAGACGCTCTCGCGCACCCCGGCGGTGAAGACGTCGAACGCCGCGGCCATGTCGCCGCCGACCACGACGGCCTGCGGGTTGAGCAGGTTGAGCGCGACCGCGAGCACCTCGCCGAGACGTCGTCCGCTCTCGCGCAGCAGCGCCTTGGCCTCGGCGTCGCCGTGCTGGGCGAGCGCGACGAGGTCGCGCACGTGGCCGACGTCGTGCCCGGCCTCGCGCAGGCGGCCGACGAGGGCCCAGCCGCCGGCGAGCGTCTCGAGGCAGCCGGTGTCGCCGCAGCGGCAGGCGAGCCCGGCGGCGTCGTCGACCTTGGTGTGGCCGATCTCGCCGGCCGCGCCGAGGTGCCCGGTGACCACGCGGCCGTCGGCGATGATGCCGAGCCCGAGGCCGGTGCTGGCCTTGACGACGAGCAGGTCGGCGAACCCGGCAGCCCGGCCGAGCCGCTCGGAGCGGGCCAGCACGTCGGCGTCGTTGCCCGCGTGCACCGGTGCGGACGACGCGTCGGCCAGCGCGGCGGCGAGGTCGACGCCGTCCCAGCCGGCCATGGCGGGCGAGTCGATCGCGAGGGCGCGCACCGGGTCGACGGTGCCCGGCAGGCTCACGCCGATGCCGAGCACCCGGCCGGCCTCGACGCCCCGCGCGGCGAGCAGGTCGCGCAGACCGGCCGCGGCGGCGGGCATGACGACGTCGGGCGGGGCGCCGACCTCGTGGTCGAGCGAGGACGCCGCCAGCTCGCCGCCGGCGAGGTCGAAGACGCCGAGCTGCGAGCGCGAGCGACCGATGGCGGCGGCCAGCACGACGCCGGCGGCGCCGTTGAAGGCGAGCCCGGCGGCGGGACGGCCGCCGGTGGAGGCGAGCTCGTCGGCGGAGGTGACCAGCCCGGCGTCGGCGAGCGCCGAGACCCGGGCGACGACCGCGGTGCGGCTGAGGCCGGTGAGCCGCACGAGGTCGGTGCGGCTGCTCGCCCGCCCGTCGCGGATGAGCTGCAGCACGTCTCCGGCCGACCTCACGACGTCCACCATAGTCACGGTTTACCGAACTTTCATCTCCAAAGTGCGTAAGTCTGCTTGCACAGAGTCATATCGCGACCTACCGTCGGTCCGGTGACCCTTCCCGCCACCGAGCTGCTCGACGGCCTGCCGCCCTGCGACTTCGTCGTCGTGGGTGCCACGGGCGACCTCGCGCTGCGCAAGCTGGTGCCGGCGCTCTACCACCGCGACCGCGAGGGCCAGCTGGACCCCGCCACCCGCATCGTGGGCGTCTCGCGCACCGAGGTGGACGACGACGGCTACCGCGACCTGCTGCGCGAGGCCCTGGCGCGCCACGTGCCCGCCGCCGACCTCGAGCCCGCCGCCGTCGACCGCCTGCTCGCCCGCGTGCACCACCTGACCCTCGACTCCGCCTCGCCCGACGACTGGCACCTGCTGGCCGGCCTGCTCAAGGACGTGCCCGGCCCCCACCGCGCCGAGCGGGTGCGCGTGTTCTACCTCGCCGTCGCCCCCGCGCTGTTCGGCCCGACCTGCGGCCGACTCGACGAGGTCGGCGCCATCGACGCCACCTCGCGCGTGGTGCTCGAGAAGCCGATCGGCACCGACCTCGCGTCGGCCCGCGAGGTCAACGACGCCGTCGGCTCGGTCTTCGCCGAGCACCAGGTCTTCCGCATCGACCACTACCTGGGCAAGGAGAGCGTCCAGAACCTGCTGGTCACGCGCTTCGCCAACACCTTCCTCGAGCCGCTGTGGAACTCGCGCTGGGTCGACCACGTGCAGATCACCGTGGCCGAGACGCTCGGCGTCGGCGCCCGCGGCGGCTACTACGACCGCTCCGGCGCGCTGCGCGACATGGTGCAGAACCACCTGCTGCAGCTGCTCTGCCTGGTCGCCATGGAGCCGCCGACCTACGTCGGCCGCGAGACCGTGCGCGACGAGAAGCTGAAGGTGCTGCAGGCGCTGCGCCCCATGACCGGCGAGGACGTCGACCGCGACACCGTGCGCGGCCGCTACACCGCCGGCCTGGTCGACGGCGTCCCCGCGGCGTCGTACGACGACGACCTCGGCCTGGCCCCCGGCGAGCGCAGCAGCACCGAGACCTTCGTGGCGCTGCGCACCGAGGTGCAGAACTGGCGCTGGGCCGGCGTCCCGTTCTACCTGCGCACCGGCAAGCGGATGGACCGCAAGGTCAGCGAGATCGTGGTGGTCTTCAAGCGGCCGCCGCACGCGATGTTCCCGCACAGCGAGGGCGCCACGACGCCGAACCGGCTGCACATCCAGGTGCAGCCCGACGAGGGCATGCGCCTGCACCTGACGGCCAAGGAGCCCGGCCCGGGCGGCATCCGGCTGCGGCCGGTCTCGCTCGACCTCAGCTACGCCACCGCGTTCAGCCAGCGCAGCCCCGACGCCTACGAGCGTCTGCTCATGGACGTCATCCGCGGCAACCCGACCCTGTTCATGCGCCGCGACGAGGTCGAGGCCGCGTGGACGTGGGTCGAGCCCGTGCTGCGTCGCTGGGAGGCCACCGCCGACCGGCCCCGCCGCTACCCCGCCGGCACCGCCGGCCCCACCGCCGCCGCCACGCTGCTCGAGCGCGACGGCCGACACTGGCAGGAGCCGGACCTGTGACCCACACCCTCGACTTCACCGTCGCCGAGGTGACCGCGCGGATCGTCGCGCGCAGCCGCGAGACCCGCACCGCCTACCTCGCCCGCACCCGCGCCGCCGCCGACCAGGCCGGCCGCGGCGCGGCCCGCGCCGGCCTCGGCTGCGCCAACCTCGCGCACGGCTTCGCCGCCGCCGAGGACGACGACAAGGTGGCCCTGCGCGGGCGCACCAAGCCGAACCTGGCCATCGTCACCAGCTACAACGACATGCTCTCCGCCCACCAGCCCTACGGCGAGTACCCGCCGGTGCTGAAGAAGGCCGTCATCCGGGCCGGCGGCATCGCGCAGGTGGCGGGCGGCGTCCCGGCCATGTGCGACGGCATCACCCAGGGCCGCGCCGGCATGGAGCTCTCGCTGTTCAGCCGCGACGTCATCGCGATGTCGACCGCGATCGCGCTCAGCCACGACATGTTCGACGGCGCGCTGATGCTCGGCGTGTGCGACAAGATCGTGCCCGGCCTGCTCATCGGCGCCCTGTCGTTCGGCCACCTGCCCACCGTGTTCGTGCCGGCGGGGCCGATGGCCTCGGGCCTGCCCAACGGCGAGAAGGCGAAGGTGCGCCAGCTGCACGCCGAGGGCCGCGTCGGGCGCGACGAGCTGCTGGCCGCCGAGGCGGCGTCCTACCACTCGAAGGGCACCTGCACCTTCTACGGCACCGCCAACTCCAACCAGCTGCTCATGGAGGTGCTCGGCCTGCACCTGCCGGGCAGCTCGTTCGTGAACCCCGGGACGGCGATGCGCGAGGCCCTCACCCGCGCCGCCGCACAGCGGGCCGTGGCGCTGACGCCGCAGGGCGGCGAGCCGACGCCGATCGCCGACATCGTCGACGAGAAGGCGATCGTCAACGCCTGCGTCGCGCTGCTCGCGAGCGGCGGCTCGACCAACCACACGCTGCACCTCGTGGCGATCGCCCGGGCGGCCGGCATCCAGCTCACGTGGGCCGACCTCGCCGACCTGTCGGCCGTCGTCCCGCTGCTGTGCCGCATCTACCCCAACGGCACCGCCGACGTGAACCACTTCCACGCCGCCGGCGGCATCGGCTTCCTCGTCGCGACGCTGCTGCGCGCGGGCCTGATGCACGACGACGTCACCACGATCATGGGGCGCGGCCTGCACCTCTACACCCGCGAGCCGCGCCTGGTCGGTGACGAGCTCACGTGGGAGGAGGGCCCCAAGGCCAGCCTCGACCGCGACGTGCTGCGGCCGGCCGACGACCCGTTCTCGCGCACCGGCGGCCTCGAGGTGCTCACCGGCCCGCTCGGCACCGCGGTCATCAAGACCTCCGCCGTCGCCGACCAGCACCGCGTGGTCACCGCGCCGGCGATGGTCTTCGACGACCAGGCCGCCTTCCTGCAGGCCTTCGCCGACGGCGAGCTCGACGGCCGCGACCTCGTCGCCGTCGTGCGCTACCAGGGCCCGGCCGCCAACGGCATGCCCGAGCTGCACAAGCTGACCCCCGCGCTCGGCGTCCTGCAGGACCGCGGCCAGCGCGTCGCCATCGTCACCGACGGCCGCATGTCGGGCGCGTCGGGCAAGGTGCCGGCCGCCATCCACGTCACGCCCGAGGCCGCCGTGGGCGGACCGCTCTCGCGGGTGCGGGACGGCGACCTGGTCACCGTCGACTCCGAGCGCGGCGTGCTCGGCCTCGAGACCCACGACGGCGCCGACCTCGCCCGCCGCGAGCCCACCGGCCGCGCGCCGGAGGGCCCGGAGTGGACCGGCACCGGACGCGAGCTGTTCGCCGTCTTCCGCGCCACCGTCGGCGCGGCCGACGCCGGCGCCAGCGTCTTCCCCGCCCTGCCGACCCCGTCCGCGCCCACGGAGGTGCCCGTTGCCTGAGTCCCCGCTGCCCCTCGCGTCGTCGCTGCTCGACGTCGTCCCGGTGCTGCCGGTCGTCGTCGTCGAGCGCGTCGAGGACGCCGTCCCGCTGGCCCGCGCGCTCGTCGCCGGTGGGCTGCCGGCAATCGAGCTGACGCTGCGCACGCCCGTGGCGCTCGACGCCATCGAGGCGATCGCGGCGCAGGTGCCCGAGATCCTGGTCGGCGCCGGCACCGTCGTGGCCGCCTCGCAGGCCAAGGAGGCCGCCGACGCCGGCGCCCGCTTCCTGGTCTCGCCGGGCAGCACGCCGTCCGTGCTCGCCGCGATGCGCGAGACCGGCCTGCCGTTCCTGCCGGGCACCGCCACCGCCACCGAGGTGATGGCCGCGCTCGAGGCCGGCTGCACCGAGCTCAAGCTGTTCCCGGCCGAGGCGGTCGGCGGCCGCGCCCTGCTGAAGTCCCTCGCCGGCCCGCTGCCCGCCGCCCGGTTCTGCCCCACCGGCGGCATCACCGCCGCCACGGCGTCCGACTACCTCGCACTGCCCAACGTCGGCTGCGTCGGCGGGTCGTGGCTGACGCCGGCGGCCGCCGTCGCCGCGGGCGACTGGGACGCCGTCACCGCGCTCGCCCGCGAGGCCGCCGCGCTGCGCTGACCTCCTCGCCCCGGGCCTGCGCCCGGCCGACGGGGTCGGTCAGGCGGCGTCGCGGACCGTGATCGGGATGGTCTGCCTGCCGTCGGCGGTGCGCACGCGCAGGTAGAGCCTCTCGGTGCCCTCGCGGCGGCCGTCGCGCGCGACCGGGATCGTGAGGGTCGCGGAGTCGCCGCCCGCCCGGATGCGCTGGCTCACGTAGACGTAGCTGCGGTACAGCGGACGACGCGGGCGCACCCGGTCGGTGAAGTCCTCCATGAACGCCGCCGGCACGTCGGCCTGGCGCAGGTTCTCGCCGGGCCCGCGGACGACCTCGGCGACCGCGTAGAGCTCGTAGTCGGCCGGCGCCGTCGTGCGGAACCTCAGGACGACGTCCTGCCCCTCGCGCACCGTGCGCCGCGGCACCGAGACCCGCAGGTCGGCGTCGGGGTCGTCGTCGGTGATCCGCAGCCGGCCGAGGTAGTCGTCGGTGGTCAGGCCGCGCATGCCCCACGCGGCGAGCTGCACGTCGATCGGCTGGTCGTCGAGACGGTCGGCGGTGTAGGCCACCGGGATGGTGCCGCGGGTCTGGCCGGGGGCGACGTCGACGACGAACCGGTTGCGGCTGCCGCGCTCCTGGCCGGCGGTGAGCACCACGAACTTCGAGGGCCGGGTGACGGTGCCGGAGATGGTGAACGGCACGCGGGCGAGGCGGTCCTCCTCGCGGCGGTCGCCGGCGGGGTCGCCCTCGGGCACGGTGACGGTGCCGAGCGAGACGGTCGGCATCCGCTGCGCCGGGGCCGCGGGCGTCGCGGCGGGGGCCGCGGCCAGGTCGGCCACCCACACGTGGCCGCCGCCGTCGCCGCCCAGCAGCTCGACCGAGCGGACGTCGCTCGCGTCGAGCCCCGAGGCCGACGACGCGTCGGCGTACAGAGACTGCGCCCACATCTTGGTCAGGTAGCGCTTGCGCAGCAGCGGCGCGACGCGCGGGCCGCCCTCGGGCACCACGACGGCGGTGCCGCCCGAGCCGTCGGTGAGCCGCAGCCGCAGGTCGATCGGCCCGTGGTCGGGGTCGAGGATCGTGCGCAGCTCGAGCCGGTCGACGCTCAGGTCGAGCGGCGTGGAGAAGCGCAAGCCGCCCACCGCGCCGGCGCGTGACCACGACATCTCGAAGAACGTGCGGGCCGGCGTCCCCTCGCCCTGCGGCACCCAGTGCGGCGTGACGGCGTCGTCGATGTCGCGTCCGCACGCGGAGACGTCGAACGGGGTGTAGGTGGTCACGCCGGCGCACAGCTTGGTCTCGGCGCGGCCGTTGGCCAGCGTGGGCGTGGCCTCGATGCCCGGACGGCGCTCGTCGCGCCCGCCGCCGATCGCGTGGCTGCGCACGTCGGCGTCGCCGATCGAGGGCACGGTGACGTGCGAGCCGTCGAACAGCGGCAGGTAGTCGGACCCGTCGGTGGCGTCGGTGAACAGCCGGACGGCGCCCGCGACGTAGGCCTTGCCCACCGCGCGCTGCTCGGCGGCCGAGAGCCGGCCCGGGTGGCGGCGTCCGCACACCTGGCCGGCCCCGCCGCCCCAGTCGTCGGACGACGGCGCGGCCGCGATGCCCGGCGTCCACTCGGTGTTGAAGAAGTTGTGGTTGGCGCCCATGACCAGCACCGAGCTCTTCAGCGAGGTGTCGTCGTTGGTCAGGTCGCGCCCGACGTCGGTGAACTTCTGGCCCTGGATGTCGAAGACGTCGCCGTCGCAGTAGGGCAGCACGGTGACCGTCGGCACGTAGGGCGCGGTGTGGCTGGCGAAGTCGGTGGGGGCGAGCAGCACCTGCCCGGCGATCGTGTACGGCGCGCCGGCCGGCACCTGGATCGAGGCGCGGTCGACGCCCTCGCCGCCGCGGCTGTGACCGACCAGGACGACGCGCGAGAGGTCGACCTGGTGCTCGGCGGCGAGGTCGGCCCAGTGGTCGAGGTGGCGGCGCACGATCTGGGCGCGCGCGTCGGCGCCGCCGTCATCGAGGCGGTAGTCCTGGGCGTTGATGCCGTTGACCCGCACCGAGACGGTGGCGTAGCCCTGCGAGGCCAGGAGTCGCTGCACGTAGTCGTAGCCGAGCTGGCTCGGGATCTCCTCGAAGCGGCCCGAGCACGGCCAGCGGTCGGAGTAGGCGTCGGGGTCCGTCGGGTCGTAGCAGACGCCGTGACGGCCGTGCAGGAACAGCACGAGCGGCCGCGGGCCCGTGGCGGCGTCGGCCGCCGGCTCGACGACGTGGCCCACCATCTCGATCGGCTCCGGCATGCCGCGCAGCTTCACACCGGGCAGCTCGTAGTCGCTGGTGACGGTGCGGAAGGGGCCGGGGGTGGCGGGGTCCGCGGCGGGCAGCGGCGTGGTCGGTGGGGCCGCGGAGACCGGCGCGCGGGCGCCGGCGGCGGGGTCGAAGCCGGGCTCGTCGAGCCGGTCGCCCGACAGGACGACGTCGAGGTCGGCCGCCCGGGGCGCGGCGTCGGCGGTGACGACCGTCTGCACGGTGCGGCCGGCGGCGTCGACCGTGGGCTCGGCGAAGTCGAGGCCGGCGCCGGTGACGACCGGCCGGTCGGTGTTCGTCGGGAGCCGGGTGGGCGAGGTCCAGGTGACCTCGTAGCGGCCCTCGCCGAGCGCCGTGACCCGCCAGGCGCCGCGGTCGCGGCCGGGCTGGTCGGCCGGGTCGGGCTCGTCGGCGGGGGCGGAGGCCGGCGCGGTGCGCGCGGCCGGGGCCGCCGGGGCGGCGGGAGCGGTCGTCAGGGCGAGGCCGGCGACGACGGGCACGGTGGCGAGGGCGAGCAGGCGCGTTCGCACGCGCTGAGGGTAGGGCCGCATGAAGGTCGAGACGCGCTGGAGGGCCGAAAGGTTGCGGCCGCTCCCGACCCGAGTCGTCCCGACGGGGGGACGCCGTCGGGCCGGGCCGCGCGACGTCCGTACGCTGGGGGCCCGTGAAGGTGCTGCTGCTGGAGAACATCCACCCCGTCGCCGTCAGCCTGCTCGAGCAGCACGGCTTCGAGGTCGAGCTGCAGGCGGGCGCGATGAGCGAGGACGAGCTCGTCGCCGCCCTGCCGGGCGTCGCGCTGCTCGGCATCCGCTCGAACACCACGATCACCCCGCGCGTGCTCGACGCCGCCGACGACCTGCTGGCCATCGGCTGCTTCTGCATCGGCACCAACCAGGTCGACCTGCCCGCGGCGGCCGAGCGCGGCGTCGCCGTCTTCAACGCGCCCTACTCCAACACCCGCAGCGTGGTCGAGCTCGTCATCGGCGAGATCATCGCCCTCGGGCGGCGCCTGCCGGAGAAGACCCAGCGCATGCACGAGGGCATCTGGGACAAGTCGGCCAAGGGCAGCCACGAGGTGCGCGGCCGCACGCTCGGCATCGTCGGCTACGGCAACATCGGCACGCAGCTCTCGAACGTGGCCGAGGGCCTCGGGCTGCGGGTGATCTTCTACGACACCGCCGACCGGCTCGCCCACGGCAACGCCCGCCGGATGACGAGCCTCGACGCGCTGCTCGCCGAGGCCGACGTCGTCTCGCTGCACGTCGACGGCCGCCCGGGCAACGCCGGGTTCTTCGGCGACGAGCAGTTCCGCAGGATGAAGCCGCGCTCGATGTTCATCAACGCCTCCCGCGGCATGGTGGTCGACGACGTCGCGCTGCGCGAGCACATCCTGTCCGGCCACCTCGCCGGCGCCGCGCTCGACGTCTTCCCGGTCGAGCCGAAGAAGCAGGGCGACGAGTTCACCTCCGTGCTGCGCGGGCTCGACAACGTCATCCTCACCCCGCACGTGGGCGGCTCGACCCAGGAGGCGCAGGAGGAGATCGGCTGGTTCGTGGCCGGCAAGCTGGCCGGGTTCGCGCACGAGGGGCGCACCGAGCTGTCGGTGAACCTGCCCGCCGTGCAGGCCCCGCCGCTGGTCGAGGGCTCGCGCATCGGCTACCTGCACCACAACGTGCCCGGCGTGCTCGCCGAGGTCAACGCCCGCCTCGCCGAGCAGGGCGTCAACGTCACCGGTCAGTACCTCGCCACCCGCGGCGAGCACGGCTACGTCGTCACCGACGTCGCCGCCCCGCTGTCGGCCGACGCCACCGCCGCCCTCGCCACCTCGCCCCACACGATGTGGCTGCGGGCGTTCGGGCCGCGGGAGCAGTAGCGCGCCGCTAACCTCCCGGCGTGCTCCGAATCCTCCTGTGCCAGCGGACGGCGACGGCCGGCCTCGCCCTGTTCGCCGTGCTCGCTGTCGTCATCGCCGCACTGGCCGGTACGACCGGCCCCGCCGGTGCCGACCCGGGCCGCCTCCGTTTCGACCGCTACCCGACGGTCGAGAGCTTGGCGCGTGTCGTGCCAGCACTGGAACGTGGTGAACGCGACTTCGAGGGCGACATCGGGTTCTCGGGCACGGTCGAGCGGTGCCGCGACGACGAGCCTGCCCGCAGCGTCTGGGTCCAGCAGGAGCTGCGGGCGACCTACGACCCGCCGAACGGCACGGGCCGGTTCCCGGTCGTCGGGCTCACGATCGACCGGTTCGGCAGCGCCGCCCGGGCGGGTCGCTGGTTCGACCTCAACGCCGCCTACGTGCAGCGGTGCACCGGCCGTCACTCCGACGACTACTGGACTGAGGTCGTGCACCCCTTTGCGGCGGGGATCGACGGGCGCGCTCTGGCCTTCCGATCGGAGACCTGGTCGCACGTCGAGGGCGGGCGACACGTGCACGCGGGGACGGTCGTGATGAAGCGCGGCCGTGACGTCCTCAGCGCCGAGATCGTCTTCCGCACCCGCGACGTGAGGGCGCCCCTGGTGCGAGCCGTGGCCCGCGCGTTCGAGCGCAGCGCCAGCCGGTAGAACACCGGGTCACCCGGAGGGGCCTGCGCCCGCGCGCCGGCGCGCCGTACCGTCGACCCAATGATCGGTGGCGTGCGTGACCGGCTCGGCGAGGCGTTGTTCCTGCGGGTGGCCGGCCCCGACGGACCGGCCGCGGCGCAGCGCATCCACGGCACCGAGGGCCCGCGGTGGTTCGAGGCCGGCAGCGCCATCACCACGGTGCACGGCGACGCCTCGATGTTCGTCGGCGGCATCCGCGCGCTGCTGATGCAGACGCTGCACCCGGCCGCCATGCTCGCCGTCTCCGAGCACTCCGGCTTCCGCGGCGACATGTGGGGCCGGCTGCACCGCACGAGCACCTTCCTGGCCACCACCACCTTCGGCGCCGCGGACGACGCCCAGCGCAGCGTCGACATCGTCAAGGCCATCCACAAGCGCGTCGTCGGGCTGATGCCCGACGGCACCGCCTACGCGGCGAGCGACCCGCACCTGCTGCGGTGGGTGCACGTCGCCGAGGTCGACAGCTTCCTTCTCTCCCACACCGTCTACGGCCGTGAGCCGCTCGACCAGGCCGGGCGCGACGAGTACGTCGCCCAGGCGGGCCTGGTGGCCGAGAAGCTGGGGGCGCGCGACGTCCCGACGACCGAGGCCGAGCTGGCCGAGGCGCTGGAGGAGTTCCGGCCCGAGCTGCACGGCACGCCCGAGGCGCGCGAGGCGGTGCGCTACCTGCTGCTGCGCCCGCCGCTGCCGCTGGCCGCGCGACCGCCGTACGGCGTGCTGGCCGCGGCGGCCGTGGGGCTGATGCCGCGCTGGACCCGCCGCCACCTGCGCCTGCCGTACCTGCCCGTGACCGAGCGGCTCGTCGTCCGTACGCTCGGGCAGGCCGCGACAGGCACGATCCGGTGGGCGATGTCGCCCCGCGAGCGGCCCGCCGCCGAGCCGTCAACGGCCTGAAGGACAAATCTGCGGAACTTGTCGCGATCTTGACCCTAGGGGGATGTCGCCTTGAGGGGCGCTCCCTAGCGTCGCCCCATGCCCCCCACCCACCGGCCCCTGCGGCCCCGCGTCGGCACGCTCGTCGTGCGCCTCGACGCGCCGGGCCCGGGCGTGGCGCGGGTGAGCGTGAGCGACGCCGCCGGCCGGGTCGTCCGGCGCCGGCGGGTGCTCGGACCGGTCGCGGCGGTCGAGCTGCCGCCCGGTCGCTACCGGGTCACCGCCGACGACGACCGCGGCCGCCACGACCCGCGGCGCCTGGCGTCCGCGGTGGTGGACGACGTCCCGGTCGCCGCCGGTGAGGCCGTCGAGGTCGGCCTGGTGCTGCGCGCCGCCACGGTGGTCGAGGTGACCACCGACCGGTGGGCGCGGGTGACCGCGCTGCAGCCCGGCGGCCCCGAGGTCGAGGCCCGCGCCGACGGCCGCGGCCGCGCCGTGCTGACCGGCCTCGGGTCCGGGCCCTGGAGCCTCGTGGCGCACGACCCCCGCACCGAGCGCTGCTCGGTGGCCGTCGCGATCTGCGCCGCGCCGGGCGTGCGCCGCCGCGTCTCGCTGCCCGCCGACCGGCCGACGGCCGGGCTGCTGGTGAGCCTGCGCGGCACCGACCGGCGTCCCGTGCGGGCCGGTGAGGTCGTGGTCGTCGACAGCCTCGGACGCCGCGTGGTCGCGCCGGTGCGCGCCGGCGTCGCCGACGTGCGGGGGCTGCGGCCGGGCCGCCACACCGTCGTCGTCCCCGCCTCGGTGGGTCACCTGGGCACCACGCTCGCCGTCGCGGCGCTGGCCGCGGGCGACGTCGGGGCCGTCGAGGTCGTCGTCCCCGTCGGCGCCACCGTCACCGGCCGGGTCGTGCTGACCCGGGCGGGCCTGCCGCTCTACGCCGCGGTCGTCAGCCTGCTCGACGCCGGGGGCACCGAGCTCGAGCGCACCCGCACCGGCGACGACGGCCGCTTCGAGCTCGGCACCGGGCTGCGGCGCACCGAGGGCCTCACGGTCGTCGCCACCACCGGCCCCGAGACCCTGCACGTCACCCGCGCCGCGGTCGCCGACCTCGACGTCGTCACCGGCGTGCGCCACGACGTCGGCGACGTCGTCCTGCCCGCCACCGGACCGCCCGCGGCCTGGACGGCGCGCGCCCGCGCCGCCGCGACGCGGCGTCCCTCCCCCCGGGTCTGACGCGTCGCCCCCGGCGTCCCCTTAGATTGGCGGGGTGTCGCTCTCGACCCTGCACGCGTCGTGGCCCCTGCCCGACGCGGCCCGGCTCCGCGACGCGCTGCTCGCCGCCTACGCCGACCCGCAGCGCGGCTACCACGACACCGTGCACCTCGGTGAGGTGCTCGGACGGCTCGACGAGCTCGCCGCGCACGGCGTGGTCTTCGACGAGCTGCCGGTGCGGCTGGCGGGGTGGTTCCACGACGCCGTCTACGACGGCGAGCGCGACGCCGAGGAGCGCTCGGCCGCGTGGGCCGAGGAGGCCCTGCCCGGGCTCGTCGACGACGCCACCGTCGCCGAGGTCGCCCGGCTGGTGCGGCTGACCGAGACCCACCGCCCCGACGACGACGACGCCGACGGCTGCGCCCTCTCCGACGCCGACCTCGGCATCCTCGCCGCCGGGCCCGAGCGCTACGCCGGCTACGTGGCCGCCGTCCGCGTGGAGTACGCCCACCTCGACGACGCCACCTTCGCCGCGGGACGGCGGACCGTGCTCGACGACCTGCTGGCCAAGCCGCACCTGTTCCACACCACGCACGGCCGCGAGCGGTGGGAGGACGCCGCCCGCGCCAACGCCACCGCCGAGCTCGCCCGGCTCGGCTGACCTCTTCGGCCACGGCGTGGGCCGCGGCGGCCCCGTGCCACTACCTCACCCGCGGACGCACTCACCCGCCCGTATGCGGGCGGGTGAGTGCACCGGACGGTGAGTCAGTCGCGTCGGAGCGCCCCGAGCGACGTCGGAGCCGGGACGTCGTTCAGGCGCGGCGCTTGCGACGCCGCAGACCGGCGGCGACGAGCCGCGCCACCAGCTCGCGCGAGCTGACCGGGTGGGCGCCGGCGGCGACGACCTGGTCGTAGAACTCGTCGGGGACGTCGTAGTGGTCGCCGTCGAAGCCGCGCTCGGGGATGCCGAGGTCGCGGGCGAAGGCGTGCAGCTCGTCGAAGGAGGTGTCGCTGGCCAGGTGCGACCAGCGGCGTCCCCACCGCTCGACGGCCGGCGGGTCGACGATGATCACGGCACGGCCGCGACCGCCGGCGGGGCGTCGTCGAGCAGCCGGCGCCACGACCGCACCAGCGACCCGTCGACGTAGGCGCGATCGGCGTCGCGCGAGCCGCCGGGCCGCACCTGCGGGCCGACCCGGAACTGCCGGACGCCGGCGCGGGTCAGCCACGGCACGTGCTCGGGGGTGAGGTCGCCGTCGGGCATCAGCAGCCGGGCGACGTCGGGGTCGCCGGCCGCGAGCGTCAGCAGGTCGTCGAAGCCGTGCGTGAGGCCCTGCGGCGAGCCGCCCGAGGCCACCGCCGTCAGCCCCGGCAGGAACAGCAGCCGCCGCCACGAGCGGCGCGGGTCGAGGGTGAGGTCGACGGCGCGGTGGAAGGTCCACGGGACGCCGGGCAGCGAGCGGGCCAACGCGACGGTGGTCTCGACGTCGACCTCGAGGTCGGCGTCCAGGAAGCCGAGGACGACGCCGTCAGCGCCGAGCGAGAGGTACTCCTCGGCCAGGCCGACCATGCGGGTCAGGCCGGCGCCGCTGGTGGTGTAGCTGTCGTCGAGGCGCAGCACGACCCGGACGGCGACCTCGCCCCCGGCGGCGCGCAGCACCGACGAGGCGGTGGGCAGGTCGGGCGAGCGGCCGCCGACGTCGAGGGTGATGCGGTCGGCGCCGCCCTCGAGGCAGCCGGGCACGTCGCGGTCGTGCTGCACCACCACCTCGAGCAGCGGCCCGCCACCGAGGTCGGTCATGGTGCGAAACCTAGGCGATGGCGGCCAGCACCTCGGGGACGTCGAGCAGTGTCTCGACGCGGTCACGCTGCTGCTGCGCCCACGCGGCCACGGTGTCCTGCAGCGTCAGCAGGGTCTCGACCAGCTCGACGGCCCGCTGGACGTCGTCCACGAGGTCGAGCACGGGCTCGAGCCCGCGGGTGGCCAGCTCGACGGCGAAGACGCCCCAGCCGAGCGGCCCCGAGACCCGGGCCAGCACGCGGCGGGCCAGCCGGGCCACCAGCTCGCCCAGCTCGACGACCAGCGCCTCGACCCGCACGGTGAGCCACTCGCAGAAGTCGGCGACCTCGACGAGGACCGGGGCCGCGCGGGCGACCAGCTCGCCGAGGGCGCGCGTGGCGAGCGAGCGCGACCCGAGCTCGAGCAGGCAGGCGGCGCCGGCCCGGCCGCCCCACGACGGCGCCAGCCACCCGGCCAGCCGGGCCTGCTCGCCGGCGACGGTGACCAGGGCGTCGCGCACGGTGCCGCACGCCACGGCGTTCTGCCGGATGACGCCGTGGTCGCCGGTCAGCGGCTCGACCAGCAGGTCGCGCAGGCTGCCCTCGGGCAGCCGCGGCACGTCGAAGCCGCAGGCGTTGATGGCGTCGACTCCGCGGTTGACGACGTCGCGGACGGCGCCCACCTGCGCGTCCCAGGCGCGGAACGTGGGGTCGTGGCGCACCGTGTCGGGCTGCTCGGGCGGCGGGGCGAGGTCGGGGCCCGCCAGGACGAGCCCGGGGCCGCTCATCAGGCGGCCTCGTCGTCGAGGTGGGCGAGGGCCTCGGCGAGCGCGGCGGAGCGCACGCGGGCCCGCTCGTCGCTGCCGCGCAGCTCGCCGGCCGCGACGACGACTCCGTCGCGCACCCGCTGCCAGTCGGCGAGGTAGCGGCGTCCGGCCTCGTCGAGCGCCGCGGCGACGACGTCCATCGCCTCGGCGAGGGGCCGCAGCAGGCACACCGGGCTGGGGGCGAAGCCGTCGCGGCGGCACATCCAGGTGACGGCGTACCGCAGGGTCGCGCTCAGGTCGGCGGCGACGTCGTCCATCGCGGTCGTAGCGGCATCGAGATGGGCCCAGTCGGCCACCTCGATCTGGTCGTCGGAGCTGGTCATGGGTCCTCCTCGGCTCGGGGTCGTGGGTTGCCCCGAGGGGCCCGCCCTTGAAACGCCCGGACAATGGGCCTGTGGACGAACGCCTGCTGCTGGAGGCCCGAGCGCGCGTGCTCGCGGACCTCACTGCCCGCAAGCTGGCCACCCCCCACGCCGTCTCCGCGCTCGAGGACGCCTGCGACTCCCGCCAGTGGTGGGCCTCGCAGTGGCCCGAGGGAGCCGTGTTCGTGGCCGGTCTGGTGGCCCAGGACGTGCAGGACGCCCTGCTCGAGTCGGTCGGCCGCTGGCCGGTCTGCCTGCAGTGCGACGACGGACCCCCGCACTCGCTCTACATCCAGCCCGACCTCGGCGGCCCCGACCCCGTCTGGGTCTGCGAGGAGACCGGCGAGATCGCCGCCGCCCTCGGCTTCCTCCAGCGGCCGTAGCCCGCGGGCGTCGAGGGTCGGCAGTTTCACCACTTAAGTGGTGAAACTCCCGGTTCTACGACGAACCTTTGTGGCAGAACCCGCAGTTTCGTCGGCCCGGGCCGGGCCGCCCGGCCCGGGCTGGCCGGCCTCGGAGTCCCTTCGACGAGCTCAGGGTCCGTGTGGGTGCGTTCGCATGTGTGGCCGGAGGTCTCGAGGCTCGGCCGTGACCGGCCTCGCACCTCGACCAGCGTGACAGCGTGCTGTTGGTGGGGAGGGTCGGCCGGAACTGAACCCACTATGAGGCGCCCCGACCCGACGGAGACAGGACCACAGGGCGCAGGAGCGGAGGGGAGGCCGGGGTGCGGGACCCCTCGCGGGCCCACGCCGGCGGCAGCGAGCAGCGATGGCGCGAGGGCGGCCGCACCGGCCGACCCGCAGCGACCATCCAGTCAGTCGGCGTCGTCGCCGAGCTGGAGCCAGAGGGTGAAGCGGTCGGCGCGGTAGACGCTGCGGGAGACGTTGACGATCTTGTCGCCGACCATGCCGCGGCGGGAGTGGCGCAGGACGACGGTGGCGGGCTCGATCTCGAGGAGGTCGGCCTCCTCGGCGGTGGCGACGTCGGCGGAGATGGAGTCCTCGGCCCAGGTGGGGCGCAGGCCGCGGGCGGAGAGGGCGTCGTAGAGGCTGGTGGGCATGCCGGACTGCAGGAAGCCGGGCAGCAGGATCTCGTTGAGGTAGTTGTCCTCGAGGCACACCGGGACGGCGTCCCCGCGGCGCAGGCGGCGCCAGTGGATGACGGCGTCGCCCTCGGTGAGGTTGAGGGCGCGGGCCACGCCGGGGCCAGCCTGCTCGCGGCGGGCGACGAGGGTCTGCGACTCGGCCAGCAGGCCGCGGCGCGACATCTCCTCGGTGAACCCGGTGATGCGGGTGGGCTCGCGGCGCGGCCGGGCCACGAAGGTGCCGCGGCCGGGGATGCGCTCGAGCAGCCCCTCGGCGACGAGCGCGTCGAGGGCCTGGCGCACCGTCATCCGGGCGACGCCGAACTGGGTGACCAGCTCACGCTCGGACGGCGCCGGCGAGCCGGGTGCGCTGCCGGCGACGAGCTCGCGCACGTACTCGCGCACGACGACGTGCTTGAGCCCACGTCCGTCACGCAGCAGCACGTCATCCACGCGTCGAAGGCTAGGGACGAAAGGCCGCCACGTCCGGCGAATCGCACATCTGGTACACGGGCGTGCGGAAGGTCACTCGGTGGCGATGGCGCGCAGCACGTCGAGCCGGGCGGCCCGGCGCGAGGGCAGGACGGCGGCGAGGACGCCGATGACGATCGAGAGCGCGAGGAAGATCGCCACCTGGTCGAACGGCACGCTGATGACGTCGAGGCCCTCGTCGCGCACCGCCCACATCAGGGCGATGCCGAACCCGATGCCGAGGACGACGCCCAGCACCGCCCCGAGGAAGGCGATGACGACCGACTCGAGGGTGATCATCAGCCGCAGCTGACGGCGCGTCAGGCCGATGGCGCGCAGCAGCCCCACCTCGCGCGTCCGCTCGATGACCGAGAGCGCCAGGGTGTTGACGATGCCGAGGACCGCGATGAGCAGGGCGAGGCCGAGCAGGGCGTAGATGATGAGCACGAACTGGTCGATGGGCTCGCGCTGCTCGGCGGCGAAGGCGTCCTGGTCCTTGGCCGTCACGGTGGGTTGGTCGGCGAGCGCGTCGTCGAGCCGCTGCTGCAGGCCGGGCGGGGCGTCGGCGTCGGCGTCGGCGTAGACGATGAGCAGCCGGTCGCGGTCGGGGTAGCCGGCCTGCTCGAAGGTCGGGATCGAGACGATCGCGGTGGCCTGCAGCAGCGCGTTGGGCGCGAAGGTGCCGGCGACGGTGAGGTCGCGGTCGCCGGAGGCGACGGTGAAGGTGGCGGTGTCGCCGGGGCCGAGGCCCTCGTCGCGGGCGAAGTCCTCGTCGAGCAGCACGGTGCCGTCGGCGAGGTCGGGCTCGCCCGCGGTGACGTCGACGCCGATCAGGTCGAGGTCGTCGGCGCCGATCGCGATCACGAAGGCGAAGTCGCCGTCGTAGCGGGCGACGTCGCCGCGCTGCTGGACGACGTCCGCGACGCCGTCGACCCGGTCGACCCGCCGGGCCACCGTGGCGGAGAACTCGCCGCCGAAGACGCTGCTGACGACGTAGTCGCCGGTGAAGTCGCGGGCCACGGCCTTGTCGACGGTGGCCTTGGCGGAGTCGCCGATGATCGCCATCGCGCAGGCGAGCGCGAGCCCGATCATCAGCGCCGACGCGGTGGCGGCGGTGCGGCGCGGGTTGCGCAGCGCGTTCTGGGCGGCGAGGTTGCCGATGGAGCCGAAGGTGGCCGCGTAGAGCCGTCGCGCGCCGAGCAGGATCGGCGCGGCGAGCACCGGGCTCATCGCGGTGACGCCGAGCAGGACGGCGAGGATGCCGCCGCCGGTCCACCAGCCGCCGTTGCCGAGGTCGACGACGTCGGCGAGCCCGACGAACAGCATGAGGCCGCCGAGCACGGTGAGCGCGAGGCCGAGGCGGAACCGGCGCCGCAGCGAGGCCTCCGGCAGCGCGATGTCGTCGCGCATGGCCTGCACGGGCGCGATCCGCGAGGCGCGGCGGGCCGGGAAGTAGGAGGCGACCATGGTGACGGTGATGCCGACGACGTAGGCGGCGAGGAAGGTGCGGGGCTCGAAGACCAGCGGCTGGCCCGTCAGGTCGAGCCCGAAGGCGCCGAACAGGGTGCGCAGCCCCATCGCGAGCAGGACGCCGAGCCCGAGCCCGGCCGTGGCGCCGAGCAGCCCGACCACGAACGCCTCGATCTGCACCGACCGCACGACCTGCCGCTTGGAGGCACCGAGCGCGCGGAGCAGCGCGAGCTCGCGGCTGCGCTGCGCGACCAGGATCGAGAAGGTGTTGACGATGATGAAGCTGCCGACGACCAGGGCGATGCCGGCGAAGATCAGCAGGAACGTGGTGAGGAAGCCGATGGCGTCGAGCAGGTCGCTGGCGCCCTCGTCGGCGGCGTCGTCGCCGGTGACCGCCTCGACGCCGTCGGGCAGCACCTCGGCGACCCGGTCGCGCAGGTCGGCCTGCGAGACGCCGTCCTCGGCGGTGACCCAGATGTCGTTGTAGACGTCCTTGCCGTCGAGGAACAGCCGCTGCGACTCCTCGGTGGTGAAGGCCGCGAAGGAGGCCCCGTTGAGCGATCCGCCCTCGGGGAAGCCCGAGACGCCGACCAGCGTCGGCTCGAGGCGGGCCTCGGCGTCGGCGGTGATGATCGGGACGGTGTCGCCGAGGTCGTAGCCCGACTTCTCGGCGGTCTGGTCGTCGAGCACGACCTCGCCGGGTGCCTCGGGGGCGCGGCCCTCGACGATCTCGAGGCCGGGCAGGCCGTTGGCGGCGGGCGCGTCGGTCCAGTTGCCGCCGAGGGCCGGCGGCCCGAAGCCGCCGATCGGCTTGCCGTCGGAGTCGATGACGTAGACGCCGGCGACGCCCACCTGGCCGTCGGCGCGCGCGGCGCCCGGCACGTCGGCGAGCCGGTCGACGAGGTCGCCGGGCACGGTGAGCTCAGTGCTGCCGCCGGGGAGGACGTCCTCGCCCTCGGCGGGCTGGACGACGACGTCGCCGACGGTGGCGTCGAAGAGGGCGGTGAAGCTGCGGTTGAGGGTGTCGGAGAACAGCAGGGTGCCGACGACGAACGCGACGCCGAGCACGATGGCGAACGTGCTCGTCAGCAGCCGCAGCTTGCGGCCGAGCAGGCTCTTCAGCGCGGCCTTGATCACCGCTTCTCGGCCCCTGCGGCGGCCGCGGCGGTCATCGTGGCCATGATCTCGAGCACGCGCTCGCGGTCGGGGTCGCGCACCTCGTCGACGACACGGCCGTCGGCGAGGAAGACGACACGGTCGGTGTAGGCCGCGGCGACCGGGTCGTGGGTGACCATGACGACCGTCTGGCCGTGGTCGTCGACGGCCGCGCGGAGCAGCCCGAGCACCTCGGCGCCCGAGGTCGAGTCGAGGTTGCCGGTGGGCTCGTCGGCGAAGACGACGCGCGGCCGGCTCACCAGCGCGCGGGCGACGGCGACGCGCTGCTGCTGGCCGCCGGAGAGCTCGTTGGGCTTGTGGCCGAGCCGGTCGCGCAGCCCGACGGTGGCCACGACGGAGTCGAACCAGTCGGCGTCCGGCTTGCGGCCGGCGATGGCGAGCGGCAGCAGGATGTTCTCCTCGGCCGTCAGCGTCGGCACCAGGTTGAAGGACTGGAAGACGAAGCCGATCTCCTCACGACGCAGGATCGTGAGCTGCTTGTCGCCGAGCGAGCCGATCTCGCGCTCGCCGATCCAGACCTCGCCGTCGGTGGCGGAGTCGAGGGCCGCGCACACGTGCATCAGCGTCGACTTGCCCGAGCCGCTCGGGCCCATGACGGCGGTGAACTCCCCGGCGTGGAGGTCGAGGGTGACGTCGTCGAGGGCCCGGACCGTGGCCTCGCCCTCGCCGTAGGTCTTGGTGAGCCCGACGACGCGTGCCGCTGGGACGGGGGTGCTCATGCGCCCAGCCTCCCCGACGACCGGGGGCGGCGCCACGGGGATCACCCCGAGTACTCCCCCGGTGGTGCGTCGGGGTGGCACGCGCCGGCCCCGGGCGGACGCAAGGGTTTGCCCGGACGCCGTCCGGGCGGCGTGGGGGTGAGGGTGAGGTGGTGACCACCTCGCGACTGCTCAGGATGCTGCTCTGCGCCCTCGGGCTGGCCCTGCCGGTGCTGGCGATCGTCCCCGCCGCTCCCGCGCAGGCCGCCGACTTCCCGACCTACGGCTCGGGGGTGCGGGTGCGGGCCGACGCCACCACGGCGTCGGCCGTCGTGACGACGCTGGCCCCCGGCGAGACCATCGGGGTCGACTGCCAGAAGCGGGGCGAGCGGGTGGTGCTCGACGGCGCCGACAGCGAGTGGTGGGCGCACGTGCCGAGCAAGGGCGGCTACGTCACCGTCGCCTACGTCGACGTCCCCGAGAGCCAGCTGCCCGGCGTCCCGGTGTGCGGCGGCACCGACCCCGAGCCGGTGGGCGCGATCACCTACGCCGACCTCGTCGCGATGTTCCCGGGCAAGGTGGCCGACCAGGCGACGGTCGAGACCGGCCTGCCGAGCCTGAACGCCGAGATGGTCGCCGCGGGCATCACCACCGCGCCGCGCCAGGCGGCCTTCCTGGCCACGCTGGCCAACGAGTCGACGTTCCGCTACAACGCGGTGCAGGCGGGCGGGGCCACCTACACCGGTCGCGGCTACATCCAGCTCACCGGCGACTTCAACTACTCCGACGCCGGCGACTACCTCGGCATCGACCTGCTCGGCAACCCCGGCCTGGCGTCGTCCCTCGACCACAGCGCCCCGATAGCGCGCTGGTACTGGACCGTGGCCCGCGACATCAACCCGCTGGCCGACGCGCTCGACATGGGCGCGGTCGACGACGCCATCGGCTACGCCACCGACCCCGACGAGGACGTCGAGCGGTGCGACGACTTCAAGGCCGCGCTCGCCTACCTCACCGGCTCGGTGCCGTCCGGGGTCAACTGCGTGCGACCGGCCCGCGGCGGCGGCACCGGCTTCACCCGCGACCAGTCGCGCGAGCAGTTCGCCGACGAGATGCGCGAGCTGAAGCGGGTCGCCCGCACCCGCTGACGCCGTCCAAGCGCGACTACCTCACCGTCGGATGCACTGACCCGCCCGTGTAGAGGCGGGCGAGTGCGCCTGTCGGTGAGGTAGTCGCAGTGGACCCGCCGCCCGTCGACGCGCCCGTCACGTTCGCTCAGGTGTTCGAACGCGGCGTACGATCGGCGCGTGGACTTCCAGGCGACGCTGTTCGAGCCGGCCCCGGCCGGCGCCGACGGCCCGACGGGGCTCGACACCGGTCGCATCGAGCGGCGCGAGCTCAGCCACGGGGCGTGGGTCGACGTGGGCCGCTCGTGGCTGCCCGACGCCGACGAGGTGCTCGAGGCCCTGGTGCGCGAGGTGCCGTGGCGCGCCGAGCGGCGCCAGATGTACGACCGGCTGGTCGACGTCCCCCGGCTGGTGCACACCTACATGATCGGCGAGACGCTCCCCCACCCGACGCTCGAGGCGGCGCGCGACGCACTCACGGCCCACTACGCCGCCGAGCTCGGCGAGCCGTTCCGGACGGCGGGCTGCTGCTACTACCGCGACGGCCGCGACTCCGTGGCCTGGCACGGCGACACCATCGGCCGCGGCTCGACCCACGACACGATGGTCGCCATCGTCTCGGTCGGCGACCCGCGCAAGCTCGCGCTGCGCCCGCGCGAGCGCGACGAGGGCGGGGAGTCGATCGTGGTCACGATGGGTCACGGCGACCTCGTCGTCATGGGCGGCTCGTGCCAGCGCACCTGGGAGCACGCGGTGCCGAAGGTGGCCTCCGCCGGGCCCCGCGTCAGCGTCCAGTTCCGCCCGTTCAATGTCTTCTGACCGCGTCCGAGCCTGCGAAGACGCGAGTCAGAAGAGGTCGAGCAAGCGCCACGACCGAGGAACGAGGTCGTGACGCGCGTGTCGAGACCACGCAACGACCACGCGAACGCCACCGAAGGCCCTTCGACAAGCTCAGGGACCGTGGCCGACGCCCTTCGACAGGCTCAGGGACCGTGGCCGACGCCCTTCGACAGGCTCAGGGACCGTGACCGACGCCCTTCGACAGGCTCAGGGACCGTGACCGACGCCCTTCGACAGGCTCAGGGACCGTGACCGACGCCCTTCGACGAGCCCAGGGTCCGTGTGGTGCCGTTCCCGTGGACGCCCCGTGGTCCCGACGACGCTCGCTGGCGCTCGTTGCCCGACCAGCGACCGCCCAGGTCTCACCCACGAGCGGGTGGACGCCGGGCGCCGCGCCGAGGGCTAGGTTCGGGACATGAGCCAACCGCCGCCACCGGCCACGGGCGAGCCCGAGCCGCTGAGCGAGAACCCCGGGACGGTGCCGCCGGCCGAGCCGGCGCCGTCCACGGCCACCACCGAGCCGCACCCCGAGCCGCACCCCGAGCCGGCGTCCGCGCCGACCAAGGACGAGAACCCGCTGCGGTCCTCGCGCACCAGCGGCGCCTGGACCGGGGTCGTGGTCGCCCTGGTGCTGATCCTGCTGCTCGTCGTCTTCGTGCTGCAGAACACCGACTCGGCCCCGGTCGAGTTCCTATGGCTGGACGGCAACGCACCGGTCGCTGTTCTGCTGCTGATCGCCGCGGCGGTCGGCATGGCCATCGCGGCCCTGGTCGGGTCGCTCCGCATCATGCAGCTACGCAGGAGGATCAAGCGTGAACGACGCCGCTGACGGCATCGACGACACCCAGGGCGAGAGCACTGCTCGCGCCACCATCGGCCTCACGGGCCTGGCGGTGATGGGCTCGAATTTGGCCCGCAACATCGCCCGCCACGGGCACACCATCGCCGTCCACAACCGCACCACCTCGCGGATGACGGCCATGCTCGAGGAGCACGGTGACGAGGGCGACTTCGTCGGCGCCGAGTCGCTCGAGGACTTCGTGGCCGCGATCGAGAAGCCCCGCGTGGTGCTGGTCATGGTCAAGGCCGGTCCGGGCACCGACGCCGTCATCGACGACCTCGTGCCGCTGCTCGAGGACGGCGACATCGTCGTCGACTGCGGCAACGCCCACTACGCCGACACCCTGCGCCGCGAGGAGCGGCTGAAGGAGCACGGCCTGCACTTCGTCGGCACCGGCGTCTCCGGCGGCGAGGTGGGGGCGCTGAACGGGCCCTCGATCATGGTCGGCGGCACCGACCAGGCCTACGAGCGGCTCGGCCCGATCATGGAGTCGATCGCCGCGCAGGTGGACGGCGAGCCGTGCTGCGCCCACGTCGGCGAGGGCGGGGCCGGCCACTTCGTGAAGATGGTGCACAACGGCATCGAGTACGCCGACATGCAGCTGATCGCGGAGTCCTACGACCTGCTGCGCTCGGTGCTCGGGCTCAGCCCGGCCGAGATCGCCGACGTCTTCAAGCAGTGGAACGAGGGCGAGCTGGAGTCGTTCCTGATCCAGATGACCGCCGACGTGCTGCGCCACACCGACGCCGCGACCGGTCAGCCGTTCGTCGACGTCGTCCAGGACGCCGCCGAGCAGAAGGGCACCGGCCGCTGGACCGTGCAGAGCGCCCTCGACCTCGGCGTCCCGATCACCGGCATCGCCGAGGCCACGTTCGCGCGCAGCCTGTCGGGCCACGCCGACCAGCGGGCCGCCGCGCGTGAGGTCTACTCGACCTCGCCCGAGGGCGAGCGGGTCGACCGCGACCGCGACGAGTTCGTCGACGCCGTGCAGAAGGCGCTCTACGCCTCGAAGATCGTGGCCTACGCGCAGGGCTTCGACCAGATCGCCAAGGGTGCCGAGGAGCACGGCTGGGACGTCGACCTCGGCCAGGTCGCCAAGATCTGGCGCGACGGCTGCATCATCCGGGCGCGCTTCCTCGGTCGCATCACCGAGGCCTACGCGGCCGAGCCCGACCTCACCACGCTGCTGACGACCGAGTACTTCGCCACCGCGGTCAAGGAGGGCGTCGACGCCTGGCGCGACGTCGTGGCGACGGCCGCGCGCACCGGCGTCCCGACCCCGGCGTTCAGCTCGTCGCTGGCCTACTTCGACGGCCTGCGCCGCGAGCGCCTGCCCGCCGCGCTCATCCAGGCACTGCGCGACAACTTCGGCGCGCACACCTACCAGCGTGTCGACCGCGAGGGCACGTTCCACACCCTGTGGGCCGGCGACCTCAGCGAGACCGAGGCCTGACCCGACCCTGTCGGGCCACCGGCCCGACCGTCAGCGAGTCGGACGCCCGCGCCTCAGGCGCGGGCGTTCTTCTTCGCCCGGTACCAGTCGCCGGCGCCGCCGGTGAACAGCAGCACGATGACGGCGATGGCCGCGATCAGGTTCAGGCCCGGGAACAGGAAGATCAGCGTGCCGACCAGGCTGACGACGATCGAGACGCCGGCCGAGATGATGAGCATGATGCGCGCGCCGTTCGAGCCGCGCATCGCGCCGACGGCGAGCGCGATCGAGATCAGCGCCCAGACCGCGAGCACCAGGAAGATGATGCCGGCGGCGCTCAGCACGTTCTCCCAGTCCTCGAACGAGTAGTCGTCGAAGGTGCTCTGGTCGCCCAGCCGGTCCTGCAGGTCGTTGATGACGTCGCTCTTGTCGGCCAGCAGCAGCGTGAGGCCGAGGATGCCGCAGCCGAGCGTGGTCAGCGCGCCGAAGACCATCGTGATGATGGCGGCCGCCGTGACGGTGCCGGGCCGCTTCGTCGGGGCGCCCGAGCCGCCGTAGGGGTTGCCGCCGCCGTACTGCGGGGGCGGCGGGTAGGACTCGGAGCCCGGGTTGTACGTCATGGCGGACATGGTGCCAGAGGGACCCGGCGCGGGAGGGTGAGGCGGGCCGGGGGTCTGGACCGGCTCGGCGGGTCGCTCGGCGGGGGTCTCCGCGGGGCGCTCGACCTGCCGCTCGGCGCGTCCGTCCCCCGCACCGGCGGGCACGGGCACCGGCTGCCCCGCGAGCCACGCCCGCGAGGGCTGCACCCACAGCATCACCGTGGCGGCCGCCACCAGCATCGCGGCGAACGGGCTCACCCCGAGCCCGGCGAGCACCAGGAGCGGCGCGGCCACGCTCAGCACGACCCGCGCCTCGCGGGAGCGGCGCAGCACCAGCCAGCCCGCAGCGCCGGTGAGGGTGGCCAGGCCGCCGGCGACCACCGCCATCACGTGCAGGGCGAGCTGCACGTCGTCCACGCTGAGGTCGAAGCCGGTGGACGGCGCCCGGTCGAGCGCGTCGGCGGCGGCCTGCTGCGACTCGATGGAGCCGAGCGTCGCGACCCGCTCGAAGGCGCCGAGCACGACGAAGACGGAGCCGAGCACGACGAGCCAGCCGCTCAGCGAGGTCTGGCTGGGTCGTACCGGCTTCTCGCTCATCGTGGCCATTGTCCAGGTCGGGCCAACGCGAAGGGCCACCACCCGTGACGGGTGGTGGCCCTGTGCGCTGCAGGCCGGCCGGGGCCGGCGGGGCTCAGCGGGTGGTGCAGACCCAGGTGACGATGCGGCCACCGAAGTTGGCGCGGGCCTTGCGCTTGGCTCCCACCTTGGTGGCGGCGAAGCCGTACTTGTAGCGGGTCACGAAGCCGCGGCTGTTGAACTTGGCGGCGACGGCGCCGCACGCGTTGCGGACCCAGCCGATCTTGCGGCAGGTGCCGGGGTAGGCGGCGTTCTTGCGGCAGCCCTTGAGCGCCCGGTCGTAGGCGCCGGCGCGGGTGCGGTAGTCGTAGGCGACGCCCCAGGCGCCGTCGTTGGCCATGGCGATGGCGCCGTAGTAGGCGCGGGGGGCCTTGGCGGCGACCGTGGACTCGGGCGCGGGGGCCGCGGACGCCGAGGTGGTGACGGCGGCGGTCATGGTGAAGGCCAGGGCGGCGCTGATCGCGAGGACCAGGCCGGCGAGGGTGCGACGGGCGGAGCGGCGTGCAGTGGTCACGGTGGTCGTCCTTCGTGTTCGTGGAGAGAGCGGAAGCCGGCCCGCCGGAGCGGGCCGCCGGCCGAGACTGTGCCCGATGATGGCCCGGTCAACCCTCCCGCGTACTCATCCCTCGGGAGACGCCACCACCTCGTCACATCTCGGGCCCGCGGCTCGGCCCCACCTCGGCCCCGCCTCACCCGCCGGAGAGCGTCAGCCCGCCACCCTCGGCCGCGTCGACCCGCACGGCGCCGCCGTCGGGCACCTGCCCGCTGATGAGCAGCTTGGCCAGCGGGTCGCCTATGGCCGACTGCACCAGGCGACGCAGCGGCCGCGCCCCGTAGGCCGGGTCGTAACCGACGTCGGCCAGCCACGTCTTGGCGGCGTCGGTGACCTCGATCGTCACCCGGCGCGAGGCGAGCCGCTTCGAGAGCAGGCCGAGCTGCAGGTCGACGATGTGGGTGAGCGCCTCCTTGCTCAGCGCCTCGAACAGCACGATCTCGTCGAGCCGGTTGAGGAACTCGGGCTTGAAGCTCGAGCGCACCACCGAGATCACCGACTCGCGCTTCTTCTCCGCGTCCAGCGCCGGGTCGACCAGGTAGGTCGAGCCGAGGTTGGAGGTGAGGATCAACAGCGTGTTGCGGAAGTCGACGGTGCGGCCCTGGCCGTCGGTGAGGCGGCCGTCGTCGAGCACCTGCAGCAGCACGTCGAAGATCTCGGGGTGCGCCTTCTCGACCTCGTCGAGCAGCACGACCGAGTAGGGACGCCGGCGCACCGCCTCGGTGAGCTGACCGCCCTGGTCGTAGCCGACGTAGCCCGGAGGGGCGCCGACGAGCCGGGCCACCGAGTGCTTCTCGGAGTACTCGCTCATGTCGACGCGCACCATCGCGCGCTCGTCGTCGAAGAGGAAGTCGGCCAGCGAGCGCGCCAGCTCGGTCTTGCCGGTGCCCGTGGGGCCCAGGAACAGGAACGAGCCGGTGGGCCGGTTGGGGTCGGACAGCCCGGCCCGCGAGCGGCGGACGGCGTCGCTGACCGCGCGGACGGCGTCGCGCTGCCCGATCAGCCGCTCGCCGATGACGTCCTCCATGCGCAGCAGCTTGGCGGTCTCGCCCTCGAGCATCCGGCCGGTGGGGATGCCGGTCCAGGCCTCGACGACCTCGGCGATCTGCTCGGGCCCGACGGCGTCGCCGACGAGCGGGTCGAGGTCGCCGTCGGCGGCGTCCTCGGCGGCCTCGGCGGCGGCGATCTGCTGCTCGAGCTCGGGGATGCGGCCGTAGAGGATGGCGCTGGCGCCGCCGAGGTCGCCCTCGCGCTGCAGCCGCTCGGCCTCGATGCGCAGCTGGTCGAGCTGGGCGCGCAGCTCGCCCTCGCCCTCGCGGCTGGCCTTCTCGGATTCCCACCGGGCGACGAGCGCGCGCAGCGCCTCCTCCTTGTCGGCCAGGTCGGCGCGCAGGGCGGCCAGGCGCTCGACGGAGGCGTCGTCGGTCTCGTTGGCGAGGGCGAACTCCTCCATCTTCAGCCGGTCGACCTGGCGGCGCAGCTGGTCGATCTCCTCCGGCGAGGACTCGATCTCCATCTTGAGCCGCGAGCTGGCCTCGTCGACGAGGTCGATGGCCTTGTCGGGCAGCTGACGCCCGGTGATGTAGCGGTCGGACAGGCTCGCGGCGGCGACCAGCGCGGCGTCGAGGATGCGCACCTTGTGGTGGGCCTCGTACTTCTCGCGGATGCCGCGCAGGATCTGGATGGTGTCCTCGACGGACGGCTCGCCGACGAAGACCTGCTGGAAGCGGCGCTCGAGGGCGGGGTCCTTCTCGACGCGCTCGCGGTACTCGTCGAGGGTGGTCGCGCCGATCATGTGCAGCTCGCCGCGCGCGAGCATGGGCTTGAGCATGTTGCCGGCGTCCATGGCGGAGTCGCCGCCGGCGCCCGCGCCGACGACGGTGTGCAGCTCGTCGATGAAGGTGATGACCTGGCCGCCGGCGTCCTTGATCTCCTCCAGGACGGCCTTGAGGCGCTCCTCGAACTCGCCGCGGTACTTCGCGCCGGCGACCATGGCGGCGAGGTCGAGGCTGAGCACGCGGCGTCCCTTGAGCGAGTCGGGGACGTCGCCGTCGACGACGCGCTGGGCCAGGCCCTCGACGACGGCGGTCTTGCCGACGCCGGGCTCGCCGATGAGCACGGGGTTGTTCTTGGTGCGCCGCGAGAGCACCTGCACGACCCGGCGGATCTCGGAGTCGCGGCCGATGACGGGGTCGAGGGCGCCCTCCTCGGCGGCGGCGGTGAGGTCGACGGAGTACTTCTCGAGCGCCTCCCAGGTCGACTCGGCGTCCTCGCTGGTGACCCGGCGGTTGCCGCGCATCGCGGTGAGGCCCTCGCGCAGGCCCTTCTCGGTGAGCCCGGCGCCGGTGAGCACCTGCTGGGCGCCCGACTCGGTGCCGGCGAGGGCGATGAGCAGGTGCTCGGTGCTGACGAACTCGTCCTTCATGCCGGCGGCGAGGTCGAGGGCGGCGGCGAGCACCCGCACGAGCGCGGGGGTGGTCTTGGGCTGCTTGACCGTGGCGCCGCTCGCGCGCGGCAGCGCGGCGAGCGCGGACTCGGCCGAGGCGAGCAGGCCGGCGGCATCGACCCCGGCCTTGGTGACGAGCGTGCGGGCCGAGCCCTCCTGGTCGCGCAGCAGCGCGACCAGCAGGTGCACCGGCTCCATCGTGCTGTGGCCGGACGTCGTCGCCGACAGTTGGGCGGCGGCGATCGCCTCGCGGCTCTTGGTGGTGAACTTCTCCAGGGGGACCTGGCTCATGCGGCGGCTCCTGAACGACGTGTCCTGCGGCGACGGTGGGGCGTGACCGGGATCCGAGCCGGGTGCGCCCAGTGTGACGGCTCCGGCGGCGGGTGGTCAGCGATTCAACACCACCGAAGTTGAGTCTGTTCCACTCAAGTCTGGTCACCCGGCCTTGGTCCGACGTTCCCGGCCGAGGGGGATGCCGAGGCGCCGTGCCGCGTGATAATTCTCTGTCCAGATCAGTCAACAGGCCGGTCAATCTCGTCGAACGGGCTCCCTCCCATGCGTGGCACCTCCCCCCTCCCGTCCCACCGCGCCCTGAAGCAGCCGCACCGCCCGCCCCGGTGGCTCGTCGTCGTCCTCGTCGGCCTGCTGGCCGGCGTCGTCGCACTGCCGGTGGCGGCGCCGCCCGCGCAGGCGGCCGTCATCCGGCCCTTCACGAAGGTCTACTCGACCCAGACCAACGGCAGCGTGCAGCTCACCGGCAACACGCTGATGACGTGCAGCCCGACGGGCACCAACGGCAGCCAGTGCGCGGGCACGCTCAACGGCACCCTCGACCAGGGCAACAACGGCCTGACGATGGTGCGCCTCGACGTCGACAACGACGCGACCACGTCGTCCAGCTCGACGGCCAACCTCACGCTGCCCACGGGCGCGACGGTGCTCAAGGCCTACCTGTTCTGGGGGGCCAGCGCGAGCCTGGGCACCGCGACGAGCACCACCATCAAGTTCCGGACGCCGAGCGCGGGCTACCAGACGCTCACCTCCGACGTCGTCGACAAGCAGGGCACGTCGCACTACAGCGCCTACCGCGACGTCACGAGCCTGGTGCAGAACAGCGGCACCTACGGCGCCGCCGACGTCGTGCTCACCGACAACCAGTCCGACAAGTACGCGGGCTGGAACCTGGTCGTGGTGGTGGCCGACCCCAACGCACCGCTGCGCGACCTGTCGGTGTTCTCCGGCTACGCCTCGGTGGCCTCGGGCGAGACCGCCAACGCCTCGATCTCGGGCTTCCTCACCCCGCCGAGCGGCACCGTGAACTCGCGCGTCGGCATGGTCGTCTACGAGGGCGACAAGCAGCTCACCGGCGACCAGTTCACGATCAACGGCACCGCCCAGACCGACGGCAGCGCGGGGTCGACGACCAACTTCTTCGCCAGCCGCATCAGCAGCGACGGCGTCATCCTCGCCAACCGCAACCCGGCCTACGTCAACAGCCTCGGCACCGAGACCAAGTCGTTCACCACCACCTCGATCCCCAACAACGCCACCTCGGCCAACCTGTCGTTCACCAGCAGCGGCGACGTGTACTTCCCGGCCGCGCTGACCACGCAGGTCGACCTCTACGCCCCCACGATCTCGGGCACCAAGACCGTCACCAACCTCACCCGCGGCGCCGGCACGGCGCAGGTGGGCGACACGCTGCGCTACTCGCTGAGCTTCACCAACTCCGGCGACGACAACGCGACCAACAGCGTCGTCCGCGACGTGCTGCCCGCCGACGTGACCTACGTGCCGGGCTCGATCCGGGTCACCGCGGGCGCCAACACCGGCGCCAAGACCGACGCCGCCGGCGACGACGTCGGCGAGTACGTCGCCGCCTCGCGCACCGTGCGCGTGAGGGCCGGCACGGGCGCGAGCACCACCGCCGGAGGCACCCTGGCCAAGGGCGCCGTGCAGACGGTGACCTTCGACGTCACCGTCGACGCGACCGGATCGGGGACGACGCTCACCAACGTCGGCCTGCTCGACTACCGCGCCCCGCAGATCGGGCGCGACTACACCTACACGACCGGTCCGGCCGAGACGCCGGTGGCGGCGCGCGCCGACCTCGCCATCACCAAGCAGGCCTCGCCCGAGCCCGTCGACGCGGGCTCCGAGATCACCTACACGCTCACCGTCACCGACAACGGGCCCAACCCGGCCACCGGCACCGTGGTGAGCGACACGCTGCCCGCCGACACCACGTTCGTCTCCGCGACCGTGCCGGGCGGCTCGTGCACCCAGGCGAACGGCACCGTGACCTGCACCCTCGGCACCGTGAACAACGGCGCGACCCGCGCCGTCACGGTCGTGGCGCGCGTGCAGCCCGGCTTCACGGGCACCGGTGTCACCAACGTCGCGACGGTCACCTCCGACGTCAGCGACCCGGTGCCCGGCAACAACGCCGCGTCGGCGGCGTCCACGGTCACCACCAGCGCCGACGTCGCCGTCACCAAGGTCGGGACGCCGACCAACCCGGTGCCGGGCCGCGACGTCACCTACACGATCACCGCGACCAACAACGGCCCGTCGACGGCGCGGTCGGTGGTCGTGGCCGACACCCTGCCCACGGCGTTCCTCACCTCTCCCGCGGTCACCGCCACCACGCCGTCCGGCACCTGCACGGTCACCGGACGCAGCGTCTCGTGCCCGGTCGGGGCGCTCGCGCCCGGCGCGTCGGCGACGGTCACCGTGACCGCCCGCCTCGACCCCTCGTACGCCGGCGGGGCGATCGCCAACACCGCGACGGTCTCGACCACCACCCTCGACCGGGTGCCGGGCAACAACAGCGCGACGGCGTCGAACACCCCCGGCGCCGCCCAGGCCGACCTGTCGATCGACAAGACGACCACCACCTCGCCGGTCGTGCCCGGCCGACCGGTGCAGTACGTGCTCACCGTCACCAACAACGGCCCCTCCGACGCCGCCGGCGTGCGCGTCACCGACACGCCTCCGGCCGCGCTGACCAACGTCGTCGCCTCCCCCTCGCAGGGCACGTGCACCACCGCCGTGGTCTGCACGCTCGGGGCGGTCCCCGCGGGCGGCTCGGCCACCGTCGTCGTCGACGCCGTCGTCGCACCGACCGCCACGGGCCAGCTCGCCAACACCGCCTCGGTCACCGCCACGACCGCCGACCCCGACGGCGCGAACAACAGCGACACCGCCACCGACACGCTGCAGCCGCGCGCCGACCTCGCGGTCACCAAGACCGCCCCGCCGACGACGTCCGGCAACCCGGTCACCTACACCGTCACCGTGACCAACCGCGGGCCGTCGGTGGCCGGCGACGTCGTGGTGACCGACCCGGTGCCCACGCCGCTGACCCTGCAGTCGGCCTCGTCCGACCGCGGCACCTGCACCACCACCGGCGCCACCGTGCGCTGCGCCGTCGGCAGCCTGCCGGTGGGCGCCACGACCACCATCACGATCGTGGCGGGCACGCCGGCCGACGGCAGCGGCGCCGGCGCCGTCAACACCGCCACGGCCACCACGACGGCCCTCGACCCCGACACCACCAACAACAGCGCCTCGCACACCCTGACCGGTGGTGCGCAGGCCAACCTGGCGCTGCAGAAGTCGGCCTCGCCGAGCCCGGTCGTGGCCGGCGGCCCGATCACCTACACGCTCACCGCCACCAACGCCGGCCCCAGCAACGCCACCGGCGCGACCATCACCGACACCGTCCCCGACTCCGTCGTCATCGGCACCCTGCCCGCGGGCTGCACCCGCAACGGGCAGGTGGTCACCTGCACCCGCGCCGCCCTGAACACCGGCGACACCTGGACGGTCGTGCTGCCCGGCACGGTCGCGCCCGGCACCGCGTCCGGCGCGATCGTGGCCAACACCGCGACGGTGGCGGCCGCCGGTCCCGTCGACCCGTCGCCGGCCGACAACACCGCCACCACCCGCACCCCCGTCGTCACCCGGGCCGACCTGCAGGTCACCAAGACCGGCCCGACCTCCGTGGTGGCCGGCAGCGTGGTCGACTACACGGTCACCGTGCGCAACCTCGGGCCCTCCGACGCCACCGACGTGCAGGTGCTCGACGACCTGCCCGGCAACGCCGCCTTCGTCAGCAGCCCCACCTGCAGCTCGGCGCCGGCGACGCCCGGCACCCTCACCTGCGACCTCGGCACGGTGCCGGCCGGGCAGACCGCCACGGCCACGGTGAGGGTGCGGGTCGACCCCGCCGTCACGGGCGGCAGCGTGGTCAACACCGCGCGCGTCAGCAGCGCGACCACCGACCCGGTCGTGGGCAACAACACCGGCCAGACCAGCGCCACGGTGCAGACGCGCACCGACCTCACCGTGGTCAAGAGCGTCACGCCCGTCCCGCTCGTCGCCGGCCGCCCGGCCGCCTACGACGTCACGGTCACCAACAACGGACCCTCCGACGCCGCCGGGGTGCGGCTCGTCGACGTCCTGCCCGCCGGAGTCACCCTCACCGGCACCAGTGCCGCCGGCGGCAGCTGCTCGGGCACGACCACCGTCACCTGCACCCGGGCGGTGCTGTCCGCGGGCGCCACGTGGACGGTGCGCCTGCAGGTCGCCGTCGCGGCCGGCGCCACCGCGAACCAGGTCAACCAGGCCAGCGTCACCAGCACCACCACCGAGCTCACCCCCGGCGACAACCAGACCAGCATCAGCACCCCGGTGACGGCGGCCGGCGACCTCGAGGTCGTCAAGACCGTCGCGCCGAGCCCGCTCGTGGCCGGCCAGCAGGTCACCTACACGCTGACCGTCGTCAACTACGGCCCCGCCGACATGGTGGCCACCACCGTGACCGACCCGCTGCCTGCGGCGCTGAGCGGCGTCCGGGCCACCGTCTCGCCCACGGCGGCCGGCACCTGCTCGACGGCCGGTGGCACCCTGTCGTGCAACCTCGGCACGCTGGCCGACGGTCCGACACCGGTGACCATCACCGTCACCGGGCTGCTCGACCCGGCCTTCGCCGGCGCGAGCCTGTCGAACACCGCCACCGTGAGCAGCACCACGGCCGACCTCGACGCCAGCAACAACCAGAGCACGGCGACCAGCACGGTGCAGACCCGCGCCGACCTCTCGGTGGTCAAGTCGGCCTCGGTCGACACGGTCGTCGCGGGCGTGGCCTTCGACTACGACCTCACCGTCACCAACGCCGGGCCGTCGGTGGCCCGGGCCACGGTGGTGCGCGACACCGTCCCGGCCGGCCTCACCGTGGTCTCGGCCACCGTGGTCGGCGGGCCGGCGTGCGCCGTCGACGGCCGCGCCGTCCAGTGCGCCCTCGGTGACCTGCCGCCGGGCGGCACGCCGGCGCGGATGACGATCACCGTGCTGCCCGACGCCGACCCGCCGTCGAACCGGCTGGTCAACCAGGCCACCGTCGGCTCGCAGACCGTCGACCCCGCGACCGACGACAACACCAGCACGCTCGGCCTCACCGTCATCACCCGCGCCGACCTCGCGATCACCAAGACCCGGACGGCGCCCGCCACCGGCCCGGTCGTGCCCGGGCAGCGCGTCGCCTGGACCATCGCGGTCACCAACCCCGGCGGCCCCAGCACCGCGCGCGGCGTCACCGTCACCGACGCCGTCGACCCCCGGCTGACCGGCGTCACCGCCACCGGCGCGTCCGGCGGCTGCACCGTGGCTGCCGACAACCGGGTCACCTGCTCGCTGGGCAGCGTCGCCGTCGGCGCCGCCCCGGCCACCGTCACGGTCTCGGGCGTCGTGCCCGCCGACTTCACCGGCAACCTCGTCAACACCGCGACGGTCAGCGCCACCACGCCCGACCCGAACGCGGCCAACGACTCCGCCACGGTGACCGAGACGCCGGCCGCCCGCGCCGGGGTGTCGGTCACCAAGACCCGCACCTCCGGCCCCGTCGTCCCGGGCCGCACCGTCACCTGGGACGTCGACGTCACCAACGCCGGCCCGTCGGTGGCCGCTGCCGTCACCCTGACCGACGACCTGCCCGACGAGCTCACCAACGTGACGGCCACGCCGCGGGGCGCCCCGGCCGGCGCCACCTGCACCGTCGGCGCGGCGAACGTGGTCACGTGCCCGCTCGGGTCGCTGGCCGTCGGCACCGCCACCGTCACCATCACCGCGCGCGTGCCGGCCTACTACACCGGGGCCCTCGACAACACCGCCGTCGTCGACTCCCCCACCGACACCACCCCGGCCGACAACACCGCCACCTCGACCGGGACGGCGCAGCCGAGCGCCGACCTCGCCGTCACCAAGACCCGCACCTCGGGCCCGGTCGTGCCCGGCTCGGCGGTCACCTGGCAGGTCACCGTCGACAACCTCGGCCCCTCGCGCGCCACGGGCGTGGTCGTCACCGACGACGTGCTCGACGCGCTCACCGGCGTCGTCGCCACCGTGCCCGGCGTCCCCGGCGCCTGCACCGTCACGGCGGGCGGCGCGACGCCCAACCTGGTGCGCTGCGAGCTCGGTGCCATCGCCCCGGGCGACCCGCTGGTGACCGTCACCATCACCGGCGACCTGCCCGCCGGCTACACCGGCCGGGTCGACAACACCGCCGAGGTCACCAGCGCGGTGCCCGACCCGGCGGCCGGCAACAACAGCGCCACCGTCGACGGCTCGGCCGCCCCGCGCGCCGACGTGTCGGTCACCAAGACCCGCACCACGCCCGTCGTCCCGGGCACCCGGCTGTCGTGGACGATCGTCGTCCGCAACGCCGGACCCTCCTCGGCCACGAACGTCGAGGTCGTCGACGAGCTGCTCGACGCGCTCACCGACGTCGCCGTCGACGCGCCCGCCTCGGCCGGGTGCCGGGTCGGCGCGGCCGGCGTGCTTCGGTGCAGCCTCGCCACGCTCGGCCCCAACCAGAGCGTCTCGGTCGTGGTCAGTGGGCGCCTGCCGGCCGGCTTCACCGGCAGCGCCGCCAACACCGTCACGGTCGACTCGCCCGTCGACACCACGCCGGGCAACAACACCGCCACCGCCCCTGGCACCGCCCGGCCCGACGCCGACGTGTCGGTCACCAAGTCGCGCACCAGTGGCCCCGTCGTGCCCGGACGCCGCGTGACCTGGGACGTCGTCGTCACCAACAACGGCCCCTCGGTCGCCCGCTCGGTCACGCTCACCGACGACCTCGTCGACGCCCTCACCGACATCACGGTGACCCCGGCCGGCCTCGACTGCACCGTCGCGGCGGGCAAGGTCGTGCAATGCGACCTCGGCACCCTCGCCGCCACCGGCACCGGACGCAGCGTCACCGTCACCATCAGCGGCCGCGTCCCGCCGTCCTACACCGGCGCGCTCGACAACACCGCCGTCGTCGACTCCCCCACCGACACCACCCCCGGCAACAACACCGACACCTCGACCGGCAGTGCCACCCCGGACGCCGACGTCTCGGTCAGCAAGGCCCGCACCAGCGGACCCGTCGTCCCCGGCCGGCCCATCAGCTGGAACGTCACCGTCACCAACGCCGGCCCCTCGGTGGCCCGTGACGTCGTCCTCACCGACGACCTCGTCGACGCCCTCACCGGCCTCACGGTGTCGCCGTCCACCGGCTGCACCGTCGCCGCCGGCAACCAGGTCACCTGCGACCTCGGCGACCTCCCGGCCACCGGCGCGGGCTCGAGCGTCACCCTGACCCTCAGCGCGGACGTGCCCGCCGGCTACACCGGCGCGCTCGACAACACCGCGGTCGTCGACTCCCCCACCGACACCACCCCCGGCAACAACACCGCCACCTCCGCCGGCAGTGCCGCACCGGACGCGAACGTCTCGGTCACCAAGGTGCGCACCAGCGGCCCGGTCGTGCCGGGCCGCCCGATCAGCTGGAACGTCACCGTCACCAACGCCGGCCCGTCCGTGGCCCGCTCGGTGACGCTCACCGACGACGTCGTCGACGCGCTCACCGGGCTGACGGTCTCGCCGTCCGCCGGCTGCAGCGTCGCCGCCGGCAACGAGGTGACCTGCGACCTGGGTGACCTCGCGGCCACCGGCGCGGGCGCCAGCCGCACGATCACGCTGTCCGCCGACGTGCCGGCCGGCTACACCGGCGCGCTCGACAACACCGCGGTCGTGGACTCGCCCACCGACACCACCCCGGGCAACAACACCGACACCTCCACCGGCACCGCGGCCCCCGACGCCGACGTGTCCGTCACGAAGGTCCGCACCAGCGGCCCGGTCGTGCCTGGCCGCCCGGTCGGCTGGAGCGTCACCGTCACCAACGCCGGCCCGTCGGTCGCGCGGGACGTCGTCCTGACCGACGACCTCGTCGACGCGCTGACCGGGCTCACCGTGTCGCCGTCTGCCGACTGTGAGATCACCGCCGGCAACCGGGTCACCTGCGACCTCGGCGACCTCCCGGCCACCGGCGCCGGCGCCTCCCGCACGATCACGCTGTCGGCCGACGTGCCGGCCGGCTACAGCGGGGCCCTCGACAACACCGCGGTCGTGGACTCGCCCACCGACACCACCCCGGGCAACAACACCGACACCTCCACCGGCACCGCGACGCCGGACGCCGACGTGTCGGTCGGCAAGGTCCGCACCAGCGGACCCGTCGTCCCCGGCCGGCCCATCAGCTGGAACGTCACCGTCACCAACAACGGCCCCTCGGTCGCCCGCTCGGTCACGCTCACCGACGACCTCGTCGACGCCCTCACCGACGTCACGGTGACCCCGGCCGGCCTCGACTGCACCGTCGCGGCGGGCAAGGTCGTGCAGTGCGACCTCGGCACCCTCGCCGCCGCCGGCACCGGACGCAGCGTCACCGTCACCATCAGCGGCCGCGTCCCGGCGTCCTACACCGGCGCGCTCGACAACACCGCCGTCGTCGACTCCCCCACCGACACCACCCCCGGCAACAACACCGACACCTCGACCGGTGGCGCGACGCCGGACGCCGACGTGTCGGTCAGCAAGGTCCGCACCAGCGGGCCCGTCGTCCCCGGCCGCCCGATCAGCTGGAACGTCACCGTCACCAACGCCGGTCCCTCGGTGGCCCGCGACGTCGTCCTCACCGACGACCTCGTCGACGCCCTCACCGGGCTGAGCGTCGACCCGTCCGCCGGCTGCACCGTCACGGCGGGCAACCAGGTCACCTGCGACCTCGGCGACCTGGCCGCGAGCGGGGCCGACGCCTCCCGCACGATCACGCTGTCGGCCGACGTCCCGGCCGGCTACACCGGCGCGCTCGACAACACCGCCGTCGTCGACTCCCCCACCGACACCACCCCGGGCAACAACACCGACACCTCCACCGGCACCGCGACGCCGGACGCCGACGTGTCGGTCAGCAAGGTCCGCACCAGCGGCCCGGTCGTCCCCGGCCGCCCGATCAGCTGGAACGTCACCGTCACCAACAACGGCCCCTCGGTCGCCCGCTCGGTCACGCTGGCCGACGATCTGGTCGACGCCCTGACCGACGTCACCGTGACCCCGGCCGGACTCGACTGCGACGTCACCGCGGGCAACCAGGTCACCTGCGACCTCGGCGACCTGCCGGCCACCGGCGCGGGCTCGAGCGTGACGGTGACCGTCACCGGTGACGTCCCGGCCGCCTACACCGGCGCGCTCGACAACACCGCCGTCGTCGACTCCCCCACCGACACCACCCCCGGCAACAACAGCGCCACCTCCACCGGCACGGCGGCCCCGGAGGGGAACGTCTCGGTCAGCAAGGTGCGCACCAGCGGCCCCGTGGTGCCCGGCCGCCCGATCAGCTGGGACGTCACCGTCACCAACGCCGGCCCCTCGGTGGCCCGCGACGTCGTCCTGACCGACGACCTCGTCGACGCCCTCACCGGCCTGAGCGTCGACCCGTCCGACGACTGCGAGATCACCGCCGGCAACCAGGTCACCTGCGAACTCGGCGACCTCCCGGCCACCGGCGCCGCCGCCAGCCGCACCGTCACGCTGACCGCCGCCGTGCCGGCCGGCTACACCGGCGACCTCGACAACACCGCCGTCGTCGACTCCCCCACCGACACCACCCCCGGCAACAACACCGCCACCTCCGCCGGCACCGCGGCGCCGGAGGCGAACGTGTCGGTCAGCAAGGTCCGCACCAGCGGACCCGTCGTGCCCGGCCGCCCGATCAGCTGGAACGTCACCGTCACCAACGCCGGACCGTCCGTGGCCCGCTCGGTGACGCTCACCGACGACCTGGTCGACGGCCTCACCGGGCTGAGCGTCGCGCCGTCCGACGACTGCGAGATCACCGCCGGCAACGAGGTCGCCTGCGACCTGGGCGACCTCGCCGCGACGGATGCGGGCGCCACCCGCACGTTCACGCTGTCGGCCGAGGTGCCGGCCGGCTACACCGGCGCACTCGACAACACCGCGGTCGTCGACTCCCCCACCGACACCACCCCGGGCAACAACACCGACACCTCCGCCGGCACCGCGACGCCCGACGCCGACGTCTCGGTCAGCAAGGTCCGCACCAGCGGACCCGTCGTGCCCGGCCGCCCGATCAGCTGGAACGTCACCGTCACCAACGCCGGCCCCTCCGTCGCCCGCTCAGTGACGCTCACCGACGACCTCGTCGACGACCTCACCGGCCTGAGCGTCGCGCCGTCCGACGACTGCGAGATCACCGCCGGCAACCAGGTCACCTGCGACCTCGGTGACCTCCCGGCCACCGGCGCGGGCGCCACCCGCACGATCACGCTGTCCGCCGACGTGCCGGCCGGCTACACCGGCGCGCTCGACAACACCGCCGTGGTCGACTCCCCCACCGACACGACGGCGGGCAACAACAGCGACACCTCCACCGGCACTGCCGCCCCCGACGCCGACGTCTCCGTCAGCAAGATCCGCACCAGCGGCCCGGTCGTGCCCGGCCGCCCGATCAGCTGGAACGTCACCGTCACCAACGCCGGCCCCTCGGTGGCCCGCGACGTCGTCCTGACCGACGACCTGGTCGACGCCCTCACCGGGCTGACCGTCGACCCGTCCGCCGACTGCGAGATCACCGCCGGCAACCAGGTCACCTGCGACCTCGGCGACCTCCCGGCCACCGGCGCGGGCGCCACCCGCACGATCACGCTGACGGCCGACGTACCGGCCGGCTACACCGGCGACCTCGACAACACCGCCGTCATCGACTCCCCCACCGACACCAGCCCCGGCAACGACACCGACACCTCCCCCGGCACCGCCCAGCCCAGCGCCGGCGTCTCGGTCTCGAAGACCCGCACGAGCGGGCCCGTCGTGCCCGGCACGCCGGTCACGTGGGACGTCAGCGTCACCAACAGCGGTCCCTCGGTGGCGCGCGCGGTCGTGCTGACCGACGAGGTGCCGGCCGCCCTGACCGGGGTGACCGCCGACCTGCTCGACGGCGCGGCCGACGCCTGCACGGTCACCGGCTCGAGCGTGGAGTGCGTGCTCGGTGACCTGCCCGCCACGGGTTCCGGCAGCCAGGTCGTCGTCCGCATCGGCGGCGACCTGCCGGCCGGCTTCACCGGCGACCTCGACAACACCGCGGTCGTCGACTCCCCGACCGACACCACCCCGGCCGACAACACCTCGACGTCGGCCGGCACGGCTCAGCCCGCCGCCGACGTCTCGGTCACCAAGACGCGCCCCTCCGGCGAGGTGGTGGCCGGCACGCCGGTCACCTGGCGCGTGGTGGTGACGAACAACGGGCCGTCGGTCGCCCGCACCGTCGTCGTGGCGGACGACGTCGAGCCGGCGCTGACCGGCGTCACCGCCGTGACCGACTCCGGGGCGAGCTGCACCGTCTCGGCCCGGAACGAGATCGACTGCGCGCTCGGCGACCTCGCCGTGGGCGACCCCGTGACCGTCACGATCACCGGCGGCGTCCCCCCGAGCTACACCGGCACGCTCGACAACACCGTCGTGGTCGACTCGCCCACCGACACCACGCCCTCGAACAACACCGCCACCGTGCCCGGCGACGCGTCGTCGGTGGCCGACGTCAACATCGTCAAGGCCCGCACCAGCGGCCCGGTGGTGCCGGGCCGGGCGGTCACCTGGACCCTCACGGTCGGCAACGCCGGACCGTCGACGGCCACCGCCGTCGTGGTCGACGACGACCTGCTCGACGCGCTCACCGACGTCACGGCCGAGGGGCCGGCCGGGGTCGACTGCACCATCGGCGCCGGCAACACCGTGCAGTGCGAGCTGGGCGACATCGCGCCCGGCGACCAGGTCGTGGTGACCGTGCGCGGCCAGGTGCCGGCGTCCTACACCGGCGGCGCGGCCAACACCGCCACGGTCGTCACGACGCCGCCCGACGGCAACCCCACCGACAACACCTCGACCTCCGACGGCGACGCCGTCCCCGAGGCCGACGTCTCGATCGTCAAGACCCGCACGAGCGGAGCGGTCGTGCCCGGCCGGCCGGTCGCCTGGAGCCTGCAGGTGCGCAACGCGGGCCCGTCGATCGCGACCGACGTCGTCGTCGAGGACGACCTGCCCGACGAGCTCACGAACGTGGACGTCGACGCCCCGGCCGGCGTCGAGTGCTCCCTGACGGCGGGCAACGCCGTCCGGTGCGAGGTGGGCGACCTGGCCTCGGGGGCGGCCGCGGCCGTGGTGGTCACGATCACCGCCGACGTGCCGGCCGGCTTCGTCGGCGACGTCGACAACACCGCCACCGTCACCTCGCCGACCGACTCCACGCCGGGCAACAACAGCTCGACCTCACCCGGGACGGCGGAGCCTGCGGCCGACGTGTCGATCGACAAGGTGCGCACCGTCGGCCCGGTCGTCCCCGGTCGCCCGGTCAGCTGGGACGTCACCGTGACCAACGGCGGCCCCTCGGTGGCCCGCGACGTCGTCGTCACCGACGACCTCGTCGACGCCCTCACCGGAGTCACCGTCACCCCCGCCGGCCTCGGCTGCACCGTCGGCGCCGGCAACGAGGTGCGCTGCGAGCTGGGCGACCTGCCCGCGACCGGTTCCGGCTCGGCCGTGACCGTCACGATCACCGCCGACGTGCCGCCCGGCTACACCGGCGACGTCGACAACACCGCCGTGGTCGACTCGCCCACCGACACCACCCCGGGCAACAACAGCTCGACCTCGTCGGGGACGGCGCAGCCGACCGCCGACGTGTCGATCTCGAAGACCCGCACGATCGGGCCGATCGTCCCGGGCCGCCCGGTCAGCTGGGACGTCACCGTGACCAACGGCGGCCCCTCGGTGGCCCGCGACGTCGTCGTCACCGACGACCTCGTCGACACCCTCACCGACGTGACCGTCACCCCCGCCGGCCTCGGCTGCGCCGTCGGCGCCGGCAACGAGGTGCGCTGCGAGCTGGGCGACCTGCCCGCGAGCGGCGCCGGCTCGACCGTGACCGTCACGATCACCGCCGACGTGCCGCCCGGCTACACCGGCGCGCTCGACAACACCGCCGTCGTCGACTCCCCGACCGACACCACCGACGACAACAACGAGGCGACCTCACCCGGCACCGCCCAGCCGGCGGCCGACGTCTCGATCTCGAAGACCCGCACCATCGGGCCGGTCGTGCCCGGCCGACCGGTCAGCTGGGACGTCACCGTCGTCAACGGCGGACCGTCGGTGGCCCGCGACGTCGTCGTCACCGACAACCTGGTCGACACCCTCACCGGCGTCACCGTGACCCCGGCCGGCCTCGGCTGCACCGTCGGCGCCGGCAACGAGGTGCGCTGCGAGCTGGGCGACCTGCCCGCCACCGGCGCCGGCTCGACGGTGACCATCTCGATCACCGCCGACGTGCCGCCCGGCTACACCGGAGCGCTCGACAACACCGCCGTCGTCGACTCGCCGACCGACACCTCCCCCGACAACAACAGCTCGACCTCAGCCGGCACCGCCCAGCCCGCGGCCGACGTGTCGGTCTCGAAGACCCGCACGAGCGGCCCGGTCGTCCCGGGCCGACCCGTCAGCTGGGACGTCGTGGTCACCAACGGCGGGCCCTCGGTGGCCCGCGACGTCGTCCTCACCGACGACCTCGTCGACGCGCTCACCGGTGTGACCGTCACCCCGACCGGGCTCGGCTGCACCGTCGGCACCGGCAACGAGGTGCGCTGCGAGCTGGGCGACCTGCCCGCGAGCGGCGCCGGCTCCGCGGTGACCGTCACGATCACCGCCGACGTGCCGCCCGGCTACACCGGGGCGCTCGACAACACCGCGACCGTCGACTCGCCGACCGACACCTCCCCCGGCAACAACAGCTCGACCTCGCCCGGAACCGCCGAGCCCGCGGCCGACGTCTCGATCACCAAGACCCGCACCAGCGGCCAGGTCGTCCCCGGCGGCCCGGTCAGCTGGGACGTGGTCGTCGCCAACGGCGGCCCCTCGGTCGCCCGCGACGTCGTCGTCACCGACGACCTCGTCGACGCGCTCACCGGCGTGACCGTCAACCCGACCGGCCTCGGCTGCACCGTCGGCACCGGCAACGAGGTGCGCTGCGAGCTGGGCGACCTCGCGGCCACCGGTGCCGGCTCCACGGTGACGATCACGATCACCGCCGACGTGCCCGCCGGCTTCACGGGCGCGCTCGACAACACCGCCGTCGTCGACTCCCCGGCCGACACCACCGACGACAACAACGAGGCGACCTCGCCCGGCACCGCCCAGCCGGCCGCCGACGTGTCGATCGACAAGACCCGCACCAGCGGCCAGATCGTCCCCGGCCGACCCGTCAGCTGGGACGTGGTGGTCACCAACGGCGGGCCCTCGGTCGCCCGCGACGTCGTCGTCACCGACGACCTCGTCGACACCCTCACCAGCGTCACCGTCACCCCCGCCGGCCTCGGCTGCACCGTCGGCGCCGACAACGAGGTGCGCTGCGAGCTGGGCGACCTGCCCGCGAGCGGCGCCGGCTCGACCGTGACCGTCACGATCACCGCCGACGTGCCGCCCGGCTACACCGGAGCGCTCGACAACACCGCCGTCGTCGACTCCCCGACCGACACCACCGACGACAACAACGAGGCGACCTCGCCCGGCACCGCGCAGCCGGCGGCCGACGTCTCGGTCTCGAAGACCCGCACCAGCGGCGCGGTCGTGCCCGGCACACCGGTCGCGTGGGAGGTCGTCGTGACCAACGGCGGCCCCTCGGTCGCCCGTGACGTCGTGCTCACCGACGACCTCGTCGACGCCCTCACCGACGTCGAGGTGACGCCGGCCTCGCTCGGCTGCACCGTCGGCACCGTCGGCACCGGCAACGAGGTGCGCTGCGAGCTGGGTGACCTGCCGGCGTCCGGGGCCGGCTCGACCGTCACGCTCACGGTCTCGGCGCAGGTGCCGGCCGACTACACCGGCGACCTCGACAACACCGCCGTCGTCACCTCGCCGACCGACACCACCCCGGGCAACAACAACTCGACCTCGCCCGGGACGGCGCAGCCGGCGGCCGACGTGTCGATCTCCAAGACCCGCACCAGCGGGCAGGTCGTGCCCGGCTCGCCCGTCAGCTGGGACGTCGTCGTCGCCAACGGCGGCCCGTCCGTCGCCCGCGACGTCGTCGTCACCGACGACCTCGTCGACACCCTCACCGGCGTCACCGTCACCCCGGCCGGCCTCGGCTGCACCGTGGACGCCGGCAACGTCGTCCGCTGCGAGCTGGGCGACCTCGCGGCCACCGGTGCCGGCGCGACGGTGACCGTCACGATCGCCGCCGACGTGCCCGCCGGCTACACCGGGCGGCTCGACAACACCGCCGGCGTCACCTCGCCGACCGACACCACCGACGGCAACAACACCTCGACCTCGCCCGGCGCGGCGCAGCCGGCGGCCGACGTGTCGATCTCCAAGACCCGCACCAGCGGGCAGGTCGTGCCCGGCACGCCCGTCAGCTGGGACGTCGTCGTCACCAACGGCGGCCCCTCGGTCGCCCGCGACGTCGTCGTCACCGACGACCTGGTCAACACCCTCACCGGCGTCACCGTGACCCCGGCCGGCCTCGGCTGCACCGTGGGCACCGGCAACGAGGTGCGCTGCGAGCTGGGCGACCTGCCCGCCACCGGCGCCGGCGCGACGGTGACCATCTCGATCACCGCCGACGTGCCGCCCGGCTACACCGGAGCGCTCGACAACACCGCCGTGGTCGACTCGCCGACCGACACCTCCCCCGGCAACAACAGCTCGACCTCAGCCGGCACCGCCCAGCCGACGGCCGACGTCTCGGTGACCAAGACCCGCACCAGCGGACGGATCGTGCCCGGCGGCCCGGTCTCGTGGGACGTCGTCGTCACCAACGGCGGCCCGTCGGTCGCCCGCGACGTCGTGCTCGTCGACGACGTCGTCGACGACCTGACCGGCGTCACGGTCGTGCCGGCCGGGCTGCCGTGCACCGTCGGTGACGGCAACGTCGTCCGCTGCGACCTCGGCGACCTGCCGGCGTCCGGCGCGGGCTCGACGGTCACGGTGACCGTCACCGCCGCCGTGCCGGCCGACTACACCGGCGACCTCGACAACACCGCCGTGGTCTCCTCGCCGACCGACACCACCACGCCCGGGAACGACACCTCGACCTCGCCCGGCACCGCCTCGCCCGACGCCGACGTGTCGGTCACCAAGACCCGCACCAGCGGGCCGGTCGTGCCCGGCCGGCCGGTCTCGTGGTCGGTCGTCGTGACCAACGCCGGCCCGTCGGTGGCGCGCGACGTGGTGCTCACCGACGACCTCGTCGACGCCCTCACCGGCGTCGAGGTGACGCCGGCCTCGCTCGGCTGCACCGTCACCGCCGGCAACCTGGTGCGCTGCGAGCTGGGCGACCTGGCGGCGTCCGGCGCGGGCTCGACCGTGACGCTCACCGTCTCGGCGCAGGTGCCGGCCGACTACGAGGGCGACCTCGACAACACCGTCGAGGTCGACTCACCCACCGACACCACCACGCCGGGCAACGACACCGCCACCTCGCCCGGCACCGCACAGGGCGAGGCCGACGTCTCGATCACCAAGACCCGCACCAGCGGGCCCGTCGTGGCCGGCAGCACCGTCTCGTGGGACGTCGTGGTGACCAACGCCGGCCCGTCGACGGCGCGCGACGTCGTCGTCACCGACGACCTCGTCGACGAGCTCACCGGCGTCGTCGTCACGCCGGCCGGCTGCAGCGTGGCCGCCGGCAACGTCGTCCGCTGCGCGCTGGGCGACCTGGCGGCCTCGGGACCGGGGTCGTCGGCCACCGTCACCATCACCGCCCAGGTGCCCGGTGACTACGCCGGACCGCTCGACAACACCGCCGAGGTCTCCTCGCCCACCGACACCACCCCGGGCAACGACACCGCGACCTCGCCCGGCAACGCCGAGGGCATCGCCGACCTGTCGGTCACCAAGACCCTGCGCGGCACGGCCGTCCCCGGACGCCGCGTCACCTGGGACGTCGTGGTCGCCAACGCGGGCCCGTCGGTCGCGCGCGACGTGATCGTCACCGACCGGGTGCCCGACGTCGTGGACGACGTCCGCGCCACCGGGCCGACCGGCACCACCTGCGAGGTCACAGGCGGACTGGTCACCTGCACCACCGCGGTGCTGCGACCCGGCGAGACCGTGGCGCTGACGGTCTCGGGCCGACTCGCGCCCGGGGCCACCGGAGAGCTGGTCAACACCGCCTCGGTGGCCGGTGCGCAGAGCGACCCGACGCCGGCCGACAACACCGACACCAGCACCGAGCCGCTGGCCCCCTCGGCCGATCTCGCGGTGACCAAGGCGGTCACGCCGGCCGCGCCGCTGCAGGGCGGGCGGGTCACCTTCACCCTCACCGTGCGCAACCTCGGACCGTCGACCGCCACCGGCGCCACCCTGCGCGACCCGATGCCGCGCGGCGTGCGCGACACCGAGGTCGTCGCCGACGGTGGCAGCCGGTGCGAGGTCACGGCCGCGGGTGGCCGCGACGTCGTCGCGTGCGACCTGCCCGCGATCGCGCCCGGCGCACGGGTGGTGGTCCGGGTGAGTGGCCGGGTGGCCGAGGGCCTCGAGGGCACCCTGAGCAACACCGTGGTGGTCGCCGCCGGCGACCAGCCCGACCCGGTGACCGGCAACAACACCGACACGGTGACCACCGGGCCGGTCGAGGGCGCCGACGTCGGCGTGGTGAAGACCGCGCTGGCCGAGACGGTCGACGCCGGCGAGCAGGTGGGCTACCGCATCGTCGTCACGAACGAGGGCCCGGCCACCGCGCGCGACGTCGAGCTGGTCGACCGGCTGCCCGAGGGCCTGACGGTCGCCGCGACCGAGGTGCGGCCGCCGGCGACCGGGCGGTCGTGCGCCGCCGAGGACGACGACACCGTGCTGCGGTGCGCGCTCGGCGACGTCGCGGCCGGCGACGCCGTGACCGTCGTCCTCACCGCCGACGTGGGCACCGAGGTGGCCGGCCGGGTGGTCAACGGCGTCGAGGTCACGGCCGCCACCGGTGACCCCACGCTCGACGACAACACCGACGAGGCGACCGTGGTCGTGGTCGGCGTGGCCGACGAGGGCGACACCGACGACCCCGACGGCCCGGACGGCCCGGACGACGGGGGCACCGGCACGCCCGGTGACGACGGCGGCGACGACACCGACGACGGGGGTCTGCCGGGCACCGGCGCCGGGCCGTGGCTGCTGCCGATGCTGCTCGCGGCCCTCGGCTCGCTGGCCGCCGGCCTGCTGCTGATGCGCCGCTCGCGACGGTCGTGATGCGTCCAGAAATTCAGCTCTTCGGCTGACTGGGCGGCCCTGGCCGCTTACGGTGGTCGCGCACTGTGTCGATGCGCGGCCACCGTGGGCCGGCCGGAATGGGGGGACGCCGCAGTGACGAGCTACTCCGTCGCGCTGTCGCGCCTCCACCTGCGCGCGCACCCGGAGCCGTCGTGACGTGGCTGGTGTGGGCGCCGGCCAACGGCGTCATCGCGCTCGCCTACCTGGCCATCGGCTTGGTCATCGTGGTGCCCCTGGCCCGCGCGCGCCGGCTGCGCGGCAACCCGCTGGCGCTCGCCACCGCCGCCATCTTCCTCACCGGTGCCGTGCACCACGGCGCCCTGGCCACCCACCTGTGGGGCTGGCCGCTCGTGGTGTGGAGCGTGCTGAGCGCCGTCGCCGCGTGCTGGTACTGGTCGCTGCGCCGCAGCTACCGCTCCTTGACCATCGGGCCCCAGCTCTTCGACGACGTCCGGCGCCGTGAGCAGCAGGCCCTCGAGCTGAACGACACCGTGCTGCAGTCGCTGGTGGTGGCCAAGCTGGCCCTCGACCTCGACGACCCCGAGCGCGTGCAGCGCGCCCTCGACTCCTCCATCGCCGCCGCCAGCAAGATGGTCACCGACCTGATCGGCGAGGCGCCGGCGAGCACGTTGCTGCGCAGCGCTCCCGCCGAGGTCGGCGCCGTGCTGTCGACCGACGCCCCGGTGACGCCGTGACGACGGCCGACCTGCTCACCACCGCCCCGCCGATGCGGGTCGTGGTCGTCGACGACACCGCCGACCTGCGCGACCTGCTGCGGCTCGCCCTGACCCGCGGCGGGTTCGACGTGGTGGGCGAGGCCGGTGACGGCCGCGAGGGCATCGAGGTCGTCGCCCGGCACCAGCCCGACGTCGTCCTGCTCGACCTCGCCATGCCGGTGATGGACGGCATCGAGGCCCTGCCGCGCATCCGGGCGCGCTGCCCCGGGGCGACCATCGTGGTGCTCTCGGGCTTCGGGGCCCAGCAGATGTCGGCGCGCGCCCTCGCGGCCGGGGCCGACGGCTACGTGCAGAAGGGCGCGCCCCTCGGCACGATCCTCAACTACGTCACCGACCTGGTGGCCGGCACGCGCGGCGCCGGCGACCCGGTCGTCGCGCTGCCGCCGGCGGGCGAGCCGCGGTCGCCGGTGCCCGCCGCCGGCCCGGCGCGGACGCCGTCCGCTGGCGACGCGCTGCGCATGGCGCCGATCGGCATCGTCGAGGTCGCCGACGAGCCGCAGCTGGGCATCGTGCAGGCCAACCCGCTGGCGTCCCGCCTGCTCGGGACGCCGCCGCCGGGCGCCTCGCTGCTGGCCGTCGCGCCCGAGCTGGCCGCGCTCGTCTCCTACCACCGGCTCGACTCCGACGCGACGTTCGAGACGACGGTCGCCGGCGCCCGGGTCGGGGTCGCGCTGCGGCGCACGCCGACGTCCGTGCTGGTCTACCTCGACTCCGGGGCCGAGGACGTCGGCCTGCTGCGCCGCGCGATCGCCACCACGGCGCACGAGGTGCGGGGGCCGGTGGCGGTGCTCACCGGCATCGCCGAGACGCTGGCCTGGGACGGCAACCTCATCCCGCCCGAGCAGAACAAGCGGCTGATGGACTCGGTGGCCCGGCAGGCGCGCATCCTCGACCGGATCACCGCCGACCTGCTGACCGCCGCGCAGATCCAGCGCGGCACGCTGCGCATCGACCTGCAGGTCGTCGACCCCCGGGCCCTGGTGCTGAGCACCGTCGACGGCCGCTGGGAGGTCGACCTCACCGTCGACGACGACCGGCCGGTGCTGGCCGACCCGCTGCGGGTCGAGCAGATGCTGACCAACCTGCTCAGCAACGCACAGAAGTACGGCGCCGCCCCGTTCTCGGTGGTCGTGCGCGGCGACGGCGCCCGGCTGTGCCTCGACGTCGTCGACCGCGGCGCCGGCGTCCCCGCCGAGTTCGCGCCGCGGCTGTTCCGCGAGTTCGCCCGCGCCGACGGCACCTCGGCCACCGGCACCGGTCTCGGCCTCTACGTCGTCCGCACCCTCGCCGAGGCCCAGGGCGGTGACGTCTCCCACGCCCCCCACCCCGACGGCGGCTCGGTCTTCACCATCACCCTCCCCGCCGGCTGACCCACGGGCCCTGAGCCTGTCGACGGAGGTCTCGAGGCTCGTCGCCAGGGCTCCTCGCACCTCGACCACCGTGAGCCCGACCTGACGGTGGTCGAGGTGCGAGGCCGGCCACGGCCGAGCCTCGAGACCCCGCGAGATCCACGCCGACCCGACCCACGGACCCTGAGCCTGTCGAAGGGACGACGCACGCGAACGTCCCCCCGGTGCCGTCCACCGCGACCACGGGAGGGGGCGGTGGGGTGGGGGCGGCACTAGCCTCGCGTGCATGAGCGTCGACTGGAGCCGCTACTCGGCCGTGCTGTTCGATCTCGACGGCGTCATCACGCCGACCGCGGAGGTGCACATGCGGGCGTGGGCGCGGATGTTCTCCGACTTCCTCGCCTCGCGCGGGGCGGAGGACTACACCGACGCCGACTACTTCGCGCACGTCGACGGCAAGCCGCGCTACGACGGCGTCCGCGACCTGCTGGCCTCGCGCGGCATCGAGCTGCCCGAGGGCACCCCCGACGACCCGCCCGACCAGGCCGAGGGCGAGGAGACCGTCTGCGGGCTCGGCAACCGCAAGAACGACCTGTTCGGCGCCGTGCTGCGCGAGGAGGGCGTCGAGGCCTACCCCGGCTCGCGGCGGCTGGTCGACCGTCTCCGCGAGGACGGGCTCAAGCTGGCCATCGTGTCGTCGTCCAAGAACGCCCCCGACGTGCTCGAGACCGCCGGCGTGACCGACCTGTTCGAGATCGTGGTCCACGGCGGCGTCGCCGCCGAGCGCGGCCTGAAGGGCAAGCCGGCCCCCGACACCTACCAGGCCGCGGCCGACGAGCTCGGCGTCCCCTACGAGCGCGCGGTCGTCTTCGAGGACGCCGTCAGCGGCGTCGCGGCGGGCCATGCCGGCCACTTCGGTCTGGTCGTCGGCGTCGACCGCGGCGCCGGGCACCAGGCGCTCACCGACGCCGGCGCCGACCTGGTCGTCGACGACCTCGGCGAGCTGGTCGAGCCGTGAGCCGCCGCCACGGTCGCCACGGCGCCAGCCACCACGCCCCGCCGGCGGTCGACCCGCTCGACCGCGCCCGCTTCCCCGTCGACGAGTGGCGGCTGGTCGAGACCCGGTTCGAGGCCGACGACCTCGGCACCACCGAGTCGATCTTCAGCGTCGGCAACGGCTACCTCGGCTTCCGCGGCAACCACCAGGAGAGCCGCGACTTCCAGGCCAACGGCACCTTCGTCAACGGCTTCCACGAGACCTGGCCGATCCAGCACGCCGAGGAGGCGTTCGGCTTCGCCAAGGTCGGCCAGACCATCGTCAACGCCCCCGACACCAAGGTCATCCGGCTCTACGTCGACGACGAGCCGCTCGAGCTCTCCACCGCCGACCTCGTCGACTACGAGCGCGTGCTCGACCTGCGCGACGGCGTCCTCACCCGCCGCGTCGTGTGGCGCACCCCGAGCGGCAAGCGGGTGCGCGTCGACGCCACCCGCATGGTCTCCTTCACCCAGCGCCACCTGGCGGTGATGACCTTCGAGGTCACCCTGCTCGACGACGCCGCGCCGGTCATCGTCAGCTCGCAGATGATCAACCGCCAGGACGCCGACGTGGGCGCCTCGGTCGAGCTGGCGCGGGCCACCGAGAAGCTCGACCCGCGCAAGGCCAGCACGTTCTCGCACCGGGTGCTGATCCCCGAGAACGACCACGGCGTGCTGCCCGACGGCCGGCTCGCGCTGCGCTACAAGTGCGCCCAGAGCGGGATGACGATCGCGCTCGCCGTCGACCACGACCTGCAGACCGAGAACACCTTCTCCCACCACGTCGAGCGCGGCGACGACATGATCAAGGCGATCTACAAGGTCGACGCCCGGCCCGGCCAGCCGATCCGCCTCACCAAGACCGTCAGCTACCACACCGCGCGGGTCGTGCCCTCGCGCGAGCTGCTCGACCGCTGCGCGCGCACCCTCGACCGCGTCGCCGAGGAGGGCCTCGACAAGCAGGCCACCGACCAGCGCGCCTGGCTCGACGCGTTCTGGGCGCGCTCGGACGTCGAGATCCCCGGCCAGCCGGCGCTGCAGCAGGCCGTGCGGTGGAACCTGTTCCAGCTGGCGCAGGCCTCGGCGCGTGCCGACGGCCACGGCATCCCGGCGAAGGGGGTGACGGGCTCGGGCTACGGCGGTCACTACTTCTGGGACACCGAGATCTACGTGATGCCGTTCCTGACCTACACCTCGCCCAACACCGCCCGCAACGCGCTGCGCTTCCGCAGCTCGCTGCTCGACTCCGCCCGCCACCGCGCCCGTCAGCTGGCCCAGCGGGGGGCGCTGTTCGCCTGGCGCACCATCAACGGCGAGGAGGCCTCGGCCTACTACGCCGCGGGCACCGCGCAGTACCACATCAACGCCGACATCTCCTACGCCCTCAGCCAGTACGTCCGGGCCACCGGCGACTACGAGTTCCTCGACCGCCAGGCCATCGACATCCTCATCGAGACCGCGCGCATGTGGGCCGACCTCGGCTTCTGGCGCGACGAGGACGGCGGCGCCTTCCACATCCACGGCGTCACCGGCCCCGACGAGTACACGACGGTCGTCAACGACAACCTGTTCACCAACGTCATGGCCCGCTACAACCTGCGGCGGGCGGCGGCGTCCGTGCGGTTCATCGAGCGCAACCGGCCCGAGAACCACGCCGCGATGGTCACCCGCGTCGGCCTCGCCGAGGGCGAGGTCGAGGAGTGGGAGCGCTGCGCCAAGGCGATGACGGTGCCGTTCGAGGACCACCTCGGCATCCACCCGCAGGACCTGCACTTCCTCGAGCGCGAGATGTGGGACCTCGGCCGGACGCCGGTCGAGAACCGGCCCCTCCTGCTGCACTACCACCCGCTGGTGATCTACCGGTTCCAGGTGCTCAAGCAGGCCGACGTCGTCCTGGCGCTGTTCCTGCTCGGCGACGACTTCACGCTGGAGCAGAAGAAGGCCGACTTCGACTACTACGACCCCATCACCACCGGCGACTCCACGCTCTCGGCCGTGGTGCAGGCGATCATCGCCGCCGAGGTCGGCTACCACGACCTCGCGCTGCGCTACTTCCACGCCGCGTTGTTCGTCGACCTCAACGACCGTCACGGCAACACCTCCGACGGCGTGCACGTGGCCTCCACCGGCGGCGTCTGGAGCGCCCTGGCGTGCGGGTTCGGCGGGTTCCGCGACGTCGACGGCGCCCGCTGGCGCATCGACCCGCGGCTGCCCGACGGTTGGGAGTCGCTGACCTACCGGATCACGCTGCGCGGCACCCGGGTGCGCGTCACGGTGCGCCAGGCCGAGCTCGAGCTGACCGTCGAGGACGGCGACGGCGAGCTGACCTTCGACGTCCGCGGCGAGAACGTCACCGTCGGGCCCGGCTCCCCCGCCACCGTGCCGCTCGAGGGCCACGGCCCGCGTCTCGACGGCGAGCCAGCCTCCCCCGTCGGCACCCGGCGCGCCGACGGCACGGCGATCACCGCGACGGTGCCGTCGGGCGAGTGAGGGGGCGGCTCAGCCCGGGCTGAGTGACTCGCCCTCGCCGGGGGTGTCGTGGCCGGGGTAGACGGCGTCCGCAGCGGTCTCCTCGACCAGGCAGGTGCGGCAGAAGTCCGCGCCGAACGGCGTGAGGTGGATCGAGCGGCGCACCACCTTGGCGAAGCGCACCGAGTGCAGCGCGGCGAGCACGTCGGGCTGCGCCTCGACGACCTGGTAGGCCATCGGGTCGCGCAGCGGGTCGCGCGAGAACCACACCAGGCCGAGCCGGAACAGGTTGTTGAGGTACGACGGCACCTGCTCGACGTGGCGGCAGCCGGCCCGGGCGCCGATCATCGTCAGGCCCGAGGCGATCAGCCGCGAGCTCATCACGCCCGACGGCCCGCCGGTGCGGACGTCGACGCTCGGCTGCGGGCCGGTCGAGAGGAGCAGCAGCAGGATGCGGCCCTCGTCGGGGGCCAGCTCGTCGAGGATCCGCGCGAAGGCGGGGTGGCCCGTGTCGTCGCGCCACACGTCGCGCGAGCGGGTCAGCAGCTCCTGGCCGCGCTCGCGCAGCGACGGCTCACGCTCGCGGGAGGCGACGACCTGCCCGCCGACGACGTCGCCGACCGGCTCGACCAGCCCGCCCAGCGCCTCACCGGCGGCCACGAGCGCCTTGCCCACCGGCGTCCCCGACGAGACCGAGCGCGCCAGCTCGCCCACCACCGAGACCGCCTCGCCGGCGTCGTGGGCGAGGGCGGCCGCCTCCTCGCGGTCGGTGACGGCGCGGCCCACGCGCACCCACGCCCGGGCCGAGGTGCGCACCGACCAGCCGGTGGTGTGCCACGCCGCGGACGCCGCCACGCGGGTCAGCCCCGGCAGCGCCTCGGCCCCCTTGGCCAGTCCGTTCGCCACGCCTCTCAGCCCCCTTGGACGCCGAAGACCAACAGGTGCAGGAAGCCGCCGGCTGCTCCCATGATCGCGCCGTGGGCGTACAGCATCCACTCGTCCTCCTTGATCGCGGCCCGCATCATCTCGACGAAGTCGCGCGGCGGGAGCTCCTGCGTCCGACGCGCCACCAGCACCCGGATCTTCTCCGCCTGCTGGGCGCTGAAGGTCGGGTCCTTGAACGGGGTGAGCGTACGGCCGACCGCCTCACGGGCCACCGACTCGCGGATGGTGTCGAAGCGGCCCCCGCCGATGGCGACGCGCAGCGCGCCGCGGGCCGGGCCGGCGGCCTGGTCGATGGCCGGGCGCAGAGCCGTGGCCAGCATCTGCCGGGTGCGGTCGCCACGGGGCCCGTCGAGCAGGAAGTCGCCGATGCGCTCGAGGGTGATCACGTCCTCGGCGATGATCTGGGCGTACACCTCGGCCGCCTGCCGCTGGCGCCGCGGGAACAGCCCGTGCCAGGTGATCCCGAGGATCCGCTTGGGCTCCGGCGGCTCGAAGATCAACCACATGCCGAGGGCGTTGGTCACCCAGCCGACCACGATGCCGAGCACCGGCAGCAGCCAGGCCTGGTGCGCGATCGAGTCGACGACGGCCACCGGGACCCCGAGCAGGAACCCGAAGACGAACCCGAACCGCACCATCAGGTCGAGCTCGCGCTGCCCGAAGTCGCGGAAGATCCGCACCACCAGCTCGGGGTTCTCCTGGAAGTGGTCGATCACCATGATCTTCGGGTCGAGCAGCTGGTCGATGTGGATGCCGATCTCGGTCGTCACCCGGCCCACGACGTCGGGCAGCTGGTCCTGCACACGGTGGTGGACGGCGTCCTTCACCGGCTGGGGCAGGTCGCGCCACAGCCGCGGGTGCTCGCGGGTCATCACCTCGTCGACCAGCTCGGGCACCTCGGGGCGGAAGACGGCGACGATGTGCTCGGCGATGCGCTCCGGCTCGAGCTGCTGGTAGAACTCCGCGGGCGTGCCCAGCTTCGCGATGGCCTTGTCGACCGCGATGCTGCCCATCTTGGCCGCGCGGGCCGGGATGATGCCCTGCCAGCCGACGCCGCCCTGCAGCAGCCCCGGCACCTCCTGGATCTTGCGCGGCAGCACCCGCGACAGCTCGGCCATGCCCGGCACCCGCACGCCGTGGAAGCGCAGTGGCGCGAACAGCATCCAGAGGCCCGACCAGTTGATCAGCCAGCCGACGACGCCGGTGAAGACCGGGATGCTCACGAAGGCGACCCAGTGCAGGTCGGCCGCCCACTCCCGCACGGGGTCGAGCAGCCAGTCCACGGCGGGCAGCCTAGTGCGCGGCCGCACCACCCCGACGTGGTTGTGCGTGACGCCACGTCACGGTTTCTTTGAGGTCGGCGCCGGGCGGCAGGAGTCACCGGTGATCCGGTGACTCCTGACGTTCTCGGCCGTTGCACCGGCCGAGAACGTCAGGGACCGGCTGAGAAGGGCCCGCGGCCGGACGCCTGCGGGGCGGCGGGCGGGCGGGTCAGAGCGCAACCAGGCCGACGCCGAGCACGACGGCCGCGGCGACCAGCGTCAGCGCCCACTGGACGCCGTACAGGAACCGGGCGAGCAGGGGGTGGCCGTCGCCGTCCCACTGCGCCGCGCCGGAGCGCCGGTCGCGCCGGATGCCCCACAGCACGGCCAGCCCGATGCCGAGCAGCGGGGCCATCGTCGTCCAGTAGCGCGGGCCGCCCATGTGGACGAACGGCTGGGCGAGCAGGCCCATGACGCCGACCTTGAGCAGGATCAGCTGCAGCTGGTGGTCGAAGCCGCGGCGCGTGACCGCCCCGAGCAGCGCCAGCATCACCAGCACCATCGGGTAGAACATGCCCCACGTGAGCACCTGGGAGACCAGCACGGTGTCGTAGGGCGCCTCGCTCCACTTCAGCAGCACCGAGAACCGCGACGGGTTGCCGAGGTAGCGGCCGGTGTTGCCGATGACGTCGCGGGCGTAGGACGTCGGCGTCACGCCCTGGCGGGCGTAGGCCGACATCTCGTCGGCGATGTCGACCTCGCTCAGCCCGGTGGCGTGCGCCTGCTCGCGGGAGTAGCGCAGCGGCGAGAACCAGATGCTGCTGCCGGGGTCGCACTCGCCGAAGCAGACCAGGTCGCTGTCGCCGAAGGTGTTGGCGCGCACCGTGGGCACCGAGACGGTGGTGACCACGCGGGCGTCGAGGGCGGTCGAGGCCCCGACCGACCACGGCGCGAGCACCGCGAGGAAGGCCACCCCGGCCGCGACGTAGGCGACCACGACCCGCCGCCGCTCGGCCCGCGCCGCGAGCACCAGCGAGACGACGAAGGTCAGCCCGAGCATGCCGACCACCAGCAGGCTGACGCTCGAGCGGAAGTAGACGGCCACGATGGCGTAGAGCCCGAGCCCCACCCCGGCGCGCCACGAGACGCTGCCGCGCTCGCGCACCGTGCGCAGCATGTCGACGGCCTGGCACACCATGAGGACGACGACCAGCCCGGCCGACGTGTCGCCCCAGGCGGCCGCGCCGAAGGCGGCGTAGGTGGGCACCAGGCCCGGGAAGACCAGCAGCGCGCCGGCCGGCCCGTTGCCGAAGGTGCGGCGCACCCGCAGCGCGGTGAGCAGCAGCAGCAGCGCCGAGAAGACCGACAGGTAGGCGCGCACCAGCGCCACCGGGGCCTGCGGCGCCACCAGGAACAGCGGCGTCAGCACCACCGACATGCCCGGCATGAACCACCCGCTGCCGACCACGATGCGGTCGAGCTCGGCGGTGTCGGGCGCGCCGAGGCCGGCGAGGTCGCGCAGCGCGTTCGACAGCGCCCGGCCGGAGTCGAGGTAGTAGGCCTCGTCGCCGATGAGGATGCCGCCCGCGATGCCGCCGTAGACGAACAGCCGCATCACCAGCGTCGCCCCGAACAGCAGGACCAGCACCCGCTCGGGACGGCCGAGGTCGTCCCACCACGCGCGCACCCGGCCGGCCGGGCCCGGGCGGCCCGGGCGTCCCTGCGGGGTGGACGGCGTCGTCCGCTCGGTCGTGCTCACAGCAGGGCCAGTGTCCCGATCACGACCACCGCACCGGCGGCCACGGCGGTCAGGACCACCTGGGCGAGGGTCAGCCAGCGGGCCACCCACCCGGTGGAGCGCGGGACGTCGTCCGCGCGGTCGCGCCACAGCTGCCACAGCAGCGCCGCGCCGAGGCCGAGCATGGGCGCCATCGTCGTCCAGTAGCGCGGGCCGGCGATGTGGACGAACGGCTGCACGAGCAGCGTGAGCACCCCGACCTTGAGCAGCACCAGCTGCAGCTGCTGGTCGAAGCCGCGGCGCGCCACCGCCGCCAGCACCCCGACCAGCACCAGCACCGAGGGGTAGAACAGCGCGTTCGTGCCGACCTCGGCCAGCGGGACGATGTCGTAGGGCGCGTGCGACCAGCGCAGCAGCGTCGCGAACCGTGCGGGCTCGCTGAAGTAGCGCATCGTGTTGTCGACGACGTCGCGGGCGTAGGACGTCGCCGTGACGTCGCGCCGGGCGTAGGCCGACATCTCGTCGGCGATCTCGACCTCGCTCAGCCCGGTGGCGCGCGCGTGCTCGCGGGAGTAGCGCAGCGGCGAGAACCAGATGTTGCTGCCGAGGTCGCACTCGCCGAGGCACACCGCGTCGGGGTCGCCGAAGGTGTTGGCGCGCACGGTGGGCACCGAGACGGTGGTCAGCACGGGCGCGTCGAGCACGAGCGAGGCGGCCAGGCTCCAGGGCGCGAGCAGGCCCACGAAGACGACGCCGGCGACGACGTAGCCGAGCACCACCTTGATGCGCTCGGCGCGGGCGGCGAGCAGCAGCGAGGTCACGAAGGTGACCCCGAGGACGCCGACCACGAAGACCGCCACGCTCGAGCGCAGGTAGACCGCCACGATGGCGTAGAGGCCGAGCAGCAGCCCGGCGCGCCACGAGATGGTGCGGTGCTCGCGCACCTCGCGCAGCATCGTGACCGCGTGGCAGAGCATCAGCACCGCCACCAGTCCGGCCGCGGAGTCGCCCCAGGTCGCGGCCCCGAACGCGGCGTAGGTGGGCACCAGGCCCGGGAAGACGAGCAGCGCGCCGGCGGGCGCGTTGCCGAAGGTGCGCCGCACCTTGAGCACCGTGGCCAGCAGCAGCAGCGTGGAGACGATCATCGCGAAGGCGCGCACCACCGGCACCGGCGCACCCGGGGCCACGAGGTACAGCGGGGCCAGCACCACCGACATCCCCGGCATGAACCAGCCGCTGCCCACCACGGCGGCGTCCAGCTCGCCGAGGTCGGGGCCCCGGAGCGTGACCAGGTCGCGCACCACGTTCGAGAACGCGCGGCCGGCGTCGAGGTAGTAGTACTCGTCGCCGATCAGGATGCCGTCGGCCGTGCCGAGGTAGACCAGCCCGCGCAGCGCCAGGACCGCGACGCCGAGGCCGACCAGCACCCGCTCGGGGCGCTCGAGGTCGTCCCACCAGCGCCGCGCCCGCTCCGTGCGCGGCGGGGCGGACGTCGTCACGAGCGGTCCGGCAGATCGGGCGTGAAACGCTTGGTGACGAACAGGTTCTCGCAGTCGGGGTCGTCGCTCTCGCGGCCGGTGAGCGGCAGGTCGAGCACCATCTCGCCCCGGATGACGTAGTCGTCGGGGACGTCGAAGTCGCGGGCGCTCACCCCGACCCGATCGGCCACCCCCGCCGCCTCGAAGGCCGCCTCGGCCCGCGCGACCGCCTCGGCGCCGTCGACGCGGTCGTAGTGCAGCACCACGCGGCGGTGCAGGCCGTGGGCGTCGAGGACGTCGCTGTCGCTGCGCAGCACGTAGGGGAAGTCGAGCTGGGCGCCGCCGGGCAGCGGGTAGCAGCCGCTGGTGAGACCGTCGCCCGGCAGCACCGGGCGGTACATGCCGGTCACCGCCGCCCGCCCGAACAGCGGGCTGACCAGCACCAGCGCGACCCCGACCACCACGGCCACCGCGATCGCCCGGCCGCGCGGGCGGCTCGGCAGCAGTCGGGTCACGTGGGCGGCCTCGCAGGTCGGGGGCGGGTCGGGGGCAGGTCGGGGGCAGGTCGGGGCAGGGCGCGGTCAGTGTAGGTGGGGGTGGGCCTCGGGCCGTGATCGTGTGCGCGCCTGACCGGTTGCGTTCCCGTGGACGTTGCGTGGTCTCGACCCGCCCGTCGCGGGGGGCTCCACGGTTCCTGAGCCTGTCGAAGGGCACCCGCGGGGCTTGCTCGACCTGCGCTGACGACGGCCCGGCTCCTCCGTCGCCGGGCCTGTCAGCTCGCGCAGTCCTGCGTGGAGACCTCGGTGGTGGCGTCGCGGCCCTCGGCGGCGGCGTCCGCGACCTGGTCCCAGGTGAGGGCGTAGCCGGTGTCGTCGTCGGTGACCGAGGCGGCGAAGACCACGCCCGCCACCCGGCCCTGGGTGGTGACGATCGGGCCGCCGGAGTTGCCGGGCCGCACCAGGCCGCGCAGCGAGTAGACCTCGCGCTGCACCGCGCCGTCGCCGTAGATGTCGGGCGAGCGCAGGTTCTCCTCGGAGCGGACCCGGGCGCGCTGGACGTCGTAGGGCCCGTCCTGCGGGTAGCCGAGGATGGCGACGCCGTCCTTCGCGTCGGTGACGAACCGCTCGGACTCCTCGTCGGAGTCGACGAAGCGCAGCGCGGGCCGCCCGCGGTCGTCGAGGGCGAGCACCGCGACGTCGAGGTCGGGGTTGTAGTAGACGACGGTGGCCTCGACGGTCTGGTCGCCGATCTCGACGACGGGCTCGTCGACGCCGGCCACGACGTGGGCGTTGGTCATCAGCCGGTCGTCGGCGTAGACGAAGCCGGTGCCCTCGACGCCGCGACCGCAGTCGTTGTTGCCGGTGACCTTCAGGACGCTGGCCTCGGCGTCGGCGATGTCGGGGTCGGTGAGCAGCCGCCGCGCACCGGGGCCGACCTCGACGATGCGCTCGGGGGCGAAGGGGTAGAGGTACTCGGGGAAGAACGAGGTGCCGACGACCCGGTTGAAGGCGTTGAGCACGCTCGCCGCCGAGGTGGGCAGCACGTCGTTGACCGTGCGCAGCACCGACGACTCGCGCACGAGCGGCGTCAGCGAGCCGATCTTGGCGCCGGCGACGGCGACGCCGAGCGCCCACGCCACCAGCAGGACGGCGACCGCGCTGAGCACCGCGCCGCCGGCGGCGTCGACCACGCGGGCGGGCTGCCAGGTGATCTTGTCGCGGATGCGCGAGCCGAGGAACTGCAGCAGCGCCTGCCCGAGCGAGGCGCAGAGGATGACGATGAACAGCGCACCGAGCGAGACCGCGATCGACGGCTCGCGGTCGCCGAGGATGACCGGCGCCAGCCAGATGCCGAGGATGCCACCCAGCAGCAGCCCGATCACGGCGAAGGCGCCGGTGACGAAGCCCTGCCAGTAGCCCGAGAGCGCGTAGGCGACCACCAGCAGCAGCAACAGGACGTCGAGCAGGTTCATCGGCGCCGCTCCTCGAACTCGGTGTTGGGCAGGACGTCGAGGTTGCGCGGCGGGCGGCCGCCCAGCATGTAGGCGGGCAGCTCGCGCTCGGGCGCGTCGGGCAGGTCGTCGATCCAGCCGAGGTACTCGAACAGCCGCGCCACGATGCCGCCGGTGAAGCCCCACAGGATGACGTCGTGGTCGTCGCCGATCAGGAAGCCCGGCGAGCGCCAGCCCCGCGGACCGATGACGGTGATGCGGTGGACCGGGTCGCGCAGCTCGGCCAGCGGCACCCGGTAGACCGCGTGCACCTCCTCGGGCGAGCGCACCGAGACCGGGCTCGGCTCGCGCCACCACCCGAGCACCGGGACGACGGCGTAGTTGCTCGGCGGCAGCCAGAGCTCGGGCAGCTCGGCGAAGACCTCGACGCCGGCGGGCACGAGGCCGGTCTCCTCCTCGGCCTCGCGCAGCGCGGTCTGCTGCGGCGTCTCGCCGGGGTCGATGCTGCCGCCCGGGAAGGAGACCTGGCCCGGGTGCGAGCGCATCGTGTGGCTGCGCTCGGTGAGCAGCAAGTCGGGCCCGGCGGGGCCCTCGCCGAAGAGCATCAGCACGGCCGAGCGGCGGACGTCGTCGGCGTCGTCCGGGACCATGAAGCGGGTCAGGTCGTGCACGGTGATCGAGCGGGCGGCGTCCTCGACGGGACGGAGCCAGTCGGGCAGGCCGGGGTGGAGGCCGGCCGGCTGCGGCTCGGCGCTCACAGCACTCCCTCGGCGAACGCGTCGAGCTCGCCGAGGGAGGTGAACTCCCCCGCCTTCATGGCCACGACCTTGCCGTTGGCGTCGACCAGCAGCGTCTGGGGCAGGCCAGGGCGGATGCCGAGCGACGGCTGCTCCCAGATGAAGCCGCCGGGGTCGGCGACGTGCGGGTAGGTGGCGCCCACGGCGTCGGCGAAGGAGATCGCGCTGTCGGGCGCGGTGTCGATGTCGATGCCGAGGACGCCGATCTCACCGGCGTTCTGCTCGTGGAACTGCTGCAGGAGCGGCATCTCCTGGCGACACGGGCCGCAGCTGGTGGCCCAGATGTTGATGAGCAGCGGGCCCTTGAGGTCGTCGAGCGCGACGTCCGGGCCGCCGCCGAGGCAGGGCAGCGTGAGGTCGGGCAGCTCGCCGCCGCCGGGGCCGGGCTCGCAGGTCTCGATGCCGGCGGCGGCCTTCATCTCGCGCAGCTGCGGGGTGTCGACGGCGACGTCGATGTCGGCGGGCGTCTGGCCGCCCCCGGCGTCGGGCGAGCAGCCCGTGGCGACGATCAGCGCCAGCGCGGCGGCCGCGAGCAGCCCGCGCCTCACGCCGGCCCCTGGGTCTTGAGCAGCGCCGTGGCCGTCTCGGGGTCGGTGGGGCCCTCGCCGAACGCGGGGCACCAGCGCGCGACCGGGCAGGCACCGCAGGCGGGCTTCTTGGCGTGGCAGCAGCGCCGGCCGTGCCAGATCAGGTGGTGGCTCAGCATCGTCCAGTCGCGCTTGGGGAACAGCGCGCCGACGGCGTGCTCGACCTTGACCGGGTCGGTCTCGTCGGTGAACCCGAGGCGGCGTGCCAGGCGCCCGAAGTGCGTGTCGACGGTGATGCCGGGGACGTCGAAGCCGTTGCCGAGCACCACGTTGGCCGTCTTGCGGCCCACGCCGGGCAGGGTGACGAGGTCGTCGAGCCGGCCCGGCACCTCGCCGTCGAACCGCTCGACGATCGCGGCGCTCAGCTTGAGCAGCGCGTCGGTCTTGGCGCGGAAGAAGCCGAGCGGACCGACGATGCCCTCGAGCACGGTGCGGTCGGCGGCGGCCATGGCGGCGGCGTCCGGGTAGGCGGCGAACAGCGTGGGCCGGACGGCGTTGACCCGGCGGTCGGTGGTCTGCGCGCTGAGCACCGTGACGCACAGCAGCTGGAACGGGTCGTCGAAGTCGAGCTCGATGTGGGCGTCGGGGTAGGTCTGCGCCAGCACCCGGTCGATCTTGCGGGCGCGCCGCACCAGGCCGGTGTGGGTCTCGTCCGCGCGCACGGCCCACAGCGTACGGCGCGGCACCGACCGTCTCAGCGGGTTGTCGCTCCCGACCCGCCAGGCTCGATAGGATCACCTCGGTGAGTGCTCGCACCGAGTGCTCGTGCCCCGCCCGGGCCGACCAGGAGGACCGATGGACAACGACGTGCTCCGCCAGGCCCCGCTGTTCAGCGGGATGGACGACGAGGCGGCCACCGCCCTGCGCGAGTCGATGAGCGAGACCCGCCTGCGCCGCGGCGAGGTGCTCTTCCGCGAGGGCGACGCCGGCGACAAGCTCTACGTGATCATGGAGGGCAAGGTGAAGCTCGGCCGCACCTCCACCGACGGTCGCGAGAACCTGCTCGCCGTGCAGGGCCCCGGCCAGATGTTCGGCGAGCTGTCGCTCTTCGACCCCGGCCCGCGCTCGGCCACCGTCACCGCCGTCACCGACACGACCTTCCTCTCGCTGTCCCACGAGGACCTGCTGCGCTGGCTCGAGGGCCGCCCCGCCGTCGCCCGCGGCCTGCTCACCCAGCTGGCCGGTCGGCTGCGCAAGGCCAACGACGTCGTCGCCGACCTCGTCTTCTCCGACGTGCCCGGCCGCGTCGCCAAGGCCCTGCTCGACCTCTCCGACCGCTTCGGCCGCACCGCCGACGACGGCGTCCACGTCAACCACGACCTCACCCAGGAAGAGCTCGCCCAGCTGGTCGGCGCCTCCCGCGAGACGGTCAACAAGGCGCTCGCCGACTTCGCCTCCCGCGGCTGGGTGCGCCTCGAGCCCCGCTCCGTCGTGATCATGGACGTCGAGCGCCTGGCCCGCCGCGCCCGCTGACGTCTCCTCCCCCGCGCGGCCGGGGCGTCATACGCACCGATCGCCCGCGCCGCCACCTCGTATGACGCCCCGCCGGACGGGCCGGGCGTCATACACACCGGCCGCCCGCGCCGCCACCTCGTATGACGCCCAGAGGCGACGGGTGCGGGGGTCAGGCCTGCTCGGCGAGGTAGTCCAGCTGGGCGCGGACCGACCACTCGGCGTAGTCCCACAGACCCGGGTCGACGTCGGCGTAGACGACCTCGACGACGCGGCGGGGCAGGGTGTCGTCGCCGGTGGCGGGGTCGGCGTCAAGGTCGGCGAGGGCGGCGCGCACCTGGTCGAGGCGCTGGCGGCGGTGGGTGGCGTAGTGGTCGAGGACGGCGGCGGCGTCGGGCAGCACCGGGCCGTGGGCCGGCCACACGACGTCGACCTCGTCGTCGGCGAGGGCGCGCATGCGCTCGATCGAGGCGAGGTAGGGGCCGAGCCGGCCGTCGGGGTGGGCGACGACCGTGGTGCCGCGGCCGAGCACCATGTCGCCGGAGAGCAGCGCCCGCTCGGCGGGCACCACGAACGACACCGAGTCGGCGGTGTGGCCGGGGGTGGCGACCACGCGCAGCACGAGGCCGTCGACCTCGATCTCCTCGCCGTCGCGCAGCGGGTCGGCGCCGTGGCACCAGGCCGGGTCGAGGGCCCGCACCGCGCAGCCCTTGCGCTCGGCGAGCTCGCGGGCGACCTCGGAGTGGTCGAGGTGGTGGTGCGTGAGCAGGACGACGGCGACCTCGCCCGCCTCGGCGTCGACGCGGTCGAGGTGACCGCCCTCGACCGGCCCGGGGTCGACCACCACCGAGCGCGCGGCGCCCGGCTCGCGCAGCAGCCAGGTGTTGGTGCCGTCGAGGGTCATCGGGCCGGGGTTGGGGGCCAGCAGGCAGCGCCCGCGCTCGCCGAAGTCGCCCCCGGCCCAGGCGTCGCTCACGAGCGCCGTCCGGCCACCAGCGGCCGGAGCCGGTCGGGCAGCGAGAGGGTGAAGCCGTCGTCCAGCGGCTCGAGCGAGGGGCAGAACATCGTCGCCGTGCGACCGGCCGCCTCGGCCATGACCGCCTCGGGCGTGCCGAAGTGCGCCAGCTCGAGCGAGGTGAGGACGGTCGGCGGCATCATCGCCAGCTCGCCCGACTCGGCCTGCTCGGCGGCCGCGCCCGCGGAGAGCCAGGCCACCGACGACGACTCGCTCGAGACGTCGCGGGTGCGCTGCCCGGCCGGCAGGGCGGCCACGAAGAACCAGGTGCGGTAGCGGCGGGGCTCGAAGACCGGCGTCAGCCAGGCGTCCCACACGCCCAGCAGGTCGGTGCGCAGCACCAGCCCGCGGCGGGCGAGGAAGTCGGTGAGCGACAGCTCGCGCGACTCCAGGGCGACCCGGTCGGCCTCCCAAGCGTCACCGGTGGTGTCGGCCACCACCTCGTCGGCCGAGGGCCCGGCCAGCAGCACGCCCGACTCCTCGAAGGTCTCGCGGACGGCGGCGCACACCAGCGCCCGGGCCAGCTCGGGCTCGTCGCAGCCCAGCCGCGCGGCCCAGGCCTCGGCGTCGGGGCCGGCCCAGGCGACCTCGCGGTCGAAGTCGCGCCGGTCGACCCCGCCACCGGGGAAGACCGCCATCCCGGCGGCGAAGGCCATCGAGGTCTGCCGCCGCAGGTAGTAGACGTCGGGTCCGCCGTCCCCCTCGGCGCCGGGCCGCATCAGCACCACCGTGGCCGCGTCGCGCGGCTCGGCGGGCTCACGGGCGCCGTCGTCGAACTCGCGGGCCAGCCCGACCAGCTCGTCGGGCAGCGCCACCGGGGGCAGCGGGACCCTCACACCTCGACCAGGATCTCGACCTCGACGGGCGAGTCGAGCGGCAGCGAGGGGACGCCGACCGCCGAGCGCGCGTGCACGCCGGCGTCGCCGAAGGCCTGGGCGAGCAGCTCGGAGGCGCCGTTGGCCACGCCCGGCTGCCCGGTGAAGTCGGGGGTGGAGGCGACGAAGACGACGACCTTCACCACGCGCTTGACCTGGGCGAGGTCGCCCAGCTCGGCGCGCACCGCGGCCATCGCGTTGAGCGCGCACTGCTGCGCGCACATGAAGGCCTCCTCGGCCGAGACCTCGCCGCCGACCTTGCCGGTGACGATCAGCTCGCCCGAGCGCATCGGCAGCTGGCCGGAGGTGAAGACGTGCTGGCCCGAGCGCACCGCGGGCACGTAGGCCGCGACCGGCGCCGCCACCTCGGGCACCTCGAGGCCGAGTGCGGCCAGGCGCTCCTCGGGGGTGGCCATCAGGCCGACTTCTCCGCGCCCGGCCGCTTCAGGAAGGCCACGAGACCGCCCTGAGCGTTGGTGTGGATGGCGACCAGCTCCCACCCGTCCTGGCCGAAGTTGTTCAGCATCAGCGCCTCGTTGTGGAGCGGGATCGGCGCCACCTGGTACTCCCACGTCTGCATGCTCGGCACCCTACTCGCGGGCGCGGCGCGGGGTCTGGCGCCGGCGGTCGGGCCGGGCCACACTGGCCGCGTGGCCGTCGACCCCGAGCTCGCCGAGCGGGTCTCGGCCGCCGTCGCCCGGCTCGTCGACGCCCGGACGGACGGCGACGAAGGCGACGAGGGCTCGGACGGCGGCGGTGCCGCGACGCTCGACCAGCGCCGCATGTTCGGCGGGCTCGCGTTCATGGTCGCCGGCCACATGACCGTGTGCGTGAGCGGCCAGGGCGGGCTGATGGTGCGGGTGCCCGAGGACGACGCCGCCCGGCTCGCCGAGGCCGAGCACGTCGAGCCGATGGTGATGAACGGCCGCGAGCTGCGGGCCTGGGTACGGGTCGCCGAGCCGGCGCTGGCCGACGACGACGCGCTGGCGGCGTGGGTGGCGCGCGGGGTCGACGTCGCGCTGGCCCTGCCACCACAGGGGTGAGTCTCACCCCTCGTGTCACTCATGAGGGTGGGAGGGATTGTTCGACAACCCGTCTAGGTTTCAGGCAAGAGCAGCACCCGGCTCACGCAGCCCGGACCCGTCGCTCCCGATCCCGGTCGTTCGCACCGAGGTCGTCTGAGGCTCCACCTGTGCTCCCCGGCCGGTGGGGCCTCAGTCGTTTTCGCCCTCCGGGTCGCGGCGCAGCGTGACCACGTCGATCGCCGGCGGCGCCAGCACGCGCACCGGCGGACCCGACGTCCCGAAGCCGCGGCTGGTGATCACCGTGACGCCGTCGCGGTCGTCGCGTCCGGCGACCGTGGGGTCGAACAGCGGCACGAGCAGCTGCACCGGCCACAGCTGGCCGCCGTGGGTGTGCCCCGAGAGCTGCAGGTCGGCGCGGCCGCCGGGCGGCCCCTGCCGCGGCTGGTGGCTCACCCAGATCGTGAAGGCGTCGTCCGGGACGCCGGCCAGCGCGGCGTCCGGGTCGGGGGCGAGCGCGCCGGTGCCGGTGGGGTCGTCGACCCCGGCGAGCGCGATCGTGGCGCCGTCGCGGGTCAGCGCGACCGACTCGTTGCGCAGCACGTCGACGCCGAGCCGCTCGAACTCGTCGACCCACTCCAGCGCCTCCGCCTCGCCGCCCATGAGCTCGTGGTTGCCGGTGACGAACACGACGCCGAGCGGGGCGTCGAGGTCGGCGAGCGGGGCGAGGTAGTCGCCCACCTCCTCGACCGAGCCGTCGACGAGGTCGCCGCCGAGGACGACGAGGTCGGGCCGCTGCGCCTCGACCATCCCGACCGCCCGCCGCGCCCACGACGCGTCGTGGAGCGGACCGACGTGCAGGTCGGTCAGCAGCACCACGCGGACGCCGTCGAACGGCGCCGGCAGGCGCGGGCTGCTGACCTCGTGCTCCACGACGCCGGGGCGGGCGGCCTCGACGAGGCCGTAGCCGGTGACCGCCAGGCTGAGCGCCACCACGGCCGGGGTGCCGACGCGCAGCACGCGCAGCCGGGTGCCGGAGCGCCGGGCCAGGCTCAGCGGCAGCACGACCAGCCCGAGCAGCAGCAGACCGAGGGTGAGGTAGAGCGCGAGCGCGATCTCGGTCATGCCGAGCCACAGCAGCGGACGCACCGGGTCGGGGTCGCCGTTGCGCAGCAGGGCGGCGGCCGCCACGAACACGACACCGCCCACGGCCAGCACGCCGAGCACCACCCGCCGGACGACGCGCGGCGCGTCGGGCGCCACGACGAGGCGGCGGTAGAGGAAGGCCAGGTAGCCGGCCACCACGGCCAGGCCCACCAGCAGCGCGAGCGCGCGGAGCACGCCCTCCACCCGCTCCACTGTGCCAGGCGGTGTGAGAGGCGGTCCCTCGCACCCGACTCGGCGAAACCGTTCACCCGGGGTTCGCCACGACGGCCCGCGACCCCATAGCCTTCTATCTCAGTAGCAGCGATCGACTTTAGACCGCTGGTGCTCCTTGGGCCCACGTCGCCGCGGTTGTGCACCCGGCCGCGGCGACGTGGATCACTCCCCCCACCCCCGTGCGAACGCCCGCGCGCCGGGCCGGTGGTCTCGAGGCTCTGCCGGGGCTCCTCGCGCCTCGACCAGCGTCGGGAGCGCGCTCCACCCCGCCGGCGCCGACTCAGGCGGGGCAGGTGGTGGCGAGGTAGGAGTCGAGGGCCTTCTGGTCGGGCTCGACGCCGGGGTCGAGCTCGACGTCCTCGCCGATGCCGGCGAGGGAGCCGGCGACCAGCTGCTCGAGGCTCACCTCGCCGCCGGCCGACAGGCCGAGGGGGGTGGGGAGGTCGAGGAGGGTGCGGCCGGCCTCGCGCAGCGTGTCCTGCGCGGCGGGGTCGGTGGGGGTGGCGACGAGGTTGTTGCTGGCCTCGGCGAAGGCCCGGAAGGCGATGCAGAACTGGTCGGGCGAGGTGGGGGCCGTGCTAGTCGTCGTCGTCGCGGTCGGCGAGGGCGACCCCGACGCGTCGGGCGCGGCGTCACCGGGGGCAGCGCCGCCGCCGCCACCGCCGCCGCCGTCGTCCGCGCCGCCGCCGAGCACGAGCACCAGCACCACGACGAGCGCCACGAGCACGAGCGGGACGGCCGCCCACACGCGGCGGTCGAGGTGCGCGTCGGCCACGACGCGATGCTAGAGCCTGCCGCCGGGCGTCGTCTCAGCCCCGGCTCAGGGCTGCGTGGCACAGTGTCGGCGTGTCCGCCGCGCCCAAGCCCCGCGTCCTCGTGGTCGACGACGACCGCGCGGTGCGCGAGTCGCTGCGCCGCTCGCTCGAGTTCAACGGCTACGACGTCCACCTCGCCGCCGACGGCGCCGAGGCGCTCGCCGGCATCGGCGGCGTCGGTCCCGACGTCGTGGTGATGGACGTGATGATGCCGCGCCTCGACGGCCTCGAGACCACCCGCGCGCTGCGCGCCGCCGGCCACGACCTGCCGATCATCGTGCTCACCGCCCGCGACGCCGTCGGCGACCGCGTCGACGGCCTCGACGCCGGCGCCGACGACTACCTCACCAAGCCGTTCGCCCTGCCCGAGCTGCTGGCGCGGCTGCGGGCGCTGCTGCGGCGCGTGACGCCGTCCGAGGACGACGTCGAGGAGGTGCTGGCCTTCTCCGACCTCACGATGAACGTCGCCACCCGCGAGGTGGTCCGCGGCCACCGCGCCATCGACCTGACGCGCACCGAGTTCACCCTGCTCGAGCTGTTCCTGCGCCGGCCGCGGCGCGTGCTCGACCGCTCGTTCATCCTCGAGGAGGTCTGGGGCTACGACTTCCCGACCACCGCGAACTCGCTCGAGGTCTACGTCGGCTACCTGCGCCGCAAGACCGAGGCCGAGGGCGAGCCGCGCCTGCTGCACACCGTGCGCGGCGTCGGCTACGTGCTCAAGGAGTCGTGACCCGGCGGCGATGAGCGCTCCCGTGCTGCCGCCGCCACCCGGGCCGCCCCCGCCGCCGGGGCAGCCCGGCCCGCCCGGACCCTCCGGCTCCTCGGGGGACGGCGACCCCGCGGCCGAGCCGCGCCGGCTGCGGGTGCTGCCGCCGCCCGACCAGCGCTGGCACTTCCGCCGCTCGCTGGCCACCCGGGTGCTGCTGCTGACCACCATCGCGGTCGGCCTCGCGGTCACGGTGCTCTCGATCGGCGTCTATGTGACCGCCCGTGCGCAGCTGCAGAGCACCCTCGACGACTCCCTCATCACCCGCGCCAAGAAGACCGCCGCCGGGGGCGCCCTCGGTGCGCGGCTCGAGGTGCCCGCCGCCTACCTCGGCGCCGCCGACATCCGGCTGTTCCTCGCCCTCAACGACCTCGAGGGACGCAACGCTGCCATCGCCTACGACGGCTACGAGCCGATCCCGGTGGTCGGCGCGCCGGAGTTCGCGGTGGCCGCGGGCGCGCGCTCCGAGAGCGTGCGCACCGTCGCGTTCGGGGGCGAGCGCTACCGCGTGGTGGCGGTGCCGACCCCCACGCCAGGCCGCGCCATCGTCATCGCGCAGTCGCTCGAGAACCAGGAGCGGGTGCTCAGCCGCCTCGGCGCGGCCTCGCTGATCTTCGGTGGCCTCGGCGTGCTCGGCGCCGGCATCGCCGGGTGGGCGGTGGCCCGCAACGGACTGCGCCCGGTGCGCCGCCTCACCAGCCAGGTCGAGCAGATCGCCGTCACCGAGAAGCTCGACGCGCTGCCGGTCGAGGGGGACGACGAGATCGCCCGCCTGGCCACGGCGTTCAATGACATGCTCGCGGCGCTCTCGGCCTCGCGCGACCGCCAGCGCCGCCTCGTCACCGACGCCGGGCACGAGCTGCGGACGCCGCTGACCTCGTTGCGCACGAACGTCGACCTGCTCACCCAGGTCGACGCCGCCGAGCAGGACATGGACCCGCAGATGCGCGCCGAGCTGCTGAGCGACATCCGGGGCCAGATCGACGAGCTCACCACGCTCATCGGCGACCTCACCGAGCTGGCCCGCGACGAGCCGCTGGCCCCGGTGGTCGGCGAGGTCGACCTCGGCGAGGTGGTCGACGCGGCCGTCTCGCGGGTGCGCCGCCGCGCGGCCGACCGCACCCTCGACGTCACCACGGTGCCGTGGCTGGTCATCGGCGAGGCGCCGGCGCTGGAGCGCGCGGTGACCAACCTGCTCGACAACGCCGTCAAGTGGAGCCCGGCCGGCGGCCTGGTCACCGTGCGGCTCGCCGTCGAGCCCGACCCCGCGCGGGCCGACGGGACGGCAGTCGGCGTCCTCACCGTCGACGACCAGGGCCCCGGCATCGCCGCGCCCGACCGCGAGCGGGTCTTCGACCGGTTTTGGCGCGCCGAGGAGTCGCGGTCGATGCCGGGCTCCGGACTCGGCCTCTCGATCGTGCGGCAGGTGGCCCAGAGGCATCATGGGAGCGTGATCGCCACCGACGCCCCCACCGGCGGGGCCCGCCTCGTGCTGCGCCTGCCGGGGAGGCCCAGTGCGTAGGGCGTGGCTCGCGCCGGCCGGCGCGGCCGTGCTCGCGCTCGGCCTGGGCGGCTGCGCCGGTGGCGACGAGCCGCCGCTGGGCCAGCCGCCCGACCTGCCCGACGCGCCCCCGGCGCTCTGGAACCCGTGCGACGGCCTCGACGTCCCCGGCGTCGACCGGCTCTTCGACACCGCCTACACCGCCGCCGTGGGCACCCCCGCCGCGCCGCGCTGCACCTTCACCCCCGACGACGAGGGCGACCCCGCGGTCGACGTCAACTACCAGCTCTTCCCCGGCACGCTCGACGACCTCTTCGACAGCTTCGGCGACCTCGCGGAGGACGCGCAGACCGAGGTCGAGCCGGTCGACGTCCCGCGGGCGGACGACGCCTCGATCGTCACCGACGTCGACGACGAGGGCGACCTCGCGATCACCGGGTTCGTGCAGAACGGCGACCTGGTGCAGGTCGTGAACGTCACCGACGCCAAGCCGTTCGACCGCGAGACGGTGCGCCGCGGCGTCCTGGCCCTGCTGAAGGACCTCGCCGCGCACGGCGCCGACTCCGGCCTGTCGGGCGAGAGCAGCGGGGACGGCGACGGCGTGGGCAGCGACTGAGGCTCCCCGGGGCTCCTCACCCGGCCAGCGCCCGCAGCAGCCGGTCGGTCTTGAGCCGCGTCTCGGCCCACTCGCCGTCGAGGTCGGAGTGCACGGTGATGCCGCCGCCGGTGCCGAGCCGGTAGACGCCGTCCCCGCGCGTGAGGAGCGAGCGGATGACGACCCCGAGGTCGGCGCGCCCGTCGGCGGCCACCCAGCCGAACGCCCCCGCGTAGGCGCCGCGCGGCGTCGCCTCGACGGCCTCGACCACCTGCATGGTGCGCAGCTTGGGGGCGCCGGTCATCGACCCGGCCGGGAACAGCACCCGCAGCGCGGCGAGGGTGGCGACGTCGTCGCGCAGCCGGCCGCGCACGGTCGAGACGAGCTGGTGGACGCCGGCGTACGACTCCACGGCCATCAGCGCCGGCACCTCGACGCTGCCGACCTCGCAGACATGCGCGAGGTCGTGGCGCAGCAGGTCGACGATCATCAGGTTCTCGGCGCGGTAGCGCGGGTCGGTGGCGAGCCGGTGGCGCTGCTCCTCGTCGTCGGCCGCGGTGGCGCCGCGCGGCGTGGTGCCCTTGATCGGCTTGGTCTCGACGACGCGGCCGGCGCCGTCGTGGTCGACGAGCGCGAAGCGCTCCGGGCTGCTGCTGAGCAGCCAGGCGCGGGCGCCGTCCACGTCGTGCTGCAGGAACCCGGCGTACGGCGCGGGGCTCAGCGCCCGCAGCCGCAGGTAGACCGCGAGCGGGTCGGGCGGGCCGGGGCGGTCGAGGCGGTAGGTCAGGTTGGCCTCGTAGGTGTCGCCGGCGTGCAGGTGCTCCTGCACCGTGGCGAAGGCCGCGGCGTAGTCGGCCGGAGGCGGGGTCGTGTGCCCCCCACCGGTCGTGGCGCCGGCGGCGGGCACACGACCCGGGTCGGACGCCGCCGGGCCGGGCGGGTGGTCGAAGCGCCGCACGTGCGAGGGCCGCAGCCACACCGCGTCGGGCAGCCACGGGTCGGGGGCGGCGGGCAGGTCGGGGCGGGCGGCGTAGCCGAGGTAGCCGAACCACTGGCCACGCCCGCCCGACGCGCGGTCGGCGTCCAGCTCGGCACCGAGCACGTCGAAGACGTCGTCGCCCACCACCTCGGCGCGACCGCCGACGTGGCGCACCACCTCGCGGCGCGCGGCGGAGTAGCTGAGCGAGACGTCGTTGTCGTCGAGCCAGCCGACGATCGAGCGACGTCCGGACCACTCCCGCGCGCCGCCGCCGTCGAGCCAGAAGCAGCGCGGGTGCCGGGCGACCACCTCGCGCACGACGTGCGCGGGGTCGGTCACCGGGCGGCCGTAGCGGGCGCCGGGGACCGCTCGAGGAACGACGCCACCAGCTGCGCGCCGTGGGTCGAGAGCACCGACTCGGGGTGGAACTGCACGCCCTCCTGCGGCAGCGAGCGGTGCCGCACCCCCATGACGACGCCGTCCTCGGAGCGCGCCGAGACCTCGAGGACGTCGGGCACCTCGACCGCCGCAAGCGAGTGGTAGCGCACCACCTCGAAGCCCTGCGGCAGACCGGCGAAGACGCCGCGCCCGTCGTGCTCCACGCGCGAGACGACGCCGTGCGCGGGGGGCCGCCGCTCGACCCGGCCGCCCCACGTCGTCACCAGCCCCTGCATGCCCAGGCACACCCCGAGCACCGGGCGGGTGCCGGCGCGCAGCACGTCGGCCCCCACGGCGAAGTCGGCCGGGTCGGCCGGGTGCCCCGGCCCGGGCGAGAGCACGACGTGGCTGTGCGCGAGCACTTCGGCCGCGCTCACCTCGTCGTGCTGGACGACGTCCGGCAACCGCCCGGTCACCGCCGCCACGAGGTGCACCAGGCTCCACGTGTAGGAGTCGTGGTGGTCGACCACCACGACGTTGGGACCGGGCACGTACCTCACGCTACCGACCGGCGGGCCGGGCGGGATGACGTCCGAGCGGGTCGTCCCCGCCGTGCGGCTACAACGCCTTGAGGGCGGCGAGCAGCTTGCCGAGCGAGTCCTTGGCGTCGCCGAACAGCAGCGTCGTGGTGGGCTCGAAGAGCAGGTCGTTCTCGATGCCGGCGAAGCCGGGCCGCATCGAGCGCTTGAGGAAGACGACCTGCCGGGCGGCGTCGACGTCCAGGATCGGCATGCCGTAGATCGGGGCGCTCGGCGTGGTGCGGGCGGCGGGGTTGACGACGTCGTTCGCGCCGACGACGAGGACGACGTCGGTCTGCTTGAACTCGCCGTTGATCTCGTCCATCTCCTTGAGCTGCTCGTAGGGCACCTGGGCCTCGGCGAGCAGCACGTTCATGTGGCCGGGCATGCGGCCGGCGACGGGGTGGATGGCGTAGTCGACGGTGGTGCCGCGCTCGACGAGCAGCTCGACCAGCTCGCGCAGGGTGTGCTGCGCCTGGGCGACCGCGAGGCCGTAGCCCGGCACGATGATCACCTTCTCGGCGTAGCCGAGCAGGATGGCGACGTCGTCGGGCCCGGCGCTGCGCACCGGCCGGTCGGAGGCCTCGCCGGCGCCGAGCGTCGAGCCGCCCTTGAGCGCCCCGAACAGGATGTTGGCCACCGAGCGGCCCATCGCGCCGGCCATGAGCAGGGTGAGGAAGGTGCCCGAGGCGCCGACCAGCGTGCCGGCGATCAGCAGCACGGTGTTCTGCAGCACGTAGCCGCCGGCGGCGACGGTGAGGCCGGTGAAGGCGTTGAGCAGCGAGATCACGATCGGCACGTCGGCGCCGCCGACCGGCAGCACCAGCAGGACGCCGAGCGCGAGGCCGAGCACGCCCACCAGCACCCCGGCCCACATGACCGGCTCGGCGACCAGCAGGCCGCTGAGCACCAGGGCCGCCAGGAACGCGGCGCCGAAGGCGACCGGCAGCCCGGGGAAGACCACCGGCCGGGAGGTCATCAGCTCCTGCAGCTTGGCGAAGGTGACGACCGAGCCCGAGAACGACACCGCGCCGACCAGGATCGTGAACGCGGTGGCCACCAGGTAGGCCGCCTGGACGTCGACCCCGACGTCGGCGAGGTGGGCGAACTCGCGCAGCTCGAGCAGGGCCACGAGCGCGGCGGCGCCGCCACCCACGCCGTTGAACAGCGCCACCATCTGCGGCATCTGCGTCATCTGCACGCGCTGCGCGCCGACCAGGCCGACCGCCGTCCCGACCGCGATGGCGACCAGGATGAGCAGCACGTGGTCGAGGTCGGCGTAGAAGAACGGCAGCGCCACGGCGACGACGGCCGCCCCGGCGCCGATCAGGTTGCCGACGCGCGCCGTCCGCGGCCCGGAGAGGCCCTTGAGGGCGAGGATGAAGCCGATGCCGCAGAGCAGGAAGACGACCTCGGCCCAGGTCGGCATCAGGCCTCACCCCGCCCCGACGGACCCTGAGCCCGTCGAAGGGGCTTGCGGGTGAACATCTGCAGCATCCGGTCGGTGACCACGAACCCGCCCACCATGTTGACCGCGGCGAGCACGACGGCCAGCAGCGCGATCGCCAGGGCGAACCCGTCGGCCTGGCCGGCCACGATCACCGCGCCGAGCAGGATGATCCCGTGGATGGCGTTCGCGCCCGACATCAGCGGCGTGTGCAGCGTCGAGGAGACCTTCGAGATCACCTCGATGCCCACGAAGACGCTGAGCACGAAGTAGGTCAGCCAGGTGACGTCGTTGCTCATGGAGCGCTGCCCTCCAGGGCGAGGCGGGTGGGTTCGTGGCGGACGACGCCGTCGTGAGTGACGCAGGCGCCGGCGACGATCTCGTCGTCGAAGTCGGGGTCGAGCGTGTGGCCGCCGTCCCCGCCGTCCCTGCCGTCATCGGTGGCGCGGGTCAGCAGCGCGACGAGGTTGACGACGTTCTGGGCGTAGAGCCTGGACGCCGGCCCCGGCATCTGGGCGGGCACGTTGCGGCCGCCCCACACCTGCGCGTTGCCGATGCGCACGACCTCGCCGGGCACCGAGCCCTCGACGTTGCCGCCGCTGTCGGCGGCGAGGTCGACGACGACCGACCCGGGCCGCATCTGCTCGACCATCGCGGCCGTGACCAGCACCGGCGCCTGCCGGCCGGGCACGGCGGCGGTGGTGATGAGCGCGTCGGCGGCCGCGATGTAGGGCGTGAGCAGCTCGCGCTGGCGGGCGGCCCGCTCCTCGGTCATCTCGCGGGCGTAGCCGCCGGCGCCCTCGAGGGTCTCGAGGTCGAGCTCGATGGCCTTGGCGCCCATCGACCGGATCTCCTCCGCCGCCGCGGCCCGCACGTCGTAGGCGCGGACGACGGCGCCGAGCCGCTTGGTGGTGGCGATGGCCTGCAGGCCGGCGACGCCAGCGCCGAGGACGACGACGTCCGCGGGCTGCACGGTGCCGGCGGCGGTCATGTTCAGCGGGAGGAAGCGGCGCAGCAGGCCGGCCGCGACGATCGCGCAGCGGTAGCCCGAGACCAGCGACTGCGACGAGAGCGCGTCCATCGACTGGGCGCGGCTGATGCGCGGCACGAGCTCCATCGCGAGGCTGGTGACGCCGAGGTCGCGCAGGTCGGCGACGAGCCCGAGCTCGGCGCTCGGCCCGCCGACCGGCAGGAAGCTGACCGTGGTGGTGCCGCGCCGCAGCCGGCGGGCGGCGTGCGTCGCGAGCGGCTGCACCGAGACGACGAGGTCGGCGTCGTCGAGCGCGGCCGGGTCGACCGTCGCGCCCGCCGCGACGTAGTCGTCGTCGGTGTGCAGCGCGCCGCGCCCGGCGTCCGGCTCGACGACGACCTCGTAGCCCAGCGCGGTGAGCCGGCCGACCAGCTCGGGCACCATCGCCACCCGGGTCTCGCCGTCGCGGGTCTCCCGGGCCACTGCGATCCTCACGCACGCGAACCTAGCCGCACTCGCGGCCGGCGTGGGCCAGGCGAGGCGCGGGCGGTTCGGGGTGGGTCGTGTGGCGCCGTGGTCCGTTCGATCGAAGGATCTGGGCGGTCCTCGGGCCTGGTGCGCCGCCCGATCCGTTCGATCGAACGATCTGGGCCCCTCGGGCCTGACTCGCCGCCCGAACCGTTCAATCGAACGACTTGGGCGCCACCAACCGCCGATCCGCTCCCTGAACCGTTCGATCGAACGGATCGTGCGGTCGCCGGGCGGGCGCCATCCGGTCAGCCGTCGGCGCCCAGCGGCAGCTCGGCGACGACCTTGTAGCGCGGACGGCGGCGGGGGCCCTCGCCGAGGTGGGAGGCGACGAGCGCGAGGCGGTCGACGCGCCAGACGGGTCCGCGGTAGGCGTCGAGCAGGCGCACCCAGTTCGAGACCTCGGCGGGCCGGCCGAGGCGGGCGACGGTGAGGTGGGGGCGGAAGCGCTGGCCGTCGACCTCGACGCCGGCGTGGGCGGCGGCGTCGCGGGCGCCGCGGGCGAGCCGGTCGAGCGTGTCGCGGCCGGCGTCGTCGGTCTCGAGGCCGGCGAACAGCACCCGCGCCGACGCCGGGTCGGGGAACGCGCCGCCGCCGGCGATGCGCGCCTCGAAGGCCGGACGCCGGGCGGCGGTGCGGGCGAGCGCGTCGACCAGCTCGTCGAGGGCGCGGTCGGGCACCGCGGGCATGAAGGCGAGCGTCAGGTGCACCTGCTCGGGCGCCGTCCACCGGAACGGGGCGTGGGCGCGGCGCGGGTCGAGGAAGGCGTCGAGGTCGTCGGCGACGTCGTCGGGCGGCAGCAGCGCCGCGAACGTCCTCACGCCGGAGCGGGCCCGGCGGGCGGCTCGAGGAACACCGAGGTGCGCGTGTAGCCCGCGCCGACGAGCAGCAGCTCGGTGCCGAGGTCGTCGGGCCGCTGGCTGACCACCGAGACGGTCGCGCCGCGGCGGGCCGCCTCGGTCTCGACGGCGGCCAGCGCCTCGGCCGAGTCGGTGGCGGTGACCAGCAGCACCGGGCCGCCGGGGTCGTAGACGGGCGGCGCGGGCACCAGCCGGCCGGTGGTGCCGGGCGTGCTCAGGCCGATGGCGCCCGGCTCGCCGAGCACCCGCGTCGGCGGCAGGTCGCGGTGCCACCACACCTCGGCGGGCTCGAGCCCGACGACGGCCGCGGCCGCGAGCCGCTCGGTCTCGGCGGCGGCACCCACCACCCGCACCCAGGCCTCGCCGGGCAGTGCCTCGCGCAGCGCGGTCAGCAGGGCGACGCCGTCCACCGCCCAGGCGGCGGGGTCGGCCACGGCCCAGTCGTCGACGACCGCGCGACGGCGTCCGGGGACGGCGAGCACGAACCCGCGGTCGGTGCGCAGACCGACCGTGGCGTCGTCGGCGATCAGGTGGCCCAGGAACGCGCGGTGACGGGCCGCGGCGTCGGCCGCGGGCCTCCAGAAGCGCGGCGCGTGCTCGACGAGCGCGGCGCGACGGGCGCCGGCCAGGTCGGCGACCCAGTCGAGGTCGGCCGGCGTGAGGGGACGGACGTCGGGTTCTGCCACCTGCTCAATTGAACGTGCTGGAGTCGATGACCTCCGACTCGGGGGGCGCCTCGACGCCGAGGGGCTCGTCGAACTCGGAGAAGCGGAAGTCGGCGTCCTCGCCCTCGAGCTGCAGCCGCAGGAAGTAGTGGGGCTCCGACAGCGAGACCCAGGCGTTGGTGTTGCCGGTGGGGTCCTCGGCGACCAGCTTCACGCCGTACTCGCCGTCGACCTGCTCGATGTCGCCGACGGTGCCCGACTCCGAGCCGTCGGCGCCGGAGGAGGGCGAGGAGGACGACGCCTCGCCGATGATGGCGTCGATGTCGCAGAAGGAGTCGAACTGCGCGGCGTCGCTCTCGTCGCCCTTGACCCACCGGTCGCCGATCAGCTTCGCGGCCTGCTCGGCGGTGGCCTGCGGCTGACCGCTGGCAACGAAGAAGGCGACGTCGGGCTTCAGGTAGGCCTCGCCCTCGATGCGCCGCACGGCGGCCGTGCCGTCGCCGACCTTCAGGGTGCCGTCGCAGTCGCCGGCCGAGGTGATGGTCATGTCGATGCTGGAGTCGACGCCGTTGTAGGGGATCTCGCCGCTGATGCGCACCGAGTCGAGCACGCGCATCGCCTTGGCGGTCTCGGACTGGATCTCGGTGTAGCCCTGCTCGGCGAAGGCCCGCTCCGCCGCCGTCGGACGGTCGGGGTCGGGGTCGTCGCCACCGCTGCCGAGCACCACGGCCGCCACGGCGCCGCCCGCGACCACGAGCGCCGCGGCGGTGAGGCCGGTCCACAGCCCCGCGCGCGAGCGACGCGGCGCCGGGGTGCTCGCCCACTGCGGCTGGTGCGGTGCGGGCTGGTGCGGGGGCCGGTACGGCGGCTGGTGCTGCTGCCCGGTCGGCGCGGCGTGCGCGGGCAGCGGGCCGGACGGCGTCGCGTGCGGCGGTGACGGCGGCGACACCGCGGGCGAGACGGCCGACGGGTAGGACGACGGCGGCGGGGCGGCGGCCGGCGCCCCCGGGACGACGAGCGCCGAGGCGAGCCGGCCGTGGTTGGGGTCGTCGACCATCCGCGCGGCCTCGCGGAGGTCGTCGCGCAGCGCGAGCGCCGAGCGGTAGCGGTGCCCCGGCTCCTTGGCCATGGCGACGCGCAGCACGTGGTTGACCGTGCGGGTCAGCGGCGAGCGGTCGGGCAGCTGCGGCACCGGCTTGGTGACGTGCCCGCCGATCACCTCGAACTCGGTGGTGCCGCCGTACGGCGGCTCGCCGGTGAGCACCACCCACAGCAGGCAGCCGACGGAGTAGATGTCGGTGGCCGGGCCGGCGTGCGCGCCGCCGTGCAGCTCGGGAGCCATGTAGGACGGCGTCCCGACGACGGCCGTGCCGATGCGGGTGGCCTCGGCGTCGACGCGCCGGGCGATGCCGAAGTCGCCGAGGTAGGCCTGCACGGTGGTCTTGGTGCGGCGGCGCACGAAGACGTTGCCGGGCTTGATGTCGCGGTGCACCAGGCCCGCCGCGTGGGCGTCGGCGAGGCCGCTGGCCACCTGCTCGATGAGGTCGAGCGCCTTGCCGAGCGGCGCCGGGCCCCAGCGGGAGACCATCTGGCCGAGGTCGCCGTCGGGGATCAGCTGGGTGGCGATGTAGAGGTAGCCGTCCTCCTCGCCGTGGGCGTAGACCTGGACGACGTGCGGCGAGTCGAGCGAGGCGAGCGCGCGGGCCTCGCGACCGAACCGCGAGCGGAAGTCGGGGTCGTGCGCGAACATCGGCGAGATGACCTTGAGCGCCACCCGCCGGTCGAGGTTGACCTCGAGGGCCTCGTAGACCACGCCCATGCCGCCGGCGCCGAGCTGGCGCAGCACGCGGAAGCGCCCGATCTCGTCTCCGGGGGCGGGGAAGGCTGCGGTCACCGTCATGTTCTACCTGACGTCGCCCCGCCCGTGCCGGTTGCGAGCCTGGTCACACCGCCGCCTGAGCGGCCCCTACCTCGCCCTTCAGGACGGACCGCCCCCACCTGGCGACGTGCTTGGATCGATCAAAACGCTGACCCGTCCCCTATGAGCGACGGGTCGGCGACGAGAACCCGGAGGACGAGTGACCGCACGACCCGACAGCCCCGACGTCTGGCCCGGCCAGCCCTACCCCCTCGGGGCGACCTTCGACGGCACCGGCACGAACTTCGCGCTGTTCAGCGAGGTGGCCGAGCGGGTCGAGCTGTGCCTGTTCGACGACGACCTGGTCGAGACCCGCGTCGAGCTGACCGAGGTCGACGCGTTCGTGTGGCACTGCTACCTGCCGACCGTGCAGCCCGGCCAGCGCTACGGCTACCGCGTCCACGGCCCGTACGACCCCAGCCAGGGCCTGCGCTGCAACCCCAACAAGCTGCTGCTCGACCCCTACGCCAAGGCCACCGCCGGTGACATCGACTGGGACCAGTCGCTGTTCGGCTACACCTTCGGCGACGAGGACTCCCGCAACGACGAGGACTCCGCCGCCCACATGACCCACGGCGTGGTCATCAACCCGTTCTTCGACTGGGAGGGCGACCGCCGGCTGCACTACCCCTACAACGAGAGCGTCATCTACGAGGCGCACGTCAAGGGCATGACCCAGCTGCACCCCGAGGTGCCGGAGGAGCTGCGCGGCACCTACGCCGGCCTGGCCCACCCCGCGATCACCGAGCACCTCACCCGGCTCGGCGTCACCGCCATCGAGCTGATGCCGGTGCACCAGTTCGTGCAGGACTCCACCCTGCTCGACCAGGGCCTGCGCAACTACTGGGGCTACAACACCCTCGCCTTCCTCGCCCCGCACGCCGACTACGCCGCCACCGGCCGCCCGGGCCGGGCCGGCGCCCTCGGCCAGCAGGTGCAGGAGTTCAAGGCGATGGTCAAGGCCATGCACGCCGCCGGCATCGAGGTGATCCTCGACGTGGTCTACAACCACACCGCCGAGGGCAACCACATGGGCCCGACGCTGAGCATGCGCGGCATCGACAACCAGGCCTACTACCGCGTCGTCGAGGACGACCAGAAGTTCTACATGGACTACACCGGCACCGGGAACTCCCTCAACGTCGGCAACCCCCACTCGCTGCAGCTGATCATGGACTCGCTGCGCTACTGGATCCTCGAGATGCACGTCGACGGCTTCCGCTTCGACCTCGCCTCGACGCTCGCCCGCGAGTTCTACGACGTCGACAAGCTCGCCACCTTCTTCGAGCTCGTGCAGCAGGACCCGGTGGTCAGCCAGGTCAAGCTCATCGCCGAGCCGTGGGACATCGGCCCCGGCGGCTACCAGGTCGGCGGCTTCCCGCCGCAGTGGACCGAGTGGAACGGCGCCTACCGCGACACCGTGCGCGACTTCTGGCGCGGCGAGCCGTCGCTGGGCGAGTTCGCCTCGCGGGTGGCCGGCTCCTCCGACCTCTACGAGCACTCCGGACGCCGTCCGGTGGCGAGCATCAACTTCGTCACCGCCCACGACGGGTTCACCCTGCGCGACCTCGTCAGCTACAACGAGAAGCACAACGAGGCCAACGGCGAGGACAACAACGACGGCGAGAGCCACAACCGCTCGTGGAACCGCGGCGTCGAGGGCCCCACCGACGACCCTGAGATCCTGGCGGAGCGCTCGCGCGCGCAGCGCAACGTCCTCGCGACGCTGCTGCTGAGCCAGGGCGTGCCGATGCTGCTGCACGGCGACGAGCTCGGCCGCACCCAGCACGGCAACAACAACACCTACGCCCAGGACTCCGAGATCGCCTGGATGCACTGGGACGACGTCGACCAGCCCCTCACCGACTTCGTGGCGGCCGTCATCCGGCTGCGGCGCGAGCACCCGACCTTCCGGCGCAAGCGGTTCTTCACCGGCGACACGGTGCGCACGCCGGTGCGCGGCGGCGAGGGCGACCGGCTCAACGACATCGTGTGGCTGCACCCCGAGGGCCGCCCGATGGAGCCCGACGACTGGTCCTCGCTCGAGCAGGGCGACCAGACCGTCGGCATGTACCTCAACGGGCACGGCATCGCCGGGCTCGACCAGCGCGGCGCGACGATCGTCGACGACCACTTCCTGCTGTACTTCAACGCCGACGGGCCCATCGACCTGGTGCTGCCCTCGGCCGAGTACGCCGAGGCCTGGGACGTCTGCATCAACACCGGCGGCGCCGCCGACGCCTCCGAGACGGTGCCGGCGGGCTCGACCTTCCACATGGAGCACCGCTCCGTGCTGGTGCTGCGCGAGCACCACGAGCCCGAGGCCGAGCCCGACCTGTCGGTGGCGGCGTCCGTGGCGGCCCTCGCGGGGCGCGACGCGTGAGCGAGCCCCGGGTGCCCGTCAGCACCTACCGCCTGCAGATCCGCGAGTCGTTCGACCTGTTCGAGGCCGCCCGCCGGCTGCCCTACCTGCACGAGCTCGGCGTCGACTGGGTCTACCTGTCGCCGCTGCTCGAGGCCGAGCCGGGCTCCGACCACGGCTACGACGTCGTCTCGCACGCCCGCATCGACCCGGTGCGCGGCGGCCGCGAGGGCCTCGACGCGCTGAGCGCCGAGGCCCGGCGGCTCGGCCTCGGCGTCCTGGTCGACATCGTGCCGAACCACGTGGGCGTCCAGACGCCGAAGGTCAACGCCTGGTGGTGGGACCTGCTGACCCACGGCCGTGACTCCCGCTGCGCCGAGGCCTTCGACGTCGACTGGGACGTCGCGGGCGGCAAGGTGCGGCTGCCGGTGCTCGGCGACGACGGCACCGACGCCGTCGAGGTCGACGTCGACGCGGGCGTGGTGCGCTACCACGAGCACGCCTGGCCGCTGGCGCCCGGCACGACGTCGCTGGAGGAGCAGCACTACGAGCTCGCCCACTGGACGACGGCCGACCACGGCCTGAACTACCGGCGCTTCTTCGCCGTCAACACCCTCGCCGGCATCCGCGTCGAGGTGCCGTGGGTCTTCGAGGAGTCGCACGCCGAGATCCGCCGCTGGTTCGACGAGGGCCTGGTCGACGGGCTGCGGGTCGACCACCCCGACGGCCTGCGCGAGCCCGGCCCCTACCTCGACGACCTGGCGCGGCTCATCGGCGGCGCCTACGTGCTGGTCGAGAAGATCCTCGAGCCGGGCGAGGTGCTGCCGGCGTCGTGGGCGACGGCCGGCACCACCGGCTACGACGTGCTCGGCCAGGTCGACCGGGTGCTCACCGACCCCGCCGCCGAGGCCGTGCTGCCACTGTCGGAGCTCACCTACGCCGACGTCGTCCACACCGCGAAGCGCTCGATCGTCGACGGGATGCTCGGCTCCGAGGTGCGGCGCACCGTGCGCGAGCTGCCCGCGTCGGTGCTCGACGGTGGTGCCGACGGGGCCGACCTCACGCCCGGTGAGGCGGCGATCGACGCCGAGGCGCTCGAGGACGCCGTCGCCGAGCTGGCGACGTGCTTCCCGGTCTACCGCTCCTACGTGCCCGAGGGGCGCGAGCACCTCGAGCACGCGGCCGCCGAGGCGCGGCGCCGTCGTCCCGAGCTGGCGCCGTCGATCGACCACCTGGTCACCGTGCTGGGCGACCCGGCCGAGCCGGCCGTGCGCCGCTTCGAGCAGCTCACCGGCGCCACGATGGCCAAGGGCGTCGAGGACACCACCTTCTACCGCTACAACCGCCTCACCTCGCTCAACGAGGTCGGCGGCGACCCGAGCCACTTCAGCCTCACCGTCGAGGGCTTCCACGACGCGATGGCGCGGCGGCAGGCCGAGCGGCCGCACGCCATGACCACGCTCAGCACCCACGACACCAAGCGCGGGGAGGACGTGCGCGCCCGCATCACCGCGCTCGCCGAGCAGCCGCAGCTGTGGACCGAGGCCTTCGAGCGGCTGCAGGACGCCGCCCCCGTGCCGTCGCGCGCGTTCGCGGCGCTGCTGTGGCAGGCCGTCGTGGGCGCGTGGGACGACGACGACCCCGACCTGCGCGACCGCCTGCACGCCTACGCCGAGAAGGCGATGCGCGAGGCCGGCGACCACACCACCTGGACCTCCCCCGACGAGGCGTTCGAGGCCACCGTGCACGCCGCGGTCGACGCCGCCTTCGACGACGAGGCCGTCGCCGCCGTGGTGGCCGGGCTCGTCGGCGCCGTGGCCGGGCCGGGCGCCGTCAACGCCCTGTCGGCCAAGCTGCTCTCGCTGACGGTGCCGGGCGTGCCCGACGTCTACCAGGGCTCCGAGCTGGGCGAGTTCTCGCTCGTCGACCCCGACAACCGCCGCCGGGTCGACTTCGACCGGCTCGCGGCGGTGCTGCGCGGCGACGAGCCGCACCCCTACCTGCCCAAGCTGCGGGTCACCGCGGCGGCGCTGCGGCTGCGGCGCGACCGGCCCGAGCTGTTCACCGGTTACACGCCGCTGACCGCCGAGGGCCCCGCCGCCGACCACGTGCTCGCCTTCGACCGCGGCGGCGCGATCACCGTCGTCACCCGGCTGCCCATCGGCCTCGACGCCGCCGGCGGCTGGGGCGAGACCCGGCTGGCCCTGCCCGACGGCACGTGGCGCGACGTCGTCCACGGGGGCACCACCGACGGCCCGCTCGAGCCGGTGCTGGGCGCCGCCGGCGTGGCCCTGCTCGTGAGGGAGGACTGAGATGACCACCTCGACCACCACCGGCCCGGCCCGCGGCCCCTTCGACGTCTGGGCGCCCGAGCCGGCGCGGGTGCGCCTGCTCGTGGCCGGCGAGACCGTCGAGATGGCGCGCGACGACGACGGCTGGTGGACGCCGTCCGAGCCCGTGCCCGACCCCGAGCAGGGCGACGTCGACTACGGCTACCTGCTCGACGACGTCGAGACGCCGCGGCCCGACCCGCGCTCGCGGCGCCAGCCCGACGGCGTCCACGGCCTCTCGCGCACCCACCGCGCCGACGCCTTCGCCTGGACCGACCAGGGCTGGACCGGCCGCCAGCTGGCCGGCTCGGTCGTCTACGAGCTGCACGTCGGCACGTTCACGCCCGAGGGCACCCTCGACGCCGCGCTCGGACGCCTCGACCACCTGCTCTCCATCGGCGTCGACCTCGTCGAGGTGATGCCCGTCAACGCCTTCAACGGCACCCACAACTGGGGCTACGACGGCGTCGCCTGGTTCGCGGTCGACGAGAGCTACGGCGGCCCCGAGGCCTACCAGCGCTTCGTCGACGGCTGCCACGCCGCCGGGCTGGGCGTCATCCAGGACGTCGTCTACAACCACCTCGGCCCGTCAGGCAACTACCTGCCCGAGTTCGGCCCCTACCTCAAGCAGGGCCGCAACACGTGGGGCGACCTGGTCAACCTCGACGGCGGTCAGTCGGCCGAGGTGCGGCGGCTGATCCTCGACAACGTGCGCATGTGGCTGCACGACCACCACGTCGACGGGCTGCGGCTCGACGCCGTCCACGCGCTGCACGACGAGTCGGCCACCCACCTGCTGGAGGAGATGGCGGTCGAGGTGGCGGCGCTCTCCGCGCACCTGCGCCGGCCGCTCACGCTGATCGCCGAGTCCGACCTGAACGAGACCCGGCTGGTGACGCCGCGCGAGGGCGGCGGCTACGGCCTCGACGCGCAGTGGAGCGACGACTTCCACCACGCCGTCCACGTGGCGCTGACCCGCGAGACCGACGGCTACTACGCCGACTTCGAGCCGCTGACGGCGCTGGCCAAGGTGTGCGAGCGCGGGTTCTTCCACGACGGCACCTACAGCTCGTTCCGCGAGCGCGACCACGGCGCCCCCGTCGACGTCGAGCACATGCCGGGCTGGCGGCTGGTGGTCTGCAGCCAGAACCACGACCAGATCGGCAACCGCGCCGTCGGCGACCGCATCACCGAGGAGCTGGACGACGACCAGCTCGGCTGCGCGGCGCTGCTCACCCTGGCCGGGCCGTTCACGCCGATGCTCTTCCAGGGCGAGGAGTGGGCGGCGTCCACGCCGTTCCAGTTCTTCACCTCCCACCCCGAGCCCGAGCTCGGCGAGGCCACCGCGAAGGGCCGCATCACCGAGTTCGAGCGCATGGGCTGGGACCCCGCCGTCGTGCCCGACCCGCAGGACCCCGAGACCTTCACCCGGAGCAAGCTCGACTGGTCGGAGCGCGACGGCGAGCGGGGACGACGGCTGCTGGGCGTCTACCGCCGGCTGGCCGAGCTGCGCCGCACCGAGCCCGACCTCACCGACCCCCACCTCGGCGGCGTGCGCTGCCGGGTAGACGAGACGGCCCGCACGTTCGTCATGTGGCGCGGCGGACTGGCCGTGGTGGTCAACCTCGGCGACGCCGAGGCCGAGCTGCCGCTCGTCGAGGCCGGCGGCGGCCTCGAGCCGCTGTTCGAGACCGGGCCCGGCGTGGCGGTGGACGGGGGCGCGGTGCGCCTCGCGCCGCACGTCGGCGCGATCGTCCGCGCGAACGGCCGCCGACTGCTTGACTGAGGCCATGAGGCCTCGGTGAGCAGCCCGGAGGCGGGCCCCGACCTCGTCGTCGGCCTGGCGGTCGCCGCCCTCGAGCGGGCGGTCGCCGCCGTCAGCGACAGCGAGCTCGCCGCCGCGGCGCTGGAGCCGGCCGAGGTGGCGCTCGCTGCGGCCCGGGCCGCGCTGGCCGAGGGCCTCGCCGACGACATCGGGCTGGCCGACCTCGTCCGGCAGGCCGGGCTGAGCGGCGCGGAGGCCGAGCTGCTGGCCGTGCTCATCGGTACCGAGATCGACGAGCGGCTGCAGCGGCTGGTCGTGAGCCTCACCGACGACCGCGCCCGCCACCACGTCGAGCTGTGGCTGCTGCCCCACCTGCTGCCGGGCGCGACCCCGGCGCTGGCCGGGCCGGGCTCGGCGCTGGTGCGCGCCGGGTTGGTGCGGCTCTCCCCGCGCGGCGCCTTCGGTCGCACCGCCCTGGTGGTGCCGCCGCGGCTGCTGTGGGCGCTGTGCGGCGACACCCAGCCCGACCCGTCGCTGCCCGCCGGGCTCGAGCTGGTGGTGGCCGACGTCCTGCCGAGCGTGCCGGCGCGGCTCGCGGGCCACGACGCCGTGCTGGTCGTCGGACCCGACAAGGTGCGGCGCCGCCGCCGCGCCCTCGAGAGCCTCGGCGCCTCCGGCGTGCTCGCCACCGCGCCGCCCACCGACGCGCTCGGGTGGGAGTCGCTGGTGCTCGAGGCCACGCTGGCCGACGCCGCCGTGCTGCTCGAGACCAGCCGGCCCCTCGACGACGCCGGACGACGCTGCGTCGAGCAGGCCACCCACCTGCGGTGGGGCATCTCCAGCGCGCTGCCGCTCGGGCTCGACGACCTGCCGCACCGCCCGTGGCGCGAGGTCACCGCCGACGAGGGCACGGTCACCGCGGGCGAGTGGAGCGCCGTCACCGGTCAGGACGGCCTGCCGCAGGGCCTGACCGCCGAGCAGCTCGGCCGGATGAGCCGGGCGCTGGGGCTCACCGGCGGCGACGCGATCGAGGCCTACCGCCGCCTCACCGACGCCGGCATCACCGACCTCGCCACCCGGGTGGTGCCGCGGGCCGGGTGGGACGACCTGGTCCTCGACACCGGGCGCAAGCAGCGGCTGCGCGACCTCGTCGACCGCTACCGCTCGGCGTCCGTGGTCTACGGCGAGTGGGGCATCCGCCCCAGCCCCTCCCGCGGGCTGATCGCGCTGTTCTCGGGCGCCTCGGGCACGGGCAAGACGCTGAGCGCCGAGGTGGTGGCGGGCGAGCTGGGGCTGGCGATGTACCGCCTCGACCTGTCGGCGGTGGTGAGCAAGTACATCGGCGAGACCGAGAAGAACCTCGACGCGCTCTTCGACGCCGCCTCCATCGGCGGCACGCTGCTGTTCTTCGACGAGGCCGACGCCATGTTCGGCAAGCGCACCGAGGTCAGCGACGCCCACGACCGCTACGCCAACGTCGGCACCAGCTACCTGCTGCAGCGTCTCGAGCGCTACGACGGCATCGTCGTCCTGGCCACGAACTTCGAGAAGAACATCGACGAGGCGTTCGTGCGCCGCGTGCACGTGCGGCTCGACTTCCAGCTGCCCGCCGAGGCCGAGCGGCGCCGGCTGTGGGAGTACAACCTCGCCGCCGGCATGCCGCTGACCGACGACATCGACCTCGACTGGCTGGTGCGAAGTCTCGACGTCTCGGGCGCCTCCATCCGCAACATCGCCGTGGACGCCGCCTTCCTGGCCGCCCGCGAGGGCACCGCGGTGTCGATGGCCCATCTCGTGCAGGGCGCCGCCCGCGAGATGCACAAGTCGTCCCGCATGATCACCCGCGGCATGTTCGGCGACTGGTTCGCCGTCGCCACCGCCGCCGGCTGACCCGACCCACTGCCCCGACGCCGGCCGAGGTGCAGGTACCCCTGCGTCCCCCGACGCTGGTCGAGGTGCGAGGAGCCCTCGGCGACGAGCCTCGAGACCACCGGCCGACCACGCGGACGTCCCCACGACCGGTGCGCGGCGCGGGCATGCCGGGGCAAAGTCTTCGCCGTTCGGCTGCGCCCGTCGGGGGGCCGCCCTAGCCTGACCGCGACGGACCGTCCGATCCGCCGCTGCTCCCCGGCTCGAGAGGTCCCCCCACATGCCCCCCACCACGGCTGCGCCCGAGGCCGAGTCCGAGCGCGAGCGTGAGCGCCCGACCCCGGCGCCCGCCCCCGCGGCCCCCGAGGCCGCGACCCTCGAGGTCGGTGCGGCCGACCACCACTACGAGCAGGCCGCCGACGCCACCGCCGACCGGGTGCTGCGGCGCCTGGCCGAGCAGGGCGAGCTCGGCGGCGAGGCCGGCACCGGCGGCGGCCACGGCGGCGGGATGGGCCGCGAGGGCGGCGCCGTCGACGAGCAGACCGCGGGCGCGATCGCACGCAGCCGCGGTGGCGGCGCTCCGCTGTCGGCGCCGCTGCGCCGCTCGATGGAGGGCGCCTTCGGCGGCGCCGACTTCAGCCGCGTGCGGCTGCACACCGGCCCGGCCGCCGGCACGCTCAGCCGCACGCTCGGCGCCACCGCCTTCACCGTCGGCAACGACGTGTTCCTGGGGTCGAACGCCCCCTCCCTCGACACGCGCCAGGGCCAGCACCTGCTGGCCCACGAGCTGACCCACACCCAGCAGGAGGGCGGCGACGCCCACCGCTCCATCCGCCGTCTGGTCGGCGACGAGGCCGAGCACAGCGGCCCCGTCACCTTCCACCTCGACGACGAGGCCGAGGACAGCGGACCGGTCACGTTCCACCTCGACGACGACGCCGAGGTCGACGACGAGGAGCCCTCGTCGGTCACCTTCCACCTCGACGACGACCTCGAGGACGGCGCCACCGCGGTGCCGACGGACGCCGAGACCGCGGCCGAGAAGGACCCCCTGTCGGCCGACCCCGCCAAGGCCGAGTTCGACGTCCTCGTCACGGGCAGCAAGGCCATCGCGTCGTGGCGCGGCACCGGCCCGGTGCCGGAGTTCAACCGCACCACGGGCGAGAAGGCCGAGCTGGGGCTCACCACGGCCTCCGCGACCGGCACGGTGGCCGCCGGGGCCGGCAGCCAGCTCGAGACGTCCCAGGGCGGCAGCGACAAGGCCGCCGTGGCCGACGGCCGCGCGGTCGAGACCGCCGCGCCCGCCGACGTCCAGCTGGCCGAGAACATCCTCGGCGCCATCTCGGCCAAGATCTCCGTGGTCAAGACGGCCTACAAGGCGGTCAAGGACATCGTCCGCGCCATCGACGAGCGCAACCTCGGCACCGGCACCGTGGCCCGCAACTCCCTCAGCGCCGTGAAGGCCTCGGTCGACCTCGGTCAGGCCGCCATGAAGGCGGTCAACGCGATCCTCGAGCCGATGGGCATGGTGACCGGCCCGATGATGGCCGCCGTCCCGGGCCTCGGCATCGCGATCGGCGTGCTCGACATCCTCAGCAACGGCATCGCGCTGGGCATCGCCTACAACGGCTGGGCCCGCATGCGCGACGACAAGCGCGAGGCGAAGAAGGTCCTCTTCGAGGCCAAGAACTGGGGCAAGACCAAGAAGTGGTACGGCGGCAACGAGTCGGGTGCCGAGCTCGCCGCGCTGATCCTCCAGGACGCCGAGACGTTCCCCGACAAGGCGGTCGCCAGTGAGGTCGAGGCGGCCAAGGACTACCAGCTCTCCAAGAGCCTGCAGGAGATCGGCGGCAAGCGCATCCGCCGCAACCTGCTGAACATCTCGGCCGCGGTGCCCGGCATCGCCGGCGACATCGCGATGCTCACCGGGGTCGGCGCCGGTGTCGGCGCCGGGCTCAAGCTGGGCGGCTCGGCCCTCAAGGGCGGCGCGGCCCTCACCCGCCTCGGCAAGCAGGGCCTCAAGGACGCCTTCGGCATCGGCGGCACCACCGCCAAGAAGCTGGCCGCCTACGACGGCATGATCATGGCGATGAGCAACAAGATCATCTCCGTGGGCGCGCTCGGCGACGTCGAGGGCGTGCAGGACCGACGCGACGACGTCACCCACCAGGTGATGGCCTCGGGCCTGAACGTGCGGGCCATCAAGGTCGCGGTGGCCGGCAACGCCCCCACCCTCGGCGCCGACCTGTGGCGCATGTGGGTCAAGGCGCTGAAGAACCGGGACGGGCTCTGAGATGGCCTGGGGCATCCCCGACCTCACCGCGTTCCTGACCGACGACCTCGGCCTGACGCTGCTCGGTACCGACGACGAGGCCGAGCAGCTCGAGGTCGGCCTCAGCGGGGGCGAGGCCGACGAGGTGCACCCCACCACGCTCCGCCTCGCCGGCTCGGTCGCCGAGGCGCGGGTGCTGTGGGTCGACGTCCGCTACCCCTTCACCGCCCCCGACCTCGACGCCGCGCGCATCGCCGGCGCGCGACTGCACCCCTACCTGGCGCTCGGCCACACCGAGGTCGACGACGACGGCTCGCTGCACCACCGCTACGCGATGCCGGTCGACACGACGTCCCCCCTGCCCGCCGGTCTGCTGGCCCAGGCGCTGTCGGTGCTCTCCTACGAGCAGGTGCACTTCGGCGACTACCTCGAGGCGCTGTGCCGGGGCGACGTCGAGGTCGACCTGTTCGCCGAGCTGGTCGCCCGGGGCGAGGCCGCCGAGCTCGGCTGAGCCTGCCCCACGATGCCGGTCCGGGGCCGCCGTCCGACGTATCGTGACGGCACCATGACGCGACCCACGATCTCCCGCACCGTCCGCTCCCGGCTGCTGGTCAGCGCGATGGTGACGGCCATGGTGGGCGTCACCGCGTGCAGCGGCGGTGGCGGCGCCGGTGGGCCCGAGCGCAGCCCGACGTCGCCCGAGGCGGCGCCGCGGCCCGTGCCGTCGTCCGACCTCAACGTGATGGTCTTCGTGATGGACGACGCGGGCGACGTCTCGTGCCGCGACTTCGGCCGGTCCATGCCGAAGTCGGCCGCCCTGCTGCGCGACCGCGGCCGCTGCTTCGAGGGCGCGCAGGCCAACGCGCCGTCGTGCGCGCCGTCCCGCGCGGCCCTGATGACCGGGCAGAACCTGCACAACAACGGCGTCCTCGACAACCAGTCGGCCCCGAACATCGACGTCACCCACACGGTGCAGCACCAGCTCGAGCAGGCCGGCTGGAACACCTACGGCACCGGCAAGTTCTTCAACGGCATCAAGGTCTGGGACGTCGAGTCCGGCAAGCGGCCGAGCGGGTTCGGGTCGTCGGACTTCTGGAGCAGCTCGAAGCCGCTGGGCTACAAGCTGTGGGACGAGGAGACGCAGAGCCCGCAGAAGCCCGAGCGCAACATCCACGCCACCACGCGGGTCGGGATGTTCCTGCGCTCGTTCATCAAGAGCCAGGCCGACTCCGAGCGCCCGTTCTACGCCTACGCCGCGTTCAAGGCGCCGCACACCGACAACTCCGCGCCCACCCTCGAGGCCCGGCTGCCGAAGGCGACCAAGGCCAACCGCACCCGCGAGGTGCCGCCGTTCCGCTACGACCCCGAGGCCGACACCCGCGACAAGCTGCCGATCTTCCAGCAGCAGCTGGCGAAGCGGGAGTACTACGCCCGCTTCCACCAGGCCCGCGCCCGGGCGACCTACGACGTCGACGACGAGATGGGCAAGGCGATCGACCTGCTGCGCGAGCAGGGCGAGCTGGCCAACACCGCCATCTTCCTGACCAGCGACCAGGGCTACCACCTCGGCGAGAACGGGTGGGAGACCAAGGGCGACCCCTACCCGACCACGCTCGACGTGCCGCTGCTGGCGTGGCTGCCGTCGCGGTTCGGCGAGGGCAAGGTCGACCGCAGCCCGGTGCAGCTGCTCGACGTCGCCCCCACGATCTACGACCTCACCGGCGTCGAGCCCGACTACCAGGTCGACGGCCGCTCCATGCTGCGCCGCCAGCCCGGCGGCGCCACCTACGCCGAGGTCGTGAACAAGAAGGCGAAGCTGAGCTACCCCAAGGAGGGCTTCGCCCCCGGACGGGTGCCGAGCTGGTCGGCCCTGCGGCGCGGCCCGGCGGCCTACATCGAGTACTACGACAAGGACGGCGCCCGCATCCGCCGGGAGTTCTACCGCGACCCCGGCATGAAGCGGAACCTGCTCTGGCAGGGCCACCGTGCCGACCGCCCCAGCGACGCCACCCTCGCCCGCTTCTCCCGCGACCTCCGACGCGCCCGCACCTGCGCCGGCGCCGAGGGCTCCGGCGCCCCCAACCCCTGCCCGTAGCCGGCGGCTCGGGCTCGGGCTCGGGCCGGGGCGGCGGTGACCTAGTGACCGAACGCCGACCCGTCACTCATGCGCGACGGCTCGGTGACCCGTCGCCTATGAGCGACGGGTCAGCGTGTCGACCCACTCCGGGACGAGGACGCCGGCGGGGCCGTGGCGGGCGTCGTGGAAGAGGTGGCTGCCCTCGCTGGGCTCGAGGTTGAGCTCGAGGGTGCGGGCGCCGTGGGCGCGGGCGTACTGCACGAAACCGGCCGCGGGGTAGACCGCGCCGGAGGTGCCGACGGAGACGAAGAGGTCGGCCTCGGCCAGGTGGCCGAGGATCTCGTCCATGCCGTAGGGCACCTCGCCGAACCAGACGACGTCGGGCCGCAGCGCGCACGAGCCGCACCGCGGGCACGGCGGCAGGTCGCCCAGCCCGCCCTGCTCGGCCGGCCACGGCACATGTGCGTCACAGCCCAGGCACAGCGCCGAGCGCAGCTCGCCGTGCATGTGGTGCACCCGCGTCGAGCCGCCGCGCTCGTGCAGGTCGTCGATGTTCTGGGTCACCAGGAACAGGTCGTCGCCCAGCGCCTGCTCGAGCCGGGCGAGGGCGTGGTGGGCGGGGTTCGGCTCGACGGTGTCGAGCGCCTCGCGCCGCGCGTCGTAGAAGGCGTGGACGACGCCCGGCGCGCGCTCGAAGGCCTCGGGCGTGGCGACGTCCTCGACCCGGTGGCCCTCCCACAACCCGTCGGCGTCGCGGAAGGTCGGCACCCCGCTCTCGGCCGAGATGCCGGCCCCGGTCAGCACGACGACCCGCACGCCCCCAGCCTGACAGACTCGGGATCAGCCGCGGGCGTGCACCCGGACGACGTAGCCGGACGCCGGGTCGTGCGCCCCGCCGTCCCACGTGCCGTGCCGGGCCCGCTCGACGAGCCCGACCGCGCGGGCCGCGGCGGCGTAGTCCTCGTCGGAGCCGGGCGGGCACCCGTCGGGCACGTGCGCGGCGTCGGTGCCGAACCCGGCGACCAGCAGGCCGCCGTCCACCAGGTACGTCGCGAGCCGCCCGAGCGTGGTGGGCAGCGAGCCGGGCGCCAGGAACGGCACCACGTTGCCGGCCAGCACGACGACGTCGAACGCCGGCCCGTCGAGGTCGAGCGTCGCGACGTCGGCGACGTGCCAGGTCAGCCCGGGGCTCTCGCGCCGGGCCACCTCGACCATGGCCGCGTCGTCGTCGACCCCGACCACCGGGTGGCCGAGGGCGGCGAGCCGCCGCGCCACCCGGCCGGTGCCGCAGCCGGCGTCGAGCACCCGGGCGGGCGGCGGCGCCAGCGCACTCACGAACGCCGCCTCACCGTGGACGTCGGCGCCCTCGGCGGCCGCACGGCGGAACCGCTGCTCGTAGGCCTCGGCGTAGTCGTCCCCGGACTCGGCCCGCGCCACCCGGCGCCAGAGGTCGCTCACCGGGCGGTCAGCGGACGGCCGGTGACGGTCGCGGCCGGTCGAGCGTCACGGCCAGGATCGAGAGCAGGCCGAGCACCGCGAAGCAGCCCCAGCCCAAGAACGCGGTGCCCGAGAGGTAGGCGCGCAGCCGCAGCAGCAGCACCAGCAGCACGGCCAGGTGCACCGTCACCACCACGACCCACGGCCCGGGCGTGCGGCCGGCGAACAGCGCCGCCACCAGCAGCGGCACCGGGGCCGCGACGATCCACACCACGCCGATGCCGTAGAGCACCGCGCCGTTCTCGAACAGGAAGGTCGCCGCCGCCACCCCGTCGATGCCGGTGCCCCCGAGGAACAGGAAGGTCGTCGCGCCGGTGATCATCAGCAGCACCGCCGCCATCACCTTGAACGGCATCACCGGCTCTCGCCCGACCCGGAGCCCGACCCGGAGCCCGACCCGGAGCCCGATCCGCTCGGCGCGACGTCCGGCGACCTCACCCGCCCGTAGCCGTCACCGGCCACCTCGACCCGCGGCCGCTCGGCGTCGGGCTCGCCGACCCCGACGATGCACGAGCGGCCGTCGCGCTGCTCGACGAAGACCCGCAGGCTGGTGCCGCGGTCGGTCAGGCCCTCCTCGTCGCTGCTGATCTCGACCAGGAACGAGCCGGTCGGCCCGTCGGAGACGTCGCTGACGGCGTAGGTGACGTCGGGGTCCTCGGTGCCGGCCTCCTCGCGCCCCTCGTCGATGAGCGTCTCGAGCGACATCCGGTAGAGATCCATGGGCAGCTCGCACAGCAGGTCGATGCCGGCGGCGACGTCGAGGTCCTCGGCCGCGTCGACGGCGAGGTCGGCGACGTCCTCGACCGAGTCGGCGTCGGCCGCGTCGCCCGGCCCGGCGACGAACAGCGTCACCACCGCGACCCCGGCCAGCACCAGCAGGACGGCGCCCACCACCGCCCAGGGCAGCCAGCCCCTGGCGGTGTGCGGTCCCCGGTCGGGCCCGGTCAGCTCCATGGCCCCACTATGACCGACGCGACGACGCCGCACCGGCGGTACGCCGGGACGCGGTGGCCCCCCGGCCCGGCCGCCACCAGTTGCGCTCGCCGAGCAGGGTCATGGTGGCCGGCAGCAGCAGCCCGCGCACGATCGTGACGTCGATCAGGATCGCGACGGTCATGCCCACGCCGATCTCCTTGACCGCCACCAGCCGCCCGGCGGCGAAGCCGAGGAAGACGATCGAGATGGCCAGCGCGGCCAGCGTCACCACCGGCCCGGACGCCGTGATGCCGGTCAGCACGGCCCGGTCGTTGGCCTCGCGGCTGCCGGGGCGGGGCGCGCCCTTGCCGCGCGCGGGGTGGTCCCACGCCTCCTTGATCCGAGCGACGAGGAAGACGTGGTAGTCCATCGAGAGGCCGAAGGCGAAGACGAACAGCAGCAGCGGCGTGGTGATGTCGAGCGCGCCCCACGGGTCGAAGCCGAGCAGCGAGGAGCCCCAGCCCCACTGGAAGACCGCCACGACGACGCCCAGCGTGGCCGCCAGCGAGAGCAGGTTCAGCAGCAGCGCCTTCACCGCCACGACCAGCGAGCCGGTGAGCACGAGCAGCAGCAGCCCGGTGACGAGCACGACGAGGCCCACCGCGAGCGGCAGCCGGGCGCCGGTGGCGTCCTTGGCGTCGACGAGCTCGGCGGCGGGCCCGCCCACGAGCACCGGGACGCCGAGGTCGAGCTCGCGCAGCTCGCCCACGAGCCGCTGCGCCGCCGGGCCGTCGGTGGCCCCCACGGGCTCGACCTGCAGCTGGGTGGAGCCGTCGGGCAGCGGGTCGAGCACGAGCACGTCGTCCACGTCGTCGAGCGCGAGCACCTGCTGCACGAGCGCGGTGACGCGGGGGTCGCCGGGGGGCGGGTCGGTGAGCACCGTGAGGGGCGTCGTGCGCAGGTCGGGGTAGGTCTCCTGCACCGCCTCGTAGGTCAGCCGGGCCTCGTTGTCGCGCGGCAGGGAGCGGGCGTCGGAGTTGCCGACGTCGAGCGCGAGCAGCGGCGCGGCCAGGGCGAGCAGGACGGCGGTCGAGCCGGCCAGCGCGAGCCACGGCCGGGCCTGGGCGGCGCGCGCCAGCCGGGCCAGCAGCGTCTGCTCGGGCGGACGTCGGCGGGCCAGGAAGCGGCCCTCGCCCGGCGCGGGCACGTGGCGGTGCCCGAGCGCGATGAGCGCCGGCGCGAGAGTGAGGCCGGCCGCCGTGGCGAGCGCGACGGCGACCACGCCGCCCACGGCCATGCCGGTCAGCACGGGGTCGCCGAGCACCAGCAGGGCGGTCAGCGTGGCGCCGACGGTGAGTCCCGAGACGAGCACCGTGCGCCCCGCGGTGGCCATGGTCGCGGCGAGCGCGTCGGCCGGGTCGGCCGGGCCGCCCTTGGGCCCTCCGGTCTCGCGCTCGTGCCGGAAGCGTGAGAGCACCAGCAGGCTGTAGTCGACGCACAGGCCGAGCCCGAGCAGCGTGACCACGTTGACGGCGTACTCGCTCACGTCGGTGAGCGAGGCGAGCCCGGTCAGCGCGAGCAGCGAGGCGGCGACGGTGCCGAGGGCGGTGAGCACGGGGACGGCGCCGGCCAGCCAGCCGCCGAGCACCACGACGAGCACGAGCAGCAGCACCACGACGGCGACGCCCTCGCCGCGGGCGGCGTCGGCGACGGCCTGGTCGGCGAAGGCCCGCTCGGCCAGCAGCTGCCCGCCCACCAGCACCTCGGGGAAGGGGATGCTGCGCAGTCGCGCCGTGACCTCCTCGGCCACCTCGAGCGCCTCGTCGTCGCTCAGCGTCGGGTCGAGCTCGACCTGGACGACGACGCCCTGCCCGTCGGCGGCCACGAGCTCGCTGGCACCGGTCGTGTAGGGGTCGCGCAGCTCGGCGACCCCGGGCAGGGTGCGCAGCTGCTGCAGCACGTCGCTGGCGGCGTTGACGATGGCGATCGAGAGGGCGTCGTCCCCCCGCAGGACGGCGACGACCTGCTCGCCCTCGGGGTCGAGCGCGTCGAGGCGCTGCTCGACCTCGGTCGACTCGACGCCCTCGCGCGGGCCGGGGGTGGCGGCGCGGTCGAAGACCGAACCGCCGAGCACGGCCCCCACGGCCACGAGCAGCAGCCACGCCGCCACGACGACCACGCGGCGGCGCCAGACGGACCGGCCGAGCCGCTCGAGCACGGGAGCGAACTCTAGACCAGACCCTACTTTTGCGTGATTCACGGAGAAAAGGTGGCCAACAGGCGGCAGATGTTCCTACAGTGACCACGGTCACGCCCACCGAGGGGTGTGGCGCTCCCTTCCTCCGGAGGTCAGTCCGTGTCAGGTTCCACACAACAGCTGCGTGCGGGTCACCCGCGGCGCAGCACGCGTCGCGGCCCGCTCGCCGTGGCGCTCGCAGGCGCGCTCACGTTGGGCGTGCTGGGTGGCGTCGCCGCCGCCGCGCCCCCGTCGGGCGACGAGGCCGGCGTCACCATGCGCGTCTACCAGCTGGGCCAGGGCATCGACAAGCTCTGCACCCTGAAGTCGGGCCAGACCCCGAACGTCGACCAGCTCAAGCAGAGCATCGACTGGGACGAGGCCTCCGACTTCGGCGGGCTCGAGGACAACTTCGTCGTCGAGGCGCTCGCCAACCTGTCCGTGCCGACCACCGGCACCTACACCTTCCGCCTCACCAGCGACGACGGCTCGCGCCTGAAGGTCAACAACCAGGTCGTCGTCGACCACGACGGCCTGCACGGCGCCACCGCGAAGGAGGGCACCATCGCCCTCACCGCCGGCACCGTGGTGCCGCTGCGGATCGACTTCTTCGAGGCCACCAACGGCCAGCAGCTCACGCTCGCGTGGAAGAAGCCCGGCGACGCCGGCTTCACCCTCGTGCCCAACACCGTGCTCAGCACCGAGGCCGGCGTCACCCGCGTGACCGCGCCCGGCTTCAAGCAGTGCGAGGGCCAGGACGACTCGGCCGGCGACGGTCTCCAGCTCGCCGGCGTCAACCCTGCCTACGACCTCACCAACCTGCGTCCCTCGGGCTTCGAGCCCAAGGTGACCGGCCTGGAGTGGATGGGCGACGACCTGCTCGTCCTCACCTGGGGCGGCAACAACAATGACCAGGGCAACGTCGCGCTCGGCGAGGTCTGGCGCCTGTCGGGCGTCAAGGACGCCACGGGCCCGGCCGACGTCACCCGCACCCTGATCGCCAACGGGCTCAAGGAGCCGCAGGGCATCAAGGTCGTCGACGGTGACATCTACGTCTCGGAGAAGCAGCAGCTGACCAAGCTGACCCAGCCGAACGCGAGCGGGGTCTTCCAGGGCCGCCAGGTCATCGCCACGCTGCCGACCGACACGAACTTCCACGAGTTCGCCTTCGGCATGCTCTACCGCGACGGCAAGTTCCACCTGAACCTGTCGGTCTCGATCAACCTCGGTGGCGCGACCACGGTGCCCCAGGGCTCCTACGACCGCGGCACGCACGTCACCATCGAGAAGGACACCGGCAAGATCGAGTTCGTCGCCGGCGGCCTGCGCACCCCGCACGGCATGGGCGAGGGCCCCAACGGCGAGATCTTCGTGACCGACAACCAGGGCGGCTGGCTCCCGGCCAACAAGCTCGTCGAGATCAAGCCCGGCCGGTTCTTCAACCACTTCACCACCGAGCCCGACGGCTCGCGCGGTCGCTTCGACGACCAGCCGGTCACCAAGCCGATCATGTGGATGCCGCAGAACGAGATCGCCAACTCCCCCAGCACCCCGATGTGGGTCGAGGAGGGTCCCTACAAGGACCAGCTGCTCATCGGCGACGTCACCTACGGCGGCCTGCAGCGCGGCTACCTCGACAAGGTCGAGGGTGAGTACCAGGGCGCGCTGTTCCGCATGACCCAGGGCCTCGAGGCCGGTGTCAGCCGCGTGCTGCGCGACCCCGAGAACGGCGACCTCTACATCGGCGGCATCGGCAACGGCGGCAACTGGGGCCAGAACGGCAAGCTGCGCTACGGCCTGCAGAAGCTGAGCCTCAACGGCGCCGTCCCCTTCGACATGAAGTCGATGGAGGTCATCGAGGGTGGCTTCAAGATCACCTACACCGAGCCGGTCTCCCCCGCGACGCTGCAGGACCTCGCCAGCAAGTACCAGGTCGAGCAGTGGCGCTACCGGCCCACCGCGCAGTACGGCGGCCCGAAGATCGACGAGGAGTCCCTCGAGGTCACCAGCGCGACCCCCTCGGCCGACGGCCTGAGCGTCGAGCTGCAGATCGCCGGCCTCAAGGAGGACCGCGTCGTCCACCTGCGCTCGCCGCGTCCGTTCGACAACGTCGACGGCGAGACCCTGTGGAGCACCGAGGCCTGGTACACGCTGAACAACTACCCGGGCTACGTCGCTCCCGACCCGGAGCCGGCCCTGAACGGCCTCTACGAGCTCGAGGACGGTGAGCTCTTCGGCACCGCGGGCATCGACACCGAGCACGCCGGCTACAGCGGCACCGGCTTCGTCGACGGCATCCAGAGCGTCGGCGCGGGCACCGCGGTCGACGTCATCACGAGCAAGGCCGGAAACTACGACCTCAAGCTCGGGTACGCCAACGGACCCAACCCGTTCGCCGGCCCCAAGAAGCTGAGCATGTACGTCGGCGGCGTCAAGCAGCAGATCACGCTGCCCTCGACGACCGACTGGAAGACCTGGGGCAGCATCACGTTCCCGAAGGTCGCGCTGCCCGCGGGCACCACGACCGTGCGCCTGGTCATGGAGGAGGGGGACGACGGCAACGTCAACCTCGACTACCTGCAGGTCACCGACCCGACCGCCGGTCGCGTCGAGGCCGAGGACGGCACCGTCAGCGGCACCGGCAACCGCGTGCAGACCGAGCACGCCGGCTACAGCGGCACCGGTTACGTGGGCGGGTTCGAGAACGACAACACCGCGGTGACCTTCGACGTCACGGCGGCCGCCGCCGGCACGCACAACGTCAAGATCGGCTACGCCAACGGCCCCAACCCGAACCCGAACCAGACCAAGCAGATGTCGGTCTACGTCAACGACGTCTTCGCCAAGAAGATCGCGTTCCCGCCGATGGCGACCTGGAAGGACTGGGGCACGCTCAGCGAGCAGCTCGAGCTCGCCGAGGGGCTGAACGTCGTCTCCATCCGTCGCGTGGCCGGTGACAACGGCAACGTCAACATCGACTACCTCGACCTCGGCGCCCGCGAGGCGTGCGCCCCGGGTCAGGTGCCCGGTGCGGACGACGAGTTCGACGGCACCTCGCTCGACACCTGCCGCTGGAGCACCATCCTCAACCCGACGGCGAGCGGCGTCGCGGTGGCCAACGGCCAGCTGCGGATCAACGCCCAGTCCGGCGACCTCTCCGGTGGCGCGGTCGACGCCAAGAACATGATCCTGCAGCCGGCGCCCGCCGACGGCACGTGGGAGGCCTCGACCCAGCTCACGATGACCGGCAAGGACGACTACCTGCAGGGTGGTCTGGTCGCGTGGACCAACGCCAGCAACTACGCCAAGCTCGTCGCGATGCAGCGGCCCGAGGGCAACTGGGTGCTCGAGCTCGGACGGCGCGTCAACGGCGACATGGTCTACAAGAACGCCGACCTGCCCGGCGGCACCGCGCCCGCCAACCTGCAGCTGAAGCTGGTCTCGACCGGCACCGAGGTCAGGGGCCTGTGGTCGACCGACCAGGGCGCCACCTGGCAGTCGATGGGCTCGGGCTACCCGAGCGCCGGCCTGGTCGACCCGAAGATCGGCGTCGCCGCCTACAACGGCACCGGCAGCCAGCTGGGCCTGTTCGACTGGTTCAAGGTCGGCAACGACCCCGTCGTCGCGCCCGACACCTGCGAGCCCGTCGAGGCCGACCCCGGCTACCGGATGCTGTACGACGGCACCGCGGCCAGCCTCGAGGACTGGCACCACGCCGGTCCGGGCTTCTTCACCCGCGAGGCCGACTGCGAGCTTATGACCCACGGTGGCCTCGGTCTGCTCTGGCACACCGACCCGCTCGAGGGCGACTACTCGCTGCAGCTGGACTGGCGCCTCGACCGCGACGACAACGGCGGCGTGTTCGTCGGGTTCCCGAACCCGGAGACCAGTCCTCGCAACCCCGGTGACCAGCCCAACCCGGCCGGTGACCCGTGGGTGGCCGTCGACAACGGCTACGAGATCCAGATCGACGCCACCGACGACCCCGACAGCACCACCGGCGCGGTCTACAACTTCCAGTCGGCCAACCTCACCGCCCGCGACGCGGCGCTGAACCCGGTGGGCCAGTGGAACCACTACGAGATCCGCGTCGAGGGCAAGCGCATCCGGATCTACCTCAACGACCAGCTGGTGAACGACTTCACCAGCCCGGCCAGCGAGACCCGGCGCCTGACCTGGCCGTCCTACATCGGCCTGCAGAACCACGGTGGCAACGAGAACGTCCGCTACCGCGACGTGCAGGTCAAGGAGCTCGCCGACCCCGAGAACGTGACCCCGACGGTGACGGTGACCCCGACGCCGGCCGAGGTGACGGTCGGCGAGAGCGCGGAGGTCGAGATCACCGTCGACTCCGCCGCCCAGGAGACCCCGACCGGTGAGGTCACGCTGTCGGTCGACGGCACCGACCTCGCCCCGGTGCAGCTCGAGAACGGCACGGCCACCGTCCCGGTCGGTCCGTTCACCGAGGCCGGGACCGTCGAGATGACGGCGTCCTACGACGGCGACATCGCCCACGACACGGCCACGGGCAGCGGCTCGCTGACCGTCGTCGAGGAGGAGCCCGAGCCCGTCGCGTCGACGGTCGCGGTCAGTGCCTCCCCGGCGAAGATCCAGGTCGGCCAGACCTCGAAGGTCACGGTGGCCGTCGACTCCGACGCCACCGAGGCCCCGACCGGCGAGCTCGTCGTGTCGGTCAACGGCAAGGCCCTGGCTCCCGCGCAGCTCACGAACGGCACGGCCACCGTCACGGTCGGTCCGTTCAAGGGTGCGGGCACCGTGCGCCTCGCCGCCCGCTACGCCGGCGACGCGGCCCACCAGGCCAGCAGCGGCACCGGCACCATCCAGGTCGTCGCCGCGCCGAAGCCGTCGGTCTCGACCGTCGGCAAGCGGGTCGACGCCAACCCCAAGCGCACCAAGGCCACCATCTCGGTGCGTTGCGCCACCGCCGACTGCAAGGGAACCGCCGTCCTGCGGCTGCCCGGCGGCAAGACGCTCGGCCAGGCCTCCTTCTCGATGAAGAAGGGCCAGACCAAGACGCTGACGATCACGCTGAACAACACGGCGCGTCAGCAGCTGAAGTCGAAGGCCTCGGTCAAGTCGGTCCTGGTCTTCCGCCTCCCCGGCGGTGCGACCAAGCAGGTCCAGGTGAACCTCACCCGGTGATCCGGGGCTAGGCCCGTCCCGACGGCCACCCACCGCGAGCGCGGTGGGTGGCCGTCGGCCTTTTTCGGGCGCGGGTCCCCGATCGGGTCCGTGGCCGCCCGAGACCGCCTACCCTCGGCCGATGAGCACGCCTCCCTCGCCCGGACGACGTCCGCTCGAGCCGACCGCGAACCTCGACCACGGCCCGACCTCCGACGTCTCCGGTCGGCCCGGGCGCGGGCTGGTCCCGTGGCTCGCCGTCGTCGCCGTCGGCCTGGTCGCGGCCGGCGCCGGCCTGCTGCTCGACGGCCTGCCCACGGTGCTCGCCGCCGTCCTCGCGGTCGGTGGCCTGCTGGTCGTGGTCATCGGCTGCCTGGTGGTGGGACGGCGGGGCACCCCGGGCTCCGGCGGCGGGTTCAGCGCCCTCGGGTAGGCGGGCAGGGCCGCCGACCGCGGCGGCGCCTGGGCGATCGAGGGCCGACCAGGAGGGCGTCGACCAGAATGGGCCGGACATCGGGGTCGAAGCACGCCGCGCCGTCCGATCACCAGCTGTGCCGAGGGGGTCACGTGATCATCAGCCATCGGCACCGCTACGTCTTCCTGAAGACGAAGAAGACCGCGGGCTCCAGTGTCGAGATCGCCCTCTCGCGCTCGTGCGGGCCGGACGACGTCATCACGCAGCTGCCGCGCCCCGACGAGGAGCTGCGTCGCCAGGCAGGCGGGCTCGGCCGGCAGAACAACTCTGCACCCCCGCTCACGGTGTCGCTCCACGAGCACAGCGGCGCGCGGCGATGCCGACGTGGCGTCGGTCGCGAGACGTTCGAGGGCTACTACCGGTTCGCGATCGAGCGCAACCCGTGGGACGCGGTCGTCTCGCTCTACTACTGGGTCAACCGCCGCACGGGCTCCTACTCGTTCGAGGAGTTCCTCGAACGCCCGGAGGTCGCCAACCTCGCCGCGCAGAACCATGCGATCTGGCACATCGACGGCCGGGTCGCGGTCGACCGCGTCGTCCGCTACGAGTCCCTCGAGCACGACCTCACCGAGGTCTGGCAACACCTCGGCCTTCCTGGCTCCCCCGACCTCCCACGCGCCAAGAGCGGCATCCGCCCCGGACGCGTCCCCTACCGTGACCTGTACGACGCCGGCGGACGCCAGCGGGTCGGCGAGCTGTTCGCGCCGATGATCGACGAGCTCGGTTACTCGTTCTGACCGCCCACCGGTCCGCTCAGGCGTCCCCGTTCGAGGTCGAGCGGGAGCCTCGTCAGGGCGTTCCGCGACCCGCAGCACCCGAGCCGCTCGGGGCGAGCGAGCCGAGCAGGCCCAGCAGGCGCAGCGCCTCGGCGTCCGGCGAGCCGGGCTCGGCGGCGTAGACGACGAGCTCCTGGCCAGGCGCGACGCGGACGTCGAAGACGTGCATGCGCAGGGCGAGGTCGCCGACCTCGGGGTGACGGAACCGCTTCACCGCCGCCCGCTTGGGGCCGACGTCCTGGCGCTGCCACAGTGCGTCGAACTCGGGCGATCCCGCGCCCACCTCGGCGACGACCTCGGTGATCCGTGGGTCGTGCGGGAACTGGCCGCGCAGCGTGCGCAGCCCGGCGACCGTCGCCTCGGCGACGCGGTCCCACTCGGCGTAGAGCTGACGGGCCGCGGGGTCGAGGAAGACCGTGCGCACCAGGTTGGCGCCGACGCCCGCGCCGTCCTCGACCGGGGCAAACAGTGCGGCGCCGAGCCGGTTGACCGCCAGCACGTCATAGGCCCGGCCGAGGACGAGCGCCGGGTTGGCCGACCACGTGTCCATCAGCGACAACAGCTCGGGCGCGACCCGCTCGCTCGGCACCGCCCGCGGGCGGCCCCCGACGCCGGCCAGCTCAGCCAGGTGGTCGCGGGCGTCGTCGTCCAGCTGCAGGACGGTGGCGAGCGCGTCGACCACCTGGGCCGAGGGACGACGCTCGCGCCCCTGCTCGAGCCGCACGTAGTAGTCGATGCTGACGCCGGCGAGCGTGGCGACCTCCTCGCGCCGCAGCCCCGGCACGCGGCGCTGCCCGTAGGTCGGCAGCCCGGCCTGCTCCGGCGTCACCCGTGAGCGGCGCGAGCGCAGGAACTCGCCGAGGAGGTTCTCGGACACGCCACCAGCCTAGGAGCGTGCCGGCCCGCGAGCCTGGGTGTGCGACTACCAGGACCGAGGCGGCCTGCCTCGCACGGACGACGGCCGCCACGGTGGACGGCATGACCCAGGACATCCACCCGACCACCGACCCCACCACCGACCGGCCGCGCAAGGTCGTGCTCGTCACCGGGGCGAGCAGCGGCATCGGCGCCGCCACCGGACGCCGTCTCGCCGAGGCCGGCCACCACGTCGTCCTCGCCGCCCGGCGGGCCGACCGGCTCGACCAGGTCGTGAACGGGCTGACCAACCGGGGGCTCTCCGCCGAGGCCCTGACCCTCGACGTCACCGACCACGCGGCGTTCGTGGCCGCGGTCGACGGCGTCGTCGCCGAGCACGGCCGTCTCGACGTCTACGTCGGCAACGCCGGCGTCATGCTGCTCTCGCGGCTCGACGCCCTGCTCGTCGAGCAGTGGGACCGGATGCTCGACGTCAACGTGCGCGGGCTCTACCACGGCATCGCCGCCGCGCTCCCCCACTTCGAGCGCCAGGGCGGCGGGCACGTCGTGACGATGGCGTCGGTGGGCGCGCACGAGGTGCCGGCCACCTCGGCGATCTACTCCGCCACCAAGCACGCCGCCTGGGCCCTCACCGAGGGTCTGCGCATCGAGTCCCCCGGCAGCATCCGGGTCACCACCGTCTGCCCGGGGGTCACCGAGTCCGAGCTGGCCGACCACATCACCGACGAGGGCGCGATCGAGGCGATGCGCACCTACCGGGCGGCCGCCGTCCCGGCCTCGGCCATCGCCGACGCGGTCGCCTACGCCGTCGACCAGCCCGCGACCGTCGACGTCAACGAGATCATCGTTCGGCCGAGCCGGCAGCGCTGAGGTCCGGCGCCGACCGACGGCCGGGGCACACGCGCACGGGTGAGCCACCGCCGGTGTCGACTCGGCCATGGTGCGTGGACACCCACCTGATCGAAGGAGATCTGCATGAGCGACGACGCCAAGGCCGCCAAGGAGCTGGTCGAGACCCTCAAGGACGGCGAGAAGGGCTTCACCGACGCCGCCGAGAAGCTGCGCGACAGCGACCACCCCGAGTGGGCCACGACCATGCAGCGCCTCGCCGACCAGCGCGCCGGCTACCGCCGCGAGATCGTCGAGCTCGGCCACGAGTACGGCGACGACGTCGACAAGAGCGGCTCGGTCGCCGCGGCCCTGCACCGCGGTTGGATCTCGCTCAAGGACGCCCTCACCGGCGACGACTCCGACGCCGTCCTCAAGGCCGCCGCGACGGGTGAGGACCACGCCGTCAAGGAGTACGAGGACGCCCTGAAGATGGACCTGAGCGCCGGCTTCCGCGAGGTCGTCCAGCGTCAGCACACCGCCGTCGTCGCCGCTCGCGACGAGGTCAAGGCGCTCGGCACCGTCGCCTGAGCCCGCCTGAGACCCCGTCCCACCCACATCTCGGGTGGGGCGGGGTCTCTGCGTCTCGGCGCGGTCCGGGCGACTCGGCCCGCCCGCAGCCCTGACCCTGGGCGCTCGCCGACCACGTAGTGTGCGGTGACGGCCCCGGGCGCGGTGGTCTGACGTGCTGGCGCGGAGGTCGACCGTGGTGACCAATCAGCCCGACGAGGTCTCTGCCAAGCGGGTGCACGCCTCGACGGCCGCCCGGCGGCGGGAGATCGTGCAGTCGGCCCTCGAGCTGTTCCTCGCCGACGGGTACTACGGCACGTCCCTGCGGGCCATCGCCCGGCGCATCGGGATGACGCATGCCGGTCTGCTGCACCACTTCGACAGCAAGGACGAGCTGCTGGTCGAGGTCCTGCACCGCTGGGACCTGGACACCCGGTCGTGGTTCGAGTCCCAGCCACCGGTGCGCTCCCTCGACGACCTGGTCGATCGATGCGTGGCCCTCATCGACCGCCACCGGGACGAGCCGGCCCTGATCCGCCTGTTGCTCACCTTGAGCAGCAGCGCCTCCGACCCCAGGCATCCGCTCAGCTCCCACTTCCGGCAGCGCAGTCGCAGTGCCCGTGCCTTCATGCGGGGCTTCCTCGCCCCGTTGCAGGAGCGGGGCCAGATCCCGGCGGACGTCGACCTGGACCAGGCCGCCGCGTGGATGGTGGCCGGACTCGACGGCCTGCAGCTGCAGTGGCTCAACGACGCCCTCTTCCCCGCCGCCGACGCGATGGACGCCATGCTGCGCCGGCTCCTCGAGCCCTGATCCCTCGGTGCCCCGCGGGCTTGTCATGGCACGCCGTGCGCCGGCCGTCCGGTCGGTCCGGGTCGATCGGGGACCAGTTCGGCGGATCCCGCCCGCCCGGGCGCGCGCGTCAGTAGCGTTCCGCTATCCACCTGGTAAGTCCTCGTCGAGGTGAACAGCGGGCGCGGCCTGCCAGGTGCGACAGCCCCGTGGGTCGCCGACCTGCGGATCATCGACCTCACGAAGGATCCGTCATGTGCACTCTCCCGGGAGTTCCGCTCCCATCGCAGTCCGCCGCCATCAGCCGTCGACGCATGCTCGGCACGGGCGCGGCCGGCGCCGTCGGTGTGGCCGGTGCGGGCCTGGTCGGCGCGGGGGCCTCGGCCAGCCCGGCGCAGGCGGCGCCCGGGAAGCGCAAGATCGACCCGCGCCACATCAGCATCCAGCTGTACACGCTGTCCGCGTTGACGGCCACCGACCTCGACGGCACCCTCGAGGCCCTGGCCGAGATCGGCTTCACCCGCGTCGAGCACGCCGGGATCCCCGAGGGGATGACCGCCCGGCAGTTCCGGGCCGCCCTCAACCGTCACGGCCTGCGCAGCACCTCGGGCCACAACACCCCGCCCAGCGACCCGTTGAACCGCAACGCCTGGCGGCGGGTGCTCGACGACGCGAACACGCTGGGCCAGAAGACCGTCAACTGGTCGGCGCCCGGCCTGAAGGGATTCGACCCGGTGACCGGTCCGGTGTTCATCGAGACCAAGGACGAGTGGCTGCGCCTGGCCGAGCTCGTCAACGAGGCGGGCCTCATGGCGCACCGCAACGGGCTCAAGTTCGGGCTGCACAACCACTTCTGGGAGTTCGCTCCCGTCGAGGGCACGCCGCTGACGGGCTCCGACATCCTGTTCGCCGAGACCGACCCCCGCTACGTGAACTTCGAGATCGACATCTACTGGGCCTGGTACGGCCACAACGACCCCGCTCGCATCGTCGCGCTGGAGCAGGACCGCGTCACCCAGTTCCACGTCAAGGACATGTCGCTGGTCTCGCCTCCCTCCGACCAGGGCGAGTACACCTTCACCGACCCGGGCGCGGGCATCATCGACTTCGCCCGCATCTTCGCGGCCAAGAAGGACACCGCACAGACCGAGTTCATCATCGAGCGCGACGACGCCGGTACCGACGCCCTGCGCACCGCCCGCCGGGGGTTCCGGTTCCTGCGGAACCTGCGCTGGTAGCGGCTGCCGGACCAGACGTCCCACCACGAGAGGCAGCGCCGGCCGCGGCGCTGCCTCTCGCCGGTCGGCTCAGTAGTACCAGGGGAACGGCGACCAGTCGGGCTCGCGCTTGTCGAGGAACTGGTCGCGGCCCTCGGCGGCCTCGTCGGTCATGTAGGCCAGACGGGTGGTCTCGCCGGCGAAGAGCTGCTGACCGACCAGGCCGTCGTCCGGCAGGTTGAAGGCGTACTTGAGCATGCGGACGGCGGTGGGCGACTTGCCGTTGACCAGCCGGCCCCACTCGAGCGCGGTGGCCTCGAGCTCGGCGTGCGGGACGGCGACGTTGACCGTGCCCATGCGGACGCCGTCGTCGGCGGTGTAGGTCTGGCCGAGGAAGAAGATCTCCCGTGCGACCTTCTGGCCGACCTGGCGGGCGAGGTAGGCCGAGCCGTAGCCGCCGTCGAAGGAGCCGACGTCGGCGTCGGTCTGCTTGAAGCGCGCCTCCTCGGCGCTGGCGATCGTCAGGTCGCAGACGACGTGCAGGCTGTGACCGCCTCCGGCGGTCCAGCCCGGGACGACGGCGATGACCACCTTCGGCATGAACCGGATCAGCCGCTGGCACTCCAGGATGTGCAGGCGGCCGAGGCGTGCCTTGTCGACGGTCTCGCCCGTCTCGCCCTCGGCGTACTGGTAGCCGGTGCGGCCGCGGATGCGCTGGTCGCCGCCGGAGCAGAACGACCGCTTGCCGTTCGCCGCGCTCGGGCCGTTGCCGGTGAGCAGCACGCAGCCCACGTCGGACGACGTCCGCGCGTGCTCGAGCACGCGCAGCAGCTCGTCGACGGTGTGCGGGCGGAACGCGTTGAGCACGTCGGGCCGGTCGAAGGCGATGCGCACCGTGCCGTGCGCGCGGGCCCGGTGGTAGGTCAGGTCGGTGAGGTCGTCGAAGCCGGGGACGTCGTCCCAGGCGTCGGGGTCGAAGGTCTCGCTGACTCCCTCGATCGCGCTCATGGCTCGCACGCTAGCGGGTGTGGAACACACCACCACGACCGTGCTGTTGTGGCGGCATGACACTCGAAGGCGAGTACGAGCCCAGCCCCTCGGAATGGGTGCGCAACCAGGTCGAGACCTACGAGGCCACCGGTGGCCGCGAGGCCAACACCCTGCCCGACCACCCCGACTGGCCCATCGTGGTGATCACCTCACGCGGGGTGAGGAGCGGCAAGCTGCGCAAGAACCCGGTGATGCGCGTCGAGCACGACGGCGTCTACGCCGCGGTGGCCTCGAAGGGCGGCGCGCCCGAGCACCCGGTCTGGTACCACAACTTCGTGGCCCACCCCGAGGTCGACCTGCAGGACGGGCCCGAGCCGCACACCTACCGCGCCCGCATCGCCGAGGGCGAGGAGCGGGCCGCGTGGTGGGAGCGCGCCGTCGCCGTCTACCCGCCGTACGCGGAGTACCAGGAGAACACCGACCGCGAGATCCCGGTCTTCCTGCTCGAGCGCGTCTGAGCCGCCGTGGCGGATAGTCCCTGACGACATGGTCGTGAAGTCGCCGAGATCACGACCACATCGTCAGGGACTACCGCCTCAGTCGCGGCGGGAGTCGCGGGAGATCGAGCGGGCCAGGCTGACGAGGTGGCCGAGGCGGGCGATCTCGGAGTCGAGGAACTCCGGTCCGCCGCGGCGCGCGACGACGACCACCTCGTTGCCGTCGATGCGCGCGCCGGCGTAGAGGGTCTCGCCGTCGTCGCCGTCGCCCTCGAGCTCGGCGGGGTCGAGGCGGGTGGCGCGCTCGAGCTCGACGAACCGCAGCTCGGACGGCGCCGCGCCGGTGGCGTGGCCGACGCCGTGGGCGCGGTGCAGGCGGGCACCCCAGTCGACGCGGAAGGTGGCCGGGGTCAGCTCGACGAGCCGGTCGAGGGCGACGGCCGGGTCGGCGGTCAGCTCCTCGACGGCCTCGAGGTCGAGCACGACGCCGCCCGAGGCGTAGCGGCTGATCCAGACGACCGTGACGCCGTCCAGCTGGGTGCACGCCGAGACCACGGAGTCGGGCATGACGCCGGGCCCCATGTGCAGCAGCACGTCGTCGAGGGCGGTGCCGTCGTGCCGCTTCTCGACGATCTCGATGGCCTCGATGTCGCCGCCCGCCTGGCCGATCGCGGTCGCCAACCGGCCCAGGGAGCCCGGGACGTCGGGCAGCTCGACGCGCAGCAGGTACGGCACGGCCGAAACCCTAACCGCAGGCGATGTCGCCGCCGTTACACCGTCTCGGGGGATTGACCGGGCCCGGCCGTGAGCTCTCGCAGGCGCTCGGCGAGGCCGGTCGCCCGCTGCGCGCGCCGCTGGACGGCGGCCCGCACCGCGGCCTCGGTGCCCACCACCCGCACGTGCTTCTCGGCACGGGTGATGGCGGTGTAGAGCAGCTCGCGGGTCAGCAGCCGCGACGCCTCCTCGGGCAGCAGCACGGTGACGCGCTGCGCCTGGCTGCCCTGGCTCTTGTGGATCGTCATCGCGTGCATCGTCTCGACGGCGTCGAGGCGGGCCGGGGCGAGGTCGCGCAGGGACGCCGACCCCGAGACCCAGGCGCGCAGCCGACCGTCGGCGTCGGCCACGGCCACCCCGGTCTCGCCGTTGTAGACGTCGAGCGCGTAGTCGTTGCCGGTGATCAGCAGCGGGCGGCCGACGTACCACTCGCCGGTGACCGGCTGCCCGGTGCGCTCGGCCAGCCACCGCTCGACGAGCCGGTTCCAGTGCCGGACGCCGAACGGTCCCTCGCGGTGGGCGCACAGCAGCCGGTGCTGGTCGAGCCTCTCGATGGCCTCGGTGGCCCGGCCGGCGAGGGCGTGCTCGCGCACCGCGATCGCGGTGTCGACCAGGTCGTCGCGCAGCGCCTTCTCGGCCACGTCGGGCTGGTCGGCCTCCACGAAGTCGACCTCGGGGCCGCCTCGCCGCAGCAGCCGCACCGCCTCGTCGGCGTCGCCGGCGCGCACGGCCTCGGCCAGGGCCTGGATGTCCTGCTCGGAGCGGTGGTTCACGACCAGCGAGGCCACCGGGCCCGACGGCCCGGAACCCGACGGCCCGGAGCCCGACAGCCCGGCCCCCGGGGCCTCGAAGCCGCGGACGACGTCGCCGAGCACCGCGCCCGCGCCGACCGACGTCAGCTGACCGGGGTCGCCGACGAGGACCAGGCGGGTGGTGGGGCGCAGCGACTCGAGCAACCGGGCCACGAGGGTCAGCTCGACCATCGAGCTCTCGTCGACGACCACCACGTCGTACTTGAGCCGGTTGCCGCGGTCGTGGCGGAAGCGCGTGCTGTTGTCGGGCCGCCAGCCGAGGAGCCGGTGCAGGGTGAGGGCGTCGGGGTGGCTGGCGCGGTCGACCAGGTCGGTGAAGTCGGCCAGCTCGGCGGGGGCGAGACGCCGGGCGTGGTCGTCCTCCTCGTCGGCGCTGAGCATCCGGGCGAGCTCGGTGGCCACCGCCTCGTTCAGGCGGGTCACCGCCTTGCCGGTGAAGGCGGCCAGCGCGACCGTGGGCCGCTGACCGCGCGCCCGTGCCTGGGCGGCGAGCAGCACCAGCAGCCGGGCGACCGTGGTGGTCTTGCCGGTGCCCGGACCGCCGGTGAGCACGGTGGTGGACTGCCGCACGGCGCGCTCGGCGGCCGTCTGCTGCTCCGGGCTGAAGTGGGCGCCCTGCACGAGGGCGAGCGCGGAGGCGAGCGCCGCCTCGTCGACCTCGGGCGGCGCGGCGGCGACCCGCGCGGCGAGGTCGTCGGCCACCTGCACCTCGAGGCGGTGGTAGCGGTCGAGGTAGAGCAGCGGGGCGTCCCACCGCAGCACGCCCGCCTCGACCAGCCGGGAGCCGGCGACGGCCGTGCGCCACTGCGCGGCGTCGGGCCAGGGCAGGTCGGCGTCGGGAGCGAGGTCGGGCACGGCGTCGAGGTCGACGCACACCGAGCCCGAGCGGACGCCGCGCACGGCCAGCGCCACGGCGAGCAGCACCCGTGGGTCGGACTCGTCGCCGAGCCGCCCGACCCGCTGCGCCACGTGGACGTCGGCCGCCTCGAGCACGCCTGCGGTGTTGAAGTCGGCGAGCAGTCCCTCGGCACGTCGGGCGAGGCGGCGGTCGAGGTCGGGCCACGGCTCGAGCACCGGTCCGGGGGTGAGGCTCATCGGGCACCTCCGTCGAGCAGGTCGGAGACGGCCTCGAGCAGCGCCACCGGCGGGTGCCACGAGAACACCCCGCACGGCCGCCCGTCGACCACGGGCGTCGCGGGCCCGCACAGCCCGCGCAGGTAGAGGTAGAGGACGCCGCCGACGTGGCGCGCGGGGTCGTAGCCGGGCTGGCGCCAGCGCAGGAACCGGTGCAGCACCACGGCGTACAGCAGCGCCTGCAACGGGTAGTCGGAGTGGCCCATCGCGGCGTCCAGCGCCTCGGGCCGGTAGGCCAGCGCGGTCAGCGGCGTCTCGCGCGGGCCGAGCCAATTGGTCTTGTAGTCGACGACCAGGTAGCGCGGGTCGCCCTCGGGACCGTCGGGCCGCAGCCGCAGCACGACGTCGACCGAGCCCGTCAGGTAGCCGAGCAGCGGCTGGTCACCGAGCGCGGGGACGTCGAGCGCGTCGGCGTAGCCACGCACCGGGTCGTCGTCGGGCAGGTGGGCCCGCAGCAGCGGGGCGAGGTCGCCGAGCCGCGCCGAGCCGGCGCCGGGATGGCCGGCGAGATCGCCACCGGCCAGCGGCAGCTCGAAGTCGAGCTCGCGCAGCCGGTCGCGCAGCCCGAGGTCGCGCAGCGTGACGTCGTCGGCCGCCGGGCCGAGCGGCGTGTCGCACACCGCGACCAGCGCCTCGACGAGCACGTCGGGGTCGAGATCGACCGGCCACCACGTCAGCTGCTCGGCCACGTGGCGCGCCAGCTCGGCGCGCAGGTCGGGTGCGTGGGGGTCGGCGTGCTCGAGGACGGCGTGCACGAGCGAGCCGAAGGTCGCGCCCACCGGCAGCGACGCCATCGGCGAGGGGACGTCGACCACCCCGGCGCCGTCGTCCGGGAGGGCAGAGCCGGCGGCCACGGCCTCGTCGGCGCCGTCGGGCTCGTCGTCCTTGGCCTGCACCTCGGGCTCGCTCCCGACGTCGGCCGGCCCGGCGACCTCGACGGCGCTGAGGGCCGAGTAGGAGGTGCGGCGCCAGGCGGTGTCGACCTCGCGGCCGAAGGCGCGCACCGACAGCTCGCCCACCGGCTCGACCACGGCGCCCGGGGCGAGCGGGATCTCGTCCCAGATCTCCGGCCGGGGTCCGCCGCGGTCGCGCCAGGCGGCGAAGCGCGGGCCCAGGTCGGCGTCGGAGGGCACGGCCGGCGCCTCGGGCACCGCCGGGCTGCCGGGCTCGCGCATGAGCAGCCGGTGCAGCGGCGACGGGGCGGCGTTCTTGGTGGGCGCCCACCAGCACACCACCTGCGACTGGGCGCGGGTGATGGCCACGTAGAGCAGCCGCAGCCACTCGCCGGCCTCCTCGGCGGCGTTGCGCGCGCAGTGGTCGGCCCACCCCTCCCCACCGGCACCGACGTTGCGGCAGCGGACGCCGTCGGCGTCGTGGAACAGCGGCCGCGTCGGCGCGCCGACGTAGCGGTCGGCGAGCGAGGGCAGGTAGACGACCGGGTACTCCAGCCCCTTGCTGGCGTGGATCGTGACCAGCTGCACGGCCGCGGCGTCGGAGTCGAGCCGACGGGTGCGCTCGCTGGTGCGCCGCGCCCGGCCCTCGCGCACCTGGGTGCGCAGCCAGCCCAGCAGCGAGACCAGGCCGAGCCGCTCGTTCTGGGCGACCTCGTGCAGCGCCTCGCCCACGTGGCGCAGGTCGGTGAGCCGGCGGTCGCCGCCCACCTCGGCGAGCACCCGCTCGGTCAGGCCCGCGGCACCGGCCGCCTCGAGGACGGCGGCCACCCCGCGCCGGGCGACGAGGTCGACCCAGCGGCGCAGCGTCTCGGCGACGTCGTCGGTGACGCGGTCGCCGCCCTCGTCGAGCTCGCGGGCGGTGAGCCCGACGAAGCAGGTGAGCGCGGCCCCGCGGACCCGCGGTGCGCGGTGGGGCTGCTCGAGCGCCTCGAGGAGCGTCAGCCACTCGACCGCGGCGGGCGTGGCGAAGACGCTGCCGCCGCCGGCGATGACGGCCGGCACCCCGACCTCGTGCAGGGCGGCCTGGGCGTCGGCGAGGTCCTGGTGGCGGTAGCAGATGACGGCGACGTCGCGGGGCACGAGCGGCCGGCCCTCGAAGGTGGCGTCGGAGGCGAGCAGGCGACGGACGTCGAGGGCGAGGTCGCGGGCGATCCACGGCCGCGTCTGCTTCACCGTCGGCATCGCGGACGGTCGGACGCCGAGGTCGGCGCGGCGCACGACCCGCAGCCGCAGCGGCGCCGCGACGGGGGCGCCGCGCAGCCGGCTCTCGGCGTGGTGGGCGGTGACCGGCCGCACCACGATGCGCTCGTCGCCGAGCTCGGCGCCGGCCAGCAGCTCTTGGAAGGCGGTCAGCAGCCCGGCGTCGGAGCGGCGGTTGACCGCGAGGGTCTGCTGCCGGGCGCCCGCGCCCGCGGTGAGGTAGGTGACGACGTCACCGCCGCGGAAGGCGTAGATGGCCTGCTTGGGGTCGCCGATCAGCACCATCGTGGCGACGCCGCTGAACGCGCGGTCGAGCACCTGCCACTGCGTCGGGTCGGTGTCCTGGAACTCGTCGACCAGCACGATGCGCCACCGCTCGCGCATGCGCACCCGCGCCGGGGAGTCGGGGTCCTCCAGCGCGTCGGCGAGCTGGATGAGCAGGTCGTCGTAGGACAGGATGCCGAGCCGCCGCTTGCGCACGTCGACCTCGGCCCGCACCTTCTCGGCGAACGCGACGCGGCGTCCGGCGGGGGTGGTGCGGTCGGCGCCGGCCGGCTCGAGGCGGGCGCGCGGGTCGCCGACGGCGTCGCGGGCGATGGCCAGCGCCTCGGCGTGGGCGAACGGGGGCGGGGCGTCGTCGGCGGCGAAGGCGAACGCGCGCAGGTAGAGGTCGTCGACCACCTCGGCCACGAGGTCGTCGAGGTCCTCGACGAGCCGGGCCTTGGCGTCGGTGTCGCCCGCCACCCCGAGGGAGTCGAGCACCAGGGAGCAGAACTGGTGGGTGGTGGCGATGGTGGCGCCGTCGAAGCCGGCGAGGGCGTCGGCCACGCGGCGGTGGCGCACGGCGCGGTCGGCGTCGGCGAGCGGGCCGCCGTCGTCGTCCTCGAGCAGCAGGGCCAGCAGCTCGGAACCCTCGGCGGACGCCGTCTCGTCACCGCCCAGCAGCCGCTCGGCCTCGACCAGCTGCGCCCGCACCCGCTCGCGCAGCTCGTGGCTGGCGGCGCGGCCGAAGGTGACCACGAGCATCTCGTCGAGGGTGGCGCGACCCTCGGCGACCCAGCGGGTGACAAGGGCGCCGATGGTCCAGGTCTTGCCGGTGCCGGCGCTGGCCTCGAGCAGGGTGGTGGTGCCCGGCTCGGGCAGCGGGTCGCGGACGGAGAACGGCGCGAGCGGCCCGTCGACGAGCTCGGCGTCCGTGGTGCTCGTGCTCATAGCGGTCCCACCTTCTCGCCGCGGGTGAGCAGCGGCTCCCAGACCTGCCAGGCGTGGTCGGGCAGGCCGGCGTCGAGCAGCCGGGACAGCGGGGCGTGCTCGCCGAAGCACCGCTGGTGGTGCGGGTCGTCGTCCTCGTTGGTGATGCCGTAGGCGTTGTGGGGGTCGGTGACCCACTCGCGGGCGGCGGTGACCGCGGGATCGACGCCCTCGCCGGCGAGCTGGCGGGCGCGGCCCTCGGCCCAGGCCGCGGCGGTGGCGACCGGCAGCGGCAGCGGGCGGGTGAGGCCGAGGTCGCGCAGGCCGACCAGGGTGCGCAGCCAGTCGAGCGCGCGGTGGTCGAGCGGACCACTGAGCGCCCGCTTCGGGCCCGCCCGCTCGCGGCCCACGGCGTGGGAGGTGAAGCTCTCGTCGGGGTGCCCGGCGCTGAGGGCGAGCAGGTCGATCCAGGTCAGCAGCCGCAGCCGGGCTTTGAGGCGCGAGTAGCCGAGCGTGACCAGACGGCTGCCGTGGACGCCGGTGACCGTGCCGGTGAGGCGGCGTCCGTCGCCCAGGTCGACGTCGACGTCGATGGCACGGGGCTCGCCCGTGCGCAGGTCGGCGGTGCGGGCGATGAGCTTGTGGCACTCCTCGACGACGCCGGTGAGCGCGCCGATGCCGAGCCGGCCGGGCGGCAGCGTGCCCTTCAGCTGCTCGGCGAGCATCACCGCCTCGGCGTCGGCGCCGGCCACCAGCTCGCGCACGAGGTGGTCGCCCACCTGCCACTTCTGCAGGCCGTCGAGCTCGACCGGGATGGCGTCGTCGAGCTCGTCGGGCTCGAGCGGCGTGGCGACCTCGAGCCGCTGCCGCAGGAAGGCGCGCGAGGGGTGGGAGAAGAACGCCTTGAGGTCGGCGAGCGAGACGTCGGCGGCGGGCGCCGGGGAGAGCGTGCCCTCGAGCAGCGGCGGGGGCGGCACCCGCTCGGCGACCGCGGCCCGGGCCCCGGCCAGCGCGGCGCGGTCGAAGCTGAACGGCCGCGGGTCGGCCTCGACCAGCGCCCCGGGGCGCAGGTTGCGGGGGTCGTAGGGCTGCAGCGGGTGACGCACCAGCACGTGGTCGCGCACGGGTTCGGCGAGCGTGCGGTCGGCGGCGTCGAGCAGCTCGCCCAACGGGACGGCGGGCGGCCGGGTGGCGCCGGACTGCTCGTTGGCGCCGGTGTAGGTGACCACCACGCGCTCGGTGGCCGCGAGGAGGGCGTCGAGCAGCAGCTGGCGGTCCTCGCTGCGGGCGTCGCGCTCGCCGGTGAGCGGGTGGCGGGCGAGCACGTCGTCGCCGTCGGGGACGACCGTGCGCGGGAAGACGCCGTCGTCGAGGCCGACCAGGCACACCACCCGGTGCGGCACCGAGCGCATCGGCACCAGCGTGGCGACGGTGAGCGAGCCGGTGCGGAAGTTGGCGCGCGTGGGGCGCCCCGCCAACCGGGAGTCGAGCAGCGAGCGGACGTCGGCCAGCCGCAGCGCGACCGGCGCCTCGCCCTCCCCCGAGACGCCCGCGGTGGCCGAGGCCCGCGCCAGCTCGCGCTCGAGCTGCGGCAGCTGCCAGGCGTCGTCGGTGCCGACCTCGGTGAGGGCGCGGACGCCGTCGGCCAGCGCCGTCATCCACGCCGCGACGTCGACGGCGGCGTCGAGGCTCTCGACGCAGGCCGCGACCCGGTCGACGAGCTCGGCGAGGCGCCCGGCGAGGTCGACGTCGCCGCTGCCGACGTCGTCGAGCGGCAGGCCGCGGCCGAGGTGGCGGTGGTCGTCACCGCTCATGGCGACGCCGAGCAGCACGCGGTCGAGGCCCGAGCGCCAGGTGTTGTGCTCGAAGCGCTGCATGTCGAACCGGGCGCGCTGGGAGGCGTCGAGCCCCCAGCGGACGCCGGCCTGCGCCACCCACCGGGCGACGCGGTCGAGGTCGTCGTCGCTGAAGCCGAAGCGGCGGCGCACGGCCGGCGCCGCGGCGAGGTCGAGCACCGCCGAGGCCTCGACCCGGCCGCCGGCCAGGCCGACGAGGTCACGCGCGACGGCGAGCAGCGGGTTGGTGCTGGTGAGGGCACGGTCGGCGAGCCGCACCCGCAGCCGGTGCGCGGGGTGGCCGGCGTCGGCGCGCTCGCCCGGCCGGGCCTCGACGACGTCGGCGAGGCCGAACCCGGCCGAGACCAGCGGCGCGAAGGTCTCGATGTCGGGGCACATCACGAGGATGTCGCGGGGCTGCAGCGTGGGGTCGTCATCCAGCAGGCCGACCAGCACCTCGCGCAGCACCTCGACCTGGCGGGCCGGGCCGTGGCAGGCGTGCACCTGCAGGCTGCGGTCGTCGGGCGCGAGGGTGCGGTGGGCCCGCTCGGCGGCGGTGGGCGCGTGGTTGGCGCGCAGGTCGTGCTGCAGCCGGCCGAGCAGCGTCGCCGGCTCGGACTGCGGCGCCGGCGGGACGACGTCGTGGTCGGTGAGCGGGACGGCGAGCGAGCGCCGCAGCTCGCGGGTGTCGCGGCCCAGCGAGGCCAGCAGCGGGTGCCCGACGACGTCGGCCGAGCGGTCGTCGGCCCGCGGAACCGGACCGGCGGGCCCGGGCGGGCCCGGGAGGTCGGCGAGCGCCGTCCACAGCGCGGCCGACGGCTGCGGCAGCCACAGGTGGACGTCGCGGTGGGAGGCGAGCGCCTGCAGCAGCTCGACCTCGGTGGCGGCGAGCCGGGTGTGGCCGAAGAGCGAGAGCCGGCCGGGGAGGTCGAGGGTGGGGTCGTCGGCGAGGAGACGCTCGACGGTGCGGCGGTGGCGGACGTCGGGTGGCTCGGCGCCGTGCTGGTCGGCGACCCGCGCGACGAGGCGCCGCCACAGCTCGGCCTGCCAGACCAGGTCGGCGGGCAGGCCGGTGCCGGTGCCGGTGCCGGTGCCGTCGGTGTCGTGGCCCTCACGCCAGGCCGTCACCAGGCCCGGCCGCTGGGTGGCGTAGTCGGCCATCAGCCCGGCGAGGCGCCGGGCCACCGACCAGCGCCGGTCGCGCCGGAGCGCGGCGCCGTCGGGGTCGTCGTGGCCGTGGCCGAGGTGGCGCGAGAGCGCCTCGCACCACGGCTCGCCGAGCGAGGCGTCGATGGTGGCGAGCAGCGGCCAGACCAGCCGCTCGGGGTGCCACACGTCGTCGCGGTCGCGGTCGAGCAGCAGCGCCACGAGCGAGCCGGGGGTGAGGAACCGCACGCCCGCGCACACGCCGTCCCCGCCGCGCGGGCCGACGCCGAGCCGGTGCGAGAGCCGCTGGGTGAGCCACCGCTCGACCCCCTTCGCCGGCACCACCACGACCTCCTCGGCGAAGGGGTCGGCCAGCGGCACCGCGAGCAGCTCGCCGAGGGCGTCGGCGAGCTGGTCGGTGCGCGGGGCGCGGTGCAGGTGGAGGGCCATCGGCGACGACCCTAGAGGCGGCGTCCGACACCGGGTCCGGTCCGGGCCGGATCGCACAAGTTACGCGTCGCGGCGGCGGACCGTCGTCCAGGCGAGCAGGCACACCGCGGCGACCTCGAGGGCGAAGACGCCGAAGCCGTTCCAGGCGTCGAGGAGGTTCGGGTTGAACGGCACGGGGCTGGCGATGGCGCCGCCGGCGTTGCCGGGCATCAGCTTCTCGAGCCACTCCCCCACCGTGCCGGGCACGAGCATCACCATGTTGCCGACCACCAGCAGCACGGCCAGCACCAGCGAGATCGTGCCCGCGGTGTGGCGCACCACGAACCCGACGGCGGCGGTGAGCAGTCCGATGCCGGCGACGTACAGGCCGCTGCCGACGATCGCGCGCAGCACGTCACCTTCGAGCGCCATCCCGATGCCCTCGCGGTCGAGGAACCAGTTGCCGCCGAGGTAGCCGAGCAGCGCGGTGACGGTGCCGACGACGAGCAGCAGCCCGGTGACCAGCACGGCCTTGGCGGCCATCACGGTGCCGCGCCGCGGGACGGCGGCGAAGGTGCTGCGCACCATGCCGGTGGCGTACTCGCTGGTGACCACGAGCGCGCCGAGGACGACGGCGCACACCGGCGCCAGCAGCATCCCCCAGGTGATGAACGAGCCGGGCGACTCGTCGGCGTCGCCGCTGGCCAGCCACTCGGCGTTGAGCGCGCAGATCAGGACGGTGAGGCCGGCGCCGAGCAGCACGAACGCGGCGAGGGTCCAGCCGGTGGAGCGCACCGTGCGCAGCTTGATCCACTCGGCGTGCAGGGCGGCGCCGAAGCCCACCCGGGGCAGGTCGGGGACGCCGTCGGCGTGGGTCTGCTCCGGGGCGAGGGTGGCGGTCATCGGGTGGCTCCTTCGAGCTCGGTCTGGGCGTGGTACTCGACCGCGTCGGCGGTGAGGGTCATGAAGGCGTCCTCGAGCGAGGCGCTGACCAACGTCAGCTCGTGCAGCACCCGACCGTCGCGCGCCGCGGCCTCGCCCACCTCGGGCGCGCTGAGCCCGGTGACGCGCAGCTCGGCGGCCGAGCCGGAGCCCTCACGGACGACGTCCGCGCCCTGGCGCTGCAGCAGCCGACCGAGGTCGTCGAGGGACGGCGCCTTGACCCGCACGTAGGACGCCGCGTGCTCGGCCATGAACGCGGGCACCGAGCAGTCGGCGAGGATCCGGCCGCGGCCGATGACCAGCAGGTGGTCGGCCATGAGCGCCATCTCGCTCATCAGGTGGCTGGAGACGAAGACCGTGCGGCCCTCGTCGGCGAGGCGACGGGCGAGGCCGCGCACCCAGCGGATGCCCTCGGGGTCGAGTCCGTTGACCGGCTCGTCGAGGACGACGACCGGCGGGTCGCCGAGCAGGGCGGCGGCGATGCCGAGGCGCTGGCCCATGCCGAGGCTGAACCGGCCCACCCGCTGGCCCGCGACGGCGTCCAGGCCGACCAGCTCGAGCACCTCGCCGACGCGGGTGTGGGGGATGCCGTTGCTGGCGGCGAGCCAGCGCAGGTGGTCGCGGGCGCTGCGGCCGGGGTGCAGCGCGCCGGCCTCGAGCAGCGCGCCGATCTCGCGCAGCGGCGCGGGGCTGTCGGCGTAGCGGTGGCCGTTCACGCTGACCGTGCCGGACGTCGGCGCGTCGAGGCCGAGGACCATCCGCATCGTCGTCGACTTGCCGGCGCCGTTGGGGCCGAGGAAGCCGGTGACGCGGCCGGGCAGCACGGTGAAGTCGATGCCGTCGACGGCGGTCCGGCCCTCGGAGCCGCGTGGGCCGGGGAAGCGCTTGGTGAGGGCGTGGGCTCTGATCGTCATGGCCCTCAGCCTGTCGACGGACCGCCCCGGCCGGCATCGGGGAGCGACCCTGGGGTGTCCCCGGGGTGGGGTCTCGGGGTCGGAATCGGGGTCGGGGTGGCGGGCCGGCGGGGTGGCCCGGGGCGGCGGTGACCCAGTTCCCGTTCGAGCCACCGATCCGGTCACCAGCTCACCGTTGCCCCGACCCAGCCCGGAGCGGCGGTGACCCAGTTCCCGTTCCGGCCACCGATTCGGTCACCAGCTCACCGCTCCCCCCACCCAGCCCAGGACGGCGGTGACCCAGTTCCCGTTCCGACCACCCGTTCGGTCACCAGCTCACCGCCCCCCCACCCAGCCCGGGACGGCGGTGACCCAGTTCCCGTTCCGGCCACCGATTCGGTCACCAGGTCACCGCTCCCCCGACCCAAGCCGCCCCAGCGGTGCACCAGCCACCGTCCTCACCCGCGAAACCGTGGGCCACGCACCGCCCCACCAACCCGGCCCACGCGGCGGTGCACCAGCCACCGTCCTCGGCGCCGGAACCGTGGCCCACGCACCGCCCCACCAACCCGGCCCACGCGGCGGTGCACCAGCCACCGTCCTCGGCGCCGGAACCGTGGCCCACGCACCGCTCCCCCGACCCGACCCACTCGCCGCCCACTCGCCGCCCACTCGCCGCCCACTCGCCGCCCACTCGCCGCCCACTCGCCGCCAGGGGTGACTCGCCCCGCCACCACCCTCGGCACGATCGGGGCGTGGCGTTGACCGGGGCCGTGCTGGCCGTCCTGCTCGCGGTGGTAATGGCGAGCTCGGCGGTGGCCAAGCTGCGGCGTCAGCCCGACGTGGAGGAGAGCCTCGACCGGGCCGAGGTGGCGCGGCCGCTGCGGCCGGTGCTGGCCGGGGTCGAGCTGGTGGGCTCGCTGGGGTTGGTGGCCGGCATCTGGGTGCGCTGGGCGGGCGTCGCGGCGGCGGTCGGGTTCTTCGTCTACTTCGTGCTCGCGATCGTCGCGCACCTGCGCGCCGGTGAGATCCGGGGCGTCAGCGTCCCGTTCGTGCTCGCCCTGATCGCCGGCGCGACCGCGCTGCTGTGGGGCACCGAGGCCGCCTGAGCGGGGCATGATCGGGTCATGCCGCCCGAGCCCCACCGCCTGAGCCGTGCCGAGGCCCGCCGGGTCGCCGTCCGGGCGCAGCTGCTCACCGCCGACCGGCCGGACGACGTCCTCGACGTCGTGCGGCACCTCACCTGCGTGCAGCTCGACCAGACCGCCGCGGTCGCGCCGAGCGCCGACCTCGTGATGTGGAGCCGCCTCGGCGGCGGCTACGACCCCGCCGAGCTGGCCGACCTGCTCGACACCCAGCAGCTGATCAGCCTGCACAACCTCGCCCGCCCCGCCGAGGACCTCGCCCTGCACCGCGCCGAGATGGCGCGCTGGCCCGGCCCGCAGCCGTGGAAGCCCTGGCAGCAGGGGCTGGTCGACTGGGTCGCGGCCAACGACGCCTTCCGCCGCGAGCTGCTCGAGGCGCTGCGCGGCGACGGCCCGCTGCCGGCGTCCGAGCTGCCGGACGGCGCGCTCGTGCCGTGGCCCTCGAGCGGCTGGAACAACGACAAGAACGTCAAGATGATGCTGGTCCAGCTCGTCGAGCGCGGCGAGGTCGCGGCGTCCGGGCGGGGCGGCGTCCGCGGGCGCGAGACGCTGTGGGACCTCGCCGAGCGGGTGCACCCCGACGACCCCGTGCCCGACCCCGACGACGCGCGGCGCGAGCGCGACGCCCGCCGGCTGGCCGCCCTCGGGATCGCCCGCGGCCGGGCCGCGCAGACCCCGCTCGAGCCCAACGACGTCGGCGAGGCCGGCGAGCCGGCGGTGGTGGACGGCGTCAAGGGCACCTGGCGGGTCGACCCCCGCCGGCTCGACGCCGCGCAGCCCGACGGCACCGACGGCACCGACGGCTTCCGCGGCCGCGCCGCGCTGCTCTCGCCCCTCGACCGGCTGGTCGCCGATCGCAAGCGCCTCACCGAGCTCTTCGAGTGGGAGTACTACCTGGAGATGTACAAGCCGGTGGCGAAGCGGCGGTGGGGCTACTGGGCGCTGCCGGTGCTGGTCGGCGACCGGTTCGTCGGCAAGCTCGACGCCACCGCCGACCGCGCCGAGGGTGTGCTGCGGGTCGACGCCCTGCACCGCGACGAGCCGTGGGACGCCGCCACCGAGGACGCCGTCCGCGCCGAGGTCGACGCCCTGGCCGCCTGGCTGCGGCTCGAGGCGTGGGGGCCCGGCCTCGACCGGTCGGGGTGAGCCGTCAGGCGTCGTCGTCCATGGCGGCGACGAAGTCGCGCTTGACCTCGCGCCACGCCTCGTCGGTCATGGTGCGCCGCCAGTAGGGCGAGCACGACATGTCGGCGCGCGCCAGGCCGCGCTCGGCCAGCAGGTGCCGGCGGACGGCGCGGACCTCGTCGGCCTCGCCGTGCACGAAGGCGTGCACCCGGCCCGCGGGGAAGTCGATCGCGGCCGTCGCCTCGGCCAGCAGCTCGGTGCCGTCGCCGTCCGCGCTCTCGCGGTGCAGCCAGGCGAGGTCGAGGTCGGCCTCGGTGAGCAGCTCGACCTCGTGCGACGGCGAGTCGCACACCAGCCGGACGACGGCCGGCCGCCCCGCGGGCACGACCTCGAGCGCCGCGGCGATGGCGGGCAGCGCCGACTCGTCGCCGAGCATCAGGTGCCAGTCGGCGTCGGGGTCGGGCGTGTAGCCGCTGCCGGGCCCCTCGAAGACCAGGACGTCGCCCGGTCGCGCCGCGGCCGCCCACGGGCCTGCGACGCCGGTGTCGCCGTGGACGACGAAGTCGATGGCCAGGCGCCGCGCGTCGGCGTCCCACCAGCGCACGGTGTAGCGGCGGCGGGCGGGCCACACCTCGCGGGGGTGCTCCTCGCGCACCTGCCGCGGGTCGAAGACGGGACCGTACGGCGCCCCGGACGACGGCAGCGCGAGGTTGACGTAGGCGTCGGCGCCCTCGGTGGGCGGCGGCGGCGCGAACCCGTCGAGTCCGCTGCCGCCGAGCACCACCCGCACCAGGCCGGGGGTCAGCAGCTCGGTCGACTCCACCACTCCGTGCATGCGATCGAGGCTAGCCCCGCCCCACGACCGGCCCCCCGAGCGGCCCCGGGCGGGCCGGGCGTCAGAGCGCCTTGAACTTCTCGTCGGCGCGACGCCGCTCCTCCTCGAGCTGCTCGACGGCCTCGGGCTTGCCGTGGAAGCGGCGCCACGAGTAGACGATCAGCGCGAGCGCGATGCCGGCCGAGAGGATGAGCGTGATGCCGGCCCACATGCCGCCGGGCAGCCAGGTCCAGTCGGGCAGCGGCCACCAGCCGGGCTGGGCGGGGTCGAGGATCCAGAACACGCCGCAGGCGACGAGGAAGGCGACGCCGGCGCACGACATCACCGTGCGGGGCACGGTCTCGACGCTCTCGGCGGCGCCCTTGAGCGCGCGGAACTTCACCGGGTCGAGCCGCTTCTCGGCCCACTCGTACTGCTGCGAGAGCACCGCCAGGCCGGCGAAGATCATCAGCAGCCCGGGCCCCGGGAGGATCAGCCCCGCGATGCCGGCGACCAGCAGCAGCCAGCCCAGGGCCTCGAGTCCGACCCGCTTCGCCGCCTTCATGGCGTCATGGTCCCAGACGGGTGGTGGGGGTGCGACGGATCGGCCCGATCGCCCTCAGCGCGTCCCGTACCCCGTCGCGGCGTCGTGGACGGCGCGCAGGTACTCGCTCGACTGGTTGTAGGCCCACAGGCCCGCCGTCCACCCGTCGCTGGTCGCGAGGTCCCCGCCGCGCGCGCAGAGGTAGGCGGCGGCGGTCGCGGCGGCGTCGTCGAGGTCGGTGGGGTCGCGGACGCCGTCGCGGTCGCCGTCGACCGCCCACCGCGCCCACGTCTCGCCGATGAACTGCATGGGGCCGACGGCGTGGTCCCAGGTGGGGTCGCCGTGCCAGCGCACGAACCCCGGCGCGGCGGGGATGGCGGCGAACGGGCCCGCGCCGTCGAGCGCCGGGCCGAGGATCGTGGACGACGAGCGGCCGTCGGCGCGCAGCGTGCGCCCGCCGAGAGTGCCGTGGTGCGACTCGACCCACCCGACACCGGCGAGCGTCGTCCACCCGAGGCCGCAGCCGTCGGGCGCCGTCAGCTCGGCGCGGGCGTAGGCCCGCACGGCGGCCCGCGGGATGCCGGTGACCCGCGCGGTGCGCCGCACCCACGCCGGCACCAGCGTCGGCACCCCGGTGTCGTCGAGCTTCGGGACGACGCCCAGCGGCGGCGCCAGGGGCACCGAGAGCGGCGGGGTGCCGCCCGGCCCGGGCCGCAGGTCGGTGACCGGCACCGGGGCGTAGAGGGTGCGGTGGGCGAGCCAGCCCAGCCCGGCGACGGCGAGCACGGCGGCGAGCGCCAGCGCGACGGCGCGCGGCCGCACGTCCCTCACCTGTGCTCCCTCCGCGCTGCGTGACCTCCGGCGCGCTCCGACGGCCCCGCCCTGCCAGCCTCTAGTGTCGCGCCGTGACCCTCCTGCGGCCGGCGCGACGCGCGCGGACCGACCGCAGTCCGTTCGGGTCGCGGCTGCTCGGGCCCGCCGACCAGGGCGTGCGGGCCCTGCGGGTGCGGGTGCAGCTGCTGCTGACGGCGATGCTGGTGACCACCAACCTGGTGGGCGCGGGGGTGGTCTTCGCGATCTCGACGTTCGTCGTGCCGGCCGCCTCGCCGAGCCGCGGCACGGTGCTGGGGCTCGCGATCGGCGTCCCGGTCTACGTCGCGGCGGCGGTGGTGGTGGGCACCGTCTCGGGCACCACCACCACGCTGCGCGCCATGCGGTGGGCGTTGCGGGACGACGAGCCCACCCCCCTCGACCGCCGGCGCACGCTGCAGGTGCCGGTGCGGCTGACCCTGCTGCAGGTGGTGCTGTGGCTCGGCGCGGCGGTGGTCTTCACGAGCCTGGCGCTGACCCTGCAGCCCGAGCGCGCGGTCAGCACCGCGGCGGCCGTGGTGATCTCGGGGCTCGTGGTCGGTGCCGTCGCCTACCTGCTCGCCCAGTTCGTGATGCGGCCGCTGTCGGCGCGCGCTCTCGCCGGGGCGCCCCTGACCAGGCGGCCCCGCGGCGTCGGGATCGGCGTCCGCATGGTCGTCTTCTGGCTCGCCGGCACCGGGCTGCCGACCCTCGGGCTCGCTCTGGCCGCGATCCTCGCCCTCGCCGGCGTCGAGACCTCGACCACCAAGCTCGCCGTCACGATGCTGGTGCTCGGCGTGGTGGTGCTGGTCTTCGGCCTGCTCGTCACCGTGCTCAACGCGCGATCGGTGGTGGCGCCGGTGCTCTCGGTGCGTGACGCGCTGCTCGACGTCGAGCGCGGCGACCTCGAGCGCAGCGTGCCGGTCTACGACGGCACCGAGCTCGGGCTGCTGCAGGCCGGGTTCAACCAGATGGTCGACGGACTGCGCGAGCGCGAGCGCCTGCGCGACCTCTTCGGCCGCCACGTCGGGCGCGAGGTGGCCCGGGCGGCGGTCGACCGGGGCAGCGGCGTGGACGACGTCGAGCTCGGCGGCGAGACCCGCACCGCCACGGTGCTGTTCGTCGACCTCGTCGGCTCCACCACCTACGCCGTCGAGCACGGCCCGACCGAGGTGGTCGCCGTCCTCAACCGGTTCTTCGGCGTGGTCGTCGACGAGGTCGACCAGCGGCAGGGGCTGGTCAACAAGTTCGTGGGGGACGCCGTCCTCGCCGTGTTCGGGGCGCCGGTCGACCACGACGACCACGCCGCCGCCGCGCTGGCCGCCGCCCGCGCGATGGCCGGGCGGCTGGCCGAGGAGGTGCCCGAGCTCGAGGCGGGCATCGGCGTCGCCACCGGCGAGGTGGTGGCCGGCAACGTCGGGCACCGCAGCCGCTTCGAGTACACCGTCATCGGCGACGCCGTGAACTCCGCCGCCCGGCTCACCGACCTCGCCAAGGACCAGCCCGGCCGCGTGCTCGTGGCCCGGGCCAGCGTCGACGCCGCCGGCGCAGAGGCCGAGCACTGGCAGGCCGCGGACGACGTCGTCCTGCGGGGGCGCAGCGAGCCCACGCCCGTCTGCGTGCCGTCCGATGCGTCCGATGCGTCCGATGCGTCCGATGCGTCGGGCGCGGCGGGTTCGTCGGGTTTGTCGGGGGCGTCGTCCGGCTAGGGTCCGCGCGTGACCGCTCTCTTCGTCATCGCCGCCCTGCTCGCCGTGGCCAGCGGCTACTTCCTCTGGCAGGCCCGCACCCACCGGGGTCGCAAGTCCCAGCTGCTCGCGGTCGAGACGATGAGCACCGGCGAGCTGCGCACCTACGTGCAGGCCGCCGCGGACGCCGCCGGGCCCGGTGCGTTCAGCCAGCACGTCGAGCTGGCCGGCGTCGCCCGACCCGGCGACCTCGGGCTGCTGACCTCCGAGCTGTCGGGGACCGAGTGCGTGTGGCACCAGCACAAGGTGACCCGCCGCTACCGCGAGCACTACCGCGACAGCGAGGGACGCCGCCGCACCCGCACCAAGGAGGAGGTCGTCACCCGCCACCGCACCCAGGACCCCTTCGTGCTGCGCGACGACGCCGGCGAGGTGGTCGTCGTGCCGACGACCAACGTGCAGGGCGGCCGCAAGGTGGTCAGCCGCTTCGAGGAGGGCCGCGACGACGACGACCGCACCGAGCTGACGATCGGCTCGTTCAAGCTGGCCCTGCCGTCGTCCCGTGGTCAGGACACCATCGGCTACGAGTACGAGGAGTGGGTGCTCGTGCCCGACACGCGCGTCTTCGTGCAGGGCGAGGCGCGCGACGACGGCGGACGCCTCGAGGTCGGCAAACCGCGCGACGGCGGCCAGGAGCTGCTCATCTCGACCCGCTCGGAGGCCGACCTGCTCGACTCCGCCGACCAGGGCATCACCCAGAACACCCGCTTCGCCATCGGCGCGGGCGTGCTCGCCGTCGTCCTCGCGATCGCCGGCGTGGTCGTCGCGCTGGTGCGCTAGGCCAGGGCGGCCACGGCCGCGTCGTAGTCGGGCTCCTGCCCGATCTCGGGCACCAGCTCGGTGTGGACGACGGTGCCCGTGCCGTCGACGACCACGACGGCGCGCGCCAGCAGGCCCTCGAAGGCGCTGCTGGTGAGCAGGACGCCGTAGTCGGTGGGGAACGTCGAGCGGAACGACGACGCGGCGACCACGTCGTCGATGCCCTCGGCCCCGCAGAACCGCGCGAGGGCGAAGGGGAGGTCCTGGGAGACGCAGACGACGACCGTGTCGGGCAGCCCGGCCGCCAGCTCGTTGAACCGGCGCACGCTCGCGGCGCAGACGCCGGTATCGACGCTCGGGAAGATGTTCAGCACGGTGCGGGCGCCGGCGCCCGGGGTGCGGGTCACCTGGGCGAAGTCGGCGCCGACGAGGTCGTAGCCGGGAGCGGGGGAGCCGACGGCGGGCAGGTCGCCGACGAGGGTGGCGGGGTTGCCGCCGAGTGCGGTGGAGGCCATGCCCCCGGTTCTAGCAGGCCCGACGGGCGGACCGGGCCGCGGGCTCAGCCCTCGGGCCGGGCCTCCTTGCGCAGCGCGGTCGCCTCGGTGCCGGCCGGCGTCTCGCCGCCCGCCTCGCCGTCGGCGGGCAGCGTGGCGGGGTCGGCCAGCTCGACGACGCACAGGTCGAACTCGTCGTCGGCCACGGCCGGGTCGTCGACCAAGCCGGCCTCGTCGGTGCAGTAGAGGACGGCGTCGTCGTAGGCGAGGGACGCCGGGGCCGGCTCGACGGGCTCGGCCGGCTCGGCCGGCTCGGCCGGCTCCTCGACGGGCTCGGCGGTGGGCTGCTCGACGGGCTCGACGGGCTCGACCGGCTGACCGGCGTCGCCGCCGCCCTGGGTCGGGCCGGCGGGCTCGGGGTCCGGCTGCTCGGTCGGCTGCTCGGTCTCGCCGGCGGGCGGCTCGGTGGGCGGCTCCTCGCCGACGGGCGGGTCGACCGGCTCGCCCACGGGCTGGTCGCTCTCGACCGGGTCGAGGCCGGGCTGGGCCTGGCCGGTGTCGCGGCCGCCCTCGCGGTCGCCGAGCGGGCCGGCGTGGCCCGTGGCCTTCGCCGGGCGCGACGTCGTCGGGCCGAAGGCGAGCTCGCCCGCGGCGTCCTTCGGCTCCTCCGGCTTCGGCACCAGGCGGGCCGGGTAGTCGACGGGGTCGATGGTGGTGCGGGCGTTGAGCACGGGCTCGGGCGAGGTGCCGTAGTCGCCGTCGAGGTAGCCCTGCATCACGCCGAGCACCGTGGTGACGTAGCTGTTGCTGTGGTTGTAGCGCAGCACGGCGGGCCGCATGCCGGCCTCGGTGCCGAGGTCGTCGTCGCCCGAGCACAGGTAGACGGCGGCGGCGAGGGCCGCGTCGTCGACGTCCTGCGGGTCGCGGACGCCGTCGTTGTCGGCGTCGACGCCCACGACGGCCCAGGTGGAGGGGATGAACTGCATCGGGCCGACGGCGCGGTCGAACCTCGCGTCGCCGTCGTACTGGCCGCCGTCGGTGTCGCGGATCAGCGACGTGCCGGGGCGGCCGTCGAGGCGCGGGCCGTAGATGGCGGGGCTGACCGTGCCGTTCTCGGCGATGACGCTGCCGGCGAAGCGGCCGTGGTTGGACTCGACCCGGCCGATGGCGGCGACGAGCTGCCAGCGCAGGCCGCACGTGGGGTCGGCGGCGTTGATGACGCTCTCGGCGCGCTGGTAGGCCGCGAGCGCGGGCGAGGGGATGTCGACGGCGGAGGTGCGGGCGGCGACCGGCGCGAAGGTGCCGTCGCCGGCGGCGGGGGCACGGTCGGTGGCGGTCGACAGGCTGGCCGGCGCGTCGACGCGCAGCGCCGGGACGTCGGTGCCGCCGGGCAGCACGCCGGGCGCTTGGGGCGTGGCCGAGGGGGCGGGCTGCGGAGCGGCGGTGGCGGGCGCGGCGGGGGCGCCGGCACCGGAGAGGTGGGCGGTCCACGCGGCCGAGACCAGGGCGAGGGGGACCACCGCGGCGACGCGGCGTCCTGAGGTCGTCCTGGCGTTCATCTGCTCGTCTCCCGAGGTACCCGAGGTGTGGTGGCGGGGTGTCCGCTCTCGTCGGTGGGTGCCGCGGTAGCCCGAGCTGCTGTGCCTGCCCGTCGTGTGGCCCACGTCCCACCCCTTTCCTATCACCCGGAGGCGACCGGCGGAGCCCCCGTCCGGCCGACCTGGACTCGGCTACGAGTCGAGCATCGGCACACGGAGGGCCCGAGTTGAGGGCGAACAGGGGTGGGACGGAGGGGGCCGGAGGGTGGTTCCGCGGGGTCAGGCGGGCGGGTCGAACCTCACCGTGCCGCGGGTCAGCCGCAGGCCCGGGATGCCCGAGTGACGCTGGGCGAAGCGCAGCTCCTTGGCGAGGTCGCCGATGTTGTTCGAGCCCGGCGTGGGAGCGAGGACGACGGTCGACAACGTGCCGATGGCCTGGCCCTTCGCGGTCAGGAAGCCCGATCCGGAGTCACCGGGGATGCCGGGCGTGAGGCTGTAGAGCGGGTGCGACCAGCCCTGGTCGGCGGGGTCGTCACCGAGGGCGACGCCGAGCTTGGGCGAGAGCACCTCGACACCGCCGCGGAGGCTGGAGTTGCCGTAGCTGTAGAGGCGGTCGCCCAGGCCGAGCGAGGCGGTCGAGAGACCGGTCGGGCCACCGAAGACGGGCACCGAAGGATTCACCTTCCGGACGTCTCGCGGACGCACCTTGACCAGCGCGAAGTCGTTGTACGCGCAGGTCTGGGGGTCGGTGGTGCCGATGCGGCGCTCGGTGATCCAGGAGGAGTAGGCGAGCGTGCCCGACCCGATCACGGTGCCGCCGGAGACCAGGCCGCCGCCGCGCACGAAGGTGACCTTGGTGCCGATCGGCTGGGACGCCGTCGAGCAGCCGTCGGTGTCGGTGGCCTCGCCCTTGCCGGCGCAGTGGGCGGCGTAGCCGACGTAGACGCCGCCGCGCCGGTCGGTGAAGACGAAGTTGGCCGTGCACTGCGCACCCTTGGTGTACATCATCACGCCGGGCGTGATGGTGGCCTTGCCGGCCGGCGTCCAGCTGGTCTTGCGCTGGGCCGGCTGCGGGGCGGCGACGGCGTCGCCGCCGGTCGGGGCGACGAGCAGGGCCGCCGAGACGGCGGTGGCGGCGAGCGCGGCGAGGGTGCGCCGGAGCATGGGGACCTCCTGGTCGGTGGGCGTCTGTGGTGCCCAACGACCGGGGCCGGTGGAGGTGACGACTCAGCCCAACCCTCGGCCCAGCCCTCAGCCCAGCACGCGCTCGAGGTGGGAGTTGCCGAAGGTGCGGCCGGGGTCGAGCCGGTCGCGCAGCGCGAGGAAGTCCTCGAAGCGCGGGTAGCGCTCGCGCAGGGTGGCGGCGTCCAGGCCGTGCAGCTTGCCCCAGTGCGGACGCCCGCCGACCTCGCCGGCGATGCCCTCGAGCGCGGCGAAGTAGGCGTCGCGGTCGGGGCTGCCGGGCGCGGTGTGGACGGCGACGTAGACGGTGTCGCGCCCGGTGGCGGTCGAGAGCGTGATGTCGTCGGCGGCGGCGACGCGCACCTCGACCGGCACCGCGATGCGCCAGCGGCTGGCCTCGACGCGGCGGACCAGCTCGCGCAGCACCGCCATGCCGTGCTCGCGCGGCACGGCGTACTCCATCTCCTCGAACCGCACCCGCCGCGGCGAGGTGAAGACGCGGTGCGAGACGTCGCTGAACTCGCGGTCGCCGAGGGCGGACGCCGAGACCCGGGCCAGCGGGCGCACGAGCGGCGGCACCCGGCGTCCGGCCCCGACGACGGCGCCGAAGACGGTGTTGCTGAGGAAGTCGTCGTCCCACCAGGCGCGGCGGCGCGAGAGGGCCGGCGGGCGGTCGGCGTCGAGCGCGACCCGGGTGTTGTGCTTGGTGAGCACCGAGCGGGTGTGGGGGAACCAGTAGAACTCGACGTGGTCGTGGGTCGCGGCGTCGTGGTCGAAGCGCTCGATCGTCTCGTCGAGCCGGCCCCCGCCCTCGCGGGCGCGGACGGCGAAGGCGGGCTCGGCCTGCAGCGTCACGGTGGCGAGCACGCCGAGCGCGCCGAGGCCGACGCGGGCGGCGGCGAACACGTCGGGGTTCTCCTGCGCCGAGCAGGTCAGGCGCGAGCCGTCGGCCAGCACCAGCTCGAGCGCGCACACCTGCGTGGCCAGGCCGCCGAAGCGGAGGCCGGTGCCGTGGGTGCCGGTGCTGATGGCGCCGGCGAGGGTTTGCTCCTCGATGTCGCCGAGGTTGGTCAGGCCGAGGCCCAGCGTCTCGAGCGCCCGGTTGAGCACGCTGAGGCGGATGCCGGCCTCGACGGTGACCTGGGCGCGCTCGAGGTCGACGGCGGTGATCGCGTCGAGGTGGTCGAGCCGCAGCTGCACGTCGTGCGGGACGCCGATGGCGGTGAAGGAGTGGCCGGTGCCGATGGGGCGGACGCCGCGGCCGGCGTCCGCGAGGTCGGCGACGGTGCGCGCCAGCTCGTCGACGGTGCGCGGGGCGACCACCTGGACGTCGTCCGCACGCTGGTTGCCGGCCCAGTTGCGCCACTCGGTGCGCGGCGCACCGTCCGCCGTCGGGGGGGTGCGTTTGCCTGCGACGGTGCGGGTGGCTTGACTCGCCCTCATGCCGAGCCAGCATGCCCGCCTCGAGCGCGCGACGCAGCATCTCGACGCGCCGGTGGCCGTGGTGGACCTCGACGCCTTCGACGCCAACGCCGCCGACCTCGTCCGGAGGGCCGCGGGGACGCCGGTGCGGGTGGCGAGCAAGTCGGTGCGCTGCCGGTCGCTGCTGCAGCGGGTGCTGGCGCGCGAGGGCTTCGCCGGCGTCCTGGCCTTCACCCTCGCCGAGGCGCTGTGGCTGGTGGAGACCACCGACGAGGTCGACGACGTCGTCATCGCCTACCCGACGGTCGAGCGGGAGGCGCTGCGGGCGCTCGCGGCCGACCCGGTGGCGCTGGAGTGCATCACGCTCATGGTCGACAGCGTCGAGAGCCTCGACCGGCTGCGGGCGGTCGTCGAGCGGGTCGAGCAGCCGCTTCGGGTGTGCATCGACCTCGACGTCTCGCTGCGTCCGGCGGAGCGGTGGCTCGGCGGGCGGCTGCACCTCGGCCCGCGCCGCTCCCCCACCCACAGCGTGGACGACGCCGTCTCGCTCGCGCGGGCGATCGTCGACGACCCGGCGCTGCGGCTGGTGGGGCTGATGGCCTACGAGGGGCAGGTCGCGGGGCTCGGCGACCGGCCCGCCAACCCGCTGCGCGGCCTGCTGGTGCGGCGCCTCAAGGCGGTCTCGGTGCCCGAGCTGTCCGAGCGGCGCGCGGCGGTGGTGGACGCCGTCCGCGGGCTCGCCGACCTCGAGTTCGTCAACGGCGGCGGCACCGGGTCGGTCGAGACCACCGTGGCCGACCCGTCGGTGACCGAGGTGGCGGCCGGCTCCGGCCTGCTCGCCCCGACGCTGTTCGACGCCTACGACTCCTTCGAGCCCGAGCCGGCCGCGCTGTTCGGGCTCGCGGTGACCCGCCGCCCCGGCCCCGGCCTGGTGACCGTCGCCGGCGGCGGCTGGGTGGCCTCAGGCGCCGCCGGCCGCGACCGCCTGCCCGTGCCCACCTACCCCGCCGGCCTGCGCCTGCTGCCCTCCGAGGGCGCCGGCGAGGTGCAGACCCCGCTGCGCGGCGCCGCTGCCGACCGGCTCCGGCTCGGCGACCGGGTGTGGTTCCGCCACGCCAAGGCCGGCGAGCTGTGCGAGCACGTCGACGCGCTCCAGCTGGTCGCCGGCGCCGGTGACGACGCGCGGGTGGTCGAGTCGGCGCCGACGTACCGGGGCGAGGGGCGCACGTTCCTCTGAGGTCTGCCCGGGTGGGCGGTGAGCTGGTTCCCGTTCCGCGGCGCGAATCGGTAACTCACTCACCGCTCCCCCGGCCCGACCCCGGCGGGCGGTGAGCTGGTTCCCGTTTCGCGGCGCGATTCGGTAGCTGACGCACCGCCGCCCCGGCCCGGCCCCGGTGAGTGGTGAGCTAGTGACCGTTTCGCGACTCGATTCGGTAACTGACGCACCGCCGCCCCGGCCCGACCCCGGTGGGCGGTGAGCTAGTGACCGTTTCGCGACTCGAATCGGTAACTCACGCACCGCCGCCCCGGCCCGACCCCGGTGGGCGGTGAGCTAGTGACCGTTTCGCGACTCGAATCGGTAACTCACGCACCGCCGCCCCGGCCCGACCCCGGTGGGCGGTGAGCTGGTGACCGTTCCGCGACGCAATTCGGTCACTGACGCACCGCCGCCCCGGCCCGGCCCCGGTGGGCGGTGAGCTGGTGACCGTTTCGCGGCGCGAATCGGTAACTGACGCACCGCTCCACCGGCTCAGGCGACGGCGGTCACCAGCCAGCAGGCGAGGGGGAAGCGGATGACGCCGTCGTCGAGGTGGCGGCGCAGGTCGGTGCGGACGTCGTCCAGGAGCGCGGCCCAGCCGGCCTCGCCGAGCCGTGGCTCGAGCTCGGCGCGGGCGCGGCGTCCGGTGGAGGTGGCGAGGCTGGCGGTCAGCCGCGCCTCGACGCCGTCGGCCCCGAACCCCGGCACCGCGCCGTAGTCGGCCACGGCGTCGAGGGGGGCGGTGGCGACCTCGCCCCAGCCGGCCTCGGCGAGCAGCGCCGAGAGGCGGTCGGGGTCGGCGAAGGCGGTGGGGCCCGGGGCGCCGGGCGCGGCGGCCGCCGACGGCTCGGCCATCTGCGCCAGCAGCGCCTCGGTGCCGAGGGTGAACATCGGGTTCTCCTCCTCCCCCCGCCAGCACGCGAAGGCGAGCCGCGCGCCGGGGGCGCACGCCGCGCGCAGGTTGGCGAAGGCGGCGGTCGGGTCGTCGAAGAACATGACGCCGAAGCGCGAGACGACGCGCTCGAACGGCCGGCCGGGCGCCTCCTCGAGCAGGGGCGCGGTCTGCGCGTCGGCCACCACGACGACGGCCCCGGGCACCCGCCGCCGGGCGCCCTCGACCATGCCGGGCGAGACGTCGACGCCGACCGGCTCGGCGTCCGCGGCCGCCGCGGCGGCCAGCAGCGTGCCCGACCCGCACCCGACGTCGAGCACCCGCTGCCCCGCCTCGAACCCCGCGGCGTCCAAGATCGCGGCGGTCACAGGCGCGAAGACCGTGTCGAAGAGCGACTCGTTCTCGACCCAGCCGGCCGCGCCCGCCGTCCACTGCTCACGCATCGCCTCGTTGGCCATGTCCGATCAGACCACGGCGGCGGGGTCAGAGCTCGCCCTCGAGGGCGATCAGCGCGTTCTCGACGACCTCGGTGGGCGCCGGGTGGATCCAGTACTGCCCGCGCGCCAGCCCCTTCACCGGCTGCCCGAAGCTCATCGCCTGGATCAGCGGCTGCACCAGCGAGGCCGCCTGCGGGCCCACGAGGTGCGCCCCGACGAGCAGGCCCGTCGAGCGGTCGGCGAGCAGCTTGCACAGGAAGCCGGCGTCGTCGTCGTTGAGCGCCCAGCCGTAGGCGGTGGAGGCGTACTGGTGGCGCACCACCGCGAGGTCGAGGCCCTGCTCGCGCGCCTGCTCCTCGGTCAGCCCGACCGTGCCGACCTGCGGCGAGCTGAACACCGCGGCGGGCACGAACCGGTGGTCGCTGGTCATCAGGTCGTGGGGGTGCAGCAGGTTGTGCTGGACGACGCGCGCGTCCTGGTTGGCCACGTGCTTGAGCGGCTGCCTGCTCGAGGCGTCGCCGAGCGCCCAGACGCCCTCGGCCGTCGTCCGCTGGTGCTCGTCGACGACGACCAGGCCCTGGTCGTCGACCTCGATGCCGGTGCCGTCGAGGTCGAGCAGGTCGGAGTTGGGACGCCGTCCGGCCGCGACCAGCAGCGCGTCGACCGTCACCGGGTCGCTGCCCTCGAGGTGCAGGTGGATCTCGCCGTCCGGCCCCTCGTCGCGCACGACCTTCGTCAGCCGCGCCTCCAGGCGCACGTCCCAGCGCTGAGAGGCGAGGTCGGTGAAGACGCGCGCGACGTCCTCGTCCTGGTTGTCGAGCAGGCTGTCGGCCGACTCGACCTGCACCACCTCGACGCCGAACGAGGCGAACACGTGCGCGAGCTCGCACCCGACGTAGCCGCCGCCGACGATGCCGAGGCGCCGCGGCAGCGCGTCGATGCGCATCACGTCGTCGCTCGTGTAGGGCTCGGCCTCGGCCAGCCCCGGGACGTCGGGCAGCACCGGCCGGCTGCCGGTGGCGATGACGACGTGGTCGGCGGAGATCTCGACCTCCTCGCCGCCGTCGGTGGGCGCGACCCGCAGCGTGCGCGGACCGACGAAGCGGGCGGTGCCGTCGAGGGCGTCGACGCCGTCCTGGCCGTGGCGGTAGTCGTGGCCCTGCCCGGCGACGTGGTCGGTGCGGCCGAAGACCCGGTCGCGCAGCGCCGGCCAGTCGACGCCGTCGAAGCTGCTGTGCACGTCGAGGTGACCGGCCCGGGCGGCGCGCTGGGCGGCGTCGGCCGGCAGCACGAGCATCTTGGAGGGGATGCAGCCGCGGTTGAGGCAGGTGCCGCCGTAGAGACCGCGCTCGACGATCGCGACCCGCCACGACGCGAAGCGCTCGTCGACGATCGTGTTGCCCGAGCCGGTACCGATCACGATCAGGTCGTAGTGGGTCACGAGCCGAACCTAGGCTCGCCGACCCCCACCCACCAGGGTGACCGTGCCGCCGTCACCGACCCGTCACCCGTTCGTCAGCACTCAGGGTGTCGACGCTGTCGGTGCGCTGGTGTTCAGTGGTCGGCATGACCGTCATCCAGACCCCCGCCGACTGGCGGACCGACCAGGACCCCGGTGGCCTGGTGCAGCGCTACGACGACGTGCGCGGCCACACCGAACGACTGGCCGCGCCGCTCTCGCCCGAGGACCAGACCGTCCAGTCCATGGCCGACGTCTCGCCCACCAAGTGGCACCGAGCCCACGTCACCTGGTTCTTCGAGACCTTCCTCCTCGCCGAGCACGAGAGCGGCTTCGCCCCCTTCCAGGACCAGTACTGGTTCTTGTTCAACAGCTACTACGAGACGCTCGGCCCCCGCTACTCCCGACCCGACCGTGGCCTGATCACCAGGCCCGGGGTCCACGAGGTGGGCGACTACCGGGCCAACGTCGACGACCGCGTCCGCGACCTGATCGCCCGCCTCGACGACGGCACGCTCGCCGCGCTTGCCCCCACCATCGAGCTCGGCTTCCACCACGAGCAGCAGCACCAGGAGCTGCTGCTCATGGACATCAAGCACGTGCTCTCCCGCAACCCCCTGCAGCCGGTCTACGCCGGCGCGCCGCCGCCGCGCAGCGAGCCCGACGCGCTCGGCTGGGTCGACGTCGAGGGCGGGCTCGTCGAGATCGGCCACGACCCCACCACGCAGGGGTTCTGCTTCGACAACGAGCTGCCGCGCCACCGCCAGTGGCTCGAGCCCTACCGGCTGGCCGACCGGCTCGTCACCAACGGCGAGTGGCTCGCCTTCGTCGCCGACGGCGGCTACCGGCGTCACGAGCTGTGGCTCTCCGACGGCTGGTCGCGCGTCAACGCCGAGGGCTGGACGGCGCCGCTCTACTGGAGCGAGGTCGACGGCGTCTGGTTCGAGCACACCCTGCACGGCACCTGGCCGGTCGACCCCGGCGCACCGGTGTGCCACGTCAGCTTCTACGAGGCCGAGGCCTTCGCCACGTGGGCCGGCAAGCGGCTGCCCAGCGAGGGCGAGTGGGAGCACGCCGTCGTCTCCACCGGCCTGTCCTCCACCGGCGCACCCGCGGGCGGGGCCTACCACCCGCGCGCGGCCGGGCCGGCCACCGGCGGGCTGCGGCAGGTGCACGGCGAGTGCTGGGAGTGGACGTCGTCCGCCTACCACCCCTACCCCGGCTTCCACCCGCCCCCGGGCGCCATCGGCGAGTACAACGGCAAGTTCATGTCGAACCAGATGGTGCTGCGCGGCGGCTGCGCGCTCACCTCGCCCGGGCACGCCCGCACCACCTACCGCAACTTCTTCCCGCACGCCGCCCGCTGGGCGCTGTCGGGGGTGCGCCTGGCCGACGGCGGGGCACCGCGGTGAGCGGCGTCCGGGTCGAGGTGCTCGTCGACGGCGACTGGGCCTCGGGCTCGCTGGTGGACGACGTCCGCCGTGGCCTGGGCTCGTCGCCGCTGCGGCTGCCGCCCAAGTGGCTCTACGACGACGAGGGGTCGCGGCTGTTCGACGAGATCACCCGGCTGCCGGAGTACTACCCCACCGAGGCCGAGCGCTCGATCCTCGCCGCCCGCGCGGCCGACGTCGTCGCGACCAGCGGGGCGACCACGGTGGTCGAGCTCGGCTCGGGCACCAGCGACAAGACCCGCACCCTGCTCGACGCGTTCGCCGGCGCCGGCCGGCTGCGGCGGTTCGTGCCGGTCGACGTCTCCGAGCAGACGCTGCGCGACGCCGCCGAGCAGCTGAGCGAGCGTTACCCGGGCGTGGCCGTCGAGGCGGTGGTCGGCGACTTCACGTTGCACCTTTCGCACCTGCCGGCCAACGAGCCGGGCGAGCGGCGCATGGTGGTCTTCCTCGGCGGCACCATCGGCAACCTCTACGTCGAGGAGCGGGCGGCCTTCCTCGGCGCGCTCGCCGACTCCCTCGACCCCGGCGACACGCTGCTGCTGGGCACCGACCTGGTCAAGCCGGTCGACCGGCTGGTCGCGGCCTACCACGACCCGGGCGGTGTCACCGACCGGTTCGTGCGCAACAGCCTGGCCGTGCTCAACCGCGAGCTCGGGGCCGACTTCGACCTCGGCGCGTTCACCTACGTGCCGCTGTGGGACGCCCACCTCGAGCGCATGGACCTGCGGCTGCGCGCCGAGTCGCCGCAGCACGTCGTCGTCCCGGGCGCCGACCTCGAGCTGCACCTCGCCGCCGGTGAGGAGATCCAGGTCGAGATCTCCTCGAAGTTCCGGCCCCACGGCATCCGCACCGAGCTGGCCGCCGCCGGCTTCGAGGTGGTCGAGCTGCTCACCGACGAGCCCGGCGACTTCGCCCTCACCCTCGCCCGCCTCGCCTGACCACACGGACCCTGAGCTTGTCGAAGGGCCACCGTCCGGGCCCCTCGACGAGCTCAGGGTCCGTGTGGTGTCAGGCGAGGGCGGCGAGGCCGGCGAGCAGGCGGTCGACGTCGTCGGTGCCGGTGTAGGGCGCCAGGCCGACGCGGACGCCGCCGGCGTCGCCGAGGCCGGCGTGGCGGGCGGCCTCGATGGCGTAGAAGCTGCCGGCGGGGGCGATGACGCCGTGCTCGGCGAGCCGCAGCCGCGCCTCGTCGGGCGTGTGGCCGTCGACGTGCAGCAGCACCGTCGGGGTGCGGTGGCGCGGGCGGCCGAGCACGGTGACGTGGTCGAGGCCGGCCAGGCCGTCGAGCAGCCGGGCGAGCAGCCCCTCCTCGTGCTCCTCGAGCGCCGCCATGCCGCCGTGCGCCTCGATGAACTCCACCGCCGCGGTCGTGCCGGCCAGCAGCTCGTAGGGCAGCGTGCCGAGCTCGAACCGCTCGGGGACGGCGTCCGAGCTCGGCAGCAGCTTGTCGGGGCGCAGCGTCTCGAGCAGCGCGGGGTCGGCGGCCACGACCCCGCAGTGCGGGCCGAAGAACTTGTAGAGCGAGCAGGCGACGAGGTCGGCGCCCAGCGCGACCCGGTCGACCGGCGCGTGCGCGGCCAGGTGGACGGCGTCGACGTAGACCAGCGCGCCGACGGCGTGGGCGGCGTCCGCGATCGCCCGCACGTCGGGCCGGGTGCCGAACAGGTTCGACGCCGCGGTGACGGCCACCAGCCGGGTGCGCTCGGAGAGGACCGTGGCGACGTCGTCCAGCTCGGCGGTCTCGGGGTCGAAGCCGAGCCAGCGCACCGTGGCGCCCGCCCGCTCGGCCGCGATCACCCACGACCGGACGTTGGAGTCGTGGTCGAGGCGGGTGACGACGACCTCGTCACCGGGGCCCCAGTCCTTCGCGATCGTGCGGGCGAGGTCCATGGTCAGCGCGGTCATCGACCGACCGAAGACCACGCCGCGCGGGTCGGAGCCCAGGAACCGGCCCATCGCCCCGCGGGCGTCGGCGACGGTGGCCTCGGTGAGCCGCTCGGGCGCGGTGACGGCGCCGCGCTGGCACATGCCGGAGGTCATCGCGGTGGCGACGGCCTGCGCGACGTCGTCGGGCACCAGCGAGCCGCCGGGGCCGTCGAAGCGGGCGAGCCCGTCGGCCAGCGCGGGGAAGCGGGAGCGGATCTTCTCGACGTCCATGCCCCGATGCTGCCAGCCCCCGCCCGGACGGCGGCCCGGGGTCAGCCCTCGCCGTGCCCCTCGCCGGAGTCGTGCCCGGCGTCGATCCCGTGCTCGCCGCGGGCGGGCGAGCCGACCATCGCGACCAGGTCGGCGATCGAGTCGACGACGCGGGTGGGCCGGTAGGGGAAGCGCTCGACGTCCTCGGGGCGGGTGGAGCCGGTGGTGACCAGCACGGTGCGCAGGCCGGCCTCGAGGCCGCTGACGATGTCGGTGTCCATGCGGTCGCCGACCATCACGGTCGACTCCGAGTGCGCGTCGAGCCGGTTGAGGGCGCTGCGCATCATCAGCGGGTTGGGCTTGCCGACGTAGTAGGGCGTGCGGCCGGTGGCGGCGGTGATGAGGGCCGCGACCGCGCCGGTGGCGGGCAGCATCCCCTGCTGGCTCGGGCCGCTGGGGTCGGGGTTGGTGGCGATGAACCGGGCCCCGGCGTCGACGAGCCGGATCGCCCGGGTGATCGCCTCGAAGCTGTAGGTGCGGGTCTCGCCGAGGACGACGTAGTCGGGGTCGCGGTCGGTCATCACGTAGCCGACGTCGTGCAGCGCGGTGGTGAGCCCGGCCTCGCCGACGACGTACGCCGTGCCGTGCGGGCGCTGGTCGGCGAGGAACTGCGCGGTGGCCAGCGCCGAGGTCCAGATGGCGGTCTCGGGCACGTCGATGCCGCTGCCGAGCAGCCGCGCCCGCAGGTCGCGCGGGGTGTAGATCGAGTTGTTGGTCAGCACCAGGAACTGCAGCCCCGACTCCTTGAGCGCGTCGATGAACTCGGTGGCCCCCGGGATCGGGACCTCCTCGTGCACCAGGACGCCGTCCATGTCGGTCAGCCAGGTCTCGACCGGTCGCAGGGTCATGGGCTCAGTGTGACCGACGCGCGACCACCCGGTGCAGGTCGAGGGTGAAGGTGAGCTCGGGGCCGTCGCGGACGATGCTCGCGTCGGGCGCGTCGCGGCGCACCAGGGCGAGCACGCCGGCGTTCGAGGCGAGGGTCGTCACGCGCACCCGGAGCACACCGACCTCGAGCAGCCAGGCGCCGAGCTCGTCGAGCAGGCGGGCGCCGACGCCGCGGCGGTGGTGGTCGTCGCGCACCAGCAGCGCGACCTCGACGGCCGGCCCCTCGTCCGTCTCGCGGCCGGGCACCGGAGCCCACATCGCGTGGCCGACCGCCTCGCCGCCGACCCGCGCCAGCAGCGCGCCGCCGCCGGGCACGTCGAGCAGCCGCCGCACGAAGCGGGGGCCGGGGGTGCGCGACGTCCCGGTGAGGAAGCGCGAGGCCCGTGACTCGGACGACGACCGCGCGAGGAGGTCGGCCAGGTCGGTCAGCGCGGCGTCGACCGGGCCGGCCCGCGTCACGGCCACGGCGTCGGCGGCGACCCCTAGCCTGCGGGCGTGGGCACCACGATCACCGACGTCCTCGACCTCGTCGGCCAGCTGCCCGCCGTCACGGTCACCGACCACGACCGCTACCGCAAGCTCGCCGTGGCGGGCCGCACCTTCGGCTACGTGTGGCCGCGCACCGGCACCGCCGGGCTCAAGCAGACGATCGCCGAGCAGCAGGCGCTGGTGGCCGAGCGGCCCGAGGTGTTCGAGGAGCAGTTCACCGCCGGCGGCTTCGGGTGGGTCGTGGCGCTGCTCGCCGGCGTCGAGCGCGACGAGCTGGCCGAGCTGGTCTTCGAGGCGTGGCGGCTCACCGCGCCGTCCGCGCTGGTCGACGAGCGGGACGACGTCCTGCCGGCCTGAGCGCACCGCTCACTCCCTTAGCCGCGCGGCCGGCAGCCGGACGAGCCGGTAGAGACGCCGCGCCACCGGCCCCGGCACGAAGCGGTGCCGCTCCTCGTGGGCCACCCGGGCGCGGGGGTGCGGCCGCACGGCCATGAGCGCCCACTGCACCGCCCGCGCGGGGTGGAGGAACGCCACCGGCTCGCGGCGGTGCAGCTCGATGCGGCACAGGTGCTTGGTGTTCACGTAGCCGTACTGGCCCGGGCTGACCAGCCGCAGCGGGGCCCCGTGCTCGGGCGGCAGCGGCGCGCCGTCGAGCCGGTCGGCCAGCAGGACGTCGTCCGCGAGCGCGTCGTCGAGCCGCACGATCGAGCGGTAGCCGTCGCGGCCGACGAGCACGAGCCAGCGCACCTCGGCCTCCGCGACGAGCGCCGGCGCGACGACCTGTTCCCACACGTCGCGCACGCGCACGCCCTCCCACCGCAGCCCGAGCGCCGACCAGCCGGCGACGCAGTGGAAGGCGGCCTCGACCTCGCGGCGGGGCAGGCCGGCCAGGGTGGCCCCGTCGAGCACCACGCGCCGCGCGAACGGTCCGGTCAGCTCGACCACGGCGCCGTCGGGCGCCCGCGGTGGCGGACGACGGGTGTCGACCCCGAACCGCGGGAACCCCTCGACGGCCCGTTGGCCCGGTGGCAGCTCGAGCACGTTCACTACCCTTTCCATACGGCAACGTATGGATACGGTGCCGTATGCTTGCGCTCGACGTCAACGAGAGCGGGGTGCCGGGTGCCGGCGAAGGTGCGCACGCCACGGGAGAGCTGGGTCGAGGCCGGACTGTCGGCGCTCGCCGCCGGCGGACCGGACGCCGTCCGCATCGAGGCGCTCGCCGGGAGCCTCCGCGTGACCAAGGGCGGTTTCTACTGGCACTTCCGCGACCGGCGCGCCCTGCTCGACGCGATGCTCGACCACTGGGAGGCGACCCTGGTCGACCGGACGATCGAGGCGGCCGACCACGGCGGCGGTGAAGGTCGTGCCCGGCTGCGTCGGCTGTTCCGTGCCGCGGACGCCGACGGGCTGCTCGGGCTTGAGGTCGCCGTGCGCGACTGGGCCCGCCGCGACCCGGCCGTCGCCGAACGGGTCGCCCGCGTCGACGACCGCCGGACGGCCTACCTGCGGCCGCTGTTCGCCGAGTTCTGCGCCGGCCCCGCCGACGTCGAGGGACGCTGCCTGCTGGTGCTGACGCTGTTCGTGGGCGAGTCGCTCGTCGCCGCCACCCACGGACGCCGCACCCGCCCGGCCGTCACCGCCGCCGCCCTGCGCCACCTGCTGGCCTGACCGGGTCCGGCTCCGCGAGCGTGCGGGCGGGGAGTCGCGGGTCTCGAGGCTCGGCCGTGGCCGGCCTCGCGACGAGCCTCGAGACCACCGGCCCTCCACGGGGACCTCCGCGTCGACCACCACCGGTGGGACCGACTCCGGCGGTCGAGCAGCGAGGAACGAGCGTCGTCGAGACCACCGGCCCTCCACGAGAACCTTCGCGACGACCTTGCGGGGTCTCGAGGCTCGGCCGTGGCCGGCCTCGCACCTCGACCACCGTGAGGGGCCGGCGCTGACGATGGTCGAGGTGCGAGGAGCCCTGGCGACGAGCCTCGAGACCACCGGCCCTCCACGGGAACCTTCGCGTCGACCCTGCGGGGTCTCGAGGCTCGGCCGTGGCCGGCCTCGCACCTCGACCATCGTGGACCAGTCGAGACCCGGCGGCGTCCACGGCGGGCGAGGGCTCCTTGACGGTCGGGGCGGGGGCCGATTGGGTTGAGCGCGGTGGACTCGGCCACCCCCTGCGAGGCCGCCTGCGTGTCGTCGTCCCCCCGACCCCAGCCGACCGAGAGTGAGACCACGTGTCCCGCCGCATCGCCCTCCCCGCAGCCGGCCTGGCCCTGGCCGCCCTGGTGCTCCCCACCCAGCTGCCCGGCGCCACCGCCGCGCCCGCCCCCGACCCCGCCGCCGCGGCCCCCGCGGAGGCCCCCGCCGCGAAGCCGGTGCTGCGCAACGGCGTCACCGCGCCCGTCTACAGCTACGGCAACGCCGTCCGCGAGACCGTCTACGTCTCGGCGCCCGACTTCGACGGCGACGGCGAGCGCGACTCGATCGCCGCCGACATCATCCGGCCGCGCGAGGCCGCGGCCGCCGGCACCAAGGTGCCGGTGATCATGGACGCCAGCCCCTACTACCTCAGCGTCGGCCGCGGCAACGAGGGCGAGTTCAAGTCCTACGCCGAGGACGGCACGCCCGAGCTGTTCCCGCTGTTCTACGACAACTACTTCGTGCCGCGCGGCTACGCCTTCGTCGCCGTCGACGTCGCCGGGACGGCGCGCAGCACCGGCTGCGTCGACCAGGGCGGCGTCAGCGACGTCGGGTCGGTCAAGGCCGTCGTCCAGTGGCTCAACGGCAACGCCACGGCGGTCGACGCCGACGGCGAGCCCGTCGTCGCCGACTGGACCAACGGCAAGACCGGCATGATCGGCAAGTCCTACGACGGCACCCTGGCCAACGGCGTCGCCGCCACCGGCGTGCAGGGCCTGAAGACGATCGTGCCGATCTCGGCGATCAGCTCGTGGTACGACTACGACCGCTCGCAGGGCCTGCCGTTCAGCTGGAACTATCCCTCGGGCCTCTCGAGCCGCGTCATGGCCAACCGCACCGAGCAGGTCGACTGCACCGCCACCCTCGCCCGCCTCGACGCCGAGGACGGCGACGAGACCGGGAAGTACGACGCGTTCTGGGCCGAGCGCGACCACCGCGACGGCTCCTACACCGACGCGAGCAAGGTGCGCGCGAGCGTGTTCGTCTACCACGGCCTGCAGGACACCAACGTCAAGACCCGCAACTTCTCGCGCTGGTGGCGGGCGCTCGGCCGCGCGGGCGTCACGCGCAAGATGTGGCTGACCCGCGTGGGCCACGTCGACCCGTTCGACACCGACCGCGCCCGCTGGGTGCGCACGCTGCACCGCTGGTTCGACAACCAGCTGATGGGCATGGGCAACGGCATCAAGCAGGAGCCGGCGGTCGACATCGAGACGAAGCCGAACTCGTGGGTCACCGCCGCCCGCTGGCCGGCCGGGCCGAGCACCACCTTCACCCCGCGCGCCGACGGCCGCATGGTCGCCGGCGCCGCCGGCAGCGGAACCGCGTCGTGGGTCAACGACCCCAACCTCAGCGAGGCCAACGCCCTGAGCGCCGGCAACGAGGCGCGGCGGCTGCTGTTCGCCACCGGCCCGCTGGCAGCCGACACCCGGGTGAGCGGCGAGGCCACCGCGACGCTGCGGGTCACCACCGAGGTGCCCACCGGCCAGGTCGGCGTCATGCTGGTCGACTACGGCCTCGGACGTCGCGTGCTCGCCGGCGGCGACGGAGCGGTGACCACCGAGCAGGAGTCCTGCTACGGCGCCTCGACGTCGTACGACGACGGCTGCTACTTCGAGGTGCAGCGCAACATCGGCACCACGCCGCTGCAGGTGCTGGGCCGCGGCTGGGCCCGCCTCGACGGCGCCGGCGTCCACGACGTCACCGTGCGCATGGACCCCGACGACACCATCGTCGAGAAGGGCCACCGCCTCGGCCTCGTGGTCGTCGCCGCCGCCCCGAGCCGGCTGCGCAACGTCGACACCAGCCCGACCTCGCGCTACACCCTCGACCTCGCCCGGACGTCGTTCAGCGTGCCCGGCGCGGTGAAGGCGGCGGCGTCGAAGAGCACCGGCGCCCGCACCCCCGGCTGGCTGCCCGAGCGTGGCTCGCTGCCCCGCGGCACCGTCGCACCCCCGACCCGCGGGTTCGTGCTGCCGTACTGATCAGGTCGGCTCCCAGTCGGCAGGAGTCACCGGTGATCCGGTGACTCCTGACCTTCTCGGCCGTTGCAACACCTGAGAACGACAGGAGTCACCGGTGACCCGGTGACTCCTGACGTTCTCGGCCGACTCCGACGCCACCGCCGGAATCGGAGCGATCAGTCGGCGTCGAGGGCGGCGAGCTCGTCGGCGGTGAGCTCGAGGTCGGCGGCGGCGGCGGAGTCGGTGATCGACGTGGGGCGCTTGGCGCCGGGGATCGGGATGACGATCGGCGACTGGGCGAGCTCCCACGCCAGGGCGACCTGCTGGGCGCTGACGCCCCGCTGCTCGGCGGTGCGCGCGAAGGCCGGGTGCTTCTCGGCGAGGTCCTTGGCGTCGCCGAGGCCGCCGAGGGGGCTCCACGGCAGGAACGCCAGGCCGAGCTCGGTGCAGACGTCGATCTCGGGCCTGCTGCTGCGGAAGGCCGGCGAGAACTGGTTCTGCACGCTCACCAGCGCGTCGCCGAGCACCGAGTGCGCGAGCCGGATCTGCTCCGGGTTCGCGTTCGAGAGGCCGATGCGGGCCACCTTGCCCGAGTCGGCGATCTCCTTGAGCGTGCCGACGACGTCCTCGTAGGGCACCTTCGGGTCGGGGCGGTGGTGCTGCCACAGCGCGATCTGCTCGACGCCGAGCCTTCCGAGGCTGGCGTCGACGGCCTGGCGCAGGTGGTCGGCCGAGCTGTCGGTGTCCCAGCCGCCGCCGTCGGTGCGCACGTGGCCGCCCTTGGTGGCCAGCAGCACCTGGTCGCGCACGCCGAGCTCGTCGAGCAGGCTCGCGATGAGGCGCTCGTTCTCGCCCTGGGCGCCCTCGCCCTTCTCCTCGCCGGGCCCGTAGGCGTCGGCGGTGTCGAAGAGCGTGACGCCGGCGTCGAGCGCCGCACGCACGGTGTCGGCCAGTTGCTCGCGCGGCTGGGTGCCGCTCTGGTCGAAGGTCATGAGGCCGAGGCCGATCGCGCCCACCTCGACGCGGCCGACGGTGTCGTTGCCGATGTGTCGTGTCTTCACGCTTCGGGTCTACCGGACCCGCCAACCCCCGGGAGGGTGGTGGGCCCCGGCGGGCTCAGCCGGGGACCGGCAGGCCGAAGTTGTTGTAGAGCCGGATCGGAGCCGACACCTCGTCGGACCGGCCCGTCACCGTGACGACGCTCCCGTCGGCCTCGACGTCGTCGACCTCGAGCTCGTCGACGTCGGCGTACTCCCGGCGCAGCTGGTCGACCGCCCCCTCGGCCGCCTCGTCGGAGGCGAGCCGGTAGGCGACGGCGAACGCCGGACGGCCGTCCTCGACCGACAGCCCGATGCCCACCGCCTGGTCGTCGCCGAGGGTCGAGAGCTGCGCGGTGATCGCGCCCTCGTCGTCGAGGGCGGCAGCGAGGTCGGCGAGCACGTCGTCGTCGGCCAGGGTCGCGTCGGGGTCGAGCCAGGCCTGGGCGAGCGGCTCGTCGACGGTGACGGCGGCGCGCGAGCCGTCGACGGCGAGGAACGGCCCTTCCTCGGACACGCCGAGCACGCTGTCCGTGCCGGTCTCGACCAGGTCGTCGGGCGCCTCGACGTCGTCGGCGAAGGCGTACGAGGCGAGAGCCGGGGCCCCGGACTGGACGCCGACCACGAGGTCGGCCTGCACCCAGGAGAAGCCGTACCGGTCGACGGACTCGTCGGGCGGGCTGACCTCGTCGAGCGCGGTGGGCAGCGCGTAGGCCGCGGCGCCGTCCTCGAGGTCGGCCGTCGCGCGCACGAACGCGCTGACCGCCTCGGGGTCGCCGACGTCGGGCACGTCGAGGCCGTTGGCCTCGCGCACCGCCGCCAGGTCGGTGTAGCGCACGATCACCTGGCCGTCGCCCGACGGGGCCGGCAGCCGCTCGAGCGCCGCGCTGACGCCGTCGTCCCCGCCCGCACCACCGCCGCCACCGCCGCCGTCGCCACCGTCGCCACCGTCGCTGCAGCCCGCGAGCGCGACGCCCAGCGTCAGCACGCCCGCGACGCCGAGCCGCGTCGTCCGCCTCATCGCTCGGCCTCGAGCGCGGCCGCCACCCGGCGGTGGGCCTCCCAGATCGGCTGGGGCAGCCGGTCGAACTGCTCGAGGTGCTCCTGGCGGAAGCCCATCTCCTGCCTCCACCGCTCGACGTCGATGCCCAGCAGCCGGTCGAGGTCGGCCTGGGGCAGGTCGAGCCCGGTGAGGTCGAGCTCGTCGGCGGTGGGGACGACGCCCACCGGCGTCCGGCGTCCGCTCGCCTCGCCGCGCTGGTAAGCCGCGAGCCACAGCAGCGCGCGGAGGTTCTCGCGGTAGCCCGGCCAGAGGAACCGGCCGCCACCGCCCTCGGTGAGGTCGCGCTGGAACCAGTTGACGTGCGCGAAGACCGGCTGGTGCGTGGCCGCGCCGATGATGCGCAGCCAGTGCGCGGCGTAGTCGCCCTCGCCGTAGGCCAGGAACGGCCGCATCGACATCGGGTCGTAGCGCAGCTGCCCGTCGAGGCCGTCGGCGGCGAAGGTGGCCTCGGCCCCCAGCGTCAGCCCGTCGTAGACGCCCTCGGCGAGGTCGTCGACGGCCCGCACCAGCGGCTCGCGGTCGCGGGTGCGGCCGCCGAAGATGATGGCGTCGATCGGCACCCCGGCCGGGTCGTCGTGGTCGTCGGCGATGTTCGGCACGTTGGCGAGCGTGGTGGTGAACCGGCTGTTGGGGTGCGCCCAGGGCGAGGTGTCGCCCTCCTCGCGGTCGGCGATCGGCGTGCCCGTCCAGTCCTCCCACCCGGTGACGTCGGCCGGCGGCTCGGGCGTGCGGCCCTCCCACCAGACCTCCTGGGTCTGCGGGTGGTAGGCGACGTTGGTGAAGATGGCGCCGCTGCCGGGCCCGATCGAGCGCAGCGCGCCGGGGTTGGTGAGCTCGTTGGTGTCCTTCGCGACGCCGAAGACGCCGAACTCGGGGTTCATGCCGCGCACCCGGCCGTCGTCGTCGACCCACAGCCAGGCGATGTCGTCGCCGTAGAACGAGACGTGGTAGCGCTCGCCCAGCGCGTCGGGGGCCAGCGTCATCGCCAGGTTGGTCTTGCCGGAGGCGCTCGGGAAGCCGCCGCACACGTGGTAGGTGCGCCCGGTCTGCTTGTCGGTGATGCCCAGCAGCATGAACTGCTCGGCCAGGAACCGGCCCGACGCGCGGCCGTCGTAGCAGGCCTGCCGCAGGCCGTGGGCGATCTTGCCGAGCAGCGCGTTGCCGCCGTACGACGACCCGAAGTGCAGGATCGTGCGCCGGTCGGCGACGGTGACGAACCAGCGCTGGTCGTCGTCGGTGCCCTGGCCGAGGTTCTCGAGGTCGCCGGTGACGTGGACGGCGCGCACGAACGTCGTCGGGTCGGCGAGCTGCTCGAGGTGGGCCACGCCGACCCGCGCCATGCGGATCATGTGCAGCACGACCGGCCGGTTGTCGGTGAGCTCGACCCCGGCGGCCCAGGCCTCCAGCGGCGAGCCGGGGGGCGCCATCAGGTAGGGGACGACGTACATCGTCTTCCCGCGGGACTGGCCGCGCATGCGCTCGACCTGCGCGGCCGTCATCTCCTCGGCGTCGTGCCAGTTGTTGTAGACGCCGCGGTCGGCCGGGTCGCCGGTCGCGACGACGGTGCGCTCCTCCGACCTCGCGGTGTCCTTGCGGTAGCTGCGCGAGTAGTAGCGGCCCTCCCCGGCGGGGAGCAGCTCGCCGGCGTCCAGGGCCTCGGCGACCAGCCGCGCGTCGTCGGCGGCGTCGACCACCTCGACGCGGTCGGGCTCGGTGATGCCCGCCCAGTGGGCGACGTACTCGCGCACGTGCGGGTTGCGCACCCCCGCCGCGTCGAGCACCCGCTCGACCTCCGCTCCGTCGAGACCGCCCATGGTCGACCACCCTTCGCAGCGCCGCCCGGACCACCCATCCGGCCGTGTGTGGCGGTCAACCTACCCACGCCGCACGACGTCGCGTGGGCCCGCGCCGGTTGGATCGTTCCAGGTCGGAGGGGTGCCGCGGGGCGGGGAGCCGTACCCTCGGCGTCCATGGGGAGCGGACGCCGTGGGTGAGGTCTTCGCGGGCCGCTACGAGCTGCTCGACCCCGTGGCCACCGGCGGCATGGGCACGATCTGGCGGGTGCACGACCGCGACGACGGCGAGGTCAAGGCGGCCAAGATCCTGCGGCAGTCGGACGCCGCGTCGCTGCTGCGGTTCATGCGCGAGCAGTCGATGCGCATCGACCACACCCACGTGGTGACGCCGCTCGGCTGGGCCGGCATGGACGACCGGGTGTTGTTCACCATGCCGCTGGTGCGCGGCGGGTCGGTGGCCGACCTGGTGCACGAGCGCGGGCCGCTGCCGGTGCGCTGGGTGGCGACGCTGACCGACCAGCTGCTGCAGGCGCTCGAGGCCGTGCACGGCGCCGGCATCGTGCACCGCGACGTCAAGCCCGGCAACCTGCTGCTCGACCCGCACGACCCCGCCGTCGGCGACGTGCCCCACCTGCGCCTGACCGACTTCGGCATCGCCGCGCCGGTCGACCAGCCGCGCATGACGCAGGCGTCGATGTCGTTCGGGACGCCGGGCTACATGGCGCCCGAGCAGTGGCACGGCGCCGACCCCGACCCGCGCGCCGACCTGTTCTCGGTGGGCCGGGTGGCGCTCGAGATGCTGACCGGCGAGCGGCCGCCGGCCTCGACCGAGCCCGACCTCGACGCGCTGCGCACCGGCGAGCGCGAGCGCGACGCGCTGCTCGACCTGGTCGCGGCGGCCACGCCCGCCGACGTCCAGCGGCGCCCCGAGTCGGCGTCCGCGCTGCGGCGGATGCTGACGGCGTCCGGGCTGCTCGACCTCACCCAGGCCCACGACGAGCCCACCGTGCCCGACCGCTTCAGCGCCGCGCCCACCGCCGGCCTGGTGCGACCGGGCCCGCCGCCGTCCACCCCGCCGCCGTCCGCGCCGCCCGCCCCGCCGATGACGCGCGTCAACACCGGCGAGGGCCCCCGCCCCGCCCCGACGCCCCGCGGCGGTCGCCCCTCGGCCGTGCCCGGCGTCCTGCTGCTGCTCGTGGGGCTCGTCGCTCTCGTCGTCGCCGCGTTCCTGCTGCTCGGCTGAGGCGCCCGGCGCGGTAGTCCCTGACGAAGTGGTCGTGAAAATCGGCGATTTCGCGACCTTTTCGTCAGGGACTACCCCCGGCGGCGGCGGGCGAGCAGGAGGACGCCGGCGGCGCAGCAGGCGAGGCCGAGGGCGCCGGCGCCGAGGCCGGCGACGCGGCGGGTGGTGTCGTCGTCCGCGGCGGCGTCGTCGGTGGCCGACCCGTCGGAGGCCTCGCCGTCGTCCTCCGGCTCCGGTGCGTCGGTGCTGCCGGAGACGTCGGCGGCGAAGGTGCCGGGCGAGACGAGGTAGGGCGTGTCGGCGGCGTAGCCGTCGGGTCCGGCGTCGCCGGTGGGGCTCTGCACCGTGGCCGGGAAGGCCGGGGCGCCGGCGCCCGGCTCGCCGAGCACCTGCACTTCGAGCTGCATCGGCACCTCGATCGGGGCCCGGTCGTCGGGAGCGTCGACGCTCACGGTGACCCAGTAGTCGCCGGGCAGGATGGCGACGCCGTCGCCGAAGCGGTTGTCGTAGGCCACCGGCGACGTGCCGTCGCGCATCGTGACCGGCTCGTCGCCGTAGTCGCCCGAGGTCACGGCGTCCTCGACGCCCTCGCGGAAGGTGTTGAGCAGCGGGTCGACCAGCACCAGCTCGACGTTGGGGCCGAACCCGCCGATCCGCTCGAGCGTCGCGTCGTCCGCGGCGGGCAGCCGCAGCCGGGTCGAGAGCTGCTGGCCCCACCCGAGCCGCACCCGCCAGAACTTCTGCTCGCCCTCGCCGACCGTCGTCCGGTAGCTGCCGTCGTCGAGGTAGCGGGCGTCCTCGAAGGTGTCGGCGCCGACCAGGTCGTCGCCCTCCGGCACGTCGGGCACCTCGACCCGCGGCGTCTCGGGCTGGGCGGGCAGCGTGGTGACGTCGGAGGTCGTCGGCGCCTCCTCCACGATGCGGATCGAGACCGGCACCGGCGACGAGACGTTCTTCGTGCCGCGGGAGACGGTGAACCGCAGCTCGTCGGCCACCAGGCAGGCGGAGTCGCCGTCGTTGGGCTCGTCGGGGCCGATGTAGAGCCGGGCGCCGAAGCTGCCGAAGGCGTTCTCGTAGCCCGACTCGGAGTAGTCACTGGCGCACTCCTCACCGCTGGGCAGCGAGGCGACGACGTCGACGCGGTCGTTCTCGACGGAGTTGGCGCCGGTCACGCCGATGAAGACGGTGCTGGCACGCATCGTGCGGCGGTAGACGAACTGGTGGGCGCTGTCGGCCGCACCCTGCGCCCCCTGGAGCGTGTCGGTCCACGTGCCCGCCTCGAGCGGCAGCGGCTCGCTCGGGTCGGTGCTCGGCTGCTCGATCGGGACGCCGGGCAGCGCGATGTCGGCCGACGCGGGGGTCGCGCCGAGCACCGGCAGGCCGAGGGCGACGACCAGCGCGGCGAGCACGAGCGCGGGCCGGCGGGTCACGCCGCGGACCCTACCCAGCGCCGGACGTCGCCACCCGTCGCCGCCGGAGCACGACGACGTCAGGCCGGTCCGACGAGCGGCACGCCGTCGTCGAGCTCGATCGTGGTGACCACGTCGGTGACCGACGGCCTCGGCGGGGTGGAGGAGAACCCGAACCGCGGCGCCGGCAGCACGTCGGCCATCGCGCCCAGGCTGGTGCCCTCGAACGAGCCGGACGCCGCCACGACCTTCCGGTGGCCGGTGGCGCCGTACCACTCGCGGCGCTCGCCGATGACGCCCTTGGTGCGCACACCCCGCATGACCACGCGCGCGATCGGGTCGGTGGCGGCGCACCACCACGGCGCCTCGGCCACGCGCCGCGGCACGAGCCGCAGCAGCCGGCCGAGCAAGGTGGGGCGGCCGAACTCGAGGTCGAGCTCGAGCGAGTCCGAGCGCACCGCCCAGCCGGTGCCGGTCTTGGTCGCCGTGATCGGCTCGACCCGCACCTCGTCGAAGACGTAGGTGGCGGCCACGAACCGCACCACGTCGGGGTTCGGCGCGATCAGCATGCGGTGCCCGTCGGGGCGCTCGACCATGGCGTCGGCGAACGAGCCCAGCGGGCTCTCCTCCCACCGGCCCACGACGATCCGCACCCCGCTGGTCGACCCGGTGCCCGCGATGCGACCCCGGAAGCTGACGCGACGACGTCCGGCTGCTGCGCTCATGCCTCCACGGTCGCAGGCGGCTACGACGCGGCACTCACCCTCGCGTGCGATCGCAGCCGCACGACGGCGGCGGCGTTCGCCGCGCCGAGCCGTTCGAGGACGGCGGTCGCCACCGCGAGGTCGTGGGCCGGCGTCTCGCGCAGCACGGCGGCGGTCTCGGCCCCCGCGGCGGCGAGGAAGTCGCGCACCCCGGCGCGGGCGGACGGCGTCGGGCGCAGGGTGACGCGGCGGCGGTCGGCGCTCTCGCGGCTGCGGGCCACGTGACCGGCGGCCTCGAGCCGGTCGACGAGCAACGTGGTGGCGCCCGAGGTGAGGCCGATGCGTCGCATCAGCCCGGCCGGGCTGAGCGGGTCGCCGGCCTCGGCGGCCCACACGAGGTGGCCGAGGGCGACGGCGTCGGAGGTGGGCAGGCCGATCCAGTCGGCGAGCTGCCGGTTGACCTCGGCGTGACCGACCGCCCAGTCGTTGAGCCGGTGCATCAGGCCGACGCGGACGTCGTCCCACGGCTCGGTGAGCGGGTCGGCGTCCCTCACCCGTTGGGGCCTGGACTCCCCATCTACCTTTGTCACAAAGCAATCCTACGTCTCGATCGGATCACCCATGACCCGCCACGCCCTCGTCTCCGGCGCGAGCATCGCCGGCCTCTCCGCCGCCTTCTGGCTGGCCCGCACCGGGTGGGAGGTGACCGTGCTCGAGAAGGCCGAGGCGTTCCGTGACGGCGGCCAGAACGTCGACGTGCGCGGCGTGGCCCGCGAGGTGCTCGACCGCATGGGCCTGTTCCAGCAGGTCAAGGCGCTCAACACGACCGAGACCGGCACCGTGCTCGTCGACGAGCACGGCGACGTGCGCGCCGAGCTGCCGTCCGACGGCCCGGACGGCGCCACCGCCGAGCTGGAGGTGCTGCGCGGCGACCTGGCCGGCGCCGTCCGGGACGCCCTGCCGTCGGGGCCCGACGGCCGGGTCGAGCTGGTCTTCGGCGACACGGTCGGCACCGTCGACGAGACCGGTGGCGGCCTCACCGTCGTCACCGAGGCCGGTCGCGAGATCGCCTGCGACCTGCTGGTCGTCGCCGAGGGGGTGCGCTCGGCCACCCGCGACCGCCTCTTCGACGACGTCGACCGCCACGAGCTCGGCATCGACATGGCCTTCGCGACCATCCCGCGCATCGAGTCGGACGACGACCGGTGGCGCTGGTTCACCACCGTCGGCGGCCGCCAGGTGCACCTGCGGCCCGACAACCGCGGCACGACCCGCGCCATCCTCGCCTTCGCGCCCAGCGAGCACCTGGCCACGATGGAGCGCGACGAGGCCCTGGCCCGGCTGCGCGAGCGCTTCGCCGACGCCGGGTGGCAGGCGCCGCGGGTGCTCGACGGGTTCGAGGCCTCCGACGACCTCTACGTCGACTCGCTCACCCAGATCCGGATGCCGCACTGGCACCGCGGGCGCATCGCGCTCGCCGGCGACGCCGCCTGGTGCGTGACCCCGATGGGCGGCGGCGGCGCCTCGCTCGCGCTGACCGGCGGCTACGTGCTCGCCGCCCAGCTCGCCGCGCACCCCGACGACCACGAGGCCGCGCTCGCCGCCTACGAGGAGTGGATGCGTCCGCTGGTCGACCAGGTGCAGAAGCTGCCGCCCGGCGTCGACAAGATCGCCTACCCCCAGACCGCCTGGGGGCTGCGGCTCAAGCACGTCTTCGACAAGGTGCTGACCTCCTCGCTGCTCGAGCCGCTGACGAAGAAGATCACGCAAGTGGCCGACGACGACCGCGGGCTGCCGCCGATCCCGGCCTGAGCCACCGGCCCTTCGACGAGCTCAGGGTCCGTGGGTTCAGGTCGGCGTGATCGCTGCGGAGGTCTCGAGGCTCGGCCGTGGCCGGCCTCGCTCCTCGACCATCGTCATTCCACGATGGTCGAGGTGTGAGGAGCCCTGGCGACGAGCCTCGAGACCGACGGGTCCCGGCGCTCAGCGGATCGGCGCGCCCGAGATGGTGCGGGCGATGACGAGCCGCTGGATCTCGGAGGTGCCCTCGAAGATCGTGTAGATCTTCGCGTCGCGGGCCATGCGCTCGACGGGGTACTCGCGCGTGTAGCCGTTGCCGCCGAGGATCTGCATCGCCTTCTCGGTCACGCGGACGGCGGTCTCGCCGGCGTACAGCTTCGACTGCGAGCCCTCGGCGGCGTCGAACGCCTTGCCCTGGCGGCCCATCCAGGCCGCGCGCCACACCAGCAGCCGGGCGGCGTCGATGTGGACGCGCATGTCGGCGAGCGCGAAGGCGATGGCCTGGTTCTCGATGATCGGCTTGCCGAACTGCTCCCGCGTCCGGGCGTAGTCGAGCGCGACCTCGTAGGCGGCGCGGGCGATGCCGACGGCCTGCGCGCCGACGCCGGGCCGGGTGCGCTCGAAGGTGGCCATGCTGGCGTTGCCGCGCCCGCTGCTGCCGTCGCGGGCCCGGGCGAGGCGCGCGTCCAGCTTCTCCTTGCCGCCGAGCAGGCACCGGCCGGGCACGCGGACGTCGTCGAGCACCACCTCGGCGGTGTGGGAGGCGCGGATGCCGTGCTTGGCGAACTTCTGGCCCTGGGCGAGGCCCTTCGTGCCCGGCGGGACGACGAACGAGGCCTGGCCGCGGGTGCGCAGCTCGGGATCGACGACGGCGGTGACGACGTGGACGTCGGCGAGCCCGCCGTTGGTGGCCCACGTCTTGGTGCCGGTGAGCACCCACTCGTCGGTGGCCTCGTCGTAGCGGGCGCGGGTGCGCATCGCGCCGACGTCGCTGCCGGCGTCCGGCTCGGAGGAGCAGAAGGCCGCCAGCTTGAGGTCGCCCGGCGCGCCGAACATCTGCGGCACCCACTCGCCGACCTGCTCGGGCGTGCCGCTGCCGCTCACCGCGGCGGCCGCGAGCGTCGTCCCGACGATCGACAGGGCGATGCCGGCGTCGCCCCAGAACAGCTCCTCCATCGTGACCGGGATGCCGAGCCCGGTCTCGTCGACCGACTGGGTGGCCCAGAAGTCGAGGGAGTACACGCCGGCCCTGGCGGCCTCCTCGAGCACCGGCCAGGGGAACTCCTCGCGCTCGTCCCACTCGGCCGCGGCCGGGCGGATGACGTCGGCGGCGAAGGTGTGCAGCCAGTCGCGCAGCTCGAGGTGGTCCTCGCCGAGCTCGAAGGAGGGGCCCGCCGGGGGTGTGGTCACGCCTGCGGACACTACCTACGGTCGCGACATGCGCCCCCTCCCCCGTCTGGTCGCCGCCACGGTCGCCGCCGTCACCGCCGTCACCGCCGTCACGCTCGGCGCCGCCGTCCCCACGGTCGCCGCCGGCCCCGCCCCGGCCCCTCCCGACCGCATCGACCTGCCCCACGGCTTCCAGCCCGAGGGCATCGCGATCGCCGGGCCCTCCGCCTACTTCGGCTCGCTCGCCGACGGCAGCATCTACGCCGCCGACCTGCGCACCGGCGAGGGCCGCCGGCTGCGGCCCGGCCCGGGCGTCCCGGCCGTCGGGCTGAAGGCCGAGGGTTCGAAGCTGTACGTCGCGGGCGGCCCCAGCGGTACCGCCCGGGTGGTCGACCGCGCCACGGGCCGGGTCCTGTCGACGCTGCGCCTGGCGCGTGACGAGTCCTTCGTCAACGACGTCGTCATCGCCCGCGGCGCCGCCTGGTTCACCGACTCGACCTCGCCGCGGCTGTGGCGCGTGCCGCTCGGCCGGGACGGCGTCCCGCGCACCGCCGACGTGCGGACGCTGCGCCTGCGGGGCGAGTGGCGGCAGCCGGAGGCCGGCGAGTTCGGCGCCAACGGCATCTCGCGCACCCCCGACGGCACGGCGCTGCTGGTGGTCGAGTCCACCGGCGGCAGGCTCTACCGGGTGCCGATGCGCGGCCAGCGCACCGGCGTGGCCGAGCGGGTGCGGGTGAGCGGCGTGCGCCTGACCAACGGCGACGGCATGCTGCTGCAGCCGGCGGACGACCTGCTCTACGTCGTCCTCAACCGCCGCAACAAGGTCGCGCTGCTGGGCCTGGACGACGCGGGCCGCACCGCGAGCAAGCGCGGGTTCCTGACCTCGCCCGACTTCGACGTGCCGACGACGATCGCGCGCTGGCGCGACCGGGTCTACCTGCCGAACGCGCGGTTCACCACCACGCCCAGGCCGGGCACGCGCTACTCGGCGTACGGGGTGCCGCAGCCGTGAGTCAGGCCGCCCGGTAGCGGTGGCGGGAGCGGGAGAAGAGACCGCACCCGACGAAGAAGATCGCGATCCACACCGGCCAGCCGGTGAGCACCGAAGCGACGATCAGCACCGCGAGCAGCGGCAGGAACGGCACCGGCCGCCACCCCCGCGGACCCCGGACCGGGCCGGCGGGCCCGTCCCGGCGCATCGGGGTCGCCTCGGCGGTCGGCAGGTCGTGGAAGACGACGTCGAGGTCACCCTGGGTACGGGCGGTCCACACCGCGTCGAGCCGCTCGGCGTGCTCGTCGGTCGTGAGCCGGCCGACGGCGTAGTGCTCACCCAGCTCGGCCGCGGCGCGGTCGCGCTCGGCGTCGCCGACCCGCAGCTCGGTCATCGTCCGTCGGGCCGGTCGAGCCCGTCGTGGTCGTCGTCCTCGTCGTGGTCGACCGCGGGGCCGTCGGCCAGGACGCCGTAGAGCCGGCGGCGGGTGTCGGCCAGGATCTCGAGCGCGGCCTGGCGCTGGGACGGCGAGCCCTGGCTGAGGATCTGCCAGACCGCCGGCATGACCTGGCCGAGCTCGGCCTTGAGGTCGATGGGGCCCTCGACCTTCTCGTCCGACCCGTCCGACCCGTCCGATCCGTCCGACCCGTCGGAGCGCTCGGACCGCGCGCCGGCGCGCTCGAACGGCGCCCACACCGCGGCGAGCTCGGCGCCGTGCTCCTCGACGTAGCGGCGACCCGCCTCGGTGAGCAGCAGGGACCGGCGTCCGCGCTCGTCGTCGGTCTCGAGCAGCCCCTCGTCGTGCAGCTGCTGGATGGTCGGGTAGACCGAGCCGGGGCTCGGGCGCCAGGCACCGTCGCTGCGCTCGGCGATCTGCTGGATGACCTGGTAGCCGTTGATCGCCTCGTCGGCGCGGCCGGCGGTGGCGACGACGTCGACGATCGCCGACCTCACGTCACCGCGTCGCACCCGCGGGCTACGGCTGCGCTCGGTCTGCGGCATGCCGAACAGCCCGGCCAGCCACGGCGGGGCGCCGCGACCCGGCCCGCCGGGGGCACCCCAGCCGCCCCACCCGCCGTCCCAGCCGTGGCTGTGGCCGTGGCGCCCGTGACCGCCGCGTCCCCCGTGCTCGTCGCGCGCCTGCCACGGCATCTCGGGCCCTCCGGCCCACTGCCTGCTTCGTCCTCGGTGTCCCATGTCGAGACCCCCTCTCACAGTCGGAGTATCGCGACCGTTCGCGATATATCGCGAGCGTACGTCGACTGTGACGCCCGGACAAGGGTGGGGTTCGGCGGAGGCGGGGTCGTGTGCCCCTCACCGGTCCGGGCACCGCTCCTGGGCACACGACCCCGTCACCGGCGCCCGGCCCGGTCACGGCCCGGTCGGCGTCCCGTGCTGACGCCGGGTCAGGAGGGGTCAGGACGGGGCGGGAGGGGTCAGCGGGCGAGCCAGGCGGCGTAGGCGTCGAAGGTGTAGGGCCGGCCGAGGAAGTCGGCGACGAGGTCGGCGGCGTCCTCGGTGCCGCCGGCGGCGAGCACGCGGTCGCGGTAGCGGCGGGCGACGTCGTCTGGCGCGGCACCCGGGTCCGCGCCGGGCGAGCCCGGCAGCGCGGTCTCGTCGAAGGCGCTGAAGAGGTCCTTCGCGATCACCAGCGACCACATGTAGGTGTAGTAGGCCGAGCTGTAGCCGCCGAGGTGGCCGAACGAGGCGTAGAAGTGGGTGCCCTCGAGGTAGGGCCACGGCGAGTAGCGCTCCTGCAGCTCGAGCATCCGCGCGGTGAGGTCGTCGGGCCGGTCACGGTGGAACCAGTACGACGTGGCGGCGTAGAACATCTGCACCCGCGCCTGGTAGCCCTTGCCGAAGTCGTCGCTGCGGCGCATCGCCTCGACCAGGTCGGCCGGGATCGGCTCGCCGGCCTCGTCGGTGGCGAACGAGCGCAGGACGCCGGCGTCCCAGGCCCACTCCTCGAGCATCTGGCTCGGCGCCTCGACGAAGTCCCACTCGGTGGCGACGCCGGCGAAGCGGCCCCACGCCACGTGCCCGCCGACCACGTGGTGCACCAGGTGGCCGAACTCGTGGAACAGCGTGACGACGTGGTCGTGCTCCATCAGGCCGCGGGAGAAGTTGCACACCAGCACGCCCTCGGGCAGCTGGCGGCCGGCGACGCCGTCGGTGAGCGTGAACTGCGCGGCGTGCTTGTACTTGCCCTCGCGCGGGTGCAGGTCGAGGTAGATGCGGCCGAGCCCGTCGCCGCTGGCGAGGTCGACGACGTCGTAGACGGTGACGTCGTCGTGCCAGGTGGCCGCGTCGTGCACCTCGTCGTAGCGCAGCCCGAACAGCCGGCCGGTCACCTCGAGCAGGCCGGCGCGCACCTTCTCGAAGGCGAAGTAGGTGCGCACCCGCTGCGAGTCGACCTGCAGCCGCTCCTTGCGCACCAGCTCCTCGTAGTAGGAGGCGTCGGCCATCTCGACGCGGGCGGCGTCGGGGTGGTCGGCGCGGTAGCGCTCGAGCAGCACGGCGAGGTCGCGCCGCATGGGCTCCTCGGCCGCCTCGGCGATGCGGTCGATGAAGGCCGGGATGGCGGGCCCCTCGCCGATCATCTTGACCTCGGCGTCGTACGACGGCCAGTCGTCGTAGCCGACCGTGGTGGCCAGCTCGTGGCGCAGCGCGAACATCTCGCGCAGCAGCGGCTCGGCCTCGGGCCAGCCCCGGTTGAGGAAGGCGTGCAGCATCGCGCGGCGCACGTCGGCGTCGTGGCAGAACATCCGCACCGGCACCGCGTCGGGGTAGTCGGTGGTGAGCGTGACCAGGCCGTCGTCGCCCGGCGGGTGCGCCTCGACGAAGTCGTCGGGCAGCCCGGCCAGCTGCTCGGGGGCGACGCGCACGGTGCGGACGTCGTCGCGGATGAGCTTGGAGAACTCCTGGTCGACCTCGGTGAGCCGCTCGTTGACCGCCGCGATGCGGGCGCGGAGGTCGTCGTCGCGGTCGACGCCGGCGCGGGTGAAGTCGCGCAGCGTCTTCTCGAGCAGCCGGCGTCCCTGGTCGTCGAGGCCCCGGCCGGCGTCGGGGTCGAGGCCGGCGAACAGCTCGTAGAGGCCGCGGTCGAGCGTCAGCTCGGTGAGCACGCGGTGCACGTCCTGCTCGGCGCGCTCGGCGGTGGTGCGCACCCCCTCGTCGGGGTGCACGTTGCCCAGCAAGGAGCCCATCGCGGCCACGTCGCCGAGCGCGAGGCCGGCGTCGTCCCAGGTGCGCAGCGCCTCCTCGGCGGTGAGCCCGGACGACGCGTGCCGCAGCCCGTCGACCAGCTCGCGCGCCCGCGCCAGGCCGGTCTCGGCCCGGGCGGCGACCCACCCCTCCCACGCGTCGGGGGTGGTCGGCAGCGCCAGCGGCTCGAGGGTCTCGGGGGTCACCGGGCCACCCTAGGGAGCAGACTGAGGCCCGTGCAGCCCCAGGTCGGCCAGGTCGTCACCGTCTTCCGCAACCGGCTGCGGGAGGGGGCCCGCGCCGACTACGCCGCCGAGCTCGAGGTGGTCGCCGCGCTCGCCCGCTCGATGCCCGGGTTCGTGGAGACCAAGACCTTCACCGCCGACGACGGCGAGCGCGCCACGGTCGTCACCTTCGCCGACGAGGCGAGCCACCGGGCCTGGCGCGAGCACCCGCGCCACCGCGTGGCCCAGCGCCACGGCATCGAGACGTACTACCGCGAGTACTCGATCGCGGTCGGGACGACGTCGTACGCCAGCGCGTTCACCCGCCCGGCGGCGGACTGACCAGCTGGTCGCGGCGGCGGGTCAGGTACGCCGTCTCGGCCGGGTTGTCGGTCAGCGCGAGCGCGGCGTCGTAGGCCGCCCGCGCCTCGGCCGAGCGTCCGAGCCGGCGCAGCAGGTCGGCGCGGGTGACGTGCCAGGCGTGGTAGCGCGTCATCTGCTCCGGCGGCAGCCGGTCGACGATCGCCAGCGCCAGCTCGGGACCGTCGAGCTCGGCCACCGCCACGGCCCGGTTGAGCGCCACCACCGGGTTCGGGTCGAGCCGCAGCAGCTGGTCGTAGAGCGCCACGACCGAGCGCCACTCGGTCTCGTCGGCGGTGACGGCGTCGGTGTGGACGGCGTTGACCGCCGCCATCACCTGGTAGCGGCCCGGCCGGCCCGCGGCCAGGCACTCGCGCACCAGCGCGTGACCCTCGGCGATCAACGGCCGCGACCAGCCGCCGCGGTCCTGCTCGGGCAGCGGCACCAAGGTGCCGTCGGCCGCGACCCGTGAGGGGCGGCGCGCCTCGGTGAGCAGCATCAGCGCCAGCAGCCCGCGCACCTCGAGGTCGTCGGGCAGCAGCTGGCGCAGCATGCGGCCGAGCCGGATCGCCTCGGCGGCCAGGTCGTCGCGGGTCGCGGTGCCCGACGTCGCGAGGTAGCCCTCGTTGAAGACCAGGTAGACCACGGCCAGGACGGCGCCCAGCCGCGCCGGCAGGTCGGCCGGCTCGGGCACCCGGTAGGGGATGTGGGCGCCGGCGATCTTGCGCTTGGCGCGGGTGATGCGCTGGGCCATCGTCGTCTCGGGCACGAAGAAGGCGTGCGCGATCTCGGCGACCGTGAGGCCGCCGAGCAGCCGGAGGGTCAGGGCCACCCGCGCCTCGGGCGCGAGCGCCGGGTGGCAGCAGGTGAAGACCAGCCGCAGCCGGTCGTCGCCCACGACGCCCGTGGGCTCGTGGGGGGTGTCGTCGGTGATCATCTCGGCCGCGCGGTGCTTGGCGTCGCGGTGCGACTCGCGGCGGATCCGGTCGATGGCCTTGCGCGCGGCGGTCGTGGTCAGCCACGCCCCCGGGTTCGGGGGGACGCCGTCCCTCGGCCAGCGCTCGAGCGCGACCAGCAGCGCCTCGCCGGCGGCGTCCTCGGCGACGTCGATGTCGCCGAAGCGCCGCACCAGCGAGGCGACCACCCGGCCGAACTCCTCGCGGTAGACCCGCTCGATCGTCTCCACCGCTGCCGGCCGCCCGCTCAGCCCTCGGGCTGGAACGGGCGGACCTCGACCTTGCCCCGGCAGGCGGCCGAGCCCTTGCGGGCCCACTCCAGGGCGGCGTCCAGGTCGGCGGCGTCGATGATCCAGAAGCCGCCGAGGTACTCCTTCGCCTCCGAGAACGGCCCGTCGGTGACGACCGGCGCGTCGCCGGTGGCGTCGACGACGGTGCTGGCCTCGGGGCCGAGCAGCCCGCCGGCGAAGACCCAGGCGCCCTCGGTGCGCAGGTCGGTGTTGAAGGCGTCGACGGCCTCGAAGACGGGCTGCATCTGCTCCATCGTCATCTCGGCCATCTCGGCAGCGCCGGCCTCGTCGTGGTTGACGGCCAGGAAGTAGTGCGGCATGTCTGACTCCTCCGTGTGGTGGGGCGGTGGCGGCGGCGCCTCGTGGCGGCCGCTCGCCTCCTCCACGAACGGAGTCGGCCCGATACGACAGCCCGGCGCCACGATCTCCGGACTATTTCACCCGAGGCTCGGCGCACGGCGCCCACGGGACCTATCGTTCTCGGGTGACGGACTGGGGTGCGCTCTACCGCGACCACGTGAGCGCGATCGCGGCGTTGGCCGGCGACCTCGACGACGAGCAGCTGACCATGACGGTGCCGGCCTCGCCGGCCTGGACGGTGCGCGACGTGCTCGCCCACCTCGCCGGCGGTCCCGCCGACGCGGTCACGGGCCGCATGGACGGCGCCCCGAGCCCCGAGTGGACGGCGCGCCACGTCGCCGAGCGCACCCACCTGCCGGTCCCCGAGCTGGTCGCCGAGCTCGAGACCAACCGCGACGTGACGGCCGAGCGCGCCGCCGAGGCGCAGACCCCCGCCGTGGTGTGGGACATCGCCGTCCACCACGCCGACCTGCACGAGGCGCTCGGCCGCGGGCGGCTCTCCGACCACCTGTGGCGCCCGATCGTCGACGAGCTCGGCCCGCAGCGCACCCCCGACCTGGTCGGCGTCCTCGAGCCCTACGAGCTGTTCCGCGCGCTGTTCTCGCGCCGCTCTCGCACGCAGCTGGACGACGCCGGCGTGCCCGGCGACCGGGTCGACGCCGTCGGCATCTTCGGCCCCCGCGACGACGACCAGCCGGTGCCCGCATGAGCCGCCGTCCGCTCGCCGCCGCCTGCGCGGCCCTCGCCCTGCTGGCCGGGCTCGGCAACGCCGCCCCGGCACCTGCCGTCGTCCCGGCCGTCGTCCCGGCCGCCGACAGCGCGGTGGTGCGCACCCCCGCCGCGACCGCGCCGGCACCCGCCACCGACCCGCGCCGCACCCGTCCGCTCTACGTCGACCCCACCTCGGCGGCCAAGCAGGCCGGCCGCGAGTTCTGGCGCATCGGCAACCGCGCGCAGGCGATGTGGCTCACCGAGCGCTTCGCCACGCCGACCCAGGTGCGCCAGGCCACCCGCGCCTACACCTCGAAGGCGGTCAAGGCGCGGCGCACGGCGGTGCTCACCGTCTACGGCGTGCCCGGGCGCGACTGCGGCGGCCAGTCCGGCGGCGGCCTGCCCACCCCCACCGCCTACCGGGCGTGGGTGCGCGGCATCGCCGAGGGACTCAAGGGCACCAAGCCGATCGTGGTGGTCGAGCCCGACGCCATCGCGTTCATGGGCGACCCCTCCTGCGCCGACGCCGCCCAGCGGCAGCGGCTGCTCAGCTACGCCGCCCAGCAGCTGAGCCGCTCGGGCGCGTGGGTCTACCTCGACGCCGGCCACTCCGACTGGCGCAGCGCCGCCGACACCGCGACGCTGCTGCTGCGCTCCGGCGTCCGCTACGCCCGCGGGTTCAGCACCAACGTCAGCAACTACCGGCTGCTGGCCGACGAGCAGGCCTGGGCCAACGAGGTGCTGGCGGGGCTGCGCTCGAGCGACGTGCTCGGCAAGAAGTACGTCGTCGACGTCTCGCGCAACGGCTACGCCCAGCCCGTCTCGGGCGAGTGGTGCAACCCGGGCTGGGCGCGGCTCGGCCCGCGGCCCGCGCTCGTCTTCCGCGGCCCCTACGACGGTGGCCTGTGGATCAAACGCCCCGGCGAGTCCGACGGCTACTGCAACGGCGGGCCCGCGGCCGGCGCCTGGTGGCCCGAGGGCGCCCGGCGGCTGCTCGGCAAGGGATAGCCGGCGTGGCGCGCTACGCGGTGAACGACGCCGCGGTCGCGCGCGCCCGCGAGCTGATCGAGACGCGCCAGTACGTCCTCGACAGCGACTGGGGCGTCGTCCAGCCCGGCGCGGAGGCGCAGAACGCCTACCTCGAGCGGCACGACTGGACGGCGTACGCCGCCTGGCACCTCGGCCTCACCGAGGGCGCCAACGACGGGACGAAGGGCCGGTACGCGTTCGTCTACGGCGACCTGCGCCGCGTGCACCGCAGCGGGCTCATCGCGTGCGTCTACCGGGCCGCGGAGTGGCGGCACAAGCAGGTCGAGCTGGCCGCGCACGACCTGCTGCAGCGGCTCGACGCCACCGCGGGCATCAACAGTGGTTGAGGTGCTCCGGAGCGAGGAACGAGCGCAGGAGCCTCGAAACCTCGCAGGGACCAGGCCAACGCTCGCGATGGCGGCCGGCGGTCTCGAGGCTCGTCGCTAGCGCTCCTCGCACCTCGACCATCGTGAGCTCACCACCCCCAAGTGCCGGGGGCGCCCTTGAAGGGGCCGACGACGCGGGAGGTGATCCAGCCGCCGTAGAAGCCGCCCTCCTGCGGGACGACGACCTCGTCGTCGACCAGGCAGCGGTCGACCGCGGCCGGCATCACCGCGACCGCACTCATCAGGTCGGCGAAGCGGGGCGTGGGGTCGGGGTAGGTCCAGGCGGCGCGCTCGGCCACGCGGTCGCCGCCCAGCAGGTCGAAGTAGGCGGCCTCGCCCTTCCACTCGCAGTGCGACGACCCGGCGGCGGGGCGCAGGGCGCCGTCCACGAAGGCCTCGAACGGCAGGTAGTACGTCGGCGGGTGGCTGGTCTCGAGCACCCGCCACGAGCGGGTCGTGTCGGCCACGACGACGCCGCCGAGCACCACCTGCACGTGCTCGTGCGAGACGTCGAGGGCCGGCGGGCGCGGGTAGTCCCAGCAGGACTCCTGGCCGGGTCCGGGCTGGTCGGGCTTGGTGGGTGGGCGCACCCTCACAGTCTGCCCGTGAGGTGGATCTCGACCTCGTCGCCCGCCTCCTTGCCCGACTCGACGCGCAGCGCGCCCTTGATCGGCAGCTTGTGCGTGCCGTCGCCGAGCGCCATGAACGAGCTCTCGAACGCGACGCCGTCGACGGTGCCGCGCACCTTCACCAGCCCCCGGGTGCCGAAGGCGGCCACCGACTCGGGCCAGACGACGTAGGTCCAGCCGCCCCGGGCCTCGCTGCGGCGCAGGGTCTCAGTGAACGTGATGTCGAGGGGCTGCTCGGGGCTCATGACGTCACAGACCAGCCCCCGGCGTCGGACTCATCGCGCCCGGTCGTAGCGTGGGTGGGTGAGTCGTCTCCGGGGGCTGGTCGCCGACACGCGCCCGCTGCGCAACGACCACTTCCGCCGGCTGTGGCGGGCCAACATCATCACCGTCATCGGCGCCCAGCTGACCGTCGTCGCGGTGCCGGCCCAGATCTACGCCGACACCGGCTCCTCGGCCTACGTCGGCCTCACCGGCGTCTTCGGCCTCGTGCCCCTGGTGGTCTTCGGGCTGTGGGGCGGCGCGCTGGCCGACGTCTTCGACCGCCGCACGCTGCTCGTCTTCTCGACCCTCGGGCTGATCGTCACCTCGGCGCTGTTCTGGGTGCAGGCGGCGGTCGGCAGCACGAACGTGTGGCTGCTGCTGTCGCTGTTCGCGGTGCAACAGGCCTTCTTCGGCATCAACCAGCCCACGCGCAGTGCGGTGCTGCCACGCATCCTCACCCCCGACCTGCTGCCGGCGGCCAACGCGCTCAACACCACCGTCTTCATGGCCGGCGGCATCGCCGGACCGCTCGTCGCCGGCGCGCTCATCCCGGTGATCGGCCTCGAGTGGCTCTACCTCGTCGACTCGATCACCCTGCTCGCCACGCTCGGGGCCGTCGTCCGCCTGCCGCCGCTGCCGGTGGCGGGCTCCACCGGCAAGCCACCGGGCCTGCGGTCGGTGGTCGAGGGGTTCGGCTACCTGCGCGGCCAGCCGGTGCTGCTGATGTCGTTCGCGGTCGACCTGATCGCCATGGTCTTCGGGATGCCGCGCGCGCTGTTCCCCGAGATCGCGAACGAGAGCTTCGGCGGACCCGAGGCCGGCGGCCTGGCCTTCGCGTTGCTGTTCGCGGCCATCCCGGCCGGCGCGGTGGTCGGCGGCGTCTTCTCCGGCTGGGTCTCGCGGGTCTCGGCGCAGGGCCGCGCCGTCATCGTCTGCATCGTCGTGTGGGGCCTGGCCGTGGTGGTCTTCGGCGTCGCGGTCGGCATCGCCGGGTCGTCGACCTCGCTGCGCACCACGATGCTGGTGGTCGCCGTGGTCGCGCTGGCCGTCGGCGGCGCGGCCGACACGGCGTCGTCCGCCTTCCGCAACGCGATGCTGCAGGCCGCCGCGTCCGACGAGGTGCGCGGTCGCCTGCAGGGCATCTTCATCGTCGTCGTCGCCGGCGGTCCGCGGGTGGCCGACGTGGCCCACGGCGCCGCGGCCGCCACCGTCGGGACGGCGGTCGCCGCGGGCGGCGGCGGCGTGCTCGTCGTCGTCCTCACCGTGGCCGCGGCCGTGCTGGTGCCGTCGTTCGTGCGCTACCGCGTCAGCCTGCCGACGGCGACGGTGGTCGAGGCGGACCCCGAGCCCGAGGCGCCCGGGGGTCAGACGCCCAGCAGGCCCCGCACGTAGGCCGCCTGCCCGAGGTGCTGGGTGTCGTCGTTGACGACGCTCACCAGCCGCACGCCGAGGGTGACGGGCGGGTCCCAGTTCTCGTCGACCACGCGGTCGAGGTCGGCCGGCTCGAGGGTGGCGAGGTAGCCGACGCTGCGGTCGTGGACGGCGGCGGCGTACTCGGCCAGCAGCTCGGCCGACGCCGTGAACGCCGCGACGTCGTCGCTGCTGTGGCCGTAGCCGATGTCGCCGTCGTCGTAGGGCAGCGCGAACCGCTCGGCGAAGCCCTCGTAGACCTGGGCGTGCCCGGCGACCGTGGCGACGTGGTCGTCCTGCACCCGCGCCGCGTGCCAGACCAGCCAGCCGATGGGGTTGGCGTCGGGCCCGGGACGGTGGCGCAGCTGCTGCTCGTCGAGACCGTCGACGACGGCCACCGCGCCGTCGCGGACGCGCTCGAGGGCGTCGATGAGGAGGTCGGCGGGGCTCATGCGGGCGACGCTACGCCGCCGTCCGCCGTGCCAGACTCCACCCCGTGGGAGTGGACGAGGCCGGGCTGCCGACCCTCTTCGAGTGGGCGGGCGGCGGCGAGCCGCTGCGCCGGATGATCGACGCGTTCTACGACCGGGTCGAGGCCGACCCCCTGCTCAGCGGGTTCTTCCCCGGCGGGGTCTCGCAGGCCCACCGCCGCCACGTCGCCGACTGGTGGGCCGAGGTGCTCGGCGGCCCCACGACCTACACCGACGAGCGCGGCGGCTACGCCACGATGCTCGACCACCACCGCGGCCTGAACATCCAGCCCGGGCAGCGGCACCGCTTCGCCTCGACCATGAGCCTCGCCGCCGACGACGCCGACCTGCCCGCCGACCCCGAGTTCCGCGCCGCGATCATCGGCTACCTCGAGTGGGGCACCCGTCTGGCCATGGGCAACTCCCGCCCCGGCGCCGACGACCTCGTCGAGCAGGCCCCCGTCCCCCGCTGGGGCTGGGGCGTCGCCCCGCCGTGGCTCGGCTGAGGGACCGCGACGTCCGAACGGGCCGCGCGGGGCTGCGCGGGGGCGGGGGCGCAGGAGTCACCGGTTACCCGGTGGTTCCTGACGTTCTCAGCCGTTGCAACGGCTGAGAAGGTCAGGAGTCACCGGTGCACCGGTGACTCCTGCCGGGGCCCGGCGGGGTGGTGCGGCGCCGAGTAGCGTCGCGGGGGTGAGGGCACTGGTGAGGGCTCTGGTGGCGACGCTCGTGTGCGTGCTCGCGCTGGGGGCGTGCTCCTCGGGCGGGTCGGACGACGACCCGGACGACGGCGGGTCGGCCGATGTCGGCGCCGCGACGACGTCGTCCGCGGCCCCCGCTCCGGAGGACCTCGCCGCCGCGCTGGCCGAGGTCTGCGTGGAGGTCACCGCCGGCATCGACGCCTTCAACTACGGCGACCTCGACGAGACCGTCGCGCGGTTCGAGGCGGCGGTGCCGCTGGCGGAGGCCGCCGCGGAGGAGGCGCCCTCGGCGGAGACCGAGGCGATGCTCGAGGCGGTGCGCTACTACGCCGACCTGCCGGCCGACGACTACCTCGAGGCCTCGGCGTCCTCGCCGGAGTTCCTGCGCCACAAGAACACCACGCTCACCCTGTGCAATTACCAGGGCCCGCCGGCCGACGGCCCCTCGTCGGGCGTGGAGGCCTGAGCCGGGGCTCAGCCCCGCATCCGCTCCAGCCGCTGCGCCAGCAGGTCGCGGCGGTGCACGTTGGCGTCGAGTCCGACGTAGCGCTCGCCGTGCACCCACAGCAGCGCGTCGTCGAGACGGCGGACGGCGCCGGGCGGACGCCGGTAGTCCATGCGCTCGGCGATCACCGACTCGTCGGCGCCGCGCAGGGTCTCGGCGAGCTGCACCAGCGAGGTGACGCCGAGCTCGGCGAGCAGGGCGACGATCCACTCGTAACGGTCGGTGCGCGACCAGCCGGCGTCGGAGTACTGGCCGGCCAGGAACGCGGCCAGCTCGCGCGGACCGATGCCGTCGAGCCCGCCCGGCGCGGGATCGGCCGCCACCGACGCCACCGACGCCCCGCGCAGCCGTTCGCGCACCTCGGAGAACTCACGGTCGGCCAGCTCGAGCAGGCCGGCGGCGAGGGTGAACCGGCGGTCGAAGTCGGGGGCGTGCTCGGCCGGCACCGTGCCCTTGTAGCGGATGTCGTGCTCGAACTCGGCCCACGCGTGCTGCAGCACGGTGCGCACCTGCACCTGCACAGCGAGGCTGCCGGGGGCGTCGTCCAGGACGACGAGCAGGTGCCGGCTGGCGTAGCCGAACCGGCCCTGGCTGGCGGTCTCCTGGCCCATGTCGCGGTCGTCGGTGACCTGCGCCTGGTCGGCGAGCAGCTCGGCGACGGCGGTGACGTCGTCGCGCACGTAGGTGATGACGCGCACGCCCACCTGGTCGGTGATCTGGGTGAGCGGGTCGTCGTAGAGCCGGTGGCCGTCGTCGTCGGTGCGGGCGGCCTTCTCGGCGAACGAGGCGACGGTCTTGGTGCGCCCGGTGACCGAGAGGTAGTCGATGCCGGCCTCGTCGAGCATCTCCTGGACGCCGGCCACGGCCCGCTCCCCGGCCACGACCAGCCCGGGGTGCCGCTCGCGGTAGCGCGCCACCGGGTCGCGCGGCTGCGAGACCGGCTCGACGCCGAGGGTGGGGGTGACGATGTAGCCGGTGGCGAGGTCGCCGTAGGTGGTGACGTCGTCGGGCCGGGTGTGGACGAACCGCGCGACGACGGCGCACATGACGGCGTCGACCTGGTCCTCCACACGCCGCAGCTGCGCCTTCTGCGTGGCGGTCTCGACCAGGCTGCGCAGCGTGCGCCACTGGTCGCTCACCTCGACGACCGACTCGAGGTGGCCCATGAGGGTCAGCAGCTCGCCGCGCAGGCTCTCGAGGTCGCGGCCGGGCTTGGCCTTGTAGCGCAGCACGGTCTGCAGCCCGAACAGCACGATGGTCGCCGGGTGCGGGTAGACCTCGAGGGCGCGGCGGCGTCGTCCCGACCGGGGGTCGACGTCGAGCCCGAGGCGCTTGGCCACCGCCCCACCGCGGGTGCCGTCGGCGAACTCGGGCTTGCCGGTGTTGGAGGGGTGGGCGCCGGCGTGGAAGCGCTGGAAGTCGGCGTTCAGCAGGCGCTCGGCCTCGCGCTGCCCGGTGGGGTTGACCACGACCAGCGGCGCGTCGATGCCGACCACGCAGTCGCCCTCGACGTAGGGCGTGAGGGTCTCGACGATCTCGTCGTCGGTGCGCACCGCCGAGACGTGCAAAAGCCGCGCGTCGTCGTCGAGCACCGCGAGCCCCGTGGGGTTGCGCTGCCCCCACGCGAGGTCGACGCCGACGAAGTGCACGGGCCTCAGCGTGCCAGGCCGGACGCCGGGTGGGGCACGAGCGCGACCGCGACGGCCGCGCCGAGCCGCGCGTTGGCGCGCACGAGGGCGATGTTGGTGGCGAGGCTGGCGCCGTCGGTGAGCTCGACGATGCGGGAGAGCAGGTAGGGCGTGACGTCCTTGCCGGTGATGCCGCGCTCGCCCAGCTCGCCGAGGGCGCGGTCGATGACGGCGCCGATCGCGGACGCCGGGATCTCGTCGGCCACGGGCACCGGGTGGGCGACCACGACCCCGCTGGTCAGGCCGAGGGACCGGGCGGCGGACACGACGGCCGCGACCTCGTCGGCGCCGTCGACCCGCGACGGCGCCGCGAACCCGCTGCTGCGCGAGTAGAACGCCGGGAACTCGTCGCTGCCGTCGACCAGCACCGGCACGCCGTTGGTCTCGAGCGTCTCGAGGGTCAGCCCGATGTCGAGGATGCTCTTCACGCCCGCGCACACCACGGTGACCGGGGTGGCGGCGAGCTCGGTGAGGTCGGCGGAGACGTCGAAGCTCTCGGCCGCGCCGCGGTGGACGCCGCCCAGCCCGCCGGTCACGAAGACCTCGATGCCGGCCAGCGAGGCCAGGCGCATCGTGGCGGCCACCGTGGTGGCGCCGTGCAGGCCACGCGCCATGACGTAGGGCAGGTCGCGCACGCTCGCCTTGAGCACCCCCCGACCGCCACCGCCGCCGGCCAGCAGCTCGAGCTCGTCGTCGCCGAGCCCGACCCGCGGGACGCCGTCCAGCACCGCGATCGTGGCCGGCACGGCGCCGCCCTCGCGCACGATGCCCTCGACCTCGCGCGCCATCGCGACGTTGTCGGGGTAGGGCATGCCGTGGCTGATGATCGTGCTCTCGAGCGCCACGACGGGGCGGCCGACCGAGAGCGCCTCGGCCACCTCGTCGCCGAGGCGGACGGCGTCGCGGGTCGGGTTCACAGCAGGCTCCTCACGAGCTCGTCGGTCAGGTCGGGGCGCACGGTGCGGTCGCCGCCCACGGTGAGCGCGGCGGCGGCGTGGCCGTAGGCGGCGGCCTCGAGCGGGTCGGCGCCGGCCAGGGTGGCGTGGCACCAGGCGGCCAGCATGGCGTCGCCGGCGCCGGTCACGTCGACCACCTCGACCGGCAGCGCCGCCGTCTCGACCGGACGGCGCAGCGCCTCGCCGCGCAGGGTGGAGCCGTCGGCGCCGCGTCGCTCCCACACCAGGTCGGCGCGGACGTCGGCCAGCGGCGCCAGCTCGGCGTCGCCGCCCGAGAGCAGCCGCAGCCGCCGTCCGCCCAGCGCGGCCGCGAGGCGCGCGGCCTTCGGCACGCTCACGGGGTCGAGGACGACGGGCCCGCGCGCGGCGTCGAACGCGGCGGCGAGGGTGTCGGGGTCGAGGTTGCCGTCGAGGACGACGAGGTCGGCCGCGGCGACCAGCGCGACGTCGAGGTCGGCCGGGCGCAGCGGGCACGTCATGTCGGAGACGGCGCCGACCAGCTCGCCGTCGTCGTCGAGCAGGGCGACGTAGCAGCCGGTGCGGGCACCGGGCACGGTGACGACCGGGCCGACGTCGACGCCGGCCGCCGCGGTGGCCTCGATCGCCAGCCGGCCGTGGGCGTCGTCGCCGACTGCCGAGACCAGCGCGGTGGGCGTGCCGAGGCGGGCCAGGTTCTCGGCCACGTTGCGGCCCACACCGCCCGCGGTGACCGCGACCCGGCCGGGGTTGCTGGTGGCGGCGACCGGGGCCGCGCCGGGGCGCGCGACGACGTCGACGTTGGTGCCGCCCACGACGACGACCCTCGCTCCCCTGCTCACCGGGCCAGCCTGCCAGCCTGGTCGGACACAGGTCGCGCGCGCCGATGAATTGGGATGTCGGTGGCGGTCCCTACCGTGCAGGATCGAGCCACCCAACGACGAGAGGGAGTCGATGGCCGACATGATCCGGGCCGAGGGCCTGGTCAAGAGGTACAAGGAGGTCGAGGCGCTGCGCGGTCTCGACCTCGTGGTCCCCGAGGGCACCGTGCTGGCGCTGCTGGGGCCCAACGGGGCGGGCAAGACCACCGCGGTGCGCTGCCTCACCACGCTGCTCGTGCCCGACGAGGGGCGGGCCGAGATCGCCGGGGTCGACGTCGTCGCCGACCCGCAGGGGGTGCGCAGCCGCATCGGGCTCTCGGGCCAGTACGCCGCGGTCGACGAGTACCTCACCGGGTTCGAGAACCTCACGATGGTGGGCCGGCTCTACGGCATGGGCAAGGCGCAGGCGCGCGCCCGGGCCCGCGAGCTGCTCGACCGCTTCGACCTCGCCGACGCCGGCGACCGCCCGTCCAAGACCTACTCCGGCGGCATGCGGCGCCGCCTCGACCTCGCCGGGGCCCTCGTCGCCGCCCCGCCGGTGCTGGTGCTCGACGAGCCCACCACCGGCCTCGACGTGCGGGCCCGCCAGCAGATGTGGGACGTCATCCGCGAGCTGGTCGCCTCGGGCGCCACCCTGCTGCTCACCACGCAGTACCTCGAGGAGGCCGACAAGCTGGCCGACGACATCGTGGTCATCGACCGGGGCGAGGCCATCGCGCGGGGCACGGCCGACGAGCTGAAGTCGCAGGCCGGCGGCGAGCGCATCGAGGTCGTGCTGGCCGAGTCCTCCGACGTCGAGCGCGTGCGGGGGCTGCTGGCCACGGCCACCCAGGGCGAGGTGGCCGTCGACGACCGCACCGTCACCGTCGCGGTCGACCAGGGCGTGCACGCGCTGCGCCGCTTCCTCGACGACCTCGACCGCGAGGGCATCGCCGTGCTCGACGTCGGGCTGCGCCGTCCCACCCTCGACGACGTCTTCCTCTCCCTCACCGGCCACGCGGCCGAGGACGGCGACGAACCCGCCGGGTCCGACCGTCACCCCAGCAGGAAGGAGGTGTCGGCGTGACCACGCTGCACACCACCCCCGCCGAGTCCGCCGTGCCGCCCAAGGGCCGCGGGCAGGCGCTCACCGACGGCTGGGTCGTGGCCCAGCGCAACCTGATCAAGATCAAGCGGGTGCCCGAGGTGCTCGTCTTCGTGCTGATCAGCCCGATCATGTTCGTGCTGCTGTTCGCCTACGTCTTCGGCGGCGCGATCGACCCCGGCGACGGCACCGACTACAAGGAGTTCCTGGTCGCCGGCATCTTCGCCCAGACGGTGGTCTTCGGCGCCACCTTCACCGGCGCCGGCCTCGCCGAGGACATGCAGAAGGGCATCATCGACCGGTTCCGGTCGCTGCCGATGTCGCGGGCCGCCGTGCTGGTGGGCCGCACGACGTCCGACGTGGTCTACAACGTGCTCTCGCTGATCATCATGGCGCTGACCGGCCTGCTCGTCGGCTGGCGCATCCGCGAGGGGGTGCTCGACGCCGCACTCGGCTTCGGGCTGCTGCTGGTCTTCGCCTACGCGATCAGCTGGATCATGGCCTACGTCGGCCTGCTGGTGCCGAGCGTCGACGTCGTCAACAACGCCTCGTTCGTCGTCATCTTCCCGATGACGTTCCTGTCGAACGCCTTCGTGCCGCTCAAGGACTTCGACGGCGCGGTGCTGCAGGCGATCGTGGAGTGGAACCCGGTCAGCTCGCTGACCCAGGCTTGCCGCGAGCTGTTCGGCAACACCACGAAGCCGCCGCCGTCCGACGCCTGGTCGATGACCCACCCGGCGATCTACACGCTGCTGTGGGCCGTGCTGTTCGTGGTCGTCTTCGTGCCGCTGTCGGTGCGCCAGTACCGCCGCTCGACCTCGAAGTAGTCGCGGGTCGAGACCACGCGAGGACGACGCCGACGCCCCGAGGCGCCCGGACACGGGGCGTCCGGGCGTCGGTGCGTCAGCGCGTCAGCCGCAGCAGCCGGTCGTCGCCGTCGGTCACGTCGCCGCGACCGTCGGTGTTCGAGGTGACCAGCCACAGCGCCGAGCCGTCGGTGGCGGCGACGGCGTTGCGCAGCCGGCCGTAGCGGCCGGTGAGGTGGGCCACCGGCGCGCTCACGGCGCCGTCGGCGGCGCCCGCGCCGTCGAGGGGCACCTCCCACAGCGTCTCGCCGCGCAGCGCGGCCAGCCAGAGCGAGCCGTCCCAGAACCCGATGCCCGAGGGCGAGGCGTCGTCGGTGGCCCACACGGCGCTCGGGTCGGTGAACCCGTCACCGCCGCCGGTGCCCTCGACCTCGGGCCAGCCGTAGTCGTTGCCGGCCTCGACCAGGTTCAGCTCGTCGTAGGCGTCCTGGCCGAACTCGGCCGCCCACAGCCGCCCGTCGTCGTCGAAGACCAGGCCCTCGACGTTGCGGTGCCCGGTGGTGAGCACCGCCGTCCCCGACGGGTTGTCGGGCGCGGGCTCGCCGTCGAGCGTGTAGCGCAGCACCTTGCCCGACAGCGAGTCGTCGTCCTGCGCGTCGTCGGGGACGCCGTTGTCGCCGGTGCCGACGTAGAGCAGGCCGTCGGGCCCGACCGCGAGTGCACCGCCCTGGTGGAACGACGCTCCGCCGGGGATGCCGGTGACGACGTCGGTCGGCTCCCCGAGCCGCTCGCCGTCCCAGGTCATCGCGACGACGCCGTTCTCGCTCTCGCCGGTGCGGTAGGCGAACAGGGTGGCGCCGTCGGGTGAGAGGGCGAGGCCGAGCAGACCGCTCTCGCCCTGGGCGCGGACGCCGTCCACGCGCCCCACGACCTCCGGCTCGCCGCCGTCGGCGGGCACGAGCGAGACCTCGGCGGCGTCGCGGGCGCCCACCAGCAGCGAGCCGTCGTCCAGCGGCACCAGGCCCCACGGCACGACGAGGCCGGTGGCGACCTCGTCGATCGCGGGGGTCTCGCCGGTGGTGCGCAGGTCGCCGGTGGGGACGCCGGAGTCCGGCTCGTTGGCGGGCTCGTCCTCGCCGCAGCCGGCGAGCAGGACCGTCACGAGCAGGGCGAGGGCGGCGGGGCCGCCGCGGGTGCCGGGCATGCCCCCAGGCTGACAGCGCCGGCCAACCGGGCCCGGCGCCGAGGGTCGGGCAGCCTCAGACGCGGGCGCCCGCGCGGTCGGGGCCGTGCAGCAGCACCGGCAGCGCCTCGACGCCGTAGACGGCCGACAGCTTGCGGAAGTCGAGGTCGCTGGTCTCGGCGGCGACGGTGAGGTCGGGGAAACGACGGGCGAGGGCGCGCAGCGCGATGCGCAGCTCCATGCGGGCCAGCTCGGCGCCGACGCAGCGGTGCATGCCGTGGCCGAAGGCGAGGTGCCGGGTGGGCTCGCGGTGCGGGTCGAAGGCGTCGGGGTCGGCGCCGGCGAGCTCGGGGTCGTGGTTGGCGGCGAGCAGCGAGAAGGCGACGGGGTCGCCCGCCTTGACCTGCTGGCCGCCGAGCTCGAGGTCGACCTTGGCGAACCGCAGGAAGGCCAGCTGGACGACGGTGAGGTGCCGCAGCAGCTCTTCGACCACGCGGTCGACGGCCGCGGCGTCGGCGTCGTCCTCGCGCATGATCGCCATCGCCTCGGGGTGCTGGCTCAGCAGGTAGGCGCCCAGGGCGAGCATGGACGCCGAGGTCTCGTAGCCGCCGAGGAAGACGCCGTCGGCGATGCCGCCGAGCACGAGGTCGCTCAGCTCGTCGCCGTGCTCCTTGAGCAGGCCGCCGATCAGGCCGTCGCCGGGGTGCTCGCGCTGCGCGGCCACGGCCTTGATGAGGAACTCGCGCGACGGCACGGCGGCGCCGAACGCGCCGGCCCCACCCTGGGTGAGGTCGAAGCGGGCGACGCCGATCTCGTAGAAGCGCTCGCGCTCGTCGGTGGGCAGGCCGAGCAGCTCGCAGATGACCTCGAACGGCACCGGGAAGGCGAACTGCGAGACCAGGTCGACCTCGGGGCCGGCGTCCTCCATGGCGTCGAGCCGCTCGTGGACGATGCGCTCGATGACCGGCTCGAGCCGGGCGATGCGGCGCATCGTGAACTCCGGCGTCAGGTAGCGGCGCAGCGCGGTGTGCAGCGGCGGGTCGGTCATGCCGAGACCGCCGATCTGCTCCTCGTCGCTCTTGCCCTCCTGCGAGACGAACTGGCCGATGTCGTTGGAGTACGACGCCCCGTCGGCCAGCGCGGCGCGCACCTCGGCGGCGCCGGTGACCAGCCAGATGTTCTTGCCGAACAGCGTGGCGAGCTTGGTGACCGGCTCGCGCTCGCGCAGCGCGGTCAGCTCGGGGGCGGGCACGACGCCGACGCGCTTGAACGGCACCTGCAGCGCCTCGGGGAAGAACCGCAGCTTGCGCAGGTCGAGACCGTCGCGCATCGTGCGCTCGAGCAGCATCGTGCTGACGCGCCGACGGATCGCCCCCATCCACCTCATGAGGCGTAACTACACCAGATGCGCCCGGTGCCCCGCGTCAGGATGTGCCCGGAGTCTCCCCCGAGACGCGCCCGGCCGAGCCCCGGACGACGTCCTCGGGGCCCGGCCGGGCGGGAGTGCTCAGGCCTCGCTCAGGGCTGCAGGTTCTGCGGCACGCTCTGGTTGGCGGTGCGGTTCTCGGCGTCGACCATCCAGGCCAGCTGCTCGATGCGCTCGAGGATGGTGTGCAGCAGGTCGGCCGTGGTGGGGTCCTCGGCGTCGACCTCGTCGTGGATGCGGCGCGCGGTGGCCGCGACGCCGTAGAGCGCCGAGACGATGAGGTCGACGGTCTGGCCGGTGTCGACCTCGGTGGCTGGGAAGGCCGGCAGGCTCGACTGGTGGCCCACCGTCGCCGCACGGGCGTCGGGGGTGACGTAGAGGGCGCGCATCCGCTCGGCCACGTCGTCGCCGAAGGCGCGCGCGGCGTCGACGATCTCGTCGAGCTGCAGGTGCAGGTCGCGGAAGTTGCGGCCCACCACGTTCCAGTGCGCCTGCTTGCCCTGCAGGTGCAGGTCGGTGAGGTCGACCAGCAGCTGCTGCAGGTGGGCGGCGAGCTGCGGCGAGGCCTTGAACGCCGGGTGCGAGGAGTGCACGGCCTTGTGGCGCTCGCTGCCGGTCTGGCCGTCGGACTGGGTGGTGCTGGGGGTGGTCGTCGTCATACGGCCGAGCCTGCCACCTTTTCTTGAACGGTTCCAGAAAGGTGAGGCTGGCCTGGGTTGCAGGAATACCCGGTTCACCGGGTGTCCCTGACGTTCTCGGGTGTTGCATTGCCCGAGAAGCTCAGGGATACCCGGTTCACCGGGTATTCCTGAGACGGGTGGGACGACTGGGCTCAGCCCAGCCGGGCGAGCTCGAGGGGCACCGAGGAGCGGGCGCCGAGGTCGGCGACCGACGGCGGGGCGCCGTCGCGGACGAGCAGGTCGCCGATGGCGGCGATCATCGCGCCGTTGTCGGTGCACAGCCGCATGGGGGGCACGCGCAGCTCGATGCCGGCCTCGGCGCAGCGCTCCTCGGCCAGCGAGCGCACCCGCGAGTTGGCGGCGACGCCGCCGACGATGACGAGGGTGTCGACGTCCTCCTGGCGGCAGGCGCGCAGCGCCTTGGTGACCACGGTGTCGGCCACGCACTCCTGGAAGGACGCCGCGACGTCGGCCGTCGAGACGCCGGGGTCGCGCGGCCGGGCGACGTAGCGGGCCACCGCCGACTTCAGGCCCGAGAACGAGAAGCCGAGCGCGGGGTCGCGCTGGCCCATCAGCGGCCGCGTGAACCGGACGGCGGTGGGGTCGCCCTCGCGGGCGGTGCGGTCGATCGACGGTCCGCCGGGGTAGGGCAGGCCGAGCAGCCGCGCCACCTTGTCGAAGGCCTCGCCCGCGGCGTCGTCGAGGGTGTCGGACAGGTGCACGATCGGGGTGCGCACAAGGTCGCGCACCAGCAGCAGGCTGGTGTGGCCGCCGCTGACGATGAGCACGATCGAGCGCTCGGGCAGCGGCCCGTGCACCAGCGTGTCGGCGGCGGCGTGCCCGGCGAGGTGGTGGACGCCGTACAGCGGGACGCCGAGCCCGAGCGCGGTCGCCTTCGCCGCGGCCACCCCCACGTGCAGGGCCGTGGCGAGGCCGGGTCCGGCGGTGACCGCGACCGCGCCGACGTCGGGCCAGGCCAGCCCGGCGTCGTCCAGTGCGGCCTGCATCGTCGGCACCATCGCCTGCACGTGGGCGCGCGCGGCGATCTCGGGGACGACGCCGCCGAAGCGCACGTGCTCGTCGATGCTGGAGGCCAGCGCGTCGCCGAGCAGCTCGCCGTCGCGCACGAAGCCGACGCCGGTCTCGTCGCACGAGGTCTCGATGCCCATCACGACGGTCACCGCTCGATCCTGCCAGCCCCGGCCAGCCCCCGACGGCCGGGCGTCATACGGGTCGGTCGCCCCGGGAGCCGGGACGTATGACGCCCCGGAGCCCCGGGCGGACGGTCAGCAGCAGCGCGCGTGCACGGTGCGGTCGTCCTGCCGGCGCCGCTCGAAGGTGCGGCGGTCGAGCACCGGGCGGCCGGGGTGGACCACGAGCTCGTGGGCGACGTAGCGCTCGTAGGCGGTCTCCCCCGACGCCTCCCGCAGGTACCAGACCAGGCCGCGGGCGCCGTCCGCGAGCCAGCCGCGCACCCGCGTCACGACGAGCCCCCCGGCCCGCCGGCGCCGGCCTCGGCCATCGCCCGCTTCTCGGCCTTCGTCGGCACGAGGCCCGCGGGCGCCACCAGCGTCGAGCGCACGTAGGGCACCTCGGTGGTGGCCACCGAGTCGGGGTCGCGCAGCGCCTTGACGCACACCCGGGCGGCGTCGGCGATCACCACGACGACCAGGATCGCGAAGAACGCGGCGAGGACGCCGTCGACCGTGGTGTTGGTGACGATCTGCCGCATGCCGTCGAGGTCGGTGGCCGGCGGCAGCACCTGGTCGGCGTCGAGCGCGGTGGCGTACTTGTCGCGCTGGGCGAAGAAGCCGAGCACGGGGTCGTCGCTGAAGACCTTCTGCCAGCTCGCGGTGAGCGTGACGACGGCGTCCCAGGCGAGCGGGACGCCGGGCACCCAGGCCCAGCGCAGCTTGCCGTGCTTGATCAGCAGCGTCGTGGCGACGGTGAGCGCGATGGCGGCGAGCAGCTGGTTGGCGATGCCGAACAGCGGGAACAGCTGGTTGATCCCGCCGAGCGGGTCGGTCACGCCGACGTAGAGGAAGTAGCCCCAGCCGCCGACGACGACCGCGCTGCAGATCCACACGCCGGGCTTCCACGACACGTTGCGCATCGGCTTCCAGACGTTGCCGAGGGTGTCCTGCAGCATGAAACGTCCGACGCGGGTGCCGGCGTCGACCGTGGTGAGGATGAACAGCGCCTCGAACATGATCGCGAAGTGGTACCAGAACGCCCGGCCACCGCCGCCGAAGGCCTCGGAGAAGATCTGCGACATGCCGACCGCCAGCGTCGGGGCGCCGCCGGTGCGCGAGACGAGCGTGCTCTCCTCGACCGCCGCGGCGGCCGAGGCCAGCTGGTCGGGCGTGATCGAGAACCCGAGGTTCGCCACCGCCTCGGACGCCGACTGCAGCGTGTCGCCCATGAGCGAGGCCGGCGAGTTGATGGCGTAGTAGAGGCCGGGGTCGATGATCGAGGCGGCGATGATCGCGCTGATCGCCACGAAGCTCTCGGCGAGCATGCCGCCGTAGCCGATGAGCCGCACCTGCGACTCCTTCTCGATCATCTTCGGCGTCGTGCCCGACGCGATGAGGGCGTGGAAGCCCGACAGCGCGCCGCACGCGATCGTGATGAAGACGAACGGGAACAGCGAGCCGGCGAAGACCGGCCCGGCGCCGTTGCTCGCGAACTCGGTGACCGACTCGTTCTGCAGCAGCGGCCGGGCGAGCAGCAGTCCGACGGCCAGCAGCCCGATCGTGCCGATCTTCATGAACGTCGAGAGGTAGTCGCGCGGCGTCAGCAGCAGCCACACCGGCAGCACCGAGGCGACGAAGCCGTAGACGACCAGGCAGAGGACCAGCGTCTCCTTCGAGAGCGTGAACGTCTCGGCCAGCCCCGACGACTCCACCCAGCCGCCGCCCACCAGCGCGAGCAGCAGCAGCGTGACGCCGATCGCCGTCGTCTCGAGCACCCGTCCGGGCCGCAGCACGCGCAGGTAGACGCCCATGAACAGCGCGATCGGGACGGTCATCGCGATCGAGAAGGTCGCCCACGGCGACTCGGCCATCGCGTTGACCACCACGAGGGCGAGCACCGCGAGCAGGATGATCATGATCGAGAAGACCGCGATCAGGGCGGCCGCGCCGCCGACCGGCCCGATCTCCTCGCGGGCCATCTGGCCCAGGCTCTTGCCGTCGCGCCGCATCGAGAGGAACAGCACGACCATGTCCTGGACGGCGCCCGCGACGATGACGCCGACGATGATCCAGATGGTGCCCGGCAGGTAGCCCATCTGCGCGGCGAGCACCGGGCCGACCAGCGGTCCGGCGCCGGCGATGGCCGCGAAGTGGTGGCCGAAGAGCACCCGCCGGTCGGTGGGCTCGAAGTCGGTGCCGTCGCCGTTGCGCTCGGCCGGGGTGGCCCGGGTGTCGTCGACCTCGAGCACCGTCTTGGCGATGAACCGGGCGTAGAAGCGGTAGGCGATCGCGTAGGAGCCGAGCGCGGCGCCGAGCAGCCAGATCGCGGAGATCTGCTCGTCGCGCACCAGGGCGATGACGCCCCAGCAGACGGCGGCGACGACCGAGACGAGCGTCCACACCACGACCTGGCGGGCGCGGTTCGGCGGGTCGGGGTCGGTCGGCCGGCTCGCGGTGGTGGTGGGCGGGGGCGCGGTGGTGCTCACGGCGTACCTCTTCCTCCGGCGGCACGGTGGCGCGGGCCGGTGACCCGGCTCACACCGGCGGACCCTAGACCTCGCCCCGGCGGCGGGCTCCCCTCCTTTCGGGGGGTCTGGCCGGCGGGCACGATCGCGTCGTGAGCACCCGGGCCCGCCGCTTCGGCAGCGTGGCCGCGGCCTACGAGCGCTACCGGCCCGGCTACCCCGACGCGCTGGTCGAGCGGGTGCTGGCCTACGCCGGTCGTCGGGTGCGCACCGCCCTCGAGATCGGCGCCGGCACCGGCAAGGCCACCCGCGCCTTCGCCGCGCACGGCGTCCGCGTCACCGCCACCGAGCCGGACGCCGCCATGCTGGCCGAGCTGCGCCGCCACGTGCCGCCCTCGGTCACGCCGGTGCGGGCCTCGCTCGAGACGCTGGCGACCGACGAGCGCTTCGACCTCGTGCACGCCGCGGCGGCGCTGCACTGGACCGACCCGGCGCAGCGCTGGCCGCGCGTCGCCGCGCTGCTCGTGCCGGGCGGAGCCTTCGCCTCCTTCGGCGGCCCGGTCGGGCTCGCCGACCCCGACCTCGAGGCCGCGGTGCGGGCCGCGCGCGGCGACGTGCTGCCCAGCGACGAGGTCCCCTCGCCCGACGGGACGCCGTCCGGCGCCGCGCTGCAGTGGCCCGGCACCGAGCTCGCGCGCAGCCCGCTGTTCACCGACGTGCGGCAGGAGCGGCTCCCCCGCCGCCTCACCTGGCCGGCCGACGACTACGTGGGGCTGCTCGGCACCGTCTCGGCCTACCTCGGCCTGCCCGACGACGCGCGCACCGCGCTGCTCGCCCGCGTGCGCACCGCACTGCCCGACCAGGTCGAGGTGGTCGTCGACCTCACCCTCCACCTGGCCCGGCTGGCCCCGCCGACGCTGACCCGTCGCTTGTAAGCGGCGGGTCAGCCGGCGGGGCGGATGCGGACGACGTCGCGCAGGCGCTGGTCGATCTCGTTGCCGGCGGCGTCGGTGGCGTGCAGCCAGGTGCTGACGGTGCGGCCGGCGTGCAGCACGTCGCCCGGGACGACGGCACGGAACCGGTCGGCGGAGACCCGCTGCACCGGCCCGCCCCGCCAGGTGCGGCCGCCGTCGACCGACCACCGCAGCCGGGCCGAGACGATGCGCGAGCGGGAGCCGGGCGCGGTGCTGCCGGGCTGGTGACCCACGCGCAGCGCGAACCGCAGCGCCCGCCGGGCCGGGGCCGAGCCGCGCATCCCGACGTGCGGCCCGTAGTCGACCGTCAGCGCGGGCGGCACGAACGAGCCCTCCTGCTCGCGGGCGCCGCGCGAGCGGAACCGCCACACCGTGCGCGCGGTCACCGGCACCGACCGGCGCAGCACGAGGTCGCTGACCAGCCGGTAGGACGCCGGCGCGGCCGGCACCTGGAACCACCGGAAGGTGTCGTCGCCGGCGTCGACACGCTCGCCGTCGCGGAACAGCACGAGCCGTGAGTCGAGCACGCTGGGGTCGTCGACCCGGGCCTGCGCGACGCCGTCGTCCAGGCCGGTCTCGACGTAGAGGGAGCCGAAGCTGGTGCCGGAGACCGAGACCAGGCCGGGGTGCACGGCGCGGCCGAGCGCCGTGACGGTGCGCGAGCCGGGCCGGTAGCTGCGCGGCATGGTCTGGGTGGCCTCGATGCCGCTGCCGGCGGGCACCTCGTAGGTGCTGGCCCACACGGCGGCCGGGTCGGCGGTCACGAGCGAGACGACGCGTCGCGGCAGCTGCACCGAGCGCCGCTCGACGAGGCCGATGCCGCCGTGCTCGCTGATCAGCCCGACCACGGCGCGGCCGCGGTAGCCCACCTGGTGGAAGCGGGTCGTGACCCGGGCCAGCCGGGCGACGTCGGCGCGGGTGAGGCGGGTCGGGCGCACGTCGGGCAGCCCGGGCCGGCGCCGGTGCAGCTCGTAGGTCTCGGGCTCGCCCGGCGCCCGGGTGCCGGTCGCGCGCAGCTGCCAGCGCACGCTGGAGGCCGACCGCCCGGCCGGGGCGGGCGCCATCGGCTCGACGAACAGCCCGCCCGCCTGCACCTGCCCCACCGGCATCAGCACCGTCTCGATGTAGCCCCCGCCCTCGGAGGTCATCGACTCGTAGGTCATCAGGAACTGCGTGGGCCGCGTGGCGTCGCCCGCCACCGACGGCGCCCCGACGGCGCGGCCGCGACGGGCGTCGATGGTGACCGCGACGTCGCCCGTGGCGGGGGAGACCTCGAACCCGTTGTCGCCGGCGATGGTCAGCGACTCCGGGCGGCCCGGGGCGGCCGGCGTCACGACGCGACCGATCGCGCTCCAGGTGCCCGCCGGCACCCGCGCCACCGCGTGGCCGTCGGTGACCCGGGCGTTGACGTAGCCGCCGTGACGCACGTCCTGCAGCGGGACGACGAGCCCGTCGGCCGGCGCGCCGGTGCGGTCGAGCACCGTCAGGTCGACCTCGAAGAGCTCGGGGAGGTCGTGCGCGGTGAAGGGCACGTCGAGCAGCGGCTCGTCGTCCGCCAGCACCCGCACCCGGCCGTACCAGCGCGTGTACTCGACCGAGGCCCGCGGGTCGAGGGTGAGGGTGACCTCGGACGACGCACCGGGCTCGAGGGTGAGGGTGTCGGCGTCGACGGTGGCGAAGCCGTCGGGCGCCGGCTGCAGGTAGGCGTCGATCGCCTCGGGGACCAGGCGCAGCGCGAGCACGGCGTCGGTGGGGTTGGTGACGGTGAACGTCTGCGCCACCGTGGAGTCGTCGAAGGGCAGCAGGCCGAAGCCGAGCGGCCCGGGCGAGACCAGGGCCGGCGGGTCGATCGCCCGCGGCACCGAGAGCAGGCCGCTGCCGGTGGTGCCGCCGCCGGGCAGCTCGAGCGGCGCGGCCGTGCTGGCGAGCACCTGCTTGAGCCGCTCGCCGTCCCACGCGGGGTGCTGCTCGCGCAGCAGGGCCGCCGCGCCGGCCACGAGCGCCGTCGCCTGCGAGGTGCCCGAGAGGGCGACGTAGGGGTCGGCGTCGCCGGCGCGGGCGCCCGCCCGGGCTCCGGGGATCTCCTCGCCGGGCGCGCCGAGGTCGGGCTTGGCGCGCTCGCTGCCGCGGACGGGTCCCTCGCTGGCGAACCGCGAGAGGCGGCCGGCCGAGGAGATCGAGGTGACGGTGAGCGCCGCCGCGGCGGTGCCGGGCGAGCCGATCGTGCCGGGGTCGGGGCCGATCGCGCCGGCGTCGCCGGCCGCGACCACGAACAGGGTGTCGCTCCCGGCGCTCAGCGCGTCGACGGCCAGGGCCGCCGGGTCGTCGACGCTGCCGTCACCGCTGGGCGGCGCGGTCAGGCTCACGTTCACCACGTCGGCGCCCTGCGCGACGGCCCACTCCAGGCCGGCGACGAGCCAGGACTCCTGGCCGAAGCCGTCGTCGTCGAGCACCTTGCCGCTGAGCAGGTCGACGCCCGGCGCCACGCCGCGCAGCACGCCGCCCGTGGCCGGGCCCGACCCGGCGCCGTCGCCCGCGACGAGCGAGGCGACGTGCGTGCCGTGGCCGTAGGCGTCGTCCGTGCCGGTGCCGGTGAAGTCGCGCGCGGTCACGGTGACGTCGGCGAGGGCCGGGTGCCCGGCGTCGACGCCGGTGTCGAGGACGGCGACCTCGACACCGCTGCCGTCGAGGCCGGCGCCGTCGGCGGCGGTGACGCCGATCTGGTCGAGGTAGGGGTGCAGGGGGCCGTCGGGGGCCGCGGGGGCGGCCGGCGTCGAGGTCGCGCGGGTGCGGGCGTCGAGCCAGACCCGGTCGAACCCGCCGAGCGTCGCCGCGGTGACCGCCGAGCGCTGCGTCGGCCTCGCCGCGACCCGGGCGAGGCCGCGCGCGAACGCCCCCGCGTCGGTCTTCGACAGCTCGACCGCCGTGCCGCGGATGCTCGGCAGGCTCGCCTGCGGCTCGACCACCGCACCGGGGGCGAGGCGGGCGACGCCGCGCGGGCGGTGCACCACCAGCGGCAGGCCGGCACGGGAGGCGTCGTCGTAGCCCATCTCGACCAGGCCGGTGACGTCGAACAGCCGCGGGTCGAGGACGCCGGGCACGAGGGCGGCGACCCGCTCGGGCAGCACGGTCACGACGCCGTCGTCCTCGCGGCCCACACGCACGTCGCCGAACCGCCCGGCTCCCTCGACGACGACCTCGGGCCAGCGGCCCGCGCCGGGCGTCAGCGTGACGCGGTGGCCGGTGACGAGGGTGACGGTGCGCGGCCCGGCGAGGCGGTCGGGGCCCGCGGGCCCGCTGGGTGCGGGGGCGGCGCTGGTGACGGTCGTCGCCGGCGCCGCGACCGACGGGCCGGGCACGCCGGCGAGGGCGGTGGCGGCCAGCGCGGCGAGGGCCGTGGCGGCGACGAGCGGACGGCGGGGAGCGACCATGGCGGCATCCTCGTCGCGTTCCGGCGCCGGAGCCACGCAGTAGCGTGTCCGACACCGGACACGTCGTGAAGTGGACGGCCTGACGACAGGACGGGAGATGGCGGGTGCTCGAGGCGGTCGGAGTCGGCGCGGACGACGAGGAGGTCTACCGCGCGCTGCTGCAGCGGCCCGAGGTCGGCGTGGCCGCGCTGGCCGACGCCGTCGGCCGGGCCGAGGGGGCGACGTCCGCCTCGCTGGCCCGGCTCGAGCGGCTCGGCTTCGTCACCTGGACCTCGGAGGAGGTGCCGCGACCGGTGGCCACCCGGCCCGACGTCGCCGTCGAGGTGCTGGTCTCCGGGCGCGAGGCCGAGCTCGACCGCGCCCGCGCCGCCGGCCGCGAGCTGCTCGCCGAGATGGCGCTGCCGGGCCGCTACCGGCCCGAGCGGCTCGTCGAGGTGGTGGTGGGTCGGCAGGCCATCGCGGCCCGGTTCGCCCAGCTGCTGTCGACGACCACGAGCGAGCTGCTGGTGCTCGACCGGCCGCCCTACGCCACCGGCCCGGGCGAGGCCGACGCCCGGGTGCGCGGCCTGCTGGCCGAGGGCGCCGTCGTCCGCGGCATCTACTCCCCCGACTCGCTGAGCCTGCCGGGCGCGGTCGAGGAGGCGCACAGCGCGGTCGAGGCCGGGGAGCGGTCGCGGCTGCACCCCGAGGTGCCGATGAAGCTGGCCGTCAGTGACCGGCGCGAGGCGCTGCTGCCGCTGGCCGTCGACCAGCTCGTCGACAGCGCGCTCGTCGTGCACGCCAGCGCCCTGCTCGACGCGCTGGTGCAGATGTTCGACCTGCTGTGGGACCAGGCCGTGCCGTTGGTCGAGCCGACCGAGCCGGCCGGCGACCCGCGCGACGGCCGGCTGCTCACCATGCTCACCGCCGGCCTGCAGGACGACGTCATCGCCCGCCAGCTGGGCGTCAGCACCCGCACTGTCGGACGCCGGGTGGCCGCGCTGCTGGAGACCCTCGGCGCCCGCACCCGCTTCCAGGCCGGCGTCCTGTCCGGACGCCGGTCACGCTGACCCGTCGCCTATGAGCGACGGGTCACCTCGGCGAGCACCTCGAGCACGTGGCGGTAGGGGCGGCCGGTGGCGCGGGTGAGGCCGATCTCGCAGGTGCGGTTGCCGCTGACGAACACCGTGCCCGGCACCTCGGGCAGCGCCGCGACCTCGGCGGCCTCGGGCGCGGTCGCGGCGGCGGTGAGCTCGGGCCGCAGCATCCCGCGGTCGCCCGCGAAGGCGCAGCAGCCCCAGGCGGTGGGCACGACGACGTCGTCGGCGGCCGCCCCCGCCAGCCGCACGAGCGCGTCGGTGCTGCCGAGCGCGGTCGAGGAGCACGTGGGGTGGACGACGGCGCGCGGCGCCCGCCGGGTCACCTCGAGGTGCGGCAGCACGCGGTCGGCCACCAGGTCGAGCGCGTCGACCACGGTGAAGCCGGAGTCGGCCACCAGGACGCCCAGGCCCTCGGCGCACGAGCTGGCCTCGACCACCACGGGCAGCCGGCCGCCGTCGGTGGCCGGGCCGAGCGCGGCCACGACCTGCTCGCGCATCCGCTCCCAGCCGGCGCGGTGGCCCTTCGACTTCCACGGCGTGCCGCAGCACAGCCCGGCCAGCCCCTCCGGCGTGCGCAGCCGGACGCCGCCCGCCTCGCACAGCTCACCGAACGCCGAGGCGGCGCCGCCGCCGAACATCGTGCCGACGCAGGCGCCGAACCACACGACGTCGGCGTCGTCGGCCGCGACGTCGCGCCGCCTCGGCCCGCCGGCGCCGAGCCCGGCCAGCCGCTGCGGCCGCGACAGCAGCCCCGGCACCTTGTCGGCGACCGTCAGCCCGGCGGACGCCGACCCGGTGACCGCGCCCCACCGGCCCGCGGCCGCCGCCCAGGCCCGGTGGACGACGTCCGAGCCGGTCTCGCCGCGCAGCCGCCGCACCAGAGCACCGGTGTCGATGTGCACGGGGCACGCGGTGGCGCACATGCCGTCGGCGGCGCAGGTGTCGAGGCCCTCGTAGCCGTAGTCGTCGGCGATCGCCTCGGCCGTGGCGTGGTCGCCGGCGGCCCGCGCGGCGGCCTCCTCGCGGCGGGCGACGATGCGCTGCCGCGGCGTGAGCGTGAGCGAGCGCGACGGGCACACCGGCTCGCAGAAGCCGCACTCGACGCAGCGGTCGACCTCGCTCTCGACCTCGGGCGGGGTGGGCTTGAGGTCGCGCAGCCAGGCGCGGTCGCCGTCGGGGTCGTCGGGGTCGACCACCACGACGCCGGGGTTGAGCAGTCCGCGCGGGTCGAAGAGCCGCTTGACCTCGCGCATCGCCTCGGTGAGCGTCGGGCCGTACTGCCGCTCCACGAACGGCGCCATGATGCGGCCGGTGCCGTGCTCGGCCTTGAGGGTGCCACCGAGGCCGAGCACCAGGTCGACCAGCTCGAGCGTGAACTGCTCGTAGCGGGCGAGCAGGTCGGGGCGGTCGAAGCGCTCGTTGACCAGGAAGTGCAGGTTGCCGTCGCGGGCGTGGCCGAAGATCACCGGGTCGTCGTCGACGTAGTCGTGCGCCTCGAAGAGACCCACGAGGCCGGTGGCCAGCTCGCCGAGCCGCTCGACCGGGACGGCGACGTCCTCGAGCAGGGCGTTGCTGCCGGCCGGCCGCGCGCCGGCCACCGCGCTGAACAGGCCCTTGCGGGTGCGCCAGAGCCGACCGCGCTCGGCGGCGTCGGTGGTCAGCTCGAGCGGGGCTGCCAGCGGCAGCGCGCCGAGCACCCGCTCGGCGTCGGCGCGGAGGGCCTCCAGCTCGTCGGCCGAGGCCGCCTGCACCTCGACCAGCAGCGCCGCCTGCGTGCCGACGTCGAGCCGGCGGATGCGCTCGGGCGAGGCGGGGTCGGCGCCCGCCACCCGCAGCGACGTCGCGTCGAGCAGCTCGGCCGTGGCGACGCCGGTGGCCAGGACGTCGGGCACCAGCCGCGACGCGGTGGCGAGGTCGTCGAGCAGCAGCAGGCCGGTGGCCACGTGGGGCAGCACCTCGACGGTGCGCATCACCGCGGAGGCGACGAAGCCGAGCGTGCCCTCGCTGCCGATCATCAGCCGCACCAGGACCTCGACGGGGTCGTCGGCGTCGAGCAGCGCGTTGAGGCCGTAGCCCATCGTGTTCTTGATCGCGAACAGCCGCCGCAGCGTCGCCACCGCCTCGGCGTCGCCGCGCACCCGGTCGCGCAGCGCCAGCAGGCCGGCGTGCAGCGCGGGCTCGGCCTGCGCGAGCAGCCGGTCGGCGTCGGGGCGCGAGGAGTCGACGACGGTGCCCGACGGCAGCACGACCACCAGCGACTCGACGGTGGCGTAGCTGTTGGCCTCGGTGCCGCACTGCATGCCCGAGGAGTTGTTGGCGATGACGCCGCCGACGGTGCAGGCGATCTCGCTGGCCGGGTCGGGCCCGAGCCGGCGGCGGTACGGCGCGAGCCGGGCGTTGACGGCGCGGACCGTCGTCCCGGGCTGCACGCGCACCCGCGCGCCGCCGTCGAGCACCTCGACGCCGGTGAAGCCGCCGCGCACGTCGACCAGGACGCCGTCGCCCACCGACTGCCCGCTGAGCGAGGTGCCGCCGGCGCGGAAGGTGAGCGGCAGGCCGAGGCGGTCGCAGGCGCGCATCACCTCGGCGACCTGGCCGCGGTCGCGCGGGCTCGCCACCGCCCGCGGGCGCAGCAGGTAGTGCGAGGCGTCGTGGGCGCGCACCGCCAGGTCGAGGGCGCGGTCGGTGACCTCGACGTCCCCGAGCAGTCGTCGCAGGTCGTCGGCCGGGCTCGTGACGGGCACGCGGGCCTCACTTTCGAGTCTTGTCAGTTCCGGAACTACCTAGTATCGTTTCTCTCACCGCAGCCGCCGCCGGCCCGCTGCACCGAAGGACAAGGACCCACCCATGATCGACGCCCTCACCCAGGTCAGCTGGCTCGCCGTCGCCCTCGCCACCGTCGCCGCCACCGTCGTCGCCGGCGTCTACTTCGGGGCCCTCGTGCCCCAGGCCTACCAGCGCGTGCTCGGCCGGGCCGGTCAGCCCGCGCCGGCCGCCACACCGGTCACCGCGATCGGCCCGGTGGTCTGCATCCTGGCCACCGTGGTCGCCAGCGCCGTGCTGGTCGCCGCCCTCGACCTCACCACCGCCACGGACGCCGTGGTGTTCGCACTCGTGGTCGGTGTGGGATACCTGGTGGCGATGACGTTCCAGATCGCGATCAACCCCAACATGCCGCACCCGCTGCGCTACGGCCTGCTCAACGCCCCGTTCTTCCTGGTCACCAGCCTCACGACCAGCCTGATCCTGGTGCTGGTCTGACGGTGCCGCCCGAGCCGCCCGAGCCGGAGGCCGCCCCGCGTGCGCGGGGCGGCCGTCCGCGCGACCCCGGCCGCGACGCCGCGATCGTCGCCGCCGCGCTCGAGGTGCTGGCCGAGACCGGCTACGAGCGGATGACGATGGACCAGGTCGCCGCCCGGGCCGGCGCCGGCAAGGCCACGCTCTACCGCCGTTGGCCCAGCAAGGCCGACCTCGTCGTCCACGCCGTCGGGCAGATCGGCGACACGCCCGTGCTGGCCGACCTGCCCGACACCGGCACCCTGCGCGGCGACCTCGTCGCGCTGATGCGCCCCCAGACCGCCGAGGACGACGAGCGGCTGCTCGCCCTCACCGGCGGTCTGGCGTCGCTGCTCTCGGCCGAGCCGGCCCTCGCCGACGCCGCCGGAGCCGCACTCGTCGAGCCGTTTGTCGCCTCGCAGCGCCTGCTGATGGAGCGGGCCCGCGACCGGGGCGAGGTCCCGGCCGACGCCGACATCGAGACGGTCGCCCTCGTGACCCCCTCGATGACGGCGTTCCGGCTCATCGTGCAGCGCCAGCCGGTCGACGTCCCGCACCTGGTGCGGCTCATCGACACCGTGGTGCTGCCGGCGCTCGGCCTGGCGGCGTCGGCGCGGCCGGCCTAGAGCGAGCCCTTGCCCATCTCGTCGGCGATGTGCTCGGCCTGCCGGATCGCCAGCGCCACGATGGTCAGCGTCGGGTTGGCCGCCGCGCCGGTGGTCATCTGCGAACCGTCACTGACGAACAGGCCCGGCACGTCGTGCGCCTGCCCCCACCGGTCGACGACGCCGTCCTCGGGCCGCTCGCTCATCCGGTTCGTGCCCAGGTTGTGGGTCGCCGGGTAGGGCGGGGTGTGGTGGGTGCCGACGGCGCCCACGGCCTCGTAGAGCAGGTCGGCGCGCTGGTAGCCGTGCTCGCGCATCGCCACGTCGTTGGGGTGGTCGTCGAAGTGCACGTTCGGCACCGGCAGGCCCCACTGGTCCTTCGCGCCGGTGTTGAGGGTGACCCGGTTGGTCTCCTGCGGCATGTCCTCGCCGACCACCCACATGCCCGCGGTGCGGTCGTAGGCGTCGAGCAGCTCGGTGAACTCCCGGCCCCACGAGCCCGGCTCGACGAACGCCGCCATGAACGGGACGCCGAGCGACAGGGTCTCCATGTAGTAGCCGCCGGCGAAGCCGCGCGAGGTGTCGTGGCGGGCCTCGTCGGCCACGATGCCGGCCATCGTCTCGCCGCGGTACATGTGCACCTTCTCGTCGAACCGGGCGTAGACCGACCCGGTGGTGTGGCGCATGTAGTTGCGACCGACCTGGCCCGAGCTGTTCGCCAGGCCGTCCGGGTGCTGGGCGCTGGCGCTCATCAGCAGCAGTCGCGGCGACTCGATCGAGTTGCCGGCCACGCACACGATCCGCGCCTTCTGGCGGTGCAGCGCGCCGGCCTTGTCGAGGTAGAGGACGCCGTCGACCTTGCCCTGCTTGTCGTGGGTGATCTGCACGGCCTGGCTGTGCGCGCGCAGGTCGCACTTGCCGGTGGCCACGGCCCGCGGCACCTCGCGCACCGCGGTGCTCCACTTGGCGGTCGACTTGTCACCCTGGAAGTTGAAGCCGTCCTGCACCGAGGCCGGGCGGCCGTCGTACGGCTCGGCGTTGGTGCCGTAGGGGCCGGTGGCGTAGTGCTTGTAGCCCACCCGCTCGGCGCCATTGGCGAAGACCTTGTAGTTGTTGTTGGCCGGCAGGGCGGGGCGGCCGTGGCGGTGCGTCGAGCCGATGGCCTGCTCGGCGAGGTCGTAGTACGGCGCCAGCTCGGCGAGGTCGATCGGCCAGTCGAGCAGGTTCGCGCCGTCGAGGTCGCCGTAGTAGGTGCGGGTCTTGAACTCGTACTCCTTGAACCGCGGGGTGGCGCCGCTCCAGTGGGTGGTCGAGCCGCCCACGGCCTTGACGATCCACGCCGGCAGGTTCGGGAAGTCCTTGGTGATGCGCCACGTGCCCGACGTGGTGCGGTTGTCGAGCCAGGCCATCTGGTTGAAGGCGGCCCACTCGTCGTTCTCGTAGTCCTCCGGCTGCAGCCACGCGCCCGCCTCGAGGACGACGCACGGGATGCCGCGCCTGGTCAGCTCGTAGGCCACGGTGCCGCCACCGGCGCCCGAGCCGATGATGACCACGGCCTCCTCGTCGTGGTCGATCGCGGCGCCGAAGCGCTCCTGGTTCCGCTGGTCGCTCATGCTCGTTCTCCTCGCGTTCTCGGGCGTCTCAGGCGTTCGTGGTGTGGCCGGCGGGGAGGTCGTGCTCGGCGACCTCGACGAGCCGGTCGGGGCCGTCGTACTCCTCGATGCGCGGGTCGGGCAGCCAGTCGAGGTCGTTGAAGGTCTCGAGGTAGCCGCCCTTGTCGAAGGAGGCGCCCTCGTAGCCGAGCAGCTCCCAGACCTCGTGGTCGTCGTAGAGCGTGGTCACCGCGACGCTGCGCACGAAGACGAAGAACTCGGCGTCCTCGATCTCGCGCAGCAGCTTCTCGGCCGCCTCGTCGTCCTCGGTGTCGAGGTCGAGCTGCTCGAGGGTGTCGAGGCCGTGCTCGAGGGCGAGGCGGTGCCAGAGGTCCTCGTCGAGCTCGGCGAGGATCTTGTCCGCGCACCGCTCGAACGGGCCGTCGGGGAACGAGGGGTGCGGGAAGGCGGCGCGCAGCAGGCGCACGAGCGCGGGCTTGAGGTCCTTCGCGTCGTTGGGTGTCGGGTCGGGCATGACTGGCCTCCAGGTGGCGGGCCGACCGGCCTCGATGGCGGTCGGCGGGTGACGGTCGTCACGCTAGGACGCCGTCCCGCCCCGTCCCAGGGTCGTTATCGCCGGGCGAGAAGGTGCCCGGGTGACGGCCTGCCCCGGGCGCCCGCCCGGTAGCAGCGGCCCACCCGGGCGGCGGCCTCGCGCAGGGCGTGCTCGACCTCGGTGCGGGCGCGCTCACCGGCCAGCCGGGCGTCGGGGGCCGAGATCGCCACCGAGCCCACCAGCGCACCGGCGACGCCACGGACCGGCGCGGCCGCGCAGGTGGCCCCGGCCTGCACCTCGCCGAACTCCCATGCCACGCCACGCTCGCGGACGGCGTCCAGCTGCGCGAACAGCTCGGCGTGGGTGGTGATGGTGCCCGGGCCGTAGCGCGGCATCGGCTCGGGGTCGAGCAGCAGGAGGCGCTCGTCGTCGTCCATGGCGGCGAGCAGGATCTTGCCGAGCGCGGTGGCGTGGGCGGCCTGGCTGAAGCCGACGTCGATCGGCGCGAGGCGCGGGTGCTGCGGCGAGTCGACGGTGTGGACGACGACGATGTGCGAGCCGCGGTGCACCGCGAGGTAGGCCGCGACGCCGAGGTGGTGGTGCAGGCCCGCGATCTCGGCGCGCACCTGCCGCGAGAGACCGACCTGCTCGTGCAGCGAGACGCCGAGCGCGTGCAGCTTGTAGCCGAGCTCGAAGCGCTTCTCGTCGCGGATGTGCACCAGGTAGTCGCCGTCGAGCAGCTCGCGCACCAGGCGGTAGACGGTGGGCAGCGGCAGGCCGGTGGCGTCGGCGATCTCCTTCGCGCTCGCGCCCCCCGAGGCCGCCACGGCCTCGAGGATGTCGAAGGTGCGGGCGACCGTGCTCTCGGCCATGACCAGAGCGTAGGTCGCGGGCGCGCACCGTGACCTGTGACCGGCTTCTCACCCGCTTCTCACCCGGCGAGAAGGTCGGGTGGTCGGACCGCCCCCACCGCTGGCAGCATCGCGGCCATGATCCTCATCGTCGTGAAGTGGAAGGTGAAGCCCGAGCACGCCGACGCGTGGCCCGAGCTCACGCGCGAGTTCACCGAGGCCACCCGGGCCGAGCCGGGCAACAGGTTCTTCGAGTGGTCGCGCAGCCTCGACGACCCGAACCAGTACGTGCTCATCGAGGCCTTCGACGACGGCACCGCCGAGGCCCACGTGACCTCCGAGCACTTCAAGCAGGCCCAGGCCGACCTGCCCCAGTACGTGCAGGAGACCCCCGAGATCCGCAACTGGCAGGACCAGCCGGAGGAGTGGCACCGGCTCGGTGAGTTCGAGGTGAGCTGACTCCCGCGTCAGGGATACCCGGTTCACCGGGTATCCCTGACGTTCTCGGGCGGTGCAACGCCGCAGAAGCGGAGGCAGAACCCGAGAAGGTGGCTGGCCCGACCCTGCCCGACCCTGCCCGGCCCCGCCCGACCCCCGAGCCGCGCGCGGACGCCGCTCAGAACAGCGCGCGGAGCGCCGCGGTGACGACGACCGCCGCCAGCACGGCCAGCAGCAGCGGCACCCGCAGCAGGAGCAGCAGGGTCGCGGCGCCCACGCCCACGGTGTGGGCGTCGACGGCCAGCCGGGGGCCGTCGGCGAAGACCGCGGTCACCACCAGCGCCGCGAGCAGCGCCGGCGCCATCGCGCCGATGACGCCGCTCGCCCAGCGCGGCAGCGGCCGGCCGCCCACGAGCGCGGGGCCGATCGCCTTCGTCACCGCCGTCATCAGGGCGAGGGCGAGGATGGCGAGCCACAGCTGACCCTCCGACAGGCTCACGCGGCCTCCTCGCCGTCGGCCGCGCGGGCCCCGCCGGCGGCGCCGGGCCCGTCCGGACGACGTCCACCCGGGATCGCCAGGCCCACCAGCGCGGCCGACGCGGCGACCAGCACCGGCACCCCGGCCGGGGTGAACGGCACCAGCGCGAGCGCGATGGCGCCGCCGGCGACCGCCGCGACCCGGCCCCGGCTGTCGCGCAGCTCGGCCAGGAGGATGCCGACGAAGAACGTCGGGAACAGCGCGTCGAGCCCGAAGCGGTCGGGGTTGCCCAGCAGGTCGCCGACGAGCGCGCCGACCACCGTGCCGACCGTCCACATCACGTACTGCGGCACCGTCGTGCCGAACATCAGCGCCCGGTCGAAGGTGCCGTCTCCGCGGTTGGCCAGCGCCCACGACGAGTCCACGACCGCCTGGCCCTCCAGGGCGCGCCGCGCCGGCCCGCCCTTGAGCGAGGGTGCCAGCGCGATCCCCATGGCCAGGAACCGCGAGTGCATGAGCGAGGCGGCGGTCAGCGCGGCGACGAACGACCCGCCGCCGGCCAGGATCGAGAGCGCCGCGAACTGCGCCGAGCCGGCGAAGACCAGCATCGAGGTCACGATCGCCTGCAGCGGGGTGAACCCGGCCTGCACCGCCACCACGCCGAACGACAGCGACAGCGCTCCCGAGACCAGCCCGAACGGCACCCCCAGCCGCAGCCCGCGCCGGAAGACGGGGTCGCGCAGCAGGGTCACGGGCTCACGGTGTCACGGGGCGGCCGGCGTCCCGCGACGCGCCCACGACCGGCCTGCGGTCAACCTCCGGTCAGCCGGACGGCGGGACGTCGTGGATCGGCTCGGCCGGCAGCCTCTTGACCCGCCGGGTGCGCTTGCGCCGGCTCGGGATCATCGAGCGCATCTCCTCCAGCTTGCCGAAGCACAGCAGCCGGTCGCCGGCCTCGAGCACGTTGTCGGGCCGCGGGTTCGGGATCACCGCGGTGCCGCGCTGCAGCGTCAGCACCGTGACGTCGCGCTCGCGCAGCCCGGAGTCGCCGAGCGCCGCGCCCACCAGGTCGGACGCCGCCTGCACCAGCAGCTCGGCGACGCCGTAGCCGGTCGAGACCGTCAGCCGCTGCCGCACGTCGATCTCGGGGAAGGCGACCTGGTTGTCGATGAAGTCGATGATCGCGCCCGCCACGTCGAGGTTCGTCGCGGTCTCGATGCCCTCAAGGCCGGGCGAGGAGTTCACCTCCATCACCTGCGGGCCGTCGGCGCCCTCGAGCATGTCGACGCCCGCCACGCGCAGGCCCATGATCTGCGAGGCCCGCACGGCGACGCGCTCGAACTCGGCGTCCAGCTCGACCTTCTCGACCGACCCGCCACGGTGCACGTTGGAGCGGAACTCGTCGCCCTTCGCCACCCGCCGCATCGCCGCGACCACCCGGTCGCCGACCACCAGGGCGCGGATGTCGCGGCCCTTGCTCTCCTTGACGAACCGCTGGATCAGCACGTTCTGCCGGGTGCTCTGCAGCGTCTCGATGATCGCCTCGGCCACCTTCAGCTCGGGCGCGAGGATGACGCCGATGCCCTGGGTGCCCTCGAGCAGCTTGATCACGACCGGGGCCCCGCCGACCCGCTCGATCGCGGGGATCACGTCGGCGCGGTCGCGCACGAACGTCGTCGGCGGCATCCCGATGTTGTGCCGCGACAGGATCTGCGTGGCACGCAGCTTGTCGCGGCTGTTGGCGATGCCCCACGACGTGGCCGGGGTGTAGACGTCCATCTGCTCGAACTGCCGCACGACCGCGGTGCCGAAGTAGGTCACCGAGTTGCCGATGCGCGGCAGCACGGCGTCGTAGTGCGACAGCGGCTTGCCCCGGAACTGCAGGTCGGGCTCGTCGCCGGAGAGGTCGATGCCGAAGCGCAGCGTGTTGAGCACCTTGACGGCGTGGCCGCGGTCGAGGGCGGCAGTCCGCAGCCGCTGCGTACTGTACGAGCGGGGCGCGCGGGACAGGATCGCGAGTTTCACTTCACTCACCAGGAGGGTGGACGACGGTGGCTGGGGCGGGAGGCGCGGCGGGGCCGACAGGTCCGCACGCCGGTGACCTTTCCTACACCCGCGCCGGTTGGCGCGAGTGGGTCGGGTTGCCCGACCTCGGCATCCCCTGGCTCAAGGCCAAGCTCGACACCGGCGCCCGCACCTCCGCGCTGCACGCCTTCGACCTCGAGCTGGACGACGCCCCCGACGGCTCCGGCCGGGTCGCCCGGTTCGCCGTCCACCCGTGGCAGGCCACCGACGACGACCCCGTCGCGGTCACCTGTCCGCTGGTCGACGTCCGCGAGGTGCGCAGCAGCTCGGGGCACAGCGAGGAGCGGCCGGTCGTCTCGGTCGACCTCACCCTCGTCGGCCGCCGTGTGACCGCCGAGGTGACGCTCTCGAACCGCGACGAGATGGGCTTCCGGATGCTGGTGGGGCGCGAGGCGCTGCGGCAGGGCTACGTCGTCGACCCCGCCTGCTCCTACCTCGGCAGCCGGCCGCCGCTGGCGGTGCGCCGGCGCAACCGGGGCCGCTGACGCATGGCGCGCGTCGTCCGCCCCTCCTTCGAGATCGGCCCGGTGCGGGTGCGGCCGGGGCGCCACCAGTCGCTGTCGCTGCCGATCACCCGGCTGGTCACCGGCGCCGAGGTCGACCTGCCGGTGCGCGTCGTCCACGGCCGCGACGACGGGCCCACCGTGTGGGTCGACGCCGCCATCCACGGCGACGAGGCGGTCGGCGTCGAGGTGGTGCGCCAGGTGCTGGCCGACCTCGACCCCAAGACGTTCCGCGGCACGCTCATCGCGGTGCCGATCGTCAACGTGCTCGGCTTCATGGCCGGCAGCCGCTACCTGCCCGACCGCCGCGACCTCAACCGCAGCTTTCCCGGCTCGGCCCGCGGCTCGCTGGCCGGGCGCATCGCCCACCTGTTCATGCGCGAGGTGGTCGACAAGTGCGAGGTCGGCATCGACCTGCACACCGGCTCCGACCGCCGCACCAACCTGCCGCAGATCCGCACCGACCTCGACGACCCGCGCACCCGCGAGCTCGCGGCCGCCTTCGCCGCGCCGGTCACCCTGCACGCCCGGCTGCGCGACGGCTCGCTGCGCCACGCCGCCCGCGAGCGCGGCGCGAAGGTGCTGCTCTACGAGGCCGGCGAGGCCTGGCGCATGGACCCGTGGGCGGTGGACGCCGGCGTCCGCGGCGTGAAGCGGGTGCTGGCCGCCCTCGACATGATCGACCCCGACCAGGTGGGCGACGACGCCCCGCCCACCCCCAGCGTCGAGTGCCGCCGCAGCGGGTGGGTGCGCGCCCGCGGCACCGGCATGCTGCACCTCGAGGCCGACCTCGGCCGGCACGTCGTCCGCGGCGAGCGCCTCGGCGGCCTCTTCGACGGCTTCGGCAAGCGGGTGCGCCTCGTGCACGCCGACCGCGACGGCATCGTCGTCGGCCGCACCGAGGCGCCCCTCGTCACCTCGGGCGACGCCGTCGTCCACCTGGCTGAGCCCGTCGAGCCCGCCGAGCCCGTCGAGCCCGCTACCGCGACCGGCGCGTGACCGCGTCGGTACTGTCGCGAGCATGCGACTGAGCACCCGCAACCAGCTGCGCGGCACCGTCACCTCGATCACCGAGGGCAGCGTCAACGCCACGGTCACCGTCGACGTCGGCGGCCAGACCGTCACCTCCTCCATCACCCTCGCCGGCCTGGCCGAGATCGAGGTGAAGGAGGGCGACGAGGTCGTCGTGCTGGTCAAGGCGAGCGACGTCATGCTCGCCGTCGAGGACTGAGCCGACCGGGCCGACCGCCCGCACCGGGACGGCCGTTTCCGAGCGCCCCGACGCGGGCAAGGGAGAGCACATGAGTGGCGAGTTCTCCGTCAAGCCGAAGGTGGTCCGCGCGGCGGGCACCGACATGCTGACCATGGCCGACGCCATCTTGTTGGCCAAGCAGTGCGCCGGCCACATCCAGGTCGACAGCGGCGGCACGTTCCTCAACGACATCGCGGCCTCGGCCAACGACGTCCGCGAGCAGCTCGAGACCGACTACGCCAGCACCGGCAAGGCCTACACGACCTTCGACAACGCCGGCAACGCGCTGCGCGGCATGGCGCAGGACTACGCCGACACCGACGCCGACCAGGCGGCCAAGTTCGACAAGATCATGGACACCGACACGGTGACCGCGCCGGAGTACATGGGCGGCGAGCCCGGCATCCACGCCGAGGACTTCTCCTCGGTCACCACCGTCGAGGACGCCTTCGAGGACTACAACAGCCTCCACCAGTTCACCAACGACGTCGAGTACGTCATCGGGCTCGACTGGGTCAGCAGCTGGCTGACCACCGCCGGCATCGTCGACCCGTTCGCCGGCTTCCGCGACGACCTCGAGGGCGACTGGACCAAGCTCGGCAAGGTGCTCGGCGCCATGCGCAACCTGGTCACGTTCTGGGAGACCGCGAAGTCCTCGATCGAGTCGGTGCCGGTCACCTTCGTCGCCAACTGGGTCGACACCGGCAACGGCTACCCGTTCCTGCAGTACAACAGCGAGTACAACGGCGCCCCCAACTGGTCGGGCAACGCGTGCGACGCCACCGTCGAGTGGATGACGAAGGCCGCCGAGGCCGCGGGCGACCACGGCTACGCCATCCAGCTGAAGGCCGACGCCCTCACCGGCCGCCTCGTGGCGATGTACGAGGGCATGGACCTGGTGCTCGACGCCGTGCAGGACCTGCTCGAGATCATGCCGTGGGGCCAGTCCTTCGACGACTTCATCAAGGACCTGGTGCTGCCGTGGCGGGTCGCCGACCGCCTGATCAAGATCGCCGGCGCCGCCGCCAAGACCCTCACCCGCATCCGGGCGCTGATCGTGCTGGTGGTCGAGGTCGTCGGCTGGTTCAGCGAGCTGCTGTACGCGGTCGCCGACCTCGAGTTCCCCGACGTCAGCTACAGCCCGCCCGACGTCGACGGCCCCTGACCCGTTCCGGCCGCCGCACCCCAGCACCACAGGAGACACGAGCATGGACGACGCCGACTTCCTGGCCCGCCTCAAGGACGTCATGGACCGCCACCGCGACCCCGAGCTGCACACGGCCGTCTGGGACTACCGCGAGGGCAAGATCTCGCGCCGCGAGCTGATGACGCACCCCGCGTTCTCGGGGGCGATGCGCACCGACGCGGCCGAGCTGCAGGCCCGGCTGGAGGCCGAGGGGATGACGCCCGCGCGGCTGCGCGCCCGGCTCGAGGACGCGCTCGTCGCGGCTGGCGAGTACCCGCCCGCGCCGGGCGAGCCCGACGTCCTGCTCCCGGTGCCGCCCGAGCGCTGAGCCTCTCGCGGGCCTCTCGCGGGCCTGTCGCCGGCCTGTCGCAGGCCCGTCGCGGGGCACCGCGGCGGCCCCGGTGGTCTGGACCGCGCGGTCTTGACCACTTGCCCGGGAACGGCCGTGCCACCCGAAAGCGCGGGCTGTCGGTGGTTGAATGACCGGCGGATTCCGCCGGGGACGACGGCGGAGGTGACCACCACGGCTCGGGACACGTCGAGGGGGGCGAGCACGCGACGGTGACCGGCGACGTCATGGTGCACGAGACCCTGCCCGCCGACGCACGCAGCGTGCGCGAGGCCCGGGCCGTCGTCCGCACCGTGCTCGCCGAGGCCGCGCTGTCGGAGGACTGGGCCGAGCGCGCGATGCTCGCCGTCTCCGAGCTGGTCACCAACGCCGTCGTGCACGCCGGCACCGACGTGCAGCTGCGCATCCACCTGCGCGGCGAGGCGCTGCGCGTCGAGATCGAGGACAACAGCCCCACCGTGCCGTCCGCGCGCTCGCACGCCCTGACGGCGGTCACCGGCCGCGGGCTGTTCCTCGTCGAGAGCAACGTCGACCGCTGGGACGTCGAGACCCGCCCCGACGGCAAGACCGTCTGGTTCGAGATCGGCGACCCGCTGCGCCTGGCCGGCCAGGCGCCTCCCGACCCGTCGCGCGCCGTCGCGGCGGTGCCGACGGACGTCGAGGTGGTGCTGGAGCAGATGCCGCTGCTGCTGCACGCGGCGTGGCAGGAGCAGATCACCGCCATCCTGCGCGAGTTCCTGCTGGCGCGGCTCGAGAGCGACCCCGGCGTGCTCGAGAGCCACGCGCAGGCCAGCGACGCCCTCGCGCTGCTGTTCGAGCAGGTGCCGACGCCCGACGTCGACGACGACCCCGACGTGATCATGGTCGGCGCGGTCGAGCCGCTGGTGACCGCGCCGCGGGTGGTGCTGCGGGTGCCGCGCACCTCGGTGCCGCACTTCGAGACGCTCGAGACGATCATCGTCGAGGCGCTCGCGATGGCCCGCGAGGGCGAGCTGCTGGCCAACCCCACCCAGCCCGAGATCGCCGCGATGCGGGCGTGGCTGTGCCGCCAGGTGCGCGAGCAGGCGGCCGGCACGGCCGCGCCCGAGCCGTTCGACCTGCGCGCCGACATCGCACCGGTGCCGCACGAGGGCGCCGTCCCGCCGGTGCTGCGGGCGCTGGCGGCCTCCGACGAGGCGGTGCTGGTCACCGACGTCGAGAACCGCATCGTGGCCGTGACCCGCCCGGTGCTCGACGCGCTCGGCTACGCCGAGGAGTCCGACCTGCTCGGACGCCGCGTGGTCGCCGTCATCCCCGCACGCTTCCACCAGGCGCACGTCGCCGGCGTCGCGCTGCACCAGACCAACGGCCGCGACGTCCTGCTCGGCACCCACCTGACCGTCCCGGTGCTGCGCGCCGACGGCACCGAGGTCGCCCTCCCCGTCACCGTCACCCCCGAGGTCCTCGACGGCGACGTCCTCGCCTACGTCGCCCGCTTCGGCTGACGTCGTCCCGGTCCCTCAAGAACCCCGCCGGGACCACGCGACTGGACGTCGTCCGCGAACGTCCGCGTGCAGGGCCGGTGGTCTCGAGGCTCGTCGCACCTCGACCAGCGTGGAGCCGCCCTGACGGTGGTCGAGGCGCGAGGCCGGCCACGGCCGAGCCTCGAGACCCCGCAACCACCACGCGAACGCACCCGCACGGACGGCCGGTGGTCTCGACGACGCTCGTCCCTCGCTGCTCGACCAGCGTGGAGCCGCCCCGACGATGGTCGAGGTGCGAGGCCGGCCACGGCCGAGCCTCGAGACCCCGCAACGACCCCGCGAACGCACCCGCACGGACCCTGAGCCTGTCGAAGGGCCCCGCCGACCGCCCTTCGACAGGCTCAGGGTCCGTGAGCCGGGTCCACTGGTCGCCCCTACTGACAAACGTCATGGCGGACCGGTGTGACGCTGCACTGCCGCGGCCCCGGATCGGCGGGCACGGTGGAGACATGAACACCACCACCCCCGACTCCCCCGCCATCGAGGTGCGCGGGCTGCGGCGGCGCTACGGACGCGGCACGACCGCGTTCGAGGCGGTGCGCGGCCTCGACCTCGAGGTGCCCCGCGGCAGCGTGACCGCCCTGCTCGGCGTCAACGGCGCCGGCAAGACCTCGACCCTGGAGGTCATCGAGGGCCTGGCGCCCGCCTCCGACGGCGAGGTGCGCGTGCTCGGCCTCGACCCGATCGCCCAGCGCGCCGACGTCCGTCGCCGCACCGGCGTCCTGCTGCAGTCCAGCGGCTTCAGCGGCGAGCTCACCGTGCGCGAGACGCTGCAGATGTGGGCCGGGCTGGTCAGCGACCCGCGGCCGGTCGACGAGGCGCTCGCCATGCTCGACCTCGCCGACCGGGGCGGCGTGCGCGTGCGGGCGCTGTCGGGTGGCGAGGTGCGCCGCCTCGACCTCGCCGTCACGCTGCTCGGCCACCCCGAGGTCGTGATGCTCGACGAGCCCACGACCGGCCTCGACCCCGAGAGCCGCCGCGACGTGTGGCGGCTGCTGCAGCAGCTGCGCGACCAGGGCACCACGATCCTGCTCACCACCCACTACCTCGAAGAGGCCGAGGTGCTCGCCGAGCACGTCTCGATCATGGCCGCCGGCCGCATCGTCAAGGCGGGCACGCCGGCCGAGCTGGCCGAGGGTCACCCCTCGACCATCAGCTTCGCCACCCCGGACGGCGTCACGCTGCCCCCGCTCGAGGCGCAGGTCGCCGTCGACGGCGCCACGACCCGCATCGAGACCCTCGAGCTGCAGGACACCCTCACTGACCTGCTCGGCTGGGCCGCGCGTCACGGCGTCCGGCTCGAGCAGCTCGACGCCCGTCACGCCTCGCTCGAGTCGATCTTCCTCGCCGTCGCCGACGAGACCAGTCACCACCGGGCCGCCGCGGGCGACCCGGCCTCCCTCGAAGGAGCCACCCGATGAGCACCACCTCCCCCGTCGCCGAGGCCGGCCGCCCGGCCACCGACCCTCGCAACCGCTCGAGCGCCGTGCGCCGCGTCGTCGCCCTCACCCGCGCCAACGCGCTGCTGATGGTGCGCAACCGGCTGACGCTGATCTACGCCACCGTCTTCCCGCTGGTGCCGATGGCGCTGCTGGTCGCCAACCCCGGCGACGCCGAGACCGGCGTGACCGCCGTGGTCGGCGTGCTGTTCCTGGCCCTGCTGTTCCCCGTCTACTACAACGTCCTGTCGCTGTTCGTGACCCGGCGCGACGAGCTGGTGCTCAAGCGTCTGCGCACCGGCGAGGCCCGCGACGGCGAGCAGCTGGCCGCGCTCGCGCTGCCCGGCTCGGCCGTGGCGCTCGTGATCATCGTCGCCACCATCGGCGTCGGCGCGCTCTTCGACCTGCCGCTGCCGGCCAACGCGCCGCTGTTCCTCGTGGGCGGCCTGCTCGGCATCGCGATCTTCGTCGGCCTCGCCTTCGCCACCGCGGCGTTCACCAAGACCGCCGAGGCCGCGCAGATCACCAGCCTGCCGGTGATGGTGCTCGCCACCGTCGGCACGCTCGTCGCCGCCCTGCCCGACAGCTTCGCCCGCGTGGTGGAGTGGACGCCGATCGCGGCCATGGACGCCCTGACCCGCGCCACCTGGCTCGACGCCGACGGCTCGATCGCGATGGCCGACACCTGGCGCGACGCGGCCGACCCGCTGAGCGTGCTGGTGGTCTGGACGGTGCTGGCCGTCGTCCTCGGCAAGCGCTACCTGCGCTGGGAGCCCCGGGCCTGAGAGGCTGACGACCGTGCGCCGGTGGAGCGAGCTGACCCAGGTCGAGCGGGTCCGCATCTACACGCGCCAGTCGCTCTACGCGATCCTCTGGCTCGGCCCGCTCGTCGCGCTGCCCGGCGTCGCCCCCGACACCGACCGCCCCGGCCTGCTCCTGCTGGCCGGGGTCGGTCTCGCTGCCGGGCTGGCCGCCATCCCGCTGCTCAAGCGGGTGATGGACGACCACCCCGACGTGACGCGCGTGCCGTGGGACGCCGCCTGGCCGCTCGTCGCCGTGGCCGTCGCCGCCGCGGCGCTGCTGTCGCGCCAGCCGGTCGAGGCGCGGGTGGCCGGGGCGATCATGGTCGTCGTCCCGGCGGCGGCGGCGCTCACCGGCATCCGCAACCGCGCCCTCGGGGCGGCCGTCGTCGTCGTCCTCGCCGGCTACGCGGTGGCCGTGTCGTGGCGGCCCTCGGCGGCGATCCCGGCGCTCGCGATCACGCTGTTCTACATGTTCACGATGCGGCTCTCGCTGTGGGTGCTGCAGGTGGTCGCCGAGCTCGACCGGGCCCGCGACACCGACGCCCGCCTGGCCGTCGCCGAGGAGCGGCTGCGGTTCTCGCGCGACGTCCACGACGTGATGGGACGACGCCTCTCGACGATCGCGGTGCAGTCCGAGCTGGCCGCCACCCTGGCCGAGCGCGGCGACCCCCGGGCCGGCGAGCAGATGCTGGCGGTGCGCGGCGAGGCGCACGACGCGCTGCGCGAGGCCCGCGAGCTGGCCCGCGGCTACCGGCCCACCGACCTCGACCACGAGCTGGAGGGAGCGCGGTCGCTGCTGCGCTCGGCCGGCATCGAGGTCGAGCTGGCCGTGGACGACGTCCCGCCGGCCTGGCACGAGCCGGCGGCGTGGGTGATCCGCGAGGCGGTGACCAACGTGCTGCGGCACTCGACGGCGTCGTGGGTGCGCCTGACCTGGCAGGAGGAGCGGCTGGTGATCGAGAACGACGGCGTGTCCGGGGCGCCAGGCCCTGACGGCCCTGACGGCCCTGACGGCCCTGACGGCCCTGGCGGCCCTGACGGCACCGGGCTGCGGGGGCTGCGCGAGCGGCTCGAGCCGCTGGGCGGCGGGCTCACGGTCGAGCACGACGACGCGGCCGGCCGGTTCGCGCTGTGCGCGCGGCTGCCGGCCGGGGGGCCGGCATGAGCGACGCTGCCGGTGTCATCCGGGTGCTGATGGCCGACGACGAGCACCTCATCCGCACCGCGCTGGCCCAGATGCTGGCCCTCGAGGACGACGTCACCGTCGTCGCCGAGGCCGCCTCGGGCGACGAGGCGCTGGCGATGGCGGCCAAGGAGCGGCCCGACGTGGCCGTGCTCGACCTGCAGATGCCCGGACCCGACGGCATCGCGGTGGCCGAGCGCCTGCGCACCAGCCTGCCCGGCTGCGGCGTGGTGATCGTGACCAGCCACGGCCGGCCCGGGCACCTCAAGCGGGCGCTGGCGGCCGGCGTCCGCGGGTTCCTGCCGAAGACCACCTCGGCCGCGACCCTCGCGACCGTCGTGCGCACCGTGCACGCCGGCGGCCGCTACGTCGACCCCGAGCTGGCCGCCGAGGCCATCGCCGCCGGCGACAGCCCGCTCACCCCGCGCGAGGCCGACGTGCTCGAGCTGGCCGCCGAGGGCGCGCCGGTCGACGAGATCGCGCGCCGCGCCTCGCTCTCCCCCGGCACCGCCCGCAACTACCTCTCGTCGGCGGTCAGCAAGCTCGGCGCCGCCAACCGCCACGACGCCGCCGCCACCGCCCGCCGCATGGGCTGGATCTGAGGCCGGGCCGCCGGGCCGACGGGCCCCCGCGCCGGACGCGGGGTCGTGTGCCTGTCACCGATCCCTGCACCGGTCTCGGGCACACGACCCCGCCACCGGGCCGACCCGGGTAGATTGCGACCCGGCGCGAGGACGACGGGGTCCACCGCCGTCCGAGCCGAGCCGGCCACGCGAGGAGACCCCGTGAACCTGACCCCCGCCGAGGTCGAGAAGCTGCTGCTGTCGGTGGCGGGCATGGTCGCGCGCGACCGGCTCGCCCGCGGCGTGAGGCTCAACCACCCCGAGGCCATCGCCGTGCTGTCGACGTGGGTGATCGAGCGGGCCCGCGAGGGCGCGCTGGTCACCGACCTGATGGAGCAGGGCCGCACCGTGCTCGGCCCCGACGACGTCATGGACGGCGTCGCCGCGATGCTCCACGACGTGCAGGTCGAGGCGACGTTCCCCGACGGGCGCAAGCTCGTGACGATCCACGACCCGATCGACGGCGGCGCGCACGGGTCGGGCAGCGAGGGCCCGGGCGCCGTCCGCGTCGGCGAGGGCACCGTCGAGCTCAACGCCGGCCGCGAGCGCCGCACGATCGTCGTCGAGAACACCGGCGACCGGCCGATCCAGATCGGCTCGCACCTGCACCTGCCGGACGCCAACGCCGCGCTCGCCTTCGACCGGGCCGCGGCGCGCGGGTTCCGGCTCGACGTCCCGTCGGGCACCTCGCAGCGCTTCGAGCCCGGCGCGTCGCGCGAGGTGCCGATCGTCGCCCTCGGCGGCGAGCGGCGGGTGCCCGGCATCCAACCCGGCAAGACCGATAGCGAGGCGGCGCTCTGATGGCCCAGATCAGCCGCGCGGCCTACGCCGCCCTCTACGGCGCCACCACCGGCGACCAGGTGCGCCTCGGCGACACCGACCTGTGGATCGAGGTCGAGGACGACCTCACCGTCGGCGGCGACGAGGCCGTCTTCGGTGGCGGCAAGTCGGTGCGCGAGTCGATGGCGCAGGGCGTCACCACCCGCGCCGACGGCGCCCTCGACACCGTGATCACCAACGCGCTGGTGCTCGACTGGTGGGGCGTCGTCAAGGCCGACGTCGGCATCCGCGACGGCCTCGTCGTCGCGCTCGGCCGGGCCGGCAACCCCGACGTCGCGGACGGCGTCCACCCCGACCTGCACATCGGCCCGTCGACCGACGTCGTCGCCGGCGAGGGAAGGATCCTCACCGCGGGCGGCGTCGACTCGCACGTGCACCTGCTCTCGCCGTCGCAGCTGCACGAGGCGCTGGCCACCGGCATCACGACGATCGTCGGCGGCGGCACCGGGCCCAGCGAGGGCTCGAAGGCCACCACCGTCACCCCCGGCGCCTGGCACCTGGCCGCCATGCACCGCGCCCTGGACGGCGTCCCGGTCAACGTGGCGCTGCTCGGCAAGGGCAACACCGTCTCGGCCGACGCGCTGGCCGAGCAGGCCCTCGGCGGTGCCGCGGGCTACAAGGTGCACGAGGACTGGGGTTCGACGCCGGCCGCGGTCGACGCCGCCCTCACCGCCGCCCACGCGTGGGGGCTGCAGGTGGCGCTGCACTCCGACTCGCTCAACGAGGCCGGCTACGTCGACTCCACCCGACGCGCCATCGCCGGCCGCTCGATCAGCGCCTTCCACATCGAGGGTGCGGGCGGCGGCCACGCCCCCGACATCCTCACGCTGGCCGGCGACCCCAACGTGCTGCCCGGCTCGACCAACCCGACGCTGCCGCACACCGTCAACACCGTCGCCGAGCACCTCGACATGCTCATGGTCTGCCACCACCTCTCCCCCGACGTGCCGGAGGACCTCGCCTTCGCCGAGTCGCGCATCCGCGCCACGACCATCGCGGCGGAGGACGTGCTGCACGACCTCGGCGCCGTCTCGATCACCTCCTCCGACGCCCAGGCGATGGGCCGCATCGGCGAGGTCGTCACCCGCACCTGGCAGGTCGCGCACGTGATGAAGGCCCGCCGCGGACGGCTCGGCGAGTCGCTGCCCGCCGACAACGAGCGCGCCCGCCGCTACGTCGCCAAGTACACGATCAACCCCGCCGTCGCCCACGGCCTCGACGCCACGGTCGGCTCGGTCGAGATCGGCAAGCTGGCCGACCTGGTGCTGTGGGAGCCGAAGCTGTTCGGCGTCCGGCCGTCGGTGGTGATCAAGGGCGGCGCCATCGCCTGGGCCGCGCTCGGCGACCCCAACGCCTCGATCCCGACGCCGCAGCCGGTGCTGATGCGGCCCTCGTTCGGCGACGCCGGCGCGCACGCCCTGGCGGTGTCGTGGGTCGCCCCCGCCGCGATCGACGACGGCCTCGGCGAGCGCCTCGGCCTGCGCCGCACCCTGCTGCCGGTGCAGGACACCCGTGACGTCGGCAAGGCCGACATGCGCAACAACGACGCCCTGCCCGAGATCGTCATCGACCCCGAGACCTTCGCGATCGACGTCGACGGCGAGCGCATCGAGCCCGCGCCCGCCGAGCGGCTGCCGCTCGCCCAGCTGTACTCGCTGTTCTGAGCCGTCCTCCGATGTCCGCCGAGCTGGTCGCCCTGATGCTGGCCGACGCCCGCCTGCCCACCGGCTCGCACACGCAGTCGGCCGGGCTCGAGGCCGCGGTGCGCGACGGCCTGGCCGACGACGGACGACGCCTCGCCGACGTCGCCCGCTACGCCCGCGACCGGCTGCGCACCGTCGTCCGGGTCGAGGCCGGCGCGGCGGTCGTGGCGCGTCACCTGGTGCTCACCGGCCGCGACCCGCTCGAGGTCGTCGTCCACTGGGCGGCGCGGACGCCGAGCCCGGCGCTGCGCGAGATCGCCGGCCGCACCGGCCGTGGCTACCTGCGGCTGGCCGAGCGGGTCTGGCCGGCGGTGCTGCGGCACCTGCCGCGCGACACCGAGACGCCGCGGCCCGTCGTCCTCGGCGTGATCGGCGCCGTGTGCGGGCTGGACGCCGCGCAGGTCGCCCGGCTGACGGCCTACGACGACGCGCAGAGCGTGGTCGCGGCGTCGCTGAAGCTGCTGCCGGTCGACCCCGCCGCCGCCACCGGCTGGCTGGTCGACCTGCACCCCGACATCGAGGCCTGCGCCACCGCCGTCGCGGGCCTCACCGAGCCCGGCGACGTCCCGGCCTGCGGCGCGCCCGTGGTCGAGCTGCTGGCCGAGCGTCACGCCGTCGAGAGGATGAGGTTGTTCCATGGCTGAGACTGCTGCTCCCCCCGCCACCCGCGCACTGCGCCTGGGGGTGGCCGGGCCCGTGGGCACCGGCAAGTCGTCCCTGATCGCGACGCTGTGCCGCGCGCTGGCCGACGAGCTCGAGCTCGGCGTCGTCACCAACGACATCTACACCGACGAGGACGCCCGCTTCCTGCGCAGCGAGGGCGTGCTCGACCCCGACCGCATCCGCGCGGTCGAGACCGGCGCGTGCCCGCACACCGCCATCCGTGACGACGTGACGCCGAACCTGATCGCCGTCGAGACGCTCGAGGCCGACGTCGCCGCCGGCGGCGCGCCGCTCGACGTCGTGCTCGTCGAGTCGGGCGGCGACAACCTCACCGCCACCTTCTCGCCGGCGCTGGTCGACGCCCAGCTGTTCGTGCTCGACGTCGCCGGCGGCGGCGACGTGGCCCGCAAGGGCGGCCCGGGCATCGCGCGCGCCGACCTGCTGGTGGTCAACAAGACCGACCTGGCGCCGTACGTGGGGGTCGACGTCGAGCGGATGGTCGCCGACGCCGAGGCGGCCCGCGACGGCCGTCCGGTGCTCGCCCTCTCGCGCACCGCGCCCGACGCGGTGGCGCGGCTGGCCGAGTGGGTGCGCACGCAGCTCGGCGCCCACCGCGCCGGCACCCACACGCCGGTCGACCCCGGCCCGATGGCGCCGCACAGCCACGCCGACGGCACCGACCACGGGCACGGCCACGGGCACGGCCACGGCCACGGCCACGACGAGGCGCATGAGCACCCTCACGCGCATTGAGGTCTCGCCCGGCGGTGTGCGCCTCGGGCACGGCGTGCTCGCCGCCCGGCGGATGCGCGGGCCCGGGCCGGTGGTGCGGGTGGGGCTCGTCGGCACCGAGGCGCTGCTGCTCGCCGGCGACCACGTGCGCCTCGAGGTGGTCGTGCGCGGGTGCGCGGTCGAGGTGGTCGAGATCGGCGGCACCGTGGCCTACGACATGCGCGACGGCGCCACGACCAGCGCGCGGTGGGACGTCGACGTCCGCCTCGCCGACGGCGCGCGGCTGGACTGGCGTGCCGAGCCGTTCGTGGTCGCCACCGGCGCCGACGTGCGGCGCACCACGACCGTCGAGCTGGACGGCGACAGCGCGGCCACGCTGCGCGAGCGCGTCGTGCTGGGCCGCACCGGCGAGACCGGCGGGCGGCTGACGACGTCGACGCACGTGACCCGCGACGGCGTGCCACTGCTGGTCGAGACCCTCGACCTCGTGCGCGAGACGGCGCCCGGCTGGGCGGTGCTCGGCGCGGCCCGCTGCCTCGACACCGTCACCGCGCTCGGCCACCGGCTGCCCGACGGCCCCGACGTGCTGCAGCTGGCCGGTCAGGGGTCGGTGCGGCGGTGGCTCGGCGTCGACCTGCACGCGAGCGTGCTCGACCGCGAGCCGGTCACAGCGGGCGCTTGAACCCAGTGTGGCTCGGCGCGTAGCCGAGCCGCTCGTAGAAGCGGTGGGCGTCGACGCGGCTGCGGTCGGTGGTCAGCTGCGAGAGCACTGCTCCGCGTTCGGCACCCCAGGCGTGCGCCCACGCGAACAGCGCCGAGCCGAGGCCTCCGCCACGGGCTCTCGCGGCCAGCCGCACCGCCTCGACCTGCAACCGCGTCGCGCCGCCGCGCGCGAGCCCGGGCAGCAGCGTGAGCTGCATCGTGGCGACCAGCGCGCCCGTGTCGTCGCGCACCGCGAGCAGCAGGTGCGCCGGGTCGGCGTCGATCGCCGCGAACGCCCGCTCGTAGGCGACGAGATCACCGCTCTCGCGCGTGGCCCCGAGCACGTCGTCCGCCAGCAGCGCGGCCAGCCCCGGGACGTCGTCCACCACAGCGCGTCGCACGTCGAAGACCCGTCCGGCCACCTCGATGCGGTCCACGCCGGCGAGCATCGCACGGCCTCGCACCTCGACCACCGTGGGACCCGGACCGCTGACGATGGTCGAGGTGCGAGGAGCCCCAGCGACGAGCCTCGAGACCCGCCCCGCACGCGAACGTTCGCAGTGACCCTGCGAGGTCTCGACGACGGCCTCGCGCAGACGCTCGGCCTGCGCGACCACCGGGGGCCGACGCCGGTGGTCGAGCAGCGAGGAACGAGCGTCGTCGAAACCACCGGCCGTCGACGCGAACGTTCGCGTGGACCCTGCGAGGTCTCGAGGCTCGGCCGTGGCCGGCCCCGCACCTCGACCACCGTGGGACCCGGACCGCTGACGATGGTCGAGGTGCGAGGAGCCCCAGCGACGAGCCTCGAGACCTCCAGACCCCGACCCGCCGCACCAACCAAGCGATCGCACGGAACAGAACGCTCCAGACCCCGACCCGCCGCACCAGCCAAGCGATCGCACGGGACAGGTCGCGGAGAACAGGTCGCGGAGGGCACGCACCGCCCTCACCCGGCGCATCCCTTCCCCTGGATCGGCGGTGCCCCTACGGTGTCCGCCATGACCACTCGGGGTGTCATGGTGTCCGGTTGTGCTCTCCTGGCGGTGGCGGCCGCCGCGTCGGCGGTGGTGGCGGCGCCCGCGGTGCCGAGCGCCGACCCGCCCGGCAACGGCCGGGGGGTGAGCGCCGCCGTCAAGCCGTGGCAGTACGACCACTGGCCGCAGACCCAGCCGTGGCAGCGCAACCCCTCCGACGCCGCGCTGAAGAAGGTCCGCGCCGACCGCGGCGTCGGCACGCCCGGCTTCCCGGCGCCGATCGACGCGCAGAACTGGGAGAACCCCGACCAGATGACGTGGTCGGACTACACCCGCATCCCCGGCACCGACTGGTCCGACCCCGACCGCGAGGGGTCCGAGCGCACCTTCCGCGGCGCGCTCGTGGTCGTCGACTACGACGACAAGGGCTTCACCATCTCGCGCGGGGCCGACTCCGACATCTTCGGCAACCCCAGCGTCGAGGCGAACGGCGTCCCGCGCGAGCAGGTGCCGGAGTTCTACCGCGACTTCCTCAACACGCCCAACCAGCTCAACCGCGGCCACACCATCCACGAGTACTGGATGGAGGACTCCGGCGGCCGCTACGGCGTCGACCTCACCTCCTTCGGCGCCTACCGGATGCCGGGCAAGTCGCACGAGTACGCGATGGAGTTCCAGGACGGCCAGGCCTGCCCGGCCGGCGATGACTGCACCAAGGACCTACGCACCGACGCCTTCGCGGCGTGGACGGCGGCCGAGGGCGCCGACGTCCGCGACGACTTCGACTTCGTCTACATCCTCAGCGCCGGCCAGGACGAGTCCTCGACCTGGCAGGAGTTCGGGCAGATGAAGTTCCCGACCCGCGACGACGTCACCGAGCCGTTCGGCCCGCCCGACCCGGCCCTGCCCAACTGGGCGCCCACACGCTACATCGACTGGACGTCGTGGGCCTCCGGCTCGACGATCTGGCCGAACGCCGGCGGCGGGTCGACCACGCAGGCCGAGAGCTCGGGCATGGGCGTCTACGCCCACGAGCTGAGCCACGTGCTCGGCATCGGCGACAACTACAACAACCCCTACTCCGACCCGCCGCGCCGGGCCTACAGCGGCCCGTTCGAGATGCTCGACCGCGGCTCGTTCAACGGCCCCGGCGGCCCGCACAGCCGCTGGACGATCCCCGCCACCGGCGGCGGCTCGCTCGGCGCCCAGCACATGCTGCGCAACAAGATCAAGCTCGAGATGGTCAGCGAGCGGCACGTGCTGCGCCTGAGCCGCGCCGCGCTCGACGACTCCGGCGTCGTGGTGGCACGGGTGACGGCGCGGGCGCTGCAGCCCGGCGCGCAGGGCCTCTCCGGCATCAACCTGCAGCTGGGCCAGCAGGGCGACCGCAGCCCGGCGTGCAACACCCAGACCGACCCGCTGTGCGACGGCGGCGGCTACCAGAACTACACCCTCGAGGTCGTCGACCGCATGGGCGCCGACTCCTTCACCCCCGACGCCGGCGTCCTGCTGGCCAAGACCAAGAACGACGACCGTGCACCGTTCATCTGGACGATCGACGCCAACCCGCAGGACATCGGCATGACCGACTACGTGCTGCCCGACGGCACGAAGGTGCCGATCACGGTGGGCGACTACCGCCAGCTCTCCGACGCGCTGTTCCACGCCGGCACCGACTCCGGCAGCGAGTACGAGTGGGTCGACGAGGCCAACCGGCTGCACTTCTACGTGCTGCGCAACAGCCGCGACGCCCGCGGCCGGCTCAACTACACCGTCGCCGTCCGCTCGCTCGACGGCGACGGCGACCAGCAGCGCGGCGTCTCGCTGCGGCCCAAGACCGCCGTGGCGAACGGCAACGGCCTGGCCACCTGCACGATCCCGCTGACCAACACCGGCCGTGGCGCGGTCGACGGCGGCGACCACCCCGAGGACGTCGGCCGCTACCTGGCCAACGACGTCTACCGGCTCTCGGCGAAGGTCTCGGGCAGCGGCTGGCAGGTGCACCTGCCGAACGAGCTGGCCACCGCGGCCACCGGCAAGGGCACCCAGGTCGTCGTCTACGCCCGCAACGACTTCGCCAAGGCGAAGCCGGCCACGGTCACCCTCACCGCCAGCTCCGAGAGCGACCCCGACGCGCTGGCCCGCACCACCTGCCGCGTCTCGATGCGCTGAGCACGACCGGGGTCGTCGTCGTCCGCGTCGACGTCGCGGACGACGGCGCCCTGCGTGCGCTCTGGGAGGTCGAGCAGGCCGCCCACCGCGCCGCGCGTCGGCGTCCACTGCTGCGCACCCACGACGCCTTCGTGGCGCAGGCCCGGCGCACCGACGACCCGACCCGGCGGACGCTGCTCGCGGCACGAGCCGGTGGCGAGGTGGTCGGGGCCGCAGAGCTGTCGCTGCTCGGGCCCGACAACCCGCACCTCGCCGAGCTGGAGGTCGCCGTGGCGCCCGCGCACCAGCGCGCGGGCGTGGGCCGGTCGCTGTGGCGGGCCGCGCGCGAGGCGGCGGTGGCCGACGGACGCGACACCGTGGTGGGCGAGGTCTACGCGTCACCGGACAGCGGGGGCGCCGCGCTTGCCTTCGCGACCGCGATGGGTGCGGTGAGCGTGCACCAGGAGGAGCACCTCGCCCTCGAGCTGGACCGCGCCGCGACACCGCCCGACCCCGACGCCGCCAGGGACGGGTACACCGTCGTCGCGTGGGGCGGCCGGTGCCCCGACGAGCACCTCGCCGCCTACGCACGGCTGCGCACGCGCATGGAGCACGACGTGCCGCAGGGCGAGCTCGACCGGCGTCCGATCGAGGTCACCGAGGAGCGGGTGCGCGCCCGCGAGGGGCGGCTCAGCCCGAGCTACGACTCGCTCGTCGCCGCCGCCCGGCACGTCGTGAGCGGCGAGCTGGTCGGCTACACGCAGCTGCTCGTCCCCCACGGCGAGACCGAGGTGGTGCAGGACGACACGCTGGTCGAGCCCGAGCACCGCGGCCACGGTCTCGGCGCCCGGCTCAAGCGGGTCAACCTCGCCCGACTACGCGTCGAGCACCCCGGCGCCACCGCGGTGCACACCTGGACCGCGCCCGACAACGCCCCGATGCTGCGCACCAACCTGGCGCTCGGCTTCGTCGTCGTCGAGCGGATGCACGAGGTGCAGGCGCGGCTGGGTGAGCCGCCGCGCCGCTGACCCGGACGGTCAGTCGAGGACGCCGGGCGCCACCGCGCCGAGCAGCGCCTCGGCCCGCGCCAGCAGCCGGCCGGCGCGCTCGGGCGTCAGCTCGTCGCCCTCGACGAGCAGCAGCTCGCTGCCGACCGTGGCGAGGACGACGGGGGCCAGCGGCGCGAGTGCCGCGCCGACCGTGGGCGTGACGAGCGCCTGCGCGAAGCCGGCGTCGACGCTGCGCACGCGGTGCTGCTCGTCGAGCGGCCCGGCTTCGACGTCCACGGTCTCGCCGCGACCCACCTCGACCAGGTCGGTCAGGCGCGACAGCACGCCCTGGGGCCGGACGTCGAGCGTGGGCACCTCGCGGGCGAGGCCGAGCGCGAGCACCGAGACGCGGCGGGTGCCGCCCTGGCCGGCGTTGTAGGCGTAGTCGACCAGCCGGCACGGCCGCCCGGCGCAGGTGCCGAGGTACATGAGGCCGAGGCTGTCGACCTCGCGGCGGTTCAGCGGGCCGCCGCTCCCGGTGAGGCGCCGGCGCCACGGCTCGACGGCCGCGGTGTCGTACGCCACGGGCTCGAGGCCGCGGGGCGCGACGGCGGCGGCGACGGCCGCCGCCCGCTCGCCGCGCTGCCGGGCGCTGCGTCGGAGCGCGACGACCACCACCAGCCCTGCGATGCCGAGTCCGACGACGACGCTGAGCACCCCGGCGACCATGGGGCTCTGGATAGCAGGTGCGGGCGACCCGAACGGGTGGTCGCCGCCTCGTGACGAACCACGGATTCCGCGCGTTCCCACCCCTCGTGGCCCGGGCATGGCCCGGTCAGACACCTCGGGAGGGACCCATGAGCTACTCCAGCGCCGCCATCGACGGCTTCAAGACCTCGATCGCCCACCAGGCCATCACCAGGATGTTCGACGACAAGGGCGGGTGGGAGGGCGACGCCGCCTCGGGCTACCACCACCACGCCATGTGGCCCTACCCGTCGCTGGCCGGCCGCACGCTGCCGCCGGTCTCGGGCCCGACCGGCGTCGTCCAGTTCTTCGTGCCCGGGACGGCGATGAACGCGCACGGCCAGTGGGACCGCAGCGACGGCGCATCGCTCGACTCCGACGGCTTCCCGCCCGGCACCACGATCATGCGCGAGGCCGAGGTCGAGGGCATGGACGGCTGGGTCTGCCAGGTCGACCCGTGGACCGACTGCTACCAGCCGTGGCTCGAGCGCATCGAGTCCGCGCTGGAGGGGTGGGAGACCATCCCCGACCACAGCCGCTTCGCCGAGGAGGCCGCGAAGGCCGGCGCCGCCCTCGAGCAGCTCACGCCGAACGGCGGGTTCGGTGACCTCGGCGCCGCGGCCTGGCGACCGGCCTTCACCGACCCCGCCCGCACCAACGCCTTCGACCTGCTGGCCGAGTACGTCGGCGGTGCCGTGGAGTCCAACCTCGTCTACGCCTTCCGCGACAAGTACGGCCCGACCGCCATCCGCACCGTCATGGCGAACCAGGGGCAGGTCGCGCTCGGGCTGAACCTGGTCCTCGGGGGCGAGGCCGAGCTGTGGCGCACGGCCGGGGACGACGTCACGGCGCTGTGCGAGGCGGCGTCCACCGCGTTCGAGCACCAGGGCGGTGGCGGCGGCGTCGAGATCGACCTGCGCGTCGTCCGGGCCTTCGTCGACCTCGTCAACGTCTTCGTGCCGCCCCCGGCGAAGGTGGTCGTCAGCGCCATCTCGGCCGGCCTCGGCTTCGTGCAGGCGCTGGTCCCGCAGGACCAGGCGGAGACCACACCCCCGCCGCCGCTGGCGGGCGGCACGGCCGAAGACGTGGCCCGCAACTTCGAGGAGGCGCTGCGCCTGCTGCGCACCGCCTGCTTCCGGCAGGAGGAGGAGCTGTACCGCTGCGCGTCGCGGCTCAGCGAGTCGCTCGCCACGACGGACGCCGACTTCCTGCACATCCACCCGGGCTCCGGCCTCGACAGCGGCGTCACGACCGCCGAGCAGATCGACGTGCACACCGGGGCGCTGCAGGACATCGGCAGCCGCAAGGTCCCGATCATCGCCGCGATCTTCGCTACCGCCGCCGACGCCACCACGGGCCTGGCCCCGGCGAGCATCTGGACGCGCGGCGGACTGCTGGGGTACGGCGCGGCCGGCCCGCAGGCACTGGTCGCCGACGCCGCCGACGCCTTCGACCAGGTGGCCACGGGCACCGCGCGCGAGCTGGTGGACGCCGGCGCGCGGCTCGCCGTCGCCGCCGGCTGGATCGAGACCACCGACGAGGAGACCCGCCAGCTCTTCGAGGGCCTCGAGGACGAGCTCGCCCGCGGCCAGACCGGCTGGAGCACCCCCTACCCCGCCCCCCGACCCGGACCCCAGGGCGGACGCTGACCCGTCGGACATGTCTGACGGGTCGACCTCGGATCCGCGCTGACCCGCCAGACATGTCTGACGGGTCAGCGTGGTTAGCCTGCGGTCGTGGACGAGTCCGGGCTGCCCCTCGTCGGTCGCACCGCCCTGGTCACCGGCGCGAGCCGGCGGCGCGGCATCGGGTTCGCCGTGGCCCGTCGACTGGCCTCGATGGGGGCCTCGGTGGCGGTGCACCACCACCGTCCGCACGACATTGACGTGCACGGCGAGGCGGACGACGTACCGGCGCTGGTGGCCGAGCTGCGGACCCTCGGACCGGGCGAGGTCGTCGACCTGGACGGCGACCTCGGCGACGCCGACGTCGCCTCGGGCCTCGTCGGGCGGGCGGTCGCGGCCCTCGGCCACCTCGACGTCCTGGTGTGCAACCACACCCATGGCGGCGACGAGGTCTCGCTGCGCGAGGCCACCGCGGAGGCCTTCGACCGGCACTGGGCGGTCGGCACCCGCGCCACCCTCCTGCTCACCCAGGCCCACGCCGCCCAGCACGACGGACGCCCCGGCGGTCGGGTCGTCTGGATGACGTCGGGCCAGCAGCTCGGGCCCATGAGCGACAACCTGGCCTACGCGGTCTCCAAGGCCGCGCTCGCGGGGGCGACCGCGTCGGTGGCGGCCGAGCTGGCGTCGTCCGGGATCCTGCTCAACACCGTCAACCCGGGTCCGGTGAACACCGGCTACCTGGACGGCGCCCCGCCCGCGCTGCTCGAGCTGTTCCCCACCGGTCGGCCCGGTGAGCCCGACGATCCCGCCCGCCTCATCGCGTGGCTCGTCAGCGACGAGGGCCGGTGGATGGTCGGCCAGGTGCTGAACACCGAGGGTGGGTTCAGGCGGTAGCGCAGCAGGCGGCCTCGACCGGCTCAGTCGACTGGACCGCCGGGGCGTCGTCCAGCACGGTGTAGACCTCCCAGCGCAGGCCGTCGGGCACGCCCTCGACCCAGAACTTGTCCTGTCGCGCGTGGCAGCAGACGGTGTCGCGCTCGTCGACCGAGGCGAGCCCGGCGCCGGCCAGCCGGGTCTGCGCGACGTCGACGGCGTCGGTGTCGGCCACCTCGACGCCGAGGTGGTTGATCGTGCCGCCGCGACCCGGGGTCTCGACCAGCACGAGCTTCAGCGGCGGGTCGGCGACGGCGAAGTTGGCGTAGCCGGGCCGCACCTTGGTGGGCTCGGCGTCGAGCAGGGCGGTGTAGAAGGCGACGGACGCGTCGAGGTCGTCGACGTTCAGGGCGAGCTGCAGACGGGACACGGTGGCTCCTGACATAGATGGATGTCGATGCCTGCCCAGGCTGGACCTCCGCATAGACATCTGTCAATATCGACCTGTGTCGAAGTCCGTGCTCGAACCGGCCGAGGCCCTCGCCTGCTGCCCGCCCCTCGCCCGCGAGCCGATGAGCGCCGCGGCGGCGGAGCGCATCGCGCCCCTGCTCAAGGCGATCGCCGACCCGGTGCGGCTGAGGCTGCTCTCGCTGATCGCCTCGCACGCCGACGCCGAGGCCTGCGTGTGCGACCTCAACGACGCCTTCGACCTCTCCCAGCCGACCATCAGCCACCACCTCAAGCAGCTGCACGCCGCGGGGCTGCTCGAGCGCGAGAAGCGCGGGGTGTGGGTCTACTACCGGGCCGTCCCCGGACCGCTGCGCGACCTGGCCGCGCTGCTCGGTGGGGTGGGCGCGTGAGCGGGCGTCGTCCGACCGTGCTGTTCGTGTGCGTGCACAACGCCGGGCGCTCGCAGATGGCGGCCGGCTACCTGCGCCACCTCGGCGGGGACGACGTGCGCGTGCTGTCGGCGGGGTCGCAGCCAGCCGCGCAGGTGAACCCCGCCGCGGTGGCGGCGATGGCCGAGGAGGGCATCGACCTCACCGCCGCCGTGCCCCGGCAACTGGCCGACGAGACCGTCGGTGAGGCCGACGTCGTGGTCACCATGGGCTGCGGCGACGAGTGCCCCTTCGTGCCCGGCCGCCGCTACGAGGACTGGCCCCTCGACGACCCCGCCGGCCTCGGCGTCGACGCCGTCCGCCCGATCCGCGACGAGATCAGGCGCCGGGTCGAGGCGCTGCTGGTCGAGCTGCGCCGTGGCGACGCCGGCTGAGGCGCTGCGGGGCGAGCACGTCGTCCTGGTGCTGGTCGCGGCCGCGCACGTCGACGACCTGCTGCGCCTGCGGTCGACACCCGAGGTGCACGCCCGCTGGCGCGCGCCGTCGGAGGGCTGGCCGCTGCTCGAGACCGGTAGCACCCGCTACGCCGTCCTCGTCGACGACGTCGTGCGCGGGCTCGTGCAGTACGGCGAGGAGGACGACGCCGACTACCGCCACGCCTCCATCGACGTCTTCGTCGACCCCGCCGTCCACGGTCGCGGTGTCGGCACCGACGCCGTGCGTACCCTCGCCCGTCACCTCGTGCACGACCGCGGCCACCACCGCCTCGTCATCGACCCCGCCGCCGACAACGAGCCCGCGATCCGCTGCTACGCCAAGGTCGGGTTCAGGCCGGTCGGCGTCATGCGGCGCTACGAGCGGGACGCCGACGGCGACGGCTGGCACGACGGCCTGCTGATGGACCTGCTCGCCGACGAGCTCGACGCCGCGCCGTAGGGACCGGCCGGGGTCAGTGCGCCATGTCGACGAAGCGGGAGTAGTGGCCCTGGAAGGCCACGGTGATGTCGCGGGTGGCGCCGTTGCGGTGCTTGGCGACGATCAGGTCGGCCTCGCCGGGGCGGGTCGACTCCTTCTCGTAGACGTCGTCGCGGTGCAGCAGGATCACCATGTCGGCGTCCTGCTCCAGGGACCCGGATTCGCGTAGGTCGCTCATCATCGGGCGCTTGTCGCCGCGCTGCTCGGGGCCACGGTTCAGCTGGGAGAGCGCGATGATCGGCACCTCGAGCTCCTTCGCGAGCAGCTTGATCTGGCGGGAGAACTCCGAGACCTCGAGCTGGCGGGACTCGACCTTCTTGCCCGAGGTCATCAGCTGCATGTAGTCGATGACGATCAGCCGCAGGTCGTGGCGCTGCTTGAGCCGCCGCGCCTTCGCCCGGATCTCCATCATCGTCATGTTCGGGCTGTCGTCGATGAAGATCGGCGCCGCCGAGACCCGCGACATGTGGTGGGCCAGCTTGTCCCAGTCGGCGTCCTGCATGTTGCCGTTGCGGATGTGGTTGAGCGGCACCTTCGCCTCGGCCGAGAGCAGGCGCATCGTGATCTCGGTCTTGGTCATCTCGAGGCTGAAGAAGACGCTGGTCAGGTTGTTCGAGATCGACGCCGCCCGGCAGAAGTCCAGCGCGAGGGTCGACTTACCCATGGCCGGACGCGCCGCCACGATGATCATCTGGCCCGAGTGCAGACCGTTGGTGAGGTCGTCGAGGTCGGCGAAGCCGGTGGGGACGCCGTACAGGCCGGCCTCGCGGTTGCCGATGGCCTCGATCTCGTCGAGGACGCCCTCGAGGATGTCGCTCAGCGGGCGGTAGTCCTCGGCGGCACGGCGGTCGGTGACCTGGTAGATCTCGGCCTGGGCGCGGTCGACGATGTCGTCGACCTGGCCCTCGCCGGAGTAGCCGAACTGCGCGATGCGGGTGCCGGCGTCGACCAGCCGCCGCAGGATCGCCTTCTCGCGCACGATCTCGGCGTAGAACTCGGCGTTCGCCGCGATCGGCACGTTGGCCGCGAGGGTGTGCAGGTAGGGCGCCCCGCCGACCTTGGCCAGCTCGCCGCGGCGCTGCAGCTCGGCCGAGACGGTGATCATGTCGACCGGCTCGCCGCGGCCGAACAGGTCGATGACGGCGTCGTGGATCAGCTCGTGCGCGGGCCGGTAGAAGTCGGCGCCGCGCAGCACCTCGGCGACCTCGGCGACGGCGTCCTTGCTGATGAGCATCGAGCCGAGCACCGACTGCTCGGCCGCCATGTCCTGCGGCGGGGTGCGGTCGCCGGCCGAGCGCGGCGCGTCGCCCGGCTCGAAGGGCGCGGGCCCGTCGCCCCAGGCGTCCCAGGCGCCGTCGGCCTCGGAGCCGTAGTCGGGGGGCTCACCGGTGCCGCGCGGGTCGCTCTCGGTGATGCTCACTGCGATCCTCCACGTCGTGGGCTCGGCTGCTGCGCTGGTGCCGGTCGGCGGCTGCTCGGGTGCTGCGGGGGCGGTCGGTCGACCGGCCGGTGTCACGACGCACGGTAGGGACGGGCACCGACACTCGGGTGCACGAGAGTGCGAACCTACGGCGCCGGAGGACGCGGCGACAGCGGCGTGTGCACAGGCCCTGGGGATAACTCGGTCAGCGCCGTGGACGAGCTCCCGATCTGTGTGCACAGCCTGGGGACCCCGCTGTGGAGTACGGCCGGCGAAACCCGCGCAACCCCCTGCTGACCTGCGACGACGTCGCTCCCAGGGTGTGCACCGAAAACAGTCGGGGTGGAATCTCGTTCACCGGACGGTCACCTGGGGGTCGCGTGCCGGTTTGTCGACATGCGCGCCGTGGCGGCGGGGTTTCCACACGTTTTCCACCGGTGATCACGTCGATTTCGATCCCGGCGTCCGGACTGGTGTGGTAGCGCGGTGAGCCGCCGATCCGAGGGGACGTCGCCGCCCCGCGCGGGCCGTCGACCGCACGGCGACACCGACCGCGAGATCCTGCGGCTGGCCGTGCCGGCGTTCCTCGCCCTGGTCGCCGAGCCGCTGTTCCTGCTCACCGACGCCGCCATCGTGGGCCACCTCGGCACCGCCGAGCTCGCCGGCCTCGGGATCGCGGCCACGGTGCTGCAGACCGTCGTCGGCCTGTGCGTGTTCCTGGCCTACGGCACCACGGCCAGCGTCGCCCGGCACCTCGGCGCCGGCGACCTGCGCGCGGGGCTGGCGCTCGGCGTCGACGGGATCTGGCTCGCGCTCGGCCTCGGCGTGGTGCTGACCGCGCTCGGGGTCGTGCTCACCGAGCCGCTCGTGGCCGCCTTCGGGGTCTCGGCCGAGATCGGCGGCCACGCCGAGACCTTCCTGCGCATCGCCTTCCTCGGCACCGCCCCGCTGCTGGTGATGCTCGCCGCGACCGGCGTGCTACGCGGCCTGCAGGACACCCGCACCCCGCTCGTCGTCGCGATCGCCGGCAACGCCCTCAACGTCGTGGCCAACCTGGTGCTGGTCTACGGCGTCGGCTCGTTCGCGGGCCTCGGCCTCGCCGGCTCGGCCTGGGGCTCGCTGCTCGCGCAGACCGCCTCGGCCACCGCGCTGTGCGTGGTCGTGGTGCGCGGCGCCCGCCGTCACGAGGCCCGGCTGCGACCGTCGGCCCTCGGCGTGCGCCGGGCCGGGCGCGCCGGCGTCCCCCTGCTCGTGCGCACCCTGACGCTGCGCGCTGCCCTGCTGGTCACGGTCGTCGCGGTCACCCTCGGCGCCGGTGACGGGGACGCCGGCGCGGACCGCATCGCCACCCACCAGGTGGCGATGACGCTCTGGACCTTCCTCGCCTTCGTGCTGGACGCCGTCGCCATCGCCGCCCAGGCGCTCACCGGGCGCGCGCTGGGCGCCGGGGACGTCGAGGGCACCCGCCGGCTGACCCGCCGGATGGTCTCGTGGGGGCTCTGGAGCGGCGTCGCGCTCGGCCTGCTGCTCGCCCTCGCCTCGCCCCTGCTCGGCCGGCTGTTCACCGACGACCCCGACGTGCCCGGCCTGCTCGTGCCGGTGCTGCTCGTCGCCGCGCTCGGCCAGCCGGTCGCCGGCGTCGTGTTCGTGCTGGACGGCGTCCTCATCGGCGCCGGCGACGGCCGCTACCTGGCGTGGGCGGGTCTGGTGGTCGCGGTGGTCTACGCGCCGATCACCCTCGCCGCCGTCGCCTGGGGCGGGGGGCTCGTCGTGGTGTGGGTGCTGTTCGCCGGGCTGTTCATGACCGGCCGGCTGGTCACGCTGCTGCACCGGGCGCGCGGCGACGCCTGGCTGCGCACCGGCGCGGGCACCGTCGCCCCCTGAGGCGCGGCCGACCCCTAGCTGTGATGCCCAGGCACGTTGTGCGATCGGGTACGGCGCGTCCGTAGATGGGTGAAGGCCTCCCGCGGTGGAGTGGAGCTGTCTAGAAACCGCTTCACCGCCAGGAGGCCTTCATGTCCCAC
>NZ_BAABKG010000007.1:0-288108 GCF_039543705.1 Nocardioides marinquilinus
AAAACGCCCGCCGAGCAGCCCTGGCAGGATGGCTGCACCAGTACAACCACCACCGGCCCCACTCAGCCCTCGCAGGCCAACCACCCATCAACCGGTTGAACAACCTGGCTGGGCATCACACCTAGCCGCGTCTAGCCCGAGCCGGACGCCCACGGCGGGTCGAAGCGCCGCACGTAGCAGCGCGCCCGCGGCCACGGGTCGTGGGCGAAGTCCGGCGGCGGCCGGTGGCGGTGCTCGCGACAGAACCGGGCGAGGTCGGGGTCGAGGACGACGACGTCGAGCGGCCCGTCGGCCTCCTGGTTGACCCGCACCACCTCGGACGCCGGGTGCCAGCCGCTGTGGTCGAGTGCCCACCCGTCCCGCGTCGCGACGACGTGGCTCACCTCCGCGGCACCGGGGCGGCGCAGCCCGATGAGACCGACGCCGCGGCCGGGGTGCAGCCGCCGGCAGGCCCAGGCGAGCACGTGGCACGCCCCGGCGGCGAAGAAGGCGCGGTCGGCGCGCGCCCAGGCCAGCCGCTGGTCGGCCCGCTCGGCGTCGGTGCGCCGGAACGCGGCGGCGGGCAGCAGGTCCACGGCGACCGTCGGGCGCTAGTGCGCGCCGCCGAGGTTGAGCACCACGACCCCGGCCACGATCAGGCCGATGCCGACCCCGGCCCGCCAGGTGAAGGGGTCGCCGAGCAGCGTCACTCCGACGGTCACGATCAGCAGGGTGCCGATGCCGCTCCACAGCGCGTAGGTCACGCCGATCGGCAGCTCCTGCACGATCCGGCTCAGCAGCAGGAACGCCGCCACGTAGGCGAGCAGGCACGCCACCGTCGGCCACAGGCGCGTGAAGCCCTCGGTGGAGCGCAGCAGCGAGGTGCCGATGACCTCGAGCACGATGGCCCCGAGCAGCAGCAGGTAGGCCACGGGGCCGAACCTACCGGCGCGCCGCGGCCGGCAGCGACCGGCGGGTGGCGGCGACACGCCGGGACCCTCGGGTGGCGGCCGGACGTCGGGCTGGGCCAGAGTGGGTGCCGCTCGCTCCCGTTGCACCCGCTCGTCCCGTGGCACCCCTCCGGCCGCGGTGACGCCCGTGAAGGAGGCAGCAGGTGGTCCCCTCGTGCGCGCTCTCCTCCTCGCCGGCGGCCTCGCACTGGCGTGCTCGATGCTCGGCACCCGCGTGGCCATCGGCTGGTTCACCCGCCACGGCTTCGGTCAGCCGATCCGCGAGGACGGTCCGACCACCCACCACGTCAAGCGCGGCGTCCCGACCATGGGCGGCGTCGTCGTGGTCGCCAGCGCCCTGCTCGCCTACCTGCTCGCCACGCTCATGGCCGGCGGCTGGCCGACGGCGAGCGCGTGGCTGCTCGCGCTGCTGATCGTCGGCTGCGGGGTGGTCGGCTTCCTCGACGACTACATCAAGGTCTACACCCAGAACAACGCCGGTCTGAACAGCCGCCAGAAGATGGCCGGGCAGACCCTCGTGGCGGTGGTCTTCGGCGTCCTGGCCACGCAGCTGTTCGCCGACGCGGACGGCGTCCGCCCGGCCTCGCAGTACATCTCGACCACGCACGACTGGGGTCCCAAGCTCCCCCTGGTCGTGGTGCTGGTGGTGATCTGGTTCATCGTCACCGCCACCTCGAACGGCGCCAACCTCGCCGACGGCGCCGACGGGCTGCTCGCCGGCACGGCGGCCGTCGTCTTCGGCGCCTACGCGGTGGTCGGCATCTGGCAGAACAACCAGCAGTGCGGCTCGGTGCGCGCCAACGTCGTGGAGTCGCAGTGCTACACCGTGCGCGACCCGCTCGACCTCGCGGTCTTCGCCACGGCGGTCGCCGCGGCCTGCGTCGGGTTCCTCTGGTACAACGCCAAGCCGGCGCGCATCATCATGGGCGACGTCGGCTCGCTGGCCATCGGCGGCGCGCTCGCCGGGCTCGCGATCATGACGCGCACCGAGCTGCTCATGGCGCTGATCGCCGGCCTGTTCGTGCTCGAGACCATGTCGGTGCTGCTGCAGATGAGCTACTTCAAGCTCACCCGCCGGCTCACCGGCACCGGACGCCGCATCTTCCGCATCGCGCCCATCCACCACCACTTCGAGCACCTCGGGTGGGACGAGGTCACCGTCGTCATCCGGTTCTGGATCATCGCCGGGCTGTGCGTCGCCGCGGGCCTCGGCGTCTTCTACGCCGACTGGCTGCTCTGAGAGAGGTCCGCGCAGGCGCGGGTGACCACCTCGACCCACCGGTCGGGGTGGGTGTGCCAGAGGTCGTGGGGCACGCCGGGCACCACCTCGTGGCTCCCCCGCGGCACCAGCGCCGCCAGCTGGGCGTGCGGCCACGCCGGACGGATGTCGTCGCCGGCGGTGACCACGTACACCGGCACCGGCGAGTCGGCGAGCGCCCGCCACAGCCCCGGCTCGTGGATCCACTCCGCGAACGAGGCCCGCAGCGAGCGCCACACGGTGTCGGAGAAGGGGATGTCGGGCCCGGGGTCGTCGTCCTTCGCCGCCTCGTAGGCCTCCGCCCACGACCGGTCGCGGTGCAGCCCGTGCATCGCCACCGACACGACGCCGCGGACGGCGTGGGGCGCGTCGAGGGCGTAGCGGACGGCGAGGTCGCCGCCCCAGGAGTGGCCGAGGACCACCCAGCGCTCCACGCCCGCCGCGGCGCGCACCGCCTCGAGGTCGGCCACCGCCCGCGCCATCGGGTGCGCCCCGCCCTCCGAGCGCCCGACCCCGCGCGGGTCGGGGAACCACGCCCGGACGCCGCGTGGCGCCAGCGCCTCGTCGGCCAGGTAGTGCACGCACCCCGGGCCGCCCGAGAGCACCACGACGTCCGGCCCCGAGCCGCACGCCGCGACGTGCAGCCGGACGCCGTCGTCCGCGACCACGCTCAGCTCGTCCACGCCGTGACGCTAGCGTCGGCCACCGCCGGGCCGCACGACCGGCATCCGAGCACCTCGCGGCCGCACCACAGAGGTCTCACAGCAACCGCACAGTGCGTCTCGCCAGCCTTCGGGACATGACCTCACCGCGTCCCTCCGCCGCTCGCCTCCGCCGCCGACTCGCCGGCCTGGCCTCCGTCACGCTCGTCGGTGTGCTCGCGCTCACCGGCTGCGGCAGAGTGAGCGACACCAGCGCCTCGTCCTCCTCGACCTCGGCGACCTCGTCGAGCACGGTCGCCGACGCGGCCACCGCCGTGGCCGACGAGAGCGGCGCCGACGCCACCAGCACCAGCACGACCGTCAGCGATGCCGCCGCGGCGGCCGAGGCCTTCCTGGCCACGTTGACCGACGAGCAGCGCGGGCAGGTGGTCTACGACTACGACGACGAGACCAGGACGACGTCGTGGTCGAACTTCCCCGTCACCTTCGTCGAGCGGGCGGGGCTGAACCTGGCCGATCTGACCGAGGAGCAGCAGGGCGCCGCGATGGAGGTGCTGGCCGCGCTGCTCGACGACGAGGGCTACGCCACCGTGGCCGCCATCATCGGTGGCGACCAGTACCTCGCCGACAACAGCAGCTCGACGGAGAGTTCGCTGGGCCAGTACTACATCGCACTCTTCGGTGAGCCCTCGACCACCGAGGCGTGGGAGGTGCAGTTCGGCGGCCACCACCTCGGCATCAACGCCACGCTCGACGGCTCGGCCGACGCGATCACCTTCGCTCCCACCCACCTCGGTGTGCAACCGGCCGTCTACACGAACGAGGACGGCGAGGAGGTGCAGCCCTTCGAGGGCATCTACACCGACGCCTTCGCCTTCTTCGACAGCCTGACCGCGGAGCAGCAGGCCACCCTGACCTCGGGCGAGGTGAGCATGTGCGCCCCCGGCGACACCTGCGGCTTCGCCACGGGCGAGGGCCTCAGCGGCGCCGACCTCACCGACGAGCAGGCCGAGCTGCTGCTCGAGCTGATCGCCAACTGGACCGGCCTGGCCGACGACGAGACCACCGAGGCGACCCGCGAGGAGATCGAGGCGACCCTGGACGAGACCGTCATCGCCTGGTCGGGCGAGACCACCTACGACATGTCGACCGGCGACGGCATCAGCTTCTCGATCTCCGGGCCCGACGTCTACGTGGCGTTCCAGGCCCAGCAGGGATCGGCCGGTGCGGACGTCGACGGCGTGACCACCTCGGGCTGGGGCCACGTGCACACCATCTACCGCGACCCGACGAACGACTACGCCGGCAGCGTGACCCAGCAGGCCGCCAGCGGCATGGGCGGCCCGGGCGGGGGCGAGATGCCCGGCGCGCCCGGTGACGTCAGCTAGGACGGCGGCCGGCCCGTGCCACGCCAGGCCGGTCCCGGGGTGCCCGGACGTCCCGGAGTGCCCGGACGGCGACTCAAGGGCCGCCGCGCCAGTGGTCGATGCGGTGGTGGTCGGGCAGGAACCCGTGGCGAACGCCCCACACGACGGCCTGGGTGCGGCTGTCGACCTCGATCTTGCGGTAGAGGTTGCGCACGTAGGACTTCACGGTGTTGGGCGCGAGGTAGGTCACCTCGCAGATGTCGGCGTTGTTCTTGCCCTGGGTGATCAGCGCCAGGATCTCGGCCTCGCGGTCGGTCAGGCCCTCCTGACGACCGGGCCAGTCCTGGCTGGTGGGGGTCCGCATGCGTGACGGCGGGTCGCTGAAGACGATCTCACCGGCGTGGACCGCCTCCAGGGCCGCGACGAGGTCGCGGGCCGGCAGCGCCTTGGACAGATAGCCGTGCGTGCCGAGCGCCCGCGCCGCCTCGACCAGCTCGGGGTGGAAGTTCCAGGTGTAGACCACGACCTTGCGGGCCCGCGGGTTCGCCAGGAGCACCTTGATCTGCTCCTGGTCGGACTCGGGCTGGGCGAAGGAGTCGTAGAGGGCGATGTCGACGTCGTCCTTGACCGGGCGGTCGGTGTCGAGCTCGGCCACCAGCACGCGGTCGCGGTAGGGGTCGAGCATCGTGGCGACACCCTTGACGACCACGTCGTAGTCGTCGACCAGGGCCACCCAGATCGCGTCCTCGTTGGGGGCCCGGGTCATTACCGGACGGTAACCCACCCAGGTGTGTGCAGCGCTAGCCCTAGGGGTGGTTCTGTCGGAGGCGAGCCCCACCCGGCTCCTCAGGCGCACCGCAGGACGCCGTGGCCACCAGGCCGCGTCTGCGCGCCTCGGAAAGGAATCGTCATGCTCGGACTGATCCTCACCATCGTCGTCGTCGGCGCCCTCGCCGGCTTCGTGGCACGGCTGCTCATCCCCGGCCGGCAGGACCTCTCGGTGGTCGCCACGATCGCGATCGGGATCGTCGGCTCGTTCGTCGGCGGCCTGCTGGGCTACCTGCTGCTCGGCGACGACGCCGACGCCGGCCTGCTGCAGCCCTCCGGCGTCCTCGGGTCGATCGTCGGAGCCGTCATCGTGCTGCTGATCTGGACCGCGACCCAGCGTCACCACAGCTCGCGACGCACGGCGTCCCGCATCTGACCCGCACCTGACCCACCCCGCTCCCCCACGGTCGACAGCCGCCGGCGACTCCCACCCCCGGCCCGGCGGCCGTCGCGGCGAGGGGCCGGCTCCGAGACCTCGGACCGCCCTCGGCGTCGCTCGCCCGAGCGAGCACCGGCCCGGCCGCCCGACGACACGCTCGTCGGGCGGTCGGGCCGGCCGGCGTGGCGGGAACGCGTCAGCGGGCCGGCGCGTCCCCGTCGGGCTCGTCGGTCGGCGGGCCGAACCAGGTGGAGGTCGACGTCGGGGTGAACCCGACACCCCGGTAGAGGGCCCCGGCGGCCTCGGAGCCGTAGGAGACCTTCACCCGCCGCACGCCACGCGCCGCGAGCCGGTCGATGCCCGCGGTCAGCATGGCGCGGCCCAGACCACGTCGCGCGAAGTCGTCCTCGACCCGCACCGGCTCGACCAGCCCGACGCCGGTGCGCTCGTCGTGCCAGAGCAGCGTGTAGCCGGCGACGCGCCCGTCGTCGGTCTTGACGGCGAGGTCGAGGGCCGGGTCGTAGAGCGAGAGGCCCGCCAGCCGTCGGGCGACGTCGTCCCCGTTGCGCGCGACCATCGGGTGGGGGACGTCGTCCCGCCCGACCCGGTCGACCAGGCGGAAGCCCGCGGGCGGCGGCACCACCGGCAGCCGGTCGGCGGCGTCGAGCCAGCCGGTGGAGTCCCGCGAGCCCGCCACCAGCCCGGCGTCGGTGGCCAGTGCCACCGCGGCGGTGTCGGCGTCGTCCACCGGGACCTCGAAGGTGCCGGGCGAGTGCTGCCGGGCCAGCTCGACGGCGCGGGCCCAGACGGCGGCGACGTCGACCCCGGCCCCGGGCACGACGACCGGGTCGACCTGCCAGGCCGACTCGCGCCAGGCGGTCAGCACGACCCCGGCCACGGGTCCGTCGTCGTCCAGCCAGAAGGGCCGTGCGACGCCGTCGGAGGCCATCGGCTTGCGCGACCACCACTGCACGTCGGCGGCCTCCCACACGCCCGCCGTCGGGTGGGCCAGGCGGACCCGCTGCAGCAGCCGGGTCGTCAGGTCGAGCGCCTCGCGGCCGGTCGCCGTGGTCTCGTGCATGCGCCCAGCCGACCACCGCCGGCCGGGGCCGCGCCAGCGCATATCCGGTTGAGCGGCCGGCGACGGCCCGCCTAGCGTCGGACGATGGCGTGCGAGCTCGTGGCGATCACCTTCGACGTCGACGACCCGGTGGGCGTCGCCCGGTTCTGGGCTGCGCTGCTCGGCCGCGAGGTGGTCGACGACGCGCTCGGGCTCCGCGTGCTGGGCACCGCGGCGCAGGTGGGGCTGGGGTTCGAGCGGGCCACGACCCCGCGCGGTGAGGCGCCCGAGCTGGTGCACCTGCACCTGACGAGCGACGGCGTCGGCCAGGACACGACCGTGGCGCGGGTGCTCGACCTCGGCGGTCGGCACCTCGACGTCGGCCAGCGACCCGAGGAGGGGCACGTCGTCCTCGCCGACCCGGCGGGCGACGCGCTGTGCGTGCTCGAGGAGGGCAACCGGTTCACCGCCGGCTGCGGGCCGCTCGGCGAGGTCGCCTGCGACGGGCTCCGCGAGGTCGGGGTGTTCTGGAGCGAGGCGCTCGGCTGGCCGCTGGTGTGGGACGACGACGGCGAGACCGCCGTCCAGTCACCGCACGGCGGGACGAAGATCGCCTGGGGCGGCCCGCCGGTCGCGCCGCGGGCCGGTCGCGGCCGCCAGCGCTTCACGCTGCTCGCCGTCGGCGACCACGGCGCCGAGGCCGACCGGCTCGTCTCGCTCGGCGCCACCCGGTCGGCGGACGGCGGGCTCGCCGACCCCGCCGGCGACGAGCTGGTCCTGCTCAGCCCGGTCTGACCACGTCGTCGCGCACCAGTACTCCTGGTCGGCCGCCGCCGGTCGGCACCTCGGTGAAGCCGAACCGCTCGCAGAGCAGCGGCGGCACCAGCTCGCGGTCATCGGGGTGCATGGCCGCCACCAGTCCGCGCGACTCGACTCGGTCGACCGCCTGCCTGAGCAGGTGCCGTGCGATCCCGACGTGGTGGGTCACCGGCTTCACGAACAGCCGGCCGACCACCCGCAGGTCACCGACGTCGCGTCCGACGAGGCCCGCGACCTCGCGGGCCCAGGCGTCGTCGTCCGGCCGGCGGACCTGCACGTGACCGACCACGTTGCGGGTCGGGGTGACGCTCACCGGCGCCTGGTCGAAGACCCAGGAGACGTCGGCCCCAGGCCGCCGCAGCCAGCTGAGCGCCGACGAGCCACCGACGACCCCGGTGCCGCCGGTCAGGTCGGTGAGCACGCGGACCAGGACGTCGAGGTCCTCCTCGCGCCGGTCACGGATCATCGGCCCAGTCCTACCCGTCCGCTGCGGCCGAGAGCGCGGTGCAGACGCAGGCGCGGTTGCCGTCGGCGTCGGCCAGCACCGTGAAGGACGGCGCCTGGGTGGCGTCGACGACGACGCCTCCGGCGGCCACCGCTGCCGCGATGCGGGACCCGGCCTGCTCGGGCGGCACCCACACGTCGAGGTGCCAGCGCTGCGGGACTGCGTCAGCACGCGGCTCGGACTCCTGGAACCACAGGATCGGCACGCGCCCGGTCGGGTCGCGGACGTCGTCACCCGGCGAGCCGGCGTCACTGCTCAGCAGCGCCGACCAGAACGGCGACAGCTCGCCCGCACGGGCCGTGTCGAGGGCCAGCTCGATTGTGAGCACCGAGGCCGGGTCGGGCCTGGCGCCCTGCCGGGCGGCAACCTCGCTGACGCGCCGGGCCAGCTCGACGTCCTGCGCCGTGACCCACGCGAGCACGCGCTCGTCCCCGTCGCCGCCGCGGTAGACGGCGTCGGGGGTGATGGCCCGCAGGTCGACCCACCCCTCCCCCAGGCTCACCGTCGGGTGGTGCCCCAATTCGTCGCCCACCTCGGCCACCGCCACCACGAGCCGGGCCGCGGCCGCGAACCCGTCGACGGCGAACCGGGCGTGCAGCCCCTGCCCGAGCTTGCGCCAGTCGGCCAGGCCGGCGCCGGCGATCTCGTCGTTCGTCAGCATGTCCATGTCGACGACGCTAGGCGGGGTCGCGGACGATCGACAGCCTCGTTCGAGCGTCGTCCCGACGAGGCGGTGCGAGGCCGGGTCGGGCCGGTGGGTCGGGCCGGTGGGCAGGCGGCCCGGAGGCGGGGTCGTGTGCCCCTGGACGGCGCATGGGCCGGTCTCAGGCACACGACCCCCACCCCGGCCCCGGCCAGCCCAACCCGCCCCGGCCGGGCGCAACCCCGCCAGGACCACGACGCCGACCAGGACTCAGACCCCGACGTACTCCGCCAGGTGCTGCCCGGTCAGCGTCGTCTTCTTCTTCATCCTCTTCGCGGCGACCAGGTCGGCCGGGGTGCCCTCGAAGACCACCTGGCCGCCGTCGTGGCCGGCGCCGGGGCCGAGATCGATGATCCAGTCGGCGTGGGCCATGACGGCCTGGTGGTGCTCGATGACGATGACCGAGCGGCCGTCGTCCACGAGCCGGTCGAGCAGCCCGAGCAGCTGGTCGACGTCGGCGAGGTGCAGGCCCGTCGTGGGCTCGTCGAGCACGTAGACCTCGGCCTTCTCGGCCATCTCGTTGGCCAGCTTCAGCCTTTGCCGCTCGCCGCCGGACAGCGTGGTGAGGGGTTGGCCGAGGGTCAGGTAGCCGAGGCCGACGTCGACCAGGCGGTCGAGCACCTTGTGGGCCGCGGGCACCTTGGCGTCGCCGTCGGCGAAGAACGTCTCGGCGTCGGCCACCGACATCTCCAGCACCTCGGCGATGTTGCGGCCGCCGAGGGTGTGCTCGAGCACCGAGGCCTGGAAGCGGCGTCCCTCGCACTCCTCGCACGGCGACTCCACGGTCGCCATCACGCCCAGCTCGGTGAAGATGACGCCGGCGCCGTTGCAGGTCGAGCAGGCGCCCTCGGAGTTGCTGCTGAACAGCGCCGGCTTCACGCCGTTGGCCTTCGCGAACGCCTTGCGGATGGGCTCGAGCAGGCCGGTGTAGGTGGCCGGGTTGCTGCGGCGCGAGCCCTTGATGGCGCCCTGGTCGACCACCACGACACCGTCGCGGCCGGCCACCGAGCCGTGCACCAGCGAGCTCTTGCCCGAGCCGGCGACGCCGGTGACCACGCACAGGACGCCGAGCGGGACGTCGACGTCGACGTCGCGCAGGTTGTGGGTCGAGGCGCCGCGCACCTCGAGGGTGCCGGTGGGCTCGCGCACGGCGTCCTTGAGCGCGGCGCGGTCGTCGAGGTGCTTGCCAGTGACGGTCGAGCTGCGACGCAGCCCGGCGACGGTGCCCTCGAAGCACACCTCGCCGCCGCCCGAGCCCGCACCCGGGCCGAGGTCGACGACGTGGTCGGCGATCGCGATCGTCTCGGGCTTGTGCTCGACCACGAGCACCGTGTTGCCCTTGTCGCGCAGCTGCAGCAGCAGCTGGTTCATGCGCTCGATGTCGTGCGGGTGGAGCCCGATCGTGGGCTCGTCGAAGACGTAGGTGACGTCGGTGAGCGAGGAGCCCAGGTGGCGGATCATCTTGGTGCGCTGCGCCTCGCCGCCCGACAGCGTGCCGGCCGGCCGGTCGAGCGAGAGGTAGCCGAGCCCGATCTCGCCGAAGGAGTCGAGCAGGTGCTGCAGGCCGCCGAGCAGCGGCTTGACCGACGGCTCCTTCAGCGCCCGCACCCACTCGGCGAGGTCGCTGATCTGCATGGTGCACAGGTCGGCGATGCTCTTGCCCTTCACCTTCGAGGCGAGCGCCTCCTTGGTGAGCCGGGTGCCGTCGCACTCGGGGCAGGTGTCGAAGGTGATGGCCCGCTCGACGAAGCGCCGCACGTGGGGCTGCATCGCCTCGACGTCCTTGCTCAGCATCGACTTCTGCACCTTGGGGATGACGCCCTCGAAGGTCAGGTTGATGCCCTCGACCTTGATCTTGGTCGGCTCGCTGTAGAGCATCGTGTCGAGCTGCTTCTTGGTGAACGTGGCGATGGGCTTGTCCATCGGCAGCCCCATGCCGGCGAACAGCCGGCCGTACCAGCCGTCCATCGAGTAGCCCGGCACCGTGAGCGCGCCCTCGTTGAGCGTCTTGGACTCGTCGTACAGGGCGGTGAGGTCGAAGTCGCTGACGTGCCCCATGCCCTCGCAGCGCGGGCACATGCCGCCGAGGTAGACGACGTCGCGCACCACGTTGCGCTCGGTGCGGCCGGCCTTCTCGGTGCTCATCACGCCGCTGGCCTTGCGGGTGGGCACGTTGAACGAGAACGCCGTCGGCGGGCCGACGTACGGCTTGCCGAGGCGGCTGAACAGGATGCGCAGCATCGCGTTGGCGTCGGTGGCGGTGCCGACCGTCGAGCGCGGGTTGGCGCCCATGCGCTCCTGGTCGACGATGATCGCGGTCGTCAGCCCCTCCAGCACGTCGACCTCGGGCCGGGCCAGGCTCGGCATGAAGCCCTGCACGAAGGCGCTGTAGGTCTCGTTGATCAGCCGCTGCGACTCCGCCGCGATGGTCGCGAAGACCAGCGAGCTCTTGCCGGAGCCCGAGACGCCGGTGAACACCGTCAGCCGGCGCTTCGGCAGCTCGACGCTGACGTCCTTGAGGTTGTTCTCGCGTGCCCCCTGCACGCGGATGAGGTCGTGGCTGTCGGCTGCTCTCGTGGTCACCGGGTGGGTCCTCCCCTGCTCGTCGGTCGTGGCTGCGGTGATGGACCCGCCGCGGGCCCACGACTCATCGGCGCACCTCGAAGAGCCTGATCGTGGTGCCCGCCGGGTCGCGCAGCGCGCAGTCGCGCACGCCCCACGGCTGGTCGGTCGGCTCGCTCACGACCTCGACGTCCCCCGCCTGCAGCCGCTCGAAGGCGGCGTCCACGTCGGGCGTGGCGAGGTTGAGGCTGGCGAAGGTGCCCTTGGCCATCATCTCGGCGACCACGCGTCGCTCCTCCTCGGTGATGCCGGGGTCGACGGCGGGCGGGTGCAGCACGAGGGCGACGTCGGGCTGGGACGGCGGCCCGACGGTCAGCCAGTGCTGACCGCCGTTCTCGACGTCGTTGCGCACCTCGAAGCCCAGGAGGTCGCGGTAGAAGGCCAGCGAGGCCTCGTGGTCGGTGTGCGGGAGGTAGGCCTGGTGGATGGTGATGTCCATGCCGCTCACGCTAGGTCCGTCCCGCCCGGTGCCGCTTCTCGATTCGTGATCGATCCGCCGGTGGGCCGGGCGTCCCTGACCGGTCGGGTCACCTTGCGGGCCTCGCACGGTGGCAGCTCGGCCCCGACGCCGTCGTCCCCCGCGTGCTGCGCCCGGTAGGCGCTCGGCGGCACGCCGACGAGCTCGCTGAAGCGGGTGCTGAAGGTGCCGAGCGAGGAGCAGCCCACGGCGAAGCAGACCTCGGTGACGCTGAGGTCGCCGCGCCGCAGCAGCGCCATCGCGCGCTCGATGCGCCGGGTCATCAGGTAGCTGTACGGCGACTCGCCGTAGGCGAGCCTGAACTGCCGGCTGAGGTGGCCGGCCGACATGCCGACGCCGCGGGCCAGGGCGGGGACGTCGAGCGGTCGGGCGTACTCGCGGTCGATGCGGTCGCGCACCCGGCGCAGCAGCACCAGGTCACGCAGGTGGGGGTCGGCCGGGGCCACCCGCCGATCCTGGCACGCCGGGGCGCCCGTGAATCACACTGAGTCGAGTCGATTTGTCTAGTATGCGTCGCCATGACCTCTCGGACCCTCCCCCGCCGCTCCGTGCTCTCGGGCCTGGCCGCCACCGCGGTCGCCGGCACCGCGGCCACCACGACCACCTCGTCGGCCGCCCAGGCCGTCCCCGCACCGTCGTCCCGGGCCCCGCGCGGCCGCAAGGGCCGCCCGAACATCCTGCTGGTCGTCGTCGACGACCTCGGCCGCGGCGAGGTCGGCGCCTACGGCCAGCAGGTGCTGCAGACGCCCGTGCTCGACCGGCTGGCCGCCGACGGCATCCGCTTCGACCAGGCCTACGCCACCCCCACGTGCGCCCCCACCCGCTGCTCGCTGTTCACCGGCCAGCACACCGGCCACGCCACCGTGAAGACCAACGCGGACGCCGGCCGCGGCCTGAGCCGCGACGACGTCACCATCCCCGAGGTGCTCGGCCGCGCCGGCTACCGCACCGGGCTGATCGGCAAGTGGGGCCTGGGCCCCGAGCGCGCCGGCCAGGCGAGCCACCCGACCGAGCAGGGCTTCGACCGGTTCTTCGGCTACATCAACCAGTCGCACTGCCACGACTACTGGCCCACCTACCTGTGGGACGACGAGACCACCGTCATCTACTCCGAGAACCACACCAGGAACGCCGTCTACGCCGGCACCCTGATCACCGAGCAGGCGCTGGCCTTCCTCGACGACGCCGCCCGCCGCGACCAGCCGTTCTTCCTCGACGTCTCCTACACCACGCCGCACGCGCCGAACGTGCACATCGACGAGGGCCCGTACGGCGACCAGGACTGGCCCGACGGCGAGAAGGCCCACGCCGCGCAGGTCACCTGGACCGACGCCCAGGTCGGTCTGCTGCTCGAGCGCCTCGAGCAGCGCGGCCTGGCCGACGACACCGTGGTGGTCTTCGTCAGCGACAACGGCCCGCACGAGGCCGGTGCGAACTACGACTACGTCAACGCCGCCGTGCCCCACGACGCCGACTTCTTCGACAGCAACGGCGGCCTGCGGGGCATCAAGCGCGACGTCTACGAGGGCGGCATCCGGGTGCCGATGATCGCGCGCGTGCCGGGCACGCCCGGCGGCCGCGTGGTCACCGAGCCGATCGCGGTCTGGGACCTGCTGCCGACCTTCGCCGAGCTCGGCCGGGCCCGCACGCCGCGTGGCCTCGACGGCATCTCCTTCGCCGCCGCCCTGCAGGGCCGGGCGCAGCGCGCCCACGACCACCTCTACTGGTCGTTCGACGAGGGCCGCTTCGACGAGGCGGTGCGCTTCGGCCGCTGGAAGGCCGTGCGGCTCGGCGGGCGGGCCGTCGAGCTGTACGACCTCGAGACCGACGAGGCCGAGACCACCGACGTGGCGGCCCAGCACCCCGACCTGGTGCGCCGGGCCGAGCAGCTGATGGCGCAGGCGGTGGCCTGACCTTGGGGGCCTGACCTCGGTGACCGGGCTCAGCGCCCGCCGGAGACGTCGACGAAGGCGCCGGTCGTGAACGACGCGGCCGGCGAGAGCAGCCACAGGATCGCGGCCGCCACCTCCTCGGCGGTGCCGGCCCGGCCCATCGGCTGGCCGGGGCCGAGCCGGGCGGCCCGGCCGGGCTCGCCGCCGTCGGCGTGCATGTCGGTGTCGATGATGCCGGGGCGCACGCCGTTGACGCGGACGCCGTGGGGTGCCACCTCGAGCGCCAGTCCGCGGGTGAGCGTCTCGAGGGCGGCCTTGCTGGCCGCGTAGTCGACGTACTCGTGCGGCGAGCCCAGCTGGGCGGCCTTCGACGAGACGTTGACGACCGCTCCCCCGCGGCCGCCGTGCGCGGCCGACATCCGGCGGACGGCGTGGCGGCAGGCCTCGGCGACGCCGAGGACGTTGGTGGCGAAGACGCGGCGCCACCGCTCGTGGTCGAGGTCCTCGAAGTCGGCCTGCTGCTCGAGGGTCGCGGCGTTGTTGACCAGCGCCACCAGCACGCCGAGCGCGTCGGCACGCTCGAAGACGCCGGCCACCTCGGCCGGGTCGGCGACGTCGCAGCGCACCGCCTCGGCCCGGCCGCCGGCGTCCACCACGTCGGCGACCACGCGCGCGGCGTCCTCGGCCCGGCTGCGGTAGGTCAGCAGCAGCACGTCGGACGGCGTCGCCGACGTCGCCCACAGCCGTGCCGTGGCCGCGCCGATGCCGCGCGACCCACCCGTCAGCACCGTGACCCGGTCGCTCGTCATGGCCCGATGATGCCGCGCTCGGACAGGGGTCGAGGTGCGAGGCCGGGCACGGCCTTCACGACGGTCGAGGTGCGAGGCCGGCCACGGCCGATCCTCGAGACCCCCGGCCCGCCGTCCTCAGCTGTCGCGCAGCGCGTCGATCAGCTCGTCGCGCCTCATCGACGAGCGGCCGCTGATGTCGAGCTCGGCGGCGCGCTTGCGCAGGTCCTCGACGGTCCAGTCGTCGTAGGAGCCGGACGCGCCGCCCTTGCGGCCGACGGCGCTGCGCGAGGTGTTGGCCGCGGCGTTGGCGATGCGGGCCGCCTTCTGCTTGCTGCCGCCCTCGGCGCGGATCTTCTCGTAGAGCTCGTCGTCGCCGACGCTGGCGCCGTGGTCCTTCTTCGCGGGCATCATGCCTCCTCCTGGCCGCCGGGCGGACGGGTGCCGCCGGGTCCAGCCTCCGGCCGCCCGGCGCATGTCGCCTCACCCCGCCGGTCGAGGCTCCCCGCCAGACTGTCGCCATGAGCGACCAGCCGCCCCCGACCACCGACAGCGGCGAGCGCGACACGCTCTGCGCCTTCCTCGGCTACCTGCGCACCTCGGTCCTCTCCACGCTGGACGGCGCCCCCGAGCCCGCCGTCCGCGAGCCCGGTGTCGCCTCGGGCACCAACGTGCTGGGCCTGGTGACCCACCTGACCGCCGTCGAGCGGTTCACCTTCCTCGGCGAGGCCCCGGACGACTGGCAGGTCACCTTCCACGCCGACGACGCGGCGAGCGTGGACGACGTCCGCGACGCCTACCGCGCCGCCGTGGCCGAGGCCGACGCCGTCATCGCGGCCACCGACCTCGACGACCCGATCCGCCGTCCGGGCAAGCGGCTGTCGATGCGGTGGGCACTGGTGCACATGATCGAGGAGACCGGCCGGCACGCCGGCCACGCCGACATCCTGCGCGAGCTCATCGACGGCGCCACCGGCCGCTGACAGCCCGAGCCGTCCGAGGGGCTCAGGCCGGGTGGCAGAACGAGTGGTGCTCGTGGGTCACCACCCACCGCCCCGCGCGCCGCTCCAGGCCGAGCGTGAGCCGGAGCCGCCGCGCCGGGTCCACGGCCAGCTCGTCGGGCGTGCCGCACCGCAGCAGCGCCCAGGCGAACGCGACGTCGTCCCCCGCGGTGACCTGCAGCTCGACGATCTCGAAGACCGCGCCGCTGCGCTGCCAGTCGAAGAACGGCGGCCAGGTCGCGCGGTAGGCCGCCAGGCCGCGGACGCCGTCGTGCGGGGGCGGCACGTCGAACATGACCAGGTCGTCGCCGTGGTCGGCGACCACGGTCTCGAGGTCACCGGTGTGCACCGCCTCGGCCCAGCGCCGCACCAGCTGCTCCACCTGCTGCTCGACCTGCTGCTCGTGAGTGCTCATGCGGGTACCGACCCGCCGAGGCGGGCGGATCCAACGCCGATCGGCGAGAGTGGCGCCCGTGACCCACGACGAGCAGCTGCTCGCCGGCGGCAACGTCGGCCGGGTCTGGCGGGTCGGCGACACGGTGCGTCGCGAGACCGGGCCGTGGACGCCGGCGGTCATGCGCCTGCTCGGCCACCTGGCGCCACGGCTGCCCGCGGTGCCGCGCCACCACGGCACCGACGAGCGCGGACGCGAGGTGCTCGACTTCCTGCCCGGCCTCGTCGTCGACGTCGACCGCGAGCAGCTGAGCAAGGCCCAGCTGGCGGCCGTCGTCGCCTGGACCCGGCGCCTGCACGAGACCACCCGCGGGCTCGACCTGCGCGGCCCCTGGCGCTTCCCGTCGGCACCCGGTGCCGACCTGATCGGCCACAACGACGTCGCGCCCTACAACCTCTGCTTCGTGACCGGTGCTCCCGACCGGCTCGCCGGCGTCTTCGACTGGGACCTCGCCGGCCCCACCACCGCGCGCCTCGAGCTCGGCTTCCTCGCGTGGAACTGCGTGCCGCTCTACCGCGTGCCGCCCGTCGACGACCCCGACGCGTGGACGGCGTCCCGGCTGCGGCTGGTCGCGACCGCCTACGGCGAACCCGGTCTCGAGGCCCGCGACGTGCTGGCGGGCGCCCTCGAGCGGCTGGCGTGGGTCGCGGTCGCCCTGGTGCGGGCCGCGGACGACGGCGACGCTGGCATGCGCCGTCTGCGCGCCACCGGCGAGCCGGAGCGCACCCTGCGGGCCCTTCGCGGCCTGCGGGATCGTGCCGGGGCCATCACCGCGCACCTGTGACCCGTGCCGCGACCCGGCCGGTTCGCCGGTCTGACATCGCACCGCAAGCCCACTGCAAGTCGAGCGCAAGCCGGTGCGCCCAGGCTGTGGTCACACCCCGAGAGAGAGCAGGACCGCCATGACCACCATCTCCGCCCGACTCGCCTCGCGCCGCACCCACCGCCGCGCCGCCGGCGCCCCGCTGGACCGCGAGGAGCGCCTCGTGCGACTCGCGTCCCGGCGTGACCGGTTGCGAGCGCAGACCCACCACGACGTCGCTCGGTTCGGCCAGCTGCGCTGAGGCCGGCCGTGCGCACGCACTCCCGCACCACCTGCAGGACCAGCACGACCCGCACCACTCTCACGATCAGCTCCACCTGCACGACCTGCACGATCAGGGCGGCCCGGCCGCCCGCACGACCAGCTCGCCCAGCCTGCGACAGGCGTCCTTGAGGGACTGAGGTCCCTCCACCACGTAGGGCGCCTCCAGGCGGGCGAGCTGTCGTGCGTACCAGTCGGGGTTCTCGGTGCTCGCCACCACGCGCGTGCGCGCCCCCTCGTCGATCGGCTCACGCCGTCCGAGGTGACGCGGCAGCCAGCAGGCCACCAGCCCGGGGGGCGCGTCGACCACGACCGAGACCTGCTCGCCCCAGCCCTCGGAGAGGTGCTCGTCGACGGCGTCGGCCACCTCGAGACCGGCCGGCGGCTCGAAGCGGTGCTCGGTGTCGGCGAGCGCCTCGACCCGGTCGAGCCGCAGCACCCGGGTCGCCTCGGCGGTGTGCGACCAGCCGAGCAGGTACCACCGGTCGTGGCGCAGCGCGACGCCCCAGGGGTCGACGTCCATCTCGCGCGCCGGCCGCTCGGGGTGGGTGCGGTAGGTCAGCCGCACCCGGACGCCGTCCTGCGCGGCCTGCGCCAGCCGGCTGGCGACCGCGGGGTCGGGACCGCCCGGCTCGTCGCGCGGCGAGCGCACCTGCCGCAGCGCCTCGACCGGGCCGACGACCGCCGCGGGCAGCACCCGCACGATCTTGTCGAGCGCGTCGTCGACCGCGCCGGTGCCGCCGACCGCGTGCCGACCGCGCACCGCCGCCATCACCAGGGCGAGGGCCTGCTCGGTGGAGAACATCAGCGGCGGCACCCGGAAGCCGCGCCCCACGCGGTAGCCGCCGTAGCGGCCCGAGGTCGACTCGACCGGGATGCCGGCCTCCCGCAGGATGCCGACGTAGCGACGCGCGGCCCGGGTGGAGACCCCGAGCCGCCGCGCCAGCGCCTCACCGGAGACGCCGGGCCGGTCGTGGATCAGCTCGAGGGCCATGAGCGCCCGCGAGGTGGGGCTGGTCTCCTCGGTCAGGTAGGGGTCGACGGCCACCGCGGCAGGCTAGCCGCGGCCGGGGCTCAGGTGCCCTGGCCGCGCCCGGTGACCTCCTGCAGCCGATCGATGTGCTCGCTCGCCTCGGCCTTGGTCAGGTCGGCCGAGATGGTCTCGCCGGCCTGGCGGGCCAGGGTGTCGAGGTAGCTGCGCTGCGCGCCGGTCATGGGCTCGTCGCCGGTGACCCACTGCTCGGGGTCCTTCTCGGCACTGCTGTCGTTCTCGGCGCCCAGCACGTCGCCGCTGGCGGTGGGCGGGGCCTCGGCCGCAGCCTCCGCGGCGGCGTCGACGGGGGCAGCGTGGGTAGCGGGGTCCGAATGTGTGTTCGATTCACTCATGGCTCGAACCTACGTCGCGCCACCGACAGTGCCACCCACCTCTGGGGTGGGGCCGCGGGTGACGGCCCCGGGCCGGGAGCCCCGCCGGCTGGTGACCGGCGTCCCTGGGGCCCGGGACGACGGGCTCCCTAGCGTCCGCGGCACCGCACCGCGACCACCCGACCCAGGAGCACCACCGTGAACCGCACCGCCCTCCTCCCGCTCGCCACGCTCGCGACCGCCGCCACCCTGGCGTCGGCGGCGCTCGCGCCGTCCGCCGCCGCGGTCACCGACGGCCCCGACGGCCCCGACGGCCCGGCCACCGCCGCGCCGGTCGTCGGGCACACGGTCGGTGGCGCACCCGACGCCGGCACGCAGCGGCGGACCGGCGCGGCTGCTCCGGTCGGCAGCCTGGTCTTCGTTCGCGACCACGACGTGTGGGTCGCCCGTGCCGACGGCTCCGGCGCCCGGCCGGTGACCACCGACGGCACCGTCCGCCGGGCCTACGGGTCGCCGTCCCAGGCCGACGACGGCACGATCGCCGCCCGGCACGGCCACGACATCGTGCGCCTCACGCCGAACGGCCGGGAGCTGAGCCGCTTCGACCCCGCCCCGCTGCTGAACTCGGTGAGCCACCCCGTCGACGGCGTCCCGATCGACGTCGCGATCTCGCCCGACGGCCGGCGGGTGGCCTACAGCTTCACCGGCTTCGAGTGCACCAACGGGTGCCTCGAGCGCTGGGCCACCGGCGTCTCGCGCTCCGACCGGCAGACCGACACCGACCAGCACGGCACCTCGTTCGGCAACGACCCGCAGTGGCTCGGCACCGACCGGCTGCTGCTCGGCGGCGGGGGCAGCAGCGACGTCCGGGTGCAGGACCTCGGCAGCGACGAGCGGCTCTGGTTCACCGACTGGGAGACCGGCTCGGGCGACACCTTCGACTTCGAGGACCTCGAGGACCCGGCCCTGTCGCACGACGGGCGCTACGTCGCCGCCGTCCGCGGCGTGGACGACGACACCACCATCTTCTGGTACACCACCGCCGGCGACCCGCGCACCGACGCCAACCCGGCCACGCCCGCGCGGCGCTGCACGACCGGCAAGCTCGACGGGCTCGCGTCCCCGGTCTTCTCGCGCGACGGGCGCCTGGCGCTGGTCTACGAGGACGAGATCTACATGACCACGAACCCCGCGGTCTGCGAGGCCCCGATCGACGTCGTGCTGAGCAACGCCGAGGAGCCGTCGTTCTCCGGCTGGACCTACCGCGCCGCCGTCCCGGCCAGCACCGCGCGGCCCGTCGTGCGCGGCACGGCCGTCGTCGGGAAGACCCTGACCGCCGCCAAGGGCACCTGGAGCGGCTCGCCGACGTCGTTCGCCTACCGCTGGCTGCGCGACGGCCGCCCCATCGCCGGCGCCACGCGGTCGACGTACCGCCTGGTGAAGGCGGACGGCGGCCGCAAGGTCTCGGTGACCGTCACCGCCGGCGGCGCCGGCGGCACCGCGCAGGCCACCTCGACCGCCGTCCGGGTCAGGGCTGCGCGCTGAGCTGCCGGGCGATGACCGCCTCGGCCTCGGCGATCGAGGTCGGGGTGTCGACGTGGAGGACGGCGTGCCAGCCCGCCGCGCGCGCCGCCTCCACGTTGGCCTCGACGTCGTCGAGGAAGACGATCTCCGACGGCTCGACGCCCAGGCGTCGGGCCGTCAGGTCGTAGACCCGCGGGTCGGGCTTGGCCAGCCCGACCTCGTGGCTGTAGACCAGCACGTCGGTCACGGCCTCGAAGCCGTGGTGCCGCTCGGCCTCACGCGCCCCCGGCCCGGAGTTGCTGAGGATGCCGGTCAGCCGGGCAGGGCGCTGGCCGGCGTACCACGCGAACAGCGGCCGGTCGAGCGTGCCGACGTACCAGCGCCAGAAGTCGGCCATCAGCTCGTCGGCCTGCTCCTCGCTCAACCCCAGCCCGTCGCGCCAGGCGGCGCGCACCTCCGCCTCCGACAGGCCACCGACTCCGGCGTCCGCCCGCAGCGGCACCTGCTCGAGCGCGTCCGCTGCGTGGCCGTGACGGCTCAGGAAGGGGCCCGGGAAGACGGCGTCGTCGATGATCTCGAGGACCCCGCCGATGTCGAGGACGACGGCACGGATCGACACGACCGACATCCTGCCGCGGGCCGCAGCCCGTGACACGCGGCACGCGAGTGTCGGTGTGGCGTTATCTCACATGTGAGTTACGGTCGGTGTCATGACCGTCGACTACAAGGGACGCATCGGCACCCTCATCCGCGACGCCCGCATGCACCGCGGGCTGACCCAGAGCCAGCTGGCCGACCAGCTCGGCACCAGTCAGTCCGCCGTCAACCGCATGGAGAAGGGTCACCAGAACCTCTCGCTCGAGATGCTCGCCCGCGTCGGCGAGGCCCTCGACTCCGAGATCGTCGAGCTCGGCCCCACCCACCTGCGCGTGCAGGGCCCCACCACGCTGACCGGCTCGATCGACGTGAAGACCTCGAAGAACGCCGGCGTCGCCCTGCTGTGCGCCACGCTGCTCAACCGCGGGCGCACCACGCTGCGCAAGGTCGCCCGCATCGAGGAGGTCAACCGGCTGCTCGAGGTGCTCACCAGCCTCGGCGTGAAGACCCGCTGGCTCAACGCCGACAACGACCTCGAGATCGTGCCCCCGCACCACCTCGACCTCAGCAACATCGACGAGGACGCCGCCCGCCGCACCCGCTCGGTGATCATGTTCCTCGGCCCGCTGCTGCACCGGGAGGAGACCTTCGAGCTGCCCTACGCCGGCGGCTGCAACCTCGGCACCCGCACCGTCGAGCCGCACATGACCGCGCTGCGTCCGTTCGGGCTCGAGGTCAAGGCCACCGACGGCAACTACCACGCCCAGGTCAACCGGGCCATCGAGCCGAACCGGCCGATCGTGCTCACCGAGCGTGGCGACACCGTCACCGAGAACGCGCTGATGGCCGCCGCGCTGCACGAGGGCACCACCGTCATCCGCAACGCCTCGTCGAACTACATGGTGCAGGACCTCTGCTTCTACCTGCAGAAGCTGGGCGTCGGCATCGAGGGCGTCGGCACCACCACCCTCACCGTCACCGGGGTGCGCGAGATCGACGTCGACGTCGACTACGCCCCCAGCGAGGACCCCATCGAGGCGATGTCGCTGCTGGCCGCCGCGATCGTCACCAAGTCGTCCATCACCATCCGCCGGGTGCCGATCGAGTTCCTCGAGATCGAGCTCGCGGTGCTGGAGGAGATGGGCTTCCTCTACGAGCGCTCCGAGGAGTACGTCGCCCGCAACGGCCACACGCGCCTGGTCGACATCGTCACCCACCCCTCGCAGCTGCACGCGCCGCTCGACAAGATCCACCCGATGCCGTTCCCGGGCCTCAACATCGACAACCTGCCGTTCTTCGCGGTCATCGCGGCCGTCGCCGACGGCCAGACCTTCCTGCACGACTGGGTCTACGAGAACCGCGCCATCTACCTCACCGAGCTCACCAAGCTCGGCGGCCACGTCAAGCTGCTCGACCCCCACCGCGTGATGATCGAGGGCCCGACGTCCTTCACCGGCACCGAGCTGGTCTGCCCCCCGGCGCTGCGCCCGGCCGTCGTCATCCTGCTGGCCATGCTCGCCTCCAAGGGCACCTCGGTGCTCCGCTCGACCTATGTCATCCACCGCGGCTACGAGGACCTCGCCGAGCGCCTCAACCTCCTCGGCGCCCAGATCGAGACGTTCCGCGACTTCTGAGCCTCGGCCCGGGGCGGCGGTGAGCTGCTTACCGTTTCGGGCTGCGATTCGGTCACTGACGCACCGCCGGGTCCGGGCTGGGTCGGGGCGGCGGTGAGCTGGTGACCGTTTCGGGCTGCGATTCGGTCACTGACGCACCGCTGGTGCGGGCTGGGTCGGGTCGGCGGTGAGCTGGTGACCGTTTCGGGCTGCGACTCGGTCACTGACGCACCGCCGGTCCGGGTCGGCTCGGGTCGGCGGTGAGCTAGTGACCGTTTCGCGGTGCGAATCGGTAAGTCACTCACCGCTCGCCTGGCTCAGGCCCGGGCGGCGGTGCGCTAGCCACCGTTCCCGCCCCCGAGACCGTGGCCAGCGCACCGCTCACCGACCCAGCCCCGGACGGCGGTGCGCCACCCACCGTTCCCGACCCCGAGACCGTGGCCAGCGCACCGCCCACCGACCCAGCCCCGGACGGCGGTGCACCAGCCACCGTTCCCGACCCCGAGACCGTGGCCAGCGCACCGCCCACCGACCCAGCCCCTGACGACCCAGCCCAGCCCAGCCCAGCCCGGCACGGCCCCGCTCAGCCGTACGCCGCCACCAGCTCGGCGCCGATCCGCGCCAGCTCGTCGCGGACGGCGTCCGGGCCGACCACCTCGACGAGGCCGCCCCAGCCGGCGAGGTGGCGGGCGACGTCGCGGGGGGTGGGGGCGGTGACGCGCACGCGCACCCGGCCGTCCGGCTCGGGGCCCGAGGTCGCGTCCTCGCAGTGCCGCCCCAGGACGTCGCGCAGCACCGGCAGCCAGCGAGGGGCGAGGAGCACCTCGGCGGCGGTGGCCGCACGGCGCCGCTCCATCGCGCCGACCGTCTCACGCCAGGCGGCGTCGAGGTCGAAGCCGGCGGGACGCTCGAAGGTCTCGCCGGTGGGCTCGGCGTCGACGACCCGGTCGACCCGGAAGGTGCGGCGTCCGCGGTCGGTGCCGGCGACGAGGTACCAGACGTCGTCCTTGTCGACCAGGCCCCACGGCTCGACGACCCGCCCGCTGACCGCCCCCCGCGCGTCGGCGTAGGACAGTCGCACCCGGCGCCGCGCGACCACCCCGGCCTGCAGCACCTCGAGGTGCGCCGATCGCCCACGGTCGTGCCGCCCCCACGGCGACGAGTCGACGGTGACCGCCGCGGCCGCGGCCTCGGCGTCCTCGCGGAACGTCGCCGGCAGCGCGCGCAGCAGCTTGCGCAGCGCCGTGCGCGAGGCGGCCGCACCACCGGCGGCCGGACCCAGGCTGAGGAACAGCGCCTGCGCCTCCGTCGCGGTCAGGCCGCTGAGGTCGGTGCGCGCTCCCCCGACCAGCTGCCACCCGCCGCCGCGCCCGGGCTGGGCGTAGACCGGGACGCCGGCCGCCGAGAGCGCCTCGAGGTCGCGCCGCGCCGTGGGCACCGAGACCTCCAGCTCGTCGGCGACCTCGCGCGCCGTCACCCGCCCGCGCTGCTGCAGGAGCAGGACGGTGGCCACGAGGCGGTCGGCGCGCACGTCGTCCATCGTCCTACCAAAGTGATCAGACGGTGATCACTTCACCCGGCAGAGTCGTCCACGTCCCATCAGGAGCAACCCCAGGAGGCAGCCGTGCTGCGCGGACTCACCACCATCACCTACCTCGCCGACGACGTCGCCGCGGCCCGCGACTGGTACGCCGAGGTGCTCGGCGTCGAGGCCTACTTCGAGCGAGCGGACGACGCCGGCCCGGCCTACGTCGAGTTCCGGGTCGGCGACCACCAGCACGAGCTGGGGGTCATGGCCCGCCGCTACGCACCCCACGGCCCCGAGGTCGCCGGCGCGATCGCCTACTGGGCCGTGGACGACGTCGAGGCCGCCCACGACCGCCTGCTCGTCCTCGGCGCGACGCCGCACCACCCGCCGACCCCGCGCGGCCCGGGCTTCACGACCGCCTCGGTGGTCGACCCGTTCGGCAACGTGCTCGGCGTCATGTTCAACCAGCACTACCTCGACACGGTCGGGTCGGCCCGATGAACGGGCCCACCACCGCCCCGACCGTCGTCGACGTCCCCGACGCCGACGCGTGGCGGGCCTGGCTCGCCGAGCGCGCCGACCGTGCCACGGAGGCCTGGCTCGTGCTGCCCCACACGAACAGCCCGCGCCCCGGGCCGACCTACGAGGACGCCGTGCGCCAGGCCGTCTGCTTCGGCTGGATCGACAGCACTCGACGCCGGCACGACGAGCACTCCTCGGTTCTGCGGTTCACCCCGCGCCGGCCGCGCAGCCGGTGGAGCGGGTCGAACCGGAGGCGGGTGGCCGAGCTGGAGTCGGCCGGCCTGATGACGGCCCGCGGGCGACACGAGGTCGACCGGGCGCGGGAACGGGGGACGTGGGAGGAGGGCTGAGGACATACTCGTCGCCGTGACCCCACGCCCCCTTCCCCCACGGACGGGGCGGCCCTACCTCGACCACGTGCGCGACCACCCCGGCGCCGTGCTCGCCTTCGCCCACCGCGGCGGCGCCTACCACCCCGACCTCGAGGGCCTCGAGAACACGATGCAGGCCTTCCGGCACGCCAGCGCGCTCGGCTACCGCTACCTCGAGACCGACGTCCACGCCACGGCCGACGGCGTCCTGCTGGCCTTCCACGACGCGGTCCTCGACCGCGTCACCGACCGGCAGGGCGCCATCGCCGGGCTCACCCACGCCGAGGTGCGCGAGGCGCGGGTCGGCGGGCGCGAGGAGGTGCCGGCGCTGGCGCAGCTGGTCGACGAGCTGCCCCGCGGCACCCGGTTCAACATCGACCTGAAGTCCGACAACGCGGTGCGGCCGCTGGCCGACTTCGTCGCCGCCCGGGGCCTGTGGGACGACGTGCTGGTCGGCTCGTTCGGCATCGCCCGGATGCGCGAGTTCCGGCGCCTGACGCAGGGTCGGGTCGCGACGTCCGCCTCGCCGTCGGAGGTCGCGGCCTTCCTGGTGCGCCCCAGCCGCCGGGCGGCGTTCGACGCGCTGCAGGTGCCGCGGCGCCGCGGCCGGCTGCCGGTGCTCACCCCACGCCTGCTGCGCACCGCGCACGCCGCCGGCAAGCACGTGCACGTGTGGACCATCGACACCCGCGACGAGATCCACGAGCTGGCCGGCCTCGGCGTCGACGGCCTGTTCACCGATCGCACCGACGTCCTCAAGGACGCGCTCGTCGAGCGCGGCCAATGGCTCGACCCCGGGAGGGACCCCCGATGACCGACAGCCCCGCCGTCCGGGGGGTCGCCGACCTCGCCCCGCTCGAGCGCGCCCGCGAGCAGAAGGCCTGGTACTGGTACGACTGGGCCAACAGCGCCTACTTCACCACGGTGCTGAGCGTGATGTTCGCGCCCTACATGATCGAGGTCGCGGGCAACGCCGCCGGCTGCCCCGACAACCTGGACGACGCCGCCACCTGCGGCAACACCGTCGGCCTGCTCGGCCTCGACCTCGCCGCCGGGTCGCTGCCGTTCTACCTGACCAGCTTCGCCACCATCGCCAGCGCGTTCCTGCTGCCGATCGTCGGCGCCGTCGTCGACCGCTCGGACCACAAGAAGCGCCACATGGCGTTCTTCGCCTGGGCCGGCGCCGCGTGCGCCTCGCTGCTGTTCTTCATGAAGGACGACCAGTGGCAGATCGGCGCGGTCGCCATCGTGGCGAGCAGCGTGCTGGCCGGCTGCTCGGTGATCAGCTACTCCGCGATCCTGGTCGACATCTCGACCGAGGAGGAGCGCGACCGGGTCTCCTCCCGGGGGTGGGCGTTCGGCTACCTCGGCGGCGGCGTGCTGCTGGCGATCAACCTCGCGATGTTCCTCGGGCACGACGCGGTCGGGCTGTCGAGCTCGATGGCGGTGCGGCTCTCGCTGCTCTCGGCCGCGGTCTGGTGGGCGGCGTTCACGATCATCCCGTTCGTGCGGCTGCGCGACCGGCCACCGGTCGACCGGCTGCCGGTCACCGGCAGCATCGTCGACCGCAGCTTCGGCCAGCTGTTCCGCACCCTGAAGGAGCTGCGCAACTACCCGATGACGCTCACCTTCCTGGTGGCCTACCTGTTCTTCAACGACGGCATCCAGACCGTCATCTACGCGGCGTCCACCTACGGCTCGAAGACGCTCGGCTTCGGCGACAGCGTGCTGATCGGCACCATCCTGCTCATCCAGTTCGTCGCCTTCGGCGGCGCGCTGCTCTTCGGGCGCATCGCCTCGCGCATCGGCAGCTACAAGCCGATCCTCTACGGCACGTTCGTGTGGATCGTGATCGTCGTGGTCGCCTTCTTCCTGCCCGAGAAGAACGTGCCGCTGTTCCTGCTGGTGGCGCTGGCCATCGGGCTGGTGCTCGGCGGCACCCAGGCGCTCTCGCGCTCGTTCTACAGCCTGCTGATCCCCCGCGGCCGCGAGGGCGAGTACTTCGCGCTCTACAACGCCGCCGAGCGGGGGACGTCGTGGCTGGGCACGCTGGTCTTCGCGCTGGTCTTCCAGCTCACCGACTCCTACCGCCCCGCGCTGCTCGCCCTCATCGCGTTCTTCGCCATCGGGGCCTTCTTCCTCATGCGGCTCGACCCGCAGCGAGGCATCCGCGAGGCCGGAAACGTCGTCCCCTCGACGCTGTAGCGCACCGCGACGCTGCGCCGCCCGGCCCGGGCGGCCGCAAATCGTCCGCGTGAGGGCTTGGCAGGGTGGGTACGGTTGAGGAGGGCAACGGGTCTGCACGCCGACCCTCAGCCACCCCCACCACATCACTCGAGATCACTCGAGCGACACGCTGACGACTTTGGGAGGTGCCTCATGGCAGAGCGCACACTGCGTGGCGCGCGACTCGGCGGCCAGAGCTTCGAGGACGAGCGCGGCATCGAGTTCGCGGCGCGTCAGCAGGTCGGCTACCGCTGCGCCCAGGGCCACGACTTCGAGATCACCATGTCCGTCGAGGCCGACGTGCCCGCCGTCTGGGAGTGCCCGCGCTGCGGCGCCGAGGCGCTGAGCACGGCCGGCATCGAGCGCGTGGAGAAGGCCGAGAAGCCGGTCCGCACCCACTGGGACATGCTCCTCGAGCGCCGTTCGGAGAAGGAGCTCGAGGACATCCTCAAGGAGCGCCTCGAGCTGCTCCGCGGCGGCGAGATCGGCCCGGCGCACCTGCACCGCGCCGCGGGCAAGAAGCGCAAGGCCAACGCCTGACCCACACGGTCGGGCAGCCCGCCGGCTGATCGACTGGCTTGCTGGCTCACTGACGAGCTACTCGTCGACCACCTCACCTCGGACCACCGGTCCGGGGTGTCGTGCGTCAGGACGCCGGGCGCGCCCGGTGGGCCACCCGGCCGCGGTCGGCACGGGGCCGGCGTGGACGGTCGTGAGCCGGCGGGTGACCACGCGGGCGAGCACGCGACGGAACAGCGGCCGCGTGACCGGCAGGATGAGCAGGATGCCGAAGACGTCGGTGACGAAGCCCGGGCTCAGCATCAGGGTGCCGCCGACGAGCAGCAGCGCCCCGTCGGCCAGCTCGGTGGCCGGCATCCGGCCCTGCTCGAGCGCCGAGGTCAGTGCCCGCCACGCCCGGCCGCCCTCGCGCTTGATCAGCCAGCTGCCGAGGATGCTGTCGGCCACCAGCAGCGCGACCGTCCACCACGCGCCGATGACCTGGCCGACCTGGATGATCACGTAGATCTCCAGGATCGGGACCACCACGAACGCGACGAGCAGCAGCCACGGGAGCCGCCGACGTGCCGTGCCCTGCACCATGGGCCTCAGTCTAGGTCGGCGCCCGGAACCGGAGCCCGCGCGCCGGGTCGGACGGCGTCCCAGCGCCGCGCCAGCTGCTCGCGCCGCTCGCGCAGGCCCCACACGGTGATGCGGCGCAGCGACTCGGTGGCCACGGCGCCGCTCATCTTCGACTCCCCGCGCACCCGCTCGACGAACTCGATGGGCACCTCGCGCACCCTCATCCCCGCCCGCAGGGTGCGGGTGACGAGGTCGGCCTGGAAGACGTAGCCGCTCGAGCGCACCTGCGAGAGGTCGAGCCGCTCGAGGGTGGCGCGGTGGAAGAGCCGGAAGCCGGCGGTGGCGTCGCGCACGCGGACGCCGAGCAGCGCCCGCACGTAGAGGTTGCCGCCGCGCGAGAGCGCCTCGCGGGCCAGCGGCCAGTTGACGACGCTGCCGCCGGGCACCCAGCGCGAGCCGATCACGAGGTCGGCCTCGGGCAGCGCGTCGAGCAGGCGGTGCAGCTGCTCGGGCTGGTGCGAGCCGTCGGCGTCCATCTCGCCGACCACGTCGTAGCCGCGTCCGAGGGCCCAGGCGAACCCGTGCAGGTAGGCCGCCCCGAGGCCGGCCTTCACGGTGCGGTGCACCACGTGGACGGCGGGGTCGGCCGCGGCCAGCGCGTCGGCGAGGTCGCCGGTGCCGTCGGGCGAGCCGTCGTCCACGACGAGGACGTCGACCTCGGGGTGCGCGCGCCGCAGCCGGCCGACGATCCACTCCAGGTTCGCCGCCTCGTTGTAGGTCGGCAGCACCATCACGACACGCACGCGGGCTCCTCGGGCGCGGTGGCGGCGTCGTCGTCCGGTGCGTCGCCGTCGGGCCCACGGCGGCGGTCACGGCGGTCACGGCGGCCGACCACGACGCCGAGCAGGACGCCCAGCAGCGTCGCCGCGGGCGCGACGGTGGCGAGGGCGCGGCCGACCCGCACGCCCGGAGTGACGCCGCTGCGCAGGTCGACGGTCTCGACGACGACGTCCTGGGTGAGGCGCTGCGTGCGGTCGACGACGCTGCCGTCGGGCGCGATGACGCCGGTGATGCCGTTGACGGCCGCCACGACGACGTACTTGCCGCTCTCGAGCGCCCGGGCGCGGGTGATCGCGAACTGCTGCTCGATCTGGTCGGTGAAGATGAACGAGGCGTTGCTGGTCTGCACCGTCATCAGCTCGGCCCCGTCGGTGAGCTGGGCGGTCAGACCGTCGTCGTAGGCGATGTCGAAGCAGATGGCGTCGGCGACGTCGACGCCCGCCACACGCAGCGGCTCGGTGCGGCTGCCGCTCTTCATGTCGCGCGGGATGCGGTCCAGGCGCCCGAACAGGCCGGAGAGGTAGGCCCGGAACGGGATGTACTCGCCGTAGGGCACCGGGTGCCACTTGGTGTAGCGCTCCCCCGCCCCGGTGACGGGGTCCCACACGATGCCCTGGTTGAGGATGTGGTCGGGGCCGTCGTCGACGATCGCCCCCACCACCACGGGGACGCCGGCCGCGGCGACGGCGCGCTCGATGCCGTCGTGCACCACCTCGGAGCGGAACGGGTCGCGCGCGGTGGAGTTCTCGGGCCAGAGCACGAAGTCGGGCGCCGGCGCGCGACCGGCCGCCACCTCGGCGGCAAGACGCTCGGTGGCCACGACGTGGTTCTCGGTGACGCCGTCGGGGTCGTAGAGGATGTCGTTGCCAGGCCCCGGGACGTCGCCCTGCACGGCGGCGACGGTGGTCTCGCCCGTCGTGGGCAGCGTCCAGGGCACGACGGCCGGGACCGTGGCCACGGCCACGACGCCGACCAGGCCCGCGGCCGCGAAGAGCCGCTGCTCGCCGGCGGCGAGCACGAGCCGGGCGAGCAGGAATCCGGTGCCGGCCACGAGCAGGCTGACGCCGTTGACGCCGACGTAGGCCAGGGCGGGCGCGTAGGGCGTGTCGACCACCCCGAACCCGAGCCGGCCCCACGGCATCCCGCTGAAGGGCCAGCCGCTGCGCACGACCTCCATGGCCACCCACGCCAGCGCGAGCCACGCCGGCCACGCCCTGAGCCGGTGCAGCACGGTCGCCGCCGCGCCGAGCAGGCCGTAGAAGAACGCCTCGATGCCCGCGAGCGCCGCCCAGGCGTCGGTGCCGATCGAGGAGCTCATCCACCAGATGTGCACGTAGTAGAACGCGATGCCGTAGACCAGGCCGACCGCGAACCCGCCGCGCGCCCGCAGGCCGCGGGTCACCAGCGCGTAGACCGCCAGCGAGAACGGCATCAGGTAGGCCAGCGCCACCGGCTCGTAGGCCAGCGAGAGCGCGAGCCCGGCGACCGCCGCGGCGAGCAGACGGAGCGGCACGAGGGGGAACGCTACCCGGCACCCGGACACCGCTGCGCCCGAACCCGGGCGCCCGCTCGGCGGGGACGACCGCAGCCCTAGTGGCGCCATAGCCCGTTCCGGCGGCGCGTCGGCGGCGACACGCCGTCCGTTGGGACTATTTCGGTGACTATTTGCCACCGAGGGGTGAGCCGCTGACCTGCATCTTTGCTTGTTCTCGCAGGTCAGCGCCGTGTTGACACCCTTTCGGCCCGGCGAGAGTGTTCTCCGGTCCGCTCGTGCAGGTCGTGGCCGGTGGACCGACGTCCGAGTGGCCGTCGTCGTCAGGTGTAGCGCCAACATCTGTCGACCATGGTTCGCGGAGGTCGGTCCGCCCTACGGGAGTGGACCCGGGAGGACCCGCCCGGCCCTAGACAACGACTCCGTCACGGCAGCCCGTCGTGGCCGGGGACGGCCGAAGGCCGAAGCGGGTCCTCCCGCCTTCTGCAAGGCCGGAGCCGAGCCCGAGGAACGAGGGCGCGGCTCACCGACCGCAGGTCGAGCAAGCGCCGCGGGTGAGGAACGAACCCGCGACGCGCGTGACGAGACCACGCAAGGACGACGCAAACGCGAGCACGGACGTCGCGAGGGCCCTTCGACAGGCTCAGGGTCCGTGCCGGGGCCCTTCGACAGGCTCAGGGTCCGTGAGGCTCCCCGCACCTCGACCAGCGTGAGGAGCCCCCTACGGGACGACGACGGTGCCGGTGGCGGTGGTGGCCAGCAGCGGCGGGTCGAGGACGGTAGCGGCGCCGGGAGCGTCGTCGGTGGCGGCGCCGCGGGCGACGACGTGCACCGCGAACTCCATGAGCCGCGACCGGGTGCCGGCGCGCACCAGCTCGGCGCTGACCTCGAGCACGTCGCCGGCGCGCACGGGCGCCTTGAACTGCACGTCGCTGTAGGAGGCGAACAGCCCCTCGTCGCCGTCGGTGTGGATGCACAGCTCGGTGGCGACGTCGCCGAACAGGCCGAGGCTGTAGGCGCCGTCGACGAGGTTGCCGGCGTAGTGGGCGTGGCCGTAGGGCACGTAGCGGCGGTGCACCACCCGGGTGCCGACGAGGTGGTCGTTGCTCATGAGGCGACCTTCCTGGGGGTCGGGGCAGGGGCGAGGCGGTGGGCGATGAACGAGGCGACCTCGCCGGGCGTCGTCCCGCGGCTGAAGACGCGGTCGACGCCGAGCTCGTCGGCCATGGCCTCGTCGAAGCGGGGGCCGCCGACGATGAGCAGCGGACGCCGCTCGGCCGGGTAGGCCTCGCGGAAGGCGGCCGACATCTCGCGGGTGTTGAGCAGGTGGGCGTCGCGCTGGGTGACGACCTGGGAGACCAGGACGGCGTCGGCCTTCTCGGCCTGGGCGCGGTCGACGAGCTGGGGCACCGAGACCTGCGCGCCGAGGTTCACGACCTTCAGCTCGCGGTAGTACTCCAGGCCCTTCTCGCCGGCGAAGCCCTTGATGTTGAGGATGGCGTCGATGCCGACGGTGTGGGCGTCGGTGCCGATGCAGGCGCCGACGACGGTCAGCCGGCGGCGCAGCGAGCGCTTGACCGCGGCGTTGACCTCCTTGGGCGACAGCAGCGGGTAGTCGCGCTCGACGACGACGACCCGGCTGGGGTCGACGACGTGGTTGACCCGGCCGTAGACGACGAAGAAGGTGAAGTCGGGGCCCATCGGCTTGGCGTGCACGAGCAGCGCGGGGTCCATGCCCATCTTGTTGGCCAATTGGATCGCGGAGCCCTCCGCGACCTTGGAGTGCGCCATCGGCAGCGTGAACGAGATCTGCACCATGCCGTCGCCGGTGGTGTCGCCGTAGGGCATCACGACGCGCGGGGTGGTCGGCTCGGCGGTCGGCTCGGTCATCGCACGCCCTCCTTCGCGTCGAGGATCTCGGTGGCGGGGTTGTAGTAGGCCGAGGACTTGCGGGCCACGCCGTCGAGGCCGCGGCCGCCGTCCGCGGGGCGTTTCATCAGGCCGAAGGTGCCGTCGGCGATGGCGTCGAGCAGGCCGTGGTCGTGGGCGAGGATGCGCTCGAGCAGGTCGATCGACTCCCCCAGCACCTGGTTGGCGCGCTGGACGATGAACCCGTCGGGCGAGGGGTGGAAGTCCTCGTGCAGCCGGCCGGCGGCGTCCATCACGTAGCGCACGTTCTGCAGGGCGATGTCGCGGTCGGAGATCCACGGCGTCACCACGGCCTCGGTCATCATGCCGACGAGCAGGATGCCCTGGCCGGTGAGCGCGCCGGCGAGGTTGAAGAAGCCGTCGAGCAGGTTGCCGCGGAAGACGTCGCCGGTCATGTGCCGCGTGGGCGGCATCCACTTCAGCGGCGCCTTGGGGAACAGCTCACGGGCCAGCAGCGCGTGGGCGAGCTCCATGCGGAACGAGTCGGGCACGGCGGGGTCGATCTCGAAGGCGTGGCCCAGGCCCAGCTGCCAGTCCTCGAGCCCGGCCTCCTTGGCGAAGTACTCGTTGAGCAGCTGCGAGGTGGTCACCGTGTGCGCGGCCTCGACGGCGTCGGCGGTGGTGAGGTAGTTGTCCTCGCCGGTGTTGATGATGATGCCGGCGCGGGCGTGCACCTGGCGGCTGAAGCGCTGGTCGACGAAGGTGCGCACGGGGTTGATGTCGCGGAACAGGATCCCGTACATCGAGTCGTTGAGCATCATGTCGAGCCGCTCGAGCCCCGCGAGGGCGGCGATCTCGGGCATGCAGAGGCCGCTGGCGTAGTTGGTCAGTCGCACGTAGCGACCGAGCTCCTTGCTCGAGTCGTCGAGCGCGGCCCGCATCAGGCGGAAGTTCTCCTGCGTGGCGTAGGTGCCGGCGTAGCCCTCGCGCGTGGCGCCCTCGGGCACGAAGTCGAGCAGGCTCTGGCCGGTGGAGCGGATGACGGCGATGACGTCGGCGCCCTCGCGCGCGGCCTGCTGGGCCTGCGGGATGTCCTCGTAGATGTCGCCGGTGGCGACGATGAGGTAGATCCACGGCGTGCGCGGGGCGTCGCCGTGGCGGGTGACGAGGCGCTCGCGCTCGGTGCGGCGGCGGTCGACCCGCTTGATGCCGGCCGCGACCGCCTTGCGGCTCGCGGTGCGGGCGCGCTGGGCGTCGCGGCCCTCGGGCAGCCGGAACCGCACGCTGCCGGCGGCCGCCTTCTGCGCCAGGACGCCGAGGTCGTCGGCCTCGCCGCGCAGCAGGGCGTCGTAGACCGGCAGCGAGAGGCCGTGCTCGAGGCCGCCCACGTCGTGCAGGTCGGCGCGGACGACGTCGGCGAGCCGGTTGACCCAGGGGGTGCCCTCGTCGTCGGCGCCGCCGAGGCCGGCCAGGCGCAGCGTGGCGCGCTCGACGGCGACGGTGGTGTGCTGCTGGGCCAGCCTCACGATGGGGCGGCCGGCCTTGCGGGCCAGGCTGCGCGCCTGCCGGACGACGGCGGGGTCGAGCCCGAGCTTCGGCTTGGGGCGGCTCACGCCTCGAGCCTCCCCTCGAACAGCGAGCGGACGCCGTCGTGGGCGCGCAGCAGCTCGAGCGCGCGGTCGGCGTGGCCGGGCACGTAGCCGTTGCCGACGAGCATGGTGACGTCGGCGGCGAGGCCCTCGGCGCCGAGCGCCGCGGCGGAGAAGGAAGTGGCCATGGAGAAGAACACCACGGTGCCGCCGTCGGCGGTGGCGAGCACGGCGCCGCCCTCGCAGCCGGGCACGTCGACGCAGACGATGGTGACGTCGGCCGGGCCGCCCGCCTTCTCGACGGCGTCGCGCAGGGCGATCGGGTCGCGGGCGTCGGCGACCGCCACCTCGTCGGCCAGGCCGGCGGCCTCGAGCAGGTCGGCCTCGTCCCGGTGCGGGACGACGCCGATGGTGCGGCCGGCGCCGGCGTCCCGCGCGGCGGCCAGGCTGAGCGAGCCCGACTTGCCCGCGGCGCCGATGACCACCACGACCGGCTCGGCGTAGTGGTGCACGACCCGCTCGGTGAGGGCGGGCGCCCCGCACACGTCCATGACCGACAGGCTGAGCGGCGCGGGCAGGTCGTCGGGCAGGACGGCGGCGATGGAGCGGCCGAACAGCACGGCGTAGCCGTCGCACGGCACCTGCTCGGAGCGGCCGTCCCACGCGCGCAGGTCGTCCTCGATCACGAGCGGGGTGAGGGTGAGCGAGACCAGGGTGGCGACGCGGTCGCCGACCGCCAGGCCCAGCGGGGAGTCGGGGCCGACCTCCTCGACGGTGCCGACGAGCATGCCGCCGGAGCCGGTCTCGGGGTTCTGCATCTTGCCGCGGGTGCGCACGATGTCGAGCACGGCCGCGCGGACGGCGTCCCCCGACCCCTCGTGGGTGCGCTCGAGCTGGCGGAACGAGGCGGCGTCGAGGTTGAGGCGCTCGACGCGCACCCGCACCTCGTCGGGCCACAGCTCGCGGCGGGTGTCGAGCGCCTGGGCCGCCTGCGGCAGGACGGCGGGACGGTCGAGCACCCGGTGCAGCCCGGTGGGATCACTGACGTGCGGGAAAGCGGCCGACATGCGGCAAATCCTACGGCGGATCGATGTGAACTCCGCAAACTTTGCGCGTAACCTGTCGCGCATGAGCATCGACACCTCCGTCGGACGCCTCGCCGCCGAGGCCGGGCAGCCCTACCCCTACCGGCGCACCGAGCTGGTCGAGCCCGACTGGACCCGCTTCCCGGGCTGGCGCGACGTCACCGCCGAGGACTGGGCGTCGGTGCAGTGGCAGCGCGCGCACTGCGTGAAGAACGTCAAGCAGCTGCGCGAGCTGCTCGGCGACCTCGTCGAGGAGCGGTTCTTCGCCGACCTCGAGCGCGACCAGGCCGAGCGCGCCACGATGTCGATGCTCGTGCCGCCGCAGATGATGAACACGATGGTGCCGCACGCCGGCCGCGACGGTGTCGCGCTGACGGCCGGCTCGCTCACCGAGGCGTTCTACGCCGACCCGGTGCGCCACTACATGATCCCGGTCTTCAGCGACCGCCGCACCGACTGGCCGAGCCACCCCCACGCCACCCGCGACTCGCTGCACGAGCACGACATGTGGGTCGCCGAGGGCCTCACGCACCGCTACCCGACCAAGGTGCTCGCCGAGCTGCTGCCCACGTGCCCGCAGTACTGCGGCCACTGCACCCGCATGGACCTGGTCGGCAACTCCACCCCGACCGTCGACAAGCTGAAGTTCGTCGCCAAGCCGAACGACCGCCTCGAGTCGATGCTCGACTACCTGCGCCGCACCCCGCAGGTGCGCGACGTCGTCGTCTCCGGCGGCGACGTCGCCAACATGCCGTGGCCGCGCCTCGAGGCGTTCCTCACCTCGGTGCTCGAGGTCGAGAACATCCGCGACATCCGCCTGGCCACCAAGGCGCTGGTCGGCCTCCCGCAGCACTGGCTGCAGGACTCCGTGCGCGAGGGCATGGCCCGCGTGGCCGGCATCGCCCGCGCGCGCGGCGTCTCGATCGCCATCCACACCCACGCCAACCACGCGAGCTCGATCACCCCGATCGTCGCCGAGGCGTCGCGGGCGATGCTCGAGGCCGGGGTGCGCGACGTCCGCAACCAGGGGGTGCTGCTGGACGGCGTCAACGCCGACCCGCACGCGCTGCTCGACCTGTGCTTCGCCCTCCTCGACGGCGCGCAGATCATGCCCTACTACTTCTACATGTGCGACATGATCCCGTACTCGGAGCACTGGCGGGTCTCGGTCGGTGACGCGCAGCGCCTGCAGCACCACATCATGGGCTACCTGCCGGGCTTCGCGACGCCGCGCATCGTGTGCGACGTCCCGTTCGTCGGCAAGCGGTGGGTGCACCAGCTGGCCTCCTACGACGCCGTGCGCGGCATCTCGTACTGGACCAAGAACTACCGGACCTCGATCGAGATGGACGAGGGCCACGACATGGACACCACCTACGAGTACTACGACCCGATCCACACCCTGCCCGCCGAGGGCCAGGCGTGGTGGGCCCAGCACGCCGACCTCGACACCTCCGCCCTCAAGGCCGCCGAGGTCGCCGAGGCCTCGCGCCGCACCGCGGCGCTGCAGGCGTACTGAGCCGGCTCGTCGCCGGCTCGGCCCGGGTCGGCGGTGAGCTGTCTACCGTTCTGCGGCTCGGTTCGGTAACTGAGGCACCGCTGGCCCGGCTGGGTTCGGGTGGGCGGTGAGCTGGTGACCGTTCCGCGGTTCGGTTCGGGAACTAAGGCACCGCCACCCCCGCTGGGTGCGCGTGGGCGGTGAGCTGGTGACCGTTCTGCGGCTCGGTTCGGGAACTGGCGCACCGCTGGCCCGGCTGAGTTTGGGTGGGCGGTGAGCTGGTGACCGTTTCGCGGCTCGGTTCGGGAACTCAGTCACCGCTGGCCCAGCTCGGCCCGGTGGGCGGTGCGTCAGCCACCGTCGCGGCACGTCGAACCGTGGCTCACGCACCGCCACCCCGGCTCGACCCGGTGGGCGGTGCGTCAGCCACCGTCGTGGCGCGTCGAACCGTGGCTCACGCACCGCCACCCCGGCTCGACCCGGTGGGCGGTGCGTCAGCCACCGTCGTGGCACGTCGAACCGTGGCTCACGCACCGCCCCCGCCGCCCCCGCCGCCTCGAGGCAGTCGAACCAGCCGGCCAGCCACTCAGTCGCCGAGCACCGACCGGTTCTCGTACGGCGTGGAGAGGACGATCGTCGTCCGCGTGGAGACGTTGGCGGCGGAGCGGACGCGGGCGAGCAGGTCCTCGAGGTCGGCGGGGGTGCCGACGCGCACCTTGAGGATGTATGACTCCTCCCCCGCCACCGACCAGCACGACTCGATCTCCGGCAGCCCGGCGAGCCGGTCGGGCGAGTCGTCGGGCTGGGAGGGGTCGATGGGGCGGATCGAGATGAACGCCGTCAGGGGCAGGCCGACGAGGTCGTGGTCGACGACCGCGCCGTAGCCGGCGATCAGCCCGCGGGCCTCGAGGCGCTTGACCCGCTGGTGCACCGCGGACGTCGACAGGCCGGTCGCGCGGCCGAGGTCGGTGAACGACATCCGGCCGTCCTCGGCCAGCAGACCGAGGATCCTGCGGTCGGTCTCCTCCGGCTCTCCCGTCACGGCGGTCACAGTAGTGGGAGCCGCATGACACGATGCGCCCGTGACCAGCCCGCAGTCCGGCCACCTCATGCTCCTCGACAGCGCCTCGATGTACTTCCGGGCCTTCTTCGGCATCCCGGAGCACGCCGCCCCCGACGGCACCAACGTCAACGCCGTCCGCGGCATGCTCGACTACCTCAGCCGCCTCGTCGAGGAGTACCGCCCCAGCCACCTCGTCTGCTGCTGGGACGACGACTGGCGCCCGCAGTGGCGCGTCGACCTCATCCCCAGCTACAAGGCGCACCGCGTCGTCGAGGAGGTCGCCACGGCGCCCGACGTCGAGGAGGTGCCCGACCCGCTCGAGCGACAGGTGCCGATCCTGCGCGAGGTGCTGGCGGCGTTCGGCATCAGCGTGGTCGGCGCGCCCGGCTACGAGGCGGACGACGTCATCGGCACGCTCGCCACGGACGCCGGGCAGCCCGTCGACGTCGTCACCGGCGACCGCGACCTCTTCCAGCTCGTCGACGACGACGGCGAGGGCGGTCCGGTGCGCGTGCTCTACATCGGGCGCGGCGTCGGGCGCCACGAGAAGGTCGACCAGGCGTGGGTGCGCGCCAAGTACGGCGTCGAGGCCGGGCAGTACGCCGACTTCGCCACCCTGCGCGGTGACGCCTCCGACGGCCTGCCCGGCGTCGCCGGCGTCGGCGAGAAGACCGCGGCCACCCTGCTGCAGCGCCACGGCGACCTCGACGGCATCGTCGCGGCGGCCGGCGACCCCGACTCCGAGATGGGCCCGGGCCCGCGCGGCAAGATCAAGGCCGCCGACGACTACCTGGCCGTCGCCCCCCAGGTCGTCGCGGTCGCGCGCGACATCGATCTCCCGCGCACCGGCCACGAGCTGCCCACGACGCCGGCCGACCCCGACCGCGTCGCCGCCCTCGCCGAGCAGTGGAGCCTCGGCTCCCCCGCCGCGCGGCTGGTGACGGTGCTGGGCGGTGGCTCCGGGCGTGGCTGAGCCGCTCGTCGTCCGTCCCTCGTCAGCGGTCGTCGAGAAGCGGGCGTGGGCCGCCCTGGGCCTCAACGTCGTCGTGTGCGTCGGCATCGTCGTCCTGGGGGCGGTGCTCGTGCTCGACGGCACCACCCGCTCGCTCGTCGGCGGCGGTCTGCTGGTGGCGCTCGGGGCGCTGCTCGCCGGACGGTCGATCCGGCCGCTGGCGGTGCTGGTGCGGGTGCGGCGGGCGCAGGCCGAGCCGTCGCCGCCGCGGCTCGTGCTCGACGACGACGCCGTCACCGTCTTCAACCACGACGCCGGCAGCCGCCGGTCCGCCCACCCGGCCGTGCTCGCGTGGGACGACTGCGTCGCGCTCGTCGCGAGCCCACTGGCCGGCAGCCCGGCGCGGGGGCTGCGCTACTACTACCTGCACTTCATGCCCCGGCCCGGCGTCGACGTCGGCGCCGGAGTCCCCGCCGACCGGCTCGCCCTGCGCAGCAACCTGATCGGCCAACCCGTCGAGGCGGTCGCGACGTCGTGGGTGCTGCAGTCACCCGACCTCGACCTCGCCCGCGCGGTGCTGGGCGACGTGCGGCGACGCCGTCCGGCCCTGCGGGTGGTCGACAGCATCGACCGCACGGGCGCGAGCCCCGAGACCTACGAGAGGGAGGCCGAGTGATGGAGCCGCACGAGGTCCGCGTCGCGCCCGGGGCCGCGCTCGGCTGGGCCCGCGGCATGGCCGTCGGGTTCACCGCCTTCGCCGGGTTGCTGGCCGCGGGCTGCTTCATCGGCCTGCTCACCCAACAGCTGAGCCGGCCGCAGGCGCTCAGCGCGGTGGTCATCGGCGTGCTCGGCGCGTTCGGGGTCAGCTGGGGCGTGCGCGGCCTGCGCGGCCTGCGCGAGCTGAGCCGGCCGGTGCTGCTGGCCCGGTTCGACGGCGACGGCGTCCACCTCCACGAGGGCGCGGGCATCGACGACATGCCCGACGAGCTCGCGTGGACGACGATCCCCTGGGCCTGGGTGGGCTCGGTCAGCCACACCTCCTTCGACCTGCGCGCGGCCAAGCAGATGGGCGGCGAGGCGGGCTTCGAGTGCCTGCGGTTCGTGCTGGCCGACGACAGCCTGCTCGACCCGCCGCACGTGCAGCGGCCGCCGATGCTCGCCGAGTGGCTCGGCCTGACGACCACCCAGCTGCGGGCGGTCGTGCTCACCGAGCCCGGCGACCCCGCCGTCCCGGCCGCGACGGCCTGGTTGCGCGCCCACCGGCCCGACCTGCCGCTGCTCGAGGGCTCGACCGCGCCGTGGACGACGAAGGCCACCCCCGACCGCTGGGCCGACCGGCCGCGCATCGCCGTCGTCGGGGCGCACGGTCGGCTCGGCCGCCACGTCGTCGACGTCCTCGCGCGCCGCGAGGACGTGCCCGCCGTCGCGCTGGTGCGCAACGAGGCGCACCGCGCGCTGCTCGAGCGGGCCGGGGCCGAGGTGCGCATGGTCGACGTCACCGAGCAGGGGCCGTCGGCGCTGGCGGCCGCGCTGCGCGGGTGCGCGGGCGTCGTCCACCTGGCGCCGTCGGGGCTGGCGGTGACGGTCGAGGCGGCCCGCCGCGCGGGCACCAACCGGTTGCTGCTGGTGGCCGACGGCAAGGAGGACGAGGTCGTCGCCTCGCTGCCGGGCGCCGGCCTGGCGTGGACGGCGTTCCGCCCGTCCTACCTCACCGACGAGCCCGCCACCGGCGAGGTCGGCCTCGGCGACGGGACGACGCCCGGCCCGGTGCCGCGCGCCGACCTGGCCGAGGTGCTGGTCGCCTCGATCCGCGACGAGGCGTCGTCGGGCGCGGTGTGGCCCATCAACGGGCTGCCGTCATCGCCCGCCTCGTAGCGTGGACGCCATGAGCGAGAAGCAGAGGATCGCCGTCGTCGGAGGCCACGGTCAGGTGGCCCGCCACCTGCTCGACGCGCTGGTCGCGGGCGGGCACCGGCCCGTCGCGCTGGTACGGCGCGACGAGTACCGCGACGAGCTGGAGGCGCAGGGTGCCGAGGTGCGCCTGCTCGACATCGAGGGCGCGGACGCCGCCACGTTCGCCGCCGCGTTCGAGGGCTGCGACGCCGTCGTCTTCGCCGCCGGCGGCGGCCCCGACGGCAACATCGAGCGCAAGCGCACCGTCGACCTCGAGGGGTCGCTGAAGTCGGTCGAGGGTGCCCGCCAGGCCGGCATCCGCCGGTTCGTGCAGGTCTCGGCCATCGGCGTCGACCGGCCCCTCGGCGACGACGGCTCCGAGGTGTCCGAGGTGTGGCGCGCCTACGTCGAGGCCAAGCGCGACGCCGACGCCGCGCTGCGCGGGAGCGACCTCGACTGGACGATCGTGCGCCCCGGCGGCCTCACCGACGACCCCGCCACGGGCCGGGTCGCCCTCGGCCCCTCCGACACCGACATCCAGCGCGGCGAGGTCACCCGCGCCGACGTCGCCGCCGTGCTGGCCGCCGTCCTCGACACCCCCGCCAGCGTCGGCCACCAGTGGGACCTCGTCGGCGGCGACGTCCCCGTCGCCGAGGCCGTCGCGAGCGCCGTCCAGCGGTAGTCCCGGACGTTTGCGGGGTCGAAACGCGGTCTGGACCCCCCGAACGTCAGGGACTACCCGGCGTGGGCCCTACTCGGCCAGACCGGAGTAGGCGACGACGCCGCGCTTGACGAGGCGGACCATCTCGCGGGCGGTGCGGCGCAGGGGGCGGTCGCCGGCGGCGTCGGCGACCTGGCCGGCGAGGTCGAGCAGCTGCTTGGTGGCCCGCACGAAGTCGCCCGCGGTGAGGTCGGACGCCGCGCCGCGCAGGACGTCGTCGAGGTCGTCGCCCTCGGCCCACCGGAACGCCAGCCAGGCGAAGCCGGCGTCGGGCGGGCGCAGGAAGTCGAGCCGGTGCTCGCGCTCGAGGGTGTCGAGCCCGGCCCAGAGCCGGCGGGTCTCCTCCAGCGCGTCGCCGATGCGGCCCTTCGGGATGCGCGGCACCCGATTCTCGTCGGCGCGGCGGGTCTCGAAGACCAGCGCCGACAGCGCGGCGGCCAGCTCGGACGCCGTCAGGTCGTCCCACACGCCGAGGCGCAGCGCCTCGGCGGCGACGAGGTCCATCTCGCCGTAGAGCTGCATCAGCGGGCGGCCGCGGTCGGTGACCGAGCCGTCGCCCGACGGGTCGAGGTAGCCGAGCGCCGTCAGCACCTCGCAGACACGGTCGAACTGACGCGCCACGGTGTTGGTGCGCTGCTCGATGCGACGCCGCAGGGTGGCGGCGTCGCGGTCGAGCTTGAACCAGCGCTCGGCCCACCGGGCGTGGTCCTCGCGGTCGGGGCAGGCGTGGCACGGGTGCGCCTTGAGCCGGCGGCGCAGGTCGGCGACCTCGTCGGCGACCGGGTCGACGCCGCCCGGCGAGCCGCCCGAGCCGAGACCCGACCCCGGACCGGTCGGCGGCGGCCGCAGGTCGCGGGTGCGCTCGTTCAGCTGGGCCGCGAGGTCGCGGCGCTGCTGCGGGTTGCGGGCGTCGAAGCTCTTGGGCACCTTGAGCCGCGTGGCGGCCGCCACCGGCGTCGGGAAGTCCATCATCGCCAGCCGCCGCGCCTGCCGGGCCGCGGTCACGACCGAGGGCCGCGGGCTCTCGGGCGACCAGCCGGGGTCGACGACGACGGCCCAGCCGGCGAACTTGCCGGCCGGCACCATGATCACGTCGCCCACCTTGAGCGTCTTCAGCGAGGCGATGGCCTCGTCGCGCCGGTCGGTGCGCCGCGCCCGGCTGGCCGACTTCTCCAGCTCGCCGATGCGCTGCCGCAGACCCGCGTAGGCCATGAAGTCGCCGAGCTCGCAGCTGGCCGCCTCGGCGTAGCCGGCCAGGGCGTCGTCGCTCTTGGCCAGCTGGCGCGCCAGCCCGACGACGCCGCGGTCGGCCTGGAACTGCGCGAACGACTGCTCCAGCAGCTCGCGGGCCTTGGTGCGGCCGAACTGGTCGACGAGGTTGACCGCCATGTTGTACGACGGCCGGAACGACGAGCGCAGCGGATAGGTGCGCGTGGAGGCCAGGCCCGCGACGTCGCGCGGGTTGGTGCCCGGCTGCCAGAGCACGACGGCGTGCCCCTCGACGTCGAGCCCGCGGCGTCCGGCGCGGCCGGTGAGCTGGGTGTACTCCCCCGGCGTGATGTCGGCGTGGTTCTCGCCGTTCCACTTCGAGAGCTTCTCGATGACCACGGTGCGTGCCGGCATGTTGATGCCGAGCGCCAGCGTCTCGGTGGCGAAGACCACCCGGCACAGCCCGCGCAGGTAGAGCGCCTCGACCACCTGCTTGAACGCCGGCAGCATGCCGGCGTGGTGGGCCGCGACGCCGCGCGAGAGGCCGTCGAGGAAGTCGTGGTAGCCCAGCACGTGCCGGTCCTCGTCGGGCAGGTCGCGGCACGCGCCCTCGACGTAGGCGACGATCTCGTCGCGCTCCTCGGACGACGTGAGCCGCAGGTTGGCCTCGAGGCACTGCCGCACCCCGGCGTCGCACCCGGCGCGGCTGAAGACGAACACGATCGCCGGCAGCAGGCCGTCGCGGTCGAGCCGGTCGATGACGTCGGTGCGGCTCGGGATCCACACCCGCCGGCCGTTGCCGACGTTGCGCGGGTTCTTCGAGGACCCCGGCTTGCCCTTGCGCGGCGAGCGGCGGTCGCGCATCAGCCGGGTGCTGGCCCAGTCGTCGCGGGCCACCCGCATCAGCTCGTCGTTGACCGGGGCGCCCTCCTTGACGAACCCGGCCGCGGCGTCGACGTCGGAGGAGGCGAACAGGTCGAGCAGGCGGCGTCCGACCATGACGTGCTGGTAGAGCGGCACCGGACGACGCTCCTCGACCACCGTGGTGGTCTCGCCGCGCACGGTGGCCAGCCACTCGCCGAACTCCTCGGCGTTCGAGACCGTGGCCGACAGCGAGACGACGCTGACCGACTCGGGCAGGTGGATGATCACCTCCTCCCACACCGCGCCGCGGGCGCGGTCGGCGAGGTAGTGCACCTCGTCCATCACCACGTAGCCGAGGCCGATGAGGGTGCGCGAGCCCGCGTAGAGCATGTTGCGCAGCACCTCGGTGGTCATCACCACGATCGGGGCCTCGCCGTTGACGACGTTGTCGCCGGTGAGCAGGCCGACCTGGTCGGGGCCGTAGCGGTCGACGAGGTCGTGGTACTTCTGGTTCGACAGCGCCTTGATGGGCGTGGTGTAGAACGCCTTACGGCCGGTGGTGACGGCCAGGTGCACGGCGAACTCGCCCACCAGCGTCTTGCCCGAGCCGGTGGGCGCCGCGACGAGCACGCCCCGGCCGTCCTCGATCTCGGTGCAGGCGCGCACCTGGAAGTCGTCGAGCTCGAAGTCGTAGTGGGCGGCGAAGTCGCGGAAGACGGGGTGCCCGGCGTGACGGCGGGACGACGCGTAGCGCTCGGCCGCCGAGAGCTGCTCGCTCACAGCAGCTCCACCGCCCCGGGCACGCACTCCACGGTCAGCGGCAGCGGCCCGAACCGCTCGCCGTCGGCGTAGCCCACGACGTCGGGGCCGGTGACCGTCACCCGCCTGACCCGGTGCCGCTCGTACTGCGGGTGGGTGACGTGGGTGCCGCGGAACAGCTTCGGGTAGGTGCGCACCAGCTCGACCTTCGAGACCGGCTTGATGACCACGACGTCGAGCAGGCCGTCGTCGAGGCGGGCGCCCTCGGCGATGCGCAGGCCACCGCCGAACGACGGCCCGTTGCCGACCGCGACCAGCATCGCGGCGAGGCGGCGGGTCTCGCCGTCCAGCTCGAGCACGTAGTCGAGCGGGGTGAAGGTGCGCAGCTCGGCCAGCGTGGCGAGGTTGTAGCGCATCTGCCCGCGCGGCCAGCGCATGGCGTTGGCGCGCTCGTTGACGACCGCGTCGAAGCCCGCGGCCATCACCGTGGCGTAGTAGCGCTCGCCGACGCGGGCGAGGTCGATGCGCTCGCGGCGCCCGGTGGCCAGCGAGGCGATCATGCGGTCGGCGGCCGCGAGCGGGTCGCGGCGGTCGAGGCCGAGGTGGCGTCCGACGTCGTTGCCGGTGCCGGCGGGCACCAGCCCGAGCGCCACGCGCGAGGTGGCCACGGCCTGCAGCGCCAGGTTGACCATGCCGTCGCCACCCACCACCGCCAGCGCGTCGACGCCGTCGGCCACGGCCTCGCGGGCCAGCTCGAGGGCATGGTCGGCGTCGCGACCCTCCAGCGAGCGGACGGCGTGCCCGGCGGCCTCGAGCCGCGGCAGGACGACGTCACGCGCGGCCCGGCCACGGCCCTTGCCGGCCGCCGGGTTGGTGAGCAGCGCGATGTGGCGCGCGTCGCGGCGAGGAGGCACGTCGTCCAGCCTAGGAGGCGGTGGGGCGAGCGGCGGCCAGGTGGCCCGGCACGGGCTCAGCCGAGTCGCAGCCGCACGCCGTAGGACGACGGCCGCGCCCCCAGCGCGCGGGCCAGCCGCCCGACGGCGTCGAGCACCACCTCGGCGCCGAACCGGGTGCCCGGCACCAGCAGCGTGGCGCGACCGTCGTAGGCGACCAGGTGCACCTCGCCGTGCTGCCAGGCCTGGTGGGCGCGGGCGCGCAGCGCGTCGCCGGCGACCGGCGCCGGGTAGGCCTGGTCGACCGCCAGCAGGTCGCAGGCGACCTCGACGTGGCTGCCGTCGTCGTCGGTGAGCAGCCGGCCGTGCAGGTGGTGGCCGGTGAGGCCGTCGTCGGCGACCCAGGTGACCTCGCCGACGCCGAGGGCGTCGGGCAGGTCGAACGGGTCGAGGTCGTCGGGCGGGGGCAGCCGGGTGGGGCTCACCAGGAGGTCACAGCGTGGAGACCTCGTCGTCGTCCCACTGGTCGGTGCCGGCCTTGTTGCGTCCCTTGACCCGGTCGATCCAGCGCGCGACCACCTCGGCTATCAGGAAGAGCATCAGCATCGGCAGGGCGAGCATGATCATCGAGAACGGGTCGGTCGACGGCGTCGCCACGGCGGCGAAGATGAAGGTGCCGAGGATGATCCACGTGCGGTACTTGCCGAGCTGGCGCCCCGACACGACACCGGCCAGGTTGAGCATCACCACGAACAGCGGGATCTCGAACGCGATGCCGAAGACCAGGAGCATGCGGGTCGTGAACGAGAAGAACTTGCCGAAGTCGACCAGGTTCGTGGAGTCGGCCGGGGTGAAGTTGATCAGCACCTCGATCGCCTTCGGGAGCACGATGTAGCAGGTCGCGACCCCCGCGAAGAACAGCGGACCGGCGATCGCGGCGAAGATCCGCGACCACTTCTTCTCGCTCGGGTGCAGCCCGGGCATGATGAAGGCCCACAGCTGGTAGAGCCAGTAGGGCGAGCTGACGATGACGGCCACGAGACCGCAGAGCTTCAGCTGCAGCAGCAGCGGCCCGGTGACCTCGTTGACGACGATCTCGGTGCTGACGTCGTCGGGCAGGCGCTCGACCGCGGTGTCGTAGGGGATCCGGATCAGGTGCGCCAGCTCGTCGTAGAAGAACAGCGCGATGGCGAACACGACCACCAGCACGAGCACGCACCGGATGATGCGGGCGCGCAGCTCGCGCAGGTGGTCGGACAGGGCCATGCGGCCGTCGTCGCCGACGTCGTGGTGCGGGCGCGTCGAGAGGAGGCCGACGACTCCGCTGATCGACATGGGTGTGGGTGGAGGGAGCGGGTCCGGCCGTCAGGCCGGGTCGCGACGGGTGGGCTCGGTCTCGGAGGCCGGGCGGGGCGCCTCGGGGCTACCGGCCTCGATCTCGGGGTGGACGGCGCGCGCGGGGCCGGGCGCGGGGCGCTCGGCCTGGTCGGTGCGGGTCTTCTCGTCGTCGTCGTCGTCCATCAGGCCCTTGGTCTCGGCCTTGAAGATGCGGAGCGCACGACCGCTGCCGCGGGCGAGCTCGGGCAGCTTGGCCGCGCCGAAGAGGAGGATGATGACGCCGAAGATGATGAGCAGCTCGGTCGTGCCGAGTCCGGCGATGAGCGGGGTCATGGGTTCCTCACGTTGAGTACGGGGGACGTGGATCCATCCTACGTCGGCGACTGTGCCAGGGCCGTGGGCCGCCTGTCACCCGCGGTACAGCCCGAGAGTGGCGCGGGCAGCGTCCGCTGCGCCGGTGGCCAGGGACCCGGGCTCGGTCACCCAGGCATTCGGAGCCAACCGTAGGAGCAGCTTGGTGAGCCACCGGGCATCGGCCACCTGCAGGTCGACCTCGACGTCGCCGCCCGGGACGGGCCGCACGGCCTCGACGGGGTAGTACTCGGTGACCCACTGGGCTGCCGGGGCGAGGCGCAGGGTGACGGTGGTGACGTCGTCCGCCTGCGCGAACAGGCCCTCGGCGAGGTCGCGGGGGGCGGCCGGCTCGGTGGTGACCGGCGTGTCGAGCACCCGGGCGTCGGCGACGCGGTCGAGGCGGAACAGCCGGGGGGCCTCGGCGAGGTGGCAGTAGGCGTCGAGGTAGGCGTGGCCGTCGCGCCGGACGACGCCGCGGGGGTCGACGACCCGGTGCGACATCTCGTCGCGGGCCGGCACGTAGTAGTCGAGCTCGACCTGCACGGCGCGGGCCGCGGCGTCGTCGAGGCGGGCGGCGAGGTCGGCCAGGGCGGTCTCGGCGGCGAGCGCGCCGGCGTCGGCGGTGGGCTCGGTCTCGGGCGCGGCGCCGATGGGCACGGGCCCCGCGGCGGCGGCCGACTCGAGCTTGGCGAGGGCACGGTCGACGATCTCGGCGGTCTCGGGGGCGGCGCCGGCGCGCAGCGCGCGCAAGGCCACGATCATCGCGGTGGCCTCGACCGGCGTCAGGCGCATCGGCCGGGCCAGGTAGTCGGCGTTGGAGACGGTGACGACGCCCTCGCTGCGCACGCGGCCGTCGTCGCCCTGCAGCGCGTCGATGTCGACGTCGATCAGCTCGTCGGGGTAGCCGCCCGGCAGCCCGCACATGAAGAGCACCTTGAGGTCGCGCAGCAGCACCTCGGGCGTCACGTCGAGCGCCGCGGCGGCGTCGTCGAGGCGCACCGAGCCGCGCGAGTAGAGGTAGGGCACGAGGGTCAGCAGGCGGCCGACCTGCTCGCGGGCGTTGTGGCCGGCGGCCTCGCGGGCGCTCACGTCCCGGCCCTCGCCAGCAGCGCCTCGAGCCGGGCCACGACCTGCTCGCGCAGCGTGGCGGGCGCCTCGACGACCGCGCTGTCGCCGTAGCCGAGCACCTCGTCGACCACGCCGGTGGAGGCGCGGGTGAGGGTGAGCCGGTCCCAGCCGGTGCGGTCGTCGGGGCCTTCGACGCCGGTCTCGACGGTCTCGGCCGCCCTGCGCAGCGGGTGCGCGGCGCCGGAGCGGGCCAGGACGACGACCGGCTCGGTGGAGACGGCGGGGGCCAGACGGTGCGCGACGGCGGACACGTCGACCCCGGCCGGGATCTCGTAGGCGCCCGGCTTGCCGACCTTGCGGGCGCGGCCCTGCACCCGCGAGAGGCGGAAGACCCGCTCCGCGTCGCGGTCGAGGTCGTGGCCCACGACGTACCAGCGGCCGGCGTAGCGGGTGACGCCCCACGGCTGCAGGCGCCGCCGCGTCGGCTCACCCCGCCCGCTGCGGGCGTAGTCGAACTCGACGACCGAGCGCTCGAGGACGGCGTCCAGGAAGTCGTCGAAGGACGGCTCGTCGGCGCCGAGCCGCGGCTGGGCGATGTCGAGGGCGTCGAGGTCGATCTCGGCGCCGGCGGCGGTGAGCTTGCGCACCGCCTCGGTGGTGGCGCGGGCCAGGCGCTGGTGCTCCCACACGCGGGTGGCGAGGCCGACGACGGAGGCCTCGTCGGGGGTCAGGTCGACCGGCGGCAGCGCGAACTCGTCGGGCCGGATGCGGTAGCCCGGCTCGTCGTCGAAGTAGGCGTCGAGCTGGCCGAGCTCGACGGGGACGCCGAGGCTGCGCAGCTCTTCCTTGTCGCGCTCGAACATCCGCTCGAACGCCTCGTCGGAGGCGTCGGGGTAGAGGATCTCGCGGATGCGCCGCTTCGCGACGAGCCGGCGCTGCACGAGCAGCATGATGAGCAGGTTCATCAGCCGCTCGGTCTTGGCCGCGCTCACCGTGCCTCCGCTCCCCTGCCGCGCCGCGGCGTCCGACCCAGCATGCCGCCCAGCATGCCGCCCAGCGTCAGGCCGCGGCCAGGATGTCGACGACGAAGTACAGCGTGGAGTCGGCCGGGATGTCACCCGAGGCCTGGTCGCCGTAGCCCTCCTTGGGCGGGATCTCGAGCAGGACCCGGCTGCCGACGGTCTGGCCGACGAGCTCCTTGTCCCAGCCGCTCACCACGGCGCCGAGGCCGATGGGGGTCGGCAGGTCCTGCTTGGTGTAGCTCTCGTCGAACGGCTTGTCGCCGTCGTAGGTCTGGCCGAGGTAGTCGACGACGATCAGGTCGCCCTTCTCGACCTCGGGGCCGCTGCCCTTCTTGATGACCGCCGAGCGCAGCGTCTTGCCGTCGGGCTCGGGCACGCCGTCGAAGTCGAGGGAGGTGGGCTTGCCGTTCTTGTCGAAGACGATGCTGGGCGCCCAGGCCGGCTCGTCCTCGCGCGGGGCGTCGGGGTCGGGGCCGGGCAGCACCTCGGTGTCGAGGACGTCGGCCACGACCAGCAGGCCGTCCTTGTTGCCGATGCCGGCCTCGGCGACCGGCGCCGCGAAGGCGGCGTCGCCGAACATGGCGGTGGCGTCGCCGGTGAGGACGATGCGCGAGCCGCGGGTGACGCCGGCCTTGATCTGGTCGCGCAGCTGGGCGAGGACCAGGTCGTCGAGGGACGCCGGCTCGGTGGGCGCGGCGCCGACCTCGTACTGGATGGCCGGCTTCTCCTCACCGAAGGTGTCGATGGCGGTCTGCTCGGTGTAGCCGTTGGCGACCAGGAAGTTCACGAAGACGGTGTCGCCGTCCGCCAACGGCTCGCCCTCGCCCTCGACGAGCGTCTCGGCCTCGACGTCGGTGGCCTCCATCCGCTCCTTCCAGGTGAGCTCGGGGTCGTCGCCGACCTCGCCCTCGATGGAGACGGCCTCGAGGCGGTCGCCGAACTGCATGCCGGTGTCGCCCGGGGCGGCGGTCGAGTCGTCCCCGCAGCCGGCCAGCAGGCCGGAAAGCACGAGGAGCGGCACGGTCAGCGCGGCGGCGCGACGCGGTCGGAGCACAGGTCCACCTTCGGTTCGAGGTCGATCGGGGTCGCGCGCGACGGACGGCGCGCAGGCGACCGTGAGCCTACAAGGCCCGGGGTGGCGGCCCGGCATCCCGTCGGGACGACGTCGGCGGCCCGCCGCGACCTCACATGCCGTCGATGAGGCGCTGCACCCGCTCGTCGTGGGAGCGGAACGGGTCCTTGCAGAGCACGGTGCGCTGCGCCTGGTCGTTCAGCTTCAGGTGCACCCAGTCGACGGTGAAGTCGCGCCGCTTCTCCTGCGCCTTGCGGATGAACTCCCCGCGCAGCCGCGCGCGGGTGCTCTGCGGCGGCACCGACTTGGCCTCGAAGACCCGCAGGTCGGAGGTCACCCGGGCGACCGCACCCCGCTTCTCGAGCAGGTAGTACAGGCCGCGGTTGCGGTGGATGTCGTGGTAGGCGAGGTCGAGCTGGGCGATGCGCGGGTGGCCCAGCGGCAGGCCGTGCTTGGCGCGGTAGCGGTCGATGAGCTTCCACTTGATGACCCAGTCGATCTCGCGGTCGACCAGCCCGAGGTCGTCGGACTCCACGGCCTTCAGGCCGCGCTCCCACAGGTCGAGGGTGCGCTCGATGACGGGGGTGGCGATCTGGCGGCGGTCGACGAAGTCGCGGGCCTTGGCGAGGTACTCGCTCTGGATCTCGAGCGCGCTGGCCTCGCGGCCGTTGGCCAGCCGCACCTTGCGGCGTCCGGTGAAGTCGTGGCTGATCTCGCGGATGGCGCGGATCGGGTTCTCCATCGTGAGGTCGCGCATCACCACGCCCTCCTCGATCATCCGCAGCACGAGGTCGCAGCTGGCGACCTTGAGCATCGTGGTCGTCTCGCTCATGTTCGAGTCGCCGACGATGACGTGCAGGCGGCGGTACTTCTCGGCGTCGGCGTGCGGCTCGTCGCGGGTGTTGATGATCGGCCGGCTGCGGGTGGTGGCGCTGCTGACGCCCTCCCAGATGTGCTCGGCGCGCTGGCTGACGCTGTAGCTCGCGCCGCGGGGGGTCTGGGTGACCTTGCCGGCGCCGACGACGATCTGCCGCGTCACCAGGAACGGGATGAGGACGTCGGCGAGCCGGCTGAACTCCCCCGCCCGGCCGACGAGGTAGTTCTCGTGGCAGCCGTAGGAGTTGCCGGCGGAGTCGGTGTTGTTCTTGAACAGGTAGATCTCGCCGGCGATGCCCTCGTCGTGCAGCCGCTGCTCGGCGTCGAGCAGCAGGCCCTCGAGCACCCGCTCGCCGGCCTTGTCGTGGGTGACGAGCTCGGTGACGTCGTCGCACTCGGGCGTGGCGTACTCGGGGTGGCTGCCGACGTCGAGGTAGAGCCGCGCGCCGTTGCGCAGGAACACGTTGCTGCTGCGGCCCCAGCTGACGACCTTGCGGAACAGGTAGCGGGCCACCTCGTCGGGGCTCAGCCGTCGCTGCCCCTTGAACGTGCACGTGACGCCGTACTCGTTCTCGATGCCGAAGATGCGCCGGTCCACGTCTCGACCCTACGGGCTGGCCGGGTGCTCGCGTGGGTGGTTCTCACCTGCCGCGCCGGGCGGTCGGCGCGGGGTGGCTACCAGCTGGGGCGCAGCGGGAAGCCGTCGGAGCCGTCGTCCGCGGTGCGGACGGCGAGCACCTGGTGCAGCTGCACCTCGTTGCGCTCGAACCCGACCCGGCAGGCGGCCATGTAGAGGCCCCAGACGCGGGCGGTGCCGAGGCCGACCTCCTCGACGCAGGCGTCCCAGTTCTCGACCAGGTTGCGGTTCCAGTCGCGCAGCGTCATCGCGTAGTGCAGCCGCAGGTTCTCCGAGTGCATGACCTCGAGGCCGGCGTCCTGCGCCTCGGTGATGATGCGGCCGCTGCCGGTGAGCTCGCCGTCGGGGAAGACGTAGCGGTCGATGAAGGCGCCGGTGGCGGCGGGCCGGTTGTCGTGGCGGGTGATGCAGTGGTTGAGCAGCCGGCCCTCGGGCTTGAGCCGGTCGCGCAGGAAGCCGAAGTAGGCCGGGTAGTTGCGGATGCCGATGTGCTCCGTCAGGCCGATCGAGCTGACCGCGTCGAAGTCGCTCTCGAGCACCTCGCGATAGTCGAGGTGGCGCACCTCGGCGAGGTCGCCGAGCCCGGCGGCGTCGATGGCCCCCTTGGCCCACTCGGCCTGCTGCCGGCTGAGGGTGACGCCGAGGGCGCGGACGCCGTACTCGCGGGCCGCGTGCATGACCATCCCGCCCCAGCCGCAGCCGACGTCGAGCAGCCGCTGGCCGGGCTTGAGGTCGAGCTTGCGGGCGACGAGGTCGAACTTCTCGGCCTGCGCCTCCTCGAGCGTGGCGTCCGCGTGCGGGAAGACGGCGCAGGTGTAGGCCATCGAGGGGCCCAGCACGTGGCGGTAGAAGGCGTTCGAGACGTCGTAGTGGTGGCTGATCACCTCGGCGTCGCGGGTCAGCGAGTGCCGCACGCCCTCCACGAGACGCCGCCAGCGGGGCAGGTGCTCCTGCGGCGGCGGGGGCGGCGGCTTGAGGTTCGACAGGCCGAGGCCGCGCACGATGGTCACCAGCTCGGACGGCGTCGGCGCCCGGAACTTGGTGTGGTCCTTCAGCTTCGCCATCACCCCGTAGGGGTTGCCCGGGTGCTCGCCGTGGACGACGAGGTCGCCGGCCACGTAGGCGCGGGCCAGGCCGAGGTCGCCGGGCGCGGTGACGAGGTACTGCAGGCCGCGCTGGTTGACCAGCTCGAGCCGGATGTCGGCGTCCTCGGGGCCGGCGGCGCTGCCGTCGTACGCCTCGAACCGCAGGGGCATGCCGCCCCGGGTCAGGTCGGCGATGACGTCGGCGATCTTGAAGTCGGGCTTGGGGGTGCTCATCGGTGCATCACTTCCTGCGGACGGTCTTGTCGTAGAGGCTGGTCAGGCGGTCGTCGGGGTCGTAGGTCGCCTTCACCGCCGCGAGGTGGGCGCCGCCGTAGAGCGCGTCGAAGGCCTCGCGGTCGTAGAACGCCTCGGAGTAGAGGGACTTGTGACCGTCGAGCTCGTGGACCATCGCCTCGATCGCGCGGTTGCGCGGGGCGTCGGGGGCGTCGGGGCCGACGTGCACGGTGCCCCAGAAGCCGACGTTGACGTAGGGCTCACCCGCCTCGAGGGGGTAGGCCGGCCACGGCCGCCGCGCGACGAGCGGGCACAACCACACCGGCCGCATCCCGACCTCGCGGTCGAACCAGGTCAGGAACTCCGCGAGCCGGCCGACCGGCACCTCGATGTCCTGCACGACCCGCTCGCGCATCGGGCGTCCCGCGCGCCGGTCGAGCCGGTCGGCGACGTCGAAGCGCCGGTCGAGGCCCAGGAGCCTCATGTAGACGTCGGAGCGGCGCAGCGAGCGCGGCCAGAGCCGGCGCAGGCGGGGGTTCTGCGCACCGAAGGCGCCCGAGCACCAGAACCAATCGGTGTCCCAGCGCCACAGGTAGTCGTAGGAGGTGAGCACGTCGGTCTCGCGCTCCTGCAGCGAGCGGAAGAAGACCTGCTGGCCCGCGTAGTCGGACGTCGCGCCGCCGGGCCCGGGCTCGTCGCTCCAGCGCGCGAGGGTGAGGTAGAGCTCGTCGGGCGTGAACGCGACGCCGTCGAGGCCGTCGACCCGCTCGCCCTCGTGCTCGCCGCTCTCGACGATCGACTCGATCGTCTTGGCGAGCAGGTCGGCGTCGTCGAAGCGCACGTGCCGCAGCGCCACGTACGGCGCGATCGGCTCGAGCTCGATGCGCAGCCGGGTGGCGTAGCCGAGCGAGCCGTAGGAGTTCGGGAAGGCGTCGAACAGCTCGTCGCCGGGGCGCACGGTGACGACCTCGCCGGCGCCGGTGAGCACGTCCATCTCGAGCACCGACTCGTGCGGCAGGCCGTTGCGGAAGCTGGTCGACTCGATGCCGAGCCCGGTGACCGCTCCCCCGAGCGTGATGGTGCGCAGCTGCGGCACCACCAGGGGGACGAGGCCGTGGGCGAGCGTGGCGTCGACGAGGGTCTCGTAGGTGCACATGCCCTGCACGTCGGCGGTGCGGGCCCCGGCGTCGACCTCGAGGACGCCGGTGAGACCGGAGACGTCGAGGCCGGGCGCGGTGGTGGCGGCACGCACCCGGAACAGGTTGGTGGTGGGCTTGGCCAGCCGCACGGGCGCTCCGGGTGGGATGGCGGCGTAGGAGGCCACCAGCCGCTCGACCGCCTGCTCGTGCTCGGCCCGGGTCGTCATTCCTCGCAACTTACCCCGCTCGTCGGGTGCTCGCCGTCCGGGTCGCAGGGTGGTCGCCCGGGCGTCGCCGCCGGGTGGTCAGCGGCTGAGGTTGCGGCCGATCCGCACGCCCTCGGCCACGACGCCGATCGCGGTGACGACCGAGCCCAGCGCGGCGACCACGTAGCCGCCGAAGACCAGCACGTCGCGGTCGCCGTCGTCCGCGGCGGCGGCCACGACGGCCCAGCCGACCACGGCGACGACGAAGCCGACGAGGATCCAGCCCCAGGCGGTCTGCTGCTCCCCCGGCGCGGTGGGCCGGTCCGGCGTCGCGCCGGCCGCGCCCGGGCCGGCCTCCCACACGACGTCGCCCCCGCACTCGGGGCAGGTGCGGTCGCCGATCGCGACGTCGTGCCCCTCGACGCACCTCCACCCACTGCTCACGGCGGCATTCAACCGGATCCGCCCGGTCGCGTCGGGGATCATGGGACGGTGACGTTCGCGCAGGTCGGCACCGGCTCGGCCGCGCTGCGCCTGGCAGCCGAGGCCGGGACCCGCGACGCGCGGCTGCAGGCCGACCTGCGGCGCGACGCGCTCGCCGCCAGCGTGGTGGTGCCGGCCTTCCTGGCGCAGGGGTTCACCGACCTGGTCGGCTACGTCGACGGGGTGGCCGCCGACTGGCGGGGCTTCCCGGGCGTGCGGCGCTGGGAGTCGGTCGAGGGCGAGCTGGTGCTGGAGGCACGGCACGAGTTCCGGCGGCTGTGGCTGCGGGTGACGATGCGCGTGGGCGGACCCGGCTGGGGCGACGACGGCTGGACGGCGTGGGCCGACGTCGACGTCGACCCGGGCGAGAGCTGCCGCGCTTCGCCGCCGAGCTGCGGGCGGTGCTGGAGGGCTGAGCCGCGGCCCGCCGGCTACGACGACGCGACGACGGCGCCGGACTCGTCGGCCAGGTGGACGACGACCCCCTCGCCCCCGAGCTCGGCCAGCACGGCACGGTCGGGCTCGGTGAGGTGGTCGAGCTCGGTGGCCCGGCCGAGGACGACGGCCGCCGCCAGCCCCCGGGAGCCCGAGGCCACCGACATGGCCGCGCACACCTGGACGGCGCTGAGCTTGAGCGCCTCGAGGTCGACCGTGGCCCCGGCGTAGGTGCGGCCGTCGAGGTCGCGCACCGCGGCCCCCTCCGCCGCCTGCGTACGGGCCCGGGTGGAGCGGGCGAGCGTGACCAGCTTGGCGTCCTCGGGGCTCAGCTCGACCATGCGCCGATCCTAGGGGCGCCGCCCGTCACCGCCGGGGTGGATCCCACCCGGCCGCGATCCGCTCCGACGGCGGATGTCTGACCGGAGTCAGGCATCTCGTCGCGTGGGCGATCGCGGTCGGGTCCGGCCGCGGTCGGCGCCGTGCGCGATCCGCTCCGATCGCGGATGCCTGACCGGAGTCAGGCATCTCGTCGCATGGGCGATCGCCGACGCGTCCGGCCGCGGGTCCGCTCCGGTCCGCCGTCAGGCCCCCGACGGACGCAGCAGCGCCTCGAACCCCGACGGCATCGACAGCACGCCGTGCGGCAGGTGGACGCCGACCGCCTCGGCCAGCCGGCGCAGCAGCGCCTCCGGGCCCACGGGCGCCGCGACCGACGCGAAGCCAGCGGCCCGGGCGCCCGCCGCAGCGGCCTCGCTCGACTCGGGCGGGCGCAGCTGCTTGAGGAACGCCAGCGGCGACGGCGTCGCGAGCCGGACCCGGTCGCGCTCGACGCCGGCGAGCGCGCACGCCCGGTCGAGGGCGAGCGCGCTGCCGCCGAGGTGGTCGACCAGGCCCCGCTCGGCCGCGTCGGCGCCGGTCCACACCCGGCCGCGGGCCAGCGGCTCGAGCACGGCGAGGTCGAGGCCGCGGTCGGCGGCCGCCTTGGTCGTGAAGTCGGCGTAGACCTCGTCGAGCCAGGCGTCGAGCACCCGCCACGCCTCGTCGTCGAAGGGCACGGTGGCGGCCATCAGCGACGCCCGCGGGCCGGCGTCCACCGGCTCGTGCACGATGCCGGCGCGCTCGAGCAGCCGCCCGACGACGATCTTGCCGGCCAGGACGCCGATCGAGCCGGTGAGCGTGGTGGGCTGGGCCACGACCTCGTCGGCGGCCATGGCCACGAAGTAGCCGCCGGAGGCCGCCGCGGTGCCCATGGTGGCGACCACCGGCGTGCCGGCCTCGCGCAGCCTGACCACCTCGCGCCGCATCGCGTCGCTGGCCACGTAGGAGCCGCCCGGGCTGTCGACCCGCAGCACCACCGCGCTCACGTCGTCGTCACGACCGACCTCGCGCAGCCGGGCGGTGACGTCGTCCCCGGCCTGCCCGGGCCGGGCGGGGCCGAGGACGATCGGCCCGGTCACGTCGACCACCGCGACGGCCGGCTGGTGGTGCCGCGTGAGACGGGCCAGCGTCTCGCGGCGCCCGCCGTCGGAGTGGTAGCGCTGCAGGTAGCGCAGGTCGACCCCGCCATCGCCGCCGTCTGCGCCGCTTCCGTCGCCCCACTGCTCCCGCAGCCGGGCGTAGACCTCGTCGCGGTAGCCGAGCCGGTCGACCAGCCCCGCCTCGAGCGCCCGCGCGGCCGACAGCGGCGCCTGCGCCACCGCCTCGCGCACCGGCGCGGGGTCGAGGGAGCGGCGGGCCGCGGTGCGGGCGACGGTGTCGTCGAGGATCGAGTCGGCCAGGCGCTGCACCATCTCGCGGTTGGCGTCGCTGACCTCGGTGGCGCCGAGCTGGTCGGCGGCGGACTTGTACTCGTGGCGCTGCCCGAACTGCGGGTCGAGGCCGAGCTTCTCCAGCCCGCCCCGCAGCAGCGTGATGCCGAGGTGGACGCCGGCCACCCCGAGCGCGCCGGACGGCTGCAGCCACACCTCGCCGGCCCCGAGGGCGGCGCGGTAGCCCGCGAGCCCGCTGGTCAGCTCGCCGAAGGTGGCGGTCCAGGCGATCGACGGCTTGTGCTCGGTGAAGTCGGCGACCAGGCCGGCGACCTCGTCGGCCTGGGCGAGCGTCAGCGGGCAGGTGCCGAGGTGGACGACGAGGCCGCGGACGGCGTCGTCGCCGGCCGCGCGCCGCAGTCCCTCGCGCACCGCACGCACCGACGGCGCGAGCCGCAGCCGCCACGCCTCCAGCGGGTTGGCCGGTGGCGCGAACGCCACCCCGCCGGCGAGGTCGAGCTCGAGGACGACGTGGCGCGCACGCTTGCTCATGCCCCGACCCTAGGGCGGGGGCGAAGCCGCACCTCAGGTGCCGGCCGGCTCGCTCTCGGCCGGGTCGGGCGTGGCCGGGACGACGCGCCGGATGCGCACCGTGCCGATCTTGTTGCGGCGGCCCGCGGCGTCCTCGGCCTCGAACCGCAGGCCGTGCGCCTCGACGGTCGATCCCGGGATGGGCACCCGGCCTAGGTGCTTGGCCATGAGGCCGCCGACGCTGTCGACGTCCTCCTCCTCGACGTCGAAGCCGAAGAGCTCGTCGAGGTCGTCGACCGGGTAGCGCGAGGAGACGCGGAACTCGACGTCGGGGTCGTCGGGGTGCTCGCCGCGGCCGTCGGTGGGCCCGGTGCCGGCGTCGAGCCGCTCGACGGCGATCTCGTCCTCGTCGTACTCGTCGGTGATCTCGCCGACGATCTCCTCGAGCAGGTCCTCGATGGTGATCAGGCCGGCGGTGCCGCCGTACTCGTCGACCACGACCGCGATGTGCTGGCGCCCGGCCTGCATGTCGCGCAGCTGGGCGTCGACGGGCTTGGACTCCGGCACCCACACCACCGGGCGCATGACCTCCTCGACGTGCTGGGTCAGCTCGACGTCGGGGGCCTCGAAGTCACGGCGGACGATGTCCTTGAGGTAGGCGATGCCGCGGATGTCGTCGAGGTTCTCGCCGATCACCGGCAGCCGCGAGAAGCCGCTGCGCAGGAACAGCGACATGGTCTGGCGCAGGTTCTTGTAGTGCTCGATGAACACGACGTCGCCGCGCGGCACCATCACCTCGCGCACGGTGGTGTCGCCGAGCTCGAAGACCGAGTGGATCATGCGGCGCTCGTCGTCCTCGATGAGCGCGGAGGCCTCGGCGATGTCGACCAGCTCGCGCAGCTCGGTCTCGCTCGAGAACGGTCCCTCGCGGAAGCCCTTGCCGGGCGTGATCGCGTTGCCGAGCAGGATCAGCACCTTCGGCAGCGGCCCGAGGACGGCGGTGAACCCGGTCAGCGGGGCCGCCGACCACAGCGCGACGGTCTCGGAGTGCTGCCGGCCCAGCGTGCGCGGCCCGACGCCGATGACCACGAACGAGATCACCAGCATCACCGCGATCGCGACCAGGATGCTGATCCAGCGCTCGCCGTCGAGGCCGCGGTCGAGCTCGATGGTGACCAGCACGATGGCGGAGATCTCGCACAGCAGCCGCAGCAGCAGGGCGGTGTTGAGGTGGCGGGGGGCATCGTCCAGCAGCCCGACGAGCCGCTTGGCCCCGGCCCGCTCGTCGGCGGCCAGCTCGTCGGCGCGGGCCTTGGAGAAGCCGGCCACGGCGGCGTCCACGGCGGTGAAGACACCGGCCAGCACGACCAGGACGGCGGCGGCGACCAGGGTGAGGGTCACCGCGTCATCACCGGGTCATCACTGCGACATCACTGCGACCGCCACGCGGCGAGCAGCTCGTCCTGCAGGCCGAACATCTCGCGGTGCTCCTCGGGCTCGGCGTGGTCGTAGCCGAGCAGGTGCAGGATGCCGTGCACGGTGAGCAGCTCGAGCTCGGCCTGCGTGCCGTGGCCGGCGGTCTCGCCTTGCTTCTCCGCGATCGCGGGGCACAGCACCAGGTCGCCGAGCACGCCCTCCTCGGGCTCCTCGTCGAGCAGCCCCGGGCGCAGCTCGTCGATGGGGAAGGCGAGCACGTCGGTGGGGCCCTCCTTGTCCATCCACTGCTCGTTGAGCTGGGCGATGGTCTGCTCGTCGACGGCCTTGATGCACAGCTCGGCGAGCGGGTGCACCCGCATGCGGTCCATCACGAACCGGCTCAGGCCGGCGAAGTGACGCACGTCGAGCCGGTGCCCGGACTCGTCGAGCACCTCGATGCTCACGCGTGGATCACCCGGCCCGTCAGCGCTGGCGCTCGGTGGCCTGGGCGAGGCCGCCGCGCGCGTCGAACTCGTCGTAGGCCGCCACGATGCGGCCGACCAGGCGGTGGCGGACGACGTCGTGCGCGGTGAGGCGCTGGAAGGAGATGTCGTCGACCTCGTCGAGGATGTCCTGGATGACGCGCAGGCCGCTCTTGGTGCCGCTGGGCAGGTCGACCTGCGTGACGTCGCCGGTGACGACGATCTTCGAGCCGAACCCGAGCCGGGTGAGGAACATCTTCATCTGCTCCGGCGAGGTGTTCTGCGCCTCGTCGAGGATGATGAAGGAGTCGTTGAGCGAGCGGCCGCGCATGTAGGCCAGAGGCGCCACCTCGATGGTGCCGGCGGCGAGCAGCTTGGGGATCGTCTCGGGGTCGATCATGTCGTGCAGCGCGTCGTAGAGCGGGCGCAGGTAGGGGTCGATCTTCTCGCTCAGCGTGCCCGGCAGGAAGCCGAGGCTCTCGCCGGCCTCGACGGCGGGGCGGGTGAGGATGATGCGGTTGACCTGCTTGGCCTGCAGCGCCTGCACCGCCTTGGCCATCGCCAGGTAGGTCTTGCCGGTGCCGGCGGGGCCGATGCCGAAGGTGATGGTGTGCTTGTCGATGGAGTCGACGTAGCGCTTCTGGTTGAGCGTCTTGGGCCGGATCGAGCGGCCGCGATTGCTCAGGATGTTGAGCGAGAGCACGTCGGCGGGGCGCTCGGTGGTCTCGGCGCGCAGCATCTGCAGCACCCGCTCGACGGTCTCGGTGGTGACGCCCTGACCGGTGCGGATGATGGTGACGAGCTCGTCGAGCAGCCGCTCGGCCAGCGCCACCTCGCCCGGCTCGCCGCGCAGCGTGATGCGGTTGCCGCGTACGTGCACCTCGGCCTCGAAGCTCTTCTCGATGAGGGCGAGGTGCTCGTCGCCCGGCCCGAGGAGGCTGACCATGTCGATGCTGTTGGGGACGATCACGGTGTGGCGGGTCTGCAGGTCACCCGAGCCGCCGGGATCGCGGTTCACGCGGGTCTGACGGGCGGCTGCGCGGGTGCCGGTGTTCGGTTCGGTCATCAGTGCCCGGTGCGGGCGGCCTTTCGGTGCGACGAAGTTCTGGTGCAGATTCCATGCTACGTGAGCGTTCCGACCACTCCCAGCGACTTCGAGGCCGTACGGTGGGAGCGTGCGACAGGACGAGTGGCGCGACGAGTTCGACGAGGACGTCGACCCGGACGACGACGCGCCGCCGTACTGGTTCCCCGGCCAGCACCTGCCCGAGCACGCCCGCGGCATGGGTCTGACCCACCACGTGCCCGACGGCGCGCTGCTCGACTTCGCCGGCAGCCTCGACGGCACCAAGCCGCTGCACCGCATCACCGCCTGGGTGCTGCTGGTCGTCTTCGGCCTGCCGGTCGTCTTCGCCGTGATGCGGCTGTTCTACGCCTGGGGCTGAGCGTCCGCGCGACCCGTCGCCCACGGCGGCGCGGGTGGTGACGACCCCGGGTCAGCCCGGCGGCCAGGCGAGGTCGCGGCCGGCGAGCACGTGCAGGTGGGCGTGGAAGACGCTCTGGCCGGCGCCCGCGCCGGTGTTGAACACCAGGCGGTAGTCGTCGTGCCCGGCGGCGACCGCCACCGCCGCGGCGGTGCGCACCAGCTCGGCCGACGTCTCGGGGTCGCCCGCGGCGAGGGCGGCGGCGTTCTCGTAGTGGTCACGTGGCACGACCAGGGCGTGCAGCGGCGCCTGCGGGCTGACATCGCGGAAGGCGACGGTGCGCTCGGTCGTGTGCAGCACCTCGGCGGGGACGTCGCCCGCCACGATCCGGCAGAACAGGCACTCGGGAGCATTAGCCACGCCGACACGGTAAACCCCGGGACCGGGGTGCGCGTCGCACTAGCGTGACCATCCATGCGGTTCTCGAGGCGCCCGTGACGCGCGGCCGCGCACGCAGCCACCTCTCGGCCGTCCCGGCCGAGGGGCCGGCCGAGGCGAGCCGCGCCTGGGACGCCGACGCCGCCGTCGAGGCGCTCTACGCCGCCCACTGGCGCCGCCTGGTGCGGCTCTCGGTGCTGCTGGTGCGCGACGTCGGCACGGCCGAGGAGGTGGTGCAGGACGCGTTCGTGGCCATGCACGGCCACTGGAACCGGCTCCGCGACCCCGACAAGGCGGCCGCCTACCTGCGCCAGACCGTCGTCAACCGGTCCCGCTCGGTGCTGCGCCACCGCGGCGTCGTCGAGCGCCACGCGGCGCGCGAGCGTCCGCTCGAGCCCGACGTCCCGGCCGACGCCGACGTCCTCGCCCGCGACCGCCGCGAGCAGGTGCTCGACGCCCTGCGGGCGCTCCCCCAGCGGCAGCGCGAGGTGCTCGCGCTGCGCTACTACCTCGACCTCTCGGAAGCCGACATCGCCGACACCCTGGGCATCAGCCGGGGCGCGGTGAAGTCGCACGCCTCCCGCGGCGCCGCCGCGCTGCGCGCCCACCTGGACGGAGCGGACCTGTGAGCCACGACCCCGACGACGACCTGCGTCGCCTGCTCGACGACGCCGTCTCGCGCGTCGAGCCCGCCGACCGGCTCGGCGAGATCCGCGAGCGCACCCGGACGACGTCCGCCGTGACGTCGCGCCGCCGGGGCTGGCTGGTCGCGGGCGGCGGGGTGCTCGCCGCCGCGGCCGCCGCGGCGGTCGTCGTCGCGGTGGTGACGACGTCCGGCACCGACGACGGCCTCGATGAGGCCGCGGACCCGGCCACGTCGGCATCGACCCCTGCGTCGACCACGGCGTCGACCACGGCGTCCGGACCCCCCGCCGCCGGCCTCTCACCGAGCGGCGACCCGTCGCGGTCGGTCGCGCCCGAGCCCGGCCAGCCCGCCGGCACCACGCCGGTCTACTACGTCGGCGACGGCCCCGACGGTCCCGACGCCCCTGCCGAGGTGCTCTACCGGTACTTCGAGCCGGCCGCCGACCCCCTCGAGCTGTTGATGAGCGAGCCCACCGACCCCGACTACCGCACGCTGTGGCCCGAGGGCTCGCTGCTGTCGTTCAGCGAGGAGGACGGCCGCTTCGTCGTCCTGGTCGACGGCGACACCCCCGTGGACGACGAGCTGGCCCGGCAGCAGCTGGTCTACACGCTGCAGGGCGCCACCGGGTCGGACCTGACCGTGCAGCTGCAGTACGCCGACGACATCGGCATCACCATCCCGCCGATCGAGCGCGCGCCCGAGCTCGACGTCCTGTCGCACATGAGCATCAGCGATCCCGGGGAGGACTTCGTCTACGACGACGACTTCACCGCCCGCGGCCGCGCAAACGGCTTCGAGGGCACGGTGTTCTGCCAGCTGCTCGACGCCGACGGCGAGGACGTGTGGTCGGGCGCGGCCATCGCCGGCGGACTGCTCGACAGCACCATGAACCCGTGGCGGCTACGCGTCGACCTCGACGGCGTCGCGCCCGGTCGCTACACCTTCCGCTGCCAGACCGACGACCCGACCGGCGGCGCGGAGGGCCGCGGCTCCGACGTCGACACGCGCACCATCACCGTCGAATGAGCCTGGATCAGACCTCGACCCCCACAAGGATGGAGCCATGACCCCCCTCACCCGTGCCGCGGGCCTCGCGACCGCCGCCCTGCTCGCGACCTCGCTGCTCGCCGGCTGCGGCGACGACGACCCCGAGCCCACCTCGGGCGACCGGGCCGACGACCCGGCCGCCATCCCGTCGGCGAGCGACGACGCGCCGTCCGAGTCCGCGACGAGCGACGCGGGCGAGACCGGCGAGCCGTCGAGCGAGCCCACCGAGGCGACGTCCGAGCCCGCCGAGGAGGCCGAGACGGTGCCCGTCTACTTCACCGGCGACAGCCCGACGGGCCAGCGGCTCTACCGCGAGTTCCACCCGCTCACCGGTGACGACGCGATGACCGAGGCCGCCGCGCTGCTCGTCGCGGGCGACGCCTTCGACCCCGACTACGGCACGCTGCTCGACGGGGTCGACGTGGCACGCGTCGAGCAGGCCGACGGCGCCATCGTGGTCACCCTCGGCGAGGAGTCGCTGACCCAGGCCGGCAAGGGCCTGTCCCCCGACGACGCCGCGACCGCCGTGCAGTCGCTGGTCTACACGCTGCAGGGCGTCGCGGGCACCCGCGAGCCGGTGCGGGTGCAGCTGGCCAACGGCGACCCCGTCGACCTGTTCGGCCAGCCCACCGGCGACGGCATGAAGGCCGGTCAGCAGCTCGAGGTGCTCTCGCTGGTCAACCTCGACCTCCCCGAGGAGGGCACGGTCGTCGACGACGGCACACTCGAGATCCAGGGTGTCGCCAGCTCGTTCGAGGCCACCGTGCCGTTCTTCGTCACCGACGCCGACGGCAAGGAGGTGCTGCGCGACTTCACCACCGCCGACGGCTGGATCGACAGGCTCTACCCCTGGGAGGCCGAGCTCGACGTCTCGTCGCTGCCGCCGGGCGACTACGTGCTGCACGCGCAGACCGACGACCCCACCGGCGGCACCGAGGGTCCCGGCCCCTACGAGGACACCCGCGCGTTCACGATCGGGTGAGGATCACCGCCCGGCAGCTCAACCGCACCCTGCTGCGGCGCCAGCACCTGCTCGAGCGCCGCAGCGCCACCGTGCTCGACGAGTGCCGCCACCTCGTCGGCCTGCAGGCGCAGGACAACCTGCCCCCGTTCCTCTCCCTCGCCGCCCGGCTCGACCCGTTCGACCCCCACGAGGTCACCCGCGGCCTCGAGGACCGCAGCCTGGTGCGGCTGCTGACCATGCGCGGCACGGTGCACCTGCTCGGCGCGCGCGACGTCGGGCTGCGGGCCTGGACGGCGAGCGTGCACGAGCGCGAGATCGGGTCGAGCCAGGTCCTCGGGTCGGTGCGCGAGGTCGACCGGGCGGCGTTCCTGGCCGCGCTGGACGACGTCCTCGCCGGCGGGCCGCTGCCGCAGAAGGCGATCGGCGAGGCGCTGGCCCCGCGGTTCCCGGCCTACACCGCCGTGCAGCTCGGCCAGCTCGCCCGCTCGGCCGCGCCGCTGGTGCAGCTGCCGCCGCGCGGCACGTGGGGCGGCTCGGGCGCCGTCGTCTACGACCACGCCGCCCGGTGGACCGGGCTCCCGCTCGACGCGCCGCCGGTCGAGGACGTCGTCCGCCGCTACCTCACCGCCTTCGGCCCGGCCCGCGCCGCCGACGTCACCGCGTGGTCGGGCGTGACCCGGCTCGGCCCGGTGCTCACCGCGATGCACGCCGCCGGCGAGCTGGAGCGGCACGAGGACGAGCGCGGCCGGGCGCTGTACGACGTCCCCGGCGGCGAGGTGGCCGACGCCGGCGAGCCCGCCCCGGTGCGGCTGCTCGGCACCTACGACAACGTGTGGCTCAGCCACGCCGACCGCGACCGCGTCACCGAGCCCTCCGCGCGCAGCGGGTGGGCGCCGCTGCCGGGCGGCCGGGTGCCGAGCACGCTGCTGGCCGACGGGTGGGTCGTCGGGCTGTGGGTCGTGACCGAGGGCCGCGTCGAGGTCATGAGCACCCTCCGGCCCCTCACCCGCCGCGAGCGTGACGAGCTGGCCGAGGAGACGGCGCGGGTCGAGGCGCTGCTGGCCGGCTGACCGATCCCGACGCCCACTGTTCACCGCGGCGTTCACCTGGACGTCGTCCGGGCGCGGCTGGCTGGACGGCATGACCTCTCGGACCCCCCTCTCGGCCCCGACCACCCGCCGCACCGTCCTCGCCACCACCGCCGTCGCCGGCGGCCTCGGCACCGCCGCCGTCACCGGCCTCGCCGACCAGCGCGCCACCGCCGCGGCCGCGCCGCTACGCCGCGACCCCTTCACCCTCGGTGTCGCCTCCGGCGACCCCTCCCCCGACGGCTTCGTCATCTGGACCCGGCTCGCGCCGCGGCCGCTCGCCGACGACGGCCTCGGTGGCATGCCGTCGCGGCGCCAGGAGGTGCGCTGGGAGGTCGCCGTCGACGAGCGGTTCCGGCTGGTGGTCAAGCGCGGCACCGTGCGCGCCGAGCCCCGCTCGGCGCACGCCGTCCACGTCGAGGTCGCGGGGCTCGCGCCGGGCCGCGAGTACTTCTACCGCTTCCGCGTGGGCCGCTGGGTCTCGCGCTCCGGGCGCGCGCTCACCGCGCCGGAACCGGGCACGCTGCCGGCGTCCCTGGCGATGTCGTTCGTCTCGTGCTCGCAGTTCGAGCACGGCTTCTTCACCGCCTACCGGCGGCTGGCCGAGGACCACCCCGACCTGGTGCTGCACCTGGGCGACTACCAGTACGAGTACAAGCGCGACGACTACGTCTCCCCCACCGGCAACGTGCGCGACCACCGCGGCCCCGAGACCACCACGCTGGCCGGCTACCGCCAGCGGCACGCGCAGTACAAGACCGACGCCGACCTGCAGGAGGCGCACGCCGTCGCGCCGTGGCTGGTGGTCTGGGACGACCACGAGCTCGACAACAACTGGGCCGACGAGACGCCGGAGAACCCCGAGTCGGTGCCCGGCTTCCTGCAGCGCCGGGTGGCCGCGTTCCGCGCCTACTACGAGAACATGCCGCTGCGCCGGACGTCGGTGCCGGTCGGCATCGACATGCAGCTCTACCGCCGGGTGCGGTGGGGGCAGCTGGCGACGTTCCACATGCTCGACACCCGCCAGTTCCGCGACGACCAGGCCTGCGGCGACGGCTACGACGACTGCCCCGAGGCCTCCGACCCGGCGCGCACCATCACCGGCGCCGAGCAGGAGCAGTGGCTGCTTGACGGGTTCCGCGAGTCGACCGCACGCTGGGACGTGCTCGGCCAGCAGGTCTTCTTCTCCCAGCGCGACAACGACGCCGGCCCGGCGACCGTGACCTCGATGGACTCCTGGGACGGCTACGTCGCCTCCCGCGAGCGGATCACGCAGGGTTGGCTCGACGCCCGCGTGCGCAACCCCGTCGTCCTCACCGGCGACGTGCACGCCCACTGGGCCAGCGAGATCAAGCAGGACTTCGCCGACCCCGACGGCCCCTCGATCGGCACCGAGCTGGTGTGCTCCTCGATCACCTCGGGCGGCGACGGCGCCGACGAGCCGACCGGCAGCCACCCGTGGTTCCCGCAGAACCCGCACCTGAAGTTCTGGAACAACCTGCGCGGCTACGTGAACACCACCATCACGCCCACCCGCCTCGACGCGGACTTCCGGTGCCTGCCCAAGGTGACCCGCCCCGGCACCAAGGCCTTCACCCGCCGCTCGTACGCCATCGAGGACGGCGACCGCACGCTCCACCAGACCGCCGACCACCCCTCGACCTCGCGGACCTTGCGCTCGCGCGGCATCACCCCGGCCGACGTGGTGCGGGAGACGGTGGCGCAGGAGACGGCGGGCTGAGAATCGTCGTCGCTCCGGCTCGGGTCGGGGCGGCGGTGAGCTGGTGACCGTTCCGGGCCGAGATTCGGAAACTGAGGCACCGCTGCGCCCGTCTGACCCTGGGCGGCGGTGAGCTCGTTACCGTTCCGGGCCGCCATCCGGTCACTGACGCACCGCCGCCCCGGCCCGACCCTGGGCGGCGGTGAGCTGGTGACCGTTCCGGGCCGCCGATCGGTCACTCGCACACCGCTGTCCCGTCTCGACCCGGTGGGCGGTGTCCCAGCCACCGTCCCGTCGCCCGGAACCGTGGCCCATACACCTCCGCCCGGCCCGGCCCCGATGAGCGGTGCCCCAGCCACCGTCCCGTCGCCCGGAACCGTGGCCCACACACCGCCGCCCGGCTCGACCCCGGTGGGCGGTGCCCCAGCCACCGTCCCGACGTCGGGAACCGTGGCTCACGCACCGCTGCCCCGGCCCGACCTCAGCCCCACCGCCCCGTGCGCGACAGCATCGCCGCGACGGCGGCGACGCCGGCGGTGGAGGTGCGGAGGACCTCGTCGCCCAGCCGGACGACGTGCCCGCCGGCGGCGGTGAGGGTGGCGACCTCGTCGTCGGTCAGGCCGCCCTCGGGGCCGACGACGACGACCACGCGGCCGGACGACGGCACCTCGAGCGAGCCGAGCGGCGTGGTGGCGTCCTCGTGCAGGACGACGGCGAGGTCGGCCTCGGCCACCAGCGCCGTCACCGCGGCGGTGTCGGCGAGGGGCGCCACCTCGGGGTGCCAGGCGCGGCGGGCCTGCTTGGCGGCCTCGCGGGCGGTCGCGCGCCACTTCGCCAGCGACTTGTCGGCGCGCTCGCCCCGCCACACCGCCACCGACCGCGCGGCGGCCCACGGCACGACGGTCGCGACGCCGACCTCGGTCAGCACCTCGACGGCGAGCTCGCCCCGGTCGCCCTTCGGCAGCGCCTGGACGACGGTGACGGCCGGCTCGGGCGCCGGGCGGTGGGCGACGTCGTCCACGGTCACCGTCATCGACCGCTTCGCGGCCGCGGCGACGGCGCCGACCGCCCAGCCGCCGACGCCGTCGGTCAGCGCGACGCGCTCACCGACCCGCAGCCGGCGCACGACGACGGCGTGGTGCGCCTCGTCGCCCTCGACGACGACGTCCGCACCGGTCGCGACGCCGTCCAGCGACGCCACGAGGTGCACCGGGAGCGACACGTGCGCGACCTCAGTGCCCGAACAGCCGACCGAAGACCGACTTCTGCTGCGTCTTGCCGAGACCGTCGGGGCGCTCCTCGTCGCGCGCCTTGGCCAGCTCGCGCAGCAGCTCCTCCTGGCGGGCGTCGAGGCGGGTCGGGGTCTCGACGACCACGGTGACCACCAGGTCGCCGCGCCCGCCGCGCAGGCCGGGGACGCCGCGTCCACGCAGGATCCGCTCGGTGCCCGACTGCGTGCCGGCCTCGATCTCGAGCTCGAAGCCGAGCTCGACCTCGGTGTCCTCGCGGCGGTCGTCGTCGACGACGTCGGCCTCGAGGGTCGGCAGGCTGAGCGTCGTCCCGAGGGCGGCGGCGGTCATCGGCACCGTGACCGTCGCGTGCAGGTCGTTGCCCTGCCGCGAGAACGTCTCGTGGGGCGCGACCTGGATCTCGACGTAGAGGTCGCCGGCGGGCCCGCCACCGGGTCCGACCTCGCCCTGCTCGGCCAGCTGCACCCGGGTGCCGGTGTCGACCCCCGCGGGGATCTTGACCGTCAGCGTGCGGCGCGAGCGCACCCGTCCGTCGCCGGAGCACTCGCGGCACGGCTCGGGGATGATCGTGCCGAAGCCGCGGCAGGCGGCGCAGGCCCGCAGCGTGCGCACCTCGCCGAGGAACGAGCGCTGCACGTGGGCCACCTCGCCCTGGCCGCGGCAGGTCTCGCAGGGAACAGGGGTGCTGCCGGGCGCCGCGCCGTCGCCGCCGCACGCGGTGCAGACGACGGCGGTGTCGACCTTCAGCTCGCGCGAGACGCCGAACGCCGCCTCGGCGAGGTCGATCTCGATGCGGATGAGCGCGTCCTGGCCGCGTCGCACCCGCGACCGCGGACCCCGGCCGGCACCCGCGCCCGGCCCGGCGCCGCCGAAGAAGGCGTCCATGATGTCGGTGAAGGAGAACCCGGCCCCCTGGCCGAACCCGGCCTGGCCGCCGAAGGGGTCGCCGCCGCGGTCGTACGCCGCCCGCTTCTGCGGGTCGGAGAGCACCTCGTAGGCGTGCGAGACCTCCTTGAACCGCTCCTGGGTCTCGGGGTCGGGGTTGACGTCGGGGTGCAGCTGGCGCGCCAGGCGCCGGTAGGCCTTCTTGATCGCCTCGGTGTCCGCGTCGCGCGGCACGCCGAGGGTGTCGTACAAGTCGCTCAAGGGTTTCCTTCGCCGGTCTCAGCAGAGTCTGGATGGGTTGCGCGGGAGTGCTCGGGAGGGGAGGCGGTCAGGCCTCGTCGAGGATGCGGGAGACGTAGCGGGCCACCGCGCGCACCGCTGCCATCGTGCCCGGGTAGTCCATGCGGGTGGGGCCGACGATGCCGAGGGTGGCGAGCGCGTCGTCGTGGGGGCCGTAGCCGGTGGTGACGACGCTGGTGGCCGCCAGCTCGGTGTAGGGGCCCTCGGCGCCGATGCGCACCGTGACGGTGCCGGCCGAGCCGGCCTCGCCCATCAGCCGCAGCAGCACCACGTGCTCCTCGAGCGCCTCCAGCAGCGGGCGGACGGCGGTGTCGAAGCTGTCGCCGTAGCGGGCCAGGTTGGCCGCGCCGCCGACGGCCACCCGCTCGTCGGAGCGGTGGTCGCTCATCGCCTCGACGAGCGTGGCGGCCACCGCCCTCTCGGGCGCGCGGCCGTCGTCGGCGAGCGCGCGCAGGGCGGTGGTGGCGTCGGCGATCACCTCGCCGGTGGCCGCCTGGTTCAGGGTCGAGCGCAGCCGGGCGAGCTCGTCGTCGTCCAGCGGCGCGGCCAGCTCGACCACCCGCTGCTCGACCCGCCCGGTCGAGAGGATCAGGACGACGAGCAGCCGCTCGGGCGCCAGTGCGACCACCTCGACGTGGCGCACCGTCGAGCGCGAGAGCGTCGGGTACTGCACCACCGCGACCTGCCGGGTCAGCTGCGAGAGCAGCCGCACCGAGCGGCTCACGACGTCGTCGAGGTCGACGGCGCCGTCGAGGAAGGTGGCGATCGCGCGCTTCTCGGCCGTGCTCATCGGCTTGACCGTGGTGAGGCGGTCGACGAAGAGGCGGTAGCCCTTGTCGGTGGGCACCCGGCCGGCGCTGGTGTGCGGCTGGGTGAGGTAGCCCTCGTCCTCCAGCGCCGCCATGTCGTTGCGCACCGTGGCGGGCGAGACGTTGAGGCCGTGTCGCTCGACCAGTGCCTTGGAGCCGACCGGCTCCTCGGTGGACACGTAGTCCTCGACGATCGCCCGCAGCACGGCGAGCCGTCGCTCCTCCTGCACAGCCCACCTCCGAACGGCCGGTCCGTCGCGCCGCCGGACGGCGTCGCTGGCACTCACGTGTAAGGAGTGCCAAGTCTAGCGCCGACCCCCGGCGACCCGGTTCCCGCCGCACCAAAACATAGGTTAGGCTCGCCTTACTCGATCGACTCGTTGACTTGCGACGTGCAGGAGCCACGATGACCACGCTCGGACCCGACCTGGCGACGGCCTCCCCGGCCGCCACCGCCCGCAGCATCCTGGCCTGCCCCGAGGCGGTGAACCTCGTCGTCGACGGCGTGGACGACGTGCTGGCCGACCTGCGCGGCCCCGACGGCGCGGGCGAGCTCGGCATGCAGGACCTCGCGGGCGTGCCCACGTTCTCCTGCCCCTCCGGCACCCGGCTCGTCGACGCCGCCGTCCGCCGTCGCCGCGCGCTGCTGACGCTCGAGAGCGGACTGGGCGCCCCCGGCTCGGCCGAGCGGGCCCTCACGCTGACCCTCGGCGGGCGCCTCGAGGCCCGCGGGCGCGAGCGGTGCGAGTGCTGCGACGAGACCCGTGAGGGCGTCGTCCTCGTGGTCGACCTCGTCGTGCTCACCCCCGTCACCGGTCACCCGGACGCCGTCCCCCACCGCGTGCCGGTCGAGGACTTCGCCGACACCGCGCTCGTGCTCAACCCCGGTTACCTGCAGCGCTCGGTCGAGCACGCCAACCGCTGCCACCAGGACGAGCTGCGCCGGGCCGTCGCCACCGCCACCGGCACCGCGGTCTCGCGGGTCATCGGCGTGGCGCTGAGCGGCCTGTCGACCGGCGGCGTCGAGGTGCAGTGGGTCGACCCCGACGGCTCCCACGTGCGCCCGATCTCCTTCGCCCACGACGCCGCCACCCCCGACGACCTCGGAGACCTGCTGCGCCACCACCTGCACGCCGGCCTCTGCTGACCTTCTGGGCGGACCCGCCGGGCTGACCTGCCCGGGCCGACCGACGTCCGGTCGCGGGGGCGGGAGCCCCCGCTCCTAGAGTCGGGGCGTGAGCGCAGCCGAGTTCGTCGAGATCGCCGACCGGGTCTGGGTCGCGCGCCAGGAGTGGTTCGACGTCAACGTCACCCTCGTCGGTGGCGCGCGGGGGCTCATGGTGGTCGACACCCACGCCTCGGCCCGGGCGGCGCGCGACGTCGTCGAGCAGGTGCGCCGCCTCGGCGCCGGTGACGTCGTCGAGGTCGTCAACACCCACGAGCACTTCGACCACTGCCTGGGCAACGGCACCGTGCGCACCGCCTACGGCGAGGTGCCGGTGCGCGCCCACGAGACGGCCGCGGCGAACATGGCGGCGGCGGTCGAGCGGGTCAAGGAGCTCTACCGCGCCAGCGACGACCCGGCCGACCTCGAGCACGCCGCCGAGGTCATCGAGACCGAGCCGGTCGTGCCCGAGACCGTCTTCTCCTCCGCGGTCGTCGTCGACCTCGGCGACCGGCTCGTCGAGCTGGTGCACCCCGGCCGCGCCCACACCGCGGGCGACCTCGTGGTGCGCGTGCCGGACGCCGACGTCGTCCTGGCCGGCGACCTCGTCGAGGAGTCGGCCGCCCGGGAGGCCACCCCCGGCTTCGGCGATGACTGCTTCCCGCTGGAGTGGCCGCTCAGCCTCGACACCGTGCTCGGCCTCACCACGACGAGCACCGCCGTGGTGCCCGGCCACGGTGCCGTGGTCAACCGCGACTTCCTCGAGCAGCAGCGCAACGACATCGGGGTCGTGGCCGAGACGATCCGCGACCTCGCCGGACGCGGCGTCCCCCTCTCCGAGGCTCTGGACGCCGCCGAGTGGCCCTTCCCGCGCCAGCACCTGGCCGACGCCGTCCGCCGCGGCTACGAGCAGCTGCCGCGCAGCCAGAAGCGGCTGCCGCTCATCTGACCCGTCCGACCCCTCCGACCCCTCCGCCCCCGGCGCACCGCACCCGCGGAGGCGAGGCGCACCTCACGCGGGCGTCGGTAGCGTCGCGCCATGAGCGAGTCCGAGAGCGAGACCCCGGCCCCCGAGGCCATCGACGACGAGCAGCTGCCCGAGGACCTGCAGCCCGGCGAGGACAACCCGCTCGCCGAGGGTCTCGAGCCCGGCGAGGACGCCGGCGACCTGCTCTCCGACGGCAAGCAGGCCGAGGAGGGCGTGCAGACCCCGCCGCCCGACGAGAGCGACGAGAGCGACGAGAGCGCAGACGACGACGGCGAGTCCTGACTCCCACAGGCCCCACGCGCCTCTAGCGTTACGGGGTGGATCGCTACGGCACCGACGTCCTGGCCGGTGACTGGCGCGCCCCCCAGCGGGGTCGCGCCGTCGAGGCGCCCGCCGAGCTCGGCGCGGTCGTCGAGGAGGTCATGACCGACATCGTCGGCGAGATCGTCGCCGTCGACCGCGACCTGCACACCCTCACGCTCGAGGACCGCCACGGCCGCCGCCGCACCTTCCCGCTCGGCCCCGGCTTCCTGCTTGAGGGCCGCCCGGTGGTGCTGGTGGCGCCCGTGCGCGTGCGCCGGCCGGCGACACCCACGCGGACGGCGTCCGGCTCGGTCGCCGTCGCCGACCACCGCGCCCGCGTGGCCCGGGCCGGCCGGATCTTCGTCGAGGGCCGTCACGACGCCGAGCTGGTCGAGCGGGTCTGGGGCGACGACCTGCGGGTCGAGGGCGTCGTCGTCGAGCTGCTCGACGGCGTCGACCACCTGCCCGAGGTGCTCGCCGAATTCGGACCCGCCGAGCACCGGCGCGCCGGCGTCCTGGTCGACCACCTGGTGCCCGGGTCGAAGGAGCAGCGGGTCGCCGACGCCGTCGCGGGCCCGGGCGTGCTGGTCGTCGGGCACCCCTTCGTCGACGTGTGGGCCGCGGTGAAGCCCGCCCGGCTCGGCCTCGAGCGGTGGCCCGACGTGCCGCGCAGCATCGAGTGGAAGCGCGGCATCTGCCAGGCCCTCGGCTGGCCGCACGACGACCAGGCCGACATCGCCCGCGCCTGGCAGCGCATCCTCGGCCGGGTCGGGTCGTTCGCCGACCTCGAGCCGGCGCTGCTCGGCCGCGTGGAGGAGCTCATCGACTTCGTCACGGCCGGCTGAGCGGCAGGTCCCGCGCCGGCCACCGCTCCCGCCGTAGGGTCGGGGCCGTGAGCAGCTATCCCCCACCGCCCGTCTACCCCGCCGGTGGCGGCCTGCCCGGCGGCGTCCCCAGCAGCGAGGACCGCACCTGGGCCGGCGCCGCGCACTGGGGCGCGATCGTCTGCGCGTTCGTCGCGTTGGCCTTCCTCGCGCCGCTGGCCGTGCTGGTGCTGCGCGGTGGACAGTCCCCGTTCGTGCGCCGCCACGCGGTCAACGGACTGAACTTCCACCTCTCGATGCTCATCTACTCGGTGGTCGGCGGCGTGGTGGCGGTGCTGGTCGCGATCGTGACCTTCGGCCTCGGCATCCTGCTCATCATCCCGCTGGCGATCGCGGTCGGCGTGTTCTGGCTCGTCGTCACGATCATCGCCGCGGTCAAGGCCAGCAACGGCCAGGAGTACCGCTACCCGCTCGCCATCCCGATGGTGCACTGACCCGGCTGTCCGTGGCGGGTGTGGCTCGAGTGACTCGGGTGGTCGTCAGCGATACCCGGTTCACCGGGTATCCCTGACGTTCTCGGGCAATGCACTGCCCGAGAAGCGGGGGGACAGCCCGAGAACCCTCGCCGGACGCCGGCGGGACGGCGGTCAGGGCAGCACGGCGCGGACGACGGCGTCGGCCAGCAGGCGGCCACGGCGTGTGAGCACCAGCCGCCCGCCGTCCGCTTCGTCCTCCACGACACCCAGCCCGTCGGCGACCACGTCGGGGACGGCGGCGCGGCCGGCGTCGTCGAGGACGTCGAGCGCGAGGCCCTCGCGCAGCCGCACCTCGAGCAGCACCCGCTCGATGCGGCGGGTCTCGTCGTCGAGCACCTCGCGAGCCTGGGCGGGGCTGCGGCCGGCGGCGAGCCGGGCGGCGTAGGCGGCGGGGTGCTTGACGTTCCACCAGCGCACGCCGCCGACGTGCGAGTGGGCGCCGGGGCCGACGCCCCACCAGTCGGCGCCGCGCCAGTAGGCCAGGTTGTGCCGGCAGCGGTCGGCGGGTGAGAGCGCCCAGTTCGACACCTCGTACCAGCCCAGCCCCGCGGCGGTCAGGCGCTCGTCGGCGAGCGCGTACTTGTCGGCGAGGTCGTCGTCGTCGGTGGCGGGCACCTCGCCGCGACGCACCCGCCGCGCCAGCGCGGTGCCGGGCTCGACCACCAGCGAGTACGCCGAGACGTGGTCGGGACCGCACGCGAGCGCGGAGTCGACCGAGGTGGCCCAGTCGTCGAGGCTCTCGCCCGGCGTGCCGTAGATGAGGTCGAGGCTGACGTGCTCGAACCCGGCCGCGCGTGCCCAGACGACGACGTCGGGCACCCGCGCGGGGTCGTGGGTGCGGTCGAGCACCGCGAGCACGTGCGGCACCGCGGACTGCATGCCGAAGGAGATGCGGGTGAACCCGGCCTCGCGCAGCGCGGCCAGGTCGGCGGGGGTCACGGAGTCGGGGTTGGCCTCCGTGGTCACCTCGGCGTCGGGCGCCAGGCCCAGCTCGCCGTCGATCGCGGCGAGCACCGAGGCGAGGGCGCCCGGGGACAGCAGGGTCGGCGTCCCGCCGCCGAGGAAGACCGTCGAGACCGGGTCGCCGGCTGGTAGCGCGTCGCCGAGCACCCGCCGCGCCAGCCGCACCTCTTCGACGGCCGCCGCGGCGTAGTCGCCGCGCGACGCGCCCGGGCCGAGCTCGTCGGCGGTGTAGGTGTTGAAGTCGCAGTAGCCGCACCGCACCGAGCAGAAGGGCACGTGCACGTAGACCGACAGGCCGCGGTCGCCGAGGCCGGACAGCGCGGACGACGGCAGCGCGCCGTCGTCGGGCGCCGGCTCGCCGTCGGGCGGGGCGGAGGGCACGTCAGGCTCCCGGGATCGGCGCGGCCGGGTCGTAGGGCGTGCGCGTGTAGACGAACGTCGCGCACTCCAGGTGCGTCGGGTGCACGTGCAGCGTCTCGCCGCGGTGGTAGCCCTCGACGCCGACGATCGCGCCGTCGGCGCGCAGCTCGAAGGCGTGCGCGAACCCGGCGTCCTGCAGGCGGCGCACCTCCAGCCGCCCCTCGCTCCACCGCAGCTCGAGTGCCGTGTGGCCCCAGAACCAGAAGCCGAGCAGCGGCGCGACGGCGTCGGGGACGTCGGTGGACGGCGTCCACGGCGCCGTGCTGCCGGCGGGCTCGGGGCCCTCGAGCAGCGCGGCCGCCGCCCCGTCGGTGTCGAGCCCGGTGGTGGCGTTCGCCAGCACGATCACGGCGTCGCCGGTGGCGGGGTCGGTGAACAGGCTCGCGAGGAAGCCCGGCATCGAGCCGGTGTGCCCGGCCAGCCGGCGTCCGCCCGCCTCGACCAGCCGCAGCCCGAAGCCGTAGCCGGGGTCGAGCCGGGGCCGGCGCATCTCCTCGGCCGTGGCGGGAGCGAGGACGTCGGGACGGCGTCCGGCCAGCACGCCCGCCCAGACCGCGAGGTCGGCCACGGTGCTCCACGCCTGCCCGGCCGGCGCCATGGCGCCGGTGTCGGTGTGGGGCTCGTCGGCCAGCCGGCCGGTGAGGTGCTCGACGCTGTGGCCCTGCGCGTGCGGCGCGACCGGTCCGTAGGTGGTGCGCGTCAGGTCGAGCGGCTCGAGCAGCCGCGTGCGGACGACGTCCCACCACGGCGCCTCGCGGAGCCGGGCCACGACCTCGCCGAGCAGGCCGTAGCCGAGGTTGGAGTAGTGGAACCACTCCCCCGGGCCGGCGACCGCGCCCGAGCCGTCGTTGGCGGCGGCGAGGGTGGCGAAGTCGCCGCCGTCGGTGCGCTCCCACCACGGCCCGCACGGCTCGCTCTGCATGCCGCCGGTGTGGCCGAGCAGGCCGGCGAGCGTGAGGTCGCCGTAGCCGACGCCGGGCAGGTGCCGCGCGAGCGGGTCGTCGAGGCCGAGCCGGCCCTCGTCGCGCAGCTGCATCACGAGCACCGCGGTGAGGGTCTTGGTGATGGAGCCGATGCGGAACGCGACCTCGGGGTCGGTCGCCACGCCGGCGGTCTCGACCAGGACGCCGTCGCGCACCACGCCGCCGACCACCGAGGGCAGCCGGCCGCGACGCTGCAGCACGACCAGCCGGTCGTGCAGCGTCACTCCCCGCCGCCCTCCTCGGCCTGCGCGAACGCCTCGGGCGAGGGGCATGAGCAGACCAGGTTGCGGTCGCCGTACGCCTGGTCGATGCGGCCGACCGGCGGCCAGTACTTGTCGGGGTCGGGGCCGGTCGGGAAGACGGCGACGTCGCGGCTGTAGGCGCGGTCCCAGTCGCCGGTGAGCGCGGCGGCGGTGTGCGGGGCCCCGCGCAGCGGCGAGTCCTCGACGCTCCACTCGCCCCGGGCGACCTGCTCGACCTCGCCGCGGATGGCGATCATCGCGTCGCAGAAGCGGTCGATCTCGGCGAGGTCCTCGCTCTCGGTGGGCTCGACCATCAGCGTGCCGGCCACGGGGAACGACATCGTCGGGGCGTGGAAGCCGTAGTCGACCAGCCGCTTGGCGACGTCGTCGACGGTCACGCCGGTGGCCTTGGTCAGCGGCCGCACGTCGAGGATGCACTCGTGGGCCACCAGCCCGCCGTGCCCGGTGTAGAGCACCGGGAAATGGTCGCGCAGGCGGCGCGCGACGTAGTTGGCGGCCAGCACGGCCACCGACGTCGCGTGGGTCAGGCCCGCCGCGCCCATCAGCCGGATGTAGGCCCACGAGATCGGGAGGATGCCGGCGCTGCCGTAGGGGGCCGCGCTCAGCGCGCCGACACCCTCGCGGCGCTCGGCCTCGGGGTGCATGCCGTGCGAGGGCAGGAACGGCGCGAGGTGCTCGCGCACCGCGACCGGGCCCACGCCGGGGCCGCCGCCGCCGTGCGGGATGCAGAAGGTCTTGTGCAGGTTCAGATGCGAGACGTCGCCGCCGAACTCGCCGGGGCGAGCGTGGCCCAGCAGCGCGTTGAGGTTGGCGCCGTCGACGTAGACCTGGCCACCGTGCTCGTGCACGATCTCGCAGAGCCGGGTGATCGAGCCCTCGTAGACGCCATGGGTCGAGGGGTAGGTGACCATGATCGCGGCGAGGTCGTCGGCGTGCTTCACGCACTGGGCCGCGAGGTCGTCGAGGTCGACCGCACCGTCGTCGGCGGCCCTGACGACCACGACGCGCATGCCGGCCATCACCGCCGACGCGGCGTTGGTGCCGTGCGCCGAGCTGGGGATCAGGCACACGTCGCGCTTCTGGTCGCCGCGCGCGTGGTGGTAGCCGCGGATGGCGAGCAGCCCGGCCAGCTCGCCCTGCGAGCCGGCGTTGGGCTGGATCGAGACCTTGTCGTAGCCGGTGACCTCCGCCAGCCAGCCCTCGAGCTCGTCGACCAGGCGCCGGTAGCCCAGCGCGTCGTCGGCCGGTGCGAACGGGTGCAGGTCGGCGAAGCCCGGCAGGCTCACCGGCTCCATCTCGGTGGTCGCGTTCAGCTTCATCGTGCACGAGCCGAGCGGGATCATGCCGCGGTCGAGGGCGTAGTCGCGCGCCGAGAGCCGGCGCAGGTAGCGCAGCATCGAGGTCTCGCTGCGGTGGGTCGAGAACACCTCGTGGGTGAGGTAGGGCGTCTCGCGGCGCAGCGCGTCGGGCAGCGCGTCGCCGCTGACCCGGTCGACGGCGTCGACGTCGCGCTGGTCGGCCGCGACGCCGAAGGCCTTCAGCACGCTGTCGACGGTGGAGCGCGTGGTGGTCTCGGACGTGGTGAACGCGACGGTGTCGTCGTCCACGAAGCGCAGCTGGACGCCCAGCGCGCGGGCGCCGGTGACGACGGCCTCGGCGCCGCCCGGGGCGGTGACGGTGACGGTGTCGAAGAACTGCTCGTGGGCGATCTCGAAGCCGGCGTCGCGCAGGGCGCGGGCGAGCACGGCGGCGTACCGGTGGGTGCGGGTCGCGATCGCCCGCAGGCCCTCGGGGCCGTGGTAGACGGCGTACATCGCGGCCACGACGGCCAGCAGCACCTGGGCGGTGCAGATGTTCGAGGTGGCCTTGTCGCGCCGGATGTGCTGCTCGCGGGTCTGCAGCGCCAGGCGGTAGGCCGGATTGCCGTGGGCGTCGACGCTGACGCCGACCAGGCGGCCCGGCAGGTGCCGCTCGAGGCCGGCGGCCACCGACATGAAGCCGGCGTGCGGGCCGCCGTAGAACAGCGGGACGCCGAACCGCTGGCTCGACCCGACGACCACGTCGGCGCCCATCGCGCCGGGCGCCTCGAGCAGGGTCAGGGCGAGCAGGTCGGCCGCGACGACGGCGAGCCCGCCGCGCTCGTGGGCCGCCTCGATCACCGGTCGCGGGTCGACGATGCGGCCCGAGGTGCCGGGGTACTGCAGCAGGACGCCGCACAGCGCGCCGTCGGGCAGCGCGGCGGCCAGCTCGTCACCGGTGCCGGACAGGTCGGCGACGACGACCTCGATGCCCATGGCGGCGGCCCGCGTGCGCACGACCTCGATGGTCTGCGGCAGCGCGTCGGCGTCCACGACGAACGGGCCGCTGGCCTTGCGGTTGGCGCGGCGCACGAGCGTCATCGCCTCGGCGGCCGCGGTGCCCTCGTCGAGCAGGCTGGCGCCGGCGGTGGGCAGGCCCGTCAGGTCGGCGACGACGGTCTGGAAGTTCAGCAGCGCCTCGAGCCGGCCCTGGCTGATCTCGGGCTGGTAGGGCGTGTAGGCGGTGTACCAGGACGGGTCCTCGAGCACGTTGCGGCGCACCACCGGCGGCGTGATCGTGGGGTGGTAGCCGAGCCCGATCATGGCCTCGCCGGGCCGGTTCGCGGCCGCGATCTGGCGCAGCTCGCGCGCCGTGGCCTCCTCGGTGAGCGGCCGGGGCAGGTCGAGCTCCTCGGCGCTGCGGATGCCCTCGGGCACCGCGGCCGCCATGAGCTCGTCGAGCGAGGCGTAGCCGAGCGTCTCGAGCATGCGGGCGACGTCGTCGGCGCCGGGCCCGACGTGCCGCTCGACGAACGGCGAGGCGGCGTCGAGCTCGGCGAGGCTGGGGTGGTCGGTCATCGCGAGGACTCCTCGGGTGGGGTCGGCCGGAGACGGCCTGGCTCCCTCCCCCTCTGTCACCACGGCGAGCCGGGCTCCACAGGTGCCTGCACCACGCGGTCCTGGGTGCCTGAGAGGTTCCGGGGAGGATTTGCCCCTTCGGCGCTGCGCCCGGACCCGCTGGACCCGGACGAAGTCTCTCCCGCGCGGGATCGACAGCCCTCCCAAGGTAGCGGATCGAGCCACACCCGCCCCAAAACCACGCTGACCCGTCAGACATGTCTGACGGGTCAGCGAAATGACGCTGACCCGTCGCCTATGAGCGACGGGTCAGCGGGGAGAACGATCAGCCGGCGGTACGGGCCTGGCGGCGGGCGGCGAGCTCGTCGCCGGCGACGGGCTCGGTGGCCGCGGTGGCGGGGACGTCGGCGCGCTCGCTGGGCAGCTCGGCGAGGGTGCCCTCGATCTCGCGCCAGACGCCGCCGATGGCGATGCCGAAGACGCCCTGGCCGCCCTGGAGCAGGTCGATGACCTCGTCGTTGGAGGTGCACTCGTAGACCGAGGCGCCGTCGCTCATCAGCGTGACGGTGGTGAGGTCGTCGGTGCCGCGCTCGCGCAGGTGCGAGACGGCCACGCGGATCTGCTGCAGCGAGATGCCGGCGTCCAGCAGTCGCTTGATGACCTTGAGGATCAGGATGTCGCGGAACGAGTACAGCCGCTGCGAGCCCGAGCCCTTGGCGCCGCGCACCTCGGGCTCGATCAGGCCGGTGCGGGCCCAGTAGTCGAGCTGACGGTAGGTGATGCCGGCGGCGTTGCAGGCCGTGGGCCCGCGGTAGCCGCGGTCGCTGGGCAGCGGCGAGACGTCGTCGGTGAACAGCAGGCCCTGCTCGCCGGCCGCCTCCACCGCGGCAGCCTGCTCGGCGGGCGCGTCCCCAGCCCGGGGTTGCTCGTTCACATGCGTCTCCGCTCGATAGTTACAACGACGAGACTCGACGGTACGGCGGGCACGGCACCCGGTCAAAGACCCCAGGGGCGTGTCGCACCCTCACGTCGAGGGTGAGGGTTGTGCGGTGCCGAGGCTCAGCGGTCGGCCTCGAAGTCCTCGGGGGTGACGTGGTCGAGGAACTCGCGGAACTTCTCGACCTCGTCCTCCTGCTCGGCCGGGACGGCGAGCCCGGCCTCGTCGAGGACGTCGTCGGCGCACACGATGCGCGTGCCGGTGCGCAGGGCGAGGGCGATCGAGTCGGAGGGCCGGGCGCTCACCTCGACACCGGAGCCGAAGACCAGCATCGCGTAGAAGACCCCGCCCTTGACCTCGGTGATGCGCACCTCGTCGAGGGTCGAGCCGGTGGCCTCGAGCACGTCCTTGAGCAGGTCGTGGGTCAGCGGCCGCGGCGGGACGACGCCCTGCTGCGCGAACGCGATCGCCGTCGCCTCGACCGCGCCGATCCAGATCGGCAGGTAGCGCTCGCCGGTCACCTCGCGGAGCAGCACGATCGGCTGGTTCGAGGGCATCTCGACCCGGACTCCCATGACATCGACCTCGCGCACGCCTTCACAGTACGCCGCACGGCCGAGCCGTGTGTCACCCCCGGCGCAGACCCGCGCGCGCCAGGCCGGCCTTGACGAGCGTGGCGTGCAGCCGCACCGACAGCGCCGCCACGGTCTCGACCGTCTCGTCGGCGCGGGCGCGGGCTCCGGCGTCCCGGCCGCGGTGCAGCGGGGCCACGACCTGCTCGACGAGGCCGACCTCACGGTCGGAGGCGGCGCGGAAGGCGCGCAGGTGGCGAGGCTCGAGACCGAACTGCCCCAGCTCGCGCGCGGTCTGCGCGATGACCAGCGCGTCGGTGTCGTAGTGGCCGGTGCCCGGCTTGGCGGTGACGAGGCCGTAGTCCTCGAGCTGGGCGAGCAGCGCCTCGTCGATCTCGGCGATCTTGAGCAGCTCGCGGCGCGAGAGGCGCACCGCGTCGCGCCGGGCGAAGGACGCCGGGCTCGGCAGGCCGTCGTCGCCGAGCGCGACCGTCGGCACGGTGGGCACCACGGGCTCGATCGGCGGCGGCTCGAGCCCGCGGTCGATGGCGTCGAGGTGCTCGCGGATGACCTTGTGCGGCAGGTAGTGGTCGCGCTGCATCGTGAGCACGTAGCGCAGCCGGTCGACGTCGGCGGTGCAGAACTTGCGGTAGCCCGACGGCGTCCGCTCGGGCTTGATGTGCCCCTGGTCCTCGAGGAAGCGGATCTTCGGGATCGTGATGGTCGGGAAGTCGGGGCGCAGCAGGTCGAGCACCTGCCCGATGTTCATCCGGGCGGTGTCGTCGGGGTGGCTCGAGCCGCCGGAGGGGTCGGGCTGCGGCTGGGAGCCGGGCACGGCGGGCACAGCGGGCGGGGCTCGCTCAGGCGCTCTCGTGGCCGGCGAAGAAGACCAGCCGGTACTTGCCGACCTGGACCTCGTCGCTGTCCTTGAGCGTCACCTGCTCGATGCGGTCGCGGTTGACGTAGGTGCCGTTGAGGCTGCCAGCGTCGGCCACGGTGTAGCCGTCGCCCTCTCGGCGGAAGACCGCGTGCCGGCGCGAGACCGTGACGTCGTCGAGGAAGATCTCGCTGTCGGGGTGGCGGCCGGCGTTGACGACGTCGGAGTCGAGCAGGAACCGGCTGCCCGCGCCGGGGCCTTTCTGGACGACGAGCAGCGCGCTGCCGACGGGCAACGCGTCGACGGCGGCCGCGTCGACCGGGTTCAGCGCCCGGTCGGAGGTGTCGGCGCCGGGGCCGACACCGATCTGGATCGTGGCGGTCGACTCCCCCGACGGGTCACCCTCGGCGGGCGCGTCGCCGGTGCGCGGCGGCCCGGCGGTCACCAGGCGGGTGCCGCACTGCGCGCAGAAGCGTGCGTCGTCGGGGTTCTGCCTGCCACACGCGGTGCAGAACGGCATCGTGCTCCTCCCAGGACCGGCGCCAACCCTCAACGCACGGCTGAGGCTGACGGTTCGAGAAACCTACCAGCCGGGCACACGGCCCGGGGGCGGGTCGACAGCATCCGACGACGTCCCGACGGCACCGCGCGCGGCGGCCGCGGGACGGCTCAGCCGTCGAGGCTGGCGGTGTAGGCGCCGGCGTCCATCAGGGCGTCGACGTCGCCCGCGGTGGCGGGCACGACCTCGAAGAGCCAGCCGCCGCCGTAGGGGTCGTTGTTGACGAGCTCTGGGGTGGCGTCGAGAGCCTCGTTGCGGGCCACGACCTCGCCGGTGACCGGCGCGTAGACGTCGCTGACCGACTTGGTCGACTCGAGCTCACCGCAGGTGCTGCCGGCCTCGACGGTCTCGCCCACCTCGGGCAGCGAGACGTAGACGATGTCGCCGAGCGCGTCCTGGGCGTAGTCGGTGATGCCGATGCGCACCGACCCCTCGTGCTCACCGGGGGTGCGCACCCACTCGTGCTCGGCGGTGTACTTCAGGTCCTCGGGGTACACGGTGCTCCTGGGGGCTGCTCGTGGGACGCGGGGCGCGCGGCACGAGGGGCCTGCAGCACCCTCGCTCGCGTCACAGCACCTTAGTGGCCCCCACGGACGTCGGCAGCCGGGGGCACCCGCCCCGTTCACGGGTGCGGCGGCGGGTGCGGAGGTCGCGGCTAGCGCGGCCCGGCCACCTCGGGGTCGAGCGGCTCGCGCACGGTGTCGACGTCGAGGGAGGTGAACTCCTCGACCTGCACCGTGGCGCCGTCGCGCTCGAGGCTGTCGCGCGGGCCGAGCGCGAACGACATGGCGCCCGCGAGCGTCGCCGGGATGCCGATGGCGTCGACCACGTAGGGCGACTCGATCAGCTGGCCGTCGACCTCGAGGCCGCCGGTCGTCTCCTCGAACGACGTCTGGGCGACCACGCGCACCAGGCCGTTGACCTGGATAGCCTCGGCCCCGACCGAGCGCAGCTCCTGGATGGTGTCGAGCATCGAGGAGACCTGCACCCGGCCGGTCTCCTCGGTGATGGTCACCCGGATGCCGGGGCCGGTGACCGGCACCGCGCCCGCCAGCACGTTGAGGGTCGCGATCTCGTCCTGCGCCTGCTCCAGCGCGGCCTGCCGGCTGGTCGACTCCTCGAGCAGGTCGTCGCGCACCTGGGTGAGGCGGTCGATCTCGGCCTGGGTGCGCTGGGTGGTGGCGGCGAGGCCGGAGATGACGTCGATGAGGTCCTGCTGGCGGTAGCCGGCGTAGGTGGTGTCGTCGTCGTTGGCGCGGATCTGCGTGACGGCGGCGAAGCCGAGCAGCGCGAGCAGCACGGCGGCGACGAGCTGGTTGCGCGAGGGCGTCGACAGCGCCCGGCCGAGCCGCGCACGGCCGGTGGGCTGGGACGACGGCGTCTCGGGCGCCGCGGCGGGCTCAGGCATGGAACAGGTGCCGACGGATCGCGGCGACGTTGGAGAAGATGCGGATGCCGAGCACGACAATGACGCCGGTGGAGAGCTGTCCACCGACGCCGAGGCGGTCGCCGAGGTAGACGATGGCCGCCGCGATCACCACGTTGCTGAGGAACGAGACCACGAAGACCTTGTCGTCGAAGATGCCGTCGAGGTAGGCCCGCAGGCCGCCGAAGACGGCGTCGAGGGCGGCGACGACGGCGATGGGCAGGTAGGGCTCGAGGCCCAGCGGCACGTCGGGGCTCAGCACCAGGCCGAGCACCACGCCGATGAGCAGGCCGAGGGCGGCGATCACCGGCCGTCACCTCCCCGCTCGGCTCGTGGGTCGTCGCTGGAGGTGACCGCGGTCCGCAGCACGGCCAGGCCCGGCGGCGCCGCGGGCAGCTCGAGCGCGTCGACGTTGTCGAGGTCGTAGGAGAAGCCGTAGGTGGTGGCGTTGTCGGCGAACAGCAGGCCGGAGGTGGTCTCGAACAGCCGCGCCGCGAGCACGCGGGTGTCGCCGACGGCCTCGACGGTGTAGGGCGCGGCGATGCCGACGCCGTTGACCTTGATGGCCAGGCCGCTGGTGCGGATGGCGCTGCGGGCGGTGAGCCGTCGTCCGTTGACCGCGACGGCCTCGGCGCCGGCCTCCCACAGCCCGTTGACGAGCAGTGCGAGGTCCTCGTCCTTGACCTGCTGGTTCTCGTCGGCGTTCTCGGGCTCGGTGACGGTGACGCGCAGCCCCTCGCCCTCCACGGCGACGAACCCGGTGCCGGTGGCGAGGGTCTCGCGGACGCCGTCGGCCTCGAGGGTCTGCCCGGTCAGGTCGGTGACGCTGCGCTCGAGGGCGGTGTTGCGGTCGTTGAGCCGTGCGACGCGGTCGGTCTGGCGCGCCAGCACGCCGCGGCGGTTCTCGATCTGGGCGATGAGGGTCTCGCGGCTGGCCGAGGCTGCGTCGGCGTTGCGCGAGGTCTGCACGAACGCCGTGGCGGCGAGCAGGCCGAAGACGCCGATGACGACGGCCGCGGTGCGCCGGGGCCGGTCGCGCGGCGGCAGCGGGGCGCCGGCGGCGCGCCGGGCGGCGGCGGTGCGGTAGTCCTCGTCGAGCGACTGCTGGGTGATGAGGGTGAGCAGCGGCAGCCGCACCTGCTCGGGGACGTCGGCGGGCGGACGTCGTCCCGGCCCCGTCGGCCCGGTGGGCCTGGTAGGCCCGGTGGGCCCGGTGGGCCCGGTGGGCTCAGCCATCGCGGGCCGGCCGTCGCTCGGTCGTGGCGAGCAGCTTGCGCACCTGCCAGGCGTAGAGCACCCCGGCCCACCAGTAGAGGCCGATGCCCCAGATGGCGAAGGCCCAGCCGAACACGTCGGCGAGCGAGGCCACCGTGCCCTCGCCGTCGCCGAGCAGCAGCAGCGGGAAGGCGTAGAGCAGGTTGGCGGTGGCGGCCTTGCCGAGGAAGTGCACCGGCAGCGCGCTGTAGCCGCGGGTGCGCAGCAGGGGCACCAGGCCCCACATCAGCAGGTCGCGCAGCGGCAGCGAGATCGCCACCCACCACGGGATGACGTCGCGCAGAGCGAGGCCGACGACCACCGCCAGGATGTAGAGGCGGTCGGCGACCGGGTCGAGGATCTGGCCGACCACCGACTGCTGGTCCAGCCGGCGCGCGAGCCAGCCGTCGAGGAAGTCGGTGACGCCGGAGGCGACGAGCACGAGCAGGGCCCAGGCGTCGGCCTCGGGCACCAGCACCAGCCAGAGGAACAGCGGGACGCCGAGCAGCCGCAGCGCGCTGAGCGCGTTGGGGAGCGTGAAGACCAGGGGGCGCACCTCGCCCTCGCCGTCTCGCGCCGCCCGGGCCGCGGCACTCACCTGCTCTCCCGCCACGGGAGAGAGGATAGGCGGCGCGGTCGGCGCCGCCGGGGTCGCGTCGCCGCGCCGCCGCACGCGAGTCGGCCGTCGCCGTCCCGGCGGGCCGCGCCGCTCATCGCACGCTCACGGGTGGCTGCCGCTGACGGCGTCGCGGATCTCGCCGACGAGCTCCTCGATGGCGTCCTCGAGGGTGGCGACGCCGACGACGGCACCGGCGTCGTCGACGACGCGCGCCATGTGGGCACCGCGGCGCTGCAGCACCTCGAGCGCCTCGTGGAGCGGGGCGTCGCGGCGCACGGTGGCGAGCGGTCGCACGCGCTTGGCGTCGATGGCGCCGAGGCGTCGGCGCTCGTCGGACTCCAGCACGTCCTTGATGTGCACGTAGCCGGCCAGCTCGCCGTCGCCGTCGGTGACGGGGAAGCGGCTGTAGCCGGTCTCGGCGCACAGCGCCTCGACGTCGGCCGGGCTGGTGCCGCGACCCACCGTGGTCATCTCGGCCAGCGGCAGCACCACGAGCGCGACGGTCTTCTCGGTGAACCCGAGCGCGCCGGCGAGGCGGTCGTACTCCTCGGCCGCGATCATCCCCTCGCCCCGCGACTCCTCGACCAGGGCGGCGACCTCCTCGCGGGTGTAGGTGGAGGCGACCTCGTCGCGCGGCTCGACGCGCAGCAGCCGCAGCGTGCGGTTGGCGATGGCGTTGAGGGCGACGATCAGCGGACGCAGCAGGGTGACGACGGCCAGCATCGGCGGCCCGAGCACCAGCGCGGCCCGCTCGGGCCCGGCGATGGCGATGTTCTTGGGCACCATCTCGCCGAGGACGACGTGCAGGAAGACCACGACGAGCAGGGCGAGCACGAACGCGACGGGGTGCAGCAGCCCCTCGGGGACGCCGACCCGCTCGAACAGCGGCTCGATGAGGTGGGCCAGCGCGGGCTCGCCGACCGCGCCGAGGCCGACGGAGCAGATCGTGATGCCGAGCTGCGCGCCGGCCATCATCAGCGAGACGTTCTCCATCGCGCGGAGGGTGGTGCGCGCCATCCGCGAGCCGGCCTGGGCGGTGGGCTCGATCTGGCTGCGCCGCGCCGAGACGAGCGCGAACTCCGCGCCGACGAAGAAGGCGTTGAGGCCGAGCAGCGCGACGGCCAGGGCGAGGCCGGCGTAGTCGCTCACGAGGCCGTCCCGAGGTTCGGGGCGAGCCGGTCGAGCGGCGCGAGCGCCCCGCCGTGGCCGTCGGGGCCCACGTGGTCGTCGAGGTGCGCGGCGTCACGGATCTCGCCGACCAGCTCCTCGATGACGTCCTCGAGCGTGGCGACGCCGATCGTCGCGCCGGCGTCGTCGACCACGCGGGCCATGTGAGCGCCGGTGCGCTGCAGCGCCTCCAGCGCCTCGTGCAGCCGGGTGCCGGCCCGCACGGTGGCGAGCGGGCGCACCCACCGGTCGTCGACCGGTCGGAGCCGGCGGCGCGGGTCGGGCTCGAGCACGTCCTTGATGTGGAGGTAGCCGACCAGCCCGCCCTCGCCGTCGGAGACGGGGAAGCGGCTGAAGCCGGTCTGCGCGCAGGCCGCCTCGACGTCGGCGGGGGTGCTCCCACGATCGACGAGGGTCAGCTCGGCCGGGTCGAGGCGCACCTCCTCGACGGTGCGCTCGGTGAAGCCGAGGGCGTGGGCCAGCCGGTCGTACTCGGCGTCCTCGAGCAGGCCCTCGCCGCGCGACTGCTCGACCAGCGCCTCGACCTCCTCGCGGGTGTAGGTGCTGCTCACCTCCTCGCGCAGCCGGACGCCGACCAGCCGCAGCGCGCCCGCCGCGGCGAGATTGATGACGACGACCACGGGGCGCAGCACGGTGACGAAGGCCCAGATGGCCGGCGCCAGCACCAGCGCCGCGCGCTCGGGGGCGGCGAGGGCGAGGTTCTTGGGCACCATCTCGCCCATCACCACGTGCAGGAAGACCACGAGCAGGAGCGCCACCGCGAACGCGATCGGGTAGGCGAGGCCCTCCGGCAGCGACAGCGCGACCAGGGCCGGGTCGATGAGGTGGGCCACGGCGGGCTCGCCGATGGCGCCGAGCAGCAGGGAGCACAGCGTGATGCCCAGCTGGTTGACCGCGATGACCAGGCTGATGTTCTCCATCGCCTTGAGGGCCACGGCGGCCAGGCGCGACCCGTCGACGGCGAGCGGCTCGATCTGGCTGCGGCGCGCGGAGATCATCGCGAACTCCGAGCCCACGAAGAACGCGTTGCCCAGGAGCAGCAGCACCGCCAGACCGATCGCGGCCGGCGCGCTCACGCGTCGGTCCCGGCCGGCTCGACGTCGGGCAGCGTGAGCGAGAGCCGGTCGACGCGCAGGCCGTCCATGTGCTCGACGGTGAGGACGGCGAGCCGCTCGCGCGGCGTGTCGGGCTCGCTGCGGTCGGGCACCGGCACCTCGGCGAGGTCACCGGTGACGGGGATGCGGCCGAGCACCTGGAGCACGAGGCCGGCGATGGTGTCGTAGTCCTCGCTCTCGGGCAGCTCGACTCCGGTGATGTCCTCGACCTCGTCGGGACGCAGCAGCCCCGAGAGCGACCACGAGCCGTCGCGCCGCTGGCGGGCGCGGGCGCCGAGCCGGTCGTGCTCGTCGGAGATGTCGCCGACGATCTCCTCGATGACGTCCTCGAGCGTCACGATGCCGGCCTGGCCGCCGTACTCGTCGAGGACGACGGCCAGCTGGAAGCCGTCGGCGCGCAGCAGCGCGAGCAGCGGGTCGAGCCGCAGCGTGTCGGGGACCACGATCGGCTTGGCCATCAGGTGCTTGACCTTGGTCGTCGGCCGCTCGTGCAGCGGCAGCGCGACGGCGTGCTTGACGTGCACGGTGCCGACGACGGCGTCGTCCTCGAGCACCGGGAAGCGGGAGTGGCCGGTCTGGCGGGTGAGCTCGAGCACGGCCTCGGCGCGGTCGTTGACGTCGAGGCTGTGGGTGCGCACGCGAGGCGTCATGATCTCGCCGGCCGTGCGGGTGCCGAACTCGACCGAGCGCTCCATCAGCTCGGCGGTGTCGGCGTCGAGGGTGCCCTCGTCGGCCGAGCGCTGGATCAGCGAGGCCAGCTCGGTCGAGCTGCGCGCCGAGCGCAGCTCCTCCTGCGGCTCGACGCCGAGCCGGCGCACGATGGCGTTGGCCGAGCCGTTGAGCACCCGGATCGGGCCGGCCATCGCGGCGGTGAACCACCGCATCGGCCGCTGGGTGGCTCGCGCAGTGGCCATGGGCAGCGCGATGGCCAGGTTCTTCGGCACCAGCTCGCCGAACAGCATCGTGAGCACGGTGCTGACCACGAACGCGATGCCGAGCGCGATCGCCGGGACGGCGCCCGCGGGCAGCCCGACGCCCTCCAGCGGCCCGCGCAGCAGCGCCGAGAGCGCGGGCTCGGCCAGGAAGCCGATGCCGAGGTTGGTGACCGTGATGCCCACCTGCGCGCCCGAGAGCTGCGTCGAGAGCGAGCGCAGGGCGGTGCGGACGCCGGCGGCGCTGCCGTCACCGGCCTCGACGGCTCGCTCGACCTGGCCGCGGTCGACGGTGACGAAGGCGAACTCGGCCGCCACGAAGACGCCGCACGCCGCGATCAGCACCAGCGCTAGCGCCAGCAGCAGCCACTCGGTCAGCACCGCTCGTCCCCCGCTCCGCGTCGGCCTGCGTGCCCGGCGCCGGCTGGGCCGGCTGCGTCGTCGGTGCGCGGTGGGGGGTTCGTACTTTGAGAGCCGTCCATCGGGCGGTGCGGGTTCCTTGACGTCTCGGCGACGGTGACCCGCCGATCGTAGCGCCCCGCGGCGGCCTGGGGGCCCTCCGCGGGGCCCCCGCCGGCCCTCACCCCGGCCCTCACCCCGGCCTCACCCCGGCCTCACCCGGCCGTGCGGTGAAGTCCGACCGTCGCGGTGCCGATGCTCCCCGCGGATCGACCCCCACGACCCGCCAGCCCCCGGAGTGCGCATGTCCCCCCACCCCGCCCCGGCCGACGTCCCCGCCGAGGCCACCCCCGAGCGTGCCTCACGCCGCGCCCTCGTGACCGCCGCCGTCGGTGGAGCCGGAGCCGCCGCCGTCCTGCCCGCCGTCGCGCCCGACAGGGCCGAGGCCGCCTCGTACCGACCCCGGCGGCACCGGGGCACCCCGCTGCTGGGTGCCGCCGACCGGCACCTGGTCACCCGCTTCTCCTACGGCCTGACGCCGGGGCTGACCCGCGCGGTGCGCGGCGCGGGCGGCGGCCGCCGCTGGTTCGAGCGGCAGCTGCAGGCCGGGCAGACCGACGCCGCCACCCGGGCGCTCGCCTCGTGGTGGCCGAGCCTGCACTACTCGCCGCAGAAGCTCTGGCAGCGCAACATCGACGAGGTCGAGGGCGGCTGGGAGGTGATGGCGGACTACCAGCGCTGGCTGCTCCTGCGGCGCATCACGACCACGCGCCCGGTGCACGAGCTGATGACCGAGTTCTGGATGAACCACCTCAACGTGCCCGTGCACGCCGACGCCGTCTTCGGCTACCGCTTCGACTACGACCGCGTCGTGCGCGCCCGCGCGCTCGGCCGCTTCTCCGAGCTGCTCAAGGCCGCCATCACCCACCCCGCCATGGGCATGTACCTGAGCAACGCCGTCTCGACCAAGCACCACCCCAACGAGAACCTCGGCCGCGAGCTGCTCGAGCTGCACACCGTGGGTCGCGGCAACCACTACGACGAGGACGACGTCAAGAGCTCGGCCCGCATCCTCACCGGCTACCGCGTCGACATGTGGCGCACCTGGGAGGCGAGGTACCGCCCCGAGGACCACTGGACCGGCCCGGTGAAGGTGATGGGGTTCGAGCACCGCAACGCCGACCCCGACGGACGCCGGGTGGCCGAGGCCTACCTCGACTACCTGGCCCACCACCCGCGCACCGCCCAGCGCATCGCCCGCAAGCTGGCCGTCAAGTTCGTGCGCGACGACCCGCCGCAGGCGCTCGTCGACACCCTGGCCCGCACCTACCTGCGCCACGACACCGCGATCGTGCCCGTGCTGCGCGCGCTCGTCGCGAGCCGTGCCTTCAAGGCCTCGGCCGGCGACAAGGTGCGCGACCCCGTGGAGGACCTCGTCGCCACCTACCGCGCCCTCGGCGTGCGCGTCACCCGGCCCACCCGGCCAGTCGAGAACCCCGCCGCCGTCGCGATCCTGTGGCAGTCGGACTCCATCGGCGCGGTGCCCCACGACTGGCCGCGGCCCGACGGCGCGCCGATCGACAACGACTCGTGGTCGTCGCCGGCCCGGCTGCTCGCCTCGATGGACGTGCACTTCACGATGTCGGGCCGGTGGTGGCCGAACAAGGGCATCGCCTACCGCGAGCCCGTCGACTGGCTGCCCGCCCCGGCGGTGCGCTTCGACGTGCTCGTCGACCACCTGTGCCAGCAGCTGCTCGGACGCCGTTCCACCTCGGCCCTGCTCAAGGCCTGCTGCCAGGCCGCGCGTGTCGGGCCCGCGACCCGCATCGACCGCGAGCACGGGGTCGTGAAGTGGGAGTTCCCGCGCGTGCTCAGCACCATCCTCGACTCCCCCGCCCACCTGACCCGCTGACCGACCCGCTGACCGACCCGCTGACCGACCCGCTGACGGTGACCCCATGACCACGACCCCCCTCCCGGCCCGCACCGCCGAGGCCGCCCCCTGCTGCGACGAGTTCGCCCGGCTCTCGCGCCGCGGCCTGCTCACCGGCGGCGCCGCCCTCGGCGCCACCGCCGTCGTCGGCTCGGCCGTCATCACCGCGGCGACGGCCTCCGCCGCCTCGGCCGCGGCCGGCAAGGCCGACTCGGTGCTCGTCGTCCTCTCGCTGCGGGGTGCCGCCGACGGGCTCTCGCTCGTCGTGCCCTACAGCGACCCCGCCTACTACCGCGCGCGGCCCCGCATCGCGATCCCGAAGAGCACGCTGCTGGCCACCGACGGCACCTTCGGGCTGCACCCCGAGCTGCGGCCGCTGCTGCCGCTGTGGACCTCGGGTGAGCTGGCCGCCGTTCACGCCACCGGCCTGCCCGCGCCGAACCGCTCACACTTCGCGGCCATGGAGGCCATCGAGGACGCCGACCCCGGCTCCGAGCGGCGTCAGGGCTGGCTCAACCGGCTGGTCGGGCAGATCCCGGGCAGCTCGCCGCTGCAGGGCTTCAACCTCGGCGGCGGCGTCGTGCCGACCTCGCTGTTCGGGCCAAACCCGGTGATGGCGGCCGGCGACGTCGACGGCGTCCGCTTCGCCGGCGACGACGAGTGGGACGAGGGCGGCCGGCTGCGCTCGCTGCACACCCTCTGGGACGGCCAGCGCGGGGCGCTCGGCACGGCCATGCGGTCGGCGTTCGACTCGGTCTCCGACTTCGAGCCGGTCAAGGCCACCGCCGACAACCGCACCGCGCGCAGCTACCCGAACAGCGAGCTGGGCCGCGCCCTGTCGCAGGTCGCCCGGATCGTCCGCGGCGACGTCGGGGTCGGCGTCGTCACCGTCGACCAGGGCGCGTGGGACATGCACACCGACGTCGGCACCCTCGAGTGGGGCGCGATGCGCCGCAACGCCGCCGACCTCGCCGCCAGCATCGCGGCCTTCTTCACCGACCTCGGCTCGCAGCGCTCCAAGGTCACCCTCGTCGCGTTCAGCGAGTTCGGTCGCCGGGTCGCCGAGAACGACAGCTGGGGCCTCGACCACGGCTACGGCAACGTGATGCTGCTGGCCGGCGCGGGCGTCAAGGGCGGCCGGTACTACGGCACCATGCGGCCGCTCGAGGACGGCCTCGACTCCGACGTCGCGGTGACCACCGACTACCGCAGCGTGCTCTCCGAGGTCGTCACCACCCGGCTCGGAGCGTCGCGGGCCTCGGTCTTCCCGGGCTTCCAGCCCGAGGACGTCGGGGTCATGTCGTCGCTCTGAGGCCGGCGCGCGAGTCCACCCGGAGGGGTGGTCGGGGCGCGTTTGTGGGGGGTCACCCGAAGGAATGATCCAGGTCACAGCCCGGCACCGAGCCGGGGTCTCGGGAGGACGCCGAGGAGGCCACGATGACCACGAACCGCCTGTCCCCGCAGCCGGCCGCCCAGGTCGCCCAGGTCGCCCGGGTCGCGTCCGCGGTGCAGGCCGGCGCCCTCGCCGACGTCGCCCTCCAGCGCGTCGCCGACGCCTCGGTGTGGCTGATCTTCCGCATCAGCGGCGTCCGCTCCTGATCCACGGACCCGGGCTCGTGCGGGCCGGTGGCACGATGCCCCGGTGAGCGCGTACTGGATCTGCAGCTACCTCGAGATCGTCGACGAGGCCAAGGTGGCGGCCTACGCCGAGCTGGCCCGGCCCGCCATCGTCGACGCCGGCGGCACCTTCCTGGCCCGCGGCCAGGCGCACGCGGCGTTCGAGGCCGGCCGTGAGCAGCGCACCGTGGTCATCGAGTTCGCCTCGGTGGACGCCGCGCTCGCCGCCCATAGCTCCCCCGCCTACCAGGAGGCGCTCGTCGCGCTCGGCGACGGCGCCGTGCGCGACCTGCGCATCGTCGCCGGCGTCGAGCCGGAGACCCCCGTCGACCGGCCCTGACCCGATGAGCCGGCGGGCGCTCGTCGTCCTCGTCGGGGTCGTCGTCCTCACGGCGTGCGGACCCGGGCAGCCGGACGCCGCGCCGCCGCCGTCCGCGTCACCCTCCCCGTCCCCGTCGTCCGAGCGGTCGCCGAGCGCGACGCCGACGCCGTCCCCGACCGCCGCGTCGCCGAGGCCGGAGCCCTCGCCTGAGCGCGCGCCCAAGCCGCTGCTCGGCGTCGACGTCTCGCACCACCAGGGCGAGATCGACTGGTCACGCGTGGCGGGCGACGGCATCGCCTTCGCCTACCTCAAGGCCACCGAGGGCAGCAGCTTCACCGACCCCCGCTTCGCGACCAACCACGCGGCGGCCGACGCGGCCGGGCTGCGCGTGGGCGGCTACCACTACTACACGCTGTGCTCGCCGCCCGAGGGTCAGGCCGACCACTTCACCGCCACCCTCGACGCGGTGCCGCCGGCCCGGCGTCCACTGCCCCCGGTGGTCGACCTCGAGCTGATCGGCAACTGCGACCCGCCGCCCGACCTCGACACCCTGCTCGCCGACGTGCGCGTCTTCGTCGATCGCGTCGAGTCCGCCACCGGACGCCGGGTGGTCGTCTACACCCACCCCGACCTCGACGAGCGCTACGGTCCGACCCCGTTCGCCGACCGGCTCGAGCGTCGGCGCTGGGTGCGTCGTCCGGGCGAGCGGCCGCCGTCCGGGTCGTGGTGGGTGTGGCAGCGCGCGGACGACGCCCGCGTGGCCGGGGTGGCCGGGCCGGTCGACCTCGACGTGATGCGTCCGCCCCGCAGGTCTTCCTGAGCCCCGGGCGTCCCACCGGACGAGCTGTTGCGCTGGACAACCGTCTCGACAACGACGAAGGTGGAACGCGTTCGTCCACCACCCATCCACCGCAGCCGTTCTCGGGCTTCAGGACTCCGGAGGATCCGTTGAGCACGTCCTCGCTCTCCCGTCGTCACTTCCTGCTCGCCACCGGCGCCACCGCCGGCGCCGCGACCGCAGCCCTCGCCGGACCCGCCGGGTCCGCGACCGCCACCCCGCCGACCGTCCGGGTCGACGACCACGACATGTTCTGGCGCGCGGGCAAGGAGCACGGCGTCCCGCCGGCCCTGCTCGCGGCCGTCTCCTACGCCCAGACCCGCTGGCAGGACCACGGCGGCCGGCCGAGCGCCTCGGTCGGCTACGGCCCGATGCACCTCGTCGACGGCGCCCTCGCCGCCGAGGCCCGCGCCGCGCGGGTGGGCAAGGACGCCGCGCCCGCCACCCTCGACACCCTCGGCGACGCCGCCGCCGCCTCCGGGCTGTCGCCCGAGGCCATCCGCACCGACCCCGAGGCCAACATCCGGGCCGCGGCCGCGCTGCTGGCCCGGCACCAGCGTCGCGCCGGCCGGCCGGTCGGCGTCCGCACCGCGCCCGGTGCCTGGTTCGCCACCGTCGCCGCCACCAGCGGCCTGACCACCTCGGCCGCCCAGCTCGACCTCGCCGACGTCGTCGTCGCCACTCTGCGTGACGGCGGCCGCGTGCAGCTGGCCGACGGCGCCCGGCTGGTGCTGCCCTCGCGCAACGTCAGCGTCGCCCGCCGCCAGCGCGACCCGCTCGTCGCCCGCACCCGCCGCGCCCAGCGCGAGCAGGCCCGCCGCGGCGCGAAGGTCGAGGCGCCGCGCGGGCTCGACGTCGAGTGGCACGAGGCGCCCTACGAGCAGTACGGCGAGGGCGCCGGCGACTACGGCAACCACGACCTCGCCTTCCGGCCGCGGGCGCCGAAGATCACCCACATCGTCGTCCACGACACCGAGTGCAGCTACGAGACCGCGCTCGACCTCGTCAGCGACCCGACCTACGTGTCGTGGCAGTACACCCTGCGCTCCTCCGACGGCCTCATCGCCCAGCACGCGCTCGCGCGCGACGTGTGCTGGCACGCCGGCAACTGGTACGTGAACATGCACTCGATCGGCATGGAGCACGAGGGGTACGCCGCCGAGGGGGCGCCCTGGTACTCCGAGCCGATGTACCGCACGTCGTCGAAGCTGCTGAGCTGGCTCTCGCGCCAGCACGACATCCCGCTCGACCGCGCCCACGTCATCGGCCACGACCAGGTGCCCGGCACCACGACGCCGACCATCCCCGGCATGCACTGGGACCCCGGCCCGTTCTGGGACTGGGAGCACTACTTCGAGCTCATGGGCGCCCCGCTGCGCCGCGGCACGTCGAACCGCAAGCCGCGCGTCGGCGACGTCGTCCGGATCCTGCCCGGGTTCGTCGGCAACGTGCAGCCGGTCACCGGCTGCGAGACCGGCGGCGACGCGTGCGGCGGCCCCCGCGACACCAACTTCGTCACGCTGCGGGTCGCGCCGTCGTCCTCGGCCGCCCTGGTCAACGACATCGGCCTGCACCAGAACGGGCAGCCGGCCACCACCGAGGTCGCCGACATCAGCGCCCGGGCCACCGCCGGCACCGAGTTCGTGGTCGCCGACGTGCAGGGCGACTGGACCGCCATCTGGTTCCTCGGCGTCATCGCCTGGTTCGTCAACCCGCGGCGCCGTCCGACCGCGCGGGTCGTCGAGCGGCCGGTCGGCCGCGTGCGGGCCAAGCCCGGCGTGGCCAAGGTCAAGGTCTACGGGCGCTGCTACCCCGAGCAGGAGGCCTACGACGTGGCGGCCGACTACCAGGCCGTCTCGCCGCTGGTCTACGAGCTGCCGGCCGGCCAGATGTACGCCGTCGGCGAGCTGAACCCGGTCACCGACTACTACAAGGCCAAGACCTACTCGCTCGACACCCCGAACGACCACGTCGACATCGTCGGCCAGGACAAGTACGTGCAGATCAGCCTGGGCCACCGCATCGGCTTCGTGCGGCGCGCGGAGGTCGACGTCCTGCGCTGATCCCACGGTGACCCGTCGCTCATGAGCGACGGGTCACCGTCGGTTCCCTAGCCTGGGGGCGTGGACGACGGGGGTGGGTGGCGCGCGCGGGCGCGCCCGGTGCTGCTCGGCGCCCGCAGGCTCGCGGTGTGCGTGGTGCTCGCCGGGGTCGTCGGGCTGCCGCTCGCGTTCTCGTGGGCGGTCACCCACACCACCGTCGAGACGCAGGTCGGCACCTCGCCGACCACGCTGACGCTCTCGACCCAGGGCGCCAGCCAGGTGCGGCTCGGCATCGCCGGCACCGTCTACGTGCCCACCGCCGCCGGGCCCTTCGGCGCGGTCGGGATGATCGCCACCGTCGACGGCCCGGGCGACCCCGGCGCGGGCGACGGCGACCTGGCCAACTACGTACGGCCCGAGATGCTCGAGCTGTACGCTGGCCTCTTCCACGACCCGCAGGCCGCGATCGACGAGTACGTCGGGCTGGTCGAGGCCGAGCTGCGCTACCAGCTGCTCGTGGCGATCGCGGTGGTCGCGGGGCTCGGCGGGCTCGGGCTCTACGCGCTGGTCGAGGTGCTGCCGGTGCGGTGGTCGCGCGAGGGACGCCGCGACGTCGCGCGCCTCGGGCTGGCCGTCGTCCTCGTGCTGTCGATGACGACCGGCCTGGCGTGGGTGCAGCTGCGCGGCTCGGCGGGCGGGCGCGGGCCGACGTCCGGTGGCTACGCGCTCTCGGCGCTCGACGGCACCCTCGCCGCGGGCGCCACCACCGACAGCCCGGTGCTGCGGCTGCTCCTCGGCGGCGCCATCGACAAGGCCGGGGTGCTGGTCAAGCGGCAGGAGGCCCGCGACCGCGAGTACCGCGACCTCGCCGAGGCCGGGCTGACGGCCCAGGCCGACGCGATGACCGGCCCGCGCGAGGGCGAGCTGGCGGTGATGATGCAGTCCGACATGCACTGCAACACCACGATGATCCGGCTGCAGCGGCAGGTCGTCTCGATGCTCGACCGCGCCTACGGCGGGGAGGACGACGAGGACGCCGTCCCGTCGCTGCTGGCCGTCAGCGGCGACCTCACGACCAACGGCACCGCCGCGGAGGGCACGTGCATCCGCGACGAGGCCGACATCGCCGGCCGGGCCCCGGTGGTGGCCATCGGAGGCAACCACGAGACCGACGTGAGCCTCGACCAGATGGCCGACGCCGGCATGACGGTGCTCGACGGCGAGGTCGACGAGGTCGGCGGCGTGCGGGTGCTCGGCGACACCGACCCCTCCCGCACCGAGCTGTTCGGCGGCTCGACGCTGCGCGGTGACGAGTCGCAGGACGGGCAGGGCGAGCGGCTGCGGCAGGAGGCCGAGGACGCCGGCGACGACCAGCCCGACCTGGTGATGGTGCACGAGGCCTACGCCGCACAGGCCTTCCTCGACGTCGAGTCGGTCGACGACCTGCTCACCGACCCGCCGCCCGCGCCCGCGGAGGCCACGACCCCGGTCGCCGACGGCGACGACGGCGTGCCCGACGTGCCGGCGTCCGCGGTCTTCTACGGGCACTGGCACCGCTCGCTGCCGCCCCGCGTGGTGTGGAACTCCGACGGCACCTGGACCCTGGTGATGGAGCTCGACACCAGCGGCGGCGCCGTCGACACCCCCACCATCACCAACTTCTCGACCCCGTGGTCGCGCCCGCAGCAGGAGGCCTCGTTCCCCGTGGTCTTCCTCGACGAGGACTCCCGCCTGGTCACCGGCTACCAGCTCTACCGCTTCGACACCGACGGCACCGTCACCGTCGAGCCCCGCGTCGACGTCGGCGCCCCGCCCGAGGACACCGACGACACCGAGGACGCCGGGGACGCCGACGGCGCCGTCCCCGCCGTCACCACCGACTGAGGGCGGCCGCTGTCCGTCGCCGGTAGTCCCGGACGTTTCAGGGGTCGATCGGCGCTGCGGACCCCGTAATCGTCCGGGACTACCCGCGCGGGTCCGGGGCGATAGTCCCTGACGAAAATCAGGGTTCTCGTGCCCGGAACCTTGATCTTCGTCAGGGACTACCGGCTGAGGCGGGGCGACCAGACGGTCACGTCGGGAGCCAGGAGACGTGGCCGGCGAGGGCGGCGTAGCCCACGAAGGCGCCGACGTCGAGGAGGGTGTGGGCGACGACGAGGGGGGTGACGCGGCCCCAGCGCAGGTACAGCCAGCCGAACAGCACCCCCATGACCGCGTTGCCGATGAAGCCGCCGAAGCCCTGGTAGAGGTGGTAGCTGCCGCGGAGCACGGCGGCCAGGGCGACGGCGGTGGTGTCGGCGAGGCCGAGCTGGCGCAGCCGCACGATGACGTAGCCGAGGACGACGCACTCCTCGAGCACGGCGTTCTCGAAGGCGGAGAGCACCAGCACCGGCACGTGCCACCAGCGGGAGGTGTCGAGCTCGGAGGCGACGACGGTGAGGCTGAGCCCCATCGCGTGCGAGACCAGGTAGAAGACCAGCCCGATGCTGCCGACCACCGCGGCGATCGCGGCGCCGAGGCCGACGTCGCGGCCGACGTGCCCGCCGCCGCCGAACCACACGTCGCGCAGCCTGCTGCCCGAGCGCACCAGCAGGTAGCCCGCCAGCGCCACCGGCACCAGCGCGAAGACGATGCCCAGCAGCTGGTAGGTGAGGTCGAGGTAGGGCCGGTCGGGCGCGTAGCTGGAGTTGAGCGTGGCGGTCTGCGCGGCCAGGCCGCCGGGCTCGGTGGCCACGGCGATGATGCGGACGATCGAGTAGATGCCCGACTTGCCGAGCGAGAGCGCCAGCACGATGACCAGCTCGGCCACCAGCAGCGGCTTGCTCGGCAGCGCAGCGAGGACGTCGGCGCGGCGCGTGTCACCGGGCTCGGTCGTCACGCCCGCCAGTCTGCCAGCGGGGTGTCAGCCGGGACGCCGTCCGCCACCGACGGCCACACCGACGGCCACACCGACGGCCACACCGACGGCCACACCGACAGCCGGCCCGGCCGGGTCCCGACGACCCGGCCGGGCCGGCCCGGCGTCCACGCCGAGGGCTACCCGCCCAGCGCCGAGCGGGGCACCGCCCACACGTCGACGGTGTAGGGCGACCACCCGCACAGGACGCCCGGCTCGCCGTCGTCGACCTCGAAGCGGGGGCCGGCGTCGTCGAGGACGACGAAGCTCGACTCGGTGCAGCGGTGGTAGCCGCCGGCCACCAGCACGGACTCGTACAGGTCGACCGCCTCGACGGCCGAGGTGTCGACGCTGCGCGGCAGGTCGGCGAGCAAGGCGTCGCGGGCGGCGTCGTCCGCGATCACCTGCGCCTCGACGTCGACCTCGCCGAGCCGCTCGTGCTCGGACTGCGACCACGAGTCGACGAGCGTCGCCGGGCTCGGCGGCGGCGACGGGGGCGGCGCCGAGGAGGTGCCGAACAACGCGAACAGGCCGAGCAGTCCGAGGAGCCAGGTCATGGGGCTGGGACGGCGGCCGCGAGACGCCGGTTCCGCACTGCTTCCGCACCGGTTCTGCACCGATCGGGGGGCGGCTCCGCACCGGTTGCGCAAGACCACCGCAACGGGTGAGCCGGGCCCGCCTCAACGAATCCCGTGGATTCTCCGAATCGGCCACGCGCCCGCCCGGCCGCTGCTCTAATGACGAGCGAGGACGTCGCCGCGACCGGGCGCGCGACGACCCGACCGGGGAGAGCCAGGTAGATGACGCGTAGGACGTTCCGTCGCTCGACGATCGCGACGGTGGTGCCGCTCGCGCTGCTGTCGGCGTCGTGGACCGTCACGATCGCCCTCGACGGCGTGGCCGGGCCCGCCGCCGCGCAGTCCGACGACGCCGCGGCCACCGACCCGACCACCGCCGACGCCGCGACCTCTGCGCCCGCCGCCCCCGCCGACCTCTCCGAGCGGCTCGCCGCCGCGGCCGGCGTCACCGACGACCCGGTCAGCCTCAGCTCGAGCGAACCCGTGGCCGAGGCCACCGACGGCGACTACCAGCAGGTCACCTACGCCCCCACCACCGGCGACGTCCCGGTCGTGGCGCTCAACGCCTACCAGCGCGCCGAGACCGTCATCAACGCCGCCGACACCACCTGCCACCTCGACTGGACGCTGCTGGCGGCCATCGGCGAGATCGAGTCCGACCACGGCCGCTTCGGCGGCAGCGCCCTCGACGCGAACGGCGTGGCCACCCCGCCGATCCTCGGCCTGCCCCTCGACGGGCGTCCGGGCACCTCGGTCATCACCGACACCGACGCCGGACAGCTCGACGGCGACACCGTCCACGACCGGGCCGTCGGGCCGATGCAGTTCATCCCCGCCACCTGGCAGGTCGTGGGCGTCGACGCCGACGGCGACGGCCAGCGCGACCCGCAGGACATCGACGACGCCGCTCTCGCCGCGGCCGTCTACCTCTGCTCGGCCGACGACGACCTGGCCACCGAGGCCGGCGTGCGGTCCGCCGTCCTGCGCTACAACCACAGCAGCGCCTACGTCGACCACGTCGTCTCGCTGATGACCGGCTACCAGCAGGGCGACGTCACCACCACCGAGACGCCGTCGAGCATCGTCAACGCCGGCACCGTGCCCGACCCGACGCCGATCACCCCCGCACCGACGCCCGTGCCGGTCCCGACGCCGACCCCGACGCCCACGCCGACCCCGACGCCCACGCCGACCCCGACGCCCACCCCCACGCCCACCCCCACGCCGGGAGGCGGCGGCAGCGGCGGTGGCAGCCCCTACGGTCCGAGCGAGCCCCGCGACCCGGCCACGCCGTCGGTGCCCGCCGACCCGGGCGACCCGCTGCTGGCCGGCACGATGTCCGCCGAGGACGCCCAGCTGTACTGCGCCGAGCTCGGTCTGGTCGACGACCCGCGGCCGACCGTCTGGGACGCCTACGACGAGTGCGTCGTCACCTACACCGTCGCCCTCGACCCGGCCGACTCCACGATGCGGACGCCGGCGCCGAGCCCCACGCCGAGCACGCCCGCCCCCACCAGCAGCAGCACGCCGAGCACCACCCCCGGCGCACCGGTCGACCCGACGCCGTCGACCGCGCCGACCACCGCCGCCGGCGAGTAGCCAGCGGGCCGACGAGGGTCGGACCAGGGGCAGGGCGCGGCTCGGCCCGCCTGCGGCGGGTGGCAGGATCGGGGCCATGCCCGAGCCCACGCCGTCCGGCGAGCCCGGGGCCCAGCGGCCCGACGAGCTGACCCTCGACCACCACCGCCAGGCCCGCACCGGGCTGGCCGAGGCCGTCTACGGGCCCGGCAAGAGCCCGGAGCAATGCGCGGCCGCCGTGGCCGGGCTGCTGGCGGGCGACGGGGAGGGTCCCGTCATCCTCACGCGCGCCGACGACGACCAGGTCAAGGCCGCCCTCGCCGCCGCGCCGGGTGCGCAGACCACGCCCACCGGCCCCGGCCTGCAGACGTTGGTCTGGCGCGCCGCGCCGCCGCGTGAGGGCGCCGTCCCCGTGCTCACCGCCGGCACCGGCGACCTGCCGGTGGCCCGGGAGGCCGCGGCCGTGCTGGCGGGCTACGGGCTCGACTCCCCCGTCGTCGCCGACGTCGGCGTCGCCGGGCTGCACCGCGTCCTGGCCCACCGCGAGACGCTCGAGACCGCCGACGTCGTCGTGGTCGTGGCAGGCATGGAGGGCGCGCTCGCCAGCGTGGCCGCCGGACTCACCTCGGCGCCGGTCGTCGCCGTGCCCACCAGCACCGGCTACGGCGCCTCGTTCGAGGGCGTCACCGCGCTGCTCGCGATGCTGTCGTCGTGCTCGCCGGGCGTCAGCGTCGTCGGTATCGACAACGGGTTCGGCGCGGCCTGCGCCGCGGTGCGCATCCTCGGCGCTCGGCAGGGCGCCGCGTGAGCGACCTCGACACCCGGCTGGCCGACCTCCACGCCCGGCTGCGCGACCTCGGCACGGTGCTCGTCGCGTTCTCCGGCGGCGCCGACTCCGCCTTCCTCCTCGCCGCTGCGGTGCGCGCGCTCGGGCCCGACGCGGTCGTCGCCGCGACGGCCATCAGCCCCAGCCTGCCCGCGAGCGAGCTGGACGGCGCCCGCGGCTTCGCGCTCGACCAGGGCGTGGCCCACCACACGCCGCGCACCGACGAGCTGGCCCGGCCCGGCTACGTCGCCAACGGCGCCGACCGCTGCTTCCACTGCAAGGCCGAGCTGCTCGACGTCCTCACCCCGCTCGCGGCCGAGCTCGGGCTGGCCGCCGTGGCCACCGGCACCAACGCCGACGACGTCGTCGACCGGTTCCGGCCCGGCATCCGCGCCGCGGCGCGGGCCGGCGCCGCGACGCCGCTCGCCGACGCCGGCCTCACCAAGGACGACGTCCGCGCGGCGTCGGATGCCTGGGGGCTGGTCACCGCCGACAAGCCCGCCGCGGCCTGCCTGTCGAGTCGGGTCGCCTACGGGCTGCAGATCACCCCGCTGCGGCTGGGCCGCGTCGAGCGCGCCGAGCGCGACCTGCGGCGGGCCCTGACCGAGGCCGGCCTCACCGTCCGCGACCTGCGCGTGCGCGACCTCGGCGACCGGGCCCGGGTCGAGGTCGACGCGGCGCTGGTCGACGAGCTGGTCCGGCGTCCCGACCTTCTCGAGGCCGTCGCCGGGTTCGACGCCGTCGAGGTCGACCCGCGCGGGTTCCGGTCGGGGTCGATGAACGACGCGCTGCGTCGCTCGTCGTGACCGGCCCGATGACCACCGGCTGGCTCGACCTCTCGGGCGGCGTCAGCGGCGACATGCTGCTCGGCGCGTGCCTCGACGCGGGCGTCCCCGTCGAGGTCGTGCGGGACGCCGTCGACCGGCTCGACCTGCCCGAGCCGATCACCATCACCCCGACGCCGGTGCTGCGCTCGGGCATCGCGGCGACGCACGCGGTGGTCGAGGTGGGCGAGTCGCACCACCACCGCGGGCTCTCCGACGTGCTGGCGCTGCTGCAGCGCCTCGACGAGCCGGTCCGCTCGCGCGCCGGCGCCGTCTTCGAGCTGCTGGCCCGGGCCGAGGCGCAGGTGCACGGCGTCGACGTCGAGCAGGTGCACTTCCACGAGGTCGGCGCGCTCGACAGCATCGCCGACGTGGTCGGCGTGGTGACGGCGCTGCACCACCTCGAGACCACCCTCGGCCTGAGCCGGCTCGTGGCCGGGCCCATCGCGCTCGGCGGCGGCCGGGCGCGCACCGAGCACGGCTCGATCCCGGTGCCCGGCCCGGCGACCCTCGAGCTGCTGCGCGCGCACGGGGTGCCCGCGCACGGCGGTCCGCTCGACCTCGAGCTCGCCACGCCCACCGGCGTCGCGCTCGTGGCCGCGGCCGCCGACGAGCACGGTCCGATGCCCGCCCTCGCGCCCGAGGTCGTCGGCACCGGTGCCGGCACCCGCGACCCCGAGGGGCACGCCAACGTGCTGCGGCTGGTCGTCGGCACCGAGATCGGTGCGACCGGGACGTCGCTGTCGTCGCTGTCGGCGCTGTCGGCGCTGCCGTTAGTGGCGTCGGCGGGCGTGCAGGTCGAGGCGGCCGTCGTCCTCGAGGCGAACGTCGACGACCTCGACCCGCGGCTGTGGCCGGGGGTGCTCGCCGCGCTGATGGCCGCCGGCGCCTCCGACGCGTGGCTGACGCCGATCGTGATGAAGAAGGGACGGCCCGCCCACACCGTCTCGGTGCTCTGCCCGCCCGCGGCGGCCGACGCCCTGGCCCGCGTCGTCCTGACCCACACCTCGACCATCGGTCTGCGTCGCCGCACGCTCGACAAGCTGGTGCTCGACCGCAGCACCGAGCAGGTCGACGTCCTCGGGCAGGCGGTGCGGGTGAAGCTCGCGCACCTCGCCGGCGAGGTCGTCAACGCCAGCGTCGAGCACGACGACGTCGTCGCGGCGGCGACGGCGCTCGGCCTGCCCGAGAAGACCGTGCTCGCGCAGGCGAGCCGGGCCGTGGCCGAGCGGTGGCCGCCGGCGCGCCCGGCCGACGACGACTGACCGCCGGCCCCCTGGATCTCGCCCTGTCGGTGGCGCCGTCGTCGTGAGTACTGTGGCGGCGTCCGTCCACGGCCCTCCCGTCACGCGTCAGGGCACCCGCCCCGGCGCCGCGCCGGGGTCGAGGACACATCGCCGCGACCGAGGGAGCAACCGGTGAAGAAGCTGATCAACGACCCCGCCGACGTCGTCGCCGACGCGCTCAAGGGCATGGAGGCGGCCCACGCCGACCTGCTGCGCGTCAGCCACGAGGACCGCGTGATCTTCCGCAAGGACGCACCGCGCCAGGGCAAGGTCGGCCTCGTCTCCGGCGGCGGGTCGGGCCACGAGCCGCTGCACGGCGGGTTCGTCGGGCTCGGCATGCTCGACGCCGCCTGCGCCGGCGAGGTCTTCACCTCCCCCGTGCCCGACCAGATCATGGCCGCCACCCGCGGCGTCGACGGCGGCGCCGGCGTGCTGCACATCGTGAAGAACTACACCGGCGACGTCATGAACTTCGAGATGGCCGCCGAGATGGCCGCCGCCGAGAGCGGCACCGAGGTGCGCGCCGTGGTGATCGACGACGACGTCGCCGTGCAGGACAGCCTCTACACCGCCGGACGTCGCGGGGTTGGCCTGACCGTGCTGCTCGAGAAGATCGTCGGTGCGGCCGCCGAGGCCGGCCAGTCGCTCGACGAGGTCGAGAGCCTGGCCAAGCGGGTCAACGAGCAGGGCCGCAGCATGGGCCTCGCGCTGACCTCCTGCACCGTGCCGGCCGCGGGCAAGCCGACCTTCGACCTGCCCGACGACGAGGTCGAGATCGGCGTCGGCATCCACGGCGAGCCGGGTCGCTCGCGCGAGCCGATGGCGCCGGCGTCCGAGCTGGCTGCGCGGCTGGTCGAGCCGGTGCTCGAGGACCTCCCCGGCGACGGACCGGTCATCGCCTTCGTCAACGGCATGGGCGGCACGCCCCTGATCGAGCTCTACATCGTCTACCGCGAGGTCGCCCGCATCCTCGAGGGCGCCGGCGTGACGATCGCCCGCTCGCTGGTCGGCAACTACATCACCTCCCTCGAGATGGCCGGCTGCTCGGTGACGCTGCTGCGGGCCGACGAGGCGATGCTCGGGCTCTGGGACGCCCCCGTGCACACCCCCGGCCTGCGCTGGGGTCGATAGGCATGCCCCACGGCACCATCACCACCGACGACCTGCTCGGCTGGCTGCGCGCGCTCGCCGACGCCGTCCACGAGCAGGCGGGTCACCTGACCGAGCTCGACGCCGCCATCGGCGACGCCGACCACGGCTCGAACCTCGACCGCGGGTTCAAGGCCGCCGTCGCCGCCGTCGGGGAGATGACCGACACCCCGCCCGGCAAGGTGCTCGGCAAGGTCGGGATGACGCTCGTCGGCTCCATCGGCGGCGCCAGTGGCCCGCTCTACGGCACGTTCTTCCTGCGCTGCGGCACCTCGCTCGGCGAGACGCCCGAGGTCGACGCGGCCGGCTGGGGCGCCGCGCTGCGGGCCGGGGTCGAGGGCGTGCTCGCCCGCGGCAAGGCCGAGCGGGGCGACAAGACGATGTACGACGCCTGGGCGCCGGCCCTCGAGGCCTACGACGCCGACCTCGCGGGCGGCGGCGACCTGTCGTCGGCGCTAGCGGCGGCCGCCGCCGCGGCCGCGCAGGGACGCGACGCCACGGTCGAGCTGGTGGCCCGCAAGGGCCGGGCCAGCTACCTGGGCGAGCGCAGCGCCGGGCACGCCGACCCGGGCGCCACGAGCACTGCTCTCCTCCTGCAGTGCGCCGCCGACACCCTCGGGTGAGGCCACGCCCGTGATCGGGATCGTCGTCGTCTCCCACAGCCGCGCGCTGGCCGAGGCGACCGTCGGCCTCGCCCGTCAGATGCTCGACGAGAGCACTGCTCTGCGCATCGAGGTGGCCGCCGGGCTCGACGACGGCGGTCTCGGCACCGACGCCACCGCGGTCGCGGCGGCGCTCGGCTCGCTGGCCGACGCCGACGGCGTCCTCGTGCTCGTCGACCTGGGCAGCGCCGTGCTCAGCGCCGACATGGCGCTCGAGTTCGTCGACGACGACCTGCGCTCGAAGGTGCGCATCTCGAGCGCGCCGCTGGTGGAGGGCCTCGTCGCGGCGGCGGTCACGGCCTCGACCGGTGCCGACCTCGCGACGGTGGCCGCCGAGGCGGGCCGGGCGCTCGCGGCGAAGGCCGAGCACCTGGACGACGAGCCCGCACCCCCGGCGGTCGACGGGGCGGCCACGGGGCCGACGGGGCCGACGGAGTCGGTCGAGGTGCGGCTGACCGACCCTCACGGGCTCCACGCGCGGCCCGCCGCAGCGGTCGCCCGCGCCGCAGCGGGCCACGACGCCGAGGTGTGGCTGACCGACCTCGGCAGCGGCCGGGGACCGGTCGCCGCCCGCAGTCTCTCCGCCGTCGCGACGCTCGGCGCCGGCCACCGTGCCCTGGTGCGGGTCGAGGCCACCGGACCGGACGCCGCCGCAGCGGTCGGCGAGGTCGCCGCCGTCCTCACCGGCGGTGCCACCGTCGCCGAGACGGCGACGACGAGTTCGAGCGGCCGCCCCGCGGCGGCGGGCAGCGGGCTCGACGTGGCCCTCGGCCCGGCCGTGGTGGTGCGGGCCGGCGTCAGCCTCGACGGCTACGACGCGGGTCCGGTCGAGACCGAGCTCGACCGCTCGTCGTCTGCGGCGGTGACGACCTCGGAGGCGCTCGCCGCGATCGGTCGGGCGGGCGACGCCGACACCGGCGCGGTGCTGGCGGCCCAGCGGCTGCTGCTGGAGGACCCCTCGGTCCTCGACGACGTGGTCGCCGACATCCGAGGCGGGACGCCGGCGCCGCACGCCTGGCGGCAGCGGCTCGACGCCGTCGCCGCCGGGCTCGAGCAGCTGCCCGACCCCTACCAGCGCGAGCGCGCCACCGACGTGCGCAGCGTGCGCGACCGGCTGCTGCGCGCGCTCACCGGCACCGAGGAGCCGGCGGCCGGACCCGGGCCGGGCGTGCTCGTCGTCCACGAGCTCGACGCCGCCACGGCCGCCACCGTCGACGCCACCCGCACCGCGGGCATCGTCGACGTGACCGGCGGCCCCACCGGCCACGGCGCCATCGTGGCGCGGGCGCGGGGCATCCCGCTGCTCACCGGGGCCGGGTCGGCCGCCGACGGCCTGCGCGACGGTCAGGTGGTCGCCTTCGACGCCCGCAGCGGTGAGCTGTGGGTCGACCCCGACGACGCCACCCGCCGCGACGTCGAGCAGCGGATCGGGCGGCGCACGACCGAGCGCGCCGCTGTCCTCGAGCGGGCGGCGGAGCCGGCGGTCACGCGTGGTGGCCGGCGGGTGCCGGTGCTGGCCAACGTCGCCTCCCTCGCCGAGGCCGAGGCGGCCGCGGCGTGGGCCGACGGCAGCGGGCTGGTGCGCACCGAGCTGCTGTTCGGCGGGCCGGGGCGCCCGGGCGTCGACGAGCAGGAGCGGGTGCTGCGCGAGGTGGTCGCGGCCTTCGGCGAGCGGCCGGTGACCGTCCGCAGCTGGGACGTCGGCGCCGACAAGCCGCTGCCGTTCTTCCCGCGCGTCGCCGAGGAGAACCCCGCGCTCGGCGCCCGCGGCATCCGCATGATCGGCACCACGGCCGAGCCGCTGCTGGTCGAGCAGCTGCGGGCGGTGTGCCGCGTCGCCGCGTCGCACCCGCTGCGGCTGATGTTCCCGATGGTGACGACCCGCGGCGAGGTGGACGACGCCCTGCGGCTGCTGGAGGACGCCGCGGCGGCCGAGACGGGCGCCGTCCCGCCGGGGCTCGAGGTCGGCATCATGATCGAGGTGCCGGCCGCCGCGCTCTCGGTCGCCGAGGTGGCCCGGGGCCTGGACTTCGTCTCCATCGGCACCAACGACCTCACCCAGTACGTCACGGCCGCCGACCGCGGCAATCCCGCCGTCGGCCACCTCGCCGCCGGCGTCTCCCCCGCCGTGCTGCGGCTGATCGGGCAGGTCGTCGACGAGCGCCCGGACGGCGTCGAGGTCTCGGTCTGCGGCGACCTCGCCAGCCGCCCGGCCGTCGTCCACGACCTGCTCCGCCTCGGCGTCGACGAGCTCAGCTGCGCCCCCGCCGTCGTCCCCGAGGTCAAGGCCGCCGTCCGCGCCTGCGACTGACCGGTTCGGTGGGTGACACCACGATGGTCGATGGGCGAGGCGGGCCACCGTGCCCTTCGACAAGCTCAGGGTCCGTGGTGGGACCTGGGCACGGAGGGCCAGAGGTCTCGTTCCTCGCTGCTCGACCACCGGTGGTCGAGCAGCGCGAGGCCGTCGTCGAGACCCCTCCAGGTCAACGCGAACCCGACCTCACGGACCCTGAGCTTGTCGAAGGGCCACCCCACGGAGACGGTCCCGTGCAGGGCCGGTGGTGTCGACGACGCTCGTTCCTCGCTGCTCGACCACCGGTGGTCGAGCAGGCCGAGCGTCTGCGCGAGGCCGTCGCCGAGACCCCCTCAGGTCAACGCGAACCTGACCTCACGGACCCTGATCTTGTCGAAGGGACGCCGTCCGCCACCGTGAACGTGGAGGGCTGGTGGTGTCGACGACGCTCGTTCCACGCTGCTCAACCACCGGCCGAGCGCCCGGGCCGACGTACCTCAGCGGCGCCAGGGGCGCCGGGGTCGGTGGTCGGGGTCGGTGGGGAGGGGGGCGGTCTGCTCCCACAGGCGACGCCAGTCGGCGGCGGGCGGGCCGGACGGGTCGGGGGTCTCGCCGGCGGCGTGGCGGCGGCGGGCGTCCCACCAGGTGGTGCGGTCCTCGTCGAGCAGCGCGGCGACGCCGGCGCGGATGCGGGGGGCGAGGTCGCGCGGCGACTGGCCGGGCAGGGGGTGGATGGGCTCGCCGAACCGCACGCTCAGCTGCGGGCGGCCGCGCCCGGGCCAGCCCTGGCCGCGCGGCATCGCGGCGAACGTGCCGCGGTGCGCGATGGGCACCACCGGCACCTGGTGCTGGGTGGCGAGGTAGGCGGCGCCGAGCTGGAACCGGCCGAGCCAGCCGTCCTTCGACCGGGTGCCCTCGGGGTAGATCACCAGGCTCCAGCCGTCGTCGAGCACCTCGCCGGGCGTGGTCGCCATCGTCCCGCCGCGGCGGTCGATCGGGAAGGTGTTGAACACGACGGCCGAGCCGACGGCGCGCCACCAGGTGTCGAAGAAGTAGTCGGCCGCGGCCGCCACCGCCGTGCGCCGGCGCCACTCGTCGGGCAGCGCCAGCAGGATCAGCGGGGTGTCGAGGTGGGAGGCGTGGTTGGCGGCGAAGATCACCGGACCGTCGAGCCGCGCCAGGACGTCGAGCCCCTCGACCCGGCGTCGCACCTGCGAGCGCAGCAGCGGCTCGAGCACGCCCTTCTGGGCCACCTCGCGCACCGCCTGCCCGCCGGGACGACGCGCCCAGTCGGTCTCGAAGACCCGCGCCTGGTGGCGCGGGACGAACGGCTCGGCCGAGCGCGGGACGAGGGGACGCCGTCCCCAGCGCCACCCGCGCGCCACCGTGCGGACGTCGTCGACGCCGCCCTTGATGCCCTTGACCACACCCACCGTGACCAGCCCCTCAGACCCTCAGACGCTCACGTCGGCGATGAGGTGCGGCGGGTTGTGCAGGTAGGTGATCGAGGGGTCGCGGCCCACGGTGTCGGAGGCCATCTCGAGCGCGTCGGCCAGCGTCGTCGCCGCGCGGAAGCCCAGCCGCGACGCGGCCTTGCGGTCGCCGCCGACCCAGATGACGTCGTCGACGTGGTCCATCGCGTGCGCCGCCCAGTACCACATGTAGAACGGGTGGACGCCGTGGTAGGCGTGCGAGGTGCGGTAGAGGTGGATGTACCAGGGGTCGGTGGCGAACTGCTCCTCGTACTTCGCCTCGATCACCGCCGGGTCGGTCGACTCGGCCAGGATCTCGTCGTAGAAGTCGACGTACGACGGGTGGTGCAGCGTGTTGAAGCCCGCGTCGAGCGGGTGGTAGAGGATCACCGCTCCCCCACGCCGCACGACGGGCGCGCCGCGGTAGGAGTTGAAGTAGTAGCCGAGCCCCATGCACGTGGCGAGCACCGGGTTCATCGTGGAGTTGACGTTGTACGGGCCGAGGTAGGGCACCCCCATCACCAGCACGTCGCTCTGCCCCTGCACCGGCACCAGCTGCTGGCGGTGCACCGCGGCGATGGTGCGCTCGTGCACGGCCTCGACCTCGCCGGCGTGGATGCCGGTGAGCCCGTAGGGCGCGCGCAGGTCGTGGAACAGCTTGTGCTTGAGCCGCTTGGGCGCCACCGCGAGGCCGCGGCGCATCGCGAGCATGGAGGCCTGGTCGCGCACCGACCACTCCCACTCGCGCTTCTGCAGGAACTCGTAGGGCGAGCCGAAGACGTCGTTGTTGAGCGTGGTCTCGATCTGGAAGATGTCGAGGTGCTCGCGCAGCAGGCGCCCCATGCGCCACGCGGAGTGGTGCAGGTGGCTCTTCTTGTGGTCCATGAACGAGTGCGAGTGCGTCATGGTCTTGGCGTTGTGGTGGTGGCGCAGCGACTTGTACGACGCCAGCCCGATCGGCACCGACTTGTGGCCGCCGTCCATCGCCACGAGGTTCACGTTGACGTAGACCAGCAGGTCGGACTCGGCGGCCCGGCGGTTGATCTCGATGTCCTCGCCGCGGTCGGTGAGGCCGACGTGCAGCAGGTTGTCGCGGTCCTCGGCGTCGTGGTTGTAGAGCAGGCCCTGCGGTCCGAAGGAGCGCCAGACGCGCTCGCCGACGATGTGGCGCAGCTCGGCGTCGGTCATGCGGCGGTGCAGCGCGTTGGCGGCGATGATCTGGACGTCGTCGACGCCGGCCTCGGCGGCCATCGTCAGCACCTGCTCGATGATGCGCTGACGGATGTCGGGCGCGCGCATGGGCGGCAGCGGCAGCGAGATGTCGTCGAAGGCGATCGTCAGCCGCATGCCGGCGCGCAGCTTGGTGGGCAGCGGGTCGGCGTCGACGGGGTGCAGCAGCGCCTCGCGGATGGCGGCGTCGACGTCGGGGATGCCGGGCAGCGCCTCCGGCGGGTAGACCACCCGGGTGCCGAGGGGGAACTTCTCGAGCCGGAAGCCCTCGCCCTCGTGCACCACCATCGGCGGCGTGCGGTCGTCGACCTCGAGCACGAAGCCTGGACGTGACATCTGTGGTGCTCCTAGCTCACTTGGAACGGGGGTCGAAGGTCACCTTGGCGGTGCCCAGCCGACCGGCGCCGTGGGCGTGGTCGAGGGCCTCGCGCCAGCGGTGCAGCGGGTAGGTGGCGACGGTCTTGGCCAGCTGGACGGCCGCGTCGGCGGCCATCAGCTCGGTGGCGACGTCGAAGGCGGGCCGGCCGCCGGCGCCCGGCTCGCGGCGCGCCGAGGAGTAGGTGCCGACGATCTCGAGCTCGCGGAACCACGCCGCCGACAGGTCGGCCGGCTCGGGCATGCCCGAGAGGACGACGCGCCCGCCGGCCCGGGTGGCGCCGAGGGCGGTCTCGAGCGAGGCGCGGCTGCCCACGGCGTCGACGGCGACGTCGACCCCGCCGAGCAGGTAGGGCCGCGACAGCTCGGGCTCGACCAGGAACGCCCCGGTGGTGCGGCGCAGCCGGCGCAGCGCCTCGCCCGGGGCGACGACCTCGGTGGCGCCGAGGGCCAGGGCGTGCTCGCGCTGGTGGGCGTGCTTGGCCACGACGACGATCTCGCCGGCGTCGGTGAGGCTGCGCAGCGCGAAGGTGGCGAGCAGCCCGACGACGCCGGCGCCGCTGACCAGCACCGCGTCGTTGTCGCGCACCCCGGCGCGCAGCGCGGTGTGCACGGCGCACGCCATCGGCTCGATGAGCACGGCCTGCTCGTCGCTGTAGCCCTCGGGGACGACGTGCAGCTGGCTGCGGTGGGCCACCAGCACCTCGCCCCAGCCACCGCCGGTGTCGGCGCAGAAGCCGGTCTGCAGGCCGGGCGCGAGCCCGCCGACGGTGATGCGGGCGCAGCGGTTGGTGTGGTCGGCCGCGCACTCGGGGCACGGGTCGACGCCGCGGGCGGAGCAGGTGAGCACGGGGTCGACGACCACGCGGGTGCCGGCGGGCAGGTCGTCGCAGTCGTCGAGCAGGTCGGCGACCACCTCGTGCCCGGGCACGAACGGCAGCGAGACGACGCCGGTGAAGTAGCGGCTGGTGCGGCTCGACAGCGCCCCGAGGTCGGAGCCGCACACCCCGGAGAGCCGGGTGCGCAGCCGCGCCCAGCCGGGGCGGTCGACCTTCGGCTCGTCGACGGTGATGAGCCGCAGCGGCGCGACGCGGCCCGCGACCATCGAGCCGAGGCGGCCCGTGGCGGCGCGGCCGGCGACGTGGCGCGGCAGCGAGCGGTACATCTGCAGGGCGAGCATCATCGGCGCGTCACCGTCCGGCCGTGGGGGTCAGCGAGCGGGCGACGGCGTCCGGGCTCGCCCAGTCGACGATCTGCCACCGGTGGCGCCGCGCGTGCCGGAACAGCGGGACGTCGGGGCGCACCGCGACCGGGCGGCCGACCGCGGCGAGCAGCGGCAGGTCGGAGTGGCTGTCGGCGTAGGCGTAGGAGACCGACAGGTCGACGTCGTGCTGGGCCGCCCACTGCTCCATCCACGCCGCGCGCGACTCGCCGGTGAGCGGCGAGGCGGACAGGAAGCCGGTGCACACGCCGTGGTCGTCGACGTCCAGCTCGGCGGCCTCGATGTGGTCGAACAGCGGCTCGAGCGGGCGGGTCAGCGGCCGGATGGCGCCGGTGATGAGCACGGTGGGGTGGCCCTGCTTGCGGTGCTCGCGCACGCGGCGCACCGCGGCGGGGGCCAGGCGCGAGAGCACGTGGGTGGTCAGCACGCGGTCGACGACCTCCTCGAGGTCCTCGAGCCGGGCGCCCTCGTACTCGCGGTAGATCGAGCGCAGGAAGGCGCCGCGGTCGGCGCGCTCGGTGCGCACCAGGCCGGGCAGCCGGCTCGCGACGCGGCCCAGCTGGCCGGCGCGCTCGGCGGGGCTCAGCCCCTGCAGCCGCAGCCACAGGTAGGTCTCGACGACGTTCGAGGAGAGCAGCGTGCCGTCCATGTCGAAGAACGCGGCCACGCGCGGCTTGTCGGCGACCGGCTTCAGGCTGGTGTCGGGCTTCTTGCGGCGGCGGCGGATCTCGTCGAGCTGGCGCACCGGGGCGGTGACCGCCGGGCAGTGCACCTCCTGCATGTAGTGCTTCCAGTCGACGACGGCGGTGTCGAAGGCGAAGCGCCCACGGTCGGCCTCGCCGAGGCTGTCGTAGAGCGCCATCGTCGCGGTGTCGGAGAACCGCAGGTCAGCGGTCAGGTACTCGCGGTAGATGTCGAGGTAGCGGCGCAGGAACTCCAGGCGGCGTCCCTGCTGGTCGAGCTTGCGGGCCAGGTCGCGCGAGCGGTCGCTGCGCGGCGCGCGTCCGATGACGTAGTCGGCCACCTTGTGCGCGCGCTCGCTGGTGCTGAGCAGCCGCTCGACCGAGTGCGTGCCCGGGAAGCGCCAGTCGGGCAGCCGCACCTCGCCGCGGTCGCCGCCGGCGAAGGGGTGCTCGTCGAAGTAGGCCCGTGTGTAGTCGTAGAGCTGGTTGTAGGTGAAGGGGTTGCGGTCGCCGCTGGTGACGTGGAAGTAGGCCGGCGTGCCCCGCTCGGGCGGGTGGGCCAGGACGGCGACGGTCGCGGCGACCACATGGTCGACCGGCACGATGTCGACGGTGTTGTCGGCGGCGCCGGGGAACTCGGGCAGCTCGCCGCGGCCGTAGGCCAGGATCAGCGGCTCGGCCATCTTGAAGCCCTCGATCCAGCCCGGGTGGGGCGTCTCGAGGGCCGACTCGATGATGCTGGGGCGCACGATGGAGACGAGGTGGCCGGCGTCGCCGGCGGCGGCGTGGGTCTCGACGACCCGCTCGCCGAGGGCCTTGGTGAAGGTGTAGCAGTCGGTCCAGCCGAGGCTGCGGGCGCGCTCGGTGCCGAGCCGCACCAGCTCGTCCTTCACCCACTCCTTGCGCTTCTCCTCCGTCGCGCGGGCGGCGGTGAGCAGACCGGCGCGGCCGTGCTCGCGCTCGGCGCGGGCGCGGGCCTTGGGCAGCGCGGTGCCGTTGCGCGACTCGTGCTCGACGCGGTCGCGCTGGGCGAGGCCCCAGGCCAGCTCGGCCTCGAGGTCGACGTCGTGCGGCACGGGCCCCTCGGGGACGGCGCCGCGGCGTCGTCCGGCCACGTAGGCGGTGGAGACGTGCACGTAGTGGACGTCGGGACCGACCTCGACGATGCGGCGCAGCAGGTCGCGGGTGCCGGTGACGTTGGTGGTGAACGCCTGGTCGACCGGCGGGTTGAACGAGACGTCGCCCGCGCAGTGCACGACGGCGTCGACGTCGGCCGGCAGCGCCGGGACGTCGGCCATGTCGCCCTCGAGGACGGCGATGCGGTCGGCCATGAGCGCCGCGACGTCGCCCGCCGCCTCGACGGCGTCGGCGAAGATCGGCTTGCCGAGCAGCGAGCGGATGCGGTCGGTGCCGGGTGTGGTGCCCTTGGGGCGCACCAGCAGCGTGAGCCGGACGCCGGGCACGTCGGTGAGCAGCCGGTGCATCAGGGCCTCCCCCACGAACCCGGTGACACCGGTGAGCACGACGTGGCTGCCGTCGAGACGTTCGACGATCCCGCCGTCGGGCATCGGCCCTCCCCGTTGTGCTGTGCTCCGTGCTCGGACAGGCCAGAAACCTACCCGGTCGCACTCGGCGTCCCGGCTGCCGGTCGACCCGTCAGACATGTCTGACGGGTCAGCGTGCTCATGACGTTTTGGTTGCGGTCGGCAACCACTGTCAGGCTGGTGGGGTGCTCGACTCCGCTGCCGCGCGCTCCTCGCGGCCGATGCTGACCGTCGTCGTCCTGTGCCTGGGCGGCATGACCGTCTCGCTGACCCAGACCCTCGTCATCCCCATCCAGTCGCAGCTGCCCGGGCTGCTCGGCACCGAGCCCTCGAACGCCGCCTGGGTCGTGACCGTCACGCTGCTCGCGGCGGCGGTGACGATGGTGGTCGCCGGCCGCCTCGCCGACCTCGTCGGCAAGCAGCCGGTGCTGGTCGGCAGCGCCGCGATGCTCGTGGCGGGCTCGCTGGTCTGCGCCCTGTCCGACACGCTGGCGCCGGTGCTCGCGGGCCGGGCGCTGCAGGGCATCGCGATGGGCTTCATCCCCGTCGGCATCTCGCTGATGCGCGAGGTGACACCGCCCGAGCTGACCTCCACCGGCGTGGCCGCGATGAGCGCCACCCTCGGCGTCGGCGGCGCCATCGGCCTGCCGTTCTCGGCCTGGATCGTCGAGGTCGGCGACTGGCACACCTTGTTCTGGGTCTCGGCGGCGCTGGCGCTCGGCGTCCTGGTGCTGGTCGCGACGCTGGTGCCCAACACCCACGACGCGCACGGCGGTCGGCTCGACGTCGCCGGCGTCGTCGGGCTCGCCGTCGGCCTGCTCGCCTTCCTGGTCGGCGTCTCGAAGGCCACCGACTGGGGCTGGGGCAGCGCCCGCACGATCGTCGCGATCGTCGGCGGCATCGTCGTGCTGCTCGCCTGGGGTCGCTACCAGCTCGGGCGCGAGGAGCCGCTGGTCGACCTGCGCGCCACGGCCAAGCTGCCGGTGCTGATGACCAACCTGGCTGCCATCGCCGTCGGCTTCGGGATGATGGCCCAGTCGATCGTGATGCCGCAGCTGCTGCAGCTGCCCACCTCGACCGGCTACGGCATGGGCCAGTCGATCCTCGCCGCGGGCCTGTGGCTCGCCCCGGGCGGCCTGATGATGCTCGTCTTCGCGCCCGTCTCGAGCGGGTTGATGACCCGTGCCGGCGCCCGCCGCACGCTCATGATCGGCGCCATCGTGCTCGCCGCGGGCTACGGGCTGGCGACGGTGCTCATGGACGCGCCCTGGCAGCTGCTCGTCGCCTCGTGCGTCAGCTGCGCCGGCGTCGGCATCGGCTACGCCGCCATGCCCACCCTGGTGCTCGACGCCACCGAACGCAGCCGCGCGGCGGCGGCCGTCGGTCTCAACGCCCTGATGCGCTCCACCGGGACGACGCTCGCCGCCGCCGTGATGGGCACGATCCTCGCCAGCCGGACGACGGCGTTCACCGTCGACGGCCAGACCTACGCGGTGCCCACCGAGGGCGCCTTCGTGCTCTGCTTCGCCATCGGCGCCGTGGCCGCACTGGCCGGTGCCGCGCTCGTCGCGCTGGTGCCGCAGTCCCGTCCGGCCGAGCAGCCCGTCGCCGCCGCGCGCGGCTGAGCCCGCCGGCGCCGGCGTCCCGGACGCGGTCAGTCGAACTGGAGGTGGCTGACCGGTAGGCGCACCGTGAAGGTGGCGCCCTCGCCGAGGTCGGAGTCGAGGCGGATCGACCCGCCGTGCCGCTGCACGATGCGGCGCACGATGTTGAGGCCGAGGCCGGTGCCGGGCCGCACCAGGGCGTCGGGGTTGGTGGAGCGGAAGAACTCCGAGAAGAGCTCCTCCTGGTCCTTCTCGCTGATGCCGATGCCGGTGTCGCTGACGATGAACCGGACGAGCCGCTGGTTGGCCTCGGTGGTCACCTCGACCCGACCGCCGGACGGCGTGTACTTGACCGCGTTGTCGACCAGGTTGATCACGACCCGCTCGAGCTCCTCGCGGTCGCCGCTCATCAGGGCAGGCATGCTGCGCGAGGTCACCTCGACGTGGACCCCGGCCGCCTCGGCGCGCGGCCGGGCCTCGGCGACGACGTCCAGGGCCGTCTGGTGCAGGTCGATGACCGAGCGGCCGCTCTCGCTGCCGCCGCTGATGCGTTTGAGGAACAGCAGCTGCTCGGTGAGGCTCAGCACGCGGTCGAGGTTGCGGCGGATGACGTCGAAGTGCTTGGCGATGCCGGAGTCCTCGGGCATCTCGTCGCGGATCAGCTCGAGGTGGCCGAAGATCGAGGTCAGCGGCGTGCGCAGCTCGTGCGAGACGGTGGAGATCAGGTCGTTCTTGTACTGGTCGAGCGCCTCGAACTGCTGCACCAGCACCCGCTCGCGCTCGAGCAGGCGGCCGGTGAGCACGGCCTGGCCGAGGTGGCGCGCGATGCGGACGGCGGCCTCGAGCTCCTCGACCGACCAGCCGGGGTCGTCAGAGCGGATGGCGACGACGTAGCCGAAGCAGTCGCTGCCGGCCCCGATGGGGAGCATCATCAGGTGGCGGACCTCGGCGCTGCCCCCGAGGTGGCCGAGGATCCGGTGCTGCTCGGCGCCGATCGGGTCGAAGTGCCGGGCGCGGCGGCGCACCCAGCCGGCGTGCCCGTCGGCGACGTCGACCCGCTCGAACTGGTCGAAGGCGGTCGAGGTGCTCGACGTCCAGGTGTCGCCCCGCGCGGAGGCGATCGAGATCTCACCGGCCTGCCACAGGGCGCGGGCGTCGCTCAGTGCGTGCGCCAGGATCTCAGGCGGCGCCTCGACCATGGCCTGGCCGTGGGCGCGGGCGGCGAGGCCGGGCCGCGCGTCGTCCTGCGGGTCGAGGACGCGCAGCCAGAGCGCGGTGGCGCCGAGGGCCTCGGCGATCGGCGTGGCGGCACCGGCGGCCAGCAGCGCAGGGTCGTGGTGCTCGGCGATGCTCGCCACCGCGGTCTGCACCGCGGACGCGAGCTCGACACGCTCCTGAAGCGCCGCTGAACGGCTGGCGTTGTTGAGGGCGAGCCCCGCGAGGTCGCCGTACATCTCGAGCAGCTCGCGGCGGGCCTGGTCGGGACGACGTCCGTCGACCGGCAGGTCGACCGAGAGCAGGCCGAGCAGCTCTCCGTCAGGGGCGCGCAGCGGGCAGCGCAGGGTGTCCTCGGCCTGCCACAGCTGCGGGTCGGGCTCGGCCCCGCCGTCGAGGTCGATGCCGTGGGGCGGGGTGGCGTCGGGCGAGACCCAGCCCCCGAACCCCGGGGCGAGCCGCCCGGCCGGGATGAAGAGCAACGAGCCGTGGACGTCGGAGACCTTGAGCTCGACCTCCATCTCGGCCAGCGGCACCTTCGTGCCCAGCAGGTGCTCGCGGGCATCGTCGTTGCCCGCGACCGAGACCACCTCGAAGTCGAGGTCCTGGGTCAGCCAGCTGATCGCCGCGACCCGGAAGCCGACCGCCTCGACGACTCCCTGGGCGACCGCCTCGAGCGCCGCGCGCACGTCGGAGTCGAGGTTGATGCGCCGGATGATGCGGTACATCGGCCGGAACACGTCGACGTCCCGTCGGGCCTGGGCCATCGACACGCCTCCTCCGCTCCGACTTCCCGGCACGCACTCTAGGGGAGAGACGGTGGCCCGCGTGGCGCCTTCGGGTGGTGTCACGGCGTGCGTCGCATCACCAGCCGCGGTCGCCCGCTGCCGGTGGCGTCGGTGGTGCCGACCACCTCGAAGCCGGCCCTCTCGAACATGGCGCGGGTGCCGACGAAGGCCATCGTCGTGTCGATGCGGTCGCCGTCGGCGTCGACGGGGTAGGCCTCGACGGCCGGCGCCCCCTGCTCGACGGCCCAGGCGACGGCACCCTCGATGAGCGGCGTGGTGTGCCCGCGCCGGCGGTGACCACCGCGGACGACGACGCAGATGATGCTCCAGACGTCGAGGTCGTCGACGGGCCGGATCAGCTTCGACCGCGTGAGCCGGGAGTTCTCCGACCGCGGCCCGATGCTGCACCACCCCACCGGCGTCCCGTCGTCGTCGTAGCCGACGACGCCCGGCGGGTGGCGCCGGCGTCCGAGCGCACGGGCGGCCTGCTCGCGCGAGCCCTCGCCGAGATCGGTGATCTCGGCGGCCGTGAGGCGGTGCGACAGGCACCAGCAGTGCGTGCCACGACGGTTCGGGTTGACGACGTCGGCGAAGTCGTCGAAGCGGTCGGGGGTGACGGGGTGCACGGTGAGGGTCACGGCTGCTTCTCCTCCTGCGGTGGTGTGCGGCTACGCGGTTGCCCAGGACCCGCGCGTGCGGGTGACGAGGTCGGCGACGACGCCCTCGACGGTGCCGGTGCGCTCGAAGGCGGCGCGCTGACGGCTGGCCCCGGTGCCGGCGAGCACGCGGGCGAGGCCGGTGCCGACGAGGTCGGCGTCCCCGGTGTCGGCGAGCGGGGCGGCGACGTGGTCGGCCAGTGCCTCGAGCGCCGTGGACGCCGGCACCGGACGCTGCGTGGCGGGGTGCAGCAGGTCGGCCGACAGGCCCCAGCGCGAGGCGCGCCACCGGGCGGCGCGCAGCAGCTCGGTGCGCCACGCCGGGGCGGGGACGTCGTCCGCGGCGTCGCGGGCGCAGCGCTCCACCAGCGCGCGCACCAGGACCGCGACCAGCACGGTGTCGTCGGGGTCGGTGGGGACGTCGGCGACGCGCACCTCGACCGTCGGGTAGCGCTCGGCGAGGCGGGCGTCGAAGTAGAGCATCCCGCGGTCGAGGGCGGCGCCGCTGGCGAGCAGGGCGTCGGTCGCCTGGCGGTAGCCCTCGACGTCCCTGAACGGGTCGGTGGGCCCGGCCGTCGGCATCCGGCCCCACACCTGCAGACGCCACGACGCGTAGCCGGTGTCGTGACCGTCGGCGAACGGGGAGTTGGCGCTCATCGCGACCAGCAGCGGCAGCCAGGGCGCCATCCGGTCGAGGACGGCGACTCCTTCCTCCGGTGAGCCGATGCCCACGTGCACGTGGAGCGCGCAGGTGCCCCCCTCGCGGGCCAGGTCGCCGTAGGCCTCGCTCATGCGGCGGTAGCGGTCGTCGTCGCTGAGCCGGGTGGTCTCGGGCTCGAGCGGCGCGGTACCGCTGGCGACGACGGCGAGCCCCTGCTGCTCGGCGGCCTCCCCCACGGTGGCGCGGGCCGCGCGCACCTGCTCGCGCAGGGCCCCGGCGTCCTCGCACACCCCGGTCTGCACCTCGACCATGTGGCGCACCAGCTCGGCCTCGGCCTCCGGCCTGCCCGCCGTCGCCTCGACCCCGCGGATCACCCGGTCACCCAGCGGCACCGCCCGCCCGTCCGCCGGGTCGACGACGACCAGCTCCTCCTCGACGCCGACGGTGCGCGGTGCGGTCATGCCTCGTGGGTACCGCACCGCCGGGCCCACCGTCACCCCCCGTGGCGATGGGTGGGTGGCGTGGGCCGGCGTGCGGGTGCTGGTGGGCGGTGCATGGGCCATCGTCTCGGGGGTGCGATCGGTGGCTGGTGCACCGCTCCCCTGTCCGAGTCGGGTGGGCGGTGCGTGGGCCACCGTCTCGGGGGCGGGACCGGTGGCTGGTGCACCGCTCCCCTGTCCGAGTCGGGTGGGCGGTGCGTGGGCCACGCATTCCTCGACGGATTCGGTGGCCAGCGCACCGCTGCACCGGCGCGACCCGGGTGAGCGGTGAGCCAGTTCCCGTTCCGGGGCGCAGAACGGTCACTCACTCACCGCCGCACCGGTGCGACCCCGACCAGCGGTGAGCCAGTTCCCGTTCCGAGACGCAGAACGGTCACTCACTCACCGCCGCCCCGGCCCGCCCCCAGCGAGCGGTGAGCCAGTTCCCGTTCCATGACCCGAAACGGTCACTCACTCACCGCCGCCCCGGCCCGACCCCGACGAGTCGAGCCGCGGGGACGCCGCGGCGGCCCGAAATGACGACCGCCCCGCCTGCGTCGATGTGCAGAACGGGGCTGGTCGGATGCGGTCGGGCTGACAGGATTTGAACCTGCGACCCCTTGACCCCCAGTCAAGTGCGCTACCAAGCTGCGCCACAGCCCGCAGCCCCTCGCGGGGCGTCGGGAACACTACCGCAGGCCCCGGGCCGGACCGGCATCGGGTTTCGACCCGGGAACCGCAGCACCGGCGGCGCCGTCCAGTCGCACATGAGGACGACGACGCGGACCGCCCGGCTGATCGGCGCGGCGGCGGTCGCGCTGGCCGCGACGGGGTGCGCACTGACGGGCGGGTACGGCGCGGGCACCGGGGGCACCGGCGGCACCGGCGGGCCGCAGCCCAGCGGGGAGGCCGACGAGGTCGCGCTCGAGGTCGTCACGTTCTCGGCGTGGCCGGGGTGGCGGGTGCCGTCGGCGCCACCGTTCCCCGACCTCGTCGTCTACGGCGACGGGTCGTTCGTCGTCACCACCTACGACGAGGCCACCGAGCGGCACGAGCTGCGCGCGGGCCGGCTGGACGACGCCCGCCTGGCCGACCTGCTCGCCGGCGCCGAGGGGCTGCTCGGCCGCGACTACGGCGAGCCGGGTCTCGACGGCAGCACCACCACCCTGCGGTTCGGACCCGGCACCGACGCGGCCGGCCAGGAGGTCGGCGTCTGGGTTCCCGAGCTGGTCGACGGTTACGAGGGCGCGGCCCGCGACAGCCGTGAGGCGTTCAGCGCCTTCCTGGACGACGTGGACTCCGCCGCCGAGACCGACGGCTCCGTGTGGCGGCCCGACCGGTGGCTGCTGCTCAGTCAGGCACCGCCCGTCGACGACGACGCCGACCGCCCGGCCCCGGTGTGGCCCTTCGCCGTCGACCTCACCGCCGCCCGGCCGGTGCCGGACGCCGCCTTCGCCTGCCAGGTCGTCGGCGGCGACGCCGGCGCCCGGATCGTGGCGGAGCAGGAGCGGTCCGAGGAGCGCCGGGCCGACACCGGGGCGGCCCAGGGCTGGCGGGTGACGGCCGCCGGCGACACGACCGTCGACGTCGTCGTCCTGCCGCGCCTCCCCGGCGTCGGGTGCCGCGACCTCGGCGACTACCGCTACCGGCTCGACTGACGCACCGGCACGACCTCGACGCGGCGGGTCACCCCAGACCCGCCACCAGCTCGAGGACGCCGGTGGTGATCTCTCGCGCCTGGTCGTCGGGCAGCCCGCCCGAGAGCAGCGAGGCGCGCACGATGGTGTCGCCGACCAGCACCAGCCCGATCGCGTCGGGGACGGCGCCCTCCCCCGGTCCGGCGACCACGACGGCGCCGTCGCCGATGCCGTCGAGCGTCTCGGGCTCGCCGTCGATCGGGCCGACGGCCGTGGTCGCGACGTTGGCCGCCGCGCCGTCGAAGCCGTCGGCGAAGTCGTCGACGCCGAACTGCTCGAGGAAGACCGACGGCAGGGTGGGGTCGTCGAGGGCGTAGGTGCAGCCGCCGCCACCCGGCGGCACCTCGGCGGACGCCGTCCCCTCGCCCAGCACCGGGCCCATCTGCTCGGCGGGGATGGCCGAGCAGTCGCTCACGTCGAACGTGGCGCCAGATCCGCCGTCGTCCGGGGCGGCGTCGTCGTCGACGGGGGCGGCCGCGGTCGGGGTGGCGTCCACCGGGTCGGAGGCGCCGTCGCCGTCACCGTCGCCGCCGTCACCACCGCAGCCGGTGAGCGTGCAGGCGGTGAGCAGGGCGGTGGCGGCGAGCGCGCGGCGGAGCTGGGGCACGGCGGGACCTCGTTCGTGGGGTGGAGGACGTCGGAGCCCTCAGACTCGCCACCCGCCCGACCGGCCGCATGACCAGTTCGGGTGGTTCGCCATGGCCCGGTGCGCGCGTCAGCGGAAGTCGCGCGAGCTGGCCCGCGCCTGCAGGATCGCGCCGGCGCCGGGGACGACGGCGTCCAGCGCCTCGACCCGGTCGGCGACCAGGTTGGTGGCTCCCTCGCTGCGCTCGACGATGCCGCGGATGACGACCGCCACCCGGTTGCGGGCAGCGTCGCGGTGGGTGCGCATGACGCCGACCGAGCAGACCACGTTGAGCATGCCGGTCTCGTCCTCGAGGTTGAGGAAGGTGACGCCGCGGGCGGTGCCGGGCCGCTGCCGGTGGGTGACGAGGCCGGCGACGTGCACCCGACGTCCGTTCTCGCAGGTCTCGTCGGAGTGCAGGTCGGCGGCCGAGCGGATGCCGGCCGCGCGCAGCTGGTCGCGCAGGTGCTCGACGGGGTGCCGCTCGGGCGAGATGCGGGTGGCCCACAGGTCGGCCAGGGTCAGCTCGACCTCGCTCATCGGCGGCAGGGACGGCGCGTCGGCGGCCGGGGTGGTGCCGGCCAGCTGGCCGTCGCTCTCGGCGAACCCGGAGGCCCACAGCGCCTGGCGCCGGTCGAGACCGAGGCTCGCGAGCGCCCCGGCGGTGGCCAGCGCCTCCAGCTCGGTGCTGCCGAGGCCGGCCCGGCGCGAGAGGTCGGGGACGTCGGCGAACGGCGCCTCGGCCCGGGCGGCCACGATGCGCTCGGCCGCGTCGGTGCCGATGCCGCGCACCTCGTCGAGCCCGAGCCGCACCGCCAGCCGCTCGTCGCGGCGGTGGGTGAGCGTGGGGTCGGGCGAGTCGGCGCTCCACTCGGTGCGCGCGAACCGCGGCGTGCAGCACGCCTCGAGCCCGGACGGCGCCACGGACGCCGAGCCCGTGGAAGGGGCGACCGGCTCGAGCCCCGCCTGCACCCCCGAGAGCAGCAGGTCGGGACGCCGGATCTCGACGCCGTGCCGCCGCGCGTCGCCCACCAGCGACTGCGGCGAGTAGAAGCCCATCGGCTGGTTGCGCAGCAGCCCGGCGAGGAACGCGGCCGGGTAGTGCAGCTTGAACCACGAGCTGGCGTAGACCAGCAGCGCGAAGCTGAGCGCGTGCGACTCGGCGAAGCCGAAGTTGGCGAAGGAGAGGATCTTGACGTAGATCGCGTCGGCGCGGTCGCCGACCAGGCCGCGCCGGGCCATGCCGGCGTACAGCTTCTCCTTGATGCTCTCGATGCGCTCGACGCCGCGCTTGGAGCCCATGGCGCGGCGCAGCAGGTCGGCGTCGTCGCGGGTGCAGTCGCCCAGCGCCACCGCCATCGCCATCAGCTGCTCCTGGAACAGGGGCACGCCCTTGGTGCGCTCGAGCACCGGCACCAGGTCGGGGTGCTCGTAGCTGACCGGCTCCTGCCCGGTGGCGCGGCGCACGTAGGGGTGGACGGCGCCGCCCTGGATCGGGCCGGGACGGATCAGCGCGATCTCGATGGCCAGGTCGTAGAACTCGCGTGGCCGCAGCCGCGGCAGGGTGCCGATCTGGGCGCGGCTCTCGACCTGGAAGACGCCGATGGAGTCGGCGCGGCAGAGCATGTCGTAGACCGCCGGCTCCTCCTTCGGCATCGTGGCGAGCGTCCACGGCTCGCCGAGGTGCTCGTCGACCAGCCGCATCATGTGGTCGAGCGCCCCGAGCATGCCGAGGCCGAGCAGGTCGAACTTGACCAGCCCCATCGACTCGCAGGCGTCCTTGTCCCACTGCAGCACCGTGCGCTTGTCCATGCGGGCGCGCTCGATGGGGCACACCTCGGCGATGGGCCGCTCGGTGAGCACCATGCCGCCGGAGTGGATGCCGAGGTGGCGCGGGGCACCGAGCAGCTGCTCGGCCAGCTCGACGACGGGGGCGGGGATGAGAGCAGCGCTCTCGGGGTCGACCACCGAGCTCCAGCCGTCGACCTGCTTGCTCCAGGCGTCCTGCTGGCCCGAGGAGTGGCCGAGCGCCTTGGCGGCGTCGCGCACCGCCATGCGCGGGCGGTAGCTGATGACGTTGGCGACCTGCGCGGCGTTGCGGCGTCCGTAGGTGTCGTAGACCCACTGGATGACCTCCTCGCGGCGGTCGGAGTCGAAGTCGACGTCGATGTCGGGCTCCTCGTCGCGGTGCGCGGAGATGAACCGCTCGAACGGCAGCCGGTAGAAGACGGCGTCGACGGCGGTGATGCCGAGGGCGTAGCAGAGCGCCGAGCTGGCCGCCGAGCCGCGGCCCTGGCACAGGATGCGCCGCTCGCGGGCGAAGGCGACGATGTCGTGGACGATGACGAAGTAGCCGGCGAAGTCCTTGGCGCAGACCACCTCGAGCTCGTGCTCGATGCGCTCGCGGGCGACCCGGGCGTGCGGCTCGTGGACGTAGCGCTCGGCGAAGCCGCGCTCGGCCAGCACCCGCAGCCAGGACGACGCGTCGTGGCCGTCGGGGATGCCGTGCTTGGGCAGCCGCGGCGTGGCCTGCAGCAGGTCGAAGGCGCACGCGTCGGCCACCTCGACGCTGCGGCGGACGGCGTCGGGGAAGCGCGCGAGCGCCTGTGCCGTCTCGGCGCCGGAGCGCAGGTGGGCGGCGCCGGAGACGTCGAGCCAGCCGTCCATCTCGGCCAGGCTGCGCCGCGCCCGCACCGCCGCGGTGACCGCCGTCAGCCGCGCGGACGCCGGCGTCGCGTGGTGCACGTTGCCGGCCGCCACCACCGGCACCCCGCAGGCGCGGGCCAGCGCAGCCAGCTCGTCGTTGAGCTCGTCGACGTGCGGACCGGGGTGGGGCGAGAGCTCGACCAGCACGCCGTCGTCGCCGAACCGCTCGACCAGCCGGGTCAGCTCGACGGTGGCGGCCCGGCGTCCGACGGCACCGCCCAGCGCCAGTGCCTGCCGCACCGCGCCCTTGCGACAGCCGGTGAGCACGACCCAGTGGCCGCGGCCGGTCTCGGCGAGCTCGTCGAGGTCGTAGACCGGCTTGCCCTTCTCGTCGCCGCGCAGGTGCGCCTCGGTCATCGCGGCCGAGAGCCGGTGGTAGCCGCCGACCCCGCGCGCCAGCACCAGCAGGTGGCTGCCCTCGGGGTCGGGGACACCGTTCTGCGGACCGCTCAGCCCCAGCGACAGCTCGGCGCCGTAGACCGTGCGCAGCCCGTGGACGGCGGCCGCCTCGGCCAGCATCGGGGCGCCGTGGAAGCCGTCGTGGTCGGTGAGGGCGAGGGCGTGCAGCCCGAGCCGCACGGCCTCGTCGACCAGCTCGGCCGGCGAGCTGACGCCGTCGAGGAAGCTGTAGTGGCTGTGGCAGTGCAGCTCGGCGTAGGGCACCGTGCCCGCGTGCTCGTCCGGCCGCTCGATCGGGGCGGCGCCCGCGTCGCCGGGACGGGCGCGCTTGCGGCGCGAGATGGGGGCGTCGTCGGCACCGTGCCGCGGCACCCCCGAGAGCCGTCGCTCCAGCTCGCGCCACGGGACGGCGGGGTTGTTCCAGCCCATCAGCGGCCGCCTCGCCCCGCCGCACGAACCGAGCGATCGCACGGTTCAGCACCCCGGACCGACCAGACCCACGCACCAACCGAGCGATCGCACGGTTCAGGCACTGCGGTCTCGGTCTCAGTCTCAGTCATAGCCGGCCTCGACCTGCCAGCCGTCGGGGGTGCACTCCAGCAGCCAGGCGCGGCCGTCGGCGCCGACGACCTGGAACCGGGCGGCGAGGCCGGTGCCGCCGTCCCACCACGACTCGTCGGCCGGCCACGGCCCGGCCCAGCCGGTGACCGGCACCCACGGCAGCCAGGACGGCGGGATCGGCAACGCGCCGCCGACACCGCCAGCACTGCCGGCGCCGCCCACTGCCCCCACGCTGCCGGCCCGCATGCGGAACCGGCACGGGTCGCCGCTGACCGCGCCGCGGGCGGTGATGCGCACCGGCCGGTCGCCGGCGTCGAGGACGTCGGCGGGCAGCGGGGTGGCGAAGACCCGCACCGGCGCCGGTCCGGGCAGCCGGCCCGGCCACGGCCGGTCGAGCGGCCGCAGCCCCACGGCCCGCTCGCCCCACGGCGCCAGCGCCTGCCGCGCCGCCGGGCCGCGCCCGCCCTGCAGCACCGGACGGCGCACGGCGTCGAAGCCGAGCATGGCCTGCACCCGGGCCACGCCCTTCTCGACCAGCTCGTCGCCCCCGCCGCCCCACAGCCCGTCGGCGTGGGCGGCGTCGGGCTCGACCGCCTCGGGCACGAACCGCACCCGCTCGATCGGGGCGCCGATGCGCCCGGAGGCGTGGCGCGAGCGCAGCGCCGAGCCCGCGCCGCTGGTGGCGCCGGCGGCCTGCAGCTGCCAGTGCACCCGGTCGACGAGGTCGCGGGAGGTGAAGAAGCGCGGGTGCAGCCAGGTGCGCGAGGAGACGGTGGCGCCGTCGCACTCGGCCTCGACCCGCACGCCGGTGGCGACGAGCTGGCGCTGCGCCAGCCCGGCCACGAACCGCTCGGCGGTGGTGCGCACGCTGAAGCAGACCGCCTCGACCGACTCCAGCGGCGGCTCGAAGGCGATCTCGGTCTCGAGCTCGGGCGGTGGCTGTCGGGCGGCGAACCGCGAGGCGTCGGCGCCGCGCGCGCTGCGCCACACCCGCGCCCCGTAGCTGCCGAACCGCTGCGCCACCGCCGCGCCGGGCAGGCCGGCGAGGTCGCCGAGGGTCTGCAGGCCGAGCCGCCGCAGCAGGCTGACCGTGCTGCGTCCCTGTGCGCCGTCGGCCTCGAGGACGTCGACCGGCAGCGGTCCGAGGAAGGCCGCCGAGCCACCCGGCGGCACCACCCGGCACGCCTGGACGCCGACCGAGCGGGCGGCCTGCTCGGCCGCGAACAGGTCGTCGGCCACCCCGATGCGGCAGTCCCACACCCCCGCCTCGACCAGCGCCTCGGTGAGCGTGGCCGCCGCCTGCTCGTCGCCGCCGAAGTAGCGGCCCGGCGCCCGCACCGCGAGCAGGCCGGGACGCAGCGCGGCGACGCCGGGCGCGAGCTCCTCCACCGTGGCCAGCACCGGCTCGAAGGCGCGGGCGTCACGGTCGTCGTCGGCCTCGAGCAGCACCAGGTCGGGGCAGCGGGACTGCGCGTCGCGCCGACGCTGCCCCCGCCGGACGCCGTCGGTGCGCGCCGCGGTGTTGCACACCTCGACCACGCCCGCGGCCAGCACCGCGGCCGCCGGCGAGGCCGGCCGGTCGGCCTCGGCCAGCGCCGCGACCACCGACCAGTCGGGGCACCACGCCACCAGCATCCTCATGCCTGTGCGGCCCAGCGCGGCGTGGCGGCGGGGGCGAGCGTCGTGAGCGCCTCGTCGTCGTCCCACCAGCGGACGTCGGTGCGCACCGTGGGCGTGGTGCCCCGGCGCACCGCCAGCCGGCCCTCGCGCGAGCGGAGCCGGCCGTGCCCGGCGGAGAGGTCGTCGGCACCACCGAGGCCGCTCCACCGCGGCTGCTCGAGGGAGAGCCGGGCCTCGCAGCGCGGCCACTCCCCCCACACCACCAGCACCGAGGACCGCGAGCGCAGCCGGGCGTCGACCACCCCCGCCGCGCGGGCGTCGACGCCGGACGGCGGTCGCAGCACCACCACGCGCAGCACGTCGACCAGGGCGGCGACCACCTCGAGCCAGTGCTCACCCGGCTCGGGCACCACCACGGTGCGCGAGAGCTCGACGCCCATGGCCGCCGCCGCCTCGACGCCGAGGTCGGGCCAGCCGGCGAACCCGACCCACTCCCCCGCCCGCGAGGCCCCCGCGGCCAGGGCCAGGGCGAGCGAGGCGGAGTCGACGCCGTAGCTGCCGCCGGTGCGCAGCGAGAGGACGCCGTCGAGCGCCGGCAGGGTGGGCACCGCCAGCCGCGACGGCCCGCCCTCGAGCGCCGCCACCCGGTCGCGCAGCTGCTCGAGGACCGGGCGGCCGGGGTCGAGTGCGACGGCGGTGCCCATGCCCACCATGATCGAACAGGTGTTCGAACGAGTCAATCCCGCTCGGGGTGAGCGCCACCGCAAGCGGCGATGTTACTGACCGTTGCGACCAATGGCATGCGCGGAGAACCGCAGCCCAGTAGTCACAACGGTCGGCAACAACCGCGGGGCGGGGCGGGGCGGGCGCCTAGCGCTTGCGCTTCTCCCGCACCCGCTGGTTGATGACGATGGGGGTGCCGACGAAGCCGAACTCCTCGCGCAGGCGGCGCTCGACGTAGCGCTCGTAGGCGGCGTCCAGGCGGCCGGAGGTGAACAGCACGAAGGTGGGCGGCGCGGTGTCGGCCTGGGTGCCGAACAGGATGCGCGGCTGCTTGCCGCTGCGCACCGGGTGGGGGTGCTCGGCGACGAGGCGGCCGAGGAAGCCGTTGAGCTGCCCGGTGGTGATGCGGGTCTCCCAGCCCTCGAGCGCCTTGTCGAGCGCCGGCACGAGCCGGTCGACGTGCCAGCCGGTGCGGGCGGTGATGTTGATCCGCGGCGCCCACGGCACCTGCACCAGGTCGCGCTCGATCTCGCGCTGCAGGTAGTAGCGACGCTCCTCGTCGACGAGGTCCCACTTGTTGAACGCGATGACCAGCGCGCGGCCGGCGTCGCGCACGGTCTGCAGGATGCGCACGTCCTGCTCCGAGACCGACTGCTCGGCGTCGAGCACCAGCACCGCGACCTCGGCGCGGTCGACGGCGGTGGTGGTGCGCAGCCACGCGTAGTACTCGTGGCCCGAGGCCTCCTTGACCCGCTTGCGGATGCCGGCGGTGTCGATGAACCGCCAGGTGCGCCCGCCCAGCTCGACCAGCTCGTCGACGGGGTCGACGGTGGTGCCGGCGACGTTGTCGACCACGACCCGGTCGCTGCCGGCCAGCTTGTTCAGCAGCGACGACTTGCCCACGTTGGGCTTGCCGACGATGGCCACGCGGCGCGGGCCACCGGGCTCGGGGTCGCGCTCGGGCGGGGGCTCGGGCAGGGCCGCCAGGACGGCGTCCAGCAGGTCGCCCGAGCCGCGGCCGTGCAGCGCGGAGACCGGCCAGGGCTCGCCGAGGCCCAGGCTCCACAGGCCGTAGGCCTCGGCCTCGGCCCGCATGTCGTCGACCTTGTTGGCCGCCAGCACCACCGGCTTCTTCGAGCGCCGCAGGACCTTGACGACCTCCTCGTCGGTGTCGGTGACCCCGACGGTGGCGTCGACCACGAACAGGACGGCGTCGGCCAGCCCCACCGCGATCTCGGCCTGCTCGGAGATGCGCTCGGCGAGGCCACGGGCGTCGGGGTCCCAGCCGCCGGTGTCGACGACGGTGAACGCGCGCCCGCTCCAGTTGGCGTCGTAGGAGACGCGGTCGCGGGTGACGCCCGGGATATCCTCGACGACGGCCTCGCGGCGTCCGATGATGCGGTTGACCAGCGTCGACTTGCCGACGTTGGGGCGGCCGACGACCGCCAGCACCGGCACCGGACCCGTGGGCTCGTCACCGTCACCGCCGTCGTCGGCGAGGCCGGTGTGGTCGAGGTCGGGCTCGATGGACTCGCTCATGCTGACTTCTCCGTGACGCCCCCGCCGGGGTCGGGCTCCTGTTGACCCGCAGGGAGCGGGCCGGGGAGGGAACGCCCGGTGAGGCGCTTTGCTTCCTCCAGGTCGGCGAGCATCCGCTCGCGCAACCGGGTCGAGACGTCGGCGACGGCGTCCTGGGTGCGGGGCCAGGGCATCGGGTCGACGGTGAACGGCTCGCCGTAGACCATGTCGATCTCGGCCTTCCTGCCCGGCAGCGACGACAGCGACCCGCCGGGCTCGCGGGTGCCGATCATCATCAGCGGCACGATCGGCGCGCCGGTGACGAGCGCCAGGTAGGCCGCCCCGCGGTGGAACAGCTCGAGCTCGCCGGCACCGCGGCCGCCCTCGGGGAAGATGCCGACGACGTGGCCCTCGCGCAGCAGCCGCAGCGTCGTCTTCACCGCCCGCGGGTCGGTGGCGAACCGGTCGAGCGGGATCTGGCCGCTGAGCCGCAGCACCAGGCCGGTGCGGCCCTCGAACATCTCGACCTTGGTCAGCGCGTGCACCGGCCGCGGCGAGAAGATCGCCATGAGCGGGCCGTCGACGATGCCGACGTGGTTGGCCGCCACGATGGCCGGGCCGTCCTTCGGCAGGTGCTCGGCGCCGTGCAGCCGGATGCGGTAGCGGCGCCGGATGAGGAAGCGCGACGTCGGCCGCCCGCCGTGCAGCAGCCACGTGGCCGGCGTCTCGACGCCGTCGGTGCGCGGCGCGGCGGTGTGGTCGACGTCGGTGCGGGGACGCCGACGGGGGCGGCCGGACGAGCCGGCCCGCAGCATCAGCCTCACCGCACCGGCTCCTGGGCCTCGGACGACCGGGCCTGCGACGACACGGCCTGCGACGACACGGCCTCGTGCACCAGGCCGACCAGCACGTCGACGACCTCGTCGAGGGTGTGGTCGGTGGTGTCGAGGTGGACGGCGCCGTCGGCCATCGTCAGCGGCGCGGTGGCGCGGCCGGAGTCGATGCGGTCGCGCTCGCGCAGCACGGCCTCGGTGGCGCCGACGTCGGAGCCGCCCTCCTCGGCGGCGCGGCGCGCGGCGCGGGCGGCGGGGTCGGCGGTGAGGTAGACCTTCAGCTCGGCCTGCGGCCACACGACCGAGCCGATGTCGCGGCCCTCGACGACGATGCCGCCGACGGGCTCACCGCGCCCGCCGTCCCCCGCGATGACGGCCCGCTGCTCGGCCAGCAGCCGGGCCCGCACCTGCGGGACGGCGCTGACGGGCGAGACGGCCCGGTTGACCTCGTCGGTGCGGATGGCGACGGCGACGTCCTCGCCGTCGACGGTGATGGTGGGCGCGGCGGGGTCGGTGCCCGAGACCAGCACCGGCTCGTCGCAGCGCGCGGCGACGGCGTCGGCGTCGTGGACGTCGACGCCCTGGCGCAGCAGCCACCAGGTGACGGCGCGGAACATGGCGCCGGTGTCGAGGTAGCGCAGGCCGAGGCGGGTGGCGACGGCGCGGCAAGTGCTCGACTTGCCCGAGCCCGACGTGCCGTCGACCGCGATCACCACGCGGTCGAGCCCAGCCGGACCGAGCCCTGCGACGTCCTCACCCACGGGGCGGCAGCCTACCGGTGGGAGACGGTTCAGGCCTGGTCGGGAACCGAGCGCACCCGGGTCAGGTCGCTGCGCAGCGCCGCGGCGCCGTGCAGGTAGCAGTGGGTGAGGTCGGCGCGCGGCAGGTCGGTCTCGACGTGCGCCAGCATGCGCACCACGCGCGGCATCGACCTCTCGATCTCCAGCTCGCGGGCGCAGAGCAGCGGGACGTCGCCGAAGCCGAGCTGGCGGGCGGCGTAGGCCGGGAACTCGCTGTGCAGGTCGGAGGTCGCGGTGAAGACCACCGAGATGAAGTCGTCGACGCCCAGGCCGTTGGACGCCATCACGTCGAGCACCATCTCGGAGGTGCGGGCGAGCAGGTGCTCGCGTTCGTCGACGTCCAGCTGGGTCGCTCCGCGCACCGCTCTCACCGCCACGGTCGCGAGGGTAGCGAGCGGGGCGCGACGGACGGCGGACGGCGTCTCAGGCCGGCTGGTAGTCGCCGAAGGACCAGTGGTTGCCCTCGGGGTCGCGCACGCTGCCGCCGCGGCCGCCGTAGGGCTGGTCGACCATCGGGCGGTCGACGGTGGCGCCGGCGGCCACGGCGCGCTCGAAGAGGGCGTCGGGGTCGGGGGTGACCAGGTAGCAGGCGGCCTGCCCGGGCGGGGTGATGGTCGAGCCCTCGCCACGGTGGGTGCCGCCCATGACGCCGGCGCCGCCGTCCCAGACCCACTCGCCGTGGACGACGACCGACGGGTCGGTCTCGTCGCGGTGCAGCGCGTGCTCGCGAAAGCCGATGGCCTGCAGCCAGGTGCTCATCGCCTCCACGTCGCGGAAGGCGATGCTCTGCCAGTGCCGGATGTCCTGTGCCTGTGCGGTCATGACACCCAGCCTGCCGCCGCGTCGCCGCCGTCGTCTTGGACGGATGGGAGCTCGTGGCGTCGCCACTGCGTCGGGCTGCAGCCGGCCAGGGCGACCCACTCACGGGTCAGGTGCGACTGGTCGGCAAAGCCGCAGCGGACGGCGACCTCGGCCAGCGGGACGCCGGCGCGCACCAGGGTGTGGCTGCGCTCGAAGCGGGCGAGCCGCTGGAAGTCCTTCGGGCCGACGCCGGTCTCGGCGCGCACGAGGTCACCGAGGTGGCGACGGCTGTAGCCGACCTCGTCGGCCACCGCCGCGACCCGGGCGCCGCCGGTGAGCGCGGCCAGAGCGCGGCCGACCTCGGCCCGCGGACCGGGGGCGTCGCGGCGGGCCAGCGCGGTGACGAGGGCCCGCTCGACGAGCCGCCGCCACGCGTCGGGCGGCGCGTCGTGCAGCCGGGCCGACAGCTCGCGCAGCGCCGGGTCGACGTCGCCGGCCTCGGCCAGCGTGCCGGTCAGCGCGGCCGCGGGGACGCCGAGCAGCGCCCGCGCCCCGGCGACGGTCAGCCCCACGTGCACGCCGCGCTGCCGTCGTCCGTGGTGGATGGCGGCGGGGGCGGTGTGCAGGCCGGCGAGGTTGGCCTCGAACCGGCCGCGCCCCGCGGTGCCGCCGGGCCCGGCCCAGCCGACGTCGAGCGGCTCCCCCACCGGCACCACCAGCGTCAGGCTCGTCGACGGCATCCCGATGTGCACCCCCGGGTCGCCGACGACGTCGTAGGCCGTCAGCGCGTCGACGTACGGCGCGAGGACGCCGGTCACGGGCACGTCGTCGAACCTACGCCGCCCGTGCGTGGGACGACGGTGGTCGAGGTGCGAGGCCCGGCGAGGACCACGCGAACCCGGCCCACGGGCCCTGAGCCTGTCGCAGGGCAACCCCGCGCGGACCTCCGCGTGGGCGGGCCGGCGGTCTAAGGGCTCGACCATCGTCGTGCGGCTCCATGGTGGAGCCGGATCACGCGAACCCGGCCCACGGACCCCGAGCCTGTCGAAGGGCAACCCCGCGCGGACCTCCGCGTGGGCGGGCCGGCGGTCTCGAGGCTCGTCGCCAGGGCTCCTCGCACCTCGACCATCGTCGGGCGGCCCCACGGTGGAGCCGGATCACGCGAACCCGGCCCACGGACCCTGAGCCTGTCGCAGGGCAACCCCGCGCGGACCTCTGCGTGGGCGGGCCGGCGGTCTCGAGGCTCGTCGCCAGGGCTCCTCGCACCTCGACCATCGTCGGGCGGCCCCATGGCGGAGCCGGATCACGCGAACCCGGCCCACGGACCCTGAGCCTGTCGCAGGGCAACCCCGCGCGGGCCTCCGCGTGGGCGGGCCGGCGGTCTCGAGGCTCGCCGTCAGAGCTCCTCGCACCTCGACCGTCGTCGGGCGGCCCCGTGGTGGTCGAGGTGCGCGGCCGGCCACGGCCGAGCCTCGAGACAGCCCCGAGACCCGTGCCGCTACCGCTTCACGGCGTCGAGGAGGGTGCCGAGCTCGTCGAGGGTGAGGTCGCGCAGCTCGCCGGGTCGCAGGTTGCCGAGGCCGACGGGGCCGATGTCGGTGCGGGTGAGCCTGCGCACCGGGTGGCCGAGGTGGTCGAGCAGGCGCCGCACGATGCGGTTACGGCCCTCGTGGATGACGAGCTCGACGATCGAGCGGTTGGGCGTGGCGCTGACGATGCGCACGCGGGTGGGGCGCACGGGTCCGTCGTCCAGCTCGACGCCGGCGAGCATCGTCGTGGCGACCTTCCTCGCCACGTGCCCCTCGACCTCGGCGACGTAGGTCTTGTCGACCTCGTAGGAGGGGTGGGCCAGCTGCTGGGCGAACTCGCCGTCGTTGGTCAGCAGCAGCAGGCCCGAGGTGTCGGTGTCGAGGCGCCCGACGTGGAACAGCCGCTCGGCCTCCGGGCGGTCGAGCTCGGCCACGACGTCGCCGAGCGAGCGGCGTCCCTGGGGGTCGCTCATGGTCGAGACCACGCCGCGCGGCTTGTTGAGCGCGAGGTAGACGAAGTCGCTCACCGGCGGCAGCAGCCGCCCGGAGACGCGGACGACGGCGGTGCGCGGGTCGACCTTGGTGCCCAGGCGCGTGACGACCTCGCCGTCGACCTCGACCTCACCGTCGAGCATGAGCTCCTCGCACTTGCGGCGCGAGCCGACCCCGGACTGCGCGAGCAGCTTCTGCAGCCGCACCAGCCCCTCGTCGTCGGTGGCGATGTCCCTCACGCGGTGGGGCCCGGGGTGCGCTCGGGAGCCGAGGTGGACGTCGACGTCGACGCGGACGCCGAGGCGGCGGCCAGCTCGCCCAGCTCGTCGTCGAGCTCGTCGAGGTCGGGCAGGAAGGGCGCGAGCTCGGGCAGCTCGTCGATCGAGGTGACGCCGATGCGCTCGAGGAAGTAGCCGGTGGTGCGGTAGAGCGTGGCGCCGTGCTCGCCGTCGCGGCCCGCCTCCTCGACGAGGCCGCGGGTGAGCAGGGTTCGCATCACGCCGTCGACGTTGACGCCGCGGATGGCCGAGACCCGCGCCCGCGAGACCGGCTGGCGGTAGGCGACCACGGCGAGCGTCTCGAGCGCCGCCTGGGTCAGCCGCGCCGACTGCCCCTCGAGCACGAACGCCTCGACGACGGGCGCGAACGCCTCGCGGGTGTAGAACCGCCACCCGCCGGCGACGTGGCGAAGCTCGAACCCGCGCCCCTGCTCGTCGTACTCGGCGGCCAGGCCGGCCAGCGCGGCCGCGACCTCGCCGGGCGGGTAGCCGACGGCGGTGGCCAGCGTGGCGTCGTCCAGCGGCTGGTCGGCGACCATGAGCACCGCCTCGAGTGCCGGACGCAGCTCGGCGAGCGGGACGGCGAGCAGCTCGCCGTCGTCGGGCGGGACGTCGGGGGTCTCGGTCATGCGGGGTCCTCCGGGAGGGGCAGGGGGGTGCCGTCGAACTCGTCGATGCCGCTCTCGAGCTCGGCCAGGTCGGCGTCGTCGTCGCCGGTCCAGCGCACGCTCAGCTCGCCGAGGGCCTGCACCTGCTCGAAGGCGACGGCCCCCTCGCGGAACAGCTCGAGCAGGGCGAGGAAGCGGGCGACGGTGGTGAGGGTGTCGGGCGCGTCGCCGCAGAGTGAGCGGAAGGTCAGAGTGCCGGACCGCCGCAGCCGCTCGGCCACGACGACGGCCTGCTCGCGCACCGAGACCTGTGGCGCGTGCAGGTGGTGCAGGGTCAGCTCGGGCGGGCCGGGCTTGGGCGCCAGCGCCTTGGCGGCCAGCTGGGCGAAGGCGTCGAGGCCGATGCCGATGAGCACCTCGGGCAGCAGCCCGGCGAACCGGTCCTCGAGCCCGACGGCCCGCGGGTGGCGGAGCGCCTCGTCGTCCAGGCGCGTGGCGAGGACGCCGGCCAGCTGCTTGAACGCGCGGTACTGCAGCAGCCGCGAGAACAGCAGGTCGCGCGCCTCGAGCAGCGCGAGGTCCTCCTCGTCCTCCACGTCGCCCGCAGGCAGCAGCCGGGCGGCCTTGAGGTCGAGCAGCGTGGAGGCGACGAGCAGGAACGAGGTGGTCTGCTCGAGGTCCCAGCCACCGCTCTCGCGCGCGCCGGCCTTGACGTGGGCGATGAACTCGTCGGTGACCCGCGACAGCGCGACCTCGGTGATGTCGAGCTGGTGCTTGGCGATCAGGCTCAGCAGCAGGTCGAACGGCCCCTCGAAGTTGTCGAGCCGCAGCGAGAACGCCGGGGCCGCCTCGGGCGCCTCGGTCGCGGTCATCGGGACCTCACCGGGTCAGGCTACGGACGAGCAGGCTGTCGTCGCCGTTCTCGTGGAAGTCGGCCAGCACGAGGTCGATCGCCTCGCGCACGAGCCGGCCCCGGTCGACGGCCAGCCCGTGGACCGCGCGCAGCTCGAGCCGGGTGCGCTCGAGGTCGAGCAGCTCGTCGGAGGTGACGTAGACCGTCATCTTCTCGTCGTGCCGGATGCGCCCGCTCGCGCCGCGCTTGCCCTCGGCGGCGTCGGGCTCGTCGGGCTGGTTGGGCACGGCGCGCACCGTCGTCTGCGGCTTCCCCACCGCAGCGTCGGCGCCCGCGCGCCCCTCGGCCGGGCCGTCGTCGTCCCCGCCGGTGCGGCGGAAGAGGTCGTCGGCGGCCGGGAGGCTCACTCGGCGGGCCATCTGGCGAGCACCTCCTGGGCGAGCTGGCGGTAGGAGTCGGCACCGGCCGAGCTGCTGGCGTAGCTGGTGATCGGCTCGCCGGCGACGGTGGAGTCGGAGAACTTCACCGTGCGGCGGATGACGGTGTGGAAGACGGTGTCGCCCCAGGCCTGCACCAGGCGCTCCATCACCTCGCGGCTGTGCAGCGTGCGGCCGTCGAACATCGTGCCGAGCACGCCGTCGATCTCGAGCTTGGGGTTGAGCCGCTCGCGCACCTTGTCGATCGTGGTCTTGAGCAGGGCGACGCCGCGCAGCGCGAAGTACTCGCACTCCAGCGGCACGATCACGCCGTCGGAGGCGGTGAGCGCGTTGACGGTGAGCAGGCCGAGCGAGGGCTGGCAGTCGATGAGGACGACGTCGTAGTGCTCGATCGCCGGCGCAAGCACCCGCTGCAGGGTCTGCTCGCGGGCGACCTCGTGCACCAGCTGCACCTCGGCGGCGGAGAGGTCGATGTTCGACGGCAGCAGGTCCATGCCCGGGACGTTGGTCGGCACGACGACGTCGTCGAGCGTGACGTCGCGCTGCATCAGCAGGTTGTAGACCGTCAGGTCGATCTCGTGGGGGTTGAGGCCGAGGCCGACCGAGAGCGAGCCCTGCGGGTCGAAGTCGACCAGCAGCACCTTGCGGCCGAGCTCGGCCAGCGACGCGCCGAGGTTGATGGTGGTGGTGGTCTTGCCGACGCCGCCCTTCTGGTTGCACATGGCCACGACACGGGCCGGGCCGTGCTCGGTGACCGGCGTCGGCTCGGGCAGGTCGGGCATCGGGCGGCCGGTGGGTCCGAGCGGACGGTCGGCGGACGCCGTCGGCTCGCTGGGCCGGGCGGGCTCGGGGCGCTCGAACGGCAGCGTCGTCGCGTCGGTCTGCGGCGCGCTGGGGATCTCGGTGCGGGGGGGCATCGCTGCCGCCCCGAGGGATCTGTCGGTCATGGGGGTGCTCCTCGTCTCGTGCCCTCGGCCGTCTCGTCAGCCGCGGTACGGCCAGTCTTCAATGTCGACACGGCGACTTTGCGGAGGACTCGCCGGGGGACCCTAGTGCCGTCGGCGGCCGGACGCCGCCTCCTCGACGAAACCCCCAGGCCGCGGCCCCGACCTGTGGACGGCGTCCGCCTGCCGCCCACAGGCACGAGGGCCGCTGTGGACGGGCTGTGGACACCACTGTGGACGACGGAGCCCCCGGCCGCGGGCCCTCACGACGCCGTCTGCACGACGTACCCGACCCCCACGGCCAGGGCGAGGACGCCGAGGCCGACCCGCAGGAGCGTCTCGGGCACGCGGGGCTGCAGCCGGGCGCCGACGTAGCCGCCGACCAGGCCTCCCAGGCCGAGCGCGAGGCCGAGGCCCCAGTCGGGCGCGATCGGCCCGCCCGCCGTGGCGGCGGCAGACTCCGAGGCCAGCGCGCCGATGACGGCGAACGAGACGACGCCGGCGACCGAGGTCACGAACGTGCTCAGCAGCGCGGCGGGGGCGACGGCGCGCACCGACAGCCCGGCGCCCACCAGCAGCGGGCCGAGCACCGATCCCCCGCCGATGCCGTAGACGCCGCCGACGGTGCCCACGACGAAGGCGAGCGGCGCCACCCGGGAGGTGCGCCGGGCCCAGGGGCGGACGTCATCCGGCCCGCGGGCGCTCGGGCTGCGGCGGCGCAGCAGCACCAGCCCGGTGGGCACGAGCACGGCGGCCGCGACGAGCCGGAACGCGTCGGCGCCGGGCAGCACGAAGACCCGCAGCACGGCGCCGACCGCCACGCCCGGGAGCGAGCCCGCGAGCAGGGCGCGCACGAGGGCGACGTCCCACTGCTGCTGGCGGCGGTAGCGCAGCAGCGCCCCGGGCCCGGAGACGACGTTGTAGAGCAGGTTGGTGGGCGTCACCCGCGGGTTCGGGACCCCGAAGCCGCTCAGCTGCACGGGCAGCAGGAACACCGCGCCCGAGACGCCGACCGGCGCGGTGAGGGCCGCGACGCCGAAGCCGACCAGGAGGGCGAGGACGACGGTCATCGCGCCTCGCCCACCCGCCGCACGGTAGCGGGGTCGGCGGCCCGCGCTAGACGACGAGCCCGAGGAGCAGCACGAAGACGAGGCCGCTCACCGAGAGCACGGTCTCCATCAGCGACCACGACCGGATGGTCTGGCTGACCGAGAGCCCGAAGTACTCCTTGACCAGCCAGAAGCCGGCGTCGTTGACGTGGGAGAAGAACACCGAGCCGGCGCCGATGGCGAGCACGACGAGCGCGACCTCGGTCTGCGGCATGCCCTGCACCAGGCTCGCCATCAGCGCGGACGCCGTGATGGTCGCGACGGTGGCCGAGCCGGTGGCCAGGCGGATGAGGACGGCCACGACCCACGCGAGCAGCAGCACCGAGACGTTGCTCTCCTTCGCCCAGTCGGCGAGCAGGGTGCCGACGCCGGTGTCGACCAGCACCTGCTTGAAGCCGCCACCGGCCGAGACGATGAGCAGGATGCCGGCGATGGCGGGCAGCGAGGTCTCGACGGTCTTGGTGACCTTGGCGCGGTCCATGCCGACGGCGAAGCCGAAGGTGACCATGGCGGCGAGGGTGGCGAGGAGCAGGGCGACGAACGGGTTGCCGATGACGTCGAGGGTCTGCCGCACCACGGAGTCCTCGTCGAGGGTGATGTCGGCCAGCGACCTGCCCATCATCAGCACCACGGGCAGCAGCACGGTGGCGACGGTGACGCCGAAGCCGGGACGGCGCGCGTGCTCGGACTCCTCGACCTCAAAACGGTCGGGCGCCGGGACGTCGACCCAGCGCCCGGCCAGCTTGCCGAACAGCGGGCCGGAGACGATCACGGTGGGCACGGCGACGATCACGCCGAACAGCAGCGTCGTGCCGAGGTCGGCGCTCAGGGAGTCGATGGCGGCGAGCGGACCGGGGTGGGGCGGCACCAGGCCGTGCATGGCCGAGAGGCCGGCCAGGGTCGGGATGCCGATGGTGATGATCGACTGGCCGGAGCGGCGCGCGACGAGGTAGATCACCGGCATCAGCAGCACGAGGCCGATCTCGAAGAACATCGGCAGGCCGATCAGCGCACCGACGCCGGCCATCGCCCACGGCAGCGTGCGCGCCGAGGCCTTGCCGACGATGGTGTCGACGATCTGGTCGGCGCCGCCGGAGTCGGCGAGCAGCTTGGCGAACATCGCGCCGAGGGCGATCAGGGCGCCGACGCCGGCGGCGGTGGAGCCGAAGCCGGTGCTGAAGCTGGTGATGACGTCGTTGACGTTCTGGCCTGCGACGATGCCGACGGTCAGGCCGCCGAGGATCAGGGCCAGGAACGGGTGCACCTTCGCCCACGTGATGAGGACGACGATCAGCGCGATCGCGATCAGCGCGGCGGCGACGAGCCGGCCGCCGGGGGCGACCGGGTCGACGAGCTCGGTGGCCTGCACCAGCGGTGCGGCGAGGGCGGTGGCGGTCATCGGGTGGTCCTGTCGGTCTGGTGGCTCAGGTCTGTCTGGTCTGCCTGGTCGGCGGCGTGGTGGTCGACGTAGGCCTGCACGAGGGCGTCGACGGGCTGGGCGACGTCGACGACGAGGCCGTGCTCGTCGTCCCCGAGGGGCTCGAGGGTGGCGAACTGCGAGTCGAGCAGCGAGGCGGGCATGAAGTGCCCGGGACGGCTGGCCTGCCGGGCGGCGATCACCTCGCGCGGGCCGTGCAGGTGTAACAGCTCGAGACGGGGCGCGTGGGTGCGCAGCTGGTCGCGGTAGGCGCGCTTGAGGGCCGAGCAGCTCATGACGCCCCCGGTGCCGTCGTGCGCGCCGAGCCAGGCGCCGACGGCGTCGAGCCACGGACGTCGGTCGTCGTCGTCGAGCGCGTGACCGGCGGCCATCTTGGCCACGTTGGCCTGCGGGTGCAGGTCGTCGGCGTCCTCGTAAGGCACGCGCAGCCGCTGGCTGAGCGCGGCGCCGACGGTCGACTTGCCCGAGCCGGACACGCCCATGACGACGACCAGGGGCGGCGCGCCGGGGTCGGCGGGGGTGGGGGTGGGGTCGGGCATGGCGGCTCCAGGGGTGACGGGCGTCTCGTGACGGCAGTCACAGCATGCCGTGAAAGATCAGATCTTTGCAACCGCTCTGTCGTAATACATCGGATCTTTACTGGCGGTGATCCGGCCTGGGAGGATCGCGCCATGGGGACGACGGAGCGCCGCGCCAGCGGCGCGTTGCACGCCGAGGTGCTCGACGCGCTCGGCGAGCAGATCGTCGGCGGCGACCTCTCCCCCGGCACCGTGCTGACCCTCGAGGGCGTCGCCCGGCTGCACGGGGTCTCGGTCGCCATGGCCCGCGAATGCGTGCGCGTCCTGGAGTCCATGGGCATGGTGACCTCGCGCCGCCGGGTCGGGATCACCGTGCGGCCCCGCGACCAGTGGCACGTCTTCGACCCGCGCGTCATCCGCTGGCGGCTCGCCGGCCGCGACCGGGCCGCCCAGCTGGTCTCCCTCGGCGAGCTGCGCTCGGGCTTCGAGCCGGTCGCCGCACGTCTCGCGGCGCAGCGCGCGGACGCCGGGCAGTGCGCCGTCCTGGCGGCCGCGGTCAGCGACATGACCGTGCTGGGGCGCGCCGGCGACCTCGAGGCCTACCTCGAGGCCGACGTCCGCTTCCACGACACGCTCCTCGCGGCCAGCGGCAACGAGATGCTGCAGGCGCTCTCGGGCGTGGTGGCCGAGGTGCTCGGTGGCCGCACCCACCACGACCTGATGCCGGCCCGCCCCAACCCCGCGGCCATCGCGCTCCACGACGATGTCGCCCGCGCCGTGCGGGCGGGCGACGCCGACGCCGCCGAGGCGGCGATGCGCGCCATCATCGACGAGGCCGCCAGCGCCGTCGCCGAGACGGCCGACTGACGGAGGTCTCGAGGCTCGGCCGTGGCCGGCCTCGCACCTCGACCACCGTGTGCTGACGATGGTCGAGGTGCGGGGAGCCCTGGCGACGAGCCTCGAGACCTCCGCTCCTCGGGTCCGCGGTCTACAACCCGAAGATCAGGTAGAGGCCCCCGAAGGTGAACGCGACCATCACCAGCAGCAGCGGCAGCTGACCGGTGTCGTGACGGCCCTTCGGCAGCAGCCGCAGCGCCCGGTCGTGGGCCGCGACGACGCCCACGAGGTGGCCGAGCACGATGGCGAGCACCTTGATGCTGGCCAGCAGCGTCGGGTGGGTGCTCAGCCAGATGTCGACGTTGCGGTCGGCGGTGCCGAACAGGTTCGCGCCGGTGCCGAGCGGGTCGCTGGCCTGGATGAGGGTCAGCTGGCCGGTCTCGACGAACAGCGTCAGGTAGTGGGCGGTCATGTAGCCCACCACGATCGGCACCACCGAGTGCGCCAGCAGGCCCGGCACGTCACGGCGGGCCACGCCGCGGGCCGGGGTCGGCGCCGCGGTGGCCGCGGCGAAGACCGCCGTCACCAGGGCGCAGGCCGCGACGAGGAGCAGCGTCTCCCACAGGGTGATCGAGTCGGGGTGGTCCTGCCGGAACCGCACCCAGGTGGCCGAGTCGCGGAAGCTGTCGAAGGCGGTCGAGCCCAGCAGGACGCCGACCACCGCCACCAGCCCCGGTCGCACGACCACCCGCGGCAGGTGGCGCAGCGGGCTGACCACGACGAGCCGGCCGGTGCCGTCCCGCGACCACGGCGAGAGGTGCGCGACGAGCGTCGAGTAGACCTCGAACGGGTCGGCCCGCTCGAACCAGCGCTCGCCGAACAGCAGGCCGCCGCCGACCATCACGACGAAGTAGCCGACGAACCAGGTGGCGACCGTGGCCAGCACGGTGCCGTTCGGCGAGACCAGCTCGAGCCAGGTGAAGGCGACCAGGCCGACCGCCGCGGGCCAATAGCCCACGGCGTCCGGCAGCCGGACGACGCCGTCGCGCCGCTCGGCCGGCAGCAGCCGCACCAGCAGGTCGCGCAGCGTGCGCGCCGGGCTCACGGCCCTGACGGCCGGGCCGAGCAGCAGCGAGGCCGGCACCAGCCCGACCCACAGCACGACGTAGACCAGGCCGAAGACCGGGTTGGTCGAGGTGTCGTCCTCCCCGGCCACCACGCAGACCACCGCGAAGGCCAGCACGGCGAGCCCGACGACCCGCAGGGCGACCGCGAACGCCCGGCTGTCGACCAGCCGGGCGAGCACGGCCGGAGCGGGCCGGTCGCGGTGCCGCTGCGCGGCGGGGGCGCTGGCGTCGTCCTGGTAGCGCGGCTTCGACCACGCCAGCACCAGGACGGCGAAGGAGATCGTGAGCGCCGCGGTGGCACCCAGGATGGCGGTGGACGCCGGGATCGGCAGGTCGCTGCCGGACCCGACGCCGTGGGCCCACTCCATCAGCGCTGCTCCGACGCAGCGGCCGTCACGAGACCTCGATCAGGGCGACGACGGCGTCGCTGTCGTGCTCCTCGACCTCGACCTCGCCGGGGGTCTCGACGACCAGCTCGTGCTCGCTGGTGCCGGCGTCGAACTCGACGTACTGCTCGGGCTTGGAGTGCACGTGCAGCTCGCCGGCGCGGTCGGAGGTGATGACGAGGGTCAGCGGCTCGCCGGTGCCGAGCTCGAGCTCCTCGGCGTTCGGGCTGATGTCGTCGCCCTCGATGGTGATGTCGAGGGTCGGTCCGGCCGGGGCCTCGCTCTCGCTCGGCTCCTCGGCGGGCTCGGAGGTGACCTCGGCGGGCGAGGTGGCCTCGCTCGGCGCGCCCGACGCGCTCGGCTCGCTCGCCTCGTCGGTGGGCGCGTCGCTCGGCGTGCTCGCGCTGGTGGGGTCGGTGCCGGTGGCGCCGGTGTCGTCGTCCTCGTCGGGGCCGGCACAGGCGCCGGCGACGAGGACGAGGGACAGGGCCAGGCCGGGCAGGACGGATCGCTTGATGCGCATGGTGGTTCCTTCGCGTGGGTCTGAGGTGCTCGGGGTGGTCGGACGGCGCCGACGGCCCGAGGGGTGCTCAGGCCGGCAGCGCGGTGGTCGGGGCGCGCAGCGGGCCCGGGGGGCCACGACGTCCGACCGGTCCCGCGGCCGCCACCCGGCGCACGCGGAGGAGGGCGGCGCTCCAGCCGGGGGTGCCGGCCGCACCGGGGCCGGACGTCGGCCGGCTCAGCCACCAGTCGGCGACCAGGCGCGCCCAGGCGTGCCGGCCGAGCAGGGCCACCAGCCACCACACGGCGCGCTCACCGAGCAGCAGCCAGCCCGCGACGCCGGCGGCGGCGGCCAGGTGGCCGACCGCCATGACGAGGTGGGGGCCGGTGAGGTCGTCGCGCAGGTGCTGCAGCGCGTGGGGCAGCGCGCCGGCCCCGGCCTCGGCGTGGTCACCGGCGTGGCCGGAGACCATCGTGAGCACGAGGTGGATGGCGGCCTGCCCGCCCGCCACGAGGGCGAGCAGGGTGCGGTAGGACGCCGGCCGGCCCAACAGCACCGCCGAGACGACGGCGAGCATGACCACGAGCGGCACGACGACCCCCGGGCCGGGCAGCACGCCGCCGGCGGTGACGTGCCCGGTGACGCCGAGCAGCACCGCGACCCCGGCGACCGCGAGCGCGCGCACACACCGCAGGTCGGCGGGCGCACTCGCGCCGCTGGACTGGCTCACCGGTCCATCATCGCCGACCGTCTCAAGGCTCCGGGCGCCCGGTCGGCGTGCTGTGACGGGGGTCTCGAGGCTCGGCCGTGGCCGGCCTCGCACCTCACGATGGTCGAGGTGCGAGGAGCCCCGGCGACGAGCCTCGAGACCACCGGACCCTGACGCCGGCCTGCGCTGCGTCAGTCGGTCAGTCGTCGTCGGGGGTGGGGACGTCGGCGTCCCAGCGGGCGCGGCGCTCGGCGTCGGACTGCTCCCACCACGGGGTGCCGCGCTCCCCCAGCGCCACCTTCGCGGCCTGGACGCCGGCCCGGGCGCGCCGCAGCGCGGCCCCGTCGTCGTCCACGCGCTTGGCGGTCTTGACCTCGCGCCGCCACGCCATGAGCACCGTCTGCAGCTCGCTGCGCCGGGCGTCGGGGTCGGTGGCGCGCCAGCGGCGTCCGTCGACGACGATGTGGCGGCCGTCGGGCGTGAGCGGCGGACCGTCGCTCACGAGGCGGCCATCATCGACCGCAGCTCCTTCTTGAGGTCGTTGATCTCGTCGCGCAGCCGGGCCGCGACCTCGAACTGCAGCTCGGTGGCCGCCGCGCGCATCTGGTCGGTGAGGTCCTGGATGAGCTGGGCCAGCTCGCTGCTGGGCAGGCCGGCCAGGTCCTTGGCGTGGTGACCGGCGGCCTTCTCACCGAGCACGGGCGTCGGCTGGCGACCCTTCACGCCGCCCGCCCGGCCCTTGGCCTCGGTGCCGGCCCAGGTCTCGAGCAGCGCCTGGGTGTCCTCGCCCTCGCGGGCCAGCATCTCGGTGATGTCGGCGATCTTCTTGCGCAGCGGCTGCGGGTCGACGCCGTTGGCCTTGTTGTAGGCGACCTGCTTCTCGCGGCGCCGGTTGGTCTCGTCGATCGCCGACTCCATCGACGGCGTGATCTTGTCGGCGTACATGTGCACCTCGCCCGAGACGTTGCGGGCGGCACGGCCGATGGTCTGGATGAGCGACTTGTCGGAACGCAGGAAGCCCTCCTTGTCGGCGTCGAGGATCGAGACCAGCGACACCTCGGGCAGGTCGAGGCCCTCGCGCAGCAGGTTGATGCCCACCAGCACGTCGTAGTCGCCGAGCCGCAGGTCGCGCAGCAGCTCGATGCGCTTGAGGGTGTCGACCTCGGAGTGCAGGTAGCGGGTGCGGATGCCGGCGTCGAGGAGGTAGTCGGTGAGGTCCTCCGACATCTTCTTGGTCAGCGTGGTGACCAAGACCCGCTCGTCCTTCTCGGCGCGCGTGCGGATCTCGTGGATGAGGTCGTCGATCTGGCCCTTGGTGGGCTTGACCACGACCTGCGGGTCGACCAGGCCGGTGGGCCGGATGATCTGCTCGACGACGTCGCCGCCGACCTTGTCGAGCTCGTAGTTGCCGGGGGTGGCCGAGAGGTAGATCGTCTGGCCGATGCGCTCGAGGAACTCCTCCCACCGCAGCGGCCGGTTGTCCATCGCACTGGGCAGCCGGAAGCCGTGGTCGACCAGGTTGCGCTTGCGCGACATGTCGCCCTCGTACATGCCGCCGATCTGCGGGACGGCCACGTGCGACTCGTCGACGACGAGCAGGAAGTCCTCGGGGAAGTAGTCGAGCAGGGTGTTGGCCGCCGAGCCGGGCGAGCGGCCGTCGATGTGCATCGAGTAGTTCTCGATGCCGGCGCACGAGCCGACCTGCCGCATCATCTCGATGTCGTAGGTGGTGCGCATGCGCAGCCGCTGCGCCTCGAGCATCTTGCCCTGCTTCTCGAGCTCGGCGAGCCGCTGCTCGAGCTCGGCCTCGATGCCGTTGATCGCCCGCTCCATGCGGTCGTGCCCGGCGACGTAGTGGGTGGCCGGGAAGATGTAGAGCTCCTCGTCCTCGGTGAGCACCTCGCCGGTGACGGCGTGCAGGCTCATCAGGCGCTCGATCTCGTCGCCGAAGAACTCGATGCGGACCGCGTGCTCCTCGTAGACCGGGAACACCTCGAGGGTGTCGCCGCGGACCCGGAAGGTGCCGCGGGTGAACGACATGTCGTTGCGCGTGTACTGGATCTCGACCAGCCGCCGCAGGATCGAGTCGCGGTCGTGCTCCTCGCCGACCCGCAGCCGGATCATGCGATCGACGTACTCCTGCGGGGTGCCGAGGCCGTAGATGCACGAGACGGTGGAGACCACGATGACGTCGCGCCGGGTGAGCAGCGAGTTGGTCGCCGAGTGGCGCAGCCGCTCGACCTCCTCGTTGATCGAGGAGTCCTTCTCGATGTAGGTGTCGGTCTGCGGGACGTAGGCCTCGGGCTGGTAGTAGTCGTAGTAGGAGACGAAGTACTCGACCGCGTTCTCGGGGAACAGCTGGCGCAGCTCGTTGGCGAACTGCGCGGCCAGCGTCTTGTTGGGCTGCATCACCAGGATCGGCCGCTGCACCTGCTCGGCCACCCACGCGACCGTGGCGGTCTTGCCCGTGCCCGTGGCACCCAGCAGCACGACGTCCTGCACGCCGCCCTTGATGCGCTGGGAGATCTCGGCGATGGCCGACGGCTGGTCACCGGACGGCGAGTAGTCGGAGATGACCTTGAAGGGCGCGACGCGGCGCTCGAGGTCGGTGACTGGACGCATGCTGCGAGCCTACGACCGGCCACCGACAGTCCGCCCGGACGACGACCACCCGGCCACAACCAGACCGCCCGCACCGTCGTCACACCTGCCATGAACACCCTCCCTCGCCTCTCCCGGTCGGCCCTCGCCACCGCCGCCGGCGCGCTGCTGCTCGTCGGCGGCACCGCCGGCTCGACGGCCGCCCCCGTCCCCCCGCCCGAGTCCGCCGCCGCCACTGACGCCGTCGGGAAAGCCCCCGCAACGCCGTCCACCCCTTCCACCCGGTCCACGAGCGCGCCGACGTCCCTCGACGTGACCGCGCTCCCCCGCGGCCCACGCCCCGACCTCACCTACGCGGTCGACCGGCACCCGGTCTTCGGCGACGGCGACTTCCACCTGGTGCGCGGCCGCAGCGGCGAGCGACGTCCCCTGCCCGAGGGCCCGCTCGGCGACTTCGTGCACTACCCCGGCAGCGGCCACACGGTGCTGTCGTACGGCACCGAGGCCGGCGCGGTCGTCGAGCTCGTCGGCCGTGACGGCCGGATGATCGAGCAGCAGCGCGGTCTCGACGGCTACGGCCTGGCCACCACGCCGAGCGGCGACATCGTCGGCTGGCAGCAGGACGACGGGCGCGTGCGCGTGCTCGAGCGCGGCGCCCGCCGCGCCCTCGAGCTGGCGCCGGTGCGGCGCGGTGCCTCGCTCGGCGCCCTCTGGGGCCGCGGCACCTGCAAGGAGCAGGCCCCCGAGGGCGGCGGCTGCACCGCCTTCCTCAACACCGCCGACGACCGCCGGGTGTGGCTCACCAGCTCGCACGGCATCGTCGACACCGTGCCGCGCGTGCACCGGGTCGTCGACGTCGGCCCCGGCGGCCGGCTGCTCGGCCTGGTCGAGAAGCGCGGCGACCACCGCGGCTGCTGGGGCGTGGTGACGCCCCGCCGCGTCGCCTGGCGCACCTGCGAGCGCGAGCTCGTCGCCTTCTCCCCCGACGGCCGCCACGTCGCGGGCGTGGCGGGCAGCCGCTACTGGGCCACGACGCGCGGGGTGACGATCCTGGACGCCGCCGGCGCCACCGTCGCCGACTGGCGCCTGGGCCGCGGCGCGAACCGCCTCGTCGGCCAGCTGGTGTGGGAGGACGCCGAGCACCTGCTCGCCGTCGTCTCGCAGGGCGACACGTTCGCGATCGTGCGGTTCGGCGTCGACGGCACGGCCGAGCTGGCCGGCCCGACGATCGACGTCCCCGACCGCTACTCGCCGTTCCGACTGCCGCTGGCCTGAGCCTCGACTCGCTGTCCCGCCACCGGACGCCGTCCGACCGCCACCTTCTCGGGTCCTCCCTCCGCTTCTCGGGGGCTGCACTGCCCGAGAAGGTCAGGGACACCCGGTGAACCGGGTGTCCCTGAGACGGGTGGGGCGAGCGACCGGCCGGCCCGGCCGAGCGCCGTGGGACCCTGGTCGCGATGGCCGACCAGGAGCGCTCCCGCGCGGCGAGCGTGGCCGTCGTGCTCGGCGTCACCGTCGCGGCGAGCGTCGCGCTGACCCTGCTCGGCGTCGGCTCGGCGGTGCTGTTCGGCTCGCTGCTCGGCGGGATGGCGCACGCGCTCACCTCGCCGACGCCGCTCGACCTGCCGCGCTGGTCGTTCCGGCTCGGGCAGGGCCTGATCGGGGTCACGATCGGAACGCTGGTCAGCGGCGCGGCCCTGCGCCGCATGGGCGAGGACGCCGTCGCCGTGGTCGGCGTCACCGTGGCCAGCGTGCTCATCAGCCTCGCCGCCGGTGCCGTGCTCGCCCGGCGTCGCGACGTCTCGGCCGTCACCGGGGCCTTCGCGATGATCGCCGGCGGCGCGTCGGGCGTGGTCGCGGTGGCGCGCGACCTCGGCGCCGACGAGCGGGTGGTCACGGTGGTGCAGTACCTGCGGGTGCTCGTCGTCCTGGCCTCGCTGCCGCTGGTGACGGCGCTCGTCTTCCACCCGGACTCCGGCCGGGGCTCGGCCGGCACCGCCGACGCGCCGCTGTGGGCCGACCTGGTGTGCACGGGCGTCGCCCTCGTCGTCGGCCTGGGCGTCGCCGGGCTCGTGCCGCTGCCGACCGGGTCGCTGCTCGGACCGCTGCTCGTGGCCGCCGTGATCGCCTCGGCCGGCTGGCTCGGCGAGGTCAGCCTGCCGACGCCGCTGGAGTGGCTGGCGTTCGCGATCATCGGCGTGCAGGTCGGCCTGCGCTTCACCCGCGCCAGCCTGGCCGCGATCGCGCGCATGCTGCCAGTGGTGATGACCGTGCTGGTGGTCATGATCGGCCTGACCGCGACGCTCGGCGCCGGGCTGGCCTGGACGACGTCCGTCGACGGCCTCACCGCCTACCTCGCCACCACGCCGGGCGGCCTGTTCGCCGTGGTCGCCATCGCCGCCGACAGCGGCGCCGACGTGACCTACGTGACCGCGATGCAGCTGTTCCGGCTGCTGCTGATCCTGGCGATGCTGCCCCTGCTCGCGCGCTGGCTGCGCCGGTCGGCGCCGTCGTGACCGCGGCCCACGGCCGATGTCGAGAACCGCGGCGCGGCTCCGTCCCCGGGTCGACCACACCACTCGAGACGAGGAGCCACCACCATGGGTGACATCGTGATCAGCCTGGCGATCAGCGCCGACGGCTACGCCTCAGGACCCGGCGACGACCTGTCGGTCATGCCGTTCGACCGCGCCTTCAACCTCCACAACGCCGCACTCGTCGGGCGCGCCGCCGCGCTGCTGCTCGGCGCCATCACGTTCCGCCAGATGCTCGGCTACTGGCCGCACCAGCGCGACGCCGCCGACCCCTCCGAGCGCGCCATCGCGCAGCGCTACGCCGACGGGCTGCCGGTCAGCGTCGTCTCCGACTCCCTGGGCCCCGACGACACCGGCGTCTGGCGCGACCAGACCACCGTCGTCCCGCGCGACGACGTCCGCACCGAGGTCGAGCGGCTGCGCGGCCTGGACGGCGACGTGGTCGTCTTCGGCAGCACGACCCTCGTCCGCCACCTGCTGCGCGAGGGCCTCGCGGACGTCGTCCACCTGCTCGTCGGTGCCGGCCTGGTCGCGGGTGACCGGCCGGCCCTCGCCGACACCGCGGCGACGGCCCTGCGCCTCCAGGACGTGCGCCGGTTCGACGGCGCCGACAGCGTGCTGCTCAGCTACGCCGTCGTCCCGGCGTGAGCCGGGCCCCGGTCAGCGACCCGCCGAGAAGTCGCTGACCAGGGCGGGGACGGCGGCGTCGAACCCGGCGACGTCGAGCATGCCCGCGTCGGTGGGGTCGGCGATGCTGAACCGCGTCGCCGTCATGCCGACGACCACCAGCCGCGCGTCGATGCCGGTGCGCTCGCGGTAGCGCCGCAGCGCCTGGTGCGGGTGCACCTCGCCGTGCCAGGTCTCGTTGTCGGTGTAGACCACGAAGGTCTCCACCTCCCGCCCCTGGTCGAGGGCCCACAGCATCGGCTGCGCGCAGTCGGTCGCACCGAAGGGCAGCCCGCCGACGGCGTGCACGGCGTCGGCGAGCCGACGGCGCGGGCCGAGGTCGAGCCGCCGCAGCGCGGCCCGGGCCCGCGTCGACGACGACCGGCCGTCCGCGGCGGTGAAGCCGACGACCTCGCACGAGGGCTCGGTCGCCGCGGTGACCAGCGCCAGCGCGGCCGAGGCCTCGCGGCACGACAACGGCAGCCCGCTGATGCGCGCGCCCATGGAGCCCGAGACGTCGAGCGCCAGCAGGGTGCGACGTCCGGCCGGCTCGACCGCGCCGAAGGCGGCGTGGAACGCGGCGTCGAGCGCGTCGACCACCTGCGGCACCGGCTCCCACGTGCCCGCACCCCGCGCCGAGCGGCCGGCGGCGTAGGTGCGTGCGGCGACCAGCACCGACACCGGGTGCACCCGCGCCCGGCGCAGCCGCTCGGGGTCGGTCAGCCGGTCGAGGACCGCGTCGAGGTGCGCCGAGCCGGGCTCGAGCAGACCGAGGCGCGTCAGCCGCGGCAGCTGGCGCAGCAGCGCCGTCTGCGGCAGCCCGGCGTCCAGCAGCGCCGCCCACGTGGAGGCGCGGGTGAGTGCCTCGTCGGGCAGCGTCTCCCAGCCCAGGCGGTGCGCGGCGACGAGGGCCGGCACGTCGGCGTCCGGCTCGTGCGCGGCGAGGTGGCCCGTCACCAGGGACGGCGTGTCGTCACCGACCGTGCCGCGCACGATCCACTCGAACAGCGCCCGGCGGGCGGGCTCGGTGGCCGCCGGGTGCGCCAGGCGCAGCAGGTCGCGATGGCTCCAGCCCCCGCGCGAGCGGTACTTCACCACCTGGTGGGCGACCGCGTCGACGTCCGGGCGCAGGTACCAGTCCCCCACGGCGCGCCGCAGCGACCGGCCCCAGCCGCGGAACTGCTCGACGTAGCCGGCGAAGGTCAGCAGGTGGGTGCCGGTGCGCGCCACCCGCGGCAGGACGGCGAGCGCCCGCCCGCGCTCCTCGGCGGTGCCGTGCGACGCGGCGATCGCCAGCGCGAACAGCGCAGGCTGCTGGCGCGGGGCGCGGCCGGACTCGGACACCTCGACGACCGTGTCGACGAGCGTCGCGTGGTCGGTGCCGGCGAGCCGCAGCACGACCTCGGCGTCCTCGACGGTGAGGGCCGGCGCGTCCACGTAGTAGGTGCCCCCGTCGGTGCCGAGCGTGAGGAACCGGCGCAGCCGGGCGACGTCGTCCAGCTCGAAGGTGAACCCGCCCGCGCTGTTGCGCACCTGCCGCGGGTCGGCGCGGCGGCGCTGCGGGGTCAGGCGGGTGCGGAAGCGGCGCAGGATGTCCATGTCAGGGGCTCGGGTCGGGGCTGTCGGGGCTCGGGTCGGGGCTCGGGCGGGCAGGGCACGACGACGGGACGGGACGGTCGTGGGTGTGACGACCGGGCTTCGGCTGCTCTGCCACTGAGCTACGCGCCGGTCCGGGCGAGCCGGTGCCGACGGCCCGGGGTCGAACCGGGGGCCTTCCGATCCGGTGAGAGTGATAACCGACCGTCGCCGGCCCGTCCCGTCCCACCGTCGTGGAGCGGCGAGCCTACGGGCGTGCCACCACCGCCGACACCTGCTTTCGCACGCCCAGGCAAAGAGTCCCGCGAAAGCCCGCGGGCCCGGGCCGCGCCCGGCAGACTCCAGACCGTCTGTCCAGACTCTCGAGGGGACTGCCATGGAGACCGAGCGCGAGATCCGGGCCGCGACGCCGACGACGCACGACGCGGCGGCGGAGGTGCGGCGGGTCGCCGCCCCGGTCGCCGCGGCCCCGGTGCCCCTGCAGGTCGGGCACGCCGAGGACGTCGCCGAGACCGAGGCCGACCGCATGGCCGACACCGCGCTGCGCCGGCTGGCCGGCTCCGAGGCGGCCGTCGCGCCCGTGGCCGACCAGCACCAGCACGGTCCCGGGTGCGAGCACGTGCGACGCCGCATGGGCGGCAGCGGCGGTGCCGTCGTCGGCCGGGAGGGCGGCGCGCTCGACGCCGACACCAGCGGCGAGATCAACAGTCACCGCGGCGGTGGTCGCCAGATGGAGTCCGGCGTCCTCGACCGCATGCAGACCGCGTTCGGACGCGACTTCTCCGGTGTCCGCATCCACGACGACGCACCCGCGGCCCGGTTGAACCGCATGGTCAGTGCCCGCGCCTTCACCACCGGTCGGGACGTCTTCTTCGGCGCGGGCGAGTACCAGCCCGGGACGGCGGCGGGCGAGCGCGTGCTCGCCCACGAGCTGGCCCACACCGTGCAGCAGGAGTCGACCGTCTCGCGGCTGGTCCAGCGCAAGGCCTCGAAGGTCCAGGACAACGTCGCCGCCCTCGAGTCCATCGAGCGCACGCTCCGGCTGCTGCGCGACCACCGCTTCGGCTCGGCCGACCGCGAGCGGGCTCGTATCCCCAGGAGCGGGATGTTCGGCTCCCGCACGGCGCCGCACTCCAAGATGGGCCTGGCCGAGATGGAGCGCGCCAAGGAGGCGGCCAAGAAGGTCGGCAAGACCCTGGCCAAGAAGGGGACGCCGGCCACCGACGTCGCCAAGCTGCTGGCGCAGTCCGCCGGCGCGGTCTACGACGAGTTCGCCGCCGCGCAGGGCGCGGTCGACCAGCAGTACGAGGGCGACCTGGCCCGCATCGGCGCCAAGGCCGTCGAGGCGCTGGCTGTGGGCCTGACGCCCGAGGTCCTGGCCGCCGAGCCGCAGGTGCAGGAGATCTTCGGCAAGGGGGCCGCCGAGCACCAGGACATGATCGCCTCGGGCAAGGGCCGGTTGAACGAGCTGATCGAGAGCGGCGAGATCGAGTCGAGCGGCTTCCACGGCACCAGCTCGCCGATCCTCGCGGGTCTCGCCTCGGGGGGTGGCGAGCTGCTGTCGATGAAGCAGCTGGCCAGCAAGAACATCGCCCAGACCACCGGCGAGGGCGACACCCTCAGCGGCGCGGCCGGGCTCAAGGACGACATCTCGATCGGCATGGGCGAGGCCGGCCTCGGCACGAGTGCCGTCTACGCCGCTCTCGGCATGAAGGTGACGCACTACAACGCCACTCTCTACACCTACGACGAGCTGGTCGAGGAGATCCGCAAGCTGAAGATCCTGAAGGACCTCGCTGCCTTCAAGCTCGAGAAGCTCGACATCCCCGCCATGCAGCAGGCCGCCAACGACCTCGGCGTGCCGGTCGGGCTGCTCACCGGCATGATCCAGCGCATCACGCCGGGCAAGGACGGCTCGGCGGCCAGCCTGCACAAGCGGCTCACCGACGAGCTGAAGACCCGTCGCAAGTTCCCCAAGGGCAGCCCACGCCGCGAGGGTGGTGAGCACAACGCCACCACCTACCCGATCCTGTTCGAGTTCGGGATCGAGAAGGTCACGAGCCAGGAGTACGCCGACGGCAAGGCCACCAGCGGTGGCACGGTCGGTGCGAACACGTCGGGCACGCTGCCCGGCGAGGGTGTCGTCAAGGGTCGTATCCCGCTCGGCACCACGCTCAAGCGCGCGTGGTGCCCGGCCGCCAACGTCAAGACCTTGAAGGCCGAGCTGAAGAAGATGTTCCCCGGCCTGGACGCCGAGGTGCTGCCGCTCGAGGCCCTGCAGGCCCTGCCGCGGGGAGAGGGCCGCGGTGGCGAGGTGCTCTGGAGCACCTTCAAGAAGATGAAGGGCGAGGCGGCCAACATGGAGACCGCCCGCGACCTCCTGGCCGCTTCGCAGCAGAACCCCTGAGGTGGCCACGCCCACGCTGGTCGCCCCACCGACGCCCTACCTCGTGGTGGCCGACCCGGAGCAGCCCGACGAGCCGCTGGGGTTCGTGCACCGGCCGGACGACGCACCCGCCTGGCGCTACGCCTTCGCCCCGACGGCCGAGGGCGCCGAGGCGCTGCGCCGGCTGCTCGACCTGGTCGGGCAGCTCGGTTCGGCGTCCGGGGCCGGGCACTCCGACCTGCCCCGGGCACGGTACGACGCCGACGGCGTTCCGCTGACCGACGACGACGGCGCCCTCGTGCTCGACGGTGTGGCGGAGGCCGACGGCGACCGGGTGGCCTGGTTGCGCAGCCTCGCTGCCTTCGCCGACGCGCTGTTCGCGGTCGAGGTCGTCACCGGCTGAGAGGGCGACCGCAACGCGGCGGCGGCGCTCAGAGCAGCGGGCGCAGCGGGCGCAGCAGGGCCTCGGTGAAGCGGCGGTGCAGGTCGCGGGTCTCCCAGTCGGCGCTGGTGAGCGGGGCGCAGTTGCCCTCGTCGGTGCGGAAGACGTCCTCGAGGGCGGCGGCCAGGCCGCGGTCGATGACCTCGACGTTGATCTCGTAGTTGCCGGTGAGGCTGAGCCGGTCGATGTTGGCGGTGCCGACCGTCGTCCAGTTGCCGTCGACGGTGGCGGTCTTGGCGTGCACCATCGCGCCGCGGAAGCGCAGGATCTTCACGCCCGCCTCGAGCAGCTGGGAGAAGTAGCCGCGCGAGATCCAGTCGGCCACGATGTGGTTCGACTTCAGCGGCACCAGCAGGCGGACGTCGACGCCGCGGCGGGCGGCGTCCTTCATCGCGTCGACGAAGTCCTGGTCGGGGATGAAGTAGGCGGTGGTCAGCCACACGTTCTTGCTGGCGCGGTTGATCGCCTCGAGGTACATCGCCCGGATCGGGAACATCCACAGCCGCGGCACGTTGCGCTGCACCCGGATGCGCGGCTCCCACGTGGAGGCAGTCTCGAGCAGCAGCGGCCGCTCGCTGTGGCGGATGCGGCGGCGCCGGTGCAGGTTCCAGAAGTCGGCGAAGGCGCGCTTGAGGTCCCACACCCCGGGGCCGGTGACCCGCACGTGGGTGTCGCGCCACTCGGTCTCGTAGGCGTCACCGATGTTGTAGCCGCCGACGAAGCCGACGGCGTCGTCGACCACGAGGATCTTGCGGTGGTCGCGGCCGTAGCGACGCAGGTCGAAGAACCGCCACCCGGCCGCGTAGACCGGGTACTTGAGCACCTTCATCGACGGCGGGAAGTGCTTGAAGACCGGCGAGACGACGAGGTTGGCGAACCCGTCGTAGATGCAGTAGACCTCCACGCCGCGGTCGGCCGCCTGCGCCAGCGCCCGCTTGAACCGCTCGCCGGTGCGGTCGCCCTTCCAGATGTAGGTCTCGAAGAGGATCTGCCGCTGGGCGCCCTCGATGGCCGCGATCATGTCGTCGTAGAGGTCGCGGCCGTAGGTGTAGGTGGTGACCGTGCTCTCGCCGATGCTCACCTGGTTCGGCGGGGTGGTCGGGAACGGCTTGGGCTTCTTGCCGCGCCGGCGGTAGGAGTCGACGAGCGACATCGCGATCGCCACGACCAGCTGGACGCCGAGGATCGTGAGCATCACCCGGCGCAGGGTGCCCATCGACCGCTCCAGACCCGACCGCCACCTCACGTGGTCAACCTATCGGCCGTCGGATATCTCACGGGCCGCACCGCGAGACCGTCGCCCGACCGCGCCGGGGCGTGTCGTTGGATGCGGAGGTGACCAGCACCCTGCCCGACGTCGGCGGGCGCCGTCGCGCCGCGATGCTGGCGGCCGGCACGGTGGCGCAGTCCGGCTCGGCGGTGACGGTGCACGGCGCCCCGTTCCTCATCCCGGCCCTGCGCGACGACTACGGCCTCTCGCTCGCGGGCGCGGGCGTCGTGGCGGCCGCCCCGACGTTCGGCCTGGTGCTCACGCTCGTCGCGTGGGGGCTGGTGACCGACCGCCGCGGCGAGCGGTTCGCCCTGCTGGCCAGCCTCTCGCTCACCGTCGCCGCCGGCGTGCTCGCCGCCGTGCTCGGGACGACGCCCGCGGCCCTCGCCGTCCTGCTGTTCCTGGCCGGGGCGGCGTCCGGCGGCACCAACGCCGCGAGCGGACGCATCGTGGTGGGCTGGTTCCCGCCGCTGCGCCGGGGGCTCGCGATGGGCGTGCGGCAGATGGCCCAGCCGGCCGGCGTCGGCCTCGCCGCCCTCACCATCCCCGCGATCTCGACCACGACGGGCGTGCGCGCCGCGCTCGTGGTGCCGCTCGTCGTCGGGACGGCGGCGCTGCTGGCCGTCGCCGTGGTCGTGCTCGACCCGCCGCGCCCCGACCGGACGCCGGAGCGGTCGGCCTCGCCCTACCGCTCGTCCTACCTCCCCCGCATCCACGTCGCCTCCGCGCTGCTGGTGGTGCCGCAGTTCGCCGTGTGGACCTTCGCGCTCGTGTGGCTGGTCGACGACCGCGGCTGGTCGCCCGCCGCCGCGGGGACCCTCGTCGCCGTGGCCCAGCTGCTCGGTGCGCTCGGCCGGATCGCGGCCGGGCAGCTCTCGGACGCCGTCCGCTCCCGCCTGCGGCCACTGCAGTGGGTGGCGCTCAGCGGGGCGGGCGTGATGGCCGCGCTCGGGATCGCGGCCGGGGCGGGGTCGGCGGTCGCCGTCCCGCTGGTGGTGGTGGCCGCCGTGGTCACCGTGGCCTACAACGGCCTGGCCTACACCGCCGTCGCGGAGCGGGCCGGGCCGTTCTGGTCGGGCCGGGCGATGGGCCTGCAGAACACCGGTCAGTACCTGGTCGCCACCGCGGTGCCGCCGCTCGGCGGCCTGGCCGTCACCCACGCCGGCTACGCCTGGACCTTCGCGCTGGCCGGCGCCTTCGCCGTCGGCGCCTGCCTGCTCGTGCCCGCCGGCGACGAGGCCCTGCTGGGCCAGTAGCCCGTCAGTGCCTGGTCACCCTCGACGGCAGGTGCGTGCGGGGCGCCATGCGGGCGCCCCGGCGGGGACGGTGCAGCCCGGCCATCGCGATCAGCGCCGGCACCCGGCCGCGCTGCGGCCGGTAGGGCTCGAGGTAGGCCTCCATCTCGTCGTCGTCGAACGGCGTGCCGGTCAACGCCCAGCCGACGTCCTTGGCGACGTGGTAGTCGCCGAACGAGACCGAGTCGGGGTCGCCGAAGGTCTTCTGCATCACCTCGGCGGCGGTCCAGCGGCCGATGCCGGGCACGGTGCGCAGCAGCCGCTCGGCCTCCTCGGGCGGGCGGTCCGCCAGCCGCTCCAGCGAGTCGGCCACCCGGGCGGCGCGCACGATGGTGCGCGAGCGCGCGGGGTCGATGTGCAGCCGCAGCCACTCCCACGAGGGGACGACGCGCAGCTGCTCGGCCGTCGGCGCCACCCACAGACGCCGCTCGACGCCGGGGCCCGGCGCCCGCTCGCCGAAGCGGTGCACCAGCATGCGGAAGCCGGCGAAGGCCTCCTGACCGGTGACCTTCTGCTCGATGATCGCCGGCACCAGGGAGTCCATGACCAGGCCGCTGCGGCCCAGCCGGGCGTGCGGGAAGCGGCGGCGGGCCTCGGCGAGCACCGGGTGGCGCGGCTCGAAGCCGTCCCACGAGTCGGCGGCCCCCAGCAGGTCGGGCAGCGCGTCGAGCGCCCACTCGGCGCCCGGACCCCACGCCTCCGCCCGGACGACGCCCTCGGGGGCCCGCGACTCGACCACCGTGGTCACCGGGCCGAGCGGGGTGCGGGTGCCACGCCAGATGCGGCCGCCCTCGTCGACGCGGAAGGTCGGGTCGCCACCGCCGTGGCGTTGCTGGTGCAGCACGTGTCGCACCGGGCACGGCCAGTCGGGCCGCCACTCCCGCACCCGCCCCGCCGCGCTCACGACGTCCACCCTAGGAGCGGACGCCGACAGCCGCCGCGATCCGCTGGTCAGGCGGCGACGTCGGCGGTGCCGAAGGCGACGTTGAACCGGTCGCACCACACCACGACGGTGGTGAGGCCGTCGAGGTCGACGTCGTCGGGGATCTCGTAGTTCTGGTTGCCGTGGGTGGCCTTCAGCTCGCCGAGGCCGACGTAGCGACCGTCGTCGTAGGAGCCCCAGTCGCCGCCGCTGGGCGCGTCGGACAGTGCCACGTGCAGGTCGGGGCCGTCGGAGGAGGCGAGGTCCTCCAGCCGCACGAAGCGCGAGCCGTCGGCGGCCTCGACGACGACGGCCAGGCCGGTGGTCTCGTGCTCGGCGTCCTCGAACTCGCCGGAGCCGAGCACGGTGAGCCGCGGCTGCTGCGACGGCTCCTCGCTCGGCCGGGCGTCGCGCTCACGCGTCGTGCCGCCACCGGGGCGGGCGTCGGTGGTCTCGGCGACGTCGAGCACCGAGGTGTCGGCGTCGACGTCCTCGACGCCGGGGATGGCCTCGTCGGTGGTGCTCGACGTCCAGAGGCGCCAGGGCTCGAAGGCCCACAGCCCGACCCCGATCACGACGAGAGCGAGGGCGCCGACGATCCACTTCACCATGCCCCGGAACGGTAGTGGCGCGGACGGCCGCTCAGGTGAGCAGAAGTGTGTCGAGGCGCTTACGGACGACGAGCAGCCCGAGCAGGCCCATCACCACCAGGTAGACCACCGAGATCGCCGAGTCGATCGTCACCGTGCCGGTGGTGAGCTCGCGGCACAGCACCACGCCGCGGTAGAGCGGCGTGCACTCGACGACGACCTGCAGCCAGCGCTGGTCGAAGGCCTCCAGCGGGAAGAACGTCGCCGAGAACAGGAACATCGGCAGCTGGACCAGCGTGATCTTGTCGAAGTCCTGCCACGACGTCATCCACGTCGTCAGCGCCATGCACACCGCGCTGAAGGCGAACCCGATGAGCAGCGCGGCCGGCAGCGCCAGCACCGCCCACCACGAGGAGACCAGGCCCAGTGCGGCCATGACGAGCAGGAACGCCGCCGCGTACGACGCGCCGCGCAGCTGCGCCCAGATGATCTCGCCGCGCGCGATGTCGGCGGTGCGCAGCGGTGTCGCCAGCATCTGGTCGTAGAGCTTCTCGTAGCGCAGCTTGAAGAAGACGTTGAACGTGCTGTCGATCAGCGCGCCGTTGAAGGCGGACGCCGCCAGCATGCCGGGAGCGACGAACTCGGCGTAGGGGATCGACTGGCCGTTGAACTGGAAGCTGTCGATGAGCTGGCCGACGCCGATGCCGATCGAGAACAGGTAGAAGACCGGCTCGAGGAAGCCGGTGAGGAACAGCTTCCAGGCCTGGCGGTAGACGATGTAGTTGCGCTCGACGAGCAGCCGGGTGGCCTGCCAGGAGGTCAGCGGCCGCACCGCGGGGTCGGCGGCGGAGTCGGTGCTCACGAGACCAGCCGCCGCTCGAGCCCGGTGACCGACCAGCGCCACCCCACCGCGGTGAGCACGACGAGCACCGCGACGTTGACCAGCGCCACGACGGCGTCCACGTGGTCGACGGCGAGCATGCGCGACAGGTTCACGCCGTGCCACAGCGGCGTCAGCCGGGCCACCCAGGCGCCGACGTCGCCGAGGTTGGTGACGGGGAAGAACGCGCCGCTGAACAGGAACAGCGGGAACACCCCGAGACGGAACAGGACGCCGAACGCCTCCTCGGAGCGGATGCGGCAGGTGAAGCCGTAGACCAGGCCCGCGAACGCCGTCCCGGTGAGCACCTGCACGACGAAGGCGAGCAGCGCGCCCCACCAGGTGGCGAACACGCCGAACGGGGCGAGCGCCAGGTTGAAGACCGCGCAGGTGAGCGCGAGGCGGAAGACCACGAACCCGAGGTGCGCGGCGACGACGTCGCGCACGGCCAGCGGCGTGGCCAGCATCGACTCGTAGACCCGGTGCCACTTGATGTTGCCCATCACCGGGTAGGTCGTCTCGCTCACCGCGGTCTGCATGGCGTGCGCCGCGATCAGGCCCGGGACGACGAAGGTGAGGTAGGACGTCGCCCCCTCGAGCCGGTCGGGGTCGCCCTCGATGAAGCCGCCGAGCAGCACGCCCATCGCGAGCACGTAGAGCAGCGGCGAGGCGAAGCTGGTGAAGACCGTGGCGCGCCAGGTGCGCTTGGAGACCGTGGCCCAGTAGTCGACCTGGCGGCCGACCCCCTGGGCGAGCGACAGCCCGCTCCCCCGCTCGGCCCGGGCCTCACTCGACAAGGGTCCGGCCCGTCAGGCGCAGGAAGACGTCCTCGAGGGTGCTGCGGCGCACCAGGGTGGCGACGGGGTCGAGGCCGCGCTCGTGCACCTTCGCCAGGACGGCGTCGCCGTCGGCGGTGTAGACGAGCAGCCGGTCGGGCAGCACCTCGACCCGGTCGCCGAGGTCGCCGACCTTCTCGGCCAGCCGCTCGAGGTGGTCGGAGCCCTCGGCGCCGAGACCGAAGCGCAGCTCGGCGACCTCACGGGTGGAGTGCTCGCGGATGAGGTCGAGCGGCGAGCCCTCGGCCGCGATGAGGCCCTTGTCCATGACGACGAGGCGGTCGCACAGCTGCTCGGCCTCGTCCATGTAGTGGGTGGTGATGACGAGGGTGACGCCCTGCTGCTTGAGCCGGAACAGCTGGCCCCACAGCAGGTGACGCGCCTGCGGGTCGAGGCCGGTGGTGGGCTCGTCGAGCAGCAGCAGGTCGGGCCGGTTGACCAGGCTGCGGGCGATGGTCAGCCGCCGCTTCATGCCGCCCGAGAGGTCCTCGACGCGGCTCTTCGCCTTGTCGGTGAGGTTGACGAACTCGAGCAGCTCGTCGGTGCGGTCGCGGACGACGTCCTTGGCGATGCCGAAGTAGCGGCCGTAGATGTAGAGGTTGTCGCGCACGTTGAGCTCGTTGTCGAGCGTGTCCTCCTGCGGGCACACCCCCAGCCGGCCGCGGATCAGCGGGCCGTCGGTGGCGGGGTCCATGCCGAGGATGCGTAGCTCGCCGCCGCTGACCGGCGAGACCGCCGCGATCATGCGCATGGTGGACGACTTGCCCGCGCCGTTGGGGCCGAGGAAGCCGAAGGCCTCGCCGCGGCGGACGTCGAGGTCGATGCCCTTGACCGCCTCGAACGCCGACTCCCCCGAGCCGAACGTCTTGCGCAGACCACGCGCGTGGATCATCGACTCGCTCACGAGCCGCGAGGCTAGCCGTCGGCGGTGACAGCCGCGACGGAGTACCCCCGAGGCGCGCCGTCCGGCCTGCTCAGGGCTTCTTCGGACGACGCGGGCCGCGACCCGAGAGGGCGCCGGCGGCCTGCTTGAGGTCGGCGATCGCGCTGGGCGCCTCGGGGCCGTCGTCGCCGCCGTCCTGGTCGGCGACGGCGCCGACGGTCGACCAGAGCCCGACGGCGGCGTCCTGGACGTCGGCGAGCCGGTCGGCGTCGTAGTCGTCGAACGGGCCGCCGGGCGGCGGCTCGACGGGGGCGTCGGCCGCGGCCTGGGGGCTGGTGTCGGAACCGCCGGCCACGGCGGTGTGGTCCTGCACGAGGTCCTCGAGCACCCCGACCTCCTCCCCCTTGGCGAGGTTCTTGCCGTCGGTGAGCGACAGGGCGCCGCCGGCCACGAGGGTGGGCAGCGCGTCGAGCATCGTGTCGACGTGGGGGGCCATGGTGAAGGCCTCGGCGGCGGGCGAGACCGGCGCCGCGGCCTCGGGCTCGGGCAGGCCGCGCAGGTGCTCGGGCTTGTCGTCGTCCCAGAAGCCCTGGCCGTAGGCCACGACCTCGCCGTCGAGCTCATCGGCCTCGAGGTCGTCGTCGTACTCGCCGTACTCGTCCTCCTCCTCGTCCTCCTCCTTCTCGGGCATCTCGGTGCGCAGCGCGAGCCCGAAGGCGTCGTTGAGGGCCTCGAGCGCGGCCTTGGCGTCGCTGCCGGCGCGGGCGGCGCGGGGGCCGAAGACGGCGCGCAGCTCGGCGGGGCCCGGGGCGGCGGGGGCGTCGTCCTCGTCGTCCTCATCACCGCCGTAGACGGTCTCGGCGAGCTCGGCGGCCGCGGCGACGGCGGCGCGCAGCTCGGCCACCTTCACCTCGGCGGCCTCGGGGTCGACGGGGTCGGCGATCTGCAGCTGCACCAGCTCGTCGCGCAGCCGCCACACCTCGGCCAGCTGGGCGTCGTAGGCCTGACGGGCCGCCGGGTCGGCGTCGATGCCCCCGCCCGCGGACTCGGCGCCCTCGGCCCGGTCGAGCGCGACCCAGGCCTTGCCGAGCCGGGACTTGAACTCCAGCGCCTGGTTCCAGGCGTACTCGTGCTTGTCGAGCTCCTCCTGCTTGGCCGCCTCGTCGGTGAGGTGCGCGGTGGCCTCCTCGGTCATCCGGCCCCAGACGGTCTCGGAGACGAACTTCGCCACCCGCACCAGCTCGAGCGTGGCGGCGTCGGCCTCGCGCAGCTCGGTGGGGATGTCCTCCTTCTCCACCACGATCGGCTCGGCCTCGACGGCCGGCAGCCGCGGGCGGACGGCGAGGGCCAGCGCCGCCGGCTGCAGCGACCCGCCGGTGACGCGGCCGAGGGCCTCGGTGAACAGCTCGGCCCCCCACTCGGGGTAGCGGCCGACGACGGTGACGATCGACTCACCGCCGGCGGCGTCGCCCTCCGGTGCGCCGAACGTGGCCAGCAGGTCGAAGCGGCCGGGCCCGCTGCCGAGCTCGACGCGGTCGATGTCGAGGTCGAGGGCGCGGGCCGCGGGGCTGCCATTGATCGGGCCCAGCTTGGCGCGCTCGCGCTGCAGCCGGCTCAGCAGCATCGGGCCGGCCTCGGCGGCCACCGCGGTCAGGACGCCGTCGCGCCAGGTGCGCAGCGCCCGCAGCAGCGCGGCGGCCGCGTCGGCGCCGAACCGCTGCTGGGCGGCGCCCGGCCAGGCCCCGTCCGCCAGGCAGCCGGTGGCCTGGGCCCAGCTGCCGGCGAACGGACCGGTCAGCAGCCCCTGGAGTGGACCGCTCGGGCGCGTGTCGGAGGCGAGGGCGAGGACGTCGTCGTCCGAGAGCTCGGCGACTGCGGCGACGGTGGACGGGACGGTGACGGTGGTGAGCCCGGGCCCGTCGGTGCCGCCCTCGGCGCCGTCGGCGTCTCCCGTCTCGCCCGTCTCGCCGGCGGCGAGCGTGCCGGCGCCGCCGCGGCCGAGCAGCCGGGGAGCGGCCGGAGCCGAGACGTCGCCGGTGGCGGGCGGCTCGCCGACGAGCCGCCGCACGCCGCCGTCCTGGAGCATGCGGGTCACGCTGACCGGCGGCTGCAGCGTGTGGGCCAGCTCGTGGGCGAGCACCCGCTCGCCGTCCGGCGTCTCGGGCGCGTACTGGCCGGAGCCGAAGAAGATGTCCTTGCCGGTGGTGAAGGCGCGCGCGCTCACCTGGTGGTTGAGCTTCGCCGCGGTGGCGTCGTCGTGGATGCGGACGTTGCCGAGGCCGGTGCCGAACGCCGTCTCCATGCGGCGCAGCACCGGGCCCTCGAGCGGCCGGCCGCGGCCGACGCGGCTGCTGATGGCGGCGCTGGTGTCGCCGTCGAGCGCGCCGCCCTCGTAGCCCACGACGGGGGCGCCCGACGGCACCGGCGCCGGGGCGCGACGCACGTGGTCGCAGCCGGGGCCGTGCTGGTGGGCCTCGCCGTCTCCTCCGGCGCCACTGCCGGTGCCGGCCTCCTTCGCGGCCAGCCGACGCAGGGCGACGTCGGCGCGGGCGTCGGCGTCGGTCTCGGCGCGGTCCTCGGCGTGGCCCACCATGACGGTGCCCATCGCCATCGGCACCGGGGCGGCGGGCGCCGGCGGCTCGATCTCGGGCGCCTTGACCGGCACCGGGGTCGGGGCGTGCTCGTGCTCGTGGGTCAGCTCCACCGCGGCCTCCCCGGCGCGGCCGGCGACGGGCTCATCGCCGCGTCCCGGAGACGGCGGCGAGCCGCGGGTGGGCCGGTGGCCGGCGTCCCATCTTCACGTGCTCGCGGCGGACGGCGTCGTCGACGTGACGCATGCCGATCGGCACGCCCTGGGCGACCGCGGAGTAGACGGCCGAGAGCACCATGTTGCGGATGTCGCCGCCGGCCATCTCGACGTGCTCGCTCAGCCAGTCGAGGTCGACGACGTCGTCCTGGTCGAGCGTCAGATCCGCGAGGTGGTGCTCCCACAGCCGGCGACGGGTCTCGACGTCGGGGGCGGGGAAGGCGACCATGAAGTGCAGGCGGCGCGCGAAGGCGGGGTCGAGGTTGCTGCGCAGGTTGCTCGCCAGCACCGTGATGCCGTCGAACTGCTCCATGCGCTGGAGCAGGTAGGCGATCTCCTGGTTGGCGTAGCGGTCCTTGGAGTCCTTGACCGCCGAGCGCGAGCCGAAGATGGCGTCGGCCTCGTCGAAGAACAGCACCGCGTTGGTGGCCTCGGCCTCGGCGAAGACGCGCTCGAGATTCTTCTCGGTCTCGCCGATGTACTTGTCGACGACGCTGGAGATGTCGACCTGGTAGAGGTCCATGCCGAGCGAGTCGGCGATGACGTGCGCGGCGAGCGTCTTGCCGGTGCCCGGCGGGCCCGAGAACAGCGCGCAGATGCCGACGCCCTTGCCGCCCTTGCCGTGCAGCGGGCCGAGGGCGACCACCTCGTCGCGGTAGCGGGCCCAGTCGAGCAGGCGCTGCACCTCGCCCTTCGCGGCCGGCGGCAGCACGAGGTCGTCGAGGGTGGCGGCGGTCGAGGCGTTGGCGCGCACCGAGCGGCCGCGACTCAGGGTGCGGGCCGAGTGGCGCACGCGCTCGGGCGAGACGCCGTCCTCGCCGTTGACCGCGGCCGTGGCCTCGGCGTGGCGGCCGATGGTGGCGATCTGCTCGGGCGAGAGCGGCATCGCGGTGATCTCGCGGCTGGTGGCGGCGTCCCCCAGCATCGGGCGCCACAGCGCCTGCCGCTGCGCGACCGAGAGACGCGGGGCGAGCACGGTGACCGGCAGGTCGCCCGACCACTCGGGGTCCCAGGGCTCGACGCTGACCGCGCACACCGGAACCGCGGAGTGCCACAGCCAGTCGGGGCGGGCGCGCTCGGCGCCGACCAGGATCAGCACGGTGCCGGCGAGCCCGGCCTCGACGAGCAGCGCGGCGACGCCGTCCTCGACCGGGACGGCGGGGTCGAGCCGCGCGAGGTCGGCGACCATGCACGAGACGCCGACCTGGCGGCAGGCGGCCGCCGCCAGCGCGGCGCCGGCGCCACCACCGGGAGCGTGCACCCACACCAGGGCGTGGTCGGCCCGCAGCGCGGCGACCACGTGCTCGACGCCCTCGACCTCGACCGGGACGGCGTCGAGCAGCATCGAGAGCACGCGCTGCGGCGGGACGTCGTCGCCGCCGAGGTAGGCCGCGACCCGGTCGTTGACGACGAGCCGGCGACTGAGCAGGACGTCGGTGCCCGCGGCCTGCACCAGCCCGTAGCGCACCAGCGGCGACCGGGCGCCGAGGTGGGCGCGGGCCGAGCGGACGTCGGGCGCGACGCCGGCCAGCTCGAGGGCCAGGGCCGCGGTCGGTCGCCCGGGGCGGTCGTCACCCGAGAGCAGGCCGAGGAGCAGGTGGGCCGAGACGCTCTGCTCGGCGGCGACCGCCACCTCGAGCAGCGCCGTCTCGACCGGGGCGAGCCCGAAGGTGCGGGTGACGGTGGCGAGCAGCTCGGCGAGGCCGGCGTCCTCGCCGTCGGCCTGCAGGGCGGCCAGCGCGCCGCGGGCCTGGTCGGTGGAGGCCCACCCGAGCTCGGCGCGGCGCGCCACCGCGGCCTCGCACGCCGAGAGGAAGCCCATGTCGCGCGATGCTGCCAGAGGTGATGGGTTCGCGTGGGCGAATCGGGAGGCCGGTCACGACGCGCGGGACGTACCGTGCCGTCGTGGTCGCGCCGCGGGTGCTGGTGGAGGGTGACAGCGACCGGCGCGCGCTCGAGGTGCTGGCGCGGCGGCTGGGCGTCGCGTGCCCGGAGGTGGTGGTCATGCAGGGGATCACCAACCTGCCCGCGCACCTGCGCGACGCGGGGCCCGTGCGCCTGCTGCACGACGCCGGGGAGTCGGACTACGTCGCGCGGGTGCTGGCCCGGGTGCTCGTCGACGTCACCCCGTTCGTGTGCGACGCCGACCTCGAGGACGAGCTGATCCGCGCGGTCGGCGTCCCCGGTGTCCTGGCGGTGGTCGAGGCGCAGGGCGAGCGCGGCCGGTACGAGCGGATGGCGCAGCAGCCCGCCCAGCGCGACCGCCCCGACCACGCCCGCCTGCACCGCTGGCTCGGCGCCCGCAGCGGCCACAAGCTGACCTACGCCGGCCTGCTCGCCGACGCCGTCCCCCTGGACGACGTCCCCGCGGCGTTGCTGGGGGTGCTGGGGGTGGGGTCTGGGTCGCCTGCGTCGGGGCGGCGGTGAGCTGATGACCGAATCGGCCGCCCGATTGGGAACTGGCTCACCGCTGGGCGGGGGGTGAGCCGGGGCGGCGGTGAGCTGTTGACCGAATCGGCGACCGGAACGGGAACTGGCTCACCGCCGGGCGGGGGTGAGTCGGGGCGGCGGTGAGCTGGTGACCGAATCGCCCGCCCGATTGGGAACTGGCTCACCGCCGGACGGGGGTTCGCCGGGGCGGCGGTGACCTCGTTACCGAATCGGCCGCGCGAACGGGAACTGGCTCACCGCCACCGTCATCCGGCCCCGTCGGGCGGTGCCCCAGCCACCGAACCGACGTCCAGATCTGTGGCCCACGCACCGCCACCCGACCCGACCCCACCGGGCGGTGCCCCAGCCACCGAACTGACGTCCAGAACCGTGGCCCACGCACCGCCACCCGACCCAGCCACCCCAGCCACCCCGCCCCAGGCGCCGGGCGGACCGACCTCAGGCCCAGGCGGCGATCTGCGCCCGCGTGGGGTGCCAGGGCTCGAGGAGCAGCCGCATGCCGGCCTCGGACGGCGTCCGGTTGCCCTTGCGCTCGTTGCAGGAGCCGCAGGCGGCGACGGTGTTGAGCCAGGTCCAGGTGCCGCCGCGCGAGCGGGGCACGAGGTGGTCGACGGTCTGGGCGCGGGCGCCGCAGTAGGCGCAGCGGTGCCGGTCGCGGGCGAGCACGCCCTGGCGCGTGTAGCCGGCGGGCCGGTAGAGCCACTTGGTGGCCACGTAGCGCACCAGCCGCAGCGCGCGCGGCCACTGGTAGGGGCCGATCATCCGCTCGCCGTGCGCCTCGTGGACGACGGCGACCTCGCGCACCAGCATCTTCACCGCGTGCTTGAAGCTGACCCGGCCGAGCGGCTCGAAGGAGGCGTTGTAGAGCAGCACCGAGCCCATGAGCGTGGTCATGGCGCTACCCCCTCTCGCCCTTCGCAATGTGCCGAATCGTAGTCCGCGTGCGCGGAAACGGTAGGCAGTCAGCGGATGGCGCGCACCGGGGTTTCGCAGCGTGCAAGCCACCACTCGAGCGCGCCGTCGTCGCCGTAGGCGGCGCACATCGTCTCGGCACAGGCGCGCAGGACGTCGGGCCGGGCGTCGTCGGGGGCGAGCTGGGCCTCGCGGGCGAGGCGGGCGCCGACGTCCCAGCAGGAGCGGTCGGCGGGCAGCGGCAGGTCGGCGAGCCCGCCCGCGCTGAGCTTGATGGCGCCGGACGCCATGGCGGTGCCGGCGTAGCGCGCGGCGGCGAGCGCGACGACGGGCGGGGCGAGCAGCACCGCGAGCGCGTGCCAGAGGCGGTCGGGCGGCGGGACGAGCGTCAGCACCGGCACCGACGGCAGCCAGTCGCCGTGCTCGTCGACGACCGCCTCGACGGTGCGTCCCTGGGTGGCCACCAGCACCTTCGGCACCAGCCGCGCCTCGACCCACCGCGCCAGGCGGGTGCCGCCGGCGGCGGCCCGCAGCGCGTCGACGTCGACGGTGGGCGCGGCGAGGGTCCGCTTGGCGAACCGGGCGCGGACGGCGCCCCAGCGGCAGTGGGCGGGCTCGATGAGACCGGTGGTGATCAGGGGCGCGCCGGGGCCGCCGTCGTCCACGTAGGGCACGAGCCCGTAGTACTCGTCGCGGAACCCGGCGCTGCACGGGCCGAGGTCGCCGAGCCGGCCGGCGGTCCGCGGCGCCACCACCGGGATGCCGAGGGCCGGGGCGTGCAGCGGACCCCACTCGTCGGGCGGCAGCGCGACGCCGGTGCGCGGCTCGGGTCGCGCCCCCGCCCACGTGGCCACGCGGCCCTGCTCGCGGCCGGTGACGACGACGGGCACGCAGGTGAGCACCGGCGTCCCGGCGAAGACCGGGGTGGTGCTCGACCAGAAGGAGGTGACGGCGCCGGCGGCGCGGACGGCGTCGCGCACCGGTCCGGCGTCGCGGGCGGCGAGCAGCGAGAGCGGCTGCACGAGCGCGACGGTGCCGCCGGGGCGCACGAGGTCGATCGCCCGCAGCAGGAACGCCGCGCTGGTGTCGGTGTAGGGCGCGGGCGAGGTGGCGGCGAGCGGCCCTCGCGGTCGCAGCCGGCCGCCGAAGGGCGGGTTGCCGAGCACGGCGTCGAACGGCGCGTCGGGGTGCTCCCCCAGCCCGTCGGCGACGCGGACCGTGCGCTCGAGGACGGCGGGGTCGACGTCCGGCACGGCCAGCCGCAGCCGCAGCCGCGTGATGGCGACGGCGACGGGGTCGAGGTCGGTGCCGTGGAGTCGGCCGACGACGTCGGCAGCCGCGTCCGGGCCGAGGCGGCGCAGCGCTGCGACGAGCACGTTGCCGGTGCCGCAGGCCGGGTCGAGCAGGCGGCGGTGCGGGTGACGCGCGCCGTGGGTGCGCCCGAGGGTCTGGTCGAGCAGCCAGGCGACCAGCCGCGGCGGCGTGTAGAACGAGCCGGTGCCGGTGCGGTCGGCCAGCAGCGACTCGTAGACCTCCCCGAGCGCCTCGGCCGCCGCCGGGTCGCGCCACGCCTCGAGACCCGGGACGTCGGGCGGCGCGGCGTCCGGCAGCCCGGCGGCGTGCGCGACGGTGGCGAGGACGGCGTCCCACGCGGCCGCGTCGGACCCGAGCCGCTCGCGGGCCGCCAGCACCCCGGCTCGCAGCGGCGTCATGGCCGACATGGTGACGCACCGCGCACCCCGCGCCGGGGGCGTCTCGACGACCACCGTGTTATAGTCATAGTGACTACAAACCAGGAGCGCAGCGATGGACCTCACGGGACTGCTCACCGACCGCTACGAGCTCACGATGCTCGACTCGTTCGTCACCGACGGCAGCGTCGGGCACGACGCCGTCTTCGAGGCCTTCGCGCGGCGCCTGCCGCCCGGGCGACGCTACGGCGTCCTCGCCGGGCTGGGGCGGCTGCTGCCCATGATCGAGGCGTTCCGCTTCGACGAGGACGACGTCGCCTGGCTCCTCGAGCAGGGCGTCGTCGGCGAGCAGACGGCCGACTACCTGCGCTCGTTCCGCTTCTCCGGCGACATCGACGCCTATCCCGAGGGCGACCTCTACTTCCCCGGCAGCCCGGTGCTCACCGTGCGCGGCACGCTCGGCGAGTGCGTCGTGCTCGAGACGCTGGTGCTCAGTGTGCTCAACCACGACACCGCCATCGCCAGCGCGGCCGCCCGCATGACCACCGCCGCGCAGGGCCGGCCGCTGGTCGAGATGGGCAGCCGCCGCACCCACGAGGAGGCCGCGGTGTCCGCGGCCCGGGCCGCCTACCTCGCCGGGTTCGCCTCGACGTCCAACCTCGCGGCCGGACGACGCCACGGCGTCCCCACCGTCGGCACCGCCGCGCACGCCTTCACCCTCGCCCACGCCAGCGAGGTCGAGGCGTTCCGCAGTCAGGTCGAGGCGCAGGGCGTCGGCACCACGCTGCTGGTCGACACCTACGACACCCCGCAGGGCATCCGCCACGCGATCGAGGCGGCGGGCACCGGTCTGGGTGCGGTGCGCATCGACTCCGGCGACCTGGCCGACGAGGCCCACGCCGCCCGTGCGCTGCTCGACGAGCTGGGCGCCACGCAGACCCGCATCGTGGCCACCAGCGACCTCGACGAGTACGTCATCACCGCCCTCGCCGACGCCCCCATCGACGGCTACGGCGTCGGCACCCGCGTCGTCACCGGCTCGGGCCACCCCACCGCGAGCATGGTCTACAAGCTGGTCGCCGTCGCCGACTCCCCCGGCGGTCCGCTGCGCGCGGTGGCCAAGAAGTCGCACGACAAGATCAGCGTCGGCGGCGCCAAGACCGCCCACCGCCGCTACGACGACGGCGTCCTGGTCGAGGAGTGGTTCGCCGTCGACGAGCCCGAGGGCGCAGGCGCTGCGACGCCGGTGCAGGTGCCCGTGGTGCGCGGCGGCGACGTCGTCCACCGGCCCGACCTCGAGGCGGTGCGTGCGCACTGCGCCGCGGCGATCGCCTCGCTGCCCGACGTCGCGCGCATCGTCGCCGACGGAGACCCCTACCTCAGAGTCGGACCCCGACCGGAAGGAGCAGCACGATGAGCACCACTCCCGAGCAGACGCCGGGGCGCACCGCCCTGGTCGTCGTCGACGTGCAGAACGACTTCGTGGAGGGCGGTGCGCTCGGCGTCGACGGCGGCACCGAGGTCGCCCGCCGCATCAGCGCCCACCTCGCCGCGCACGCCGGCGACTACGCGGCCGTGGTCGCCTCGCGCGACTGGCACGACGGCGACAACGACAACGGCGGGCACTTCGCGCCCGCCGGCGCCGAGCCCGACTTCACCGTCACCTGGCCGGTGCACTGCGTCTCGGGCACCGACGGCGCCGACTACGCCCCCGACCTCGACACGAGCGCGGTCACCCACCACGTGCGCAAGGGCATGGGCGAGGCGGCCTACAGCGCGTTCGAGGCCGTCACCGACGACGGCGAGACGGTGCCCGACCTGCTGCGGCGGCTCGGCGTCACCGCGGTCGACGTCGTCGGCATCGCCACCGACTACTGCGTGCGGGCCACGGCGCTCGACGCGCGACGGCACGGGCTCGGCGTCCGGCTGCTCGGCGGCCTGCACGCCGGCGTCGCGCCGCACACCAGCGAGGCCGCCCTGGGCGAGCTCGCGGACGCCGGGGTGGTGCTGTCGTGAGCGAGCACCCGCCGTTCGCCGTCACCGTCGACCTCGCGGTCTTCACCATCCGCGACGGCGCGCTGTCGGTGCTGCTGGTCGAGCGCGGCGAGGAGCCGTTCGCCGGGTCGTGGGCCCTGCCCGGCGGGTTCGTCGAGCCCGACGAGGACGCCGAGACCGCCGCCTGGCGCGAGCTGCGCGAGGAGACCGGGGTCGAGCGGTTCGGCGTCGACACCGGCCACCTCGAGCAGCTGCGCACCTACTCCGCGCCCGACCGCGACCCGCGCATGCGGGTGGTCTCGGTGGCCCACGTCGCGTTCGCGCCCGACCTGCCCTCGCCCGAGGCCGGCACCGACGCCGCCGACGCGCGCTGGTGGGCGGTCGACGACGTCCTCGACGCCGACGCGCCCGTGCTCGCCTTCGACCACGCCGAGATCCTGCGCGACGCGCGCGAGCGGATCCGGGCCAAGCTGGAGTACACGACGCTGGCGCTCGACTTCGTCACCGAGCCGTTCACGCTGCCCGAGCTGCGCCGGGTCTACGCCGCGGTGTGGGGCGCCCCGCCCGACCTCGGCAACTTCCGCCGCAAGGTGCTCGGCACCGACGGGTTCGTCGTGCCGGCCGGCGCCTCCGACGGTCCCGGCGGCACCGGGGGCCGGCCCGCCGCGCTCTACCGCCGCGGCGGGGCGACCGCCATCCAGCCGCCGATGCTGCGCACCGTCGTCGCCTGAGCCGCCGGCCGCCTCGCGCCGTCACCCGGTCGGGCGACCGCCACGGCCCACGTCGGGTCGGCGGGGTGAGCCCGAGCCCCCGGGCCGGCGGCGCATGGTGAGGGTCCACCCACCGAGAGGCACACCATGAGCAACAGCCAGACGACCAGCGGCGACCGCACCGGCGACCGCGACGGCGAGGTGGTCGACTGGACCGACCTCGGCAAGGGAATGTGGGACTTCCTCACCGGCCGCGAGGCCGCGATCCACTACCGCCTCGAGGACATGACCGTCGAGGTGCCGCGCGACACCGGTGTCGGCGCGCCCCGCGCGGTCTGGAAGCTCGACGGCGTGCTCACCATCACCACCGGGGACAACGCCTCCACGGGCACCGCCGGCACCGCCGGCACCGCCGGCACCGCCGGCACCGCCGGCACCGCCGGCACCGCCGGCACCGCCGGCACCGCCGGCACCGCCGGCACCGTCGCACGCTGAGCCGGTGCCCACCGTCGTCGGCGCCGACCTGCGCTTCGAGATCGAGCGACCCGACCTGCCCGCCGTGCACGGGCGGGTGTTCGGCGCCGGCAACCGGCTCACGCTCGACGTCGACGACCCGGGCGCCTTCGCCGGGCCCGGCGACGCCGGCCTCGTGCGTGCGGCGGCCGCGGTGCTGGCCGCGCGCGGCATGAGCCTCGAGATCGTCTCCCAGGGCGTGCCGCTGGTGACCCTGGGCGCCGTGCGCGTCTCGTGGTGGCAGCGTCGCGTCACCCGCTCGCGGCACGTCCGGCTCGGGAGCCTGCGCGGGGCGTGGACGGCGGCGCGCCCGCGCCGGCGAGGACGCTCGGTGCTGCCCGACCCGACCATGCTGCCGCCCGCCACCGCCTGGCCGCTCGCCCCCACCTTCGTGCGGCGGCCCCGTCGTCCACCGACCACCACGCACGACCCGGAGCGCGGGGGCGGGCCGCGGCTGGTCGTCGAGCGGTCGCGGCTGTGGGACGGCGAGCGACGTCCGGTCTTCTGGATGCGCTCCGACTCGCTCACCATCGGCTCCGGACCCGAGTGCGACGCCCGGCTGCCGGGGCTCGCCGACGTCCACGCGGTCGTGCGGCACGGCGACGACGACGAGTTCGTCATCGAGCCCGTCGGCGGCACGCTGCGGGTGCACGGCGCCGGGGTGGGCGGGCGCACGACGCTGCGCACCGGCGCCCGGATCGAGATCGGCGACCACGTGCTCGCCTTCTACCGCGAGGAGTTCGCCGACCACGGCCGCCCGTTCGGTGGCCGGATCGGCGGTGAGGCCGGCCGGCAGCTGCCGCAGGCCCCGCGGCCCGGACGGCGCGAGCCGCCGTCCGACGGCGCCTGACGGGGCCGACGCGGCTGACTGCCTGACTGGGCTGACGGCGCCCGGCGTCGCTGACGCGCGGCCGGCGTCGGTCGTCCCCGACCCGGCCGCCCGGCCCCCACCTTCTCGGGCACTCCCTCCGCTTCTCGGGCGTTGCAGTGCCCGAGAACGTCAGGGATACCCGGTGGACCGGGTATCCCTGAGACAGATGGGACGGATGGGACGACGCCCCCGCACCACCCGCGGGAGGGGGGACGGACTGTCGGTGGTGGCGGTCATGATGGCGAGGTGACCCCCTCCGCCCCGGCCGCCCCGGCCGCCCCGGCCACCCCGGCCACGGCGCCCGCGCCCGCCGACGCCCTCGCGGCGTTCAGCGAGCCCACGCGCGCGTGGTTCTCGGCGGCGTTCGCGGCGCCGACGCCGGCGCAGGCGGGGGCCTGGGCGGCGATCGGGGCGGGCCGGCACGCGCTGGTCGTGGCGCCCACCGGGTCGGGCAAGACGCTCAGCGCGTTCCTGTGGTCGATCGACCGGCTGCTCACCTCGCCGCCCCCCGCCGAGAAGCGCCACCGCACCCGCGTGCTCTACATCAGCCCGCTCAAGGCGCTCGGCGTCGACGTCGAGCGCAACCTGCGGGCCCCGCTCACCGGCATTCGCGTCACCGCCGAGCGGCTCGACCAGAAGCTGCCCGAGGTGACGGTGGGCGTCCGCTCGGGCGACACCGCCGCCGGCGACCGGCGCAAGCTCACCACGTCGCCGCCCGACGTCCTCATCACCACGCCCGAGTCGCTGTTCCTGATGCTCACCAGCCAGGCGCGCGAGTCGCTCAAGGGCGTCGAGACGGTGATCCTCGACGAGGTGCACGCCGTCGCCGGCAGCAAGCGCGGCGCCCACCTCGCACTCAGCCTCGAGCGGCTCGACGCCCTGCTCGAGCGGCCCGCCCAGCGCATCGGGCTCTCGGCCACGGTCCGCCCGCTCGAGGAGGTCGCGCGCTTCCTCGGCGGCAGCGCGCCCGTCGAGATCGTGGCACCGCCCGCCGAGAAGCGCTGGCAGCTCGACGTCGTCGTCCCGGTCGAGGACATGACCGCACCCGACGGCGAGGCCGACGTCGACGACCGCGACGCCGACGACGGGCGCACCGGCAGCATCTGGCCGCACGTCGAGGCCAGCGTCGTCGACCTCATCGAGCAGCACACCTCCACCATCGTCTTCGCCAACTCCCGGCGCCTCGCCGAGCGGCTGACGGCCCGGCTCAACGAGATCGCCACCGAGCGGGCGGCCGGCGACGACGACGAGCAGGACGACGATTCCCACCGACAGGCCCAGGGTCCGTCGGGGCCCCCGGCGCAGGTCATGGCCCAGAGCGGCGCCACCGAGGGGGCCGGCACCGTCATCGCCAAGGCCCACCACGGCTCGGTCAGCAAGGAGCAGCGCGCGCTCATCGAGGACGACCTCAAGCGCGGCCGGCTGCCGGCCGTGGTGGCCACCAGCAGCCTCGAGCTCGGCATCGACATGGGCGCGGTCGACCTCGTCGTCCAGATCGAGTCGCCGCCGTCGGTGGCGAGCGCCCTGCAGCGGGTCGGCCGCGCGGGTCACCAGGTCGGCGAGGTCTCGCGCGGCGTCCTCTACCCCAAGCACCGCGGTGACCTCGCGCAGACCGCGGTCGCCGTCCAGCGCATGCGCACCGGCGGCATCGAGGCGCTGCGCATCCCCACCAACCCGCTCGACGTGCTGGCCCAGCAGGTGGTGGCGGCGACGGCGCTGGAGTCGGTCGGCGTCGACGACCTCTACGACCTCGTGCGCCGCAGCGCGCCGTTCTCCCAGCTGCCCCGCTCGGCCTACGACGCCGTGCTCGACCTGCTGGCGGGCCGCTACCCCAGCGACGAGTTCGCCGAGCTGCGCCCGCGCATCGTGTGGGACCGCGTCACCGGCGAGCTCACCGGCCGCCCCGGCTCGCAGCGGCTGGCCGTCACCAGCGGCGGCACCATCCCCGACCGCGGCCTGTTCGGCGTCTTCCTCGTCGGGGCCGAGGGCCCGGGCAAGCGGGTCGGCGAGCTCGACGAGGAGATGGTCTACGAGTCGCGGGTCGGCGACATCTTCGCCCTCGGCGCCACCAGCTGGCGCATCGAGGACATCACCCACGACCGGGTCCTGGTCACCCCCGCACCCGGCATCCCGGGCCGGCTCCCGTTCTGGAAGGGCGACACCCTCGGCCGCCCCGCCGAGCTCGGCGCGGCCATCGGCGAGTACACCCGCGAGCTCGCCGCGCTGCCGCGGGCGAAGGCCGAGCAGCGCGCCCGCGACGACGGCCTCGACGCGTGGGCGGCCGGCAACCTGGTCGGCTACCTGCACGAGCAGCGCGAGGCCACCTCGGTGCTGCCGTCCGACCAGACGCTGCTCGTCGAGCGGTTCCGCGACGAGCTCGGCGACTGGCGGCTGGTGCTGCACTCCCCCTACGGCGTGCCCGTGCACGCGCCGTGGGCGCTCGCCATCAACGCCCGACTGCGCGAGCGCTACGGCGTCGACGGGCAGGCGATGGCCTCCGACGACGGCATCGTCATGCGCATCCCCGACTCCGACGCCGAGCCGCCCACGGGCGAGCTGGTCGTCTTCGAGCCCGATGAGATCGAGCAGCTCGTCACCACCGAGGTGGGCGGCTCGGCGCTGTTCGCCGCCCGCTTCCGCGAGTGCGCGGCCCGCGCCCTGCTGCTCCCCCGCCGCGACCCCGGACGCCGCTCGCCCCTGTGGCAGCAGCGCCAGCGCGCGGCGTCCCTGCTCGAGGTCGCCTCGAAGTACCCGTCGTTCCCGATCGTGCTCGAGGCCGTGCGCGAGTGCCTGCAGGACGTCTACGACCTGCCGGCCCTCACCGCCCTGATGCGCAGCGTCGACCGGCGCGAGGTCAGCGTCACCGACGTCGCCACCACCTCGCCGTCCCCGTTCGCCGCCAGCCTGCTGTTCGGCTACGTCGCGCAGTTCCTCTACGAGGGCGACTCCCCCATCGCCGAGCGGCGCGCGGCCGCGCTGTCGCTCGACCAGGGCCTGCTGGCCGAGCTGCTGGGCCGCGCCGAGCTGCGCGAGCTGCTCGACCCCGAGGTGCTCGCCGAGGTCGAGGCCGAGCTGCAACGGCTCGCCCCCGACCGGCGGGTGCGCGACGCCGAGGGACTGGTCGACCTGCTGCGGCTGCTCGGGCCGCAGTCGACCCCCGAGGTGCACGAGCGCGCGGTGCCCGACGCCGACCCCGACGCCTGGCTGCGCTCGCTGACCGAGAGCCGCCGCATCGTCGAGGTGCGCCTGGCCGGCGAGCCGCGCTGGGCCGTCGTCGAGGACGTCGGCCGCCTGCGCGACGGGCTCGGCGTGCCGGTGCCGCCCGGCACGCCCGACGTGTTCACCGAGCCGGTCGACGACCCGCTCGCCGACCTCGTGGGCCGCTTCGCCCGCACCCACGGCCCGTTCACCACCGACCAGGTCGCCGAGCGGCTGGGGCTCGGGACGGCTGTCGTCCGGCACACCCTCGAGCGGCTCGCCGCCCAGGGCCGGGTGCTCGACGGCGAGTTCCGCCCGCACGGCACCGGTGTGGAGTGGTGCGACGCCGAGGTGCTGCGGCGGCTGCGACGCCGCTCGCTGGCCCGGCTGCGCAAGGAGGTCGAGCCGGTCGAGCCGCCCGCGCTGGCGCGCTTCCTCGGCGCCTGGCAGCACGTCACCGGCCGGGGCCTGCGCGGCGTCGACGGCGTGATCACCGCCATCGACCAGCTGGCGGGCGCCCCGGTGCCGGCCTCGGCGCTCGAGCCGCTGGTGCTCGCCGCCCGGGTGCGCGACTACGAGCCCAGCCTGCTCGACGAGCTCACCGCCTCCGGTGAGGTCGTGTGGGCCGGCCACGGCTCGCTGCCCGGCTCCGACGGCTGGGTCAGCCTGCACCTGGCCGACCAGGCGCCCCTCACGCTGCCGCAGCCCGAGCCGCTCGAGCTCGGCCCGGTGCACGAGGCCCTGCTCGCGGCGCTCGACGGCGGCGGCGCGTGGTTCTTCCACCAGCTGGCCGCGGCGGCGCGCCGACACCTGGAGAAGCCGAGCACCACCGACCAGGTGCTGAGCGCCGCGCTGTGGGACCTCGTGTGGGCCGGCCGCGTCGGCAACGACACCCTCACCCCGCTGCGGGCGCTGGTCCGCGGCGGTCGAGGCACCCACCGCACCCGCAAGGCCCCGCCGCGACCGGGCCGGGTCGCCCGCACCGGACCACCCGAGACCGCCGGTCGGTGGGCGCTGCTGCCCGAGGTCGACGCCGACCCGACGCGGCGCGGCAAGGTCGCCGCCGAGCGGCTGCTCGACCGGCACGGCGTCGTCATCCGCGGTGCGGTCGTCAGCGAGCGGACGCCGGGCGGGTTCGCCGCGGTCTACAAGGTCCTGGCCGCCTTCGAGGAGTCGGGGCGCTGCCGTCGCGGCTACTTCGTCGAGGGCCTCGGCGCCGCCCAGTTCGGCACCGCCGGCGCCATCGACCGGCTGCGCACCTTCACCGAGCTGCCCCCCGAGGCCAAGCCCGACGCCCTCGCGCTGGCCGCCACCGACCCCGCCAACCCCTACGGCGCCGCGCTCCCGTGGCCGGCCCAGGAGTCCGGTCACCGCCCCGGCCGCAAGGCCGGCGCCCTGGTGGTGCTGGTCGACGGGGCGCTCACCCTCTACGTCGAGCGCGGCGGCCGCACGCTGCTCACCTGGTCTGACGACCCCGACGTCCTCACCCCGGCGGCCGGGGCGCTGGCCGACCGGGTGCGGGCCGGGGCCCTGGGCCGGCTCACCGTCGAGAAGGCCGACGGCGCCGCACTGCTCGGCGGCGGCTCGACGCCGCTGCGCGAGGCGCTCGACGCCGCGGGCTTCGTCGCCACTCCCCAGGGTCTGAGGCTGCGCGGTGCCCGAGGGTGACACCGTCTACCGCGCGGCCCGGCTGCTCCACCGGCGCCTCGCGGGGCAGGTCCTGCGCGCCACCGACTTCCGGGTGCCGCAGCACGCGACCGCCGACCTCGCCGGCGGCCGGGTCGTCGAGAGCACCTCGCGCGGCAAGCACCTGCTGACCCGCCTCGAGCACGACGGCGACCGCTGGACGCTGCACACCCACCTCAAGATGGAGGGCGCCTGGCGGGTGCTGGCGCCCGGGGGGCGCTGGCCGCGGCCGGCGCACCAGGCCCGCGTCGTGCTCACCACCGACGACGCGCAGGCGGTGGGGTTCTCGCTCGGCATCGTCGAGCTGCTTCCCACCGCCGAGGAGCACACGGTGGTCGGCCACGTGGGGCCCGACCTGCTCGGCCCCGACTGGGACGAGGCCGAGGCGCTGCGCCGCCTCGCCGGCGAGCCCCGGCGACCGCTCGTCGAGGCGCTGCTCGACCAGCGCAACCTGGCCGGCATCGGCAACATGTACGCCGCCGAGCTGTGCTTCGTCGCCGGCGTGCACCCGCTGCGCGCGGTCGGCGACGTCGACCGGCTGCCGCGCCTGGTGCGCCGGGCCAAGCAGATGCTCGAGCTCAACAAGGAGCGCCCGGTGCAGTCGACCACGGGCGACCTGCGCGAGCGCGAGCGGATGTGGGTCTACCGCCGCGACCGGTCACCGTGCCGCCGCTGCGGCACACCGGTGCGCGTGGCGATGCGCGGACCCGCCGAGCGGGAGCGGGCGACGTACTGGTGCCCGGCCTGCCAGCCCGAGTGACCCGAGTCCCGCCCACGACGGTCGAGGTGCGAGGCCGGCCACGGCCGAGCCTCCAGACCTCGCAACCAGCACGCGAACGCCCCGGGCGACGCGTCGGCCTCGGGGGGCCGGCGGTCTCGGGGTCGTTGCCAGGGCTCCTCGCACCTCGACCATCGTCAGCGCGCGCCCCACGATGGTCACGGCCGAGCCTCGAGACCTCGCGAACGGCAGGCGAACGGTCAGGCGGCGGGCGCGACGACGACGTCGTGCCGCTCGCGGCCCACGGTGATCGGGGTGGCCAGCCGGGCGGCGGCCTCCTCGGCGGCCACGGCGACCGCGACCTCGCCCAGCACCTCGGACAGCGGCGCGTCGAGCGCGGCACACAGCGAGGCGAGCAGCTCGGAGGAGGCCTCCTTCTGCCCACGCTCGATCTCGGAGATGTAGCCCAGGCTGACCCGGGCGGCGGCGGAGACCTCGCGCAGCGTCAGCCCGCGGGCGACGCGACGCTCGCGCAGGACGTCGCCCAGTCGGCGCCGGAGAAGCACCATGTCGACCTCCTGCGGGTGGTGGGCTGCTGGTGACCGTGTGGCCACTGGTGGGAGAACGCTACCGGAGCGGCGGTTCTTCCTCCTCGATCATGGCAGACCTGTGGACGACGGCCGTTCACCCGCGCGCGGGGCGTCGCGCTCAGTCGGGCTGCGGGTCGGGCTGCGGGTCGGGCTGCGGGTCGGGCTGCGAGTCGGTGGTGAGCGCGTCGAGCAGGGCCTGCAGCGCCTCGTCGCAGGTGCGCTCGACGATCTCCTCGCGGGTGCCGCGCAGCTCGAGCGCCGTCGTCCGGACGCCGTCCGGGCTGCTGACGGCGACGAAGACCGTGCCGACCGGCTTGCCCTCCTGCTCGGTGGGGCCGGCCACGCCGGTGGTGGCGACGCCGTGGGTGGCGCCGGTGATGGCGCGGACGCCGTCGGCCATGGCCGCGGCGCACGCGGCCGAGACGACGCCGTGGCGCGCGACGAGCTCGGCGGGCACGCCGAGCACCGCGATCTTGACCGAGGTCGCATACGACACGACGCCCCCCAGATAGGTCTGGGAGGCGCCGGGTACGGCACTCAGCCGGGCGGCCAGACGGCCGCCGGTGAGCGACTCCGCGGTCGCCGCGCCCGACCCGGACCGCCGGAGCAGGTCGTGGACCTGCTCCGACAGCCCGTGGTCGTGCTGGGCGCGGCGCCCGCGGAAGGAGACGATCAGCCGACCTTGATGGTCTTGGAGGCCGTCTTCTTGTTGAGGTTGGCGTTGCCGACGTACACCACGGTGACGGTGGTGTTCTTGGTCAGCTTGGCCAGCTTGAGGCTGGCCTTCTGACCCGACAGCGTCTTGGTCACGGTGCGGCCGTTGTACTTGAACTGCACCTTGCCGGTGACCGTGAGACCGGTCGCCGCCAGCTTCACGCTGACCGTCGGCGTCGCGTTGCGCTTCACCTTGGCCGGCGCGGTGACCGTCATCGACGGGGTGGCCTTGGCCACCGAGACCGTCTTCGGCGTGGCCGCCGCGGCGACGTTGGCGTCACCGAGGTAGCGCACCTGCAGCGCCTGGTTGCCCGCCGTCTTGAACACCGGCAGGACGATCGTGGCCTTGCCGCTGCTCAGGGTGGCCGAGCCCAGCACCTTCGTGCCCTGCCGCACCTCGACCGTGCCGGTCGGCGTGACGCCGGTGGCGTTGACCGTGACCGCCACGCGGGCGCGGTCCTTGCCCACCACGGGCTTGGCCGGGGTGACCGTCGCCGACACCGTCGCCGCCGCCTTGACCACGGTGACCGTGACCGAGCCGGTGTCGCTGGTGTAGTTGTCGTCGCCGGAGTACTCCAGGTCGAAGGTGTACTGACCCGGGGCCAGCGACAGCGCCGCGACCGGCACCGTGGCGGTGCCGTTCTCGAGCGAGGCGGTGCCGATCACGGTGTCACCGTTCTTGACGGTGACGGTTCCGGTGGCCGGCTTGCGGCTCTCGGGACCGACCGACACGGTGATCGCGCCGGGCTGGCCGTAGGTGATCTGCGCGGACTCGCCGGTGACGTTCGCGTTGACCTTGGTCACCGGGACGCTCACCGAACCGGTGGACGGCTCGTAGGTGTCGTCGCCCTCGTAGCTGAGGGTGAAGGCGTTCGAGCCGACCTCGAGCGACGCCGCCGGGACCGTGATGTTGCCGGTGCCGTCGACCAGCTCGACCGAGCCGACCTCGGTGGTGCCGTTGAGCAGCGTGACCGTGCCGGTCGGGTCGCCGTAGTCCTGACCCGGGGTGACCGTGACGATCACCGTGGCGGTGTCGCCGTAGGTGACCGGGTCGGCGGTGCCGCTGACCGTGGTCGCGACCTTGGCCACCGAGATGGTGACCGTGCCGGTGCTGGCGTCGAACGCACCGTCGCCGAGGTAGGCGAGGGTGAGCTCGTTGTCACCGGGCACCAGGGCGTCGCCGTCGACCGTGATCGTCGCCGAGCCGTTGGTCAGCGTCCCGGTGCCGACGACCGTGTCGCCGTCCCGGATCTCGACCGTGCCGGTGGGCACCTCGTCACTGTTGGTCGCGTCGACCGTGACGAGCACCGAGGCGTCCTGGCCGGCCGAGACCGGCGAGGCGGTGCCGGTCACCGTGGTGGCGAAGCGCTCCACGGTGATCGGGAGACCGATCTCGGTGCCGGTGGTGGCGCCCTTGACCGTCAGCGTCTGGACGCCGCCCGGCGCGTTGGCCGGGAGGACGAACGAGACGCTCGCCTTGCCCGACTCGTCGGTGGACGCGCCGTCGGCCTGACCGGTGCCGGTGCCCGGGTTCGGGATCGTCTGGTCGACCGTGTAGGTGCCGAGCACCGTCTCGCCCAGCGACACCGTGACCTGGGCGTCCTTGACGTCGGCCTGGCTACCGGCGTTGCCGGTCATGATCAGCGAGCTGAGGTCGAAGCTGACCGTCTCGCCCGGTCGGTAGGTGGTGTCGTTCGGGTTGGGGAACTTCACGCCCACCGCGCGCTGCGAGTAGTCGACCTCGAGCGGGGTGGTGCCCACGACCTGCTCGAAGTAGTCGACCTGGGCCTGCAGGTCGGCCTTGCCGGTGTCGCGCTTCTGCGTGCCGTTGTTCAGCTCGCGGAAGTTGTCACCGCCCGAGGCCAGGAACGAGTTCACCGTGACCGAGTAGGTCTGGGTCGGGTCGAGCTCGACCCCGTTCAGCTTCATGCTGGTGATCTCACCCTGGGTGTAGGTCGCAGCACCGTCCGTGGTCGACGGCGTGGGCAGCACCGCCGTGTCGTAGGTGTACTCGAAGCCCTCCGACTGACCCAGCTTGAGGAACGGCCGGGTCGGGACGATGCCCGCGGCGGTCAGCTGCCACTGCTGCTCGAGCACGGTCTCGATCTGCGCACCCGTGAGCCGCATGTTGACCAGGGTGTTGGCGAACGGCTGTACGTTGGCCGCGTCACGGTAGGTCACCGTGCGCGACGGGTTCGAGCCGTTGCCGGCCAGGTCGGCCCGCAGACCACCGGGGTTCATGAAGGCGATCTGCGCGGAGCCCGACTCGGGGTTGCGCGTGGCCCACCGCTGGATCTCGGCGACCAGGTTGCCCAGGGTCGACTCGCCACCGCGGTTCTCGCGGGTGCCGTCGCCGAACTTGGCCCGCGAGAGCGGGGCCTCGATCTTGCCCACCTCGACGGCACCGAGCACGGCGGCCTGGTTGATGGCGTCGTTCACGATCGGGACGACGTCCGGGTCGGCCGGGTAGAGCGGCGCGAACGGGGTGGTGGAGTTCTTGAGCGGCAGGAGGGCCTGCGTCTTGGACTGCACCACACCGGTCTGGGTGTCGACCACGAACTTCAGCTGGTTGAGGTTCGTGCCGTACTGGCCGGCCGAGACCACCGGGCGCTCGACCGTCTTGCCCGTCACCGGGAAGGAGCAGTTGTAGGCGAGGTGGGTGTGACCCGACACGATCGCGTCGACGTCGGCGCTGGTGTTGACCACGATGTTGCCCCACGTAGTGGCGGGGTCGGTCATGGTCGCGCAGCTGGTGCTGGGCGAGCCCTCGTGCACCAGCAGGACGACGAGGTCGGCTCCGCCGGCCTTGAGCGCGTTGGCGGCGGCGTTGGTGGAGTCGACGATGTCGTCGACCGTGACGCCCTGGATGCCCGCCGGGGAGACCAGCGACGGCAGGTCCTCGGTGACGGCGCCGACGAAGCCGACCTTGACGTCACCGAACGTCTTGCCCCACGTGTCCATGAGGTCGTTACGGCCGTTCGGCTCGTTGACGTTGGCGGCGATGTACTCCCAGTCGGCACGGTCCTGCACGCGGCCCACGAGGTCCTCGTAGCCCTTGTCGAACTCGTGGTTGCCGGCGGCCGAGACCTCAAGGCCGGCCTCGTTGAGCGCATCGATCGTGGGCTCGTCGTCCTGGATGAAGGACTCGAAGGTGGAGGCACCGATCAGGTCACCGGCGGCGGCGAACACCGTGTCGGGGTTCTCGCCCCGCAGCTGCTTGACGGCACCGGAGAGCACCGCGGCGCCGGCCTGGCCGTCGGTCGAGGTGTTCGGGCCGGCCGGGTTGCCGGTCTGGCTGCCCGGCGCACCGGCCTGGTTGTTGAGCAGGCGACCGTGGAAGTCGTTGGTGGCCAGGATCTGGATGGTGCGGGTGGCCGGCTCCTGCACGGTGAGCTGGAGCGTGTCGGTGCCGGCGTCGTAGGCCGCGTCACCGCTGTAGTCGACGACCAGGGTGTAGGTGCCCTTGGCGAGGCCCGAGGTGTCGGTGACGACGTTGGCGGTGCCGTTGACCAGCTGGCCGGTGCCGAGGGTGTCGGCCCCGTTGCTGATGGTCACCGAACCCGTCGGGGTGCCGGCGGTGCCGGTGACGGTCACCGGGATGACCGCGTCGCTGCCGACGTTGACGGTCTGGTCGGCGGCGGTGACGGTGGCGGCGACCCGCTCGGCGACGGAGATGCCGACGACCTCGGGGTTGTGATCGGAGGAGCTCCACGGCGTGGCCGCGTAGTAGTCCTCACCGTGGTAGTTACGACGCGAGTACTGGTAGGCCAGCGACTCGTTGGCGTTGATCTCCCAGATGTCGCTGCCGGTGGTCACGTCCTGGGCCGCCGTGTTGGCGAGCACGTGGTCGAGCGAGCCGGAGAGGCCGTCGAAGCTGTACGACGCGTCGGTCGGGTCCTCGGACGCCAGGTTCTCGTAGCCCGCGTCGTAGAGGACCTGCATGGGGTCCTCCTGGGTGTAGGCGTTGAAGTCGCCCACCAGGAACATCGCGTCGACCGAGCGCGAGGCCTTGAAGTCGTTCGCGAAGGTCGCGAGGGCGGTGGCCTGGTTGACGCGGTCGGGGTTGGCGTTGCCCTGGCCGGTGCCGTCGTCGGTGCCGGAGCCCTTGGACTTGAAGTGGTTGACGATGACGCCGAAGGCGCTCGAGTCGGGCTCGCCCTTGGGCTTGAAGGCCTGGGCCAGCGGCTCACGCGCGTTGTTGAACGCGGGGGCGGTGGTCAGCACCTGCGAGGCGCCGACCAGGTCGACCGTGCTCGGGTTGTAGATGAACGCGGTGCGGATGACGTCCTGCTCGGCGAGCGTCGGCAGCACGGACGGCGAGGGCACGAAGGCCCAGCGGGCGGTCGGGCCGCCGGCGTCGGCGTTGAGCGCGGTGACGAGGGTCTGGACGGCCTGGTCGCGGTTCGGGCTGCCGGGCATCTTGACCGAGTTCTCGATCTCCTCGAGGGAGACGATGTCGGCGTCGATGGTGTTGATGGCGTCGACGATCTTGGCCTGCTGGGCGATGAAGTCGTCCTGCTGGGCCGCGCCGCGCGGACCGTTGCCGGTGCACGAGTTGACCGCGACCCGGTTGCCGTTGCGGTCGGTGAAGTACGTGCAGGTGCCGGCGCCGGAGGCCACGTAGGCCTCTCCGGTGGTCGGGAAGTAGTTGAGCACGTTGAAGGTGCTCAGCTTCAGGTCGCCGCCGACCGGGGCGGGCTGCAGGTTGTTGGCGCGGTCGGTGCCGAAGGTGGCGGTGTTCGCGCCGTTGCCGGTGATGCGCTGGGTGGGCTGGAACTTCCAGGCACTGTCGCGGTACTCGAGGATGACCGGGCCGGTGAAGGTGACCGGGGCGCCCATCCGCGGCGGGTTGGCGTTGTTGGTGATCCACGGCAGCGGCAGCGCCTGGTTGGCCGAGGACATGTAGTTCGCGCTGGAGCCGTCGTCGAGCACGACGGCGCGCGCGGCGTTGTCGGCCACGACGCCGGCGGTGTCACCGTTCTGGGCGTCCTCGACGTCGGTGGGCTGGATCAGCGGCTTGGTGCCGGAGGCCAGACCGATCGAGGCGAAGGCGTTGGCGCCGCCGGTGATCGAGTAGACGTTGCTGACCGTGAAGGGACCGGTGGGGGCGAGCAGCTCGCCCTCGTGGGCCTCGCGGCCGGCGTCCGTGCCGGGGTAGGCGATGGCCGCAGGGGTCACGGGCGCCTTGGCGGCGATCTTGGTGACGCCGCCCGAGGCGGGGGTGATCTCGGTCGTGCCGGAGAACTCCGAGACCGGACCCGTCACGCGCACCGTGTCGCCGATGGCGACGCCGGACGGCTGGGAGTTGGCCCCGAAGACGAAGATCGCGTCGGAGGCGCCCGGGGTGGCGTCGGCGGTGCCACCGGTGCCGGGGGTCTGGATGTAGATGCCGTTGTAGTTGCCGGCGCCGCTGGCGTACTGCGCGGTCACGATGCCCTCGGTGGTCACCGTCTGGCCGCTCAGCGGGCTGGTGTCGGTGTCGGTGCCCTGGATCTGGGCGATCGGCGTGATCGCGAGCGTCGCCGAGACCGTGTAGGTGAAGGTCGTCTGGGCGGTCGCGCTGCCGTCGCTGACGGTGGCGGTCACCGAGAAGGGGCTGCCGGTCGTCGTGGTCGGCGTGCCGGAGACCTGACCGCTGGACGAGGCGGTGATGCCCGGGGGCAGACCGGTCACGGTCCAGGTGTAGCTGCCGCTGCCGCCGGAGGCCTGCAGCTGGAAGGGCGTGATGGCCTCGTTCAGCACCGCCGACTTGTTGCCGGGGTTGGTCGCGGAGAGCGCGCTGCTGCCGCCGGTGTTGGAGGCACCCGGCGTGGGGTCCTGGGAGGCGAAGTCGGTGGAGTTCGCGTCGGTGTCCGTCGCGTTGACCCGACCGATGCTCTTGGTGACCGAGTTGCCGGTCGCCGCCGTGCCCTCGGGAGCGTTGCTGGTGCCCCACCCGAGCTTGTCGACGACGGCGGTCGAGGACGACGGGTCGACGGCGGTCGTGCCGGTGACCAGCGTCATGGTGCCGCCGGCGTTGCCGGGGTTGATGTTGGTGGAGGTCTGCCCAGGGCTGGCCGGCACGTCGGCGCCGATCGAGCCGTTCGAACCGCCGACGACGACGTAGTAGCCGTTGCCCGGGATCGTGCCCGTCAGCGCAGCGACGCCGGTGGAGCTGCCGGTGCTTCCCGGCGCGCGGTACTGGACCGACATCGGTGTCGTCGAGAAGTCGACCGCGGACGAGCTGAGGTTGCGGATCTCGACGTACTTGCTCTTGTAGGTGGCGCTGGCGGAACCGCCGTTGATGTACACCTCGTTGATCACGAGAGTGCTGCTGGCGGCCTGGGCGGGCGCGGTCGCGAGACCGAGCGCTAACGGCGTGGCGACGAGGCCTGCGACGAGCGTCCCGATCAGGGCGCGTCGCGGTGAGACGTGCGTGGACACAGAGGGTGACCCTTCAGGTAACCGGAAAGGAGGTGGAGCAGGGAGCGAGCTGGACGTGCACAGGCGGGGCGCATGGGGTCGCCGCCCGGGGGAAGGTCGGAGCACCTTACGACGGGAGGACAGGCCTCCGTCCACGACTTCGGGAAAACGATGCGAAAACGTCCGGTGGTGTGACCGATGCCCGCGACGGGCGTCACATCGGGCCGTTTCAGGCCGACTTCTGCCGCCGCTGGCGCCAGAAGTCGCGGTAGAACTCGTAGCCCGACCAGAGCGTCATGGCGACGGCCGCGGCGAGGAAGCCCTGGGCCACGTAGAAGAGGACGTCGCCGGGCACGTCGGCCCAGCCGTCGAGCTGGCGCAGGGGCAGGGTGAGGAAGCCCAGGGCCACCGCCTGCAGGGTCGTCTTGACCTTGCCGTTCCAGCTGGCCGGGATCACGACGTCCCGCGCCACCGACAGCCGCAGGAGCGTGACCGACCACTCCCGGGTCAGCACCACGATCGTCACCCACCACCAGATGTCGCCGGTGATGGAGAGGGCGATGAAGGCCATGCCGGTGAGCGCCTTGTCGGCGATCGGGTCGGCGATCTTGCCGAAGTCGGTCTCGATGTCGCGGGCCCGGGCGATGTCGCCGTCGATCTTGTCGGTGGCCATGGCGACCGCGAAGACGACCCAGGCGAGCGTGCGCCACAGCACGGAGTCCTGGTCGTGGCCGAGCAGGAACCAGCCGTAGACCGGCACCAGCACGATGCGGAGCGTGGTCAGCGCGTTCGGCAGGTTCCAGTTGCTCGTGGCCGGGCGCTGCTCGGTGCTCATCGCACGACCCCCGCTGCGACCCGGGGCCGGGCGACGAGGTCGACGCCCTCGGTGGCGGTCACCACGGCCGGCACCAGGTCGCCGACGGCCAGGCCCACGGCGTCCTCGAGACGGGTGGTGCCGTCGACCTCGGGGCCCTGGTGCGCCGCGCGGCCCTCGGCGACGCCGTCCTCGAGCGACTCGACCAGGACGACGACGTCCTCGCCGAGGCGCTCCTCGGCCCGCTGGGCGTTGAGCTGCTCGACCAGGTCGCCGACGTGGCGCACGCGCTCGGCCACCTCGTCGTCGTCCAGCTGGTCGGTGAAGCCGGCCGCCTCGGTGCCGTCCTCGTCGGAGTAGCCGAAGACGCCGGTGACGTCGAGGCGGGCGGCGACGAGGAAGTCGCACAGCGTCTGCAGGTCGTCCTCGGTCTCACCGGGGAACCCGACGATGACGTTGGAGCGGACGCCGGCGGTGGGCGCGAGCCCGCGGACGCGGTCGAGCAGGCCGAGGAAGGAGTCGGGGTCGCCGAAGCGGCGCATGCGGCGCAGCACCGTCGGACTGGCGTGCTGGAAGGAGAGGTCGAAGTAGGGGACGACGCCCGGCGTGGTGGTCATGGCCTCGATCAGCCCGGGGCGGATCTCGGCGGGCTGCAGGTAGCTGACCCGTACCCACTCGACGCCGTCGATGCCCGCGACCTCGGGCAGCAGCGTCTCGAGCAGCCGCAGGTCGCCGAGGTCCTTGCCGTAGGAGGTGGAGTTCTCGGAGACCAGGAACAGCTCGCGCACCCCCTCGCCGGCCAGCCACCGCGCCTCGGTGAGCACGTCGGAGGGACGCCGGCTGACGAAGGAGCCGCGGAAGCGCGGGATGGCGCAGAAGGTGCAGCGGCGGTCGCAGCCGCTGGCCAGCTTCAGCGGCGCCATCGGGCCGCTCTCGAGCCGGGCGCGCGGCGTGGGGGCCGCGGGAGCGCCGTTCTGGCGGTCGACCGGGCTGATGGGCAGCAGCCGGCGCCGGTCGGAGGGCGTGTGGGGGTGGTGGGTCTCCCCCGCCACGATCGAGCGCAGCCGGGCGGCGATGTCGGGGTAGTCGTCGAAGCCGAGGACGGCGTCGGCCTCGGGCAGCGAGTCGGCGAGGTCCTTGCCGTAGCGCTCGGCGAGGCAGCCGACCGCGACGACGGCCTGGGCGCGGCCGCCGCCACCCGCGTCGTGCTTGAGGTCGGCGGCCTCGAGGAGGGTGTCGACGGAGTCCTTCTTGGCCTGCTCGACGAAGCCGCAGGTGTTGACGACCACCGTGTCGGCCTCGGCGGGGTCGTCGACGAGGCGGAAGCCGTCGGCGGCGAGGCGCCCGGCGAGCTCTTCGGAGTCGACCTCGTTGCGCGCGCACCCGAGGGTGAGCATCGCGACGGAGAGCGGCGCTGGTGCCGGTGGTGTGGTGGTCACTGCCGTCGAGTATGACGCCGCGGCGCCACTGCACCCGAATCTGACGCGCGCCCCGTCACGCTCGCGCGATGTTGACCAGGGGTTCGCCGCGCGCGAACCGGCCCACCTCGGCGGCGCACAGCGCGGCCGCGTTGTGGGCGGTCTCGCGGCTCGCACCGGCCAGGTGCGGGGTCATCACGACGCCCTCGGTGGTCAGCAGCCGCGAGCCGTCGGGCACCGGCTCGGTCGGGAAGACGTCGAAGGCGGCCCCGAACAGCCGGCCCGCGTCGAGCGCGTCGCACACGGCGTCGTAGTCGACCAGCGAGCCCCGCGCGCAGTTGACCAGGACGGCGCCCTCGGGCAGCAGCGCCACCCGCTCGGCCGAGACCAGGCCGGCCGTCTCGGGCGTGGCGCGGGCGTGCACGGTGACGAACGACGAGCGCCGCATCAGCTCGTCGAGGTCCTCGACCGCCTCGACGCCCGCCTCGGCCAGCGCGTCGGCGTCCGCGTAGGGGTCGAAGACGACGACCTCGGCGCCCAGTCCCTGGAGCCGCTGCGCCACGAGCGCGCCGATGGCGCCGTAGCCGACGATGCCGGCGGTGGCGCCCGCGACCTCGGGGCCGACGGCGTCGTAGCGGTAGTAGTCGCCCCGCCAGGTGCCGCCGCGCAGCTCGGCGTGCACCGCCGGCACCCGCCGGGCGGCGGCCAGCAGCAGCGCGATGGTGTGCTCGGCGGTGGCGACCGCGTTGCGGCCCGGCGCGAAGGTGACGGTGACGCCGGCCTCGGCGGCGGCGGCCAGGTCGGCGTTGACCGGTCCGCCGCGGCCCACGCAGAACAGCCGCAGGTCGGGACAGGCGTCGAGCACCCGGGCGGTCAGCGGGGCCATCTGCGTCACGCAGGCGACGACGCCGTCCAGCGCCTCGATCATCTGATCCTCGGTGCCGGAGGCCTCCTCGACGCCGCCGACGGGGCCGAACGGCACGTCGGGCCACGGCAGGGTGATCTCGCGGACGTCGGCGTCGGGCACCTCGGCCCGCACGGCGTCGGCCAGGAGGCCGGGTCGCACGAAGAGGTCGCCCGCCGCCAGCACCCGCAGCACGTCGGTGTCGCCGCTCATGTCCACTCCCCCGCGGCGCAGTTCAGGCGCAGCAGCGCGACGGCGCCGCCGTCGACGCGCAGCTCGGTGAGGGCGCAGTTGTCGAGCCGCGGGAAGACCGAGCGGTAGGCCGCGAGGTCGAGCCCGAGCAGGTGGCACAGGGTCAGGCGGATCATCGTGTTGTGGCCGACGACGAGCACGGTCGCGTCGGCGTCGCCCGCCTCGGGCGCCAGCTCGTCGAGCACGGCGGCGTAGCGGGCCACGGCGTCGACGGGGTCCTCGCCACCCGGGAAGTAGGAGCCCACCGGGTCGCTGAGGAACGCCGCCAGGGCGGCGGGGTCGTGCTGACCGAGCTCGGCGGTGGTGAGCCCCTCGGCCACGCCGAAGTCGAGCTCGACCAGCCGCTCGTCGACGTGCAGCGGGACGCCGGCCCCGCTCGCGGCCGGGACGGCGGTCTGGTGCGACCGGGTCAGCGGCGAGCACCACACGGCGTCCAGCGAGGCGCCGGCGGCCCAGCCGCCCAGGCGCGCGGCCTGCTGCACGCCGTGATCGGTGAGCGCCACGTCGGTGCGGCCGGCGTAGCGGTTCTCGGCGTGCCAGACCGTCTCGGCGTGCCGCGTCAGGTACAGGTTCAGGCCCATGTCGGTGTCCTCTCGAGGGCGTGACGGGCGACGTCGTCGGCCAACCAGCCGCGCTCGGTCAGGGCGCCGACCCAGCGTCGGTAGCCCTCGGCCAGCCGGTCGCCGCGGTCGCCGCCATGGCCTGGGCCGGCGCCGGGCTCGACGACCTCGGCGATGCGGACCATGCGGACCACGACGTCGGCCAGCGGGTCGCCGCCGACCGTCGCGGCCGCGAGCGCGGCCATGCCGAGCGCGGGCTGGGAGTTCTCGGGGCGCTCGAGCGGGCGGCCGAGCACGTCGGCGCGCAGCCGGGTCCAGGCCGGGTTGCGGGTGCCGCCGCCGGTGACCCGCATCGCCCCGTCGAGCGGCACGCCCATGAGGTCGAGCCGGTCGAGGCAGAGGCGCTCGGCGAACGCCACGCCCTGCAGCCCGGCGGCGAAGGCCTCGACGTCGTCGCGCGGCTGCCCGACCACGAGGTCGTGCGCGTCGCCGGCCACGAAGGGGAACCGCTCGCCCTGACCGGCCAGCGGGTAGCGCAGCACCCCGGTGGGCAGCGCGGCCTGCGCCCCCTCGGTCAGGCGGGCGAGGTCGTCGTCGGCCAGGCCCGCGGTGACGGCGCCCGCGCCCGTGCTCGACGCGCCGCCGGGCAGCCAGTGCCCGGCCGGCGAGCGGTGGGAGTAGACGACGCCGGTGGGGTCGTCGACGGGGCGCTCGGCCACCGCCTTGAGCACCAGCGTGGTGCCGAGGACGGCGTTGACGGCCCCCGGCGTCACGCAGCCCGCCCCGAGCTGCGAGGCGCAGCCGTCGGTCATGCCCGCGACCACCGGCGTGCCCGCGCGCAGCCCGGTCGCCTCCGCGGCGGCGTCGCCGACGTGACCGAGCACGGTGCCGGGCAGCACGACGTCCGGCAGCAGCGAGGGCGGGACGCCGAGCGCGGCCAGCGTGCCGCCCGGCCAGCCGACCCCGTGCAGGTCGGCGCCGGTCTTGAGCGCCGTGCTGGTGTCGGTGGCGACCGGGTGCCCGACGAGCCGCTCGTTGACGACGTCGCCCTGGTGCGCCAGCCGCACGCCCGGCTCAGGACGGCCGTGCGTGCGCAGCCACCACACCAGGCGCGGCAGCGCCCACGACCGCTGCATCCGGCGGTAGCCGGCCGTCGCCCAGTCGGCCGCCCCCAGCCGGTTCACGTCGTCGAGCAGCCCGGCGGTGCCGCCGGCGCGCGCGTCGTCGTACATCAGACCGGGGGCCACGGGCCGGCCGCCGGCGTCGAGCAGGGTGAAGGTGCCCGAGGTCGAGTCGACCGCGACACCCGCCACGTCCGCGTGCTCCCCCGCGGCGGCCGTGGCCTCGCCGAGGGCGGCGGTCGTCGCCCGCCACCAGTGCTCGGGGTCCTGCTCGTGACGGCCGTCGTCGCGCCGTCCGGTCAGCGGGGCCGCGCCCTCGCCGAGCAGCCGGCCGTCGTCGTCGACCACCACGGCGCGCACGCCGGTGGTGCCGAGGTCGACGCCGGCCCAGGCGCGAGTCACCGCGCCGCCCACGTGGGGGCGAGGGTCTCGCGCAGGGCGCGCTGCTCGGCCAGTCGCTCGGCCCACCGCGCGCCGGCGCCCTCGCGCGGCTCGACCGGCTCACCCAGCCGCACGTGCGCGGCGGCCGCGGCGCCGAGGTCGGGCACGTCGCCCAGCGCCACCAGTGCGACCAGCATCGCGCCGCGCGCACCCACCTCGCTGTCGGCGCACCGGCGCACCGGAAGCCCGCACACCTCGGCCAGCACACCGGTCCAGAGGTCGGACGCCGCGCCACCGCCGCACACGGCGAGGCCGCTGGGGTCGACGCCCTCGGCCGCTGCGAGGTCGAGGCACTCCAGCACGGTGAGGCTGAGTCCGTCGACCATGGCGCGGGCCACGTCGGCCGGCTCGGCGTCGAGGCTGAGGCCGGTGAGCGAGCCGCGGGCGCGGGCGTCGGCGAACGGGGCGCGCTCGCCGGCCGGCGCGAGGTAGGGCAGGAACCGCACGCCGGCGGTGTCCTCGGCGGCGTCCGCGGCGAGGTCGAGCAGGGCGGGGGCGTCGTCCACGCCGAGCAGCCGTGCGCCCCACTGCAGCGCCTCGCCGCCGGTCATGGTGGGCAGCGAGCGCAGCCAGCGGCCGGGGGCGCCGAGCGAGACCGTGATGCCGATGCCCTCGGTCTCGCGCGGGGCGACGCGGTCGACGACGACCTGGGTGGCGATCGTGGTGCCGAGGATGATCGAGCCGTCACCGGGCTCGAGGGCGCCGGCACCGATCGCGGTGGTGCACACGTCGTACGGCGCCAGCACCACCGGCGTGCCCGCGGGCAGACCGAGCTCGCCGGCCGCCTGCTCGGTCAGCGGCGCCGACGCGCCGGCCCGGACGACGGTGGGCAGCAGCCGGCGGCGTGCCCGTAGCCCGTAGAGGTCGAGCAGCGCGTCCGACCAGTCGGCGGCGGCCGGGTCGAGCAGCGGGGCCGAGGCGTCCGACTCCTCCAGCCAGCGCTCGCCGGTGAGCCGGTGCATCACCCAGCCGCCGGCCGAGAGCGCGGACGCCGACCGGTCGAGCACGTCGGTGTCGTGCCGCTCGAGCCAGCGCAGCAGGGGCGCCGACATGCCGGCGGTGACGCGTGAGGGGTTGCCGGCGCGGGCGGCCTCGTCGAGGACACCGTCGCGGCGCCACTGCTCGAGCACGTCGGTGGCGCGACCGTCGTTCCACAGCATCGCCGGGCCGGCGGGGCGTCCGTCGTGGTCGACGAGCCACAGCCCGTCGCCCTGGGCGGTGATCGCGAGGGCCGCGACGTCAGGGCCCGGGGTCGCAGCCACCTCGCGCACCGTCTCGGCCACGGCCTGCCACACCGCGTCGGCGTCCTGCTCACACCATCCGGCGTTCGGCCGGCCGACCGCGACCGGACGACGGGCCAGCGCGGCCTCGCGGCCGGCGTCGTCGTAGCGCACCGCCTTGACCAGCGTCGTCCCGACGTCGACGGCGACGACGCGGCCGGGGCCGTTGCCCTCAGCCACGACCGCTCGCCTGCCTCGACCGACGGGCCACCGAGTCGAGCGCCACGGCCAGCAGCAGCACGGCGCCGGTGATCATGAAGCGGTAGCTGGAGTCGAGCTGCTGCAGCGTCAGGCCGCTCGAGATCGAGCCGATCACGAGGATGCCGAGCAGCGCCGAGATGGCCGTGCCGCGACCGCCGAACAGGCTGGTGCCGCCGATGACCGCCGCGGCGATGGCGTTGAGGTTCACGTCGCCGGTGCCGGTGTCCTGGGTGGCGGCGCCGAGACGCGAGGCCGCCAGGATGCCGCCGAGCGCGGCGAGCGAGGAGCACAGCACGAACGCCGAGGTGTAGACCTTCCGCACGTCGATGCCGGCCCGGCGCGCCGCCTCGGTGTTGCCGCCGACGGCGTAGAGGTTGCGGCCGAACCGGGTGCGGGTGAGCAGGTACTGCATCGCCAGCACCAGGCCGATGAAGCAGACGAACAGCCACGGCACGCCGCGCTTGAGGCTGAGGTAGTAGACGGCGAAGGCCAGGGCGAGCAGCAGGACGGCGCTGCGCAGCAGCAGCCACTGGGTCGAGACCGCCGGCAGGTCGTGCGCACGGCGGGCCCGCGAGCCGGCCAGGCCGAGCCCGAGCGAGGCGGCGACGGCGACCACGACGAGAGCGTAGGCGAGCCAGGCCGGCACGAAGGCGAGCGAGGTGAACCGCACGATCGGGGAGTCGAAGCCGAGGTTGTAGCCGTCGCGACCGGTGAGCACCCACAGCTGCACGCCGAGCAGGCCGAGCAACCCGGCGAGGGTGATGACGAACGACGGCACCCCGAGCCGGTTGTAGGCCTGGGCGTAGATCCACCCGACGAGCGCGCCCGCGGCGAGCGCGGCGAGCACGCCCAGCACGAGCGGCAGCTCCCACCGGATGAAGACGGTGCCGAGGACGGCGGCCGAGACGCCGCTCATCGAGCCGACCGAGAGGTCGATCTCGCCGACGAGCAGCACGCACACGATGCCGAGCGCGATCACGCCGACCGGGACGAGGTCGATCGTGAGGTTGATCAGGTTGGTGCTGGAGAGGAACGACCGGTTGGTGAGCTGGAAGACGACCCAGATCACCACGATGCCGCCCACGACCGGCAGCACGCCGAGGTCGCCGCCCCGGGCCCGGCGGATCGTGCCGCGCACGACGTCCCCGATGCCCTGCGGCTCGTTGGCGAGCTCGCGCTGCAGCCGGACGGCGGCCTCGGTGCCGGCGTCGGTGCCGGCACCAGCGGACGTGCCGGTGGTCGCGACGGGCTCGCGCACCTCCTGGCTCATGGGGTGACCTCCTGGTCGGTGGTGGTGCTCGGGGACGTCGTCGGCTCGGCGCCTGCGGCTGGCGCGGCGCCGGCGCGGCGCTCGGCGCGCCGCGAGACGGCGTTGTCGTCGGCACCGGTGATGGCGGCGACGAGCTGCTCGTTGGTGACGTCGTCGACGGCGAAGTCGCCGTTGTTGCGGCCCAGGCGCAGCACGCAGATGCGGTCGGCGACGGCGCGCACGTCCTCCATGTTGTGGCTGATGACGATGACCGCGAGGCCGTTGTCGCGCAGCCGCTCGACGAGGTTGAGCACCTCGGCGGTCTGGGCCACGCCGAGCGCCGCGGTGGGCTCGTCGAGCACGATCACCCGTGGGTCGCCGAGCAGGGTGCGGGCGATGGCGACGGTCTGGCGCTGGCCGCCCGAGAGCGACGAGACGGGCACGCCGAGGGTGGGCAGCCGCGCCGACAGCTCGCGCAGCAGCGTCCAGGAGCGCACCTCCATGCCGACGTCGTCGAGCGCCCACGGCCGCAGCTCCTGGCCGAGGAACAGGTTGGCGGTGACGTCGAGGTTCTCGCACAGCGCGAGGTCCTGGAACACGGTCGCGATGCCGAGCCGGCGGGCGTCGGCCGGCGAGCCGAGCTGCACCTGGCGGCCGTCGCGCTCGATGGTGCCCGCGTCGGGCGGGTGCACCCCCGAGAGCACCTTGACCAGGGTCGACTTGCCGGCGCCGTTGTCGCCGACGACGGCCACCACCTCGCCGGCGCGGACGTCGAGGTCGACGCCGCCGAGGGCGGCCACCGCGCCGAACGACTTGCTGATGCCGCGCAGCCGCAGCACCGGCTCGGCGCCGCCCGGACCGCGCCGGTCGCCGTCCGCCCTCGTCTCAAGGACCGTCACGACTCGATGCCGAGCGTGCGGCAGCCGGCGGCGTACTCGCCGGCGCACACCTCGGCGGGGTCGAGGACGCCGTCCGGGCCGAAGATGACCTCCTTGAGGTTCTCCTGCGTCACGACGGTCGGCTCGAAGAGCTGCGACGGCGTGTCGAACAGCGTGGTGGTGGGCTCGGGCTCCTCGCCCTGCACCATCTGCCAGGCCACCTCGGCGGCAGCCTCGGCAACGGTCTTGATGGGCTTGGAGATGGTGTTGTACTGGTCGCCGTTGATGATCCGCTGGACGGCGGTCAGCTCGGCGTCGTTGCCGGTCACCGGAGGCACGGGCGCCCCGGCGGCCTTGAACGCCGCGATCGCCCCGCCGCCGGTGCCGTCGTTGGCGGCGATGACGCCGGCGATGTCGCCGTCGAACTTGGTGATCTGGCCCGCGACCCACTGCTGGGCCTTCTCCGGCTGCCAGTCGGGGGTGTCGTACTCGGCGAGCTCCTGCCGGCCGCTGGCCTCGACGGCCTCGTCGATGCCCGCCTTGATCAGCTGGGCGGCGGCGTCGGTGGGCGAGCCGTTGACCTGCAGCACGCCGCCCTCGGCGCCCTGCTCGTCGAGGTCGTCGAGCAGCGACTGGGCGATCGAGGAGCCGATGGCCTTGTTGTCGAAGGAGACGTAGAAGTCGGCGGGCTTGTCGGGGATCGGCCGGTCGTAGGCGATCACCTTGACGTCCTGCGACTGGGCGGTCTGCACGATCTGGGCCGCGGCCTTGGAGTCGACCGGGTCGAGCACGATCACCGAGGCGCCCTCGGCGATGGCTGAGTCGGCCTGGCGCTGCTGGGCGGCGGCGTCGCTGTCGGCGTTCTGGTAGATGACCGTGCAGCCTCCGCACAGCTCCTTCATCTTCGCCTCGAACAGCGGAGCGTCGTAGAGCTCGTAGCGGGTGGAGGCGAGGTCGGGCATGAGGAAGGCGACGGTGGCCTCCTCGGGGTCGCCGCCACCGGCGCCGGGCTCCTCGGCGCACGCGGTCAGGGCGGTGGCGGCGAGCAGGAGGACGCCGGCGATCCCGGCCCCCCTGCGGATGCGTCGTGTGGTCATGCGATCTGACTCCTCCGGTGGGTGACGGCGCTCACACCGTCCTGCGCCCACCGTCGGCAAGCGGGCGTGAGGGTGTCAACGAAGCCGCAGAAGCGAACATCCACCGTGTGCTCACGATCCGGCGTAGTGTTCAGTGCGGCCGGCTCGACCGGGTCGATCTCGCGCTGCGACGCCGAATTCGCGGGTCCAGCGGGCCACCGGCGGGGCGTGTTCGGTTCACACGAAGGGAACATCGACGATGGCGGACGCCGTGGGCCTGCGGGCCCGACGCGAGCACATCCGCGAGCGGGTGGTCGACGAGGGGTTCGTCAGCGTCGACCAGCTCGCCGAGCGGCTCGGCGTCACCCCGATGACGATCCGACGCGACCTCGACCACCTGCAGGCGCGGGGGTGGCTGCGGAAGGTGCGCGGCGGGGCCACCGCGCAGCCCTCGGCGGTGCACCACGGCGACGTCCGGCACCGCACGCAGGCGATGGCCGAGGCCAAGGAGGACCTCGCCGCGGCCGCGCTGGCGCTGGTGCGGCCGGGCCAGTCGGTCATGTGCGACGAGTCGACGACGGCCCTCACCCTCGCGGCCCTGCTGCCGCAGCGCGCGCCGTTGACGGTGATCACCAACTTCGTGCCGATCATCCAGCGGCTGGCCGGCAGCGCCGGCATCGACCTGATCTCGTTGGGCGGCGCCTACTACCCGGCCTACGACGCCTTCCTCGGGCTGCGCACGGTCGACAGCATCGCCACGCTGCGGGCCGACGTCCTGTTCGCCTCGACCACCGCCGTCACGCGTGGCGCCTGCTTCCACCAGTCGCAGGAGACGGTGGCGGTCAAGCGTGCTCTGATGGCGGCCTGCGACCAGAGCGTGCTGCTGGTCGACCACACCAAGTTCCAGCGACGGGGGTTGTTCCACATGGCCGGACTCACCGCCTTCGACCTCGTGGTCGTCGACTCCGGGCTGCCCGCCGACGACGTCGAGGCGCTGCGCACGCTGGGCGTCGAGGTGCGGGTGGCGCCGTCCCGCCGCGAGCACCGGCAGGAGGCGGGCGCGTGAGCGAGGTCGCCGCTCCCGCCCCCGGCACCGGGCTCGTGCTCGGCTCGCCGGCGGGCCGGTGGGTGCTGGTCGCCACCATCCTCGGCTCGGCCATCGCCGGCATCGACGCCACCGTCGTCAACGTGGCGCTGCCGGCCGTCGCCGCCGACCTCGACACCGACTTCGCCGCGCTGCAGTGGACCGTCTCGGCCTACGCGCTCACCCTCGCCTCCTTCATCCTGCTCGGCGGCACGCTGGGCGACCGGTTCGGACGCCGCCGCGTCTTCGTGGTCGGCGTGGTGTGGTTCGCGGCCGCGTCGCTGCTGTGCGGCCTGGCCGTCAACGCCGAGATGCTCATCGGCGCGCGGGCGGTGCAGGGCATCGGCGCGGCGCTGCTGACCCCCGGCAGCCTGGCCATCCTGCAGGCCTCGTTCGCGACGTCCGACCGGGCGCGGGCCATCGGCGCCTGGTCGGGGCTCGGCGGGGTCGCCACGGCGATCGGGCCGCTGCTCGGCGGCTGGCTGGTCGACGTCGCCTCGTGGCGCTGGGTGTTCCTGATCAACCTGCCGCTCGCCGCGCTGGTGGTGTGGCTCGCGGTGCGCCACGTGCCCGACTCGCACGACGCCGGCGCCGACGGCACCCCGGTCGACTGGGCCGGCGGGCTGCTCGGCGCACTGGCGCTGGCCGGGGCGACGTACGCGCTCATCGAGTCCGGCGGGGGTGCGGCCGTGGTGGTGCCGAGCGTGGCGGTGGCCGTGGTGGCCGGGGCGGCGTTCGTCGTCCGGCAGCGGCGGACGCCCTACCCGGTGCTGCCGCTGTCGGTCTTCGGCTCGGCGCAGTTCAGCGCGGTCAACGCGGTGACGTTCCTGGTCTACGGCGGCATCGGCATCGTGTTCCTGCTGCTGGTGCTGCAGCTGCAGGAGGCGACGGGGTTCGGGCCGGTGGCCGCGGGGTCGGCGCTGCTGCCGGTGACCGCGCTGATGCTGGTGCTCTCGTCTCAGTCGGGGGCGTTGGCGGCGCGCATCGGGCCGCGGCTGCAGATGACGGTCGGACCGGTCGTGTGCGCCGGCGGCATGCTGCTGCTGGCGCGGGTCGGCGAAGGCGACTCCTACCTCGTCGACGTGCTGCCCGGCGTGCTGGTCTTCGGTCTCGGCCTCTCCGCGATGGTCGCGCCCCTCACCGCCGCCGCCCTCGGCGCGGCGCCCGACGAGCACGCCGGCCTGGCCTCCGGCGTCAACAACGCGGTCGCCCGCACCGGCGGTCTGCTCGCCGTCGCCGCCATCCCGGTGGTCGCCGGCGTCGACTCCGAGTCCGGCGCCGGCCTCGGCGACGGCTACTCCGCCGCGCTGCTCATCTCGGCCGGTGTGCTCGTGGTCGGCGCGGTGGTCGCGGCGCTGACGGTGCGCAACGACGTCCTCGACCCCGGGCCTGCCCCCGCGTCGACGTCCGGGCCGACGCCCGCGTCGACGCCCGGTGGCCCCGACGCCGCCCCGGACGTCGTCCCGGCCGCGATGGCCGGCGCCGACCCCGTCCGCGAGCCCGCCCCCTCGCGCCAGCTCACCCACTGCGGCGTCGGCGCCCCGCCCGTGGTCTCGGCCTGCGACGACGCCGGCCGCCCCTGCAGCGGCCGCCGCGGCTGACCGCGTCTCCTGCGGCCGGGTCGGGGCGGGCCGGGCGGGTCGGGGCGGGTGGGCGGTGCGAGAGCCACGCTCTCCACCGCTCGGACGGTGGCTGACGCACCGCTGAGCGGGCCGGGTCGGGTGGGCGGTGCGAGGGCCACGCTTTCCGCCGCTCAGACGGTGGCTGATGCACCGCTGAGCGGGCCGGGCCGGGTGGGCGGTGCGTGAGCCACGCTTCCCGCCGCCCGGACGGTGGCTGACGCACCGCTAAGCGGGCCGGGCCGGGTGGGCGGTGCGTGAGCCACGCTTCCCGCCGCCCGGACGGTGGCTGACGCACCGCTAAGCGGGCCGGGCCGGGTGGGCGGTGCGAGGGCCACGCTTTCCGCCGTCCGGACGGTGGCTGACGCACCGCTGAGAGGGCCGGGCCGGCCGGGTGGGCGGTGCGTCAGTTGCCGAATCGGACGCCCGAACGGGAACCACCTCACCGCTGACCCCGGTGAGCGGTGCGTCAGTTACCGAATCGGACGCCCGAACGGGAACCACCTCACCGCCACCCAGCGCCACCCCCGGCGAGCGGTGCGTCACTCACCGAACCCCACGACCGAACGGGAACCACCTCACCGCCGACCCCGGAGCCCGCACACCCCGCACAACCCGCCGGGGCCATGGAGGCCGCGGGGACACCGGGGACGCTGATCCGACCGACCGGCGCGCCCCTAGGGTGGTCGGCATGGACAAGCCCGAGATCGAGTTCCCCGACTCCGACCCGCCCGCCGACCTCGTGGTCACCGACGTCACCGTGGGTGACGGCCCGGAGGCCGCGGCCGGCCAGACGGTCAAGGTGCACTACGTCGGCGTCGCGCACTCCACCGGCGAGGAGTTCGACGCCTCCTACAACCGCGGCGAGCCGCTGCAGTTCCGCCTCGGCGTCGGCCAGGTCATCAGTGGCTGGGACACCGGCGTGCAGGGCATGAAGGTCGGCGGACGCCGCCAGCTCGTCATCCCGCCCCACCTCGGCTACGGCGACCGCGGCGCCGGCGGGGTCATCAAGCCCGGCGAGACGCTCATCTTCGTCGTCGACCTGCTCGAGGTCCGCTGACCCGAGCACGACCGGCCCCGGCCGGAGACGCGACGAAACTCCCGGTTCTGCGACGAAGCTTCGTCGCAGAACCGGGAGTTTCACCACTTAAGTGGTGAAACTGCCAGACCCCAGGATCACCAGGGGAAGTCGTCCGGCGTCGACCCGTCGGCGACGCGGGCGGAGGCGGCTGCGACGGTGACGAGGTCCCCGTTGACGAGCTGCCGGCCGCGGCGGGTCTCGGGCTGGCCGTTGACCCGCACGACACCGCCGGCGAGCAGCGCCTTGGCGTCGGAGCCGGAGTCGACGAGGTTGGCCAGCTTCAGGAACTGGCCGAGCTTGATCGACTCGTCGTCGATGTGCACGAGCGGGACGTCTGCCGTTGCCATGGGTTCTAGTGAATCACCACGGTCGCCGCGTGGATCAGCAGGCCCACCAGTCCGCCGACGATGGTGCCGTTGATCCGGATGAACTGCAGGTCCCGTCCGACGTGCAGCTCGATGCGTCCGGCGGCCTCGCGACCGTCCCACCGCTCGATGGTGGAGGTGATGACGCCGGTCAGCTCGGTGCCGTAGCGGTCGACGGCGAAGACGACCGCGTTCGCGAGCCGCTCGTCGAGGCGGGCCCGCAGCGCGTCGTCCGACCCCAGTCGTGCGGCGAACGCGCGCGCCTCGGTCATCAGCCGCAGCCGGACCGCGCCCTTCGGGTCGGAGAGCGAGGCCGACAGCGCCCGCTGCAGCGCCTGCCACAGCGAGATGCCCGAGGAGACGACGGCGGGGTGGTCGAGCAGGCGGTGCTTGAGGCGCTCGGCGCGCTCCTGGGTGGCCGGGTCGGTGAGCAGGTCGTCGGCGAGCCGGTTGAGCATGGTGTCGAGCGCGAGGCGGGCGCGGTGCTCGGGGTCGTCGCGGATGTCGTCGACCCACCGCACGATCTCGACGTGGATGCGGGCGGTCACCTTCTCGTTGATGCTCTCCGGCGCCCACCAGGGCGCCCGCTCGCCGAGCACGTCCTGCACGGTGCGCGGGTTCTCGACCAGCCAGTCGTGCAGCTCGGTCAGCACGAGGTCGACCAGGCCGTGGTGGACGTCGTCGCGCAGCACCCCCTCGAGCAGGCCGCCGAGCAGCGGCGAGATCGGCTCCTCGCGGAACCGCGGCACGAGCGCCTCGGTGACCAGCGCCTCGACGTGCTCGTCGCGCACCTTCGACAGCGCGATGCAGGCGACGTCGGCGACCTCCTCGACCACGCGCGCCGCGTTGGCCTCTACGGCGAGCCACTCACCCAGCCGCTGCGCGGGCGTCACGGCGGCGATGCGTTCACGGATGATCGCCTCCTGCAGGAAGTTCTCGCCCACGAAGTCCTGCAGGCCGCGGCCGAGCTCGTCCTTCTTGCGCGGGATGAGCGCCGTGTGCGGGATCGGCAGCCCCAGCGGGTGCTTGAACAGCGCCGTGACGGCGAACCAGTCGGCGATGGCGCCGACCATCGAGGCCTCGGCGCCGGCGTTGACGAATCCGAGGACGCCGTCCTGGTTCAGGGTCAGCACGTAGACGATCGCCGCCGCCACCAGCAGGGACGTCGCCACGGTGCGCATGCGCCGCAGCGCGCGGCGGCGCTCGGCGTCGGCGAGGGGGTCGGCCGGGAGCGCCGGCGCGTCGGACGTGCTCGCGGCGGGCGGCGAGAGAGTGGGAGCCACGCCCTCATCCTTGCCGAGCCGCGGGCACGAACCGTGGAACACTCGACGCGCGCTTCCCCCAGCCCCACCTGACCCTTCCCCGAGTCCCTGTCACGGAGCTGATCGCATGCCCCGTCGCGTCCTGCGCGCGTTCGCCGTCTCGACGCTGACCCTGTTGGTGGTGCTCGCGAGCCTGCTGGTGGGCCCGCCGGTCACCGCGGACGACGGCGACGGCACCGCCGACGGGAGGCACGCCGAGCCCCTCGACCGGGCCGACGGCGCCGAGCGCACCCTGGTGCTGCGCGACCTGTTCCTGGCCCGCCCCACGCTCGAGGGCCTCGGGCGCGAGGTCGCCGACGGCCTGCTCGCCCGGCCCACCGACCGCAGCGCCGACCCGTTCGGCGACGGCTACGACGCGCCCTCGGTCCGCGCCTGCCGTAGGCACGTGTGCGTGCACTGGGTGCGCCGCGGCGCCGACGCCCCCGCGAGCCGCGCCTGGGTCGAGACCACGCTCGGTGTGATGGAGAAGGTGTGGCGCCACCACGTCGGCCGCCTCGGCTACCGCGCGCCGGCCCCCGACGGACGCCGGGGCGGCGACGCCCGCTTCGACGTCTACCTCAAGGACCTCGGCGCGCAGGGGCTCTACGGCTACTGCGCCCCCGAGCGCCGTGTGGCCGGCAGCACCCACCGCGCCGTCGGCTACTGCGTGCTCGACGACGACTTCTCCCGCGCGCAGTACGCCCGCCCGCCGATGCAGAGCCTGCGGATGACGGCGTCCCACGAGTTCTTCCACGCCATCCAGTTCAACTACGACTTCGCCGAGGACCCCTGGCTGCTCGAGTCGACCGCGACCTGGATGGAGGAGCAGTTCGCCGACGGCGTCGACGACAACCGCAGCTTCCTGCCCGCGGGCCAGATCGGGCAGCCGGGCGTGCCACTCGACCGCTACGACACCGCGGGCCTGGCCCACTACGGCAACTGGACGTGGTGGCAGTTCCTCGCCGGCCGGCTCGGCACCGACGTCGTGCGCAAGGTCATCGAGCTGACGCCGCGCACCCACTCGGTGGCGGCGCTGCGGCGGGTGCTCGGCTCGCGCGGCGGTCTCGGACGACGCTTCGCCGGCTACGCGCTCGGCAACACCGCGCCCGCCCGCACCTACCCCGAGGGCGCCGCCTACCGCGCCGCGCCGGTGCCCGAGCGGCGCCTCGGCCCGCGCTCGCCGCGGGGCCGGCTCGAGACCCGGGTCGACCACCTCGCCTCCGCCAGCCTCCGCCTCCGTCCCGGCCCCCGGGTCGGGGACGGCGCCCGCGTGCGGCTGCGCGTCGACGCCGGCCCGCGCTCCGCCGCCGTCCTGATGGTGCAGCGCCGCGACGGCACCGCCCGCTCCCGCCGCATCGCGCTCGACCGTGACGGCCGCGGCTCCGCGCTCGCGCGCTTCTCCCCCTCCGTGCGGTCGGTGACCGTCACCGTCGCCAACGTCTCGACCCGCTACCGCTGCGACCGCGGCACGGTCTACGCCTGCCACGGCGTCCCGCGCGACGACGGCCGGCCGGTCGTCGTCCGCGCCGCCCTCGCCTGAGGGGGGTGCAGCACCGCGGCTCCGCGGGAGTAGCGTCGACGGTCGGTTGCTGAGGTCAACCAACGGCTCGACCACCCGGTCGACCCACCGACCACGAGACGGAGGAGCGCGATGAGCACCGGGACCAGCGACGCGAAGCCGGTCGACCACGGCGGGCCCGACGACGGGCGCGACCGCGGCTTCCTCGGCCAGCCCTGGCCGCTGGCGACGCTGTTCGGCGTCGAGGTCTGGGAGCGGTTCAGCTTCTACGGGATGCAGGGCATCCTCGTGCTCTACCTCTACTACTCCGCCGCCGAGGGCGGCCTCGGCATCGACCGGGCCACGGCCACCGGCATCGTCGGCGCCTACGGCGGCACCGTCTACCTGACCACCATCGCGGGGGCCTGGGTCGCCGACCGGCTGATCGGCCCCGAGCGCACGCTGTTCCTCTCCGCCTCGGTCGTCATGGCCGGGCACGTCGCGCTGGCGGTCATCCCCGGGCGCCCGGGCGTGGCCGTCGGGCTCGTGCTGGTCGCGGTCGGCAGCGGCGGCGTCAAGGCCAACGCCACCTCGCTGGTCGGCTCGCTCTACGCCGAGGACGACGAGCGCCGCGACGCCGGCTTCTCGCTGTTCTACCTCGGCATCAACCTCGGCGCCTTCGCCGGACCGCTGCTCACCGGCCTGCTGCAGACCCACCAGGGCTTCCACTGGGGCTTCGGCATCGCCGCCGTGGGCATGGCGCTCGGCCTGGCGCAGTACGCCGTCGGACGCCGCCGCCTGCCCGAGTCGACCCACCACGTGCCGAGCCCGCTGCCGTCGTCCATGCGTGCGCGGTACGCCGCCGGCGTCGTCGGGTTCCTCGTCGTGGTCGCCGTGCTGCTGCTCACCGGAGTGATGACGGGCGAGAACCTCGCCGACTGGGTGCTCGGCATCGTGGTCGCCGCCTCGGTCGGCTACTTCGCGCTCATCCTGCGCTCGCCGCAGGTCGACGCCACCGAGCGCAGCCGGGTGTGGTCGTTCCTGCCGCTGTTCGCGTGCAACGCGGTCTTCTGGTCGCTCTACCAGCAGCAGTTCACGGTGGTCGAGATCTTCAGCGACGAGCGGCTGAACCGCGACCTGTTCGGCTGGGAGATGCCGGTCTCGTGGGTCAACTCGATCAACCCGGTCTTCGTCATCCTGCTCTCCGGCGTCTTCGCGGCGCTCTGGACCCGCCTCGGCAGCCGCCAGCCGGTCACGCCGGTCAAGTTCGGTCTCGGCACCGTCGTGATGGGCCTGGCGTTCTGGACGTTCCTGCTCAACCCCTCCGGCGAGGCCGCCGCGCCGCTGCTGCTCCTGGTGCTCACGCTGCTGGTCTTCACCCTCGGCGAGCTGCTGATCTCACCGGTCGGGCTGTCGCTGTCGACGAAGCTGGCCCCGCGCCACTTCCGCACCCAGATGGTCGCGCTCTACTTCCTCTCGGTCGCCTTCGGCACCGCCATGGCCGGCAAGCTCGCCGGCTACTACGACCCGAAGGACGAGGCCCCCTACTTCCTCGTCCTCGGCGCCATCGCGGTCGTCACCGGCGCCCTCGTGCTGGTCTTCACCCGCCCCATCACCAGGCTGATGGCCGGCGTGCGCTGACCGACCACGGACCCTGAGCCCGTCAAACGGCCCCGACCCACGGACCCTGGGCCCGTCGAAGGGCCTCAGCCGACGAGCAGCCGCTCGATCTCGTCGAAGGCCTTGCGGGCCGCGCCCTGCCACACCGGGCCGAACCCGAGCATCGCGAGGCGGCCGGGCGCGGTGGGGGCGACGTCCCACGACCACGTGATGCGGACGCCGGTGCCGGCCGGCTCGAAGCGCCACGCACCGTCGACGCGGCCGATGAGCAGCTTCATCGGCCCGTGCAGCTCGGCGAGCCGGTAGCCGAAGCCGCGGGGCGGGTCGAGGCTGGTGAGGGTCTCCACGGCCCGGCCGCCGTCGGAGAACTGCAGCGTGCGCCGTTGGCCGACGCGCTCGCCCCAGGCCTCGAGCGCGTCGTCCGGCTCGGCCGAGACGACGGCGGGGATGGCGAGGTGTCGATGTCCGAAGACGTGCTCGAGCGGCACGGTGAGCACCCGGCCGTAGGCGTCCTCGACGGTGGCCGGGAAGGTGCGGGAGTGCTCGAGGAACGTCATGCGCCCGACGCTACGAGACGTTCTCGAGGACGACGGCCAGCGCCTGCCCGACGCCGATGCAGATCGCCGCGACGCCCCACCGGTCGCCCGACTCACGCAGCCGGTGCGCGAGCGTGCCGAGCACCCGGCCGCCGCTGGCGCCGAGCGGGTGGCCGATGGCGATCGCGCCGCCCTTGGCGTTGACGATCTCCGGGTCGACGCCCCACGCGTCGACGCACGCGATCGACTGGACGGCGAAGGCCTCGTTCAGCTCGACGGCGGCGACGTCGTCCCAGCCGATGCCGGCGCGAGCGAGCGCCCGGTCGGCCGCCTCGACGGGGGCGAACCCGAAGTCCTGCGGCGCGAGGGCATAGGTGCCGCGGCCGGCGAACCGTGCGATCGGGTCGAGGCCGAGCCCGGCGTCACCCGAGCCGATCAGCACCGCCGACGCGCCGTCGTTGAGGGGCGAGGCGTTGCCGGCGGTGATGGTGCCGTCGGGCCGGAACGACGGCTCGAGGCCGGCCAGCTTCTCGACGCTCGAGCCGGGCCGGATCCCCTCGTCGCGCGCCAGCTGCTCGAGCGGCGTCACGAGGTCGTCGTAGAACCCGGCCTCCCAGGCGGCGTGGGCGAGGTCGTGCGAGCGGACGGCGAACGCGTCCTGCCGCTCGCGCCCGATGCCGAACCGCTCCCCCAGCTGCTCGTTGGCCTCGCCGAGCGAGACGGTCCACTCCGCCGGCATCCGCTCGTTGACCAGCCGCCAGCCGAGCGTGGTCGACACGGCGGTGGTGTTGCCCGCCGGGAAGGCGCGCGACGGCTTGGGCAGCACCCACGGCGCCCGCGTCATCGACTCCACGCCACCGGCCAGGACGACGTCCGCGTCGCCGGCCTCGACGGTGCGGGAGGCCTGCATCGCGGCGTCGAGGCTCGAGCCGCAGAGCCGGTTGACCGTCACCGCCGGCACCGAGACGGGCAGCCCGGCGAGCAGCACAGCCATGCGGCCGACGTTGCGGTTGTCCTCCCCCGCCTGGTTCGCGCAGCCCCACACCACGTCGCCGATGCGCTCGGGGTCGAGTCCGGGCGCCTTCGCCAGGACTCCGGTCACCGCCGCGGCGGCCAGGTCGTCGGGTCGCACCTCGGCCAGCGCGCCGCCGAACCGCCCGAACGGCGTCCGGGTGGCGGCGTAGAGGTAGGCGTCGGTCACGGGGGCTCCTCGGTCGTCGGGGTGGGCGTTCGCCACCAGTCAACCGCCCCGCGCGGACGGCGACGCCCCCGGCGAGGCAGAACGTGCCAGATCGACACAGCCCGTCAGGCCCCGGCGAGCGCCAGGACCCCGCGGCCGAGGTCGACCACCGCCCGGTGCTCGAGGAGGAAGTCGCAGCCGAGGTAGCCGGCGAAGGTCTCGTCCTTGCCGGTGCGCGGCGTGGCGGCGTAGGCGTAGAGGTCCGACGCGATCGCGTCGTGCACCGCGAACGAGCGACCGCCGACGTCGACCGACCACGGGCCGGTGACGTGCCGTGTCGTCACCACCGTGCCGGTCGGGCCGCCGTCGTCCTCGGCCGCGTCGCCGAGGGCGAGCCCGAGCCGGTGCGCCGCCGGCGCGTCGACCAGCACCCCGGCCACCGTCGAGACCACCCACTGCGCCGCGCGCCCGTTCACGACCGTGTCGATCACCCACGCGTCCCAATCGGGACGACGCCGCAGCACGACCCCGTCGATCGGCCCGCCTCCGGGCACCACCAGGCGGCGGGCGAGGTCGACGACGACCCCGCGCCCACGCAGCCACCCGAGCCCGAGCATCCCCTCGACCGGCTCCTCGTCGGGCTCGGTCGGCAGCTCGAACACCGTCGCGCGGACGTCGGTCGCGACGTCGTCGCCCACCTGCAGCGAACCCACCGCCGCCGACGCCCGCCCCCGCCCGCCGAGCCGGCCGACGGCCGCGATGCCGTAGTCCGGGCGCTCGACGTCACCCGTGGCGAGCCCGACCCGCGCCGCGGTGTCGTGGGTCAGCATCAGCCCGAGCGACGCGTTCGAGTGCACCATCAGGCTCACCGGGACGCCGTCGACCAGCGCCGGCACGAACGGGCGGGTGCCCGACGCCTGCCGCAGCTCGAACGCGACGGCGGCGGGGGTCACCGGTCGAACCTAGCAACGCGGTCCGTCCGGTCGACCGATTGAAGTATGGTCGTACTCCCATCACGACCCACTGCCGAGGGAGCCCACGTGGCGCGCTACCCCGCCGATCACAAGCCCGCCGTCCGGCGCCGTCTCGTCGAGACGGCCGGACGTCGCCTCAAGCGCGACGGCATCGACGGGTCCGGCGTCGCCGCCCTCGTGGCCGACGCCGGACTGACCAACGGCGCCTTCTACGGCCACTTCGCCTCGAAGGACGACCTGGTGGCCGCGGTGGTCGCCGACCAGGTGCGGGCGCAGGCCGCCCGCGTCGAGGCCGTGCCGCCCGGACCCGCCTCGGTCGAGGCGTTCGTCGACGACTACCTCGCGCCGTCCCACCGGGACGACCGGGCGGGCGGGTGCCCGGCGGCCGCGCTGCTCGCCGAGATCGGCCGGTCCGACCTCGCCACCCGCACGGCGTACACCACCGGCGCCACGGCACTGGTCGACGCGCTGGCCGGGCTGCTCGACGACGGGGACAGCGGCGACGGCGGCTCCGCGCGCGAGCGCGCCATCGGTGTGCTCGCGCTCCTCGTCGGCGCACTGCAGGCGGCCCGGGCGGTCACCGATCCTGTGCTCTCGGACGCCGTCCTCGACGCGGCGCGTCGCGGCGCCCTCACCCTCGCCCGCCCGCGGACGACACCCCGGGTCGCCACCCACCGGGAGTCGGCGTGAAGGCCTTCGTCGTGCGCCGCTACGGGCCCGACGGCCTCGGGCCCGCCGAGCTGCCCGACCCGCGCCCCGGGCGCCACGACGTGCTCGTCGACGTCCGCGCCGCGAGCATCAACCCGCTCGACCGGCTGGTGCGCGACGGTGAGTTCAAGCAGCTGCTGCCCTACCGGCGCCCGTTCGTGCTCGGGCACGACCTCGCGGGCGTGGTGACCGAGGTCGGGGCCGACGTGCGCGGCTTCGCCGTCGGTGACGAGGTCTGGTCCCGTCCGCGCGACCTCCGCATCGGCGCCTTCGCCGAGGCCGTCGCCGTCGACGCCGACGACGTCGCCCTCAAGCCCGCCTCGCTCTCCTTCGCCGAGGCGGCCGCGGTGCCGCTGGTGGCGTTGGCGGCGTGGCAGGCCCTGGTCGAGGTCGCCCGGGTCCGGCCCGGTCAGAAGGTGCTCGTGCACGCCGGCGCCGGTGGGCTCGGCTCCACCGTCATCCAGGTGGCCCACCACCTCGGGGCCCACGTGGCCACCACCGCCCGCGCCGGCGACGCCGACCGGCTGCGCGCGCTGGGCGCCGACGAGGTCGTGGACTACACCACCACCGACGTCGCCGACGTGCTCAGCAGCTACGACGTCGTCGTCGACTCGCTCGGCACCGCGAGCCTGCGGGCGTCGATGGCGGTGCTCGCCCAGGGTGGGCTCGTCCTGAGCGTCGTCGGGCCGCCCGACCCGGCGTTCGCGACCCAGCTCGGCCGGCCGCTGCTGAAGCCCGTGATGGCACTGCTGAGCCGCTCGGTGCGACGCGAGGCCCGCCGACGCGGCGTGCGCTACGCGTTCTTCTTCATGCGCGCGGACGGCGACCGCCTCGCCGCCCTGGCCCGGCTCTACGACGACGGCACGCTGCGCCCCGTGCTCGACCGCACGTTCCCCTTCGAGGAGACGCTCGAGGCGATGGCCTACGTCGAGGGGGGACGAGCCAAGGGCAAGATCGTCATCACGCGGTGACGGTCGCACCAGAAAAGCAGCGGGACCGCGGCCCTCGAGAGGGCCGCGGTCCTGATCTACTGCGTTGGTAGCGGGGGCAGGATTTGAACCTGCGACCTCTGGGTTATGAGCCCAGCGAGCTACCGAGCTGCTCCACCCCGCGTCGGTGAGAAGAACACTACCGGGCGGGGTCCTGGGGCCCAAATCGGGCCCCGCCCGGTCAGCCGCCGGCCGCCGAGGTGCTGCCCTCGTCGGGCTGACCGCCGGTCTGCCCGTCGCCGTCGCCCGACTGCTGATCGCCGTCCGACTGACCCGCCCCGTTGCCCGACGTCCCGTCGGAGGTGTCGGTGCCGCCGGTGGACGTCGTGAGGTCGGCCGGGGCGGGGTCGTCGGGCTGGGTCTCGCCGTCGTCGAGCAGCTGGCGCAGCTCGCCGGCCTTCGACAGCGCGGCCTCGGCCGCGTCGACCTCGACGAGGTACTGGGCGAAGTCACCGTCCTGCTGGGCGCTGTCGGCGCGGGCGAACGCGGCCAGCGAGGCGTCGATGGCGGCGTCCAGCGCCTCCTGCACCGTCTGCTCGGTGCCGCTCGGCGGCTCGGTCGGCGGGTCGATGGGGTCCTGGCCGCCGTTGTCGGTCTCGCCGCCGGTGGAGTCCCCCGTCGACCCGAACACCTTGCGGATCGCGGTGGGCAGGTCGACGCCCCACCCGACGCGCCGGTCGTCGTTGCCGTACTTCACCAGCACGACGCGCAGCTCGGGGTAGCTTGTCGTGTTCGACTGGTTGTTCTGGGCGTAGACCGGTTGCACGTACATCATCTGGCCCGCCACCGGGAACGTCAGCATGTTGCCGAACGTGACCCGCGCGTTGATGCGCAGGTCGGTGAGCACCTGGTTGATGCTGTCGTTGTTGGCGAACTCGTTGGCCACCTGGCCGGGTCCGGCCGTCTGGTCGGCCTCGTCGGCGTCGGCGTTGCTCAGCTCGAGCACGCTCATCTGGCCGTAGTCGGCGCTCGACCCGTCGGAGTTCACCGAGACGAACGAGGCCAGGTTGTTGCGGTTGAACGGCGTGTAGACCGAGGTCAGCACGAAGTTCTGGGCGTCCTGGCCGTTGACGAAGACGCGGTAGGGGGCCTGGTAGGTGCCGTCGCTCTGCGGGTCGGCCGGCACCGACCAGCGGTCGTTGTTCTCGTACCAGTCGTTGGCCTGCTCGACGTGGTAGCGGGCGAACTGGTAGCGCTGCACCTTGAACAGGTCCTCGGGGTAGCGCACGTGCTGCAGCAGCTCGGTGTTGGCCTCGAGCGCCGAACGCGGCTCGACCGTGCCGGGGAAGGCGCCCTCCCACGCCTTCAGCATGGGGTCCTCCTCGTCCCAGGCGTAGAGGGTGACCTCACCGGAGTAGGCGTCGACCGTCGCCTTGACCGCGTTGCGCATGTAGTTGATCTCGTCGGTCGGCAGGGTCTGGATGCCGGTCGTGTTGTCCTGCAGCGCGTCGTCGATCATCTCCTCGAACGAGGCGCGCTGGGAGTTCGGGTAGCGGTCGGTCGTGGTGTAGCCGTCGAGGATCCAGAGGATGCGGCCGTCGACGATCGCCGGGTAGGCGTCGCTGTCGACCGTCAGCCACGGCGCGGCCTTCTCGACGCGGCTCTGGGGGTCGCGCTCGAAGAGCACCTTCGAGTTGTCGTTCACGCGTCCGGAGAGCAGGAAGTTGGGCTCGCCGAACTTGATGGCGAACATCAGCTGGTTGAAGGTGCCGCCGACCGAGGCGTCACCCTCGCCGTCGTAGGTGGTGGTGGTGCCCAGCGTCGAGCCGGGCACCGGCAGGTTGAGCTCAACGTCCTCGGCGTCGTCGGACGACTTGCCGACCACCGAGTAGTCGGGGCTCTGCTCGCCGTAGTAGACGCGGCTCTCGTAGTCGCCGACCTCGGCCGTCAGGTCGTCCTGGCTGCCGAGACCCTGCGCCCACTCGATGCGTCCCGAGGTGTCGGTGGACTCGGGGTCGCTCGGCGCCTGCGAGTTGTCGTCGCGGTCGCGCTGGTTGGCGTAGGCCGCGATCATGCCGTTGCCGTGCGTGTAGACGGTGTGCAGGTTCGACCAGTTGCGGGCGTCCTCCGAGACGCCGTCCTGGTTGAGCTCGCGCAGGCCGAGCACGAGCGCGCGCTGACGTCCGTCGATCTCGTAGCGGTCGACGTCGAGGACGTCGGAGACCGAGTAGTAACCGCGCTGCTGCTGGAGGTTCTCGAACGCCGGGGACACCAGCCGCGGGTCGACGGTCGGCACCGAGCTGGTGAGACCCACCAGCTGCTCGCCGAAGGTGGCCGCGTCGGTGTCGGTGATGTCGTCGGTGGGCTCGAAGGAGCGTGTCTGCACGCTCTCGAGGTCGTAGGCGGCCCGGGTGGCCTCGATGTTCTGCTGGATGTAGGGGTCCTCGCGGTCGGCCTCGGACGGCTTGACCCGGAACTGCTGCACCACGGCCGGGAAGATCATCCCGATCAGCACCGCCGAGAGCGCGAGCAGCGCGAGGCCGACGACGGGCAGCTGCCAGGTGCGGCGCCACACGTTGAGGAAGAACAGGATCGCGCAGATCACCGCGACCGCCATGAGGATGTTCTTGGCCGGCAGCACCGCGTTCTCGCCGGTGTAGTTCATGCCGGTGAACAGCGAGTTCTTCTGCGTCACCAGGTCGTAGCGGTCGAGGAAGTAGTCGACACCCTTGGCCAGCACGAACAGGCCGAGCAGCACCGAGAGCTGGGCCTGCGCCGGGCCGGAGAGCCGGTCGTGGGTGGCCTGCAGCCGGATGCCGCCGTAGAGGTAGTGCGTCACCAGCGCCGCGATGATGGCGATGACCATCGTGGCCATCACGAAGTCGACGACGAAGTGCCACCACGGCAGGTGGAAGACGTAGAAGCCCATGTCGTGGCCGAAGTAGGGGTCGTCGGTGCCGAACTCCTGGGCGTTGCGCCACAACAGGTAGGTGCGCCAGTGGCTCAGCCCCGACGCGCCGGCGAAGGCGCCCACGACGAGGGCGACGCCGATCAGCACCCAGGTGCGGATCGGGGTGAGGACGTCGCGGTAGCGGTCGAGGTTCGACTGCTCGCGCGACGTCGGCCGGAACAGCGGCCGGTAGCGGTAGGCCAGGTAGACGTTGGCCGCGACCGCACCGCCCAGCAGCGCACCGAAGACCAGGAACAGCCCGATCTTGGTCCACAGCAGGGTGCTGAACACCTGGCCGTAGCCGGCCGACTCGTACCAGAGCCGGTCGGTGTAGATCGAGGCGAAGCCGGTCAGGGCGAAGATGAACAGCACCAGCACGATGCCGGTGATCAGCAGGGCACGGCCGCGCGATCGCCTCGGGCGCGCGGGCGCCGCCCGCGGGTCGTCGTCGAACAGCTCGCTCACGGGTTCTCCTCCAGCGGCCCTCGGGCCGGCTCGGTCTCGTCGTCGTCCAGGGTGGCGCTCAGCAGGCCGAGCAGGCCCGGCACCAGGTCGATGCTCCCGACGACCGAGGCGTCGTCGTCGTGGGAGCGCATGCGCAGGGCGCAGTAGGTGGCCCCGCCGCGGGTGACGCCGGCGACGATGCGCACCTCCTGCCGGTCGGGGTGCTCGCGTGCCGCCGCGAGCTGGTCGTCGGGGTCGTCGGGCAGCTCGGCGTCGCTGCCCGGCGGCAGCACGAGCCGCTCGACCATGGCCGCGCAGCCGTCGACGCCCGGCGGCCAGGTGATGCCGGTGAGCACGTCCTCGATCGGGACGGCGGGGTCGAGGTGCTCCTGCTCGACGGCGGTCAGCGACCCGGCCTCGGCGGGCGCGTCGAGCCCGAGCGCCGCCGACAGCGCGGGCTCCTCGGCCGCGAGCCGGGCGGTGTCGACCAGCGCGTAGAGACGCGCCGGCTGGTCCCAGCCCTCGGTGGCGAGGTGGCTCTCGATCTCGAGGACGGCGGTCGCCAGCGCCGGATCGGCGTCGAGGTCGGCCATGCGCGGGTCGTCGAGCGCGTCGTTCGGCTCGGTCGGCTCGGGCAGCCCGCTCACGAGGCCTCCGCCAGGATCGCGTCGGCGTCCTCGCAGGACGGCAGGTCGGCGTCCGGGTCGGCGGCGTAGTCCTCCAGCGCGAGCCGGACGTCGTGCATGTCCTGCGCCATCATCAGCCGCATGTCGCCGTTGTCGGCCTGCAGCGCGTCGTCGCAGTTGTCGATGGGCACCAGGAACAGCTCGGCGCCGTCGCCGCGGGCCCCGGCGATCTTCTGCTGGATGCCGCCGATGGGGCCGACGCTGCCGTCGGGGCGGATCTCGCCGGTGCCGGCGATGGCGCGGCCGCCGGTGAGCGAGCCGGGCGTGAGGGTGTCGTAGACCGCGAGCGAGAAGATCAGGCCGGCACTGGGGCCGCCGATCTCGGGCGAGATGTTGATCTTCACCTCGAAGGGGAAGTCGAAGTCGAAGCCCGGCGTGATGCCGATGCGCTGGACGCCGGCGTCGTCGACCACCGGCGTGATGGAGATCGTCTGCTTCGTGCCCTGCCGCTCGATGCCGACCTCGACGGGCTTGCCCTGAGGGGCGTCGTTGATCAGCTTCACCAGGGCGTCCTGGTCGGTGAAGGTCTGGCCGTTGATCGTCAGCAGCACGTCGCCGACCTGCAGCTTGCCCTGCGCGGGCAGGCCCTCGGTGAGCGCGGCGACCTTGAGCACCTGCGGGACCTCGATGCCCATCTCCTCGAGCGCGACCTCGACGGCGGCGTCCTGGGAGGTGGCCATCTGCACGGCTCCCTGCTGCTGGTTGCTCTGCTGGGTCTCGCCCTCCTCGTGGACGGCGCCGTAGGGGTAGACCGCGTTGTCGGGGTCGAACCAGGTGCCGAGCAGGCTGACCAGGCCGATGCCGCGCTCGTCGGGCAGCTGGGCCGGCGAGACCCGCACGGTGGTCATGCGCAGCTGGCCGTCGTCGCGGTAGACCTGGTGGCCGTCGACCTGGATCACCTCGGCGTCGTTGCTGTCGGACCCGAGGACGTCGACGGTGCCGCCCGGGGAGTAGGTGGCGTAGGGCAGTCGGTTGAACAGCGCCACCAGCAGCAGACCGATGATCGCGGGCACGGCGATGCACGCGGCCACCAGGCGCTGGTTCATGGCGCACAGCCTCTCATCCGACCCCAAGGCACCCGGCCGCGCCGTCGGGCGCACACACGGACGGGCGGGACGCGCGGATCGGCGCGGGGCTCAGGACGCGCGGCGCTGCTCGCCGCCGCGCTGACCCGGGACGGGTGGGGCGGGCGTGGCGGGCGGGGTGCCCGTGGCGGGGCGCGCGGGCGTGCCGCCCGGCGCGCGGCGCACCACGACACCGGTGCTGCGCTCGGGACGGCGGCGCGGCGAAGGCCAGGCGGCGACCGTGCGCGCGAGGCGCCGGGCCCGGCGGCGCGAGGCGCGTGCCCGGCGTCCGCGGGCGCCGTCGTCGAGGACGGCGGTCATGCGGCGCAGCGCCTCGTCGCGGTCGACCTCGCCGCGTCCCTCACGGCCCAGCCAGGCGACCCACACCATCGCGGCCACGGTGACCACGACCGGGGGCACGAGCCAGAGCAGGACCATGACTCGACGGTAGGTCGAGCGCGACCCGCGACCGGGGAGACGCGCCGGGGCCGGCCGTCAGCAGGTCAGGGCGTGCCGACCCACTCGTCGGTGCCGTCGACGAAGCGCTGGTGCTTCCAGATCGGCACCTCGGCCTTGAGGGTGTCGATGAGGTCGCGGGTGGCCTCGAAGGTGGCGGCGCGGTGCGCGGCGGCCGTGCCGACGACGACCGCGAGGTCGCCGATCTCGAGGTCGCCGACGCGGTGGACCGCCGCGACACCGTGGACGTCGTGCCGCGCGGCCACCGTCTCGCACACGGCGCGCAGGCGGTCGAGGGCGCTGGGGTGCGCGGAATAGCCGAGCCCGGAGACCGAGCGGCCGCCGTCGTGGTCGCGCACCCGGCCGACGAACAGCGTGACGCCGCCGTCGGCGTCCTGGTCGAGCGCGGCGAGCACCGCCGCGACCTCGAGGGGGGTCTCGAGGATCTCGACCAGCCGAACCGCCTCGCCGTCGCGCCCGCTCACCGGCCCCACCCTACGGCGCGCCGGTACCGTGGAGGCATGGCCGATGACCCCGACGAGCCGCGTGACCCGGACGAGCAGCCCAACCCGTTCAAGGGCACCCCGTTCGAGCAGCTGTTCTCGGGCCTGGGCGGTGCCGGGGGCTTCAACCTCGGCGCGCTGGGCCTGCCCGCCAACTTCCAGGGCATGCCCGACCTCGGGCAGCTCTTCGGGCAGCTGCAGTCGCTGATGCAGCCCTACGACGGCGCGCTCAACTGGAACGCCGCCACCGACATCGCCCGCAAGAGCGTGGCCCGCGAGCCCGACCCCGTGCCGTCGCGCAAGCAGACCGAGGCGGTGGCGGACGCCGTCCGCCTGGCCGACCTGTGGCTCGACACCACCACCGAGTTCCCCTCGGGCGTCACCACGACGGCGGCCTGGAGCCGCGCCGAGTGGATCACCGGCACCCTCGAGGTCTGGAAGGTGCTCATCGAGCCGGTCGCCGAGCAGTCGGTGCACGGACTCAAGGGCGCGCTGCCCGCCGAGGCCGCGGCGCAGGCCGGGCCGCTGCTCGGCATCATCGGCCAGGCCGTCGGCGCCATGCTGGCCAGCCAGGTCGGCTCCGGGTTCGGCGAGCTGGCCGGCGAGGTGCTCACCGCCTCCGACATCGGCCTGCCGCTCGGCTCGGCCGGCACCGCCGCGCTGGTGCCCACCAACATCACCAAGTTCGCCGAGGGACTCGACGTCAGCGAGGATGACGTCGTCCTCTACCTCGCGCTGCGCGAGGCGGCCCACCAGCGGCTCTTCGCCCACGTGCCGTGGCTGCGCGAGCACCTCATCGGCGCCGTCACCGACTACGCCCGCGGCCTCGAGCTCAACGCCGAGAGCATGCAGCGGCGCATCGAGGAGCAGATGCGCGGCATCGACCCGACCAACCCCGAGTCGATGCAGCAGCTGATGGAGGGCGGGCTGTTCGACGTGCCGCGCTCCCCCGCCCAGTCGGCGGCGCTCGAGCGGCTCGAGGTCGCGCTGGCACTGGTGGAGGGCTGGGTCGACGAGGTGGTCGGCCAGGCCACCGCCGAGCGCATGCCGGCGGCGGCCAGGCTGCAGGAGGCCGTCCGCCGCCGCCGCGCCGCGGGCGGGCCCGCCGAGCAGACCTTCGCCGCGCTGGTCGGTCTCGAGCTGCGGCCCCGCCGGCTGCGCGACGCCTCCACGCTGTGGGGCTCGCTGCGCACCCGCCAGGGCACCGAGGGCCGCGACGGCGTCTGGCTGCACCCCGACCTGCTGCCCACGGCGTCCGACCTCGACGACCCGCTCGGCTTCCGCGAGGAGGCCACCGCGCCCGACTCCCTCGACGAGGACGCCTTCGACGCCGAGCTGCGCAAGCTGCTCGACGGCGAGGACGGCGAGGAGCCGGAGCACCCGGGCGAGAAGCCCGCGTGAGCCTGCACGGCGACGCGCTCGCCGTGCTGGAGGCCTGGGCCCCGCCGGACGCCGCGCAGGCGGCGCTGCGCGAGCGCTACGTCGGCTACCTGCGTGAGCATGTCGACGCGATGACGCGCGCCGGCCGCCCGCACCACCTCACGGCCAGCACGCTCGTGCTCAGCCCCGACGGCGCGCACGTGCTGCTGACGCTGCACGCCAAGGCCGGCCGGTGGTTCCAGTTCGGCGGCCACTGCGAGCCCGGCGACGACACGTTGGCCGCGGCCGCCCGCCGCGAGGCCGAGGAGGAGTCGGGGCTCGCCGACCTGCGACTGCTCCCCGAGCCGGTGCAGCTGAGCGAGCACGCCGTCCCGTTCTGCGCCGACGACGGCGCCCTGGTGCACCACCTCGACGTGCGCTACGCGGCCGTGGCGACGCCCGACGGTCGCCACGCCGTCAGCGACGAGTCGCTCGACGTCGCGTGGTGGCCGGCCGACGCGCTGCCGGACGCCGAGCTCGCACCGCTCGTGGCCCGGGCTCAGTCGGCGCTGGCGTCGGCGTCGAGCTCGGGGGGCGGGTCGATGCGCGCCGCCTCCGACCAGCCGATCAGGTAGCCCTTGGCCCGCTCGGCCTGCGGGTAGCGGTCGACCCAGGCCCAGAACGCGGCGTCGTGGTGCGGCTCGAGCAGGTGGGCCAGCTCGTGGACGATGACGTAGTCGAGCACCCAGCCGGGCATGCGCTGCAGCCGCTCGGACAGCCGGATGGTGCGGTCGCCGGGGGTGCAGGACCCCCAGCGGGAGCGCTGGTTGGTCACCCACCGCACCGACCCCGGCGCGGCGAGGCCGCCGAGGTAGCGGTCGTCGAGCAGCCGGGCGCGGGCCAGCAGCTCGTCGTCACTGCGGGTGCCGCGGCCCTCGGCGCGCTCGACCTTGGCGACCATCAGCTCGACCGCCTCGGCCTCGTCGGCGGCAGTGTAGGTGGCCGGGATCATCACCACGATGCGGTCACCGTCGCGGTAGGCGGACACGGTGCGCCGACGGCGCCGCGAGCGGCGCACCTCGACCCCCGGCCCGTCCATGCGCCGAGGTTACTAAGAGCTCGCACGGCCAGGTCCCGCCGGCGGGCGCCGCCGTGGCGGCGCATGGCGGCGTTGCGGGCTCTCGACAGACAACCCCGGTATGCCTTCGAGCCCGCGCCTTGCCCTGCATCCACCACGACGACGCCCGCTGATCGGCGCTACCTAGCCGCGCGAGCTCCGCGCCCACTCCAGCAGCCGCTCCCGCGGCCACGTGTTGACGATGCGGTCGGGGTCGATGCCGGCCTCCTCGGCCCGCTCGCAGCCGAGCACCTGGAAGTCCAGCTGGCCCGGGGCGTGGGCGTCGGAGTCGATGGCGAACAGGCAGCCTGCGTCACGCGCCAGGGCGAGCAGGTCGGACGGCGGGTCGCGCCGCTCGGGCCGGGAGTTGATCTCGACGGCGACCTCGTTCTCGGCGCAGGCCTCGAAGACCGCCCGGGCGTCGAACTGCGACTGCCCGCGGGTGCCGCGGCCGCCGGTGACGAGCCGCCCGGTGCAGTGGCCGAGCACGTTGGTGTGCCGGTCGCGGACGGCGCCGATCATGCGTCGCGTCATCGGGGCGGCGTCCATGGCGAGCTTGGAGTGCACGCTCGCCACGCGGACGTCGAGCCGGTCGAGCATCTCCTCGGTCTGGTCGAGCGAGCCGTCGTCGAGGATGTCGACCTCGATGCCGCGCAGCAGCGTGAAGTCGCCGGCCAGGTGGTCGTTCACGGCGGCGACGACGTCGAGCTGGCGCGCCAGCCGCTCGGCCGAGAGCCCGCGGGCCACCTTCAGGCGCGGCGAGTGGTCGGTCAGCACCAGGTAGTCGTGGCCGAGCTCGATGGCGGTCATCGCCATCTCCTCGATCGGCGAGCCGCCGTCGCTCCAGTCGGAGTGGGAGTGCAGGTCGCCCCGCAGCGCGGCGCGCACCTCCGCGCCGCCGTCGGTGAGCGGGCCGGCGTGCTCGGCCTCGAGGGCGGCGAGGCGCTCGGGCAGCTCGCCCCGGACGGCGGACGCGATCACCTTCGCCGAGCTGGCCCCGACGCCGGGCAGGTCGGTGAGCGTCCGCTCCTCCACGGCGCGGGCCAGCTCGTCGTCACCCATCGGCAGGATCGTGGCGGCGGCGCCGCGGAACGCCTTGACCTTGTAGGTGTCCTCCCGGGCGCGCTCGAGCAGGAAGGCGATGCGCCGCAGCGCGGCGACCGGGCCGCCGTCGTAGCCGGTCATCGGGCCGCTCCCCCGCCGGATTTCTTTCCTCCACACCCCGTGCAGCGCCGTCCGTGCAGGTCAGGCCGCCGCGGGGTCACCGGCGTCCGGTGATATCCACAGGCTGTGCACATCGGTACCCGCCGCTTCTCCACGGATCCCGCCCGTCGTCCACACCTTTGTCCACAACCCTGTCCACAGGCGTGGACGACGCCCCGTTGACCCGGCCGCTCCGGCTGCCTAGCGTGGCTCTCCGATGGCCCCCGGGCCGCCGAGCGACCTTCGCAAGGGGAAGGCAAAGGTCGTGACCGCGGTACGGGGGCCACCGACGTCCCCGGAGCCGACCGGGTATCGCGCGTCATCGTCGGCGCCGTCACTCGCCGCGGAAGACCGGCCGGCGCTTCTCCTTCGCCGCCCGCACGCCCTCGTGCAGGTCGGCCGTGGCGAGCGTGATCGGCTGCGCCAGCGCCTCCCACTGCAGCCCCGACTCGAGGTCGCGGTGCCGCACCGCCAGCGCCTGCTTGGTCAGCCGGGTCGCGATGGGCGCGTTGGCGGCCACCTGGGACGCCGCGGCGAGCGCCTCCTCGAGCAGCGCGTCGGGCTCGACGACCCGCGAGACCAGGCCGAGGCGCAGCGCCTCGTCGGCGTCGACGACCCGTCCGGTGAGCAGCAGGTCGCGGGCGGCGGCGGCGCCGACGACGTCCGGCAGCAGGAACGTGGCGCCCATGCCGGGGTGCATGCCCAGCCGGACGAACGGGGCGCCGAGACGGGCGCCGACGGCCGCGAAGCGCAGGTCGCAGGCCAGGGCGAGGCAGAGGCCGGCGCCGATGGCGGGGCCGTTGACGGCGGCGATGACCGGCACCTCGAGCCGCCTCACCGAGAGCCAGTCGCGGTAGAAGGCCATCATCCGGGTGCGCAGCCGGTCGACCGATGCGTCGGGCTCGCTCGCGATCCAGTCGGTGTTGCCGCCGGAGCAGAAGGCGCTGCCCTCGCCGGTGACGACCACGGCGCGCACCGTCGGGTCGCCCGCCAGCGCGTCGATCGCGCGGACCCACGAGGCGGTCATCTCGGCCGACATCGCGTTGCGCAGGTCGGGGTCGTCGAGCACGAGCAGGGCCACGCCGTCGGCGGGTCGCTCGAGGCGCAGCTGCGTCAGGTCCGGCATGTTGCGCACCCTACTGAGCGCGGCTGCCGTAGGGTCGGCCCGCCAGCCGGCGCGGCCGGCAGTTGGCGACATCGAGGGCGAGGAGGCCGTCGTGGCTGAGACCTGGAGCGGTGAGTTCTACTGCGTGAAGTGCAAGGAGAAGCGTGAGGCGGAGGGCGAGGTGAAGGTCAACGACAAGGGCACGCGCATGGCGAAGGCCGTCTGCCCCGTCTGCGGCACCAACCTCAACCGCATCCTCGGCAAGGCCTGACCCCCCCGTCACAGCAGTCACGGGGCTCCCGCGCGCCTGTGGAGAGCCCCGGCGGTAGGCGTCTGCTCGTGTGAGGCTCGACGGCATGGCTCGGACCCTGCCGCCCGCCGCACCGCCACCTGCGCCGCTGCTCGACGCCGTCCGCCTGCGGCCCGGCGTCCACGTCGTGCGACGCGACGCCGAGCACCTGCAGGTCGGTCTCGACGCGCCCGGCCGCGTCATCGTCCGTGGCGACGGCCCGGTCGCGGCCCTGCTCGACGACCTGACGCAGGGCCGCGCCCCGCATCGGCCCGACGAGCGCGGGCGGCGGTTGCTGAGCCGGCTGGCCGACGCCGGGCTGCTCGTCGGCCCGGACGACGACGACCCGGCGCCGCGGGGCACCGTCGAGCTGGTCGACCGCGGCCTCGACCTGGGGCCGCTGCGCCCGCTGCTCGCCGCCAGTGGCATCGCGTGCGCCGTCGACGGCACGCCGCCCGCGCTGCGGGTCGTCGCGTCGTCCGCGCCGCTGCCGCGGGCGGTCGTCGACCCCTGGATGCGCGACGGCGTCCCCCACCTCGTGCTGGCCGGCACCGGCGGGCCCGGCAGCCTGCGCCTCGGGCCGCTCGTCGCGCCCGGCCGCTCGGCCTGCCTGCGGTGCGTCGACGCCCACGAGGCGGTGCTCGACCCGCGCCGTCCGCTCATCGTCGAGCAGCTGGCCGACCGCCCGGCCGTGCCACCGTCACCCGCGCTGCTCGCCTTGGCCCTCGCCTGGACGGCGCGCGAGGTGCACGCGCACCTCACCGGCGAGCGGGCGACGACGTGGTCGGCGACGCTCGACCTGCACGACGGCGTCCCCGAGCTGCGGCGCTGGGAGCGTCATCCGCACTGCGGCTGCGCCTGGCACGAGCTCGGCTACCGGTGACGCCTCACCAGAACTCGCTGTCGAGCTTGCCCTCCATCGACCGGAGGTTGCGGCGCGAGCAGACGTCGCAGTAGCGGCGCTGCCGGCCGTTCTCGACGCTGGTCGACCACGTGAGGGTCTCGGCTCCCTCGGCTCCTTCGGCGTCTTCGGCATCCTCGGCCCGGCGTCCGCAGAAGTCGCAGGTGAGCGTCACGCGCTCACTGTAGGACGCCGAAATGGGCAACGGCCCCGGCACGAGGGGTCTCGTGCCGGGGCCGTTGCGTGGTGCACCCGCGATCTGGGTGTGTGGAGGTGAGTCCACAGGTGTTACAGAGCGCGAGCGAGGGCGAGGCGTGCCTGCTGCGCAGCCCGCTCGGCCTTGCGGCTCAAGCGGCGGGCGCGGGCCAGCTGCTGGCCAGCGCGCATCTGACGCGCCTCTCCCAGGCGCGTGGCCATGTGGGCCCGCGCGAGGTCTTCGTGCATGGTGTTCATCTCGTGTCGCTTTCGGTTCGTGGTTCGGGTGGTGGTTCGGGTGGTGCTAGGGAGCCCGAGGCTCGTGGTCGGGGCCGTGCCGGTCCTGGCCGGCGTCACGCGGCGGCGTCCTTGCGGGGGCGGCCACGGGGACGCTTGCGGGGGATCACCGTTCCCTGCAGGAACAGCTCACCGCCCCAGACGCCCCAGGGCTCGCGACGCTCGAGGGCGCCGCCCAGGCAGAGCTGCCGCACCGGGCAGGCCTGGCACAGGGTCTTGGCGAACTCGACGTCGGCCGGGAGCTCGGCGAACCAGAGCTCCGGGTCGTTGACCCTGCAGGGCAGCAGGGACTCGTCGACCTTCGCCGCCTCGTCGTGCAGGCCGCCGAGGCCGGCCCCAGAAGTGGCCTGGAACTCGACCAGCTTGCCGTCGCTGCGCTCGAGAACGCTGGCGGTCATCGTGTCACCTCTTTCTTCCTGATCGCGGATGGTGCTGTTGGGGGTGCTGGTGATGCGGGTGGTGCTGGTGGTGCTGTTCATCTCCGCCTCTCGGCTGGTGGATGAGCGGGTGGGAGGCCCCTGGTCGCCGCCGGTGAGCCGGTCGGACAAACAGAAAGGCCGCGGATCCCGGGGTACGGGTTCCGCGGCCTGGAGGCTGCTGAGCTGTTGGTGTCAACAGATCGGCGGACTCCAGGCGGGGTTCCCCGGGACGTAGGCGACGAGACCCACGTGACCCTTGGCAGCGTCGTCCTGGCGGTCGCGGATCACGGTGCCGGTCGACAGACCGGTGGCCGGGATCGAGGCGAGGCCGACAAAGGCGATGGCGCAGCCGCGGGTGGGCATGGCGAAGCCGGACGTGCTGCTCAGGTCGGACTGAGTGCGGGACGTCGGGTTCGAGATCATGCTGTTCTCCATCGGGGCCACCTCCTTCGGCGGGATCGTGCGCGGGCGGTGTCAGTGCCCTGGTGCGCGGACGGCTTGCGTGGGTGGAACGCTATCGCTCGTCCTTGTAAGGAGCAAACTATTTTATGACTTGTTTTCTTCCGCGTCGTCGAGCGGTCGTTCGAGGGGCTCGCCGGCCACCAGCGCGAGCACCTCGTCGCCGTACTTCTCGAGCTTGTCGGGGCCCACGCCGCTGACCGCGAGCAGCGCCCGCTCCGTGGTGGGCAGGGCCTCGGCGAGCTGCTCGAGCGTGGCGTTGGAGAAGACCATGAAGGCGGGCACGTCGTCGGCGCTCGCCCGCTCCTTGCGCCAGGTGCGCAGCCGCTCGAAGGTGGCCTCGTCGTAGGCCACGGGGCACTCGGCGCAGCGTCGCCGCGCCCGCTCGGCGGGCGTGAGCGGCTTGCCGCACTCGACGCAGGTGCGCGCCCCCTTGCGCGAGCGCGAGGTGACGGCGGGCTTGGCGGAGTCGGGCAGCAGCGGGTCGAGAAAGCGGGAGGGCTGGCGGCGCGGCGCCTGACCGGGGTTGCGGGCCCGGGCCCAGGTGAGCGACAGGTCGTGTCGCGCGCGGGTCATGCCGACGTAGAGGAGCCGTCGCTCCTCCTCGACCGCCTCGGGCGTCTGGGCGTAGGTGATGGGCAGCGTGCCGTCCTGCAGGCCGACCAGGAAGACCGCGTCCCACTCCAGGCCCTTGGCGGCGTGGAAGGTGGCGAGCGTGACGCCGCCCGCGACCGGGGCGTGCTGCTCGGAGGCCCGGCGGTCGAGGTCGTCGACGAAGGAGCCGAGCCCGGCGTCGGGTGTGCCCTCGGCGTAGGTCTCGGCCTGGCTGACCAGCGCCTGCCACGACTCCCACCGGTCACGGGTCTGCCCGCGGGCGGTGGGCGGGTCGGGACGCCAGCCCATGCCGCCGAGGGTGTCGCGCACGAGGTCGACCCAGGTGTCGCCGTCGGCGGGGACGGCGTCGGAGCGGGCCGTGCCACGCAGTCGGGTGACGGCCTCGCGCACCTCGGGTCGCTCGAAGAACCGCACCCCGCCCCGGATGACGTAGGGCACGCCGTGCGCCGTGAGCGCCTCTTCGTAGGCCTCGGACTGGGCGTTGATGCGGAACAGGACGGCCACCTCGGAGAGCGCGTGGCCCTCGGCCTGCAGCCGCGCGATGCGCTGGGCCACCGCCTCGGCCTCGGCGACCTCGTCGTCGTGGCCGCCGTAGCGCACCTCGGGGCCGGCGGGCCGCTGGGCGCGCAGCTGCACGCCGGTGCTGCCGGTGCCGGCGAGCAGCGTGTTGGCGGCGCCGACGACCTGGGGCGTGGAACGGTAGTTGCGCACCAGCTCGACGGACGTCGTCCCGGGGTGGCGCTTGGGGAAGTCGCGCAGGTAGTCGGCGTTGGCGCCGGCGAAGGAGTAGATGGTCTGGGCGGGGTCGCCGACGACGCAGATCTCGTCGCGGCCACCGAGCCAGAGGTCGAGCAGCGCCGACTGCAGCGGCGAGACGTCCTGGAACTCGTCGACGACGAACCACTTGTACTGCCGGCGCACCTGGGCGGCCACGCGCTCGTCGTCGGCGAGGACGCCGGCGGTGAGCAGCAGCACGTCCTCCATGTCCATGCGGCCCTGGTCGCGCTTGACCTCCTCGTAGCCGGCGAGCACCCGGCCGACGGTCTCGACGTCGAGGTTGGCCACGCTGCGGCCGCGCGCGGTGGCGACCGCGGCGTAGCCGTCGGGGGTGACGTTGGAGACCTTGGCCCACTCGATCTCGGAGGCGAGGTCGCGCAGCCCCGCCTGGTCGACCCGCAGTCGCAGCCGCCGGGTGGCGCCGGCCACCAGCGGGATCTTCGACTCAGTGAGGGCGGGCAGCTCGGTGCCGTGCACGTGGGGCCAGAAGTAGCGCAGCTGACGCAGCGCGGCGCTGTGGAAGGTGCGAGCCTGCACCTGCGGTGCGCCGAGCGCGCGCAGCCGGCCGCGCATCTCGCCCGCGGCCCGGGTGGTGAAGGTGACCGCCAGCACCTCGGTGGGCACGTAGACCCCGGTGCGGACGCCGTGGGCGATGCGGTGGGTGATCGCGCGGGTCTTGCCGGTGCCCGCGCCCGCGAGCACCCGCACCGGACCGCGGAGGGTCTCGGCGACCTGGCGCTGCTCGGGGTCGAGCGCGTCGAGGACGTCGGGCACGGGAACAAGCACCTCGGCTCAGGGGGTTCGGGTGATGATGGGTTCGTCGAGATCGACCGACCCGACCCTAGACGCCGGAGGCGACAGTCCGAGATGAGCAGCTTCACGATGTACTCCACGCCTTGGTGCGGCTACTGCCACCGCCTCAAGAGCCAGCTCGACCGCGAGGGCATCGCCTTCGACATGGTCGACATCGAGCAGCAGCCCGACGCCGCCAAGATCGTCGAGTCCGCCAACAACGGCAACCAGACCGTGCCCACGCTGGTCTACTCCGACGGCACCGCCATGACCAACCCCTCCCTGGCCCAGGTCAAGGAGAAGCTGGCCTCCCTCGCCTGACGCGCTGACCCGTCGCTTATAGGCGACGGGTCAGCGTCGATCCCGGGTCACCAGGAGCCGGGGAGGGTGTCGCCGTACCAGTGCTCGATGAGCGAGCGGCTGATGGAGACACCGCCGGGCAGCACGATCGCGCCCGACCCGGCCTCGGTGGCCAGCTGCTCGCGGGTGAACCAGCGGGCGTCGACGAGCTCGTCCTCCTGGACGACGACGTCGGTCGACTCGGCGCGCGCGAGGAAGCCGAGCATCAGGCTCTGCGGCAACGGCCAGGGCTGGTTGCCGAAGTAGGTCACCTCGCCGACCCGGACGCCGGACTCCTCGGCGACCTCGCGCCGCACCGTGTCCTCGAGGCTCTCCCCCGGCTCGCAGAAGCCGGCGAGGGTGGAGTAGCGGGCGTCGGGCCACTGCGGTGAGCGGCCGAGCAGGCAGCGCTCCTCGGGCGAGCCCGGCTCGCCGTGGCTGACGAGCATGATGACGGCGGGGTCGGTGCGCGGGAACTGCGTGCGGCCGCAGCCGCCGTCGTCCTTCGGGCAGTTCAGCTCGTGGCCGGCCGAGACCGCCACGAGCGCGTGGCCGCAGCGCGGGCAGAAGCGGGTGGCCCAGTGCCACTCGGCCAGGCCGAGGGCGTGGAAGACGAGCGGGGCGTCGTCCGGCTGGCCGACGAGGGCGGGCAGCAGGCCGCGCAACGGATACCACTCGCCCTCCTGGGAGGCCGCCGCCTCGGGTCCGGTGATGACGGCCCAGGACGTCGTGCCGTCGCGCTCGCCGAGCAGCACGCGGACGCCGTCGGGGGCCTGGTCGGCGGGCACCCACGGCAGCGTGCCCTCGACGGGCCGCACTCGGGTGCCCGAGACCACCAGGACCCGCGAGGAGGGGTCGTCCCAGCGGCGGTCGAGCCACGCCTGGTCACGCCGGTGCAGGCCGAGCCGGTCGTGCGCGCGGGCCACGAGGCGCTGGTGGGGGTAGGTCACCCGATCAGCCTAGGTTCACCTACGTTGGCCCCCGTGAGCACCCACATCGGCGCCGAGGCCGGCGCCATCGCCCCGCTCGTGCTGATGCCGGGCGACCCGCTGCGCGCCCGCTGGATCGCCGAGACCTTCCTCGACGACGCCACCTGCTACAGCGAGGTGCGCGGCATGCTCGGCTACACCGGCACCTGGCAGGGACGACCCGTCTCGGTGCAGGGCTCGGGCATGGGGCAGCCGTCGATGGCCATCTACGTCAACGAGCTGTTCCGCGACTACGACGTGCAGTCGGTGATCAGGGTCGGCTCGTGCGGGGCGCTCAGCGAGCGGCTGGCGCTGCGCGACCTCGTCATCGCCTCCGGCGCCTGCACCGACTCCTCGATGAACCGGATCACCTTCGAGGGCCTCGACTACGCGCCGGTGGCCGACTTCGGGCTGCTGCGCGCCGCCGCGGACGCCGCGCCCGAGGCCCACGTGGGGCTGATCCTCAGCGCCGACTCGTTCTACGCCACCAGGCCCGAGCTGACGACGCGGATGGCCGAGCACGGCGTGCTGGCCATCGAGATGGAGGCCAGCGCGCTCTACACGATCGCGGCCCGCCACGGCCGCCGGGCGCTGGCCGTGTGCACCGTCAGCGACCACATCGTCACCGGCGAGGAGACCACCGCGGCCGAGCGCGAGCAAACGTTCGGCCGCATGGTCGAGGTGGCGCTCACCGCCGGGCTCGGGATCGGGACTACCGCGGGCTGACCCGGCGTTCACCCGTCGTGGACGACGGCAGCGACGTGCTCGACAGCGTGGTGGTCGGCGCCGGCCAGGCCGGGCTGTCGGCGTCCTACCACCTGCGCCGGCGCGGGCTCGAGCACGTGGTGCTCGACGCGGACGCCGGCCCCGGCGGCGCCTGGCAGCACCGCTGGGACTCCCTGACGATGGCCGACGTGCACGGCGTCGCAGCGCTGCCCGACAGCGACCCGCCGGGGCGGCCCGACGGGCGCGCCAACACCGTGGTGCCGGCGTACTTCGCGGCCTACGAGCGCACCCACGACCTGCCGGTGGTGCGCCCGGTGCAGGTCGACCGGGTGGAGGACGCCGGCACCGACGACCTGCTCGTGGTGCGGGCCGGCGACCGGTCGTGGACGACGCGCACGCTCGTCAACGCGACCGGCACCTGGACCCGGCCGTTCGTGCCGCACTACCCCGGTGCCGAGACGTTCGGAGGCACGCAGCTGCACACCGTCGACCACCCCGGCGCGGAGTGGTTCCGTGGCCGGCGCACCGTGGTCGTCGGGGGCGGGGCGTCGGCGGTGCAGCTGCTCGGTGAGATCGCGCCGGTGACCGACACGCTGTGGGTCACCCGCCGCGCGCCGGTGTGGCGCACCGACGACTTCACGCCCGAGGCCGGGCGGGCCGCCGTCGCGCTGGTCGAGGACCGGGTGCGGCGTGGTCTGCCGCCGGCCAGTGTGGTGAGCGTGACCGGGCTCGCCCTGCGCGAGCAGGAGCGGGCCGCCGAGGCGCTCGGCGCGTACGTGCGGCGTCCGATGTTCGCCTCGCTCGAGCCGGATGGCGTGCGCTGGGCCGACGGCACGTTCGAGCCGGTGGACGTCGTGCTGTGGGCCACCGGGTTCCGCCCGGCGGTCGGCCACCTGGCCCCGCTGCACCTGCGCAGCCCGCACGGCGGCATCCGGCTCGACGGGACCACCGCCGTGGCCGACCCGCGGGTGCAGCTCGTGGGCTACGGGCCCTCGGCCAGCACGATCGGCGCCAACCGCGCCGGGCGGGTCGCGGCCCGCGGGGTGGCCACCTGGCACGACGGCCGGCACGGCGGCGCCGACCGGGCCTCGCTCACCGCCTGAGGAGCGCCTCGAGCCCGGCGCGGTCGAGCAGGTCGGTCGGCTCGACGAGGCGCCCGTCGCGCACGTAGAGGAACCCCGCCCGCACGTGCTCGACCGGGACGCCGCGCAGCTCGGCCCAGGCGAGCCGGTAGACGGCGAGCTGCAGCGGGTCGGCGGTGTGACCCCGGCTCGTCTTCCAGTCGACGAGCAGGAAGCGGTCGGCCTCGCCGGGGCGGTCGGGGTCGGCGTAGACGGCGTCGATGCGCCCGCGCACGACCTGTCCCTCGAGCACCAGGGCGAACGACGGCTCGACCGCGAGCGGCACCCGCTCGGCGAACGGACCGGCCTCGAAGGCGTCGACCAGCTGCTGCAGCTCGTCGTCGACGAGGTCGTCGTCGCCGCGCCCGGCGATCTCGTCGGCGTCGAGCAGCGCCGGCTGCCCGAAGCGCGCCTCGACCCAGGTGTGGAACCGGGTGCCGAACCGCGCCGCGGCCGACGGACGACGGGGCATCGGCCGCGCGAGGTCGCGGGCGAACGAGGCGGGGTCGTCGCGCAGCCGTGCCAGCGAGGTGGCCGAGAGGCTGGGCGGAAGCGGGACGACGACCTCGGGCCCGCGGTCGCGGCGGGCCTCGACGAGGAGCCGCTCGATCTCGTCGTCCCACTCGGCGACGAGCGCGGAGGCGACGAGGTCGAGCCCGTCGTCGGGCGCCTGCGGGTCGGCCTCGGCCACCATCGCGGCGGAGGCGACGCGCAGGCGCGCCTCCTCGTTGCCGGTGTTGGTCGGCCAGGGCCGGGCGGGGTCGACGCCGTCGTAGGGGTTGGGGTCGCCCTTCTCGGGCTTCTCGCGCCACAGCGGCGGGGGCTCGTGCCACTCCTCGAGCTGGTCGGCGACCACGCGCTGGTAGGCGGAGGGGCCGAACGGGGTGGTGCGCTCGCTCCAGCAGTAGGAGCTGACCGACAGCAGGTGCGCGGCACGGGTGAAGGCGACGTAGCCGAGCCGCAGCTCCTCCTCGGCGTCGTGCTCCTTGGTGGCCGCGCGGTAGGCGTCGACAGCGGCCTTGTCGTAGCCCTGCAGCTGCGGCAGGTCGGCGGAGTCGCCCCGCAGCGGGGCGGGCAGCACGGCCGGCGAGGAGATCCACAGGGTGCGCGACCGGTTGGAGGGGAACCGCGTCTCGCACGCCCCGACGACGAACACCGCGGCCCACTCCAGGCCCTTGGCGCGGTGGACGGTGAGCAGCTTGACCGAGTCGGCCTCGGTGGGCGTGGCGATGTCGAGGCCATTGCCCTGGTCGTCCTCGGCGGTGAGGTAGGCCAGCAGGGCCGGCAGGGTGACGTCGCCGTCGACGGCCTGGAAGTCGGCGACCGCCTTGACGAACAGGTCGAGGTTGTCGCGCCGGGCCGCGGCGGCCGGGCTGACGGCGGCGGCCAGCTCGACGTCGACCCCGCTCGCGTCCATGATGCGGCGCACCAGGTCGAGCAGCGGCTCGCCGACGAAGCCGCGCAGGTAGCGCAGCTCGCCGGCCAGCAGCGCGAACCGCTCGCGGGCGGCCCCGGAGTAGTCGGCCTCGCCCGGGTCGGCCAGGGCGTCGTCGAGCGCGGCGATCTCGGCCGGGTCGATGCCGTCGGCGATCTCGACCAGCTGGGCGGCGACGTCGGGGTGCTCGGCGCGCGAGGCGCGTCCGGCGTGCCCGGCGATCTCGGCCGCGCGTCGGCTGAGCAGCCGCAGGTCGCGCGGACCGACGGCCCACCGCGGGCCGGTGAGCAAGGTGAGCATGGCGGCGTTGGCGGTGACGTCGTGCAGCAGGTGCAGCGTGGCGACGACCTCGGCGACCTCGGGCAGCCGCAGCAAGCCCTTGAGGCCCACGATCTCGACCGGGACACCGGCCGCGGTGAGGGCGTCGAAGACGTCCTCGGCGTGGGCGTTGTCGCGGGTGAGGACGCCGATGTCGGCCCAGGTGCCGCCGGCGTCGTGCACCTGGTGGACGGCGGCGGCCAGGGCGGCGAGCTCGTCGGCGTGCGTGTCGTGGACGGCGACGCGCACCTCGCCCTCCCCCGCGCCCTCGGCGGCCGAGAGCGGCTCGACCTGGTCGAACCGCTCGTAGAGCGGCTGGGCGAGCCGGTTGGCGACGTCGAGGATGCGCCGGTCGGAGCGGCGGCTCACGCTGAGGTGGAACAGCCCCGCCTCGCCGGCGGTGGGCCGGAAGGTCTGGCCGAAGCCGAGGATGTTGCTGACCGAGGCGCCGCGCCAGCCGTAGATGGCCTGGTTGGGGTCGCCGACCGCCGTGACGGCGTGCCCGCCCCCGAACAGCCGCGCGAGCATCTGCGCCTGGGCGACGGAGGTGTCCTGGTACTCGTCGAGCAGCACGACGCGGAACCGGCCGCGCTCGGCCTCGCCCACCTCGGGCCGCTCCTCGGCCAGCCGGGCGGCCAGCTCGATCTGGTCGGAGAAGTCCATCAGCCCGAGGTCGCGCTTGAGCCGGCGGTAGTCGGCCACCAGGCCGAGCAGCTCGCCGCGCCGCAGGATCGCCGAGAGCGCCTTGTCGACCGGCTCGAGGTAGGTCTTGCGCGCCTTGCCGGCCAGCTCGTCGGCGCGGGCGCGCTCGAAGCCGCGCCGGTGCTCGGCGTCGAAGGCGCGGACGTCGTCGGGGCCGACGAGGTGCTCGCTCAGCTGCCCGTCGAGCGCCAGCAGGTTCTGGATGGCGGTGGCGGGGTGGTCAGTGAGGTGGCGGACGTCGCCGGTGTGCCGGTCGACGACCCGCGCGCCGAGCTGGTAGCGGGCGGCGTCGGTGACGACCCGGGTGTCGGGCTCGTGGCCGATGCGCAGGCCGTGCTCGGTGAGCAGGGTGGCGGCGTAGGCGTTGTAGGTGGCCACGGTGGGCTCGAGCGGCTCAGCGGGCTGCTCCGGCTCGAGGCCGCCCCTGGGGTCGACGGCGGCCCGCGGACCGGCCGCCGGCAGCGCGCCGGCGGCGACGAGCGCGTCGCGGATGCGGCGTCGCAGCTCGCTGGCGGCCTTGGTGGTGAAGGTGAGGCCGAGGACCTCCTCGGGGCGCACCTGGCCGGTGACGACGAGGTAGACCACGCGGGCTGCCATCAGCGTGGTCTTGCCGGAGCCCGCGCCCGCGACGACGACCGCCGGCTCGAGAGGAGCCGAGATGGCCGCCCACTGCTGGTCGCTCGGCGCGTAGTCGGTGCCCATCACCTGCTGCAGCTCGCGCGGGCTGCGGATCGGCCGGCCGGCGGGCGCGCCGGTGCGGCCGGGGGCGTCGTCGAGGACGGTCACGGCGCGGTCACCGCCCCGGCACTGCGCGAGGGGCAGACCGGCACGAAGCCGCAGTCGCGGCACTGCGGGCCGACGACGGCCGGGAAGGTCTCGCGCCGCAGCAGGTCGGCCGCGCGCGCGAGGCCCTGGCGGAGGGTCTCGCGCGGCTCGCCGCCGTCGTCGTGCGGCGACTGGCCGGCGACGTCGGCGGTCTCGGAGGTGGACTCGATGCCGAGCTGCACGAGCTCGGCACCGCCGCTGCGCGCCGGTCGCTCGGCGCCCTCGGGCAGCAGGTGGTCGACGGCGCCGCTGTCGACGGCGTACTGGTAGAGCGCGAGCTGCACGTGCCGCTCGGCGTCCTTGGGGCCGACCCGGGTGCGGGCGGTCTTGAAGTCGACCACGACCACGGCGCCGTCGCCGTCGAGCTCGACGCGGTCGGCGTAGCCGGTGAGGCGGACGGCGACCGGCTCGCCGTCGGGCGTGTCGAGCCGGACGACGGCGTCGAACCTCTCCTCGGTGCCGAGCACCGTGCGGGTGTCGGCGTGGTGCCAGCGCAGGAACCGGGCGAGGGCCTGCCGGATGCGCTCGTGCTCGCGCTGCCGCGACCAGGGGGTGCGGAACTCGAGGCGCTGCCACACCTCGTCGACGTGGGCCATGAGCCGCTCGCCGTCGTCGACGTCGGCGTCGATCTCGCCCCGTGCGACCCGCTCGGCCAGGGCGTGCACGATCAGGCCGAGGTTGGCCGACTGGTGCTGCCGCGAGACGCCGCCCGCCTCGCTCTCGAGGAACCACTGCATCGGGCAGGTCAGCATCGAGGTGAGCACGCTGGCCGAGACCGGCACGGGGCGGTCGGGCTCGCGCAGCGGGACGGGCGCGTGGCTCAGGGCCCGGGTGCCCCACCAGGTGGCGGGGTCGGCGGCGGGCACGAGCCGCCGCTCGCCGGACGGCGTCGTCACGGTCTCGGCCGCGAGCCTGGCCAGCCGTCGGGCCGCGGCCTCGCGGAGCGCCGCGGGCTGGGCGGGGTCGGCGGCGCGGCGGCGCAGCTCGCCGACGAGGCCGTTCATCGACAGCGGCCGGGTGGGGCGGCCGACGACGTGCCCGACGTCGCGGACGCCGAGCTCGTCGAGGAAGCGCGACGGCTGCTCGCCGTCGTCGTCGGGCGAGGCGACCGCGGTGACGACCAAGCGCTCGCGGGCACGCGTGCAGGCGACGTAGAACAGGCGTCGCTCCTCGAGCAGCAGCTCGCGGACGGTGACCGGCAGCACGAGGCCCTCGGCGCCGATGCGGTCGGCGCCGAGCAGGGTGGCGCGGCGCCGCAGGTCGGGCCAGCCCTCCTGCTGCACGTGGGCGACCACGACCACCCGCCACTCCAGGCCCTTGGACCGGTGGGCAGTCAGCAGCCGCACCGCGGAGCCGCGGGTGCCGCGCTCGGCCAGGGTGTCGGCGGGGATCTGCTGGGCGGCCAGGTTGGCGAACAGGTTGGCCACGCTCACGTGCACCCGCTGCTCCTCGGTGCGGGCGACGGCCTCGAACAGGGCGCAGACCGAGTCGAGGTCGCGGTGGGCGCGGCGGGCGCCGCCTCCCCCGGCCTCGACCGTGCGCCGCAGCCGCTCGGGCCAGCGGGTGCCCGACCACAGGTGCCAGAGCACCGCCTCGGCCGAGGCGCCGTCGTCCAGCTCGGCGCGGGCGGTGGCGAGCAGGGTGGCGAGCGCGCGGGCCTTGCCCACCTCGGGGCCTTCCAGCCCGTCGAGGAAGCCGGGCTCGACCAGCGTGCAGCGCAACAGCGAACCGGACGGCGCGGGCGGGCCGCCGTGCTCCTCGGCCTGCGTCTTGGCCCGCGCACGCAGCAGCCGCACCAGGCGGCGCAGCTCGCCCGCGTCGAGCCCGCCCAGCGGGCTGAGCAGCAGCGACTCGGCCCGCGAGGGGTGCAGGAAGTCGACGTGGTCGAGGTCGTCGTTGTCGAGGTTGACCACGGCGCGGACGGCGTCGAGCAGCGGCAGCACGGCGGGGTCGCGCACCAGCGGCACCTCGTCGTGCGTGACCTCGACCGGCACGCCGGCGGCCCCGAGCGCCCGCCGCAGCGGCGGGATCGAGCCTCGGCCCGAGCGCACCAGCACCGCCATCTCGCTCCAGTCGACGCCGTCCTCGAGGTGGGCGCGGCGCAGCAGGTCGGCGAGGTGCTCGGCCTCGGCCCGCTCGGTGTCGAAGGTGCGCACGGTGACCCGGCCCGGCGTGGGCGCCTGCGCCTCGGGCTCGAGGAAGGCCTGCTTGGCCTGCTCGGGGATCGAGCCGGGCAGGGCGAGCCGCGAGGCGACGCGCTGCGAGGCCGCGAGCAGCCGCGACCCGAACCGGCGCGTGGTGCGCAGCGCCACGACGTCGGCGGGGCGGCCGTCGGCGTGCGGGAACTGCGCCGGGAAGTCGAGGATGCCGCGCACCTCGGCGCCGCGGAAGCCGTAGATGGACTGGTGCGGGTCGCCGACCACGACGAGGTCGCGCCCGTCGCCCGCCAGCTGGCGCAGCAGCGCGACCTGGCCGGGGTCGGTGTCCTGGTACTCGTCGACGAAGACGTGGGCGAACCGGGCGCGCAGCTCGGCGCGGTGGTCGGCGGCCTCGACGGTGGCGCGGCGGATCAGGTCGGCGTAGTCGGTGGCGCCGACGGAGTCGAGGTTGTCGAGGTACTGGTCGAGGAAGAGCCCGGCGGCGCTGAGCTCGGGCAGCGCGTGCTCGTCGCCCAGCGCCCGCAGGTCGACGCCGTCGAGGCCCTTCTCGCGGGCACGGGACAGGACGGCGTTGACCTCGCGCGCGAAGCCGCGGGTGCCCAGCGCGCGGCGCAGTGCGTCGGGCCAGCGCACCGACTCGGGGTGGTCGGTGAGCAGCTCGCGGAGCACGACGTCCTGCTCGGGGGCCGAGAGCAGCCGCAGCGGCGCGGCGTAGATCTCGGCCGGCGCGTAGCGGCGGACCAGCGCGTAGGCGAAGGAGTGGAACGTGGAGCACAGGTGGGCGTCGAGGGTGCGGCCGAGGCGGGCCGTGACGCGGTCGCGCAGCTGCTCGGCCGCCTTGCGGGAGAAGGTGAGGGCGAGCACCGACTCGGGCGCGGCCCCGGCCTCGATGCGGGCGGCGATCGCCTCGACGAGCGTGGTGGTCTTGCCGGTGCCGGGGCCGGCCAGCACCAGCAGCGGGCCGCCGGGGTGGTCGACGACGCGCTGCTGCTGCTCGTCGAGGTCGGGCACCACCGTCGCGACGTGCTCGCGCACCAGCCGGTAGGCCGGGCCGTCGAGGGTCGGGGTGCTCATGTGGTCACCCCATCACAGACCTCCGACAGGCTCCGGGAAGCAGCCGGCGCCGCCCGGTCCTGGGGGTCCCAGGTGACCGGACGGCGCCGTCCTGCTGCCTCCGGATCAGCGCGTGGTGACCGCCACCGGTGACGACGCGCTACGGGCGACGAGGTCGGTGCCGTCGTAGACCGCACGCAGCGCGTGGCTGCCGGCGGGCAGCCGGACCGTCACGGTCTTCGTCGCGGTGCCCGAGACGCCGTCCAGCCGCACCGTGCGCAGCAACCGGCCACGGTCGTTGAGCCGCACCGTGCCACGCGGGGTCAGGCCCGCGATCCGCAGCGTCACCCGCACCGTGACGGCACGCCCCGACTTCTCGACCACGCGCAGCCCGGTGGTGGAGACGGCCTTGGTGACCGTCACCTGCACCGGTGTGCTGGTCGAGCCCTCGACGTCGGCGGTCTCGGAGGTGAAGACGGCGGTGTAGGACGCCGTGCCGGGCCGCAGCCCGCTGACGCGCACCGTCGCCGTGCCGCCGTCGACCGGGGCCGAGCCGACCACCTGGCCGGCGCCGTCCACGACGTCGACCCGGCCCGAGGCTGCCTCGACGTCCGCGGCGGTCGCGGTCACCTGGAACGCCACGGCGCCGGGGTAGGCGACGCGGTCGGGCGCGGTGAGCGAGACCGTGCTGGCGCCCGGGGCCGCGACCTCGGGTCCCTCGGGTCCGGCCCAGTAGATCGCGCGGCCGGCCTGGCCGATCAGGCCCTTGGGATGGTTGCGGTAGAAGACCGAGGTGCCGAAGACGACCGTGCGGGCGCCGGAGGCGTACTCGTTCGAGATCACCGAGGCTCGCCCGGCCGCGTCGGCCGGGCCGTTGGGCAACGGGTTGCCGCCGCTCGTGCCGGGTCGCCAGTGCCCGGCGAGGAACGGGTCGGCCGCGTAGGTCTGCTCGACGGCGAACGCGCCCTCGGGCCCGGTGAACCAGGCCGCCGGCGAGACGAACGAGCTGTCCTGCGCGTGGTCGGCCAGCAGCGAGCCGTCGGGGGTGTCGACGTCGACGATGCCGTTGCTGCTGCCGTTGCCGGTGAGGACCGCGGCGCTGCTGGGGAGCAGCCCGTAGGTCTGGGCGGCGGTGAACGCGGCGCTCCCGCGACCCACGATCGAGCGGCCGGACGCCACGAACCGCTGGACGGCGTTGCGCCCCGCCGACCCGTCGGCGAGGGTCAGCGTGGTGCCGACCCACAGCACGTCGACGTCGTCGAGCAGGGTCGGCGTGGCGTTCAGCGCAGCGGCGGTCAGCTGCCGCGGCGCGTCGAACCCGAGCTCCTCCAGCGACACCCGGTCGTCCTGGGTGCCGACGTAGCCGACGGCGAGGTCGGACAGGCCCCGGGTCGTCTCGTCGTCGAGCGCGGCCAGGTCGTCGGCGCTCGCGCGGGTGACGGCGAGGTCGAAGTCCTGCGCCACGGCCGCCACCGCGGCCCGGTCGGCCGGGGCGACGACCACGGAGGCGTCGTCCAGCATCGAGACGGCGACGCCGTCGTCGAGCAGCGCGTCGACGGCCGCGTAGTCGCGCACGCCCGCGACCTCGAAGGTCAGGTAGCCGCCGTCGGGCATCGAGGCGACCGGCGTCGGCGCGGTGACCGGCTCGGTGGCGCCGACGGGCGCGTCGGTGGTCAGGCCGACCTTGTCGACCGTGGCCCCCCACAGGTAGCTCCAGCTCCAGGCGGAGATGTCGTACATCGAGGGCACCTTCGCCGAGATGTCCTCGCCGAGGTCGAGCAGCGCGTTGGCCAGGCCCCGCAGGGGCTGGTGCAGGTCGACGACGTACGAGCCGGCCGGGTAGGTCGTCCCACCCACCGTCGCGGCGTCGGTCAGGCGACCGACCTCGATGTCGTGCAGCAGCAGCTGCTCGACGAGCCGGGTGGCGTCGCTGGCCGACCGCTGGCCCTCGCCGACCGGGATGACGTAGGCACGGGGCAGGGTGACCGGCTCCTGGTCGTCGACGACGTCCCACAGCGGCTTCCATTGAGAGGGGCCCGGGACGGCGGCGACGTCGGCGGTGGTGAGCGCCTTCTTCGGCTCGCCGGCGGCACCGCGCCGGAACACCTCGATCTGGTTGCTCAGCATCTCGCGTGCCGTCGTGGCGTCGTTGAGGTACTCCACGATGCTCTCGACGGTCTGGGTGCCGACGGCGGTGTTGACCCGCGCGTTGGCCGGGCTCTGCCGCGACCCGTTGGCGGCGCCGCGCTGGAGCGGGAGCTCGACGGTGGCGGTCGCGGCGCCGTAGAACGCGGAGTACTGCGCGGTGAAGATGGGCGGGAAGTCGTCCCAGCCCGACGGGGTGTCGCGGTAGGGGATCTTGATGAAGCCGGTGTTGGTGGTGGTGACGTCGTTCGGGAACGCCTGACCGGGCGCGTAGTAGGTGTTGCCCGGGATGTTCGCGGCGACGACGTCCTGCTCGACCTTGAGGGCGAGCGCGTAGTTGTGCGGCAGGTAGAGGTCGTACTCGTAGTTCGACCCGTGCGGGGGCCCGCACGGCTCCATCTGCAGCACGCGGGTGTAGCCGTGGAAGTCGGCGCTGTAGATGGGCTGGATCGCCTGCGCGGTGCGGATGTAGGAGCGCGTCTCGGGGGTCGAGTTGGTGATCATGTCGCGGTTGGGGTCGAAGCCCAGCGCGGTGGCCCGGGTGGCGTTGGTGCGCCCGTCGGGGTTGAGCGACAGCGAGAAGTAGAGGCGGTTGTTGCGCAGGATGCTGCCGACCTCGGCCTGCGGGGCGCTGACCAGCCAGTCGATGTAGCGCATCGTGGCGTCGGTCCCCTCCCACTCGTTCCCGTGGATGTTGTTGCTGATCCAGATCGGGGTCTTGTACTGCGACAGCAGCCTCGGGTCGGCCGCCGCGGCCTCGGGGTCGTCGTGGATGAGCTCGCGCCAGGCGCTCTGCTCGGCGGTCGCGTCCTCGCTCTCGGGCGCGGTCACGGTGACCAGGTAGAGGTCGCGGCCCTGCGTCGACTGGCCGACGACCTGGGTCGAGATCCGGTCGCTGGCCGCCATCCACTCGGTCAGCTGGGGCGCGAGGTCGGGGTGGCCGAGCAGCTCGGCGGTGTCGGAGGCGTCGTCGGGGTTGTCGCGGTAGAACCGCAGCTGCGGCTGGTAGGGGTAGGACGTCGGCATCTCGATCGGGTCGCCGGCGACGATCGCCGCGGCCGCGCGGCGCACCACCTCCGCCTTGTCCGCCGGCAGGCCACGCGTGGCGGTCCCGGCGCCGCGTCCGCCGCGGGCGTCGGCCTCGGTGGCCTGGGGGTCCGGCTCGGCGGGAGCGGCCGGTGCGGGTGCCGAGCGGGCCACGGGCGCGGCGACGCTCGGCGCAGCGGCGGGCAGCGCGAGCGCCAGCACGGCGCCGGCGGCCGCTGTCAGGGTGCGGTTCAACAGTCCTCCTGGGGCTGGTTCCTCGTCCGGGAGTGGCGAGGTGCCCGCGGAGTTTGTCTGACAATTATTTCGGACTCGCTACGTGCGCTTTGCGCGCGGGATCGTGCCTCAGGCGTCGATCGGCCGCTCGTTGTAGACGCCGGCCGGCTCCTGGCCCGACAGGGCGGCGACGGCGGTCATGATCTCGTCGGTCAGCACGCGGCGCGCCTTGCCGAGCGGGACGCCGTCGAAGCGGCCGGCGACGGCGATCGGCTCGCCGAACGCGACGGTCACCGGCACGACCTTCGGCAGCCGCGAGCCCACCGGCTGCAGCTTCTCGGTGCCCACGAGCCCGACCGGCACGACGGGGACGCCGGCGGTGAGCGCGAGGTGGGCGACGCCGGTACGGCCGCGGTAGACCCGGCCGTCGCGCGAGCGGGTGCCCTCGGGGTAGATGCCGAATGCCTCGCCGCGGCCGAGCACCTCGAGTGCGATGTCGAGGGAGGCGATCGCCGCGCGGGTGTCGTCGCGGTCGACCGGCAGCATGCCGAGGCCGGTGAACCACGCCCGCGACAGCGCGCCCTTGACGCCGGTGCCCTCGAAGTAGTCGGACTTGGCCAGGAAGACGACCTTGCGCGGCACCACGCACGGGATGACGACGGAGTCGGCGAAGCTGAGGTGGTTGCTGGCCAGGATGACGCCGCCGCGCTCCGGCACCCGGTCGAGGCCGGTCACGGTGGGTCGCCACACCGCCTTCGCCAGCGGCGGGACGACGGCGTGCAGGACGCGGTACAGCGACACGGGGGTCAGTCTGGCCGGTCGGGGCCTCGGCGGCCACGGTGTCCGGCGGGCGTGGCGGGTCGGGGCCTGTCGACGAGCTGAGGGTCCGTGGGTCGGGTCGGGGCCCTTCGACAGGCTCAGGGTCTGTGGGTGCGGGTCGATGCGACGGTCAGGGGTCGTCGGTGGCGTGGGTGGTGACGATGTCGTTCTCGGCGGCCCACCCGGTGAGGTCGCGGCGCTCGATGGCGGCGGCCATGAGGTCGGGGAACTGGTCGGGGGTGCAGGCGAAGGCGGGGACGCCGAGGGCGGCGAGGGCGGCGGCGTGGTCGGCGTCGTACGACGGCGCGCCGGAGTCGCTGAGCGCCAGCAGCGCGACCATGGTGGCGCCGGAGTCGACGACCTGGCGGGCGCGGCGCAGCATCTCCTCGGCGATGCCGCCCTCGTAGAGGTCGCTGACGAGCACCAGCACGGTCTCGGTGGGCCGGGTGATCAGGCCCTGGCAGTAGGCCAGCGCCCGGTTGATGTCGGTGCCGCCGCCGAGCTGGACGCCGAAGAGGACGTCGACGGGGTCGTGCAGCTCGTCGGTGAGGTCGACGACCTCGGTGTCGAAGACGACGAGGCTGGTCTGCACCGAGCGCAGCGTGCCCAGCACGGCGGCGAAGACGCTCGCGTAGACCACCGACTCGGCCATCGAGCCCGACTGGTCGAGGCACAGCACGACACGCCGCTCGACCCGCCGGCTGCGGCGCGCGAAGCCGACCAGCCGCTCGGGCACGACCGTGCGGTGCTCGGGCAGGTAGTGGCGCAGGTTGGCGGCGATGGTGCGGCGCCAGTCGACGTCGCCGCCGCGTGGACGACGGGTGCGGGCCGACCGGTCGAGCGCGCCGCTGACGGCCTGCTCGAGCCGTGGACGCAGCCGCTGCTCGAGCTGGTCGGTCACGGTGCGCACCAGCGTGCGGGCGGCGTCGCGGCTGCGCTCGGGGACGGCGCGGTTGAGCGCGACCAGCGTCGAGACGAGCCCGACGTCGGGCTGGACGGCGTCGAGCGTCTCGGGCTCGAGGAGCAGCTCGGCGAGGCCGAGCCGCTCCATCGCGTCGGCCTGCATCACCCGCACCACCGAGGACGGGAAGTAGCCGCGGATGTCGCCCAGCCACCTCGCCACCCGCGGCGCCGACCGGCCCAGGCCGCCGGTGCGCGAGCGACCGCCGTACAGCTCGGCCAGCGCCCGGTCGCGGGCGAGGTCGTCGGGGCCCAGCCCGACCGGTCCGAGGCCCTCCTCGCCGGCGCCGCTCTCGCCGCCCGCGGCGTGCTCGGCGTCCTCGGCGCCCAGCACCAGCCGCCACCGGGTCAGCCGGTCACGCTCCGGCTCAGCCACCGCCGCGGCCCCCCGTCAGCCCGATCAGCTCGGCCACCCGCAGCGCGGCGGCCCGGCCGCGGTCGACGTCGACCGGGACGACGGCGACGGCCGCCCGCCCGTGCCGCAGCCGGTGCCCCAGCCGCCGCCGGTCGGCCGGCTCGTAGCGCGACATCGTGCGCCGCAGCAGCGGCAGCAGGTCGTCGAAGGTGGCCTCGTCGACGCCCGCGACCCACGCGTCGAGCAGGCCGAGCAGCTCGCCGTCGTGCACGAGCAGGGTGGCGTCGCCGTCGAGCAGGCCGTCGACCCACGCGGCCGCGGCCACGGCCTCCGACCCGCGCGAGAGCCGCCGCTGCAGCCGGACGGCGACCTCGTCGGTCTGCAGGACGCCGAGGTCGAGCAGCAGCCGGTTGGCGCGCCCGGCCACCGCGGGGGCGACCCGGTCGTCGGCGGCGACCCCCTCCAGCGCCGTGCGCCACGGCGCGACGAGCGCCGGGTCGTCGACCAGCTGCACACCGCGCTGGGCGGCGTCGACCGCCGTCCGCATCGCCGCGGCGGCCTCGTCGTCGAGCGCGAGGCAGGCGGCCCGCAGGCCCACCGAGGCCCGGGCGACGACCGTGGCCAGCACGCCGCCGACCCGTGAGGTGTCGCTGCCGCGGACGTCGCCGTAGCGGCGGCTGCGGGCCAACGGCTCGACGGCCTCGAGCAGGGCCAGGGTGTCGTGCTGCCGCGCGGTGCGCTCGGCCAGCGTCTCGACGACCGCGGCGAGACCCTCGTCGAGCTCGGCGACCAGGCACGCCTCGACGAGCCGCGAGAGGGCGGCGAGGTCGGGCGCGGCCGCCGCCTCGGCGCGCACCTTCGCCTGGGTGGCCGCGACGACGGTGGTGCCGTGCAGGCCGGCCTCGATGAGCGCGACGGCCAGCTCGGGCTCCCACTCGAGCAGCCAGCCCTCCTTGAACGTGCCGGTCGAGCCGCCGGCGTCGGCCGGACGCCCCCACGGCACGCCGAGCAGCCGCAGCCGGTGCAGCAGCACGCTGCGCGCCCGGCCGCCCTCGCGGCGCAGGTCGAGCACGACGGTGGACGGCGTCGGCGACGGCCTCAGCTTCAGCGACCGCTGCTGCCGGGCGAGGTCGTGGGCCAGCGGGGTGAGCGGCACCGAGTCGGGCACCCGGCCGATCTCCTCCCCCACGACCAGCCGCCGGTGCACGTCGCGCATCGGCAGCGCCGAGCCCTCGCACAGCACGGCCTCGCTGGCGTCGTCCAGCTCGGCGAGCCCGACCGACGGCCGCGCCCGCACCGCGGCGAGCGCCTCGGCCAGCCGCACCGCCTCGACCACGGACGCCGGAGCCGCCGCGTGGCCGTGCCCGCGCAGCTCGCGCGCCACCCGGGTCAGCCAGGCGGGCACGACCTCGGCGGGGTCGTCGGTGACGAACAGGTGCCGGTACCAGCCCGGGGAGGTGACGCCGGCGCCGTAGCCGCTCGCCACCGCCAGCCGCCCCGCCGACCACGGCACCCAGGTGGCCGCGACCTTGGTGCGCGGCAGGTGGGTCAGCAGCCGCGCGTCGCGGCTGGCGGGCGGGAAGGCGTCGGGGTGCACGGCGGGCGCGTGGTAGGCCCCGCACACGAAGGCGACCCGCTCGGCGCCGTCCTTGAGCACCGCGCGCAGCACCCGCCGCATGGCCGCCTCGCGGCGGTCGTTCTCGGGATCGGGCGGGGCGCCCTCGCGCACCTGCGCCATCGCCTCGCGCAGCAGGTCGAACCCGGCGAGCGTCGAACCGGTGCGGTGCTCGACGGCGTCCTCCCACCAGCGCTCGGCGTCGTCGTAGCCGGCGGCCGCGGCGAGCGTGGCGAGCGGGTCGGGACGCCGGTGGCGGGGCGGGACGTCGTCGTCCTCCTCGGCCGCGGAGCGGTCGGCCAGCACGTGCACGGCCGGCAGGTCGGCGAACCGCACCGGGACGCCGCGCCGCGCCGCCCACCGCAGCGCGACCCACTCGGGCGAGAACTCCGCGAGCGGGTAGAACGACGCACGCCGCGGTGTCTCGACGGCGTAGACGAGCGCCGCGACCGGCGGCACCAGGCCGGGGTCGAGGACGACGGGCGCGAGCGGGTCGAGCTCGGGCGGGCCCTCGACGACCACGACGTCGGGGTCGAGCTCGTCGAGCGCGGCGCGCACCGAGCGGGCCGAGCCGGGCCCGTGGTGGCGCACGCCGAGGACGGAGACGGTCATCAGGTCAGGCGTGGGTCAGGCCAGCTCGCGGCAGGCGCGGTAGAGGTCGGACCACTCCGGGCGGTCGCGCACGACCGTCTCGAGGTACTCGCGCCAGACGAGGAGGTCCTGCACGGGGTCCTTGACGATGGCGCCGGTCATGCCGGCCGCGACGTCGTCGGCGCGGATGACGCCGTCGCCGAAGTGGGCGGCCAGCGCGGCGCCGTTGGTCATGACCGAGATCGCCTCGGCCGTCGACAGGGTGGCCGAGGGGCTCTTGACCGTCGTGCGCTGGTCGAGGGTGGCGCCGGAGCGCAGCTCGCGGAAGACGGTGACGACGCGGGAGATCTCCGACAGCGACTCGAGGTCGTCGGGCAGCTCGAGCGAGCGGCCGATGGCGGCGACGCGGGTGCGCACGATCTCGACCTCCTGCTCGAGGGTGTCGGGCAGCGGCAGGACGACGGTGTTGAACCGGCGCCGCAGCGCCGAGGAGAGGTCGTTGACGCCCTTGTCGCGGTTGTTGGCGGTGGCGATGACGTTGAAGCCGCGCTGGGCCTGCACCTCGGCGTCGAGCTCGGGCACCGGCAGCGTCTTCTCGGACAGGATCGAGATGAGCGCGTCCTGCACGTCGGCGGGGATGCGGGTGAGCTCCTCGACGCGCACCAGGCTGCCGGTGCGCATCGCGCGCATCACCGGGCTGGGCACCAGCGCGTCCCACGAGGGCCCCTCGGCGATGAGCCGGGCGTAGTTCCAGCCGTAGCGCAGCGACTCCTCCACGGTGCCGGCGGTGCCCTGCACCACCAGCGTCGAGGCACCGCTGACCGCCGCGGCGAGGTGCTCGCCCACCCACGTCTTGGCGGTGCCCGGGACGCCGAGCAGCAGCAGCGCCCGGTCGGTGGCCAGCGAGGCGACGGCGATCTCGACGAGGCGGCGTGAGCCGAGGTACTTCGGCGTGATCTCGGTGCCGTCGTCGAGCCGGCCGCCGAGCAGGTAGGTGGCCACCGCCCACGGCGAGAGCCGCCACGACGGCGGGCGCGGGCGGCCGGCGTCGGCGTCGGCCTCGTCGAGCGCGGCCAGCTCGGCGGCGTACTCGACCTCGGCGTGGGCGCGGAGGACGTCGGGGGTCGGCTCGGTCACTGGAAGGACTCCTCGATGGTGGGGACGAGCGCGAGGTGCTGGACGACGCCCGCGAGCGGCCGGCTGAGCGCGTCGCCGCGGCCGACGAGCCGCTCGAGCGCGGGCCGGGCGGCCGGGTGCAGCCGGGTGGCGAGCAGCAGCGTGAGCGCGCCGGGGTCGGCGACGGTGGGCGGCAGCGCGGCGAGGCGGGTGACGGCGTCGAGGCTGAGCGTCTCCGACCAGGGGCCGTCGACGAGCGCCAGCAGCCCGGTGAGCTCGGTCGCGCTCGCACAGGCCCGCACCCGCGCCGCGGCCAGCGTCGTGCGCTCCTCGGCCGGCAGCACCGCGGCCAGCGCGGCGTCCCAGGCGTGCTCGAGGTGCGCGCGGGCCCAGTCGGGGTCGCGGCGGCGCAGCGTGGTGAGCCGCAGCGCGGTCGAGGCGACGGGCTCGTCGAGGCGGCCGACGACGGCGGCGCGGTCGAGGCCGGTGGCCGTCGTCCAGACCTCGAGGGGGGCGCCGCGCACGGCGACCTCGAGCCACCAGCCGCGCTGCGAGCGGCCGCGCGGGCCACGACCGAGCCCGTCGCGCTCGCCGGCGGGCCCGGGCTGGCCGGGCAGGTCGACGACGACGCGGGCGCGACGGCCGCGGCCCTCGACCGAGACGAGCGGGGCGAGCAGCGCCCCGAGCCGGGCGGCGCGGGCGGAGCCGGGCAGCAGGTCGAGCAGGCCGCGGGCGACGTCGCGCACGCGGGCCGAGCGGTCGTCGAGCGCGGCCTCGAGCAGCGGCTCGTCGTCGGCGGAGAGCCCGGGGGCGAGGGCGCCGAGCAGGTCGGCGCGGGCCGGGGCGGCGTCGCCCGACCACGTGAGCCCGAGCAGGTCGCGGCCGCGGGCGGGATCGACCGCGCGGACCGTGGTCAGGGTGGCCACCCGCCGGGCGGTCGGCGAGCGGGACCAGTCGGCGTCGGTGACCTCGGGCGTCGCGGGCGCCGGCGCGTCGCGCGCGGCCCACCGCCAGGCGGGGTTCTGCGTGGCCAGCCACGTGCCGCGCTCGTCGAGCACCGGCCGGACGACGTCGCGCAGCTCGCGGTCGGCGGTGGCGGACTCGAGCAGCGCGACCAGGGCGCCGTGGTGGGCGCGGACGCCGGCGCGCCCCGCCGCGCGCGCCCACACCCCGAGCACGACCGGCTGCAGCCGGCGTCCGACGGGCGGCTGGGCGAGCACGAGGGCGAGCAGGAAGCCGACCAGCGGCGGGCGCGGCGGACGGCGGTCGGCCGGCGCGTGCGGCAGGGGGCCGGGACGACGGTCGGGCACCCGGCCCGCCCAGCGCAGCGCGGCGCCGACGGCGGCGGCGTCGAGCAGCCGCACCTCGGCGCCCGCGTCGCGCTCGGCGAGGCCGCCGAGGCCGCCGAGGCCGCCGAGGCCCAGCAGGTCGTCGGGCAGCCCGCGGCGCGCGGTGCCGACCAGAGCCGCGGTGGTGAGCTCGGCCCAGCCGTCGGTCGGCGCGGTCATGCGACGTCGCCGGGCGGGGACGGCTCGACGGTGAGGGGCCGGAAGCCACCGGCCTCGAGCTCGCCGAAGACGCGGCCCGGGTGGCCACCGGTGAGCGCCGCCAGGTCGAAGGGTCTCTCGACGTCGAGCAGCGGCACGGTGGCGCCGTCGTCGTCGCGCACCAGCCCCTCGGCCACCGAGACCGCGGCCGGGTCGAGCACCACCGGCACCCGACGCACCCACGGGTTCTCGGCCCACGCGTGGGCGAGCAGCGACTGGGCCTCGTCGAGGCCGACGCCGGGGGGCAGCGGCGCGGCGGCGTCGGCCACCACCGGCTCGTCGACCAGCAGGGCACGGCGTGGCGGCGAGCCGGGGTAGCGCGCGACCGCGCCGGTGAGCACCGAGCCGACCAGCCGCGCGGTGGCGAGCGGCTGCCCGCGGCCGGCGAAGTCGAGCAGGACGACGGTCTCGCCGCCGTCGACGCCGCGCAGCCAGGTGCGCTGCTGCTGCAGGCGGCCGTCGTCGCTGCGGTGGGCGCCGAGCACCTGCCACCGGTCGACGACCTCCTCGGCGCGGCGCACCTCCTCGCTCGGCACCGACCAGCCGACGACGACGCGCAGGTCGGCGAGGGTGCGGGGGTCGAGGTGCTCGCGGCGGCGCCAGGCCGAGACGACGGTCCACCAGCGGCCGACCTCGTGCAGCAGGTGGTCGGCCCAGTCGTCACGGCCGGCCAGCCCGGCGCCGACGTCGCGCACGTGCTCGGCGAGCCCGGGCAGCTGGGCGTCGACGAGCCGGGCGGCCGCGGCGTCCCACCAGGCGTAGGGACGTCGGCGCGCCTCGGCCAGGCCCCCGCGCACGAGGTCGGTCAACCACGTGCCGAGGTCGTCGACCCCGTCGTCCATCAGCCGCAGCCGCTCGGCCCGCCGCCTGGCCTGCGCGTCGGGGTCGACCGCGCGGGCGGGCCTCGCCTCGCGACCGGCGGCGTCGGCGGCGCGGGCGGCGCGCTGCTCGGCCCACTGGCGGGCCTCGTCGGGCGCGGCAGCGGCGACGCCGTCGGTGCCGAGCCGGCCCGACGACCACAGCAGGAGGAGCGCCACGGCGTGCTTGCAGGGGAACTTGCGGCTCGGGCACGAGCACCGGTAGGCAGGCCCGGTGAGGTCGACGCTGACCTGGTAGGGCGTGCGCCCCGAGCCCTGGCAGCGGCCCCACACGAGCGTGTCGGTGGCGCCGGCGTCCGACCACGGACCGGGCGTGGCGAGCCGGCGGGCCGCGGCGAGCGAGGCGGTGTCGGGGGCCGCGCGCTCGACGCGCTCGCGGCTCCACCGCGAGCCGCTGCTGGTGCCGCTGGTCGGGCCGCTGGTCATGGTGCGCCCATCATGGCCGACGCCTCCGACACCGCTGGGACGACGCCGACGGCCCTTCGACGAGCTCAGGGTCCGTGCGGTGGCGCTGGCCTCGCAGGGCCGGCCCCACGGTGGTCGAGCCTCGACACCTCGGAACGTCGACGCGAACGTTCGCGCGGAGGGCCCTTCGACGAGCTCAGGGTCCGTGCGGTGGCGCTGGCCTCGCAGGGTCGGCCCCACGGTGGTCGAGCCTCGAGACCTCGGAAGGTCGACGCGAACGTTCGCGCGGAGGGCCCTTCGACGAGCTCAGGGTCCGTGTGGTGGCGCTGGCCTCGCAGGGTCGGCCCCACGGTGGTCGAGGTGCGAGGCCGGCCACGGCCGAGCCTCGAGACCTCGGAAGGTCGACGCGAACGTTCGCGCGGAGGGCCCTTCGACGAGCTCAGGGTCCTTGTGGTGGCGCTGGCCTCGCAGGGCCGGCGGTCTCGACGAGGCTCGTTCCTCGCTGGTGAACCGGTCGCGATCGCGCTCGGGCGCCGACGGGTACCGAGATGGACGAAGGGCCCTCGTGAGTATGAGTCACGAGGGCCCTTCAGGTTGACCGGTCGGGTGACGCTCCCGGTCGACGTCCCGCAGCTCTGGTCCCCGCCTCCTCGTCACCTGGTGGCGGCGGCTGCGGCGCCGGACGAGCCGGTGCTGCTGCCGCGCGGACCCTCGCCTGGCGAGTCGTCCCGCTCCCCCGTGCGGGAGGGCGTGGGAGGAGTTCTACGCCCGCCCCCGGCGACGTCGCAAGGGCTTGCGCCGACATTCCTGCGGTTCCGACGCGTGTGCACAGCCGGGGTGCCCGTCGTCCACCACACCGGCCCCGTCTCCACAGGTTCTCCACACCCCTGTGCACAGGGACGCCGCCGCTGTAGCTCGGTGTCCGGTGCGCTTCCTCGGTGGCAGGACACCGAGGTAGTGGCACGGACACCGAGCTACAGCGCGGCGGGCGGCTCGGGCGGCTCGGACGGCTCGGGCGGCCAGAACGCGGCGACGAGGTCGACGGCGAGGCCGGAGCGGCGCAGGGGGGTGCCTTCGGCGAGGTAGGCCGGGCGGGCCTCGTCGTGGTGGCTGGGGGGCAGCGAGCCGTCGGCGCGCACGACGCGCCACCACGGGACGCCGGCGCCGTGGCGGGCCATGACGTTGCCGACGAGCCGGGGACCGCTGCCGACCAGGTCGGCGATGGCGCCGTAGGTGGTGACGCGTCCGGGCGGGATCGACTCCACGATGCGCAGCACGGTCTCGACGTAGGCCTCGTCGGCGCGCACCACGGCTACCAGTCCCCCCGCACGCCGTCGCGAGGGGCGGCGAGCAGCACGGCCGCGCCGGCCACCAGCACCAGCACCACCGCCAGCGCGGCCGGCCACAGCGCGTCGGGCCGGCCGCCGTCGCGCAGCGCCCCGGCCAGGAGCCACAGCACCGGGGCCGCCACCAGGACGCCGGCCGCCCGCCCCGCCCACAGCCGCGCCACCCGGCGGTCGAGCGCGGCACCCGGGGGCGCCGTCGCGCACAGCAGCGCCGCGACGTGCGCGGCCAGCAGCGCCGCGGCGGCGGGCACGACCGCGACGTGCAGGGCGTCGCCGTCCGCCTGCGCCCACCGCACCACCACCGCGGCGAGGGTCAGGCCACCGACGCCCGAGCCGGGCGCCGCCGCCCAGCCCACGGCCAGCAGGGCGACCAGCGGCCAGACCCACCACCGCGCCGGCTCGGAGGCGACCACGGAGCAGGCCAGGGCCACGAGCGGTCCGGCCAGGACGACGAGCCGCAGCACCCGGTGCGAGGCCGGCCAGGCGTCGACCCGGGCGAGCGCGTCCACGGCCGTCATGCCCCGCCCACCCCCGGCCGCTGACCACGCCGTGCGAGGCGCCGCATCACCTCGTCGACCGTGCCGGCGCCGCGCCAGACGACCACGGGGCAGCCGATCGCGGCCAGCGCGGTGGCGACCTGCTCGCGCTCGAGGCGCCGCATGCGCCAGGCCAGGTCGACCAGCACCGGGTCGGACTGTCCCGGGTCGGGCCGCAGCCCCGGCGGCAGCGTGTCGACGACCACCACGGGCAGGCCCCGCCGCACCAGCGCCGCCGCGGTCGTGGCCACCGCGTCGACCAGCAGGGGCGAGAGGACGACGACCGTGGTGCCGGCGCCGGCCCGCAGGTCGAGCGGGGCGACGTCGTCGGCCGACGACGAGCCGGTGCGCACGTCGGCGAGGGTGCCGAGCACGCGGCGCAGGTGTCGCTGCCCGGCCCCCGGCGGGACGGCGCGTGCCCGGCCGCCGATGGGACGCAGCGCCACGCGGTCGCCGGTGCGCACCGCGTGCTCGGCCAGCGCGGCCGCGGCACGCACGGTGAGGTCGAGGCTGCTGGCGTCGCCGTCGACGCCGCCCGACAGGCCGTGCTCGGCGAACAGGTCGACGACGAGCAGCAGCCCGGCGTCCTGCTCGGCGCGGGTGGTGGTCACGTGCAGCTCGTCGGTGCGCAGCGAGACCCGCCAGTCGATGCGCCGGAGCCGGTCGCCGGCCTGGAAGGGCCGGATGCCGGCGAGCTCGGTGCCCGACCCCGGACGGGCCGCGCGGTGGGCGCCGACGAGCCCGCGCGGGCGGGGCGCCTCGGCGCGCGAGCGGTAGACGCCCGCCGGCATCACCCGCACGGCGCGCCCCGTGACCGCGACCGGCCCCCACCGCCAGCCGCCCCAGCGGCTGAACAGCGCGACCTGCTCCTCGCCGAGCACCGGGGTGCCCCACCGCCGCGGGCTCACCTCGACCTCGATCGAGCGCTGCCACCCGTCCCGCACCAGCCGCGAGACCTGCCCGCCGTCGGGCCGGGCGCGCTGGAAGGCCGTCGGGACGACGACGCGGGTGACCTGCTCGACCTCGCGCGCGCCGTCCGGGCCCCCGGGTGCCTCCGACACCTCGAGGTCGAGCCCGACCCGCACCGCCTGCCCCTCGCGCAGCGAGCCGTGGTCGACGGTGCTCGCCGGCCGCGGCCGGCTGCGGGGCCGGACGACGGCCGGCACCGCGAGCAGCAGCAGCGGCGCGGTGAGAGCGAGGACGGCGGGCTCGCCGCCGACCACCGCGAGCACCAGCCCGCCCAGCCCGACCAGCGCGGCGCGCAGCAGCGCCGCGGTGGGCTCCCAACGGCCCTCGCTCACCGCCGGAAGCCGGCCTCGAGGGCCGCCGGCGTCGGCACCTGCCGCAGCACGTCGTCGACGACGGTGGTGCCGCTGGCCTCGGTCATCCACAGCTCGGGGCGGATCGAGACGCGGTGGGCCAGCACCGAGCGCGCGACCGCCTTGACGTCCTCGGGCACGACGTAGTCGCGGGCGCGGAGGGTGGCGTGTGCCCGGGCCGCGAGCGCCAGCCCGAGCGAGCCGCGCGGCGAGGCGCCGGTCTGCACGTGGCCGTGGCCGCGGGTGCCCGCGGCCAGCGCGACGCAGTAGCGACCGACGCTCTCGTCGACGCGCACCGCCTCGACGGTGGCCTGCAGCGCCCGCAGGCCGTCGGCGTCGGTGAGCCGCTCGAGGGCGACGTCCTCGCGGCGCCGCTCGACCCGCCGGGCGACGACGTCGTACTCGTCGTCGGCGCTCGGGTAGCCGAAGGCCACCCGCAGCAGGAAGCGGTCGAGCTGGGCCTCGGGCAGCGGGTAGGTGCCCTCGTACTCGACCGGGTTGGCGGTGGCGAGCACGCAGAACGGGTCGGGCAGCGGGAAGGTGCGCCCCTCGACGGTGACCTGGCGCTCCTGCATCGCCTCGAGCAGCGCCGCCTGCGTCTTGGGCGGCGTGCGGTTGATCTCGTCGGCGAGCAGCAGGCCGGTGAAGACCGGGCCGGGGCGGAACTCGAAGTCGCCGGCCGCGCGGTCGTAGAGGAACGAGCCGGTGAGGTCGGCCGGCAGCAGGTCGGGCGTGAACTGGGCGCGGGCGAAGTCGAGGCCGAGCACCTGCGCGAACGAGCGGGCGGTCAGCGTCTTGCCGAGGCCGGGCAGGTCCTCGATGAGCACGTGCCCCTGGGCCAGCACCGCGGTGAGCACCAGCTCGAGCGGACGCCGCTTGCCGACGACGGCCCGCTCGACCTCGTCGAGCACCGCCTCGGCCAGGGCGGCGGCCTCGCGGGCCGGCAGCGGGGTGGCGTCGGGTCGGTTCATCACAGCTCCTCGATGGTCGTGAGCAGGTGGTCGATGCGGCGGGGCGAGAGACGCTCGACGGGCCCGGTGAGGGCGTCGAGGACGTCGTCGCCGAGCAGGTCGCGGGCGCGCGGGTCGTCGAGCCGCACATGGTGGCGCAGCACGAGCGTGCGGTCGGCGAGGGCGGCCAGCCGGTCACGCACCTCGGGGCCGGGCTGCCGGCTGGTGCGGTGGTTCTCCAGCACCCGCAGGTGGGCCTGGGTGGCGCCGTCGCGGCCGGCGGTGACCGAGGGCGACACCGCGGCGGCCCGCCACGTCGGCTGCGGTCCCCCGGCGCTGCCGAGCAGCAGCGCGAGGCAGGCGAGGGCGAGCAGCACGAGCAGGGACACCACGACGGGGTCGGGCTCGAGACCGAGCAGCGAGGTCGCCACGACGGTGACCGCGGCGAGCACGACGCCCACCACGACGCCCTGGGCCAGGCGCCGCAGCGGCCGCCCGGGGCCGGGCCGGCTCACGGCGTCCGCTCGCCCGCGACGCGGCCGGACGGCCGGGCCCGCAGGCCCTCCTGGACGACGGTCAGCGCGTCGCGCGCCTCGCCCCGGTCGGCCTCGGTGACGGGGTGGTCGGAGAACCGCGCCTCGCGGTAGCGCAGCGCGAGACGGCCGACGGCGCGGTCGTCGGCGGCGACGAGGTCGAGCAGCCGCATCGTGAACTCCGACGACGTCTCCCACGGCTCGCGGGCCACCCCGACGGCCGCGGCCCGCACCTCGAAGCGGTGCCAGCAGGCGACGATGCCGTTGCGCGGGCTGCCCTCCTCGAGTGCCCGCAGCTGCTCCTCGGCGTCGTCGGCCAGGGCCGCGCCGACGGCCCGGACGACGTCGGCGTCGTCGGCACCGAGCGTGTGGTCCTGCTGCGTGCGGGCCCGCCGGCGTCGCTCGCGACGCAGCTGCGGGCGCACGGCGAGCAGCAACCACAGCACGCTCGCGAGCATCGCGGCGCCGATCACGCCGAGGACGATCGACATCAGGGTGTTGAGGCTCCCCTCGTCGTCGGGCTCCTCCCCGCCCTCGTCGACCTCGACGGGCGCCGACGTCTGCTCGGTCTCGCTGGGCGTCACCCGGGCGGGCTGCACGCCCTCGCCGGGCAGCGGGTCGCCGGGGCCGGTGCTGGCGGCCCACACGGCGAGCAGCAGCACGAGCGCGGTGGCCGCGGCGACGGCCACCGCGGCGACCAGCCCGCTGCGGGCGGCACCTCGCCGAGCGGCGTCGTCCGGTGGCATGGACGGCAAACTACCCGCGCCCGCCGACGTCGGGTGGACGCCGGACGCGACCGGGCCCCGTCCGCTGCGGCGGACGGGGCCCGGTCGGGAGCGTGGGACCTCTGGGTCAGAGGACGGGGTCGAAGTCCTCGGTGCCCTCGACCAGCTGCAGGCCGTCGATGCCGGAGTGGGCCTGGGCGTAGGTGAGCTCCTTGGAGAGGTCGCCGATGTTGTTCGACAGCGGCAGCGGGGCCAGGCCGAGGGTCGACAGGGTGCCGACGGCCTTGCCGTCGGCGCTGAGGAACGCCGAACCGGAGTCTCCGGGGACGCCGGGGGTCACGGTGTAGAGCGGGTGGCTCCAGCCACCGTCGGCCGCGGCGTCGCCGAGGCTCACGCCGGTCTTGGGCGACAGCAGGGCGACGCCGCCGCGCAGGCTGGAGTTGCCGTAGGACCACACGCGGTCGCCCGCGGCGGTGCCGTCGGTGTCGATGCCGGTCGGGCCGCCCCAGAACGGCAGGCTCGGGTTCACCTTGCCGACGTCGCCGGCGCTCACCTTCACCAGCGCGAAGTCGTTGTAGGCGCAGGTGTTGGCGTCGGTCTCACCGAGCGCGCGCATCGTGCGCCACGAGCTGTAGACCAGCTCGCCGGTGCCGACCTGCGTGCCCTCCGAGACCAGCGAGCCGCCCTCGTTGAAGGTGACCTTCGTGCCGAGCGGCACCGACTCGTTCTCGCAGCCGTTGGTGTCGGTGGCCTCGCCGAGCCCGGCGCAGTGGGCCGCGTAGCCGACGTAGACGCCGCCCGAGGAGTCGCTGAAGACGAAGTTGCCGGTGCACTGCGCACCCTCGGTGTACATCTGCGTGCCCGGGGTGATCGCGGCGGAGTCGGCCGGCGCCCACGCGGTGTTGCGGGCGGCGAGCGCGGTGCTGGACGGCGCGGCGACCAGGCTGGCGCCGAGGACGGCGACGGCTCCGGTGGCGGCGGCCAGGGCGACCTTGCTGCGGACGGCGAGCTTGCTCATGGGTCGGGGTTCCCTCCCGTACGTCGGGCCGCCGGCTGCGGCCACGGGTGCGATGTGACGTACGGGTAACTTCGACTAGCCCGTTCGGGTTACGCGCCTAGTCACAAATGACCGGACGCTCGTACCGAAGGGCCCCGGTCCCGGTGACGGGATCGAGGCCCTGCGACAGGCTCAGGGTCCGTGAACAGACGCGCTCGCGCCGACGAGCTCAGTACGACGGCTGGCTGGGGTCGATCTGGTTGACCCAGGCGACCACGCCGCCGCCGACGTGGACGGCGTCCGCGTAGCCGGCGCCCTTGACGATCGCCAGCGTCTCGGCCGAGCGCACGCCCGACTTGCAGTGCATGACGATCGGCTTGTCGCTGGGCAGCTTCTCCAGCGCCGAGCCGTTGAGGAAGTCGCCCTTCGGGATCAGCACCGAGCCGGGGATGCGGTTGATCTCGTACTCGTTGGGCTCGCGGACGTCGACCAGCACGAAGTCGCGGGTGCCCTCGTCGCGCTCCTTGAGCATGTGCTCGAGCTGGGTGACCGAGATGGTCGAGCCGGCGGCGGCGTCCGCGGCCTCGGTGGAGATCGCGCCGCAGAAGCTCTCGTAGTCGATCAGGTCGGTGACCGTGGGGTTCTCGCCGCACAGCGCGCAGTTGGGATCCTTGCGCACCTTCAGCTTGCGCCACTCCAGCTCGAGGGCGTCGTAGATGACCAGCTTGCCGACGGCGGGGTCGCCGATGCCCGTGAGCACCTTGATCGCCTCGTTGACCTGGATCGAGCCGATGCTGGCGCACAGCACGCCCAGCACGCCGCCCTCGGCGCACGAGGGGACCATGCCCGGCGGCGGGGGCTCGGGGTACAGGCAGCGGTAGCAGGGGGCGTCGTCGCCCGACTGCGGCCAGAACACGCTGGCCTGGCCGTCGAAGCGGTAGATCGAGCCCCACACGTAGGGGATGCCGAGGAAGTACGCGGCGTCGTTGACCAGGTAGCGCGTGGCGAAGTTGTCGGTTCCGTCGACGATGAGGTCGTAGCCGGAGAAGATCTCGCGCACGTTGTCGTTGTCGAGCCGCTCGTCGTGCACCACGACGTCCACGTAGGGGTTGGCCTCGCCGATCGACTCCTTCGCCGAGAGCGCCTTCGGCTTACCGATGTCGGACTGGCCGTGGATGATCTGACGCTGCAGGTTCGACTCGTCGACCTCGTCGAACTCCACGATGCCGAGCGTGCCGACGCCGGCCGCGGCGAGGTAGAGCAGCGCCGGGCTGCCCAGGCCGCCCGCGCCGATGACGAGCACCTTCGCGTTCTTCAGCCGCTTCTGCCCCGTCATCCCGACGTCGGGGATGATCAGGTGGCGGCTGTAGCGGCGCACCTCGTCGATGCTCAGCTCGTCGGCCGGCTCCACCAGCGCGGGAAGGCTCACGGGTTCTCACTCCTCGGTTCGGACGTCGGTCACGCGGCAACGCGCGCACCGGCGTCCATTGTTCCCGGCGGGCGGGGACGCCGGGCGCGCCGCGGTCCGTCATCCGGACCCTGCCGGTCGGCCAGTAGGCTTCCGAGGTGGCTTCGACGACATCGCGTGTGGGCGGTGACCCCGCGGTGGACGCCGCCCGTCCGCGCGGCGGGCGCCTGCCGCGCCGCGAGCGGCGCGCCCAGCTGCTCGACTCGGCCCTCGGGGTCTTCGTCGAGCACGGCTACCACGCGGCGGCGATGGACGACATCGCCGAGCGGGCCGGGGTCTCCAAACCCGTGCTCTACCAGCACTTCCCGGGCAAGCTCGACCTCTACCTCGCGCTGCTCGACTCCTCCTGCGACGCGGTCATCGAGAACTGCCGGGTCGCGCTGGAGTCGACCCACGACAACAAGCAGCGCGTGGCCGCGGCGATGGGCGCCTTCTACGACTACGTCGGCGCCGAGACCGGTGCCTTCCGGCTCGTCTTCGAGTCCGACCTGACCAACGAGCCGGCCGTGCGCCAGCACGTCGAGCGGGTCACCACCGAGTGCGCCGCGATGATCGCCGGCGTCATCCACGACGACACCGGCCTGCCCGACGAGGCCTCGCGCCTGCTGTCCGTCTCGCTCGTCGGCATGGCCCAGGTCAGTGCCCGCTACTGGCTGCAGGAGGCCGGCACGCTCGACCGCGAGCAGGCCGTCGCCCTCGTCTCCGGGCTGGCGTGGCGCGGCATCCGCGGCTACCCGCTCACCGACTGACGTCCTCCCTTCCCGGCCGGCGCGTGGGCGCGCCGGACCCCTCGACCCACCCAACGACAGAAGGAGCCTGACCGTGGAGGTCAAGATCGGCGTCCAGCACTCCCCCCGCGAGCTCACCGTCGACGTCGACGAGCCCGCCGAGACCGTGCAGAAGCACGTGGCCGAGGCCGTCGAGTCCGGCGGCGTGCTCACCCTCACCGACGCGAAGGGCCGCACGCTCGTGGTCCCCGCCTCGAAGATCGCCTACGTCGAGGTCGGCGGCGGCGTCGCCGGCACCGTCGGGTTCCGCTCTTAGCGCAACGACCGCGGCACGAGGTCGAGGCCGCTGATGGTGGTCGAGCGAGCCGTCACGCCCTGAGCCTGCGAAGGGCGTGAACCGGCGTGCCGAGACCTCCGGACGTCGACGAGGACCCGGCCACACAGCCGCCCTTCGACAGGCTCAGGGTCCGTCGGCGACGACCTGCAGAGCTAGGCGTCGAGGCCGAGGTCGGCCATGCGCTGCTGGTGGTGCTCGGTGAGCCGGGTGAACATCCGGCCGAGCGCCGCGAGGTCGAGGCCGGGGCGGTCGACCGTGCCGGTGAGCAGGGCGGTGAGGCTGTCGCGGTCGGCGGCGACGCGCTGTCCCTGCGTGAGGGCCTCGCCCATGAGGCGGCGTCCCCACAGCGCGAGCCGGCCGCCCTGCACGGGCTGCTCGCGGATGGCGGCGCGCACCCGGTCGACCACGAAGGCGGCCTGGTCGCCGTCGTCCAGCGACGACAGCACGAGGTCGCGGGTCTCGGGGTCGAGGAAGGCCGCGATCTCGCGGTAGAAGTCGTTGGCGAGCCCGTCGCCGACGAAGGCCTTCACCAGCCCCTCGAGCCAGTCGGACGGCGCCGTGTGGCGGTGGAAGTCGTCGACCGCGACCCGGAACGGCGCCATCGCCTCGAACGGGTCGGCGCCGAGGGCGGCCAGCCGCTCGTGCAGCCCGGCCACCTTGCCGAGCTCGGTGGCGGCCATCGTGGCGAGCGCGACCTTGTCCTCCAGCGTGGGCGCCAGCTTGGCGTCCTCGGCGAGCCGCTCGAAGGCGGAGATCTCGCCGTAGGCGATGACACCGAGGAGGTCGACGACGGCGGCGCGGTAGTCGGGATCGGCGACCGCCACGCCGTCCGGCTCGACGGATTCAGCCATGCGCGCACCCTACCGATACCCTGGCAGGGCGAGCGGCGCCTCTTCGCCGCTCCCGGATGTGCGCGGTTGACCCGCCCTCCCACCCCTCGACGGGTGACGTTCGCGGTCGGCCGCACCTTGCGACGACGACCCACTCACCGAAAGCAGAACATTGACGACCTTCCGCGACCTGGGCGTGCAGCCCCAGATCTGCGACGCGCTCGAGCGCGCCGGCATCACCGTCCCGTTCGCCATCCAGGAGATGACCCTCTCGGTCGCCCTGATGGGCACCGACCTGATCGGCCAGGCCCGCACGGGCACCGGCAAGACCCTCGCCTTCGGCATCCCGCTGCTGCAGCGCAGCGTGGCCCCCACCGACCCCGACTACGCCGAGCTGCCGCAGGGCAAGCCGCAGGCGCTCGTCGTGGCGCCCACGCGTGAGCTGGCGCTGCAGGTCTCCAACGACCTCAAGCTGGCCGGCGCCGACCGCGGCCTCCGTGTGCTCACCATCTACGGCGGCGTCCCCTACGAGGGCCAGCTCGAGGCGCTCGAGAGCGGTGTGGACGTCGTCGTCGGCACCCCCGGCCGGCTCATCGACCTGGCGAACCGCCGAGCGCTCGACGTCTCTCACGTGCACGCGCTGGTGCTCGACGAGGCCGACGAGATGCTCGACCTCGGCTTCCTGCCCGACGTCGAGCGCATCCTGAAGATGACGCCCGAGACCCGCCAGACCATGCTGTTCTCGGCGACCATGCCGGCCGCCATCGTGGCGCTCGCGCGCACCCACATGCGCCACCCGATGAACATCCGGGCCGAGTCGTCCTACGAGAACGCCACCGTGCCCGCCACGGCGCAGTTCATCTACCAGGCCCACGACCTCGACAAGCCCGAGATCATCGGGCGGGTGCTGCAGGCCGAGGACGCCGACAAGATGATCGTCTTCACCCGCACCAAGCGCGCCGCGCAGCGCGTCGCCGACGACCTCGCCGAGCGCGGCTTCAACGCCTCCTCGCTGCACGGCGACATGACGCAGGTGGCGCGCGAGAAGGCGCTGGCGAAGTTCCGCGAGAACAAGCTGCGGGTGCTGGTGGCCACCGACGTCGCCGCCCGCGGCATCGACGTCGCCGGCGTCTCGCACGTCGTCAACTACTCCTGCCCCGAGGACGACAAGACCTACGTGCACCGCATCGGCCGCACCGGCCGCGCCGGCGCCACCGGCACCGCGATCACCTTCGTCGACTGGGCCGACATCCACCGCTGGAAGATGATCAACAAGGCGCTGGACCTGCCGTTCGAGGAGCCGCAGGAGACCTACTCGACCTCCGAGCACCTCTACCACGACCAGGGCATCGCCCCCGGCACGAAGGGCCGCATCGTCGACCCGGCGCCGGTCGAGCGCTCCGGCTCCTCCGACCGCGGTGAGCGCGGCGCCGACCGGCCCCGCGCCGATCGTCCCCGCCGCGACCGCAGCCGCAGCCGCACGCGCGGCGGCCAGACGGTCCAGGCCGGAGCCGGCAGCGCCGACACCGACGCCCCCGTCACCGCCGGCGAGGCGCAGGAGCGCACCGCGTCCGAGGTCTCCGGGTCGGGCTCGGCGGGCTCGGGTGAGGGTGGCGCCAGCCGCAACCGCCGCCGCCGTCGCCGCAAGTCCGGCGCGTCGTCCGGCGCGGGTGCGCCCGCGTCGTCCGAGGGCTCCGAGGGCTGAGTCGCCCCGGGCCGCGGCCCGACCGGTGGGCGGTGGGTCAGCCACCGTCCGTCCCGCTCGGACCAAGGCCCACGCACCGCCCACCCGGCTCAGGTCGGGACGGCGGTGCGCCAGCTACCGTCCGTCCCGCTCGGACCGTGACCCACGCACCGCCCACCCGGCTCAGGTCGGGACGGCGGTGGGTCAGCCACCGTCCGTCCCGTTCGGACCGTGGCCCACGCACCGCCCACCCGGCTCAGGTCGGGACGGCGGTGAGCTGGTTACCGTTCTGAGGCGCGATTCGGTAACCAAGTCACCGCTCCCCCGGCTCAGCCCCAGTCAGCGGTGAGCTGGTTACCGTTCGGCGCCGCGATTCGGGAACCCAGTCACCGCTCCCCCGGCTCAGCCCCAGTCGGCGGTGAGCTGGTTACCGTTCGGCGCCGCGATTCGGTAACCCAGTCACCGCTCCCGCGGCTCAGCCCTGGTCAGCGGTGAACTGGTTACCGTTCGGCGGCCCGAATCGGTAACCCAGTCACCGCTCCCCCGACGCCACCCCACGACGGCGGCGGGTCAGACGACGACGACGGTGGTGCCGTCGTCCGCGAAGTCCCACATGGCCTTGGCGTCGGGGGTGGCCTGGCGGATGCAGCCGTGGGAGCGGGGGGTGCCGAGCTGGGCGATGGTCTGCATGCGCTGGTCGCCGTCGGTGGGGTCCGTGGGGATGGTGTGGAAGCCGATCGCCGCGCCGCTGGGGCCGCGGGTGAAACGCACGAACAGCTTCATCTCCGAGCCGTCGATGCCAATGGCGTCCTCGGACCGCGAGAACACCTCGTAGGTGCCGGGGTCGAGGTTGTCGGTGAGGCTGCCGGAGACCAGGTACGTGCGCTCGACGGTGCCGTCGTCGTCGACCAGCCACACCCGCTGCTCGGTCTCGCTGAACACGACGCGTCGTCCGTCGCCGGAGTCGGCCGGCAGCGGCGCCGGGACGCCGCCCTCGGACGACTCGACGTCGTCGGTGCCGGTCGGCGGCTCGACGACGTCCTCGGTCGGCTCGTCGGTCGGCTTGTCGGCCGGCTGGCTCGGCGCCGTCCGCGGCGACGGAGCGGCGTCGTCGGTCGGCTCCGGCGTCGCGACGGCGGGGACGTCGTCCCGCTCGGCCTGGGTCTGGGCGGCGACCGCCTGCGCCGTGACGGCCGCGTGCGGGGTGTCGTCGGCCGCCGACGGCAGCACGCCGACGCCGCCGAGCAGGGCGATGGCGGTGGTGGTCAGCGAGATGCCGAGCACCGCGACCCGGCCGTGACGGGTGCGGTAGACCGGCTCGGTCTCGGCGCGGTGGCGACTCATGCGAGCTCCCTGGCCTGGGGGTCGGCCATGCCGGCGCGGGCCGCCAGGTTGGCCGCGACCTCTCGGTAGGCGGCGGCGCCCTTGCTGCTGCGGCTGGTCTGCAGGATGGAGCGGCCGGCCGCGGGTGCCTCGGCGAACTTGATGGTCTTCGGGATCGGCGGCTCGACGACGGCGAGGTCGTAGGTCTCGCTGATCGTCTCCAGCACCCGGCGCGCGTGGTTGGTGCGGCCGTCGTACAGCGTCGGCAGCACGCCCCACACCTCGAGGTCGCGGTTGGTGAAGCGCCGCACGTCGTGCACGGTGTCGAGCAGCTGGCCGACGCCGCGATGGGACAGCGTCTCGCACTGCAGCGGGATCAGGACGCCGTCAGCGGCGGTGAGCGCGGCGACGGTGAGCACGCCCAGCGAGGGCGGACAGTCGAGGACGACCCAGTCGTAGGCGGGCCCACCGTCGGCGGCGAGGTCGTCGAGCACCGAGCGCAGCACCTGCTCGCGGCCGGTGCGGGTGAGCAGGTCGGCCTCGGCACGGGCCAGCTCGATGGTCGCGGGCAGCAGGTCGACGCCGTCCTCGGTCGCGAGGATCGCCTCGCGCGCCGGCAGGCCGCGCGTGAGCACCTGGTGCACGGAGATCTCGAGGTCCTCGGGGTCGATGCCGAGCGAGAACGTCAGGCACGCCTGCGGGTCGAGGTCGACCAGGAGCACGGAGTGACCCCGCTCCACCAGCGCGGCCCCGATGGACGCGACGCTGGTGGTCTTGGCGACGCCACCCTTCTGGTTGGCGACGGCGAGCGTGGTGGTCATCGGTGCTCATCATGCCGGACGTCGGCCGCCGTCCGTCGGAGGCCGCACGGCGTGCTTGGATGCCGCCCATGCCTCCTGCCGCCCCGGGCACCGCCCTCGTCACCGGCGCGACCGCCGGGATCGGCCACGCCTTCGCCGTCCACCTCGCCCGCCGTGGCCACGACCTCGTGCTGGTCGCCCGCGACGGGGAGCGCCTCGCGCGGGTCGCCGACGAGCTCTCGTCGCAGCACGGCGTCGGCGTCGAGACGCTGGTGGCCGACCTCGTCGACCCCGACCAGCTCGCCACCGTCGCCACCCGGCTCGCCGACACCGAGCGGCCCGTCGACCTGCTGGTCAACAACGCCGGCTTCGGGCTGAAGAAGCGCTTCCTCGACAACCCGGTCGAGGACGAGGTGGCGATGCTCGACGTGCTGGTGCGCGCCGTCCTCGTGCTCAGCCACGCCGCGCTGGGGGCGATGACCGAGCGCGGCCGCGGCGGCATCATCAACGTCTCGAGCGTGGCCGCGTTCCTGCCGCGCGGCACCTACGCCGCCGCCAAGGCGTGGGTGAACAGCTTCAGCGAGTGGGCCGCCAACGAGTACCGCGACCGCGGCGTCACCGTGACGAGCCTGTGCCCCGGCTTCACCAAGACCGAGTTCCACGAGCGCATGGACGTGCGCCGCGGCGACGGCTTCATGTGGCTCGACGTCGACTTCCTGGTCGCCAAGGCGCTCTCGGACCACGACAAGGGTCGCGTCTACTCGGTGCCCGGCGCGCAGTACAAGACCATCGCCGCCATCACCCGCGTCGTACCGAGCCGGGTGCTGCAGACCTTCCAGTCGGTGGGGCGCAAGTAGGTCGGTCACCGCCCGGGCGGGCCGTCGTTCCGTTCGATCGAACGGATCGACCCGTTCAAACCGCCGATCCGAGGCGCGAACCGTTCGATCGAACGAACCGGGCGACGTCAGCCGACCACGGCGGGCGTCGCACGTCCGGACGCCGCCGAGGCGGCCGCGGCGGCGGCGAGCAGGCGCTCGTACTGCTCGGGGTCGGTGGTGTGGCAGCCGAGGTCGTGGTCGACCTTGCCCGTGCCGTGGTGGTCGCTGGAGCCGGTGACGACCAGGTCGAGGTCGCGGGCGAGCGCCCGCAGCTCGTCGCGCACGTCGGGCCGCTCGTGCTCGCGGTGGTCGACCTCGACGCCGGTCAGCCCGGCCGCGGCGAGGACGGCGAGCTCGGACGGCGGCAGGGCGTCGCGCCGTCCGCGGGCCCACGGGTGCGCCACGACGGTGACGCCGCCGGCGTCGGCGACGACACCGATGGCCTCGACGACCGGCGCGGCGTAGCGGTCGACGTAGCCGGGGCGGCCGACGTCGAGCCACTGCTCGAACGCCTCGTCGCGGCTGGCCACGACGCCGAGCCGCACCAGCGCGTCGGCCACGTGCGGACGACCGGTGACGGCGCGCTCCCCCACGTCGTCCAGGGTGATCGCGACGCCGGCCCGGTTCAGCGCCGCCACCATCGCCGGAGCGCGGCTCGACCGGCCGGCGACGATGCGCTCGAGCATCGCGGCGAGCGCGGGATGGGTGGGGTCGGGCAGGTAGGCGAGCAGGTGGACGCCGTGCCCACGGTGGCGGGCGCTGACCTCGATGCCCCGCACCAGCGCGACGCCGTGCTGCACCGCGGCGTCGGCGGCCTCGGCCCACCCGGCGGTGGTGTCGTGGTCGGTGAGGGCGACGACGTCCAGGTCGGCGGCGCGCGCCTGCGCGGCCAGCTCGGCCGGCGACGCCGTCCCGTCGCTCATCGCGGAGTGCGTGTGGAGGTCGATGCGCACGGCCTCGACCCTACGGTCGGCCCGTCTCACCAGGCCGGCGCCGGACCCCCGAACGGCAGCTCGACCAGCTCGGGACCCGACTGCGAGCAGTCGCGCAGGATCCAGTCGTCGCGCAGCAGCAGCACCGCGGACGCCGGCCGCAGCACCAGCCACAGCCACCGGCCGTGCGCCTCGCCCACGACGACCGAGCGGTCCCACTCGCCGTCGGACGCGCTCACCGAGACCGGCCAGAGCGGGACGACGGCGCGGTCGACCCGCACCCGCACGGTGGCGGGCCCGTCGCCGAGGTCGGCGCCCGGGTCGGCGTGCCGGACGCCGGCGATGCGCGCGCCCAGACCGGTGCCGGGCTCCTCGGCGACCACGATGACGTCGACCGGGCCGTCGAGCGCGCTCGTGCCGGAGGTGCAGGTCATCGTGGCGCGGGCGCGGCCGGGCTCGGCGCCCACCGCGGCGAAGTCGCTGACGCTCCAGCCGGGGCTCATCGGCCACGGCAGGTAGGTCGGCATCGCGGTCGATCGGCGCAGGTGGTCGGCGAACCCGGCGTAGCTCGCCTCGTCGGGACGCCACAGCGGCTCGACGTCGCCGTGCTCGACGCACGCCCATCCCGCGTCGGTCTCGGCCACGGGAGCGGCACAGCGCGGGCACCCGACCGAGAGCGGCATGGCGACCACCGTCGTGGTGACGGGCCGTGGCGTCAAGGCCTGGCAGCAGACCCGGCTCAGCCGTTCCAGCGCAGCACGACCGGCGTCTCGCGCTCCCAGCCGAGCACCGAGACGGTCGCGGTGTCGAGCTTGAGGTGGCGGCCGTCGGCCACGGGCAGGCCGAGCCACCGCGCGGCGAGCACCCGCAGGGCGTGGCCGTGGCCGAAGCACAGCGTCGGACCGTCGACGGCGCGGGCGCGGGCGACGACGCGGTCGAGCCGGGCGCCGACCTGCTCGGCGGTCTCGCCGCCGGGGCTGTCGTGGGTCCAGACGGTCCAGCCCGGGACCGTCTCGCGGATCGTCTCGGTGGTGACGCCCTCGTAGTCGCCGTAGGCCCACTCGACGAGGTCGTCGTCCACCTCGACCCGGTCGGGGCCGAAGCCGGCCAGCTCGGCGGTGCGCACCGCCCGCTGCCGCGGGCTGCTCAGCACGAGCGCCGGGTCGAGGTCGGCCAGGCGCGGCGCGAGGGCGCGGGCGTCGTCCTCGCCGTCGGTCAGCAGCGGGAGGTCGGTGACGGAGGTGTGCCGCCCGTCGCGGCTCCACTCGGTCGGACCGTGCCTGACCACCCACAGCTCGCTCGACACGCCGAGAACCGTAGCGCTTGCCGCACCACATACCGAGTATGCATACTCCGTATCCATGAGCATCCCGCACGGCCTGCTCGCCCTCCTGGGCGACGGCCCCCGCTACGGCTACCAGCTGCGCGCCGAGTTCGAGCGCGCCACCGGCTCCACCTGGCCGCTGAACATCGGGCAGGTCTACACGACCCTGACCCGCCTCGAGCGCGACGGGCTGGTGACCGGCCACGAGCCGGACGCCGAGGGCCGCCAGCGCTACGAGCTCACCGCGTCGGGGCGCGAGGCCCTCGCCGCCTGGTTCGCCAAGCCGGTGACCGCCGGCGACCGTCCGCGCGACGAGCTCGCCATCAAGCTGGCGCTGGCCGCGACGACGCCGGGGCTCGACGTCCGCACGATCGTGCAGACCCAGCGCACCGCCACCATGCAGCGGCTGCAGCAGCTGACCCGGCTCAAGCGGGACGCCGACCCCGAGCCGGCCGACGGCGACCTCGCCTGGTCGCTGGTGCTCGACAACCTGCGCTTCACCGCCGAGGCCGAGCTGCGCTGGCTCGACCACTGCGAGGGAGCGCTGACCCGGGCCCGCCGCGGCCGGCCCGCCCCCGCGGCGGACCCGGTCCGCACCGAGGCCGACGAGGAGGTCGCCCGATGAGCGAGCAGGTGCTCGAGCTGGTCGAGGTCGACCGCATCCACGGCGCGGGCAACACCGCCGTCCACGCGCTGCGCGGGCTCACGATCCGGGTCGCCGCGGGCGAGCTGGTCGCCGTCATGGGCCCCAGCGGGTCGGGCAAGTCGACCCTGCTCAACCTGGCCGGCGGCCTCGACCGTGCGACGGCCGGGCAGGTGCGGGTGGCCGGTGTCGAGCTCGGCGAGCTGGCCCCGCGCGACCTGGCGCGGCTGCGGCGCCGCCGCGTGGGCTACGTCTTCCAGGACTTCAACCTCATCCCCTCCCTCACCGCCGCCGAGAACGTCGCGCTGCCGCTCGAGCTGGACGGCGTCCGCCCCCGTGCGGCGCGCGAGCACGCCGTGACCGCGCTGAGCGAGGTCGGCGTCGGTGAGCTGGCCGACCGGCTGCCGCAGGACATGTCGGGCGGCCAGCAGCAGCGGGTCGCGATCGCGCGGGCCGTGGTCGGCGAGCGCAGCCTGATCCTGGCCGACGAGCCCACGGGCGCCCTCGACTCCGAGACCGGCGAGCAGGTGCTGCGGCTGCTGCGCGAGCGCTGCGCCCGCGGCGTCGCCGCCCTGCTGGTGACCCACGACGCCGGCCACGCCGCGTGGGCCGACCGGGTGGTCTTCCTGCGCGACGGCGCCGTCGTCGACGACACCGGCGCGCAGGCCGAGCCCGAGTCCCTGCTCGGCGCGGGCGCCTGAGGTGGGCGCCCTCGAACGCGTCAGCCGCTGGCGTCCGGCGCTGCGCATGGCGTGGCGCGACCTGCTGGCTCACCGGGTGCGGACGGCGGTCGTCGTCGTCCTGGTGGCGCTGCCGGTGGCCGTGGCGGTCGTGGCCGCCACCGTGGCCGTCACCACCGACTACCGCTCGGCGAACGGGCTCTACGTCGACCACGGCGCCGCCGACGCCCAGGTCGACGTCACGCCCTACGCGCAGGTGCGCTCACGGCTGGTCGACGGCGGCCGCTACACCGACACCCGCCCGGCGCGCGGAGCGGACGAGGTGCGCGACCCGCTCGACGTCGACGTCGCGGCCCTGCTGCCCGAGGGGTCGCGGGTCACGCCGATCGGCTACACCCAGGTGCGGCTCGCCACCGGCGGCACGGCCACCGGCCGGGTGCTCGACCTCGCCGACCCGTTGACCCGCGGCCTCGACGAGATCGCCTCCGGCCGCGCGCCCGAGGCGCCCGACGAGGCGGCGGTGAGCCCGACGGTCGCCCGGGCCTTCGACCTCGTGGACGGCGACCGGCTGCGCGACGGCGCGACCCTCGCGCTGGCCGACGGCGAGCTGCGGGTGACCGGGCTGCTCACGCCCGCGCCCGGCGAGGGCGAGTGGGGCGGCCTGCGGGTCGTCGTCCCGCCGGGCTCGGTGACGCTCGCCGACCGGTTGCCGGGCGACGACGTGGCGTCCTACCTGGTCGACCTGCCGGAGATGGACGTGGCCGCGGGGCAGGCGCTGCGCCGCGACCTCGCCGCGGCCGGTGTGGGCTCGTGGGTGCGCGCGGCCGCCGAGGACCCCGCCGCCTGGGGCCTGTCATCACCGGCCCGGCCGGCGGGTGACCCGGTCGCGGTCGCGGTCGGTGCCCTCGTGATCGGCGTCGGCCTGGTCGAGGTGCTCGTGCTCGTGGGCGCGGCGTTCGCCGTCGGCGCCCGGCGTCAGGGCCGCACGCTCGGCCTGCTGGTGGCCGCGGGCGGCACCACGGCCGACGTGCGCCGCACCGTGCTCGCGCAGGGCGTGTGGATCGGCCTGGCCGCCGCGCTGCTCGGCGTGGCCGGTGGCGCCGGCGTCCTCGTGCTCGGACGACGACGCCTCGGCGCGCTGGTCGACCAGCGGCTGATCGAGTACTCGGTGCCGGTGGTCGGGGTGGTCGCCATCGCGCTGCTGGGCGCGCTGAGCGCCGTCCTCGCCGCGGCGGTGCCGGCGTGGGGCGTCGGGCGGTTGACCGCCCGTCAGGCGCTCGACGGCCACGTCGCCGTCGGCCCCCGGGCCGCCGCGCACCGCTGGCGCGGCGCCGGCCTGTGGCTGGTCGCCCTCGGACTGGTCGGCCTGCTGGCCTGCGGCTTTCGGATCGCGAGCGCCTACGCGCCCTCGCGCGACCAGGTGGGCTCGGCCGTGCCGGTGCTGCTCGGGGCGCTCAGCGCGCTCGCCCTGCTGGCCGGCACCACGCTCGTGCTGCCGTGGGTGGTCACCGAGGCCGGGCGGGCCGGTGGACGCGGCCGGCTGCCCTGGCGGCTCGCGGTGCGAGACGCCGCCCGCCACCGCGGCCGCACGACCGCGGCCGTGCTGGCCATCGGCGTCGTCACCACGGGCGCGGTCTTCGCCGGCTTCGGGCTGCAGGCCCAGGCCGCGACGCCGACGTCCCAGGAGCAGAGCCCCGTGCCCGCCGAGGCCGCCGAGCTGTACACGACCCCGGCCCCGGGCGGCCTCACCGGCGAGACGGCCGGGCGCATCGAGCGCACCGCGGCCGAGGTCGGCCTCGACGCCCGGGTGGTGACGTGGTCGGAGGCCCGCGCCGGACGTCGTCCGCTCAACGACCGCACGGGCCAGCGCGTGCGCGTGGTCGACGAGACCTACCTCGATGCGGTGGGGGCCGACGACGCGACGCGGACGGCGCTCGCCGACGGCTCGGTCGTGGTGACCGCCCCGCGGCTGGTGCGCGACGGCGAGGTCGTGCTGCGCGTCGGCCGCGGTCGCTCCGCCGACCGGCGGGAGGTGCCGGCCGTGGTCGCGCGGACGACGACGTCGGGCGGGTTCGAGCCGGTGTGGCTCAGCCGCGAGACCGCCGAGGGGCTCGGCTACGACGTACGGCCCGCGTCGACCGCGTGGCTGGTGGCCAACCGTCCGTTGACCCAGGCCGACAGCGACGCGCTGCGGTTGTACGGCATCGACGCCTACGTCGACGCGCCCTACGTGCAGGACAACACGCGGTACGTGCTGCCGGTGGTGGGCGGCACGCTGGCACTGATCGCGCTGGTGGTGGGGCTCGTGGTGGCGCTCGCGGCCGCCGACGGGCGCGACGACAGCGCCACGCTCACCGCCGTCGGCGCGCCACCGGGCCTGCGGCGCGCGGTCGGCGCCGGGCACGCGCTGTTCGTCGGCGTGCTCGGCGCCGGGGTGGGGCTGGTGGTCGGCGGCGCCGGCGGCGCGTCACTGCTGCAAGTGGTCGGCTCCCCCGGCACCCCGGTGCCGTGGGCCGGCCTCGGCGCGCTGCTGCTCGGCGTCCCGCTGCTCTGCGCCGCCGCCGGCTGGCTCGTCGTCCCCACCCGCCTCACCCTCACCAGACGCACCGCTTGACGCGCCGGTCCCAGCGACGTCGGGAATACCCGGTTCACCGGGTATCCCTGACGTTCTCGGGCAGTGCAACGCCCGAGAAGCGGAGCGACAACCCCAGAAGCTGCGGGCCGGGCGTCGACCCGTCAGACATGTTCGACGGGTCACCGCGAAATCGACGCTGACCCGTCAGACATGTCTGACGGGTCAGCTCGGGCCGGGCCAGTTGCGGTCGGGCTGGGGGGTGGGGCGGCCGGGCTGCTCGCCGCCGCGGGCGTCGAGGTAGCTCTGCTTCGGCACCATCACCTTGCGCCGGAAGATGCACACGACGGTGCCGTCCTGCTTGTAGCCGATGGTCTCGACGTGGACGACGCCCCGGTCGTCCTTGCTGGTCGACTCACGCTTGTCGAGCACCCGCGTCTCGCCGTAGAGGGTGTCGCCGTGGAAGGTCGGCGCCACGTGGCGCAGCGACTCGATCTCGAGGTTGGCGATGGCCTTGCCCGAGACGTCGGGCACCGACATGCCGAGCAGGATCGAGTAGACGTAGTTGCCGACCACGACGTTCTTGCCGAACTGCGTGGTCTCCTCGGCGTAGTGCACGTCGAGGTGCAGCGGGTGGTGGTTCATCGTCAGCAGGCAGAACAGGTGGTCGTCGGCCTCGGTGACGGTCTTGCCCGGCCAGTGGCGGTAGACCGCGCCGACCTCGAACTCCTCGTAGCTGCGACCGAACTGCACGGGCTGCCTCCTGGCTGACGTCTGCTGACCTCGGACGTCGCGCATTGTGGCAGGGCGTGGTGCCCCGGTGGCCGTCGCCCGGCTACGCTCCGCCGCCTCCGGCCTTGCGGCGGTGCATCTTCGGGGCGGCGCCGCCGGAGACCTCGGGACCGTGGGCCTTCTCGTGCACCACGCCGTCGTCGTGGACGCCCTTCTCCTTCTTGTTCTTCCGGTCGAGCGCCTCGCGCATCTTGGCCTTCAGGTCGTCGTTCTGCGAGCCGGTCATGGCTCCACCCTCGCACCCGGCGCCCACGCCGTCGAGGGGATTGCGCGGCTGCTCAGCGAGTGTTCAGCGGCCTCTCACGGATGACGGTCGGGGTGCTCCGGGTCGGGGTCGCGCACCAGGAAGGCGTCGAACTCGATGACCCGCATGGTCGGCACGTGCCGTGAGACCGGGAACATCGCGGTCAGCGAGAACCCGGCCGCGGTGTAGGTCTCGAGCGCCTCGCTCATGCCCGGCATCCCCTCGTAGATCGGCAGGCACGCCACCTCCGACTGCATCCCGAGGACGTCGGAGACCCGGTCGCCGAGACCCGCGAACGCCTCGAGGTCGAAGCCCTGCGTGTCGAGCTTGAGGTAGAGCCGCGGCGCCGCGCCGTCCGCACCGGTGACCCCGTCGAGCACCTCGGCGAGGACGCCGTCGAGGCGTCGCACCTGGATCGTGGTCGTGGGCGCGCGGCCCATCGACTCCTTCCACTCCACGCCGAACTCGCTGGCGTCGAGCATCGAGCTGAGGGTGTCGTTGACGTGGATCTCGGCCTCGCCGTCCTCGCGGCCCAGCGCGTAGGGGACGACGTCCCACAGCGGGTCGTCGCGGCTCACCTCGCGCAGCCGGTCGAGGGTGGCCGGCACCGGCTCGAAGCTGATGATGCGACCCTCGTAGCCGGCCGCGCGCAGCCCGCGGGCGTACTGGCCGCGGTTGGCGCCGACGTCGAGGACGACGTCGATCTTCAGGCGGGTGAGCAGCCAGACCAGGTGGCCCTGGCAGGCGTGGTCGAGCAGCGCCTTCTCGTAGAGGTGGCTCGGCTTGAGCCGGCGCACCTTGCGGCCGGTGGTGAGCAGCGTGGTGCCGAGGTCGGGTGCGCCGAGGGGGACGACGCGCCGCCGCTCGCCGCGCTCGACCAGCCACGTCGTCTCGTCGAGCTCGGTGACCCGCGCCGGCGCGGCATTGGGGTCCTCGACGAGCGCGAGGTCGTCGGTCAGGGGGGTGCGGCGCTCGCGCAGGCGGGTCTGCGCGCTCTTCGCACGGTCCAGCCACCGGTTCGTCACCCGGGGCACTCTATGAGGGCTCCCCCGCCTCCCACGTGGTGGGCACGCCGTGCCCGCGCGAGCGGGCGAGGAAGCGGCGGCCGCCGTCCGGCCAGGTCTCGAGCACCAGCCAGAACGCGTGCTCGTCGTCCGGCGTGCGGCGCGTCGGCTCGAGGAACAGGTGCGCCAGCGGACGCCGCTCGCCCGCCCCGGCGCCGAGCACCTCGAGCCGGTCGCGCACCCGCTGCTGCTCGGCGGCGTCGAGGTACTGCCACATCACCGAGTGCCACAGCACGGTGACGGCGTCGTCGGCGAGCTCGAGCCGGTCGACGAAGTCGCCGGCGCCGCGGCGCTCGACCCTGACCGGGTGCTCCTGCGCCAGCCGCAGCGCGCCGCGCAGCCGCTCGTGCCGCTCGCGCTGGTCGGGCCAGACGTAGGCGGTGAGCGCCAGCCGGCCCTCGGTGGTGGCGACGTCGACCGGCATCACGTCGCTGCCGCGACGCTCGACGACCTCGGGCCACGGGGCGTGCGTGGGCACCGGACCCTCCCAGGCGCCGTCCAGGACGACGGGCGAGCCGGCCGGGCCGAACGAGCCCTGCGCCGTGGCGTAGCGGAAGCGGTCGGCCAGCAGGTTCAGCCCGCCCGACGAGCCGATCTCGTGCAGCCGAACCGGCAGCCCGGGGTGCTCGGCCGCCAGCTGCAGCAGCCCACCCATCAGGCCGGTCGAGCGGCCCACCTCGTTGGTCTGCGGCGGCCGGTCGAGCCAGGCGCGGACGTCGTCCGGCCGCTCGGCCAGCAGCGTGCGGAACGCCGTCCAGCAGCCCTCGGGCTCGAAGGTGCCGCCGACGCTCGGGTAGTACGCCGCCAGGGCGCCCGCGCGGCGCTCGAGCACCAGCCGGTGCACCGAGCCGGCGAGGCGGAGCGCGAGGGCCGAGGGGCCGGGGTCGTCCTCGTGGCCGGCCAGGACGGACGCCGTCGGGCCGCCCGCCTCGACGTCGTCGGCCGCGCGGGTCAGCAGGTCGGCGTACATCGGCGACCCGAGGGAGGCGCACGCCTCCGCCTGGCCGCGCAGGGCGCTCACGAGGTCCACGGGACCAACCTGCCACCCGACGTGATCACCCGCACACGGACCGCGGTGCGGGAATGATCACCCGGCGAGGGCGGGTTCGACCCACATGTCCTCGTTCTCGGCTCCCCTCGCGGCCGTGCGCCGCGTCCCGTTCTGGGTGCAGGTCGTGGCCGGCCTCGTGCTCGGCGTCGTGCTCGGCTTCGTCGCCCGCCAGTACGGCGTCGGCTGGCTCGACACCACGCTCGACACGATCGGCAGCGTCTTCGTCGGTTTGCTCACCGCCGCCGTCCCGCCGCTGATCCTCACCGCGATCATCGTCAGCGTCGCCAACCTGCGCCAGGTGAGCAACGCGGCGCGGCTGGCCGGGCAGACGCTGCTCTGGTTCGCCATCACCTCGCTGGTCGCGGTGACCATCGGCATCGTGATCGGCCTGGTGACCAACCCCGGCCGGGCCGCCGACATCAGCACCGAGGGCGCCACCTTCGACGGCGGCAGCGGGTCGTGGCTCGACTTCCTCACCGGCCTGGTGCCGGCCAACTTCCTCGGCCTGAACGTCGACGAGGGCGGCGCGTCGTTCAACGCGCTGCAGCTGGTCGTGCTGGCCCTGGTGATCGGTGCCGCGGTGCTCAAGGTCGGCGAGCCCGCCGAGCCGTTCCTGAACTTCATGCGCTCCGCGCTGAGCGTCGTCCAGCAGGTGCTGTGGTGGATCATCAAGCTGGCGCCGCTCGGCACCCTCGGCCTCATCGGCCGCGCGGTCTCGCAGTACGGCTGGGACCTGGTCGCCCCGCTCGCCACCTTCACCGTCGACGTCTACGTCGGCTGCGCGATCGTGCTCTTCGTGGTCTACCCGCTGATCCTGCGGGCCCACGGCCTGTCGCCGGTGAAGTTCTTCAGCGGCGCGTGGCCCGCCATCCAGCTCGCCTTCGTCTCGCGCTCCTCGATGGGCACGATGCCGCTGACCCAGCGCGTGACCAACCGCAACCTGGGCGTCCCGCTCGACTACGCCTCGTTCGCGGTGCCCTTCGGCGCCACGACCAAGATGGACGGCTGCGCGGCGATCTACCCGGCGCTGGCCGCCATCACCGTGGCGCAGCTGTTCGGCATCGACCTCGGCCTGCAGGACTACCTGCTCATCGCCTTCGTCTCGGTGATCGGCTCGGCCGCCACCGCGGGCCTCACCGGCGCCGTGGTGATGCTGACCCTGACGCTCACCACGCTCGGCCTGCCCCTCGAGGGCGTCGGCCTGCTGCTCGCCATCGACCCGATCCTCGACATGATGCGCACCGCCACCAACGTGGCCGGCCAGGCGCTCGTGCCGACGGTCGTCGCCAAGCGCGAAGGCCTGCTCGACGAGAGCGTCTACAACGGACGCCGCGACGACCCGCTCGGCGGCGCCCCCGAGGTCCGCGAGCCGGAGACCGCCGCGGCCTGACCCGGGCGAGCTGCGAGTCGGGAGTTTCACCACTTAAGTGGTGAAACTCCCGGTTCTGCGACAAACCTTCGTCGCAGAACCCGCAGTTTCGTCGGCGCGCGCGGGCTCACGTGGGCGGCGTCACGCGGTCCCGAAGCTCGGCCGTGGCCGGCCACACCCCTCGACCAGCGTGGAGGCTCAGGGCTTGCGGGCGAGCACGTACAGCCGCTCGGAGGTCTCGCCGCGGGCGGCGACGGGGCCGCGGCGGTACCACTCGACGTCGACCAGGCCCGCGGCGGTGACCAGCGCGACGACGTCGGCGGGCTCGTGCAGCACGAAGTCGAGGTCGACGTCGTGCTCGAACCACGTGTCGGCGTGGCGCACCTCGGAGCCGGCGTGCAGGGCGAGCACCAGCCAGCCGTCGGCGCGCAGCGGCCGCACCAGCGCCTCGACGGCGGCGGGCAGCTCGGACGCCGCGAGGTGGATCAGCGAGTACCACCCGAGGACGGCGGCCCACCCGGTGGCGGTGACCGGACGCATCAGGGTGCGCAGGTCGCCGACCTCGTAGACCCCGTCGGGGTAGCGGCGGCGGGCCTCCTCGACCATCTCGGGCGTCACGTCGAGGCCCGTCGCGTCGGCGCCGGCCTCGGCGAGGTAGGCGGTGACGTGGCCGGGCCCGCAGCCGACCTCGACCACCGGGTCGGTGCCGGCGTGGGCGGCCACGCGCTCGAGCAGCCACCGCTCGAACGGCAGGTCGTCGAGCTCGCCGGTGAGCGAGGCGGCGTACTCGGCGGCGATGGCGCCGTAGCCGTCCCGCACCCGCGCGTCCCGCGCCTCGGGGCCCTCGGCCAGCACGGCGTCGCGGTCGACGGCCGGTGCGGCGGCCGCGGCGGCCGGGCCCTCGGCGTCCTCGACCGGGCCGAGCAGGTGCACCCAGCGGTGGTCCTGCTCGCGCGGACGACGCGGCTGCTGCTGCACCAGGGGCGGCGAGGCGGCCGCCATCCGCTGCAGGCAGGCATCGACCTGGTCACGGTCGGCGAACGGGTGCAGGCGTTCGGTGCGCGTCTTGAGCGCCCCCGGCGGCTGGGCCCCGCGCAGCAACAGCACGGTGAGCAGTGCTCTCTCGTCGGGCGCGAGGTCGAGGCGCGCCACGAGCGTCTGCACGTACTTGAGGGTGCGGCGTCCGCGGTCGTCCCAGGTGACGGCGACGAGCTCGCGCGACTTCAGGCCGCGCAGGGTCTCGTGCACCACCCGCTCGTCGTAGTCGGTGACCGGCTCGCGGCTGCTCGTCTGGTTGCAGCCGGTGCGCACGGCGTTGACGGTCATCGGGTACGACGCCGGGACCGTCACCTCCTTCTCGAGCAGGACGCCGAGCACGCGCTGCTCCTCGGCGGACAGTTGTGGCAGCTGGGGCAGCCGGGTCTCGTCGGGCCGGGTCTCGGTCACGGACCCGACGGTAGGACATCCGCCGCGTCGGCGAGCACGACCTCGACCGTGCGCTGGCCGCGCTGCGCGAAGGCGGGCACGGTGTCCCAGTAGTAGGGGATGCCGGTCAGCGCCGGCGCGAGCGCCCAGCCGCGGGCCCGGCGCCAGGTGGCCTCGTCGTGGCCGACGGCGTCGCGGAAGACGGCCCGCGGACCGGCGCCGAGCAGGTTCCAGCGGGCCGCGAGGTCGGGCGCGGGGTCGCCGGCGTCGAGGGAGAGGAAGTCGATGACGCCGCTCAGACGGCCCGCGCCGTCGAGCAGCAGGTTGCCCGCCATCAGGTCGCCGTGCAGCCACACGCCGGGGCCGTCGTGCTCGGGGGCGGCGAGGGCGTCGTCCCACACGGCGAGGACGGCGTCGCCGTCGACCCGGTCACCGCAGAGCCGCACGGCCCGACGCACCGAGGCGTCGACGTGGTGCAGCGGCGCGCCACGGGCGCCGGCGGGCGGGGCCGGGACGCCGTCGGCCGGCAGCGCGTGCAGGGCGCGCACGAACGCGGCGAGGTCGCGGGCCAGCGGCGCGTCGTCCTCGTCGTAGGTGGTGGCGGTGCGGCCGGGCAGCCACGGCACCACCGACCACGCCCACGGGAAGCCCTCCCCCGGCCGGCCCAGCGCGACCTGCGTCGGCACGGCCGCGGGCAGGTGCGGCGCCAGCCGCGGCAGCCACCGGGCGACCTTCTCGAGCTGCTCGACCGCGGACGGCACCCGCGGCATCCGCACCACGAGGTCGTCGCCGAGACGGAACAGGCAGTGGTCGGTGCCGTGCTCGGCCACCGGGACGACGGGCCGCCCGGCCCACTGCGGGTGCTGGTCGGCGACCAGCCGCGTCACCTGCGCGGCCGTGGCCACCTGCTCGTCGGCGTGCATCGCCGCGACCCTAGGCCGGACGGCGTCGTCCCGCGCGCGGGTTTCGCTGGTACACATGAGCGCGATGTCCGACGACGCCGCGACCGCCACCGGTGTCACGCCCCTGACCTGGCCCGAACGGCGCTTCTACCTGCGGCTCGGCACCCCGGCCCTCGGCATGGCGCTCGTGGTCACGGTGGTCTCGACCTACCTGCCGGTGCTGGTCGAGCAGGCCTCGGGGCCGGTGCTGGTCGGCGTCCTCATCGGCGCCGAGGGGTTCTTCGGCATCTTCGTGCCCGCGATCATCGGCGCCTGGGCCGACCGGACGTCGACCCGCGTGCGCGACCGGGTGCCGTTCCTGCTGGCGTGCGCGGCGGCCGTGGTCGTGGCGATGACGACGGTGGGCGTGGTGGCGGCGCTCGGCGGACGGTCGTTCGCGGTGTTCGTGGGCGTGCTGGTGGTGCTCTACGCCGGCTACTACGGCTTCCTCGCGCCGCACTGGTCCCTCTACCCCGACCTCGTGCCCGACGAGCACAGCGGCCGCTCCCGCAGCTTCGAGGGCACGCTGCGGGTCATCGGCACCGGCCTGGCGCTGGTGGGCGGCGGGCTGCTGCTTGACGTGTGGGTGGCGCTGCCGTTCCTGGCGGCCGCGCTGGTGGCCGCGGTGTGCGTCGGCGTCCTGATCACCGCGCTGCGCTCCCGGTTCGACGAGCCGGTGGAGCGCGACGAGTCGGGCCGCTCGTCGTGGCAGGCGAACGTGGCGCTGCTGCGCGACCGGGGCATCCGCACCATGTGCCTGTGCGAGGGGCTGTGGAACTTCGCGCTCGCCGCGCTGCGGGCCTTCGTGGTGCTGTTCTTCACCGTCGGGCTCGACCGGTCCTCGACCTTCGTCTCCACCGTGATCTTCCCGCTCGTCGCCATCGGCATCGCCGTCGCGGCGCCGTTCGCCGGCGGGGTCGCCGACCGGCACGGCTACGTGCGGGTGCTGGTGGCGGCCAGCGCGATCTACGCCGCGGGAATGGTGCTGCCGGCCTTCACGGCCTCGGCGTGGGTGATCGTCGCGATCCCGCTGGTCGCGGCCGGCGCCGCGACGGTGATGACGATCCCGTTCGCGGTGCTGATGCGGATGCTGCCCGCCGAGGGCCACGGCGCGGCGTCCGGCCTTTTCGGCTTCAGCCGCGGCCTCGGCTCGACCCTCGGCCCGGTCGTGGCCGGCGTGGTCGTCGTCCTCACCGCCGACAACGTCTTCGAGAGCACCGAGGGCTACGCCTCGATGTGGCTGGTCTGCTCGGCCGCCCTGCTGCTCGCCGTCCCGCTCATGTGGTCGCTGCGGGACGACGAGCGGGTGCGGTAGGCCGGTGGCAGGAGTCACCGGTGATCCGGTGACTCCTGACGTTCTCGGCCGTTGCACCGGCCGAGAACGTCAGGAGCCGGCTGAGAAGGCCGGCGGGCCGGCCCACCACGTGTCGGCGCGGGGCACGCGGGTGAGGTCGCGGTCGGGTCCGGTGCCGCGGGCGAGGCGGAACAGGGCGGCGGCGATGCCGGCGGCGCCCTGCATCCAGCCGGTGCCGGGCGGCAGCAGGGGGTCGTCGGCGGTGGGCTCGACGAACCGCCACCAGGCGCGGTCGCCGTCGCGCTCGGCCCGCTCGACCAGGGCGTCGCCGAGCCGGACGGCGAACCCCACCTCACCGGCGTCGAGGGCGAGGTCGACGACGCCGGCCGTGCCGCAGCAACGACCGTCGTTGTCCCAGAACCCCGGCTTCAGCCGCGCGGGGATGCCGGAGCCGCGGACGGCGTCCCAGCACCGAGCGCGCCAGACCCGCGGCGCGGTGCCAGCCACCTCCTCGACGCCAAGGTGGTCGAGCGCGGCGAAGAGGGACGACGTGCCGCTCGGGCCGTGGCACCAGCCCCACGCGAAGGTCACGACGCTGTCGACGGGCGGCACCTGGCGTGGCACCCGGAAGCCCGCGTCGTCGTGCGTGCCGAGGGCGACCAGCTGCTCGGCCCCGGCGCGGCCGAGGGCGAGCAGGTCGGGCCGGTCGAGCTCGCCGCCCGCGAGGGCGACGGCCGCCGCGATGCCGGCCAGGCCGTGCGACCAGTTGGGCATCTCCGAGCGGGGCTCGCGGTGGAAGCGGACGGGCACGAACCGCCACGTGACGCCGGACGGCGCCGCCGCGGCCTCGGCGGCGAGGACGCCGGCGGCGTGGCGGGCGAGCTCGCCGGCCCCCGCGACGCCGTGCCGCCGCGCCCACAGCCCGGCGAGGAGCACGCCCGCGGTGCCGATCGTGGCGTCGCTCAGCCGGGCGCCGTCGGCGTAGCGGGGCGGGCCGACGTGCTGCTGCGGCCAGCCGTCGGGGGTGGCGAGGTCGAGCAGCCGCCGCACGCCCGGCGTCGGGTCGGCGCCGAGCGCGAGGAGGGCGTCGACGTGCCCGGCCGCGCCGTCGAACAGGTCGTACTCCGTGGCGGTCGCGCAGTCGTCGGCGAGGCGCTCGACGATCGCCTCGGCCAGGCGGCCCTCGGCCGTCGTCCACGGCCGCGCGAGCCGCACCTCGGCGAGCACGTGCGCGAGCCCGCCGAGCCCGCTGTGCAGCCCGAGGTACGTCGCCGGCCGGACGTCGTCGTGCGGCACCGTCTCGGGCAGCCACGGCCCGTCGGCGTCCCACACCAGCTGGTCGAGCACCCACCGCCACCCCGCCTCGGCGAGCTCGCGGTGGCTGTCGGACACGCGCGCAACCTACCGGCGGAGCGCGTCGTCCACAGGCCGTTCGCGGACGGTCGCCGCGCCCCTCGGGATCGGTCACCATCACCGCATGGACGAGATCGCCGAGCTGCTGCGCGAGCAGGACGGCGTCGTCGCGCGGCCGCAGCTGCTCGCCCTCGGTCTCGACCGCACCGCCGTGGCGCGGATGCTGCGCCGCGGCGAGCTGGTGGCGCTCCACCCGGGCGTCTACGCCGAGCGCGACGGTCAGCCGAGCTGGCAGCAACGGGCGTGGGCGGCCGTCCTGCACGCCGGAGACGGCGCCGCGCTGTGCCTCGACTCCGCCGTGCGCGCGGCCGAGGGGCCCGGACGACGCGGCCGTGACGAGGGCGTCGTCCACGTGGCGGTCCCTGACGCGCGGCGGCTGCGGCCGACCGCGGGGGTGCAGGTGCATCGCGCGGCCGGGCTCGTCGGGCGGGTCCAGGCGAACGCCTCGCCGCCCCGGGTCAGGTACGAGGAGGCCGTGCTCGACCTGGCCGCGGCGGCACGCTCCGACCTCGACGCCGTCGCGGTGCTCGCCGACGCGTGCGGGTCGCGGCGGACGACGGCGACCCGGCTGCTGAACCGGCTCGGGTCACGCGAGCGGGTCGGGCGACGCGCCTGGCTCACGTCCGTGCTCGCGGACGTCGCCCACGGCACCTGCTCGGAGCTCGAGCACGGCTACCGGACGCGCGTCGTGCAGCCCCACGCGCTGCCCGCCGGGCGCCCGCAGACCCGCGACCACGGGCCGGACGGCACCGACCACCGCGACGTCGCCCACGACGACCTCGGCCTGGTCGTCGAGCTCGACGGCCGCGCCTTCGACGCGTCCTCGACCCAGCCGAGCTGCGACCGCGACCTCGACCTCGAACCGAACGACCCCGGCGCCACCACGCTGCGCATCGGCTACCGACAGGTCTTCGACCGCCCGTGCCTGACGGCCGCACGGGTGGCGGCCGTCATGCAGCGCCTCGGCTGGGCGGGTCGCCCCGCCCGCTGCCCCGAGTGCGGGACCTCGGATGGACCAGGTCGACCCGATCTTCCGGCTAGCGCGCCGGGGCCGACCACAGGTCGCGCGTCTCGCCCGCCTCGGGGTCCCAGCGCCGCAGCACCGTGAACGTGACGGTGGCGTCCTCGAGGTCGGGCAGCGCGTCGAGGGCGGGGCCGAGCTGCTCGGGCCGCAGCCGCAGGCTCGCCGACAGGTGGGGCAGCCAGCCGCCGTAGCGGCGGTCGCCGACGGCCTCGCGCAGCCGCAGCACCGCCTCGACGAACGGGTCGGGGGCCTCGACGAGCCGGGCCAGCGCGCGACGTCCACGCTTGCCCTCGAGGACGCCGAGACCCGAGACCCGCGCGGTCAGCGGCAGCATCGGCGCGACCAGGTCGACGGCGAGCCGCTCGTGCTCGGCGGTGATCGAGGGCGCGCCGACGACGGTGACGTGCGGGGCGTTGCTGGCGTTGGTGTTGTCGGCCAGCGACGGCAGGCCGGCGTCGGTGAGCGCCGTCCAGTCGGCCCGCACCAGGTCGTGGCCCGCGGCGTCGGGCAGCAGCTCGATGGAGTGCATCCGGGTCACGACAGCCACCGGTTGGCCCGCCTCGTGTGGCGCGCCTTGGTGCCGGCGTCCATGCGGTCGTAGGCCGAGACGACGAACTGCGAGCGGGCGTTGCCGGTGAAGACCTCGTGGTGGTCGCGCACGAAGGTCCAGTAGAGGGCGTCCCAGTCCTCCTGCCACTCCCCGTCGAGCGCCGAGGCGTAGTCGCTCATCTTGCGCAGGTAGTTCGACCCCGAGACGTAGGGCTTGGTGGTGATCGCCTCCCCCGCGGCGAACTGGCTCATGGCGTAGACGTTCGGCACCATCACCCAGTCGTAGGCGTCGACGAACAGCTCCATGAACCACTCGTAGACCTCGTCGGGGTCGATGCGCAGCAGGCACATCGCGTTGCCGAGCACCATCAGCCGCTCGATGTGGTGGGCGTAGCCGTGGCGCAGCACCCGCTCCAGCACGTGGTCGACCGGCGCCAGGCCGGTGGACGCCGTCCACCACCCGTCGTCGAGCCTGCGCGCGTGCTCGAGCCGGTTGCCGGTGCGCAGCCGCCGTCCGTAGAGCGCGTAGGTGGCGCGCATGTACTCCCGCCACCCGATGACCTGCCGCACGTAGCCCTCCAGGCTCGCCAGCGGGACGTCGTTCGCCTCGCCGACCTCGAGCGCGCGGTCGAGCACGTGGCGCGGGCTGATCAGCCCGACGTTGAGCGCCGGGGTGAGCACCGAGTGGAAGACCCACGGGTGCTCGCTGGGCAGGGCGTCCTCGTAGGGCCCGAACTCGTGGAAGCGGTCGGCGAGGAACTGCTCGAAGGCGGCGTCGGCCTCGTCGTGGCTGGTCGCCCAGGCGAAGGCGTCCGCGTCGCCGGGGTTGTCGGGGAAGGCGCGCTTGACCCACGCGATGGCCTCGTCGACCGCCTCGTGCCGCTCGGGCGGCGTCGGCTCGGGCACGGGGTGGTTCCTCGGCAGCTTCTTGCGGTTGTCCTCGTCGAAGCTCCACCTCCCGCCGCGCGGCTGGTCGCCGTCCATGAGGACGTCGAGCCGCCGCCGCTGCCACTCGTAGAACGCCGCCATGCGCGCCCGGCCCTTCCTCGACCCGAACACGTCGGCCAGCTGCTGCCGCGTGGTGAGGAAGTTGGGCGTCTCGAGCACGTCGTGGGGCGTGAGCTCGAGCCCGGCGTCCGCGACGGCACGCGAGAGGTCCTGGCCGAGCCAGTCGTCGACGACGTCGTAGACGCTCACCGCCGACGGCGCGAGCCGCTCGAGCGTGCGGGCCAGCGCGGCGCGCGACGTCGTCCGGCCGTCGGTCTCGAGGTGCTCGACGTCGAAGCCGCGCTCGCGCAGCCGGTCGGCGAAGCGCCGCATGCTCGCCCGGTGCAGCACCAGCTTCTGGGTGTGGAAGCGGTACCGGCGGAACAGCAGGTCGTGCTCGACCAGCACGAACCGGGTGCCGTCGTCGGCGTCGAGGTGGCTCTCGAAGAGCTGGTGCGGCATCACCAGCCGCACCGGTCGTGACCGCCTGCTCGCCATGCCGCGACGGTAGGCACCCGGCCGGACCGGCTGGCACACCCACGCGGCCGACCGCCGTCCGGGTGATTGCCCGAGCGGCACCGGGGGCATGCTCGCTCCGTGCACGGAGTCCCACCCACGACCACCGGCGAGGTCGCCGCGCGGGTCGTCTCGATCATCGTGCTCGTGCTGACGCTGGGCGTCATCGGCACCATCGTGGTGCTGCACGAGGACGCCGACAGCAGCTCGCCGACCGCGGCCGCCGGTGAGGACGGCCCCCTGGCCTCCGACTCAGGCTCCGACTCCGGGTCCGGCTCGGACGACGGCGCCACCACGGCGCGGCCCACGCAGGCCTTCCCCCTGCCGCCCGGCGCCCGCCGCACCCGGGTGCAGTTCCCCTCGCCCGGCGAGAAGTACTACGTGGTCAGGGCCCGGCTGCCGCAGGTCAAGCAGTTCTACGACGACCGGCTCCCCGCGGCCGGCTACGAGTGGAGCAGCCCGACCACCACCCAGTACACGGGCAGCGGACGCGTCACCGCCTGGCACGGCCCGTTGTACGCCGCCGGCGACCAGAGCTCGCTCGGCTGGCTCGACATCGACGCCAGCAGCGTGCTGGTCGACCGCCGCGGCGTCGTCGTCATCACGGTGGACCGTCCGTGAGCGCCGGCTGGTTCGACGACCCGACCGGGCGCTTCGGCCGGCGCTGGTACGACGGCGCCGCCTGGACCGAGCACGTCGTCGGCGCCCACGGCCAGCCGCTGGGCGATCCGCTGCCCGAGCGCGCGACCCCGCTGCCGCCGCCGCGACCCGTCGAGCGGCACGCCCCGACCGCGCCACCACCGCCCCCGGGTGCGACGCCGCACCACCCGGGCCCGGCCTTCCACCCCGGCCCGCCACCGGGCCTCGGCCCCGGCGGGCCCGGGTTCGGCCCGGCTTCCGGCGTGCGCCACCAGCCCGGCGCCGGGCTCGCCGTCGGGGTGCTCGGGCTCCTGCTCGTCGTCCTCGGCCTGTTCGCCCTGCCGTGGGCCGACGTCGACCCCAGCCGCTTCACCGACCTCAGCAGCACGCTGCGCGACGCCGGCAGCGACGGCGTGCAGGGCCTCGACGACTGGGTCGTCTACCTCTACGGCGCATGGGCGGGCTACCTGCTGCTGGCGCTCGGCCTGGTCGGGTTGACGCTCGGCTGCGTGCCGCTGCCACCGACCGCCGGCGGCAACGGCGCGATGCGCATGGTGCTGGCCGTCGTCGCCGGGATCGCGGCGAGCGCCCACATGCTGCTGGTCGACCAGCTCTTCCCCGGCGACCTCGACCCCGAGGTCGCCGCCTACCTGCCGGTGGCCGGCTACGTGCTGCTGGTCGTGGCCGCCGTCCTCGGTGCGCGCCGGACCCCTGCCGGCTGAGCCGCGCGGGCCCTAGGCTCGGACGATGGGCGTGCTGGATGCGTGGACCGAGGGCGAGCACACCGGCGACGGGCGCACCTTCCCGACCTACCGCCGCGGCAGCGGGCCGGGCGTGGTCGTCGTCCACGAGATCCCGGGGCTCACCCCGCAGGTGGTGGCCTTCGCCGAGGAGGTCGTCGAGGCCGGCTACACCGTCGTCCTCCCGCACCTGTTCGGGATGCCGGGCGCCCGGGTCAACCCGCTGACGCTCGCCAACGCCGTGCGGCAGGTGTGCGTCAGCCGCGAGTTCACCAAGCTCGCCACGGGTGAGACCACTCCGGTCGCAGGCTGGCTGCGCAGCCTCGCGCGTGAGCTGCACGCCGAGCTCGGCGGCCCCGGCGTCGGCGCGCTCGGCATGTGCTTCACCGGCGGGTTCGCGCTCGCGATGATGGTGGACGACGCCGTGGCGGCCCCCGTGGTGGCGCAGCCGTCGGCGCCGTTCGCGATCGGTGGGCGCCGCGCCGCCGACCTCAACCTCTCCCCCGCCGACCTCGCCACGGTGCGCGAGCGGGCCGCCGGCGGGTGCCCGGTGCTGGGGCTGCGCTACGCCCAGGACCCGGCCGTCGGCTCCCGGTTCGAGACGCTCACCGACGAGCTCGGCGAGGCGTTCATCCGCGTGGAGTTCCCCGGACGCCGCCACGCCACCCTCACCCTGCACCGCCAGCAGGAGGCCGTCGACCGCGTGCTCGCGTTCTTCGCCGAGCGGCTCGGCGGGGCGTAGCGCGGCCGGCTCTCGAGCGCCCTTCGACAGGCTCAGGGTCCGTGGGGCCGGGTCTGCGTGCAGCGACCCTGACGATGGTCGAGGTGCGAGGAGCCCTGGCGACGAGCCTCGAGACCACCGGCCGGGCACGCGAACGTCCGCGGACGACGTCCCTTCGACGAGCTCAGGGTCCGTGGGGTCGAGCTACGGCTCACTCGCCGTAGATGAGCACCAGGACGACGGCGACGACGAGGGCGAGGGTGAGGACGCCGACGGCGACCCACGGCCAGATGGAGGGCTTGGCGGGCGGGGCGGCGACGGGCGGGGGCGGGGCGATGGGCTCGGGGGCCGGCGGCGGGGCCGCGGGGTGGAGGTCGCTGTGGCAGCGCAGGCAGGTGACGCCGTTGATCGGGTTGGCCTCGTTGCACACCGGGCAGGCCATCGAGCCGATGGTCTGACGACCCGCGGTGCCGGGCAGCCGCTTCAGGGCGGCGTGGGCGGCGGCGTCGGAGTCGTCGCGCACGACCTGGGACGGCGTCCAGAACAGCGGGAAGTCGCAGCTGACGCAGAAGTCGTGCGACTCGCGGCGATTGACCGTCACGCGCGCGACGGTGCCGCACTCGGGACAGGTGACCTCGCGGCCTGCACCCGAGCCCGCGACGGTCAGGGGCTGCGGCGTCGCGCTCAGCTGCCGGGTCGAGACGTCGTGGGCGTGGCTGCCGTTGGACCCGTTCGAGCCGTTCGAGCCGTTCGAGCCGTTCGACCCGTTCGGGCCGTGGTGCCCGTTCGAGCCCTGCTGCGGCGCGTCGTCCTCGAGCGGGGTGGCGATGCCGGGCGGCGGCGCCGCCGGTCGCGGGCCCAAGCCGGCGCGCAGCGAGGCGGTGGCCGCACTGTCGTTCAGGCCGCTGGGTGCGGCGGTGTCGGGAGCCCCGTAGGGGCCAGCGTGCTTGCTCACCAGTCCTCGTCCTCCTCGGAGTCCCACACCAGCTCGGTGCCGACCCACAGCTCCGCACGCACGTGCGCGGGAACCTCGTCCCTGACCATGTCGACGAACGCGGCCACGTCGAGCGCACCGGTGCCCGCCACGCGCATCCTGACCCAGGCGGTGTCGTCGGGCACCTCGCCGGCGCGCCAGACCCCGCCCCCCTCGTCGACGTCGACCGTACTCCCGCTCAGCAGCTCGAGGTAGGCACGCAGGCCGGGCACGGTGCCGCGGGTCGCGAGCGTGGTGGCCGAGGTGGCCACGATCCGGCGGCGCAGGTCCTCCGGCATCGACGGGTCGAGCTTCTCCACGCCGATCCACGACCCGAGCCACGCGATCGACGACTCGGGCGCGACCGCCAGGTCGACGGTGTGCTCGACGCTGTCGACGTCGTCGAGCAGCGTGTCGCCGAGCTCTTGGAAGATCGAGACGAACCGCACGAAGAAGTCGTGCGCGAGCATCTGCACCGGCAGCTGGCGCACCATCCAGTCGTCGGGACGACGCGAGCGCGGACGGCGCGCCGGCCGGCTCGACGAGACGCGCACCAGGCTGGTCATCGCACCACCACCTGGTGCGCGGCGGAGAGGAACAGCGACTGCCGGTCGAGACGCACGACGTCCTTGGCGGCGCCGAGGCGCTCGCCGCTGCGCAGGTCGTACTCGAACAGCAGCGCCTCCTCGACCCGGTCGACACCCTCGACGGCCTCGAGCAGCTGGGTGATCGTGGCGACGTTCAGGTCGGCGTCGAAGGGCCAGCCGGCGCCGTCGGAGCCGCCGGTGAGCGGGTTGATGTAGCGGTTGAGCACGTCGACGGCGCGCTGGCGGACGACGCCGGGCGGGCGGCCCGCCGAGCCGTGCAGCAGCGCCACCACCGAGACGCCCTGGTAGTAGGGCGTGGTGACCTCGACGGCGGTGCCGACCACCCGGTGCTCGTCGAGGTAGTCGGAGATGGTGCGCATCAGCGTCTCGGAGATGGCGTAGTCGTCGATCGTGTGCAGGCCGACGTCGCCGCGCACCTGCGGGACGACGAGCAGCTGGGCGGTGCCGTTGCTGCGGCGGGCCGAGCGGCACCGCGCCCGCGCCACCTGCGGCGACGACTCCAGGGTGAGGCGCTCGTAGTCGCCCGCGGTGACCGCGCGCTGGCCGGTGCGCAGCGCGAGCGGGCCGCGCACCTTGGCCTCGGCGACGCTCTCGGCGTCCACGCCGCCGGCCGCCGCCTGCAGGTTCACCACGCCGCTCACGAAGGGCAGCGTGGTGCGCAGCAGCGTCAGCGTGCGGGCACCGACGTTGCCGCGGGCGCCGCCGCCGTGCCGGTAGCCGGTGACCTCGACGAAGGCGCCGTCACCGGGGATCTCGCCGTGCTGGCGCACCGTGCCGTCGGGGTAGCGCACCCGGGGGCCGAAGAGCACCTCGCCGCTGCCGCCGTCCCACACGAAGTGCTTGTCGCGCGGGCCGGAGGCGGAGAAGTCCTCGACCTCGGTCCACTCCTCGGAGGAGTCGCCCTGGACGACGCGCACCGTCTCGCCCGCCCGGCGCGGCAGCACCGGCGAGCGGCCGGTGCGGAAGCTCTGGCCCGGCGAGGCGTCGCTGCGGCCGATCTGCTCGTGGCCGGCGATCTCGGCGTGCTCGGCGCGCACGGTGCCGCCGAGGGCGGCGACCTCGAGCCCCTGCACCCGCGGCGAGGCCTGGTAGGTGGGCCGGCCGGCCGCGGTGGGCACCAGCCGCGCCCGCAGCCAGTAGGCGGTGTGGTTGCCGATGCTCATCGGCTGGTGCTGCACCGGGACCATCAGCACGATCTCGCCGGCGCGGTTGAGTCCGCCGGTGGAGTCGTCGTAGACCTCGGTGGCGAGCCAGCCCTCGCCGTTCCAGACCTCCCAGGCGATCGGGGGGTTGCGCGGGTCGACGCCGATGCCCTCGGCCTCGGCCTTGACCGAGACCCGCAGCACCATGCCCGCCAGGGACTCCTCGAAGCCCAGGCAGAAGGTGTCGCCGGGCGTCATCGGGTCGGAGGCGAAGACCTTCGCGCCCTGCGTGCCGAAGCGCAGGTCGTCCCACACGTCCTCGACCTGGCCCGTGGTGGCGGTGGTGACCTTGGCCGTCTCGAGCACCGGCGTGGCGATGACGAGGTCGTCGGCGGTGGAGAAGACGACCGGCTCGGTGCGCACGGCCGCGCCGGCGCCGGCGACCGTCATGACCTCGGTGCCGGCCGGGACGACGACCGGCTGGTCGAGCACGGCGGTGAGCCAGAAGGTGAGGTCGGTCGCCGCGACGGCCGGCGGGAACGGCTGGATGCCGACCATGTTGAGGAAGTGCGTGTAGAGCCGCTCGGGCACCTGGTTGACCCGGTAGAGCACCATCTCGCTCATCCAGGCGAACAGCTCGATGAGCGCGACGCCGGGGTCGGAGACGTTGTGGTTGGTCCACTCCGGGCAGAAGCGGGGGATCATCCGCTTCGCCTCGTCGACGATGTCCTGGAAGGTGCGGTCGTCGAGGGCGGGGGTCGGGAGAGGCATGGTGGCTCGCAGTCCTGGTCAGTCCGGGGGTCCGTGGCGGGAGGGGCCGCTCACTCCGCGTCGTGCGGGATCACGTAGAAGGGATAGACCAGGTTGCGCCGGTCGTTGGTGGCCTTGACCCGGTAGGCGACGTAGATGCGCACCAGCGCCGGCTGCTCGTCGTCCGGGACGCTGTGCACCTCGTCGACCACGATGCGCGGCTCCCACTGGGCGAGCGCGTCACGCACGGCCTGGTTGATCAGGCCGAGCAGGTTCGGCGTGACCGGCTCGAAGAGCAGCTCCCAGATGCGGCAGCCGAACTGGGGACGCATCAGTCGCTCGCCCGGTGAGGTCATCAGCACGAGCTCGATCGACCGGTCGAGGTCGGGGACGCCGTTGGACAGCCCGATCGAGCCGGTCTGGTCGACGCCCATCGGCCAGGCGATGCCCCGGCCGATGAAGGACGCGTCCTCGCCGAAGGTGGTGATCTCGCTCATCGTCGTCTCAGTCCGCCCGTGCTCAGTTGATCGCCACCACGGCGCCCTTGATGGTCAGCGGGCCGCCCGCCTCGACACTGCCGACGCCGTCGGACTTGACGTTGACCATGGCCCCGGCCAGGTCGGCACCCGCGGCACCCTTGATGTCGACCTTGGTCTTGGCGTCGAGCTTGATGTTCATCTTGGCGCTCAGCTCGATGTTGTTGCCCTCGAGCTTGATGTCGCCGCTGTCAGTCATGGTGATGGTGGCCTGGGAGTTGGTCAGCTTGATCGGCTTGCTGTTCGACACCACGTCGATCTTGTCGCTCGCGACGCTGATCTTCGTGCCGTCCGCGAGCTTGAGCAGGATGTGCTTGTCGGGGTCGGAGTCGCCGTCGGCGAGCTCGATGACGTGACCGAGGCGCGAGGTGATGCGGCGGAACTTGACCGCGCCGTTGGCCACGTCGTCGCTGGTGGGCGTCTTGTTCTTGTCGGAGAACAGGCTGCCCAGGATGACCGGGCGCCGCGAGTCGCCGTGCTCGAAGGCGATCAGCACCTCGTCGTTGACCTCGGGCACGAACAGCAGGCCCCGCTGGTTGCCGGCGCCGAGGGTGAGCTGGCGGGCCCAGGCCGACTCGACCTGGTCGGAGACCGCGGTGTACTTGACCTTGATCTTGCCCGGGTTCTCGGCGTCGGCGTTGTTGGTGACCACGGCCGGGAAGACGCCGGACAGCGTCGTGCCCGGGTCGGGTGCCGGACCGCGGAGCAGGTCGACCATGCCGCGCGGGCGCACCGGTCCGGCGGTGAAGGTGGTGCGGAAGCCGCCGCGGGTGAGGTGGTGCTCGACGCGGGTGACCAGGTAGGAGCCGGACGACGGGCCCGCCTGCTCCACCTTGGCGACGCAGCCGATCTTGAGCCTCGGGTTGACCTCGCCGCTGCCCCGGGCCACGACGGCCCCGGCGGCGGCGACGGCGAACTTGGCGGCGGCCATCTCCTCGGCCTCGCCGGCGTCGAACGGGGCCGGCGCCGCCAGGGCGAGGGCCGTGCTGCCGCGCGCCGAGGCCTTGCGACCCGCGGCACTGCCCACGAAGTCGGACTCCGAGGTCTTCAGCGTGCTGTGGACGCCGACCAGGGCCGCCTGCTTGGCGGCGTCCCAGCCGCGCACGGTCACCTTGTTCGGACCGGTGTTGGTGGCCCGCACCGTGAAGGACTCGAGCCCGATCCCGTCGAGCTTGAGCGGCACCTCGGCGCCCGCGGTGCCCGCCTTGACGACCTTGAGCTTGGTGCCGTCCTCGACCCACCAGACCAGTCCGGCGCGCTCGCAGATCGCGTTGAGGTAGGCCAGGTTGGAACCGGTCTGCAGCAGGTAGGGGTGCACGGTGGTGGGGCCGGTGTAGGCGGCGCTGAGGGTGGCCTCGCCCGCCATGGTGCCGACGATGTCGCCGTAGGACTGGTTCAGGAAGGTGCGGTTCTGGGTGGCGCCGTCGAGCCGGCACGCCTTGTCGTCGGCGGTGACGACGAGCTCGGGCTGCATGGCGTGGCTGTGCTCGAGCGCGACGCCGGTGACCTCGGCGGTGATCAGCTCGGCGCTACCGGCCTTGACGACGACGGCGGCGCCCATCTTGAACGGACCCGAGGTGGACATCGGGTAGCCGACGTCGCGGAAGCGCAGCACGGTGCGGCCCGCGATGCCCATGCCGAGGTCGACGCGCAGCGAGATCAGGTTGTCGAGGTGGTTGGCCGCCAGGTCGGCGCCGTCGACCTTGATGCCGGGCGAGATGATCTCGATCGACGACTGGCTCACGCGCCCTCCAGCCGCGGTACGTCGAGCAGGGCGCCCGGTCGCACCGACAACGGGTCCTCGAGTCCGTTGGCGTCGGCCAGGAGGCGCCACCGGGTGGCGTCGCCGTAGTAGCGGGCGCTGATGCGGTCGAGGGTCTCGCCGGGCAGCACCCGGTGGGTGCGCTGCGGCTTCGGCGTGCCCGAGGTGGGGTTCTGCGGCCCGAACGCCTGCGACTCCTCGTACTGCCGCAGCTCGAGCCCCATCTGCGCCCGCAGCGGCACGCCGGAGGAGGAGAAGTAGGTGAAGGTCAGCCGCAGGTCCTGCACGACGGCGGTGAAGGAGTGCAGGTCGCCCCAGTGGAAGGTGACCGTGGGCGGCCGGGCGTTGTTGGTGGTCTCGTCGCTGCCCGGCAGGTTCGGGTCGACGTCCATCAGCGCCAGGATCTTGCCGGTGTGCGCGGTCACGGCCGTGCCGTCGGCGGTGGTGTCGAAGACGAGGTCGAGACGCATCCAGCCCGAGCTCGCGCCGGCGTACTTCAGCTGCGAGACGCCCTTGCCGGGCATCGGGTTGGAGACCCAGTTGTTGCGTCGCCCGACGCTGAGGGTCTCGGGGTTGTACAGGCACGGCACCTTCGCGCCGCCCTCGATCTCGAGGAACGCCTTCTCCAGCTCGGCCATCAGAGCACTCCCCAGTCCTCGCGGCGTCCGCGCCGCTCCAGCTCGTCGACGACCCTCGCCTCGATGCGCTCGACCACGGCGTCGACCAGCGCCTCGAGCGCGTCGCCCGGCAGCACCCCGCCACCCAGGTCGGACGGCGCGACGTCGCTGCCGCCGCCGTGGCCGTCACCGTCGGAGGACCACTGGCTCATCCCGCTCGGCGGCGCGCTGACCGGGAGGTTGCCGCTGGACTGGGCGGGGCCTGCCATCGGTGCTCCTTCCGGGGCGAGCGCGCGGCGGATCTGGGTGCGCGCCTGGTCGAACAGGTGCGCGGTGGATGCCAGGAGGGAGCCTCCCACGGCGGACCCGGTCTGCGTGGGCAGTTGCGACAACCCGGGCGCGGTGGTGGAGGGCTGCCCGGTCGATCCCGTGGCCGACGACCCGGACGCCGCGGCCGCGGGGGCGCCGGAGGACTGGCGACGGACGACGTCGGGCACCGGCGGCGGGGTGGCGGCGGACGACGCCGACGCCGACGCCGTGGGGTTGATGCTGACGCGCGGTGGCGCCGGGGCCATGCGGCGCAGGTCGGGGATGGCGCCGGGGGCGGCGAGGCCCTCGGTGCGCGAGGCGACCACGGTGCCCGGCACGACGGCCGCGCCGGGGCGGACCGGGGTGAGCGGGCCGGTGGGGCTGACGACACCGGCGGCGCTCGCGGCGAAGCGGCGCACGGTGGGGCCGGCGGACGTCGGGGTCGAGGTGACCCCGGCCGGTCCGGCGGCACCGGCGGCGACGTCGTCGGCGACCCGGCGCGCGACGGCCGGGACGGGCGGGCCGCCCGGCGACACCAGGCCGGCTGCCGCGGCGACGCCCGGCGCGGCGGCCGACGGACCGTCGACGGCGGTGCCCGCGAACGGGCCGGGTGCAGCCGTCGGGCTCGGCGGGCTCGACGCGTTCGGCCGGCCGCTGGGGCCGGCTGCGGGGCCGGCCGCGGAGCGGCGGACCGTGG
>NZ_BAABKG010000008.1:0-95901 GCF_039543705.1 Nocardioides marinquilinus
GAGGCCGGCGTCGAGCGGGCCGACGGGGCCGACGGGGCCGACGGGGCCGCGGGCGATCCGGGGCGCCGCGTGGTCGCCGCGCCGGCGGCGGGGCGGGACGCGCCGGTGGCGCTCGCCGCCGCCGGACGGATGTCGTCGCCGGCGGTGACGGCGCTGGCCAGCGGCCGGGCCTCGTCGATGCGGTGGCGGGCGTGGCGGCGCACGGTGAGCAGGTCGGGCATGGCGACGCTGCGACGGACGCCGAGACCCGTCGCGCCGCCGAGCACGGGGACGATGGCCGGTGCGGTCACGGCGGTGACGCCCGCGCCCGAGGGAGCCGCCGCCGCTGCCGCCTGGTGGGGCGTCGCGGCCGGTGCCGGGGCGCCGCCGCCGGCGGGTGAGCCGGCGGCCGGGGTGGTCCGGGATGCGGACGTGGCGGCCGTCGGGGCCGTCGGAGCTGCGGCGGCTGCGGCGGCTGCGGCCGGGGTGGCTCCGTCCGCGACCCGGCGACGGGCGACCGCCGGGGTGGGGCCGGCGGGGTCGGCGGACGAGGTGCCGGACACCGGGGCGGCCGTCGGGGACGCCGCCGCCGGAGCCGTCGGGGCGCTCGGGGCCATCGGGGCGGCCGGGGCCGTCGAGGCGGCCGGGGGCGCCGAGGGCGAGGGGCGGGCGGGCGCGGGCGCGCCCGGGGCGGCCGCCTCGTCGGCGCGGCGGCGCAGCGGGGTCGCGGCGGCCGTGGCGATCGGCGTCGCGGGGGCGCCGGGACGACCGCTCGCGACCTGGCGACGGACGTCGGTGGCGGGCGCGATCACGTGGTCGCCCCGCCACAGCCGGCGCATCGGGCGGGCAGTGCTGCGCGCCAGCAGCGGCGTCGCGGCGGCGTCACCGCCGGTGCTGCCGGAGTCGAGGACCTGGCTCGCGGTGGCGCCCGGTGCCGTCGCGGCACCGGGACCGCTCACGGAGGTGGCGGAGCCGGCGGAGCTGGCGGGCAGGGTGGGATCGAGGGCACGACGGAGCCCGGTCACGGCGGGCGACACGGCCGGGCCGGCGTCCGGGCTCGAGACGGAGCCGGTGGCGGTCGCAGCGCCCGGAGCGCCGGGGGCCGTGGTGCGGGCGATCGGCGCGGTCGGTGCGGTCGGTGCGGTCGGCGCAGTCGCACCGGTGGGGCCGCCGGCCGTCGGCGTCGGAGACGTCGGCGGGGCGGCCGGGCCGGTGGGCGTCGCCGCGTCGGTGGCCGTGCGACGCACGCTGGGCGCGGACGGGGCCGACGGCGCGGACGCCGACGCGACGGGCGAGGACGTCGGCGCGCCGGGGGTGCTGGGGGCGCTGGGAGTGCCCGTCCCGGTCGGAGACCCCGGGGCGGCGGTCGGCGTGCTCGGGGTGGCCGGCGCGGCGGGGGTGCCGGTCGCGCGCGCCGCTGGTGCGGACGGTGAGGACGGTGAGGACGGGGCCGACGGGGCGGCCGGGGTGCGCCGGGCGACCGGGGCGGCGACGGAGCGGGACCCGGCGGGTGAGACGGCGAGACCGGCGCTGCGTCCGGCCTGGCGCATGACGACGCTGCCGGCCGACCAGAGGTCGCGGCGGCTCACGGAGGCCGAGGCGCCGGTGGCGCCGGCCCGGTCGATGAGCACCGAGCCCGCGGCGGCGATCGGCTCGGCGGCGCTCACGGCGGGCGTGAGCGGGCGCGACCCGGTCTCGGTGCGCAGGCCGGCGGCGGCGCGTCGTACGGGGGCGGCGACGGGCGCGGTGGCGGACGGTCCGGCCGGGGCCGAGCCCGCCCAGCGGTGGCCGCCGGCGGCAGCCACGGCTTGGCGGCGGATCGCGTGACCGAAGCGTCCGGCTCCTTCGCCGAGCTGCCAGCTGGCGCGGCGACGCAGCGGGGCCGGGCTCGGGGCGGCTGCCGGTGGCGCGGTCGGACCGGCGGTCTGAGCGGCAGGGGTGGCGGCGGCGGGCGCCGACGGGGCGGCCGGGGCGGCCGCGTCGACCGCGGTGCGGGCGATGACCGGCGTCGTGGCGGCGCCACCGGGCGCGGGGGCGGCGCCCCCCGTGGTGGGCGCCGACGACGTGACCGCGCCGGACCCACCGGACGGAGCGGTCGTGCTCGACGGTGTGCTCGACGGCGTGGTCGGGGCGCTCGACGGCGTGGTCGGGGCGTCCGGGGTGGTGGAGCGACGCACCGCGGCCTCGGGGGCGGCCGGGCTGGGGGGCGGCGCGGCCGCGGACGGGGACGGGGCGGCCGGGCCGGACGTCGGCGTCGGTGCCGGCCCGGACCCGCCGCCGGACCCGCCGGACCCGCTCGAGCCACCCGAGCCGCCGGATCCGCCGGATCCGCCGGATCCGCCGGATCCGCTGGGGCCGGTCGCGCTCGGTCCACCGGCGCCGGGGCCGGCGTCAGGGCCGGGGCCGGGGTCGGGCTGGGTGGGCGCGGCGGTAGGCGCCGTCGTCCGGGCCACGGTCGCGGCCGGTCCAGACGTCGCGGACGCCGTCGGGGCAGCCGGCGGAGCGGGTGCGGGGGCAGGTGCGGCCGGGGCCCGGCGCACGGGCGGGGCGGGCTCGGGCGGCGGGGCCGTGGCGCGGCGCACGGCCTGCAGCCGGGCGGCGTCGCTGGGGGTGAACACCGCGCCGGCGGCCTGCACCTCGGCGTGGCGACGCACGCGCACCGCCTCGCCGGTGAGGCCGCCGAGGATGCCCCCGGGCGTGTAGGTGTCCTCGTGGGGCACGGCGTGGGCGGCGCGGGGCAGCTTGCGCTCGGGGAGCGTCTCGACGTCGATCTCACGCGCCGGCGTCAGCCACGCCGGGGTGCGGCGCAGCGCGACTGCGCGCACGGACGGCGCGGACGGCGCGGACGCCACGGAGGCGGACGGGCCAGGGGTGCTCGTGACCCCGGCCGGGCCCTGCGTCGACGGGGTCGAACCGGTCGGCCCGGTCGATCCGGTCGACCTGGCGGCCTCGCTCGCGGCGGGCGCGGCGGCGTCCACACCGGGCGGCGGGCCGATCTCGCGGAACGACGCCACGCGCTGCACCAGCGCCGAGCGGCGCGCGGTGGAGCCGGGGACGGCGGGCGGCAGCGGGGCCGCGGGCTCGGGCTCCCAGCCGCTCCACCACCGGGGCGGGCGGACGCCGGGCGCGGGGCCGGCGAGCGAGCGGCGCACCTCGACCGGGCGGGAGGTCGCGGCCGCGAAGCGGGAGACGGCGGACGTCAGGGTGCCGATGCGCGAGGGCAGCGGTCGGCCCACCGGGGGTCCGGGCATGCGGAAGCGCCGTCGCACGGCGGTGCCGAGCCACGGCGCGGTGGCGAGGGGGGCGTCGGGATCGGGGGGTCGGGTCACGTCACACCTGGGTCTTGGCGCGGAAGCCGTGGTGGGTGATCTCGAGCTCCTCCTCCAAGGGGTCCATGCTCTGGACGTTGAAGTCGGGCCCCTTCCAGCGCACCGGGAAGACGTCGATCAGCTCCCAGGCGCGCAGCCGGGTGCCGATGTGGTCGAGGGCGGTGATGGCGCCGGTGGAGCGGGTGAGCTTGTTGCCGGCGCCGGCGAAGCCCTCGCCGGAGGACTTCTGGAACCACTCGAACAGGGCGTTGCTGGAGGTGACGCCACGGCGGAAGACGACGTTGGGCCACGTCATCCGGCCCGGCACGCGGTGGCTGAAGCCGTTCTGGCCGCCCTCGCGGATCTCGTCGACGCTGACGGTGACCTGCAGGCCGGTCAGCTCCTTGAAGACCCCGATCTCGACGCCGTCGAGCTCGAAGAGGAACCGGTTGGCGATGGGCAGGTCACCGCCCAGGGGCTGCTCGGCAGCACTCTCAGACACGCCGCTCACCGACCGTCGCGTCGATCGACTCACCGACCATAGTCACGTACCACCTGCCAGGCTCGTTCGTTCAGGCTGACGACCGCCCGGACCATCCGGACCCGGTCCATGTGCTCGAGGTCGAGCAGGTCGTCGAGGGACCAGTGCAGGTGATAGGCCAGGTAGGCGATCTCCTGCCACAGCGCGTCGCTGGGGTAGCGCATCATCGCGGTGCGAGCGCTCCCCTACGACGACCGGCGCGGCAGCTCCTCGACGCTGCGACGCAGGTTGGGGCGGTCGGCACCCGGGTCGGGGGGACCCGAGAAGGCCGGGGACGCCGGGGCGCCGCCCCCGTCCGCCGGCTCGCTGGGCGAGTCGGCGGCGGGGGCGGCGTCCTGGGCCGGAGCGGCCGGCGCCGCGGGGGCGGCCGGAGCCGTCCCCACGAGCGCCGTCTGCTCCTGGGCTGCGATCAGGGCCTCGAACTCCTCCTGGTTGCCGAAGTTGATCACGCCGTAGAAGTCCTGGAGGAACGCCAGGTCGACGGCGAAGAGTCCTTCGATCACGTAGGAGTTGATGAGCTCGACCTGCCCCAGCCTCGTGATGACCCTGGTCAGGACCAGGATCGTCAGCCGGGGGTCGTCGGGGCCCGAGACGGTGGGGTCGCGCAGCGGCGCCAGCTCGTCGCGAGCCGTCGCCAGGCGCATGACGCCCTTGCGGTGGACACCACCGTCGTCGTCCACGTAGCCACGCGGCAACGTGAACTCGTACTCCGTTCGCAGAGAGCTCACTTGACGCGGTCGAGCCTCTCGATGACCAGGGTGATGGTCTCCTTGACGGCGTCGTTCGAGTCGGTGCTCACCGCGTCGGTCGCGATCTTGCTCGGCCAACCCTTGAAGAAGTTGAACCGGCCGACCTCGGTGAAGGCGCCGTCGTAGAGCACGATCGAGCCGTCCTTGCGGGTGGCGGTGCGGGCCGAGCCGCTGAAGCCCTTGGTGCGGATGTCGTTGAACCAGGTCCAGATCGGGTCGGCCATGGCGTCCATGGGGGCCATGCGCGTGATCGTCAGGTCGGCGGCCTTGTTGACGTTGCCGCGGGTCTTGACGGCCTCGGCACGGCCGGTGGCGCCGACCTGCTGGATGGTGACGACGTCGGCCTCGACGTCCAGGCCGGAGACGCCGGTGAGGATGATGTTCTCCCCCGCGATCTCCAGGTAGAAGTTCTGCGCGACGATCGGGTCGGTCGCGATCAGCGAATCGCTCATCAGCTAGCTGTTCCTTGTCTGCCCACCGGAGGGGCCGGTGGGCTTGGTGGGATAAGTGTGGTGGAGACGGACGGGTGGCTCAACCGGCAGGACCGGTCGAGCCGGCTCAGCCGGAGACCTGCTTCTTCTGGCTGATGCGGAAGACCACGAACTCGGCGGGCTTGACCGGCGCGATGCCGACCTCGACCACGAGCAGACCGGCGTCGACCGACTCCGGCGGGTTGGTCTCGGCGTCGCACTTGACGTAGAACGCCTCGTCGGCCGAGACGCCGGTGAGGGCGCCGGCGGTCCACAGGCCGCGGAGGAAGCCGCTGACGGTGCGGTTGACGCCCTCCCACAGCGAGATGTCGTTCGGCTCGAAGACGGCGTACTGGGTGCCCTCGAGGATCGTCGACTCGACCATGTTGAACAGGCGGCGGACGTTGATGTAGTTCCAGTCGGTGTCCGAGCTGAGGGTGCGCGCACCCCAGATGCGGATGCCGCGGGTGCCGAACGGGCGGATGCAGTTGATGCCGATCGGGTTGAGCAGCGACTGCTCGTTCTGGGTCACCGAGCGCTCGATGTCGAGGACGCCGCGCATGGTGTCGTTGGCCGGGGCCTTCCACACGCCGCGGGTGTCGTCGGTGCGGGCCCAGACGCCGGCGATGTGGCCGGACGGCGGGATGAGGATCTCGGTGTCGCCGTCGACGCCGATCGGGTTCTCGACCTTGACCCAGGGGTAGTACAGGGCGGCGTAGGCGGAGTCGTACATCGCGACCTCGCTGCGCCACTCCTTGATCTGCTGCGGGTTCATCCCCGGAGGCGAGTCGAGGACGGCCATGCGGTTGCCGTTCTGCTCGCAGTGGGAGATGAGCGCGGTCTGCACGGCCTTCCACAGACCCAGGTCGACGCTGCCGTCCTCCTTGGTCGCGGCGGTGATCAGGTCGGGGACGATCACCATGGTGACGTCCTCGGCCACGGCGAGGCCGTTGATGCCGTTGCGGGCGGACTCGGAGCCGGCGAACTTGCGGCCGGTGACGGGCACCGGGGTCGGGGCGGCCTTCTCGAGGTCGTAGACGCCGGGCTTGACCAGCTCGAGCTGGTTCTCCAGGTCGGCGTCCTTGTCGAGGTCGAGCTCGACCTTGATCTTGGTCGAGGTCGCGTTGACCTTGGTGGCGACGTTGCTGTCACCCGAGCCGAAGTCGAGGTTCTCGAAGGTCTCGACGGCCTCGCCGTTCTCGAGGACGGTCATCGTGAACGTGGCGGGACCCTCGTCGTCGGTGTCACCGGCGTCGTCGGTGGAGACCTGGATCGCGATGTTGGCGTCGGGCTCGACGCTCTCGACGGCGACGGGCAGGCCCAGCGCGCGGTCGGCGGCGGGCAGCGCGGCCTTCGAGGGCTCGCCGGCGGGCTCGGTGTTCGGCACGCGGCAGATGTAGGCGATCGAGCCACCGTTGGCGAAGTAGCCGTAGACCGACAGCGGGAGCATGCAGCCGGGGGCGAAGCCGCCGTACAGGCTCTCGAACTGGGTCCAGCTGGTCACCAGGCGCGGGGCGAGGCCCTGCGGGTCGTTGGGGTCGTCGGTCGGGGCGAGCTCGGTGAAGCCCACGAAGGCCGCCACCGCGGTGGGAGCCGCGGCGAGGATCTTCTGCGAGGACGGGACCTCTTCGACGTAGACACCGGGTGCGGTGTAGGTAGGCATGGGATCTCACTTCGGTTTGGGAGAACGCACGTCACGTTCTGGCGAGACGGACTCTTCAACCCCTCGGGGTGTGGCCGCAGAGGATTGCCCCCAACTAGTCACAAGTGACCATCAGGCGTCCCAGACCGTCTTGACGCAATCTCGGCGTTCGGCGGACAGACGGGGTGCCCGTGGCCCAGGATCGCGGCGTGGACGACGACCGGGCGGCGGCCGGCAGGTGGGACGGCGACGTGCTCCCCGCCCCGGAGCGCGGCCGCGCCGGCACCCGGTTCGACCTGCGCCCCGGCGACGTCCCGCAGCTCTCGGCGTGGGCGGCCACCTCGAGCGCGCTCGGCATCCGCTCGCGGGTCGTGCTGCTCTCGGCGCGCGGCCTGGGGCCGACGCAGGTGGCCGGCGCGGTGGGGGTGAGCCGCCAGACCGCCCACCAGTGGCGCACGCGCTACCTCGACGAGGGGCTCGACGGCCTGCTCGAGCGGGCGCTGAGCCCGCGCCGCGAGGTGGACGACGCCTCGATCGTCGCCGCGACGCTGCGCTCCCCCGCGTCGTCCCGCGCCGGCGGCCGCTGGTCGTGCCGGATGCTGGCCGAGCACCTCGGCGTCGGACGCAGCACGGTCTCTCGGGCGTGGCGGCGCTACGGCGTGCACCCGCACGGCGCCGGCACCTACCGGTTCGCCACCCGCCCCGGGCTGACGCTGCAGGTGGGCGCGGTGCTCGGCGTCGTGGTGGCGCGCGACGTGCGGCTGCTCGCGATCAGCTCACGACCGGCCGGGACGACGCCGGCCACCCGGCACGCGCCGAGCCAGGCCGACGGGGCGGCCATGGCGGTGCGGCTCGGGCCGATCCAGCTGCTCGCCGCGCTGCGCGCCGCGCTCGCGGAGCCCGCCCAGCTGACCCGGCGCGGCGCCCTCGACCTCGAGCGCTTCCTGCGGCTGGTGGCCCGGCTGCAGTCGACCCACGCCCGGGCCTGCCCCGACCTGACGCTCGTCACCGACTCCCCCGGCGTGGCCGGCCACCCCGAGGTGCGCGCCCTGCTCGCCCGGCACGGCCGCGCCCAGGTCGCCATCACCGACGACTCCGAGCACTGGCTGCGGCTGGTGCAGGTCTGCCTCGGCCTGGCCGAGCAGCCCGCCCTCGCCCGCGGCGCCAGCGGCTGCGCCGACGACCTCACCGGCCTGATGCGCGACCTCGTCACCGGCACCCACGTGCTCCCCGGCCCCTTCGTCTGGACCGACCGGGTGCGCCGCCCCACCGGCTGAGCCGCGGTCTCGACGACGGCCTCGCGCAGACGCTCGGCCTGCTCGACCACCGGTGGTCGAGCAGCGAGCCCCGCGAGCGTCGTCGAGACCACCGGCCCTACCTCGGGAACGCTCGCGAGCGTCGTCCCTTCGACAGGCTCAGGGTCCGTGCGGCGGGTGCGCGTTGACGGCGAGGCCGCGCCGACTCCGGTGGTTGAGCAGCGAGCCCCAGCGAGCGTCGTCGAGACCACCGGCCCTACCTCGGCAACGCTCGCGAGCGCCGTCCCTTCGACAAGCTCAGGGTCCGTGCGGGCGCCCTCGCGTTGACCCTCCGGGGTCCCGACGACGGCCTCGCGCAGACGCTCGGCCTGCTCGGACCACCGGTGGTTGAGCAGCGAGCCCCAGCGAGCGTCGTCGAAACCACCGGCCCTACCTCGGCAACGCTCGCGAGCGCCGTCCCTTCGACAAGCTCAGGGTCCGTGCGGGCACCTTCGCGATGACCCTCCGGGGTCTCGACGACGGCCTCGCGCAGACGCTCGGCCTGCTCGACCACCGGTGGTCGAGCAGCGAGCCCCAGCGACCGTCGTCCCTTAGACAAGATCAGGGTCCGTGCGGCGGGTGCGCGTCGACGGCGAGGGTCGCGCCGACTCCGGTGGTTGAGCAGCGAGCCCCAGCGAGCGTCGTCGAAACCACCGGCCCTACCTCGACGACGTTCGCGAGCGCCGTCCCTTCGACAGGCTCAGGGTCCGTGCGGGCGCGTTCGCATTGACCTTCGGGGGTCTCGACGACGGTCCGCGCAGACGCTCGGGGTCCGTGCGGTGGGGTGGGTCGGGTCAGTTGATCTGCGTCTTCATGGTGCCGGGCATCGAGATCGTGATCACGCCCCCGTAGGCGCAGTTGCACATCGCGGTCGCCGGGAGGGCCGGCTTGCCGCCGATCATCGTCTTGGGCGCGGGCGGGGCCCACGGCGCGACGGTCACCGGCACGCAGGGCATCGGCGTCAGGACGCCGAGCGCGGCCGCGGTCGCCGCGGCCACGGTGGGGTTGGCCAGGCTGTTGCACATCCCGAACGGCGGGATGTTCACTCCCGGCGCGAAGTCCATGATCGTGCCCGCGGGCTTGCCCTCGATGACCACCTTCGAGGTGGGCAGGAAGTTCAGCGTGGACGGCGCGACGCCGAAGCTGCACGCCGCCATCGCCGTGCCGACGACGGGGTTGGGCATCGTGGTCTCCTCGTTGCTGGGGGTCGGAGGGGTTACTGGTCGCCGGAACCGTCGGACAGGTCGCCGCCGGAGTCCTTCGCCGAGCCCTCGAGCGTCTGGCCGTTGCCGATGATGAAGCAGTCGACCGAGCGGTCGCCCTCCTGCCACGAGCGGGGCGAGGGCAGCAGGAAGGTGAAGAACAGGTCGGGGGCGTCGAGGTAGTCGATGCCGACGTACGGCTTGAACTCCCGCGCGCACGCGCCCTGGGCGAAGGTGGTCAGCGCCTCGTCACCCGGGAAGACGTCGGCGTCGGCCTCGGGGTCGGCGGGCACGTAGTCGACCGCGACGTAGTACTCCTGGTCGTGCGGCTGGTCGCAGTCGACCCGCTTGAGGTCGCTCAGCTCGGCCTCGACGTCCTCCTCGGCGAGGAAGCACTGACCGGGCTCGATGTCGAAGACCGAGACGTCCTCGGCCTCGGTGTCGTCGTCGCCGTCGAAGAGGCCGCAGCCACCGAGCAGAGCCAGCAGCGGCAGGACGGCGAGCAGCGCGGGACCGCGCCGACGCCTCATGCCAGCGCGCCGGTGTACCGCGACGTCGGGGGCTCGACCATCCGCTCGGCCATCGCGGCGATGCGCTCGACCGGCGGAGCCTGCTCCTCCCAGTCGAAGGAGTCGGCGCCGACCGTGGCCAGCAGCGTGACCGACCCCTTGAGGTTGCCGCCGATCGAGCCCCACAGCTCGCGCCCGAGGCTGCGGTCGTCGCCCATCGAGAGCTGCACCGGCGTCGAGAGCTCGTCCGGCAGCAGCGGCTGCGGGATGGAGTCGGTGGCGGCCAGCAGGCTGATCATGTCGCCCAGCAGCTGGTGCTCGTCGCGCGAGCTGCCGGCCCAGGCGCTGACCAGGTAGCACAGCTCGACCATCGGCTGCGGACGCCGGCGCAGGGCCTGGCGGCCCTCCTGCGGTCGCAGGGTGGCCGAGCGGGAGGGCAGCGTGCTGCGGCGCACGTCGTAGAGGAAGAAGCTCACCGTGATGCGGGACAGCTGGGCCGACCACGTGGAGGTCGGGGCGTCGAAGGTGACGTCGCCGATGTCCTCGGGCAACGGCAGCCGGTCGCGCACCATGCGCTCCAGGCCGCTGTCCACGTTGTTGATGAACACGGGCGCGAGTGTGGCACCCGGACCGCTCCGCTGTACCCGAAACGGCGCAGACCACTGGTCTGGACCACCCGGACCAGGCCGGCAAATCCTGACCCGAACCCCTGACAGGCCGGGCCTCGTGTGCCTACCGTGCGCGCCATGGCCGAGTTCGCCCATCCCGAGACCGACGAGCGCGAGCAGGCAGCGCCTGCCACTCCTGTCCGCCGCGTCGCCGCACCGCTCGTCGTCGGCGCAGCCGACGACCGCGCCGAGGTGGAGGCCGACCGGGTCGCCGACCAGGTGATCTCGCGCCTGCAGGGCGGCGAGACCGGTGAGACGCACATCCACGACGGCTGCCACGGCGTCGCCCGCATCGCCGCGCCGTCCGCCGCGCCGGAGGTCGGCTACGAGGGCGGCGCCATCTCCGACGGCCTGACCAGCCGCATCGAGAGCAAGCGCGGCACCGGGCAGGCCCTGCCGGACGACGTCCGCTCGCGCATGGAGTCCGGGTTCGGCCGCTCGCTGGCCGACGTCCGCGTGCACACCGACGGTGAGTCCGCGCAGCTGAACCGCTCGGTCTCGGCCCGCGCCTTCACCACCGGCAACGACATCTTCTTCGGCGCCGGCGAGTTCGACCCCGGCACCGCCGCCGGCGAGCGGGTGCTGGCCCACGAGATCGCCCACACCCAGCAGCAGGGCGGCGGCGCGCGGCGCGTGCACCGCCTGTGGGAGGGCGTCGGCAACCGGAAGAAGCGCCTGCCGATGCAGAACGCCTGGCAGATCAGGACCCTGGCCGACAAGGACGTCTGGTTCCTCGACGGCGACAGCAAGGACGACGTCCTGGTGGTCAAGCCCGACGACCAGCCCGCCACCCTCGGCATGCTCGCCGGCGCCCTCCACCAGACGCTGAGCGACGCGGAGTCCGTGGTCGAGCGGCCGCTCGACAGCAAGGACCGCGGCGAGCTGTACAAGCTGATCGGGATGAAGGCCCAGAACGAGATCCTCGACGGGTCCTGGGCCGACCGTGGTGCCAACCTGCCCGCGGTCCAGGGCAAGTCGCCCGAGGTGGCTGCCGCCGACAACGCGCGCGGCCTGCTCGCCCAGACCGGCAAGAGCGTGGTGGCGATGAGCTTCGCCGCCGGCACGTCGGCCATGAAGGAAGCGAAGACGAAGACGAAGGGCGAGGGCGACACAGAGGACCAGACGAGCTCCACGGGGTTGCGCGACAAGCTCACGCAGCCGGGACACATGGCCGCCCTGGGCCACATGACCGCCATCGACTTCCTGCTCGGAAATCGCGACCGCGCCTACAGCGGCAACCTCGAGAACTGGTTCTACACGCCGCAGGGCAACATCAAGCTCATCGACCACGTCGATCCCGGAACCGGGGGTGGCGACGAGATGAGCCTCGGCTACACCAACCGACAGCAGTGGATCAGCTACTGCGGTCAGATGCTGCGCGACTCGAAGCACTACTTGGCCGACTGGTGTGTCGACTCGATGCTCGCCAAGGCGCAGACCTTCGCCGGTGACGACGACATCAGGCTCTGGTCGAAGCAGAAGCCCGACGGCACCACCTCGCGCTACCAGCAGATGGTCGCCGAGTTCGAGCGCGGCCTGAAGGAGGGTGAGGCCCACATCGTCAAGGTCTTCACCACCAGCAAGTGGAGCTGGAAGGGCATGAAGAACCACCATGGCGCCAAGGCCTCCATCAAGAAGGCGACGAAGTCCGCTGGCAAGCACGGCGGGGGCGACGACTTCTACAAGGAGCTCAAGCGGCGCGCCGAGTACCTCGGCGTCAAGCCCGAGCCCGAGCCCGAGCAGTAGCAGACCGAGCTGACGAGCCCGACCGGCAGGGCGGCCCCTGCCGACCGACGAGAGTGAGCAACCGCAAGCCCGTGGATGACGACGACGACCGGTCGGACGAGACGACTCGGTCGACGACCTCGAACACGCCCGAGGTGGTCGCGGACTGGACGATGCTCGCCACTGCCCTCGTCGAGCACGCGGTGACCGAGGTGCGGTCGCCCGGCGACGTCGACCTGGGCCGCGCCCAGGTGGAGCGGGCACGTGAAGCGTTTAGACAGGCGGCCGCGACGCCCGGACCGTTGCAGACGGTCGTGCACACGGTCGGGCTCGACCAGCTGGAGGCCGAGACCCTTGCCGTGTGCGCGGGGATCGAACTCGACGGGCGGCTCCTGACGCTCCTGGGCACGCTCGTTCGCCCCGCGCGGACCCCGGCGCGACCGACGGTCCAGCTGCTCGTCGACCTGCTCGGCCCCGAGGTGCTCGGCGTCCTCGCTCCGAACTCACGCCTGACGCGGGCCGGACTCGTCTCGCTGGAGTCCGACGTCCCGATGGCCGGCGCGCAGGTGCTGGTGCCGCGCCGCGTGCTGTGGGCGCTGCTGGGCGACCCGAGCCTCGACCCAGCGTTGCCGCCCGGAACCGAGTTCGTGACGGACGAGGGCGACGACGACCGGATCCTCGGCGCCTCCGAGAAGGTGCTCGTCGTGGGTGAGGACCCCGTGCGGCGCCGCCAGGCCGCGGTGCGGTTCACGAGGCATGACGTGTTCATCTCGACACGCGTGCCCACCAGCGACGACGAGTGGCTCACGCTCGTGCGGCAGGCCAGCCTGGTCGGCGCCGGCCTCGTGCTGGAGACCGGCGATCGGCTCGACTCGGCGGGGCGTGAGTGGCTGGAGCGCGCGGAGCACCTGCCCGTGGCCCTCACCTCGTCCCGCCCGCTCCCCCTCGAGTCCCTGCCGCAGCAGGCGTTCCTCGAGGTGGCTGCCGACCCGCCGGCGGTCACGGACGACGAGTGGGCTGCGGTCTACCCGAGCGCCGCTCCCCCGATCCGACGCCCGACGGCGCAGCAGCTGTGGGTCACGGCGCACGTCTCGACCGGCGTCCCGGACGCCGAGGAGCAGCTGCGGCGCACCGCGACGGGCTCCCTCCTGCAGCACGCGACCCGCATCGTCCCGAGGGTCGAGTGGGACGACCTGGTGCTACCGCCGTCCCAGGAGCGCCAGCTGCGCAACCTGGTCGACCGCTACCACCAGCGCAGCCGGGTGCACGACGACTGGGGGCTCTCGCTCTACCCCTCCCCCGGTGTCGTCGCGCTGTTCTCCGGTCCGTCGGGCACCGGCAAGACCACCAGCGCCGAGGTGGTGGCCAAGGAGCTCGGCCTCGAGATGTTCCGCGTGGACCTGTCGGCGCTGGTGAGCAAGTACATCGGTGAGACCGAGAAGAACCTCGAGGAGATCTTCTCCGCGGCCCACACCGGCAACTACCTGCTGCTCTTCGACGAGGCCGACTCGCTGTTCGGCAGCCGCTCGAAGGTCGAGGACGCCAAGGACCGCTACGCCAACATGGAGGTCTCCTACCTGCTGCAGCGGCTGGAGACCTACGACGGCGTCGTCGTGCTGACCTCGAACTTCCAGGGCAACATCGACCAGGCGTTCCTGCGCCGCATCCACGTCACCGTCGCCTTCAGCGTGCCGACCGCCGAGGAGCGCGAGCGCATCTGGGACCGCTCGCTGGGCGGCGCACCCCGCGCCGACCTCGACCTGGCATTCGTGGCCGAGAAGTTCGACCTCACCGGCGGGTCCATCCGCAACGCCGCGCTGACCGCCGCCTTCGCCGCCGCGGCGGCCGGCACCGAGGTCGGCATGGTCGAGGTGCTCAGCGCCGTGACCACCGAGTTCACCAAGCTCGGACGCCGCACCCAGGACTCCCAGTACGGGCCCTGGCTGGCCGCGGTGCGTAACGCGTCCCGCTGAGAGCAGTTGTCCACCTCAAGAGGTGAGCAAAGTTTCCCCGATTCGCCCACGCGGCCGCTCGGGCGCTCCTAGTCTCGGCTCGTCCGATCGATCTCGGCTCTCTCGGAAGGCTCACCGTGCACGGCTGCGCAACCACCGACGTCCCGCGACGTCCGTGCTTCCGCCCTGCCCCGAGCCGCCGCGAGCCCGGCGTCCGGAGCGTGCGATGAGGCTCGCGACCGAGCACCGCGTGGTGCAGGTCGAGCCCGGGTCGACCGTGGCCATCGAGGTCGACGTCGTCAACAACGCCGACCTGATCGACGGCATCTCGGCCCACCTGATCGGCCTGCCCGACGCCACCGTCGTCTCCGAGCCGCGACTGCTGCCGCTGTTCCCCGGCGCCAACGGCCGCATCACGCTGCAGGTCACGGTCCCCAGCACGCTGACCGCCGGCAGCCACCCGATCACCGTCGAGGCCGTCTCGCACGGCACCGGCGCCCCCACCCAGCACCTCGACCTCGATCTGTCGGTCTCGGCGCGGCCGGCCGTCAAGCTGCACCGCAGCCCCGCGACCCTGCGCTCGCGTCGCGGCGGGCGCTTCCTGCTCCAGGTCGAGAACCCCGGCAACACCGCGCTCGACGTCACCCTCGAGTCCGTCACCGAGGACGCGAAGTCCACCGCGCGCTTCAGCCCGCGCACCCTGCGGGTCGAGCCCGGCGCCACCGTGCCCGCCATCCTCGCGGTCAAGGGCCCGCGGATGATCACCGGCGGCGAGGTCGACCGGGCGGTCAAGGTCACGCTCACCGCGCAGCGTGCCCACAGCATCCCGGCGATGCTCGAGCTCGAGCAGCAGCTCGACGGCTCCCTCGCCGACGGCGAGCCGGACGTCGTCACCGACGCCCCCGCCGCGACCGAGCCCGAGGAGACCGAGCAGGCCCCCGAGCTCACGGCCGAGGCGATCGTCGTCCTCAAGCAGCGCCCGATCCTCAGCCGCGGCCTGATCACCGCGCTGGTGCTGATGTCGATCGTCGCCGTGTGGGCGGCGGTCTTCCTCTTCGGCCTGCGCGGCGTGCTCGCCGGCGACCCGGTCACCAAGGCGCCCGCCACCTCCTTCTTCGCCGCCGACGCGGTCGACGACCTCACCCCCGCCGCGGCCAGCGACCCGCCGGGTGCGCTGCCCAAGGACGGCCAGGTGCCACCGGGCGTGGGCGGCACGATCGAGGGCACCGTGCTCGCGGTCAGCAACAAGCTGCCGGTCGGCCGCATCACCGTCGACGTGCTGCGCCAGACCCCCGACGGCCTCAAGCAGGTCAGCTCGGCGGCCACCCAGAGCGACGGCAGCTACAGCATCGCCGGACTGTTCCCGACCTCCTACGTGCTGCGCTTCAGCGCCGAGGGCTACGACCCGCTGTGGTACCCCGGCTCCCCCGGCCAGCGCGGCGCCGACCTCGTCGAGGTCGCCCCGCAGGCCACCAACGGCCTGCGCGACGTGCTGGTGCGCGGCCAGGCCGCGAGCATCACCGGCACGATCGACCAGGAGCTCGACCTCGGCTCGGGCGGCGTGCCGGTCACCGTCAAGGCGCGCGCCCTCGACGTCCCGAACCGCCAGGGCGTGATGGCCTCGCTGACCACGAGCAACGGCACCTACGAGCTCACCGGCCTGCTGGCCCCGGCCACCTACGAGCTGAGCTTCAGCGCCGCCGGCTACAAGACCAAGACGGTCACCACCACGGTCAACGGCGGCGAGCAGCGGCTGCAGCCGAGCATCGTCCCCGACGCCGACGCCGGGCAGGTCTCGGGCTCGGTCGCCGACAGCGACGGCAACCCGCTCGGTGGCGTCACCGTGAGCACCGTCGTCGACGGCCTGGATGTCACGGTCATCACCCCGACCGTCGCGCCGCTCGGCGCCTTCACCATCCCCAACCTGCCCACCCCCGGCACCTACACCCTGACCTTCACCGCCGACGGCTACGGCAGCACCACCCAGACCGTCGAGCTCGGCGCCGGCACCAGCCGCAGCGACGTCTCCGCGGTGCTCACCGCCGGCACCGGCAGCGTCACCGGCCACGTCAAGGGCCGCGACGGCGTCGGCATCGGCGGGGTCTCGGTGACGGTCGGCGGCATCGACCCCACCGGCACCACGACCTCCGACGGCACCACCGACGGCACCACCGACCCGGTCGTGGTCATCCCCGCCACCACCACGCTCACCACCGGCGACGTCGGCGGGTTCAGCCTCAGCGGCCTCACCGCCCCGGGCGACTACACGCTCACCTTCACCGCCGAGGGCTACGCCCCGACCACCGTGCCGCTCAGCCTCGGCGACGCCGGCCCCGCCGAGTCGCTCGAGGTCACGCTCGACAACGAGCTCGGCGGCATCGCGGGCAACGTGACCGGCCCCGAGCGTCGCGCCTTCGAGGGCGCCACCATCACCCTCACCGACGGGCTGAACATCGTCACCGCCACCAGCGGCGGGCCGGGCAGCCTCGACGGCGACGGCGGCTTCCGCGTCGAGGGCCTCGAGCCGGGCACCTACAGCGTGACGGTGACCGGCGTCGACGCCGCTGGCATGCCGCTGCAGCAGCAGACCGCGATGGTCCGGGTGATCGCCGGGCTCACCAGCTACCAGGACCTGCGTCTCACCGACGGCGGGCGGTAGCCGTGCGCGTCGAGGTCTTCCCCCGGCACTTCGACCTGGTGCCGGGCGTCAGCCAGCCGATCAGCGTCACCATCAGCAACACCGGCGACGTCATCGGCGGCTACGCGGTGCGCGTGCTCGGCGCCGACCCGTCGTGGGTGAACCTGCCCGACGGCGAGATCACGCTGTTCCCCGAGGAGACCCGCACCGTCGTCCTCGACATGGCGGTGCCGGCCGGCATGAACGCCGGCGAGCGGCGGGTCTCGGTGCAGGTGCGCGAGGTCACCCCGCCGCACGAGTCCGCCGTCGAGGAGATCGTCTTCTCGGTGCCCGAGCGCCCCTCGGTCACCCTGCGCGTCGACCCGCTCGCCACCTCCGCCGGCCGCGCCGCGCGGCTGAGCCTGCTGGTGGCCAACGAGGGCAACACCAACCTCGTCGGCCGTCCGCACGGCCAGGACGCCGAGGGCAAGGTCACCTTCACCTTCACCCCGCCGCTGGTCGACCTCGCGCCCGGCGAGCACGCGATGGTCGACCTGCGGGCCAAGGCGCGTCGTCCGCTGATGGGCAACCCGGTCATCCGGCCGCTCGAGCTGCGCATCCTCGACCCCGCGCAGGCGCAGGCCGTCGACGACGCCGACGCCGCCCTCGCCGAGAAGGCCGTCGCGCCGACCCCGGCCGAGAAGCTCGCGCTCAAGCGCCGCAAGAAGGCCCCCGCGCTCATCGGCGAGGACATCCCGCCGATGGGGCTGGCCACCTTCATCCAGCGGCCGATGCTCACCCGCGGCCCGATCGCCCTGCTGGGCCTGCTGGTGGCCCTGACGGTCTTCGCCATCGTCATCACCAGCTCGCTGTCGGCGATCGTCGGCCAGTCGGCCGCCGACCGCAACCTCGCGCTGCAGATCGCCGCCGCTCGCGACGCCGCGGGCTCGGGCACCGGCAGCTCCGAGATCGGCGGCAAGGTCAACCTGCTCACCTCGGGCAAGCCCGTCGCCGGCGTCTCGGTGGGCGTCTTCTCCGCCGACGACACCGAGTTGGCGCTGGCCACCACCGCCACCGACAAGAACGGCGCCTGGCGCATCGGCAAGCTGCCCGCGGGCGAGTACAAGGTCACCTTCCGCGGCGCCGGCTTCGTGCAGCTGTGGTACCCGCAGGCCGTCGACCCCGCCGACGCCGAGGCCGTCAAGCTCGAGCCGGGCGGCAAGCAGGCCGCGCTCGACGTCACCCTCGGCGGCGTCCCGTCCTCGATCGCAGGCACGGTGGTCGGCGACGACGTCTCGGCCGCCACCATCACCCTCAAGCTGCCGCTGGCCGGTGCCACCGCCACCAACACCGCCGGCACCCCGCTGCCACCGGGCGCGTCCGGCACCCCCGGCACCACGGGCGACCCGATCAGTCCCACCGCCGCGGTCGCCGAGCAGGGCGCCACCATCAAGTCGGTGCCGATCGGCGACGACGGCAGCTTCGAGCTCAGCGACGTCCCCTCGCCCAACGTCTACGACCTGGTGGTCGAGAAGGAGGGCTACGCCACCTCCACGCAGCGCATCGACGTCTCGGCCGGCGAGGAGCGCACCGGGGTCGAGATCACGCTGAGCAAGGGCGACGGCGTCCTCACCGGGCTCATCACCTCCGGCGGGGCGCCGCTCGAGGACGCCACTGTCACCGCCTCGACCGGCCAGACATCGGTCTCGGCCCAGACGCTGACCGCCGAGAGTGCCGGCAGCCGCGGCGAGGTGGGCTCGTTCACCCTGCGCAACCTGCCCACGCCGGCCACCTTCACCCTGGTGGTCAGCAAGGACGACTACGCCTCCGAGACCCTCACGGTCACCCTCAACGACAGCCAGGCGCTCGGCGGCATCACCCTCGACCTCGACAAGTCGTCGGGGTCGCTGGCCGGCCAGGTCAGCCTCGAGACGCCCACCGACGACGTCGGGACGTCGGTCGCGGGCGTGCTCGTCACCGTCACCGACGGCACGCAGACCGTGCAGACCGCCACCGTGCCCGGCGACGACGAGACCGGCGTCCAGGAGGGCGCCTGGTCGGTCGACGGGCTCGCCGTGCCCGGTGAGTACACGATCACCTTCAGCCGCGACGACCTCGCCTCGCAGACCGTGGCCGTCGGCCTCGACGGGCAGGGCAACCTCAGCTCCGACGGGCTCGCCGGCGTGGTCAACGAGGGCGGGCTGATCACGGTCGAGATGACCCGCTCGACGGCCACCATCGACGGCACCGTCAGCCAGCCCCCGGCCAAGGGGGAGACGGCCCGGCCGGTCGGCGAGACCGTCGTCCAGCTGATCTCGAACACCAGCACCTACACCGTCACCACGGCCACCGTGCCCGACGACCTCGCCGGGCAGTACCGCTTCGACACCGTCCCGCCGGGCACCTACACGCTGCAGACCAGCCGTAGCGGCGTCGCGCCCGTCACCCAGATCATCACCGTCGCCCCGGGCCAGGACGAGACCTACGACCTCGAGCTCGGGGTCGCGGCCTCGATCGTCGGCATCGTCGAGAACGCCGGTCGCGGCTGGATCGTCGAGCTGTACCAGTCGGGCCAGTACCCCGACGGCGAGCCCTACCGCACGACGACCATCACCGACGGCGCAGGCAGCTTCCGGTTCGACGACGTCGACGCGCCCCAGACCTACCTCATCGCGGTGCGCCGCGCCTCCGGCGGTGCGTTCCTGCCGCTCGAGGGACGAGACGCCTTCGGTTTCACCGTCGACGGCAGCAAGGAGAACGACGTGCGCGTCAAGGTGTCCGATGAGTGAGACCCGGTGGGGCCGGGTGCCCGAGGGCGCCTCGTCACCGCACGTCGCCGTCGTCCCCACGCTGCGCGCGGCGTCGGGCTCGACCCTGCGCGTGCCGGTCCGCGTCACCAACCGCGCCACCGCCGAGCGCGCGATCGTCGTCACCGCCGTCGGCGTCGACCCGAGCTGGCTCGGCGTCCCCGCCCGCACGCTGCCCCTGGCGCCCGGAGCCGCCGAGGTCGTCGAGCTCGAGCTCACCCCGCCGCAGGGCACGTTGCCGGCGTCCTACCCGTTGGTGGTCACCGCGCTGGCGGTCGACCCGGTCACCGGACGCACCGACGCGGCCAGCAGCCGTCCGGCCCAGGCCGAGTCCACGCTGGTCGTCAGTCCGCGCTCGCGGCTGACGATCGAGCTCGAGCCCGGCGACCTCCGCGCCATCTCGTCGAAGAAGATCACCGCGGTGCTGCGCAACACCGGCGGTGCCGACGCCCAGGTGGCGCTCAAGGTCACCCACCCGCGCCACGGCCGGGTGAAGTTCCGCAGGCCGAACGTCGTCGTACCGCCCGACGGCGAGGTGCGCGTCACCGGACGCGCGCGCATCAACCGGCCGCGCCTGCTCGGCTACGGCGCGCGCCACGCCTTCCGCGTCACCGCCAGCACCCCCGAGTCGGTGCGCCACGCCCAGGGCAGCCTCGAGCAGCGCGCGGTCTTCGGCCCCTGGGGTCTCAAGGCCGTCGCCATCCTCTGCGTCGTCGCGGTCTGGCTCGGCGGCGCCGGGTTGCTGGTGGCCAAGATCAGCCAGGCGCAGCGCGAGAAGTCCCAGGAGGACACCGCGGCGCTCGCCGACGCGGGCAGCGACGCCGGCGACGCCGCCGCCGAGGGCGCCGGTGACGACGGCGGTGAGGACGCCGGTGAGGACGCCGGCGAGGACGGTGCTGGCGAGGACGCCGAGGGCGAGGAGCCCGCGCCCCCGCTGCAGCTGGCCGGCACCGTGGTCGACCAGCCCGGCGTGACCGTGCGCATGGAGAGCACCTCGCTGGTCGACGAGGAGGCGCAGGGCGCCTCCGGCATCGGCGTCGACGACGAGGACCTCGACGGCGACGGCAAGCGACCGGCCGCCGCGTTCACGACCGCGAGCCCGAGCGAGGCGCCCGAGGCGCGCAGCACCGACACCGACACCGACGGCGCGTGGGCGATGGGCAACGTCAAGGCGCCCGGCTACTACCTGCTCACCTTCAGCAAGCCCGGCTTCCAGACCCAGCGCTACGTCGTCGACAGCTCCTCCGAGGCGGCCAAGGAGCCGCTGGAGTTCGAGATGGAGCCCGGCACCGGCTCCCTGCGCGGCACGGTCACGGGTCCGGGCGGCGCCGTCGGCGGCGCGACCGTCGTCATCACCGACGGCACCAACACCCTGACCACCAGCAGCACCTCCGACGGACCCGGCGCCGGGACCTGGTCGATCGACGGCCTCTCGGCCCCCGGCACCTACGTCGTCACCGCCACCCGGCGCGACATGAGCAGCGAGGCGCGCGTCGTCCAGCTCGACTCCTTCGGCACCGCCACGGCCGACCTGCGGCTCACGGCCGGCGTCGCGCTCGTCGAGGGCGACGTCACCGCCGCCGGCTTCGACGGCTCCAGCTCCGCGCTCGGCGGGGCCACCGTCACCGTCACCGACGGTGACGAGCTCACCCGCACCGCCACCACGCTGACCGTCGACCCGAAGGGCCGCTTCTACCTGCCCTCGCTGCCGGTGCCCGGCAACTACACCCTCACCATCGCGGCCACCGGCTACCAGACCGCGAGCATCGGCTTCGAGCTGCAGCGCGGCGACTCCTCGCTCGTCCTCGACCCGACCCGGCTCGAGTCGATCAACGGCCGCGTCGACGGCACCATGTGGGGTCTGTCGCGTGAGCTGGCCACCACCAAGGCCGTGCGTGCGGCGCGCCGCTCCGACACCCTCCCCCGCGGTGCGACGCCGCTCTCGGGCGTGGGCCTGACGCTCGTCAACCCCGAGCACAGCTACAAGGCCACCAGCAGCTCGGTGGTGGTGGTCGACGGCGAGCGTCGCAGCAGCTTCGCCTTCGACGTGGTCGCGCCCGGCGTCTACACGCTCACCGCCTCCTACTTCAACCGGATCACCGTCGAGCGCACCGTGCGCGTCGAGGCCGGCGACGACGGCGACCCGATGCAGATCGTGCTCTCCGAGCTGCCCGACGGCCCACTGCCGCGCACCTCCCGCATCGAGGGCGAGGTCGTCGACGTCGACACCGGCAAGGCGATCCCCACCTGCACCGACGGCCGTCTGGCCACGAAGGCCGAGCGCGAGACCTGCGTGACCGCCACCCTCAAGGGCACCGACTTCTCCGATCGGTTCGCCGCCGACGGCGGCTTCCTGCTGCCCAACGACGCGACCTGCAAGCCGCTCGACCAGGCCGGCGAGCAGTGCGGTCTCCGCCCCGGTCTCTACACCATCGAGATCGCCGCCCCGGGCTACCTCAACCGCACCGTGCGCGTCGAGGTCGGTGAGAACCGCCGCGTCACCGCGCCCCTCGTCGAGCTGACGCCGGTGCCGTCGGTGACCGGCGTGGTCTCGCTGGCCGTGCCCGCGTCAGGAGACGGGATCGCCAACCCGACGCAGTCGTGCGTCTGGCTGCTCGCCGCCACCGCCACCGGTGGTCTGCCCCCGTGCTCCGACGCCATCACCAACGGGGCAGCGAACGACGACGCCGCCAAGGCCGACCCCGACGCCTGCCTGCCCGCCCGCTCCGTCGACCGCGGCCAGACCGGTCGCACCCGCTGGTGCGCCGTCACCGACGCCGACGGCCGCTACCTCATCGAGGCCCCGCGTCCCGGTCCGTACAAGGTCCTGGCCGTCCCCGCCAACACCGAGTTCGTCGGCGGCGGCGAGGCTCAGCTCATCCTCGACTCCGGTGCCGAGCAGGTGAACTTCGAGCTCAACCGCCTCGGCCGGGTCTCACTGGTCGTGCGACAGCCCCCGGGCGAGGGCGACACCGACGGCTCCGGCGCGCTGGTCGACTCCGACGACGCCGAGGTGACCCTGACACGGGTCGACTCCGACGTGGTCGTCGAGAGCCGGGCCACGACCGAGGACGGGCGCGTCGTCGTCAACCGCCTCACCCCGGGCGAGTACCGGATCAGCGGCACCTCCAAGCTCGGCACCCACAGCGGGAGCCGCGCCGAGACGCTCGTCGTCGGCTACGACGACCTGCAGGAGACCACGCTCGACCTCACCGACCCGGTCGCCGACTTCCTCGCTCAGGTCGTGGGGTACGACATCAGCGAACCCGCGGCCACCCGCGCCGTCGGGGTCAAGGACGCTGCGGTGACCGTGGTCGGCGGCACCCGCTTCGACCCGAGCACGCTCACCGAGGCCGGCACGCTCGACCCCGCTGCCAACCAGCAGGTCGACGTCACCACGAACGACCAGGGCTGCTTCAGCATCGTGAAGGTCGCCGACGACAACGACCCCCGGGACGCCACCTGCCCCGGAACCGCCGACGCCCGCGGTGTCATGCCGGCTCCGTTCGTGACCACCCGGATGCCCTCTGTCTCGGTCACGGCGTCCGGCTGGTACCCGTTCGCGCAGAGCGACTACTACCTGCAGACCGGTCGGGTCCTCAGCACCGTCATGATGCTGCCCGCGCCGATCTCGGTCACCAACGAGGTCACGGTCGAGGGAGCCGACGACGCGGTACCCGGCGACATCGCCGTCACCGTGTCCTCCACCAGCGGTCGCACGGTGGAGGCGAGCCTGGTCTACAACCCGACCAAGACCGCCGACGCCGGCGTCGCGACCTACGAGCTGGCCTGGGACGACCAGTCGACCCTCGGCGCCGGTGTGCCGGACGGGCTGAACGTCCCCGACCGGGACGAGGACGTGCCCACCGACACGGCCATGCCCGGCACCTACACGCTGACCTTCAGCAACCCCGACGTCGTCTCCACCCCCGCCACGCTCACTTGCACGCGCGGCGGCCCCTGCACGCTGTCGAACCCGAACCTGAAGGAGCGCGGCTCCATCACGGTGACCGTCCTCGACAGCTCCCAGGCCGACGCCCAGCCGGTGAACAACGCGCTGGTCACCCTCAGCCACGACGGCGTGACCGTGCCGCTGCGCACCCAGGTCGACGGCACGCGCAACTTCCCCCGTCTGCCGCCGGGCGCGCAGGCCAGGTTCTACGTCAAGGCCCCGGGCTTCGACTTCGGCGACGCCGCGGCGAGCGGCACCGTTCAGATGAACTGCGAGGGCACGAACACCGGAGTCGTCACGGTCGAGGCCGGCCGGATGATCAGCTGCACGATCCGGCTGACCCGCCTCGGCACGATCTCCGGCGACCTCGCCGCCGTCCGCACCGAGCCGGGCGAGATGCCCTCGCAGCAGTATGCGGTCGCGGGCCGCACGGTCACCGCGCAGCTCTGCACGGTGCAGGCCGCGGCCTGCGGCGTCGCCAACCCGGGCAAGCCGCTGCTGACGACCACCACCACCGACACCGGCCAGTTCACCTTCGCCGGCACCACCGAGGACGACGAGGGTCCGGAGGCCGGCTGGTACCTGCTCGACGTGCCGAGCCCGCCCACCGGCTACGGGTTCAAGTCCAACGCCGAGTCCAACCGCGTCGTCCAGGTCGTCGACGGCAGCTCGGTCACCCCCGAGCTGCGGCTGTTCGCGGCCCGCGTGCCGGTCGAGATCACGCTGCGCGACCAGAACGGCCAGCCGATCGCCGGCGACACGGCCGCCACGGTGTGGCTGAGCCGCACGCCGGCGATGGTCGACCCGGCGCCCGCCAGTGACGAGACGGCCTCCGACGCCGACAGCGACGGTCGCTACACCTTCAACGGGGGCGACGGCGTCCTGCCCGGCCTGTGGTACGTCAAGGTCGAGGGCTCGGCGATCTACCCGCTCGTGCAGAGCGCCGAGGTCGAGCTCGACGACAGCACCGGGGGCGACACGCCGGTCCGGAACATCGCGGTCGACGTTGTGCGCAACCGCGCCACGCTCGGAGGCGTCGTCACCGAGCAGCCCCGGCCCGGCATCACCTCGCCCCCCGCGGTGGCGGGAGCCACGGTGTCCCTGGTGCCCGGCGGACCGACCACCGAGACCGACGAGAACGGCGTCTACGCCTTCGACGACGTGACGGCGGGCAGCTACTCGGTCGAGGTCACCGAGCCCGGCTTCACCGTCCCCGCCTCCCCGGTCACGCTGACCGACGGCGAGGAGGAGACGCTCGACCTCACCGCCACCGCGGCCCTCGTCTCGACCACGGTGACGGTCGGGGGCACGAGCGAGACGTTCGCCGGCGCCACCGCCACCCTCACCCCGCGGGCCGGCACGTGGGAGTCGACCCAGACCGTCGGCATCCAGACGACGCCGACCCCGACCCAGGTGCGGTTCGGGTGCTACGACGCCGAGCTGACCATGAACAGCCCCGGCGACGAGATCCACTTCGGCCGCATCACCGGCATCACCAGCTCTGCGGCGTCCGGCCCGGGATGCGGGGGCGGTGGCATCTGGCTGCCACCGGACGCGACCGACGTGACGATCACCTTCCAGGTCGACTCGGCGCCGCTGACGTGGACCTATGCCGCGACCGCCCAGCCCGGGCACCCCGTGCCCGGCCCTGGCAGCACCCTGCGCGTCACCGGCAACGGCCTCGACCAGAGCCTGCCGCTGACCGGCTCGACGGTGTACGTGCCCGCAGGCACCTACACCTGCACGCCGGTGCTGCAGGACGTGCGGGCCGAGTGGTGGGACGCCGCGCCGCGCGACTGCGCGACGGGCGGCCCGGCGACCGACTTCACCCTCGCCGAGCAGACGACGTCGCTGGCCATCAGCGTGACGGGGCTGGTCGGCGACGAGGTGGCGCAGGTGCAGGTCACCTCCGCCGAGCCGGGCGCCGACCCGACCCCGGTCTTCTCCGGCGAGGTCGGGGCCGCCGGCACGACCATCGACCTGCCCTACGGCGCGTGGTTGGTCGAGGGCGTCATGCCCGACACGAGCGGTGACTCCGACACGGTCGACATCACCGATCCCGGCCAGGCCTACACCGTCGAGCTCCAAGCGACGGCCGGACCGTGAGCGGCCGCCTGCGCGTGGCGGCCCTCGCCGCGCTGGCCGGGGCGGTCGCGGCCGCGCTGATGGCCCCGCCCCCCGCGGGGGCGGCCGACCCGGTGACCGTCTCGTTCGCCACCCCGCTGCCCGCCATGGCGCAGCTGGTGGGCGACCCCGACTGGACGCCGTCGCCCACCGCCTCCGACGCCTCCACCGTCACGCTCGCCGTCGAGGCCACGCCCACCACCGCGTGCACGCTGTCCTCGACGACCAGCTCGGGCGTGGTCAGCTTCACCGGCGCCGGCACCTGCACGGTCACGGCCACGGCGTCCGCCTCGACCGAGACCCCGAAGCCGAAGGCCGAGCGCACCTTCACGATCACCAAGCGCACCCAGCAGCTCAGCTGGACCAACGCGGCCCCGACCACACAGGCCACCGGCACCACGTGGCAGCCCTCGCCACGCACCACCGGCACCGGTCAGACCGTCACGCTCACGGTGACCGGCAGCCCCGCCGACGCCTGCTCGCGATCGGACAGCACCGTCGACGCCGTCGTCAGCTTCGACAAGGCAGGCACGTGCACGGTGCGCGCGGAGGTGACCGGCGGCACCACCTACGACGGCGCCGTCCTCGAGACCACACCCGCGATCGCGATCACCCGGCAACCGCGCACCATCGCGTGGGGAACCGCCCCGCCCCCGTCGGCGAGGAACGTCAACGACGCCGGCTGGAAGCCGTCGGCGGTCGCGACGCCGTCGGGCGAGGCCGCCGCCCTCGCGGTCACCGGTGACGCCGGCGCCTGCACGCTCGTCGACCAGCAGACCACCCCCACCGCCACCACGGCCGACGACACCGTCACCTTCACCGGCGTCGGCTCCTGCACCGTGGTCGCCACCGTCGACCAGTCCCCCGCCTACGAGGGCGCCGAGAAGCGGCAGGACTTCACCGTCACCAAGCGCAGCCAGACCGTCACGGCGTCCGTGCCCGCCACGGTGACCACGCAGACGCCCTACGCCGTGAGCGTCACCTCCGGCACCGGCAACACCCCGACGCTGTCGATCCTGGCCGCCCACACCGCCAACTGCTCGCTGAACGCGGGCAAGGTGACCTACGTCAAGGTCAACCAGCCGTGCACTGTCAACGTGTCCGTGCCAGGCAACGCCGAGTACGACGCCGGCGCCACCACCGTCGACCGCACACCGTCCAAGGGCACGCCCATCATCACCGTGACACCGCCGACCGGCACCCAGCGCGTCGGCGTCGCCTGGACCCCGGTCGAGGTGACGACCACCGGCACCCTGGTGCCGACCCTCGCCTCGAGCACCACCGGGGTCTGCACCGCGAGCGGCCGCACCGTCACCTTCGTCGGCACCGGTCCGTGCAGCATCACCGCGACCACGGTCGGCCAGACCAGCGCCGACGAGAACACGACGACCTCTGCCGCCGTGACGTTCACCGTCGCCAAGCAGGACCAGTCGATCGCCGTCGTGGCGCCCGGCACACGCCAGGCCCGCCGCGTCTACGCGCCGGTCGTCGACACGGCGACGAGCACCGGCAACACCGGCGCCTTCGCGACGCCCAGCTACAGCGCACCGGGCCAGAGCGCCGTCTGCACGCCGGTCGACGCCACCGGCGCCGCCGTCACCAGCAGCACCGTCGGTGTCCGCCTGCTCAAGGCCGGCCAGAAGTGCACCATCACCGTCACGGTGACCGGCAACGGCACCTACAACGCCGGTACCGCGCAGGTCGAGGTCACGCCGGTCAAGCTCACCCCCCTCATGAGCGTCGCAGGCCCCGGCCGCACCCTCACCGCGCTCGGCACCGACTGGGCCGTCGACGTCAACGTCGACAACGCCACCGGCGTCACGCTGACGAGCGCCGACAACACCGTCTGCCAGCCCCGCACCGGCACGTTCAACGTGCAGCTGAAGAAGAGCGGTACCTGCACCATCACCGCCACCGCACCCGTGACCGACGACCAGGAGACGGCCACCGCCACGCCCGCCGCGACCGTCACGGTGCAGAAGACGACCCAGACGATCAACGTCGTGGCGGCGGGTGCGACCCGCCAGGTCCGCCGCACCTACAAGCCCGCGGTCAACACGAGCACGAGCACCGGCAACACCGACGCGTTCGCGACGCCCACGTTCCGCGTCGTGCCCGCCGACAGCACGGCCTGCACCCCGGTCGACGCCTCCGGTGCGCCGGTCGCGAGCAGCACGATCGGCGTCCGGCCCCTCAAGGCCGGTCAGGCGTGCACCGTCAGCGTGACGGTCGCGGGCAACGACGTCTACGAGGACGGCGTCGGCACCGTCACCTTCATTCCGATCAAGCTGACCCCCGTGCTCGCGGTGGCGGCGCCGACCGAGCCCCTCGTCGCCCTCGGTGACGACTGGTCGGTGCAGGTGACGCTCGACAGCGCCGAGGGGGTCACCCTCTCCAGCTCCGACAACACCGTGTGCCAGCCGCGGGCCGGCACGTTCGACGTGCAGCTGAAGAAGGGCGGCACCTGCACCATCACCGCCTCGGCGCCGGTCACCACCGACCAGAGCGCCGGCACGGCCTCGAGCGGCGCTCAGACGGTCACGAAGGCGACCCAGACGGTGAGCGTGACCTTCCCGTCGCAGCCGCAGGCCCTCGACGTCCTCACCCCGACCGTCGTCTCGTCCACGGGCAACACCGCCACCTTCGACTCGCTCACCACCTCGGTCTGCACGGCGGCCGACAGCACGACGGTCACGGCCAAGACCGCGGGCACCTGCAAGCTGCGGGTCACCGTGCCCACCAGCGCCGTCTACAAGCAGTACGTCTCGACGACGGCCACCGACCCGTCCGTCGAGCTCGCGCTGCGCACCCCCCGACTGGCCTTCGTCCCCGACCCCACCGCCCCCCGCCGCCTCGGCCAGGTCTCTGTCAAAGCCATTGCCTACGGCAAGGACGACGCCCCGCTCGCCGGCACCGGCTGGGTGCGGGTCAGCGACCTCACCCCTCCCGACCCGGTCACCCCCGACGTCACGACCTGGCCGGTGACTGGCTTCGTGCGGGGCCCGTTCTCGGCCCCGAAGCGGGCCGACATCACCGCCTCGGCTCGGTTCCAGCCCTCGCTCTCGATGGTGTACGACACGGTCACGGGCAGCAGCACCATCACGCTCGGCAAGGCCGCCCAGACCATGACCTTCACCACCCCCGACCCCGACGACGAGCTGCGGGTCGGTCAGACCTGGCACGACGCCGTGCACGTGACGCCGTCCGGCGAGCTGGCCACCGTCACCTCGCTCACGCCGCTGTCGTGCACCCCCAGCCAGCACACCGTCGACGGGGTCACCCATGTCGACGTGCGGTTCAACAGCACCGGTGACTGCCGGTTGAGCGCGACGGCGGCCGGCGACGACGACCACGACCCCGTGGCCGCGACCGCCAGCCCGACCTACCGGGCCGCCCTGCGGGCCGTCGACCTCGTCGACGTGACCATCACCCCGACGCCCACCTCCACCGGCCCCACGCCGCTCCGCCCCTACCACCTGGAGACGATCACGGTCTCCGCGCGAGCCGTCGACCACCTCAGCGGCGCCACCGTCACCCGGGGCACCGGCACCGCGTCGGTCACGCCCGCGCCGCCGGGCGGGGTCACCACCACCACGACCAGCGGCGTGGTCACGGCTACCTTCCGGGGCACCGCGGGCGTCAGCTACGGCGTCGACCTCGACTTCGCGCCCGCCGACCCCGCCGATCCGAACGATCCCGCGAACCCCTCGGTGTACGCCGCCCCCGAGACGCTCGAACGCACGATCGCGGTCAACAAGGCGCCGCAGTCGCTGGCCTTCTCCCCCGACGCCGACCACCCGGTGCCGGCCGTCGCCTACCCCGACGAGACCTACACCCCGCAGATCACCCCGGGCGAGTCCACCGGCGCGCGCACGGTCGCGACCGCCGACACCACGGTGTGCACCGCGGCGTCCGGTGTGATCACGTTCAAGAACGCGGGCGCGGCCGACAACGCCGACGACACCTGCACGATCCGCCTCAGCCAGGACGGCGACACCCACTACCTCCCGGCGGGGCCGCTCGAGCAGCCGGTCACGGTCCGCCGCCGTCCGGTGACGCTCGACCTCTCCTTCAGCAGCCGTACCCCCGCGTTCGGCGACCAGATCACTGTCACCGTCACCGCGACCGACACCCGCCGCAGTGCGCCGGTGCTCGGCAACGGCACCGGCACGCTGACCGTGCCCGGGTTGGCGGGCTCGCCCTTCACCCTGAACTACGTCAACGGCGTTGCGACCCTGCGGACGCCGAAGCTGCCCACCAGCGATGGGCTCGTCTTCACCGCCAACTTCACGCACAACCGCTCCCGTGCGTTCACGAAGGCCACCGACACCGACACGCTGCTGGTCAAGGCCGCGCAACAGGTGATCACGCCCGACCCGGCGCTCGTGCGCGACGTCTACCTCGACGAGCCCACGACCCTCACCGTCACCGCCGGCGGCTCCGACCAGGCGGTGACGGCCACGGTGCAGGCCCTGCCCGCGGACGGCGACGGTGTCGTCCCGCCGCCGGCGTGCGCCGTGTCGAGCACGGGCGCGCTGACCTTCCAGGTGACCTTCTCGCGCGTCGACCCCTGCGTCGTCCTGCTGAACCAGGCCGGGCAGTCACCGGACTTCGACCCGGCCACGGAGGTGCCGGTCGCGTTCACCATCCACAAGCGGCCGGTGGCGCTGCGCGTCAGCACGAGCGCGACGCCGACCTACGGCGAGCCCGTCGTCGTCACGGTCACCGCGGTCGACAAGCGCCTGGCCGCCGCCGGCACCACCTCGGTGGTCGGTGGCACCCTGGCCTTCGGCCTCGACGGCACCGACGCCACCTCCTCACCCGGGGTCACCGGCACCGCGCTCGCCACCTACACGCCGCCGTCCTCGGGCCGCCAGCAGCTCACCGCGACGCTCTCGCCCGCGCAGGGCGCCCGCTACGAGCTGCTCACCGCCGACCGCACGGCCGGCTTCGACGTCGTGCGCGCCGGGCAGGTCACGACCTTCACGCCCACAGCCGGGCAGCTGAGCCCCTACGTCGCCGACTCCGTCACCTTCGCTCCCGCGGGCACCGGCCAGGGCGCGGTGCGGTTGGTGCTCGACACCCGCGCCGGCGACCCGCCCAGCGGCACCTTCCCGGTGCCCGACGACCAGCAGCCGGGCACCACGCCCCCCGCGCCGGGCGCGCAGGTGGGCGAGTTCTGCACGGTCACCGGCCTCACGGTCACCTTCACGAAGGCCGGTCCGTGCCACCTCGCGGCCTACCAGACCGGCGTGCTCACCCGCTTCCTGCCGTCCTCGCCCGTCTTCGTGACGGCCACGGCGAGCCGCATCCCCCTCGACGTGAGCTTCGAGCGCACCCCGACGCAGGGGCTCGTGGTCGGCGCCCCCGTCGACCTCAAGACGGTCGTGCGCGACGTCAAGCGCAGCGGCAGCTTCAGCGGCAGCGGCACCACCGGGCTGCTGCACTACAGCGACCCCGCGCTCGGCGGTGACGGCACCTGGAAGCAGGAGGCGGTCTCGGCCCGCAGCGACACCTGGCTGGGCAACATCCGCACCTTCCGTGCCTTCCCCGAGCACGCGGGCCGCTACCGGCTCGTCGAGCACTTCACGCCGAGCACCACCTCCGCACCCCGCTACGAGGTGCAGCGCGGCGCCGCACCGCTGACCGACCCGACCCCGTCCCTGGAGTTCACCGTCGGCAAGGGCTCCCAGCGGCTGGTCCCGGTCACGCCGACCGACGCCACGGCCCGCTACGTCGGCATCACCTGGACCCCGGTGCTCACCACCAGCGGCGGCTCGAGCGCAGAGGTAGTCCCCACCGTCACCCAGGACGACGCGGGCGACCTCCCGCAGACCGTCGACCTCGACGACATCGACCGGCAGGACCCCCCGCCCGGCGTCTACTGCGTGCCCGACGGGGACGACGGCATCGTGCTCGTGCAGGCCGGCCCCTGCCGCGTTCGCTTCGACCAGGCGGGCGACGACGACTACGAGCCCGCGCCCCCGGTCATGGTCCGCTTCGCCGTGGTCACCGCGCCCACGACGGTCACGCTGGCCCGGGTCGGCTCCACCCCCGCAGTCGTCGGCGAGAACGTCACGCTCCGCGCCACCTCGGTCGGCCCGGCCCCCGACCGCCTGCCGCTCCGGGGCGAGTTCCGCTTCACCGGGGTGCCGGGTCAGACCGGCGTCGTCTCCGTCCCGAGCACCTCGACCGGCACGGCCGAGATCGGCTTCAAGCCCCGCCAGCAGGGTGCCCGCAGCGTCTCGGTGACGTTCGTGCCCGCGAACGGGGTCAACTTCGGCACCTCGCCCTCGACCTCGCTCACCGTCACCGCGAACGCCGGCCAGCTCGCCTTCACCTCGCAGCGACCCACCGGCGACGTCGTCGGCTACGCCGGCAGCACGTGGGACCCGCAGGCCGAGGTCACCGCCGGTCCCGACCACGACCCGCTGCCCGTGGTCAGCGAGGTGCCGCCGACGACCCCCGTCACCGACGACCCCTGCTACTTCGACAGCGGCGACGGCCTGGTGCACTTCAACGACTGGCCGGCCACCGGCCCCGAGGCCGACGCCGTCACCCGGACCTGCCGGGTGCAGCTGCGGGTCGAGCCGCTCTACAGCGACGACCCCGCCAGGCCCGACTGGAAGGGCTCGACCGCGGTCGCGTTCAGCATCCCGGTGCGCCGCAGCCCCACCGCCATCACGCTGCCGTCGGTGCCCACCAACGCCACCATCACCACCGAGACCACGCTGACCGCCGAGGTCACCGGCCTCACGTTCGGCACGACCGCGACCGTGCCGGTCGGCTCGGTCGTCTTCTCGCTCGGTCGGCAGTCCTCGACCGGGACCCCGACCGACCCCCGCACCGAGCCCTGCAAAGACGGGCCGCCGCCCACCACCATGACCGACACCATGCTGGCGACCGAGGAGCGCCCGGGCGGCGTCACCGTCGGCGTCGCGAGCGTGGTCTTCCCCAAGTGCCTCGACTGGGGCAACTACCGCGTCACCGCCACCTTCAAGCCCGGCGACACGCAGCGCGGGCAGTGGGCCCCGAGCACGACGTCGCTGCTCGGCGCCGGCCCCCGCACCGCGGACTTCCTGGTCGACCGGCTGCAGCACACCATCGTCAGGCCCGTCCCCGACCCGTTCGACCACACGACCGTGGGCGGGCAGCGCGACCTGAGCGGCGTGGTCACCACCGCCGGCCTGCCGGTCGACATGGAGACGAGCGGAGCCTGCACCAACGAAGGCCGGGTCGTGCGGTTCGAGGCGACGGGCCCCTGCGTCGTCACCCTCGACCAGGACGGCAACCGCTACTACAAGAAGGTCGCGCAGCCCGAGCTGTACAACCTGGTCGTCGGGCTGAACGACAGCACCACGACCCTGCAGGTCGGCGCCAACCCGGTCGCCGGGCAGCCGCTGCCGCTGACCGCGACGGTGAGCGCCCCTCGGCCCACCCCCACGGCCCCGGACGCCGCGGACGGCACCGGCACGGTCGACTTCACCGTCGACGGCGTCGTGGTCCAGCGCGGCGTCCCCGTGAGGGACGGCCGCGCCACGTCGAGCTGGACGCCCGACCTGCCTGCGCAGGAGGTCGAGATCGCGGCCGAGTTCGTGCCCGACGCCACCTCCGCCCTCGCCTACGAGGGCAGCGAGTCCGACCCGCAGACGGTCGTGGTCGCCAAGGCGCCCTCGGGCATCTCGCTCGCCATCACCACCCGCGGTGGCGAGGCGCGCAACCTCGCCATCACCGCGACCGTCGAGAAGACCGGCGTGCAGGACCCCAGCGGCTCGGTCGAGCTCGTGCTGACGGGCGACACGGCCCCCGACGTCTCCACGGTCGTGCCGCTCGGCACGGACCTCAAGGCGGTCTGGAACCTGGTGCGGCCCACCGACGACGAGTTCACGGTCACCGCGAAGTACCTCGGCGACCAGCGCTACAGCAGCCGCTCGACGTCCCTGGATCGGCCCCTGCCGCGGCTCAGCTTCGTGCTGCGACCCGGTGCCGTCGACGGGTGGATCGCCAAGCCGGTCGACGTCGACTTCAGCTGCAGCGGCCCGTCGGGCGTGAAGATCACCTGCCCGCGCGACGTCACCCTCGGCGACGGCGACCACAGCCGCGAGGCCGACCGCACCTTCACCGCGACCGGCGCCAACGGCGGCCAGGACACCGTGGTGATCCCGGTGATCCGCATCGACCGGGTCAGGCCGACCCTCGCGGTGCCCAACGTGAAGCAGGGCGGCGTCTACTTCGACAAGACGCCCGTGCCCTACTGCACGGCGGACGACGCCCTCTCCGGCCTGGCCCGTCCCTGCCGCGCCCCGGTGACCAAGGTCGACCGCACCACCCGCCGGGTGTCCGCGGTCGCCGTCGACCGGGCCGGCAACGAGACCACTGTGGTCAAGACCTACCGCGAGCTGCAGGAGTGGGTGCAGGGCGCCCGGCTCGACGCCAGGAACCGCTTCGTCGTCAAGCCAGGCAGCCGCATCCAGGTGCGCGCGGTGAGCACCGGCGAGACCCCGCGCGTGCGCTTCGGCGGCCCCAACGGGTCGTGGAAGGACGGGCCGGCGATGGTCGCCACGAGCGTGCGCAACGGCGTCTACACCTGGTACGCCTACGTGAACGTGCCGAAGAAGCTGGCCGGGTTCCGGATCGGCGTGCGGGTCGGCGCGGGCCAGACGTTCGGCATCCCGGTCGTGGGTCGCTGAGCCCTACCCGACGACGACCCGCACCGGCGGCGAGAAGACGCCGGGGAGCGTGGTGTCCTTGACGCGGATGAGGTTGACGCCGCCGCTCGCCAGTCGCACGCCGGTCTCGAAGCGGCCGTCGGCGACCGTGCAGAGGATCGGGTAGTCGTTCCAGCGGCTGTCCTCCCGCACCTGCACCTGCAGGGTCGTGCCGTCGCGACCGGCGTAGGTGCCGGCCAGCCGGATCGGGTTGGCGGGGTCGACGGTCTCGCTCTCCGCGGTCAGCGTCAGGTCGAGCGAGACGGCCGGCGTCGACGCCTCCGGCGAGCCCGGCTGCGCGCTCGACGCCGAGGACGATCCCGCCGACGGCGTCGAGGACGACGCGGCGCCACGGCCCGCGCCGCCCCGGTCGGGGTCGTCGTCCCCGCCGACCAGCACCAGCGTGGCCACGACCCCTGCGACGGCCAGGGCGGCCACGCCAGCGACGGCGACCAGGCCGCGTCGCGAGCGCCCGGGGCCGTGCTCCGGGGTGGAGCCGACCGCCCGGACCGCGGCCGCGAACGCCTCGGCGCTGGGGTGGCGGCGGGCGGGGTCCTTGGCGAGGGCGCGGGCGAGCACCGGGTCGACGGCGCGCTTGGCCGGGTGGCCCGCGGGCAGCTGCGGCACCGGGCCCTGCAGGTGGCCGAGCGCGACCTGCGAGATGGTGCCGACGTAGGGCTGGCGGGCGGTGAGGGCGGCGAAGAGCACGCAGCCGAGCGAGTAGACGTCGGAGGCCACGGTCGCGTCGGCGCCCTCGTGCCGCTCGGGCGCCAGGTAGCCGACGGTGCCGACCAGGCCGGCGGTGCGGGTGTGGTCGAGGTCGAGCGCGGTGGCGACCCCGAAGTCGCAGACCACGGCGCGCAGCGAGCCGTCGTCGCGACGCTGCAGCAGCACGTTCGACGGCTTCACGTCGCGGTGCAGCACCTGCACCCGGTGCGCGTCGGCGATGCCGTCGGCGACCTGCGCGACCAGGTCGAGCGCGAGGGCCGGTGGCATCGGGCCGCGTGCGGCCAGGAGGGCGTCGACGTCGCCGTCCGGCAGCAGCTCGGTGACGATGAACAGCCAGCCGTCCTGCTCGCCGGCGTCGTGCAGCCGGACGACGTGCGGCGAGTCGAGCCGGCCGAGCGTGCGGGCCTCGCGCAGGAAGCGGGTGCGGTAGGCGCGGTCGTCGGCCAGCTCGGGGGCGAGCAGCTTGAGGGCCACCTCGCGACCGACGTCGCGGTGGCGGGCGGCGTAGACGACACCCATGCCGCCCCGGCCGAGCTCGCGGACGACGTCGTAGCGCCCGAAGGCCGAGCCGACCGTCGGGTAGGGCTGCACGCCGACACCCTAGGCGCCGGGCCGCCGTCCGGCTGGGACACTGGGGCCATGTACTTCACCGACCGCGGCATCGAGGAGCTCGTGCGGCGCCGGGGCGACGAGGAGGTCACCCTGGCCTGGGTCGCCGAGCAGCTGCAGGCCTTCACCGACGCCCACCCGGAGTTCGAGACCCCCGTCGAGCGGCTCGCCACCTGGCTGGCCCGGCTCGACGACCCCGACGACTGACGCGCGTCCGCGGCCGGCGTGACAGGATGACGCCCCGTGGCGGAACTGCACTTCTTCACCGGCACGATGGACTCCGGCAAGAGCACGCTGGCGCTGCAGACGAACCACAACCACGCCGCCCGCGGCCTGGTGGGGCGCATCTTCACCACCCTCGACCGCGCCGGTGAGTCCATCCTGTCGAGCCGGCTGGGCCTGACCCACTCCGCCGTCGAGGTCACCCCCGAGCTCGACTTCTGGCGCTACGTCGTCGACGCCCTGACCCGCGGCGAGCGCATCGACTACCTGGTCTGCGACGAGGCGCAGTTCTACGCCGCCGAGCAGGTGAACCAGCTGGCCAAGGTCGTCGACGAGCTGCAGATCGACGTCTTCGCCTTCGGCATCCTCACCGACTTCCGCACCGACCTGTTCCCCGGCAGCCGCCGGCTGGTCGAGCTCGCCGACCGGATGAACGTGCTGCAGGTCGAGGCGCTGTGCTGGTGCGGCAAGCGCGCCACCCACAACGCCCGCACCGAGGACGGGGTGATGGTCGTCGAGGGCGAGGTGATCGTGGTCGGTGACGTCGAGGACGCCGTCGCCACGCCCGGCCACCCGCCCGAGGTCGCCTACGAGGTGCTCTGCCGCCAGCACCACCGGCGCCGGCTCACCGCCGCCCGTGCCCGGGCGGTCAGCCTGGCCCCGGAGCCGCTGCCGTTCGGTCTCTGACTCGTTGGTGTCATGCCGGGCGCGGCCCGGACGAGGAGGGTGGAGGGACCAGCCCCCACCGCATCGGAGCACCGCCATGAGCCTGACCCGTCATCTCACCTTCGCCAACACCTGCTCGCTGCTCGCCCTCGTCGTCGCGCTCGGCACCGGCACGGCCTACGCCGCCGCCACCGTCCGCTCCTCCGACATCGTCGACGGCCAGGTCAGGACCGTCGACCTGGGCGCGAACGCCGTCACGGGCGCCAGGATCGCGCCGGGCGCCGTCAAGGCCGACGACCTCGCCTCGGGGTCGGTGACCGGGGGCACCGTCAAGGACGGCTCCCTCGGCCCGCTCGACGTCCTCGACCAGTCGCTCACCGGTGACGAGGTGAGCAACGGCAGCCTGACCGCGGCCGACCTGGCCGTCGACGCGGTCGGCGGCAGCGAGCTGCAGGCGGGCTCGGTCGACGGCGACGAGATCCTCGACGGGTCGGTGACCGCGGCCGACCTGGCCGCCGACTCCGTCGGCGCCTCCGAGCTGGGCGACAACGTGGTGAGCGGGGGCAGCGTCGTCAACGACTCGCTCACCGCCGCCGACCTCGCCGGCGGGCTCGCCACCGGCTCCGTCTCGGTGCCGGCCGGGGCGGTCTCGAACGGCCGGTGCGAGGACTTCACCGTCACCATCGGCGGCAGCGCCGAGGCCGGCGACGCCGTCGTGGTCTCGGTGCGCGCCCCGATGCAGGACGGGGTGTTCTTCTACGGCACCCAGGTCGCCTCGCCCTCCTCGACCGTGGTGATGCTGTGCAACCTGAGCGGCGGGGCGATGAACGCCATCACCAACCTGCCGATCCGGTTGATCACCCTGCGCTGAGCCCGACCGGGCGCTCAGCCCACCACGATCGGGATGAGCATCTCGTCGGCGGTGAGCGAGCCGTGCAGCCCCACGAGCGTCGTCTCGTAGCGGAACCGCTCGCTGGAGAAGACGGCGTGGTCGCCACGGCAGGCCACCACGACGTCGCCGAGGCGCGGGGCGACGCTGCTGTCGACCGGTCCGAACCAGCCGCGGGCGACGGCGTCCGCGCGGGTCAGCACCTCGGCCCGCTCGCCGAGGAAGGCCCGCCAGGTGGTGAGCACGTCGTCGACCGCCCCGCGGCGGCAGTAGAGGTGGCGGAAGCGCGCCTCGCCGCCCAGCAGCGCGACGCCGTCGGTGAGCTCGGCGTGGTCGTCGACGTCGACCCGGCTCGCGGCCGGGGAGTCGACCATGCCGTGGTCGGCGACGACGACGAGCCGCCGGTCGGCGGGCAGCGCCTCGCGCAGCTGCTCGGCCTCGGCGTCGACCATCGCCAGCTGCTGCAGCCACTGGCCGGAGGCGACGCCGTAGCGGTGGCCGGTCCAGTCGAGGTCGCCGTCGTAGAGGTAGGTGACCGAGGGGCGCGTGGACGACGCCGCCACCGCCGCCGCGATGCGCTCGCCGACCTTGTCGGCGTCGACCCAGGTGCCGCCGCGCGAGGAGGCGACGGTGAGGCCCGACCCGCGGAACTCGCGCTTGTTGACCACCGTGACGTCGACCCCGGACGCCGCCAGCGCGGCGTAGGCGGTGGGGTGCGGCTGCCACTCGAGCGGGTCGACGTCGGCGTCCCAGGCGAGGTGGTTGAGCAGCCGGTCGGTGCCCGGCACGCGGGCGGTGAACCCGACCAGCCCGTGCGCACCCGGCGGCAGCCCGGTGCCCAGCGAGGTCAGGCTCGTGGCGGTCGTCGACGGCACGCCCGCCGTCCCCGGGGCCGACTCGGCGAGCAGGCCCGCGAGGTAGGGCGCGGCGTCGGCGTGCCGCTCGAGCAGGCGCGCGCCGAGCCCGTCGACGAGGAAGACGACGTAGGCCGCCGCCGGCGGCAGCTCGAGCCCGGACGGCGGCGTCCCGCAGCGCGCACCGAGGGCGGCGGCCACGGCGGGCATCACGTCGGCCAGCGAGCGGCGTCCGTAGGCCGGCTCGACGAAGTCCATCAGCCCGTCCGACCCGGGCTCAGTGCTGCGTGCGCGCCGAGAGCGAGGCGGCGAACGACAGCAGCCCGGTGACGGCGTCGCCGCCGTCGGCCGCGGCGGAGACCCGCAGGGAGAAGTCGTCGGAGGCGAGCACGCCGGTGTAGCCGTGGTCGGCGTCGCACTCGGGGTCGTTGCAGCCGGCCGGCTCGAGGTCTACCCGGCTCACCCCGCCCCACCCGATGGTCATCACGGCCTCGGCGGGCGGGCGCGGGCCGGCGGTGGGGTTGGCCGTCATGCGGGTGACGACCACCGACTTCACCGCGCTCAGGCTGACCGCCTCGGTGGAGGTGGAGGTGTAGGGCTCGGGCAGCAGGTCGTCGCCCGCGTGCTCGTCGGTGTGGGCCAGGATCAGCCGGCTCGGCGTCAGCACGATCACCGACTGGTGGCGGCGCACCTCGTCGTTCTCGAAGGTCGGCTCGTGGTGCACGTAGAAGGAGATGACCCGCTCCCCCGCCACGGCCCCGTCGACGGCGTCGGCGACCACCTCGGGGTAGTAGCCGGTGCGGTCGACGGCCCGGCGCAGCTCGCGGGCGCGGTTGACCTGGTCGTCGGCGTCACCGGGGCGGTCGTCGAGGCGGCGGGCTGGTCGCACCGGGTCAGTGTGCCACCGGACACGCCGCGGCACCGCCCGGGCCTCTCGATGCCGCCGTGGGACGCCGGTTCACTCCGGCAGCGTGTCGCCGGCCGGCGTCGACATCCGGCGCACGAAGCTGTCGTAGCGGGGGTCGGCGACGGGCTCGACCCGGCCGCGCGCGGTGAGCACGCTGACGCCGTCGGTGCCGACGATGGCGAGCGAGACCTCGAAGGTGCTCAGCTGCGGCAGGTCGTTCTGCAGCTGCGCGACCCGGCCCACCAGCCGCTCGAGCGCGGCGACGTCGACCGGCTCGGCGCCGCGGTAGCCGAACAGGATGGGCGCGCTCTTCACCTCGCGCACCATCTCGGCGACGTCACGCGCCGTCAGCGGCGGGATGCGGTAGGACCGGTCGGCGAGCAGGTCGATGACGGGCCCGGAGATGCCGAACGAGACGACCGGGCCGAACAGCGGGTCCTCCATGCTGCGGATGGCGACCGGCACGCCCGCCGGGGCCGTCTTCTGCACCACGAACCCGGCCGTGTCGGGCGAGCGGACGGCGGTCAGCTGCTCCCACGCGCTGCGCATCTCGGCCGAGGAGCCGATGTTGCGCCACACGTGCGCCAGGTCGGGCCGCTCGCGCAGCCCCTCCGCGGTGGCCTTGAGGACGACGTCCCAGCCGAGGCGGCGTCCGGCGGACTGCGCTTGGCGCAGCGTCTCGACCGGCACGGACGGCCAGACCTCGATGCCGTAGCCGGCCAGCAGGGCGCTCATCTGGTCGCGACCGAGGTCGGCGCCCTCGGGGTGGGCGGCGAGCACCTGCGAGACCACCCGCCGCGCCGCGACGGTGTCGACCTCGCCGATGTCGGCCGCGGAGTCGTCGGGGTTGCGCAGCCACACCGCGTAGTCGACGACGTGGGCCAGCGCCCGCACCGCCGCCTCGACGGCGGGGTAGCTGGGGACCGACCCGCGGCCGGCGGCGGCGCCGGCCACGTCGGGCACCCGCAGCAGCACCGGCACGCCCTCGGCGCCGAGGAAGCTGGAGACCAGGGGCTTGTCGGACTGCTCGCCCACCGCGGCGAGCACGTTGGCGACGTCCTCGCCCGAGACGTTGAGCGGCGGGATGTAGACCGCGACCACCGAGTCGACCTCGGGGTCGTCGATGACGTCGTCCAGGGCGTCCTCGAAGTCCTCGGCGCTCGGCTCGGCGTTCAGCGTGACCGAGCGGGTCACGTGCAGCCCGACCGCCGAGGCGGCGTCGGCGGCGAGCAGGCCGAGGGCGTCGGAGTTGCCGACGACGGCGACGCGACGGCCGCGCGGCAGCGGCTGGTGGGCCAGCAGCTGGGCGACGTCGAACATCTCCTCGAGCGTGTCGACCTGCACGATGCCGGCCTGGCGGAACATCGCGTCGAGCGCCTCGGGCGGCGCCGCGATGCGCCGCACGGCGTGGCCCATCGGCACGCCCTGGGTGGTGCGGCCGGAGCGGACGGCGATGATCGGCTTGCGCAGCGAGACCCGCCGGGCGATGCGCGAGAACTTGCGCGGGTTTCCGATCGACTCGAGGTAGAGCAGCACGACCTCGGTGGCGTCGTCCTCCTCCCAGTACTGCAGCAGGTCGTTGCCCGAGACGTCGGCGCGGTTGCCGGCCGAGACGAACGTGGTCAGCCCCAGCCCGCGGTTCTGCACCTTCTCGAGGATCGCCGAACCGAGCGCGCCGGACTGGCAGAAGAACCCGGCCCGTCCGCGCGGCGGCATCACCGGGGAGAGCGAGGCGTTGACCGAGACCGCCGGGTCGGTGTTGATGACACCCAGGCAGTTCGGGCCGATCAGCCGCAGCCCGTAGGAGCGGCTGAGCCCCACCAGGTGCCGCTGCCGCTGCCGGCCCTCCTCGCCGGTCTCGGCGAAGCCGGAGGAGATCACGACCATGCCGTGCACGCCCTTGGCCGCGCAGTCGAGGACGACGTCGGTGACCGACTCGGCCGGCACGGCCACGATGGCGACGTCGACCTCGTCGGGGATGTCGCCCACGGTCTTGAACGCCGGCAGCCCGGAGACCGCGGCGGCGCTCGGGTTGACCGCGTAGACGCGGCCGGTGAAGTCGCCGGTGACCAGGTTGCGCACCAACGCCTGGCCGATCGTGTCCTGCCGCCGGCTGGCGCCGATGATCGCGACCGAGCGCGGGTTGAAGAACCGCTCGATCGAGGCCGCCTCGGCGCGGTGCTCGCGGCTGCGCATGACGCCGATCGAGGTGTCGGTGGGGTCGATGGAGAACTCCAGCGACAGGACGCCGTCCTCGTAGCCGCTCACGACGCGGTAGCCGGCGTCGCGGAAGGTGTTGATCATGCGGCTGTTGTCGGGCAGCACCTCGGCGGTGAACCGCTCGATGCCGCGCTCGCGGGCGGCCTGCGCGAGGTGCTCGAGCAGCAGCTGGGCGATGCCGCGGCCGTGGTGGCGGTCCTCGACCAGGAAGGCCACCTCGGCCTCGCCGGGCCCCACGACGTCGAAGCGTCCGACGGCGATCATGCGGCCGCGCAGCAGCAGCACCAGCGCCACCCGCTGGTCGTGGTCGACCTGCGTGAACCGCGTGACGTCGCGCTCGGAGAGCGTCGGCATCGGGCTGAAGAAGCGGTAGTACTTCGACCGGTCGCTGACCCGGGCGTAGAACTCGACGAGCAGGTCGGCGTCCTCGGCGCGGATCGGCCGGATGTGGGCGGTGCGGCCGTCGCGCAGCAGCACGTCGGCCTCCCAGTGCCGCGGTGCCCGGCGCGGCTGTGTGGGGGTCGCGCTCACGGGGTCAGGCTACCGGCGGCCGTCGAGCGGCGGGGGCCACGCGTGCTCGGGCAGCAGCGCGGCCAGCCCGGGGCAGCCGGCGGCGCCGTCCGGGCTCATCGGCGAGCCCCGCGGCGGCCGGGTGGGCGGCTGGCCGAGAATGCCCCCATGGCCCGTGGCAAGACCCAGCAGCCGCCTCCCGACGACTTCGAGGAGCACATCCTCGACATCGACGTCGGCGAGGAGATGCGCACCTCGTTCCTCGAGTACGCCTACTCGGTCATCTACTCCCGCGCCCTGCCCGACGCCCGCGACGGCCTCAAGCCGGTGCAGCGCCGCATCCTGCACACGATGAACGACATGGGCCTGCGCCCCGACCGCGGTCACGTCAAGAGCGCGCGCGTGGTCGGCGAGGTCATGGGCCGGCTGCACCCGCACGGCGACGGCGCGATCTACGACGCCCTGGTGCGCCTGGCGCAGCCGTGGTCGATGCGGCTGACGATGATCGACGGCCACGGCAACTTCGGCTCGCCCGACGACCCGCCCGCGGCGATGCGGTACACCGAGTGCCGCATGGCCCCGCCGGCCGTGGCGATGACCGCCGACATCGACGAGGACACCGTCGACTTCCGGCCCAACTACGACGGCCGCGAGCTCGAGCCGGTCGTGCTGCCGGCCGCCATCCCCAACCTCGTCGTCAACGGGACGACGGGCATCGCGGTCGGCATGGCCACCAACTGCGCGCCCCACAACCTGGTCGAGGTCGTGCAGGCGCTCAAGCACCTGATCACCCACCCCCGGGCCACCGTCGACGACCTGATGCGGGTCGTGCCCGGCCCCGACCTGCCCACCGGCGGCAAGATCGTCGGGCTGGACGGCGTCCGCGACGCCTACGAGACCGGCCGCGGCACCTTCCGCATGCGGGCCACCGCGCGGGTCGAGCCGGTCGGGCGCCGCAAGGGCATCGTGGTCACCGAGCTGCCCTACGGCGTGGGCACCGAGAAGGTCGTCGAGCGGATCAAGACGCTGGTGCAGGGCAAGAAGCTGCAGGGCATCGCCGACCTGAAGGACCTCACCGACCGCGAGCACGGCCTGCGGCTGGTCATCGAGGTCAAGAACGGCTTCGTGCCCGAGGCGCTGCTCGAGCAGCTCTACCGCCAGACGCCGATGGAGGACACCTTCGGCATCAACAACGTGGCCCTGGTCGACGGCCAGCCCCGCACCCTCGGCCTCAAGGAGCTGCTCGAGGTCTTCCTGGCGCACCGCTTCGACGTCGTGCGCCGCCGCTCGACCTACCGCCGCGCCCGCGCCGCCGAGCGGCTGCACCTGGTGGAGGGCCTGCTGGTCGCCATCCTCGACATCGACGAGGTCATCCAGCTGATCCGCTCCAGCGACGACGCCGAGACCGCCCGCGGCCGGCTGATGGACGTCTTCGACCTCAGCGAGCCGCAGGCCACCTACATCCTCGAGATGCGGCTGCGCCGGCTGACCCGGTTCTCCCGCCTCGAGCTCGACACCGAGAAGGCCGAGCTGGAGCGCACCATCGAGCAGCTCGACGCGATCCTGGCCGACGACACCCTGCTGCGGAAGGTCGTCGCCGACGAGCTCACCGAGGTCGCGAAGACCTTCGGGACGCCGCGCCGCACCGTGCTGCTCGAGTCGGCCGGCACCGCCGCCGTCTCGGCCGCAGCGGCGCCGCTCGAGGTGGCCGACGACCCGTGCCTGGCGCTGCTGTCGTCGTCCGGGCTGCTGGCCCGCACCACCGGCGACGGCGAGGTCGGCCGGGGCGAGACCCGCGCCAACCACGACGTCGTCGTCTCGTCGGTCGCCACCACGGCGCGCGGCGAGATCGGCGTCCTCACCTCGCGCGGGCGGCTGCTGCGGCTCGGCGTGCTCGACCTGCCGGCGCTGCCACCCAGCGCCAACGACCCCAACCTGCAGGGCGGGCTGCCGGTCACCGAGATGCTGCCGCTCGAGACCGGCGAGCGCGCGCTCGCGCTGTGCGGGCTGCGCACCGGCGGGCCCGGCCTCGCGCTCGGCACCCGCGACGGCGTCGTCAAGCGGGTCAACCCCGAGGTGCTCGGGCGCGACGAGTGGGAGGTCATCGGGCTCAAGGACGGCGACGAGGTCGTCGGCGCGGTCGAGCTCGCCACCGGCGAGGAGACGCTCTGCTTCGTCACCTCCGACGCCCAGCTGCTGCACTTCGGCGCCTCGGCGGTCCGACCGCAGGGGCGGGCGGGCGGCGGCATGGCCGGCGTCCGGCTGGCTCCCGACCGCACGGTCGTCTTCTTCGGCGTCGTCGACCCCGCCGCGCCGGAGGGCTCGGTGGTCGTGACGTCGTCCGGCGCCTCGACCGCGCTGCCGGGCACCGACGCGGGCTCGCTCAAGGTGACGCCGTTCGAGGAGTACCCCGCCAAGGGCCGCGCGACCGGCGGGGTGCGCTGCCACCGCTTCCTCAAGGGCGAGGACACCCTCGTGCTGGCCTGGGTCGGCAGCGCGCCGGCCCGGGCCGCCGCGGCCAGCGGAGCGCCGGTCGAGCTGCCCCCGGCCACCGGACGCCGCGACGGCTCCGGGGTGCCGGGCACGCAGCCGATCGCCGCCTGCGGCGCGCCCGTGGCCACCGTGGTGCGGGCTTCGTGAGTCGCCCCGGACGGCGCGGGTACCTGTGACACCCTGGGCGCCATGACGACCGTCCGCCGTCCCCGGCGCCGCGCCGCCCTCACCGCTCCCCTGGTCGCCCTCGGCCTGGTCGCCTCGCTCGGCCTGGCCGGCTGCAGCGGCGACGACGAGTCGCCGTCGTCGAACACCTCGGCCGACGCCGACGGCGACGACGAGGTGACCCCCGAGGAGGTCATGGCCTTCGCCAAGAAGCAGCTCGACAGCACCTCGGGCGTCACCCTGTCCCTCGCCACCGACGACTCCCCCGACGCCGACGCCTTCCTCAAGCGCGCCGAGGGCACCATCACCACCGCCCCCGCCTTCGAGGGCACCGCCGAGGGCACCTTCAACGGCATCACGGCCGAGGTGAAGGTGATCGCGGTCGACGCGAAGTTCTACGTCGAGCTGCCCGTGGTCGGCTGGGACGAGCTCGACCCCGAGTCGATCTGCGCGCCCGACCCCGCGATGCTGCTCGACCCCGACTCCGGCGTCTCGAACGTCCTCACCTCCGCCGAGGGCCTCGAGGAGGGCGAGTCGCAGCGGGCCGCCAGCGACAACGAGCTCGTCATCACGCCCTACACCGCCACGGTGCCCGGCGAGGCGATCAAGAACATCCTGCCCTGCTCGCCCGGCGACTCCTTCGACGCGACGTTCAGCATCGACGGCGACGGCCGTTTGCGCGAGGCCGAGCTGACCGGCGAGTTCTTCAGCGGCGTCGACGACCTCACCTACACGATCTCGATCTCCGAGTACGACGTCACGAAGGAGATCACCGCGCCATGAGCCAGGCGCCCGCGGCGGCGCTCGACACCCGCTCGCGGGCGCTGCTGGTCTTCTGCGCCGTCGCGGTCGCCTTCGCGGCCGTCGACACCTACGTCGTCGTCCTCGCGCTGCCCGACATGATGGGCTCGGTCGGCATCAGCGTCGAGCAGCTGCAGAAGGCCGCGCCGATCGTCTCCGGCTTCCTGCTCGGCTACGTGGCGATGCTGCCGCTGATCGGGCGCATCGCCGACCTGCGCGGCCCGGTGCCGGTGCTGACGGCGTCCCTGGTGACCTTCGCGGTCGGGTCGGTGGTGACCGCGCTGGCCTACGACCTGCCCAGCATGGTGCTCGGCCGGTTCCTGCAGGGCGTCGGCGGCGGCGGGCTCGTGCCGGCCACGATGGCGCTGGTCGGCGCGCTCTACCCCGTCGAGCGCCGCGGCCTGCCGCTCGGGCTGGTCTCGGCCGTGCAGGAGTTCGGCAGCGTGCTCGGCCCACTCTTCGGCGCCGCCGTCCTCGCCTTCACCTCCTGGCGCGGCATCTTCGCCATCAACGCCGCCGCCGGCGTGCTGCTGTGGGTCGTCGTCCGCGCGCTGCGCACCCGCGACGACGCCACCACGGACCCTGAGCCCGTCGACGGGCGCCGCGGCCTGCCCGACCTCCTCGGGCTGCTCGCGCTCCTGGTGGCCCTCGTGGCCGGCTACCTCACGGTGCGACCGCCGGGCTCGCTCTACACCGACCTGACGTGGGGCGAGTACTTCATCCCGGTGATCGAGGACGGCGGCCGCTGGACCTGGCCCGTCGGCCTGCTCGCGGCCGGCGCCTTCGTGGTCCTCTGCCTGCGGTGCGTCTTCGCCCGGCGCCCGCTGTTCGACGTCCGCTCGTGGGGGCGCAGCCTGGTCGCGGCCGACCTCACCGGGGCGGTGCTACTGGCGCTGGCGCTCGCCGGCGTCGTCCTCGCCTTCGCCACCGCCGACCCCGCCGTCTCGGTGTTCTCGCCGCAGGGACCGTGGCTGCTGGCCGGCTCGGCGGTCGCCGTGGTCGCGCTCGTGGTGCACCTGCGCCGGGCCTCCGACCCGGTCGTGCCCCGCGGTGCGCTCGGCGCCACGGCGGCGTGGGGCTCCCTGGCGGTGAGCGTGCTCGTGGGCTGGGCGCTGATCGCGGCGCTGGTCGACATCCCGCTCTTCGCCCGCACCACCGTCTTCCGCGACTCCCAGCTGGACGCCGCCCTCGTGCTGCTGCGCTTCCTGGTCGCGCTGCCGATCGGCGCCGTGATCGGCGGCCTCCTGGTGCGGCGGCTGCCCGCCGGGCTCATCACCGCCGTCGGCATGGTGGTCTCGTCGGCGGCGTTCTGGTGGATGTCGACGTGGGGCGAGACCAGCCTCGAGTCGTTCGTCTCCAACGTGCCGCTGGTGCTCGGCGGCCTCGGCTTCGGCCTCGCCCTCGCCCCGGTCAACGCCGCCATGCTCGCCACCACCCGCGCCGACACCCACGGCGTCGCCAGCGCGCTGGTGGTCGTGGCCCGCATGGTCGGCATGCTCGTCGGCATCTCGGTGCTCACCACGTGGGGCCTGCGCCGCCTCAACGAGGCCAAGGACTCCAACCCGCCCGGCGCCTGCGTCGACGACGCCGCCAGCCGCGCGTGCCTGCGTGCCCTCGGCGTCCTGCAGGAGCAGGCCGTCTTCCAGGGCGCCGCCGCCTTCGCCCTCCTCGCCGCCGTCCTCGCCCTCGTCCTGTTCCGCGGCGCCCCCACCCGCGGTGTCGACACCGGCGCCACCCTCCAGCGCCTCGGCTGAGCGCCGGCTCGGCCCGGCGGCAGGAGTCACCGGTGATCCGGTGACTCCTGACGTTCTCAGCCGTTGCACCGGCCGAGAACGTCAGGAACCGGCCGAGAACGCCCCGCTGACCCCCACCCCCGCGGGTGACGGGACGGCGACTAGCGTGCGGCCGTGGCCGACTTCGACGACCTGCTCGCCGCCAACGCCGCCTTCGCCGAGACCTTCGAGCTCGGTGGGTTCGACGGCGTGGCCCGCGCCGGCGTCGCGCTGGTGACGTGCATGGACTCCCGCATCGACCCGCTCGGGATGGTCGGCCTCTCCCCCGGCGACGCCAAGATCTTCCGCAACCCCGGCGGCCGGGTCACCGACGCCGCGCTCGAGGCGATCGTGCTCGGCGTCCACCTGCTGGGCGTCGAGCGTGTGCTCGTGGTGCCGCACACCCGCTGCGCCGTGGCCGGCGCCACCGAGCCCGAGCTGCGCCGCCGCGTCGCGGAGTCCGCGGGCCTCGACGTCACCTGGCAGCGCTTCCACGTCGTCTCCGACCAGCTCGAGACGCTCGCCTACGACGTGCACCGCGTCACCAGCCACCCGCTCGTGCCCGACTCGGTCACGGTCGGCGGGTTCCTCTACGACGTCGACACGGGGCTGCTCGAGCGCCAGGTCTGAGGGCGGACCGGGCCCGGCTGGCATCCTCGACCGATGATGAGGTGGGTCGCCGTCCTGCTCGTCGTCGTGCTGCTCCCGGTGGTGGCCACGGCCTACTACCGCGTCGGCTGGTGGCGCATGGAGTCGGCGTGCTCGCTGAGCGACGCCACCGGCTCGGTGCACGACAGCGTCTCCTACGCCTGGACGTGGAGCCCGCCCGGCTTCACCTGCACCTACGACGACGGCTCCACCGAGACCTCCCTCTGGCCCTGACCACGCACCCCCGAGAGGACCCACCGTGCGCGCTCTGCTCGTGGACGCCGCCCGCGCCCGTCCCGAGGTGCGTGAGGTCGCCGACCCCTCCTGCCCGGCCGACGGCGTCGTCGTCCGCGTGGGGGCGACCGGGCTCTGCCGCAGCGACTGGCACGCCTGGGCCGGGCACGACGACGGCGTCGCGTTCCCGCACGTGCCGGGCCACGAGCTGGCCGGCGAGGTCGTCGAGACCGGCCCGGACATCGTCCGCTGGCGGGTCGGCCAGCGGGTCACGGTGCCGTTCGTGTGCGGCTGCGGCCGCTGCGCGTGGTGCCGCGCCGGCGAGGCGCAGGTCTGCCCCGACCAGCAGCAGCCCGGCTTCACGCACTGGGGCTCCTTCGCCGAGCTGGTGGCGCTGCACGCGGCCGACGCCAACCTGGTCGCGCTCCCCGACGGCGTCGACCTGCCGACCGCGGCCGGGCTCGGCTGCCGCTTCGCCACCGCCTACCGCGCGCTGGTCGCCCGCGCCCGCCTGGACGCCGGCGAGTGGGTCACCGTCATCGGTGCCGGCGGCGTCGGGCTGAGCGCCGTGATGATCGCCCACGCGCTCGGCGCCCGGGTCGTCGCCGTCGACCGCAACCCCGACGCGCTCGCCGTCGCCACCGACCTCGGCGCCGAGCAGGTGCTGGTCGCCGACGCCACCACCGACGTCCCGGCCGCCGTCGCCGACCTCACCGGCGGTGGCAGCCACGTGGCCGTCGACGCGGTGGGCAGCGAGCAGACCAGCGCCGACGCCGTCCGCAGCCTGCGCCGCCGCGGCCGGCTCGCCCAGGTCGGGCTGCTGCCGCCGGTCGACGGCCACCCCCGCGTGCCCATGGACCGCGTCATCGCCTGGGAGCTCGACCTGCTCGGCAGCCACGGCATGGCCGCCGCCGACTACCCCGAGCTGCTGCGCCTGGTCGAGGCCGGCACGCTGCAGCCGCAGCGGCTCGTCGAGCGCACCGTCACCCTCGAGGACGCCGCCGCGCTGCTGCCGGTCTTCGACCGCACGCCCGTGGCAGGCATGACGATCATCGAGCCGCAGCGCGTCCCATGACGACGGTGTGCTCGCCCACGCCCGGCCCGAGCACCGTCCAGCCCTCGGCGGCGTAGAGACGCCGCGCCGGGTCGCCGGCGTCGTCGGTGGTCATCAGCAGCAGCCGCTCGTGCGGCACCCCGTCGACCAGCGCCCGCATCAGCGCCCGTCCGAGGCCCCGCCGCCGCGCCCGCGGCAGCACGCCGATGCTCACCAGCTCGAAGTGCCCGCCCAGCCACGCCGTCGCGACGTCGCGCGGCAGCGTGCGCGCGACCTGGTCGGTCCACCACTGGCCGTGCTCGCCGGTGTAGCCGTAGCCGAACCCGTCGAGCGACCCGCCGTCGGACCCGTCGGACCCGTCGGACCCGTCGGCCACCGCCACCGCCAGCCGGAACCCGTCGCGCGCGACGTGGCGGTCCCACACGGCCTCACGCCACGTGGCCTCGTCGGGCTGGTCGCCGAAGACCGCGTCGTAGACCGGCCACACGCCCGGCCGGTCGCCGGCGCCCACCTCGATCGTCACGGTCGACCCGCCTCAGGCGTCGAGCGCCTCGACGTCGACCTCGTAGGCACCCTGCACGATGAACTCCTTGCGCGGGGCGACCTCGGAGCCCATGAGCAGCTCGAAGACCGACGCGGCGGCGTCGGCGTCGTCGACGGTGAGCTTGCGCAGGGTGCGTCGACGGGGGTCCATGGTGGTCTCGGCCAGCTGGTCGGCGTCCATCTCACCGAGGCCCTTGTAGCGCTGCACCGGGTCCTTCCAGCGCACGTTGCGCTTCTTCAGCTCGGCCAGCTTGCGCTGCAGCTCGTCGTCGGAGTAGGTGTAGACGTACTTGTCCTGGCCCTTCTTCGGGCTGGAGATCTCGATGCGGTGCAGTGGCGGCACGGCGGTGTAGACCCGTCCGGCGGTGATCAGCTCGGGCATGTACTTGAAGAACAGCGTGGCCAGCAGGCAGCGGATGTGCGCGCCGTCGGAGTCGGCGTCGGCCATGAAGATGATGCGGCCGTAGCGCACGGCGTCGAGGTCGAAGGTGCGGCCCGAGCCCGCGCCGACGACCTGGATGATCGAGGCGCACTCGGCGTTCTTGAGCATGTCGCCCACCGAGGCCTTCTGCACGTTCAGGATCTTGCCGCGGATCGGCAGCAGCGCCTGGAACTCCGAGCTGCGGGCCAGCTTGGCCGTGCCGAGGGCTGAGTCGCCCTCGACGATGAACAGCTCGGTGCGGTCGTTGTCGGCGGAGCGGCAGTCGGCCAGCTTCGAGGGCAGGGACGACGACTCCAGCGCGTTCTTGCGGCGCTGCGTCTCCTTGTGCTGCCGGGCCGCGATGCGGGTCTTCGACGCCCCCAGCACCTTCTCCATCAGCTGCCGGGCCTGCGCCTTCTCGGCGCGCTTGGTGGAGGTGAGGAAGTCCTTCAGCTCGGCGGCCACGACCTTGCGCACGATCGAGCGAGCGGCCGGCGTCCCGAGGATCTCCTTGGTCTGGCCCTCGAACTGCGGCTCGGCCAACCGCACCGTGACGATGCCGGTGAGGCCCTCGAGCACGTCGTCCTTGATGACGTCCTGGTCGTTGACGCGCAGCACCTTCGCGGCCTTCATCGTCTCGTTGAAGGTCCTGGTGAGCGCGGCCTCGAAGCCGCTGACGTGCGTGCCGCCCTTCGGCGTGGCGATCACGTTGACGAACGAGCGGATCTCGCTGTCGTAGTCGTTGCTCCAGCGGGCCGCGACGTCGACGAACAGCTCGCGCTCGACGTCCTGCGGCGTCATCGTGCCCTGGGCGTCGAGCATCGGGACGGTCTCGGTGAAGGTGTCCTTGCCCTGCAGCCGCAGCACGTCGGTGACCGGCTCGCCGCGCGAGAGGTAGTCGGCGAACTCCGCGATGCCGCCGTCGTGCTTGAAGTGCTCCTCGAACGGCTCGTCACCGGTGAGGTCGCGGATGACGAGGTCGAGGCCCGGCACGATGTAGGAGGTCTGCCGAGCCCGGCCGAGCAGGCCGTCGCGGCGGAACCCGGCGTCCTTGGTGAAGGTCTGCCGGTCGGGCCAGAAGCGGATGTGGGTGCCCGAGCGGCCCTTGCCGACGCGCCCGCCCTTGCGGGTCAGGCCGCTGCGCGGGGTGAACGGCGCGTCGGGGCCCTCGCCGTCGAAGACTCCGGGGACGCCGCGGCGGAAGCTGAGGCCCTGCTGCGTCGGCGAGCGGTCGACGTCGATGTCCATGCGCGCCGAGAGCGCGTTGACCACCGACAGGCCGACGCCGTGCAGGCCGCCGGTGGCCACGTAGGAGGACCCGCCGAACTTGCCGCCCGCGTGCAGCTTGGTGGCGACCACCTCGACGCCGGGCAGCCCGGTCTTGGGCTCCTTGTCGGTGGGGATGCCGCGCCCGTCGTCGTAGACCTCGGCCGAGCCGTCGGGGTGCAGGGTGACCTCGACGCGGCGGGCGGCGCCGGCGAGCGCCTCGTCGACGCCGTTGTCGATGATCTCCCACAGGCAGTGCATCAGCCCGCGCGTGTCGGTGGAGCCGATGTACATCCCCGGTCGCTTGCGCACCGCCTCGAGCCCCTCGAGCACGAGCAGGTGGGCGGCGTTGTAGGTGTTGTCGGCGATCGTGGTGCTCCTGAAATCCGTGGGCCGTGCGACGTCGAATCTACTAGCGACACGCCGTGACGGGACGTCGGCACGCCCGGCAGCCCGCGCCACGATGGGTCGCAGCTTCAAGGTCGGCGCTCCCCGTGCCGATGCTCCCTGCACGAGGCACCACCGCACGGCTCGGCAGCACCCGGTCTGGACCAGCGAGAGCGAGACCACGGTCCAGAGCATGGAAACCGCTGCCGGGGGCATGACCAAGGTGATCAGATGAGGCGTCGCCGGACCCACCCACCCCAGGGAAGATTGTCAGCCCTGGATACGTTGGAGAAGGCATCGGACGAACGAGAGATGAGGCCACGATGACGACGGCAACCGCTCCCAGCACCCTGACCGCTGAGGACCGCTGCGACCGCTGCGGTGCTCAGGCCTACCTTCGCGTCGAGCTCCTCAGCGGCGGCGACCTGCTCTTCTGCGCCCACCACGCCCGCGAGCACGGCGAGAAGCTGCGCGAGGTGGCGACCACGGTGGTCGACGAGACGCACAAGCTGGCCGGCACGCCCGGCGCGGCACAGGGCGGTGAGCGCTGAGGGTCAGGCCCCTCACGCTCCACCACGACAGCTCCACCGAGACGGTCCCGGGACACCCCGGGGCCGTCTCGGCGTTTTCGCCTAGGTTGCGGGGATGGCCGTCGTCCTCGCCCTCGGCGCGGCCCTGACCTACGGGCTGTCCGACTTCGTCGGCGGCCTGGCCTCGCGCCGCGTCAGCCCCTGGACGGTGGCGTTCCTCTCCCAGGTCGGCGGCGCGGGCGCCGTCCTGCTGCTGGCGCTCGTGGTCGGGGGCGACCCGCGGGGCGCCGACGTCGGCTGGGCGGTGCTGGCCGGCATCGGCAACGGCGTCGGGACGGCGTTCCTCTACCGCGGCCTGTCCGGCGGACGCATGGGCGTGGTCGCGCCGGTCTCGGGCGTCGGGGCCGCCCTGGTGCCGGTCGTCGTCGGCGTGGCCAGCGGCGAGCGGCCGGCGCTGCTGGCCTGGCTGGGCATCGCGGCGGCGCTGCCGGCGATCTGGCTGGTGGCGCGCGAGCCCGCCCCCGCGCCCGGGGAGGCCCGCACGAGCCGCGGCACCGCCCTGCTGGACGGCGTCCTGGCCGGCACCGGGTTCGGCGTGCTGTTCGCGGCGGTCGGCCAGGTGCCCGAGGAGTCGGGCTTCCTGCCGCTCGCGCTGAACCAGGTGGTCGGCGGCGTCGTGGTGGTCGCCGTCGCCCTCGCGCTGCGGCAGGCCTGGGTGCCGCGGGAGCCGGCCGCCGCGCTGGGCCTGGTGTGCGGCGTCCTCGGGGCGACGGCGTCGGGGCTGTTCCTGCTGGCCACGCAGACGGGGCTGCTCACCCTCGCCTCCGTGGTCACCTCGCTCTACCCCGGCGTCACGGTGCTGCTGGCGGCCTGGCTGCTGCGCGAGCGGGTGCACGGCACCCAGGGCGTCGGCCTGGTGCTGTGCGCCGCGGCCGTCGCCCTCATCGCCGCGGCCTGAGGCGCCTCAGGTGCGGTGGCGGCGCGAGGTCGTCGCCACGACCGTCGCGGCCAGGGCGCACGCCGTCCCGGCGAGGGCGATCCACATGTTGTTGCCGTCGCGCACGAGGGCGACCACGACGAGCACGATCGCGAGGGCGACCAGGACGACGGAGAGCAGCGGAGCACGGGTCATGCCGCGCACTGTGCGCCCCCGTGGACGTCGTCCGCCTCACCCACCGGGTAGACCTCCGGGCGTGCCGACAATCGATCACCTGTTCTACCCTGGGTCGGTGTTCCCCCGTGCCGAGCATGTCTGGGTGCGCGACATCCGGACCTGGGACGACAAGCCGTCGCCCGGGCTGCTGCTCGGCTGGCACCGCGACCACCGCGGGCAGTGGCTCGGCTGGGTCATCGTCGCCCAGCTCGGCATCAGCGCGCACGGCGCGGGCCCCTACGTGCGCCAGGGATGGGTGGCGGCCGAGGCGATCGAGCCGCGGCAGCCCTGAGACCGGTCGGTCCGGGGCACTCCGGCCGAGGTCCGAGGACGACGAGGCCCCGCCCTACCCGAGATGACGAGGGCGGGGCGGGGCGTTCGCGTCCGGCGTCCGAGGACGCCGTGGCCCCGTGCGGCTCGTTACCCCCCAGTCGCGAGCCGATGGTGCTGCCCGTCTGGTGCCCGCCCGAGGGGTGGTGCGCAAACCACCCCTCGGGGGGTCTGCTCGTGACGAGCGCCGCTTGGCGGGGGTGTGATGATCGTGACGCCGAACGGTGCTGCGACTCGGGTCCCGCGTCCCGCCGGCTGCACGGCGGGCGAGACGACCCGCCCCTCCCGAAGGCACCCCGTGACAGCAGACCCGTCCGACGACCGCACCGTGACGCTGGCCTGGCGTGGTGACATCGACCTCGAGGTGGTGCACCACCTGCGGGTCGACCTGCTCGAGGCGCTCGCCGGGGGGCCGCGCGCGATCTTCGTCGACCTCTCCGAGGTGACCTACATGGACTCCGTCGGGCTCGGCGTCCTGCTGAGCGGCTGGAAGCGCGCCCGGGCGCAGGACATCGCCCTCACCACCTCGCCGCCGACCGGCCAGGTGCGCCGCGCGCTCGAGCTGATGGGGCTGCTGCACGTGCTCTCCCCCACCTCGGCCGGGCAGGCCGAGGGGGACCCCGCCTCGCCGGGGTAGACCGCAGCGAGGCGGGGCCGACGGTGCGCAGGGACCTCCCCCCGGGGGCCGCTGCGCACGATCGTGACCGGGTCGTCGTCAGCGACCCGGCTGCCGGCTACCCGTGCGCGGCGTCGAGCTGATCGCGCACCGAGAGGGAGCCCGCCGCGGCGAGCAGGCGCTCGCCGCGGTCGGGGTCGATGTCGGCGGGGATGACCTGCAGGTGCACGCGGCCGCCGTTCGCCATCGCCAGGATCATCAGGCTGGTGTCGTCGCGCGGGAACGACCCGACCTTGACCACGCCGCGCGCGGCCCGGATCCGACGGACGCCGTGGCCGCCGGTGACGGAGTCGTCCCAGTCGGGTCGCGACATCAGCAGCCGGTTGATGCGGCCGGCCTCGACCGGGAACTCGTCGACGAGCCGGGCGGCCTCGACCTGCAGGTCGCGCGAGCGGGGCCACCAGGCGCCGTCGCCGCCGTCGCTGGTGATCTCACCGAGGCGCAGCCGCAGTGGCTGGTCGGAGCCGGACGGCGCGGGCGTGGAATCGGGCAGCGTCGTCATGACGTGCGCCTCTCGTCCTGCCCTACTGGCTCGACGAGCGCGCGTAACAGGTGGGTTGCCCCGACCCTACAGCCCGGCGCGCCGGGGCGCCCCCGCCCGCGCGGGGGGGGAGGGCACGGGACGCCGGACGGCCCGACAGCGGGTCAGCAGCCGCCCCACAGGCCGAGGCCGGCGCGCCTGGCGAGCCCCTGGGCGGTGCGGTAGACCCCGACCTTGCGGAAGGCCCTGTCGCCGTGGACGTAGACCCGGGCGTTGCCGTGGCGCACCTGGAACTTGCCGACGTCGGTGCTCGTGCGCGCCTTCTCCACGTAGCGCAGCAGGCGCCCGTAGCGGTCGCGCAGGTCCTGGGTACGGTCGGAGCGCAGCACGACGGGGGTACCGACCGGCAGCAGCCGCTTGGCCGCGCTCGAGGCCTCCGGGCCCCAGCACTCGCGACCGCCGTAGACCTCCGGGGTGTCGATGCCGAGGATGCGGACGCGGTGACGCTTGCCGCCACGCTTCATGCGGACGTCGACGGTGTCGCCGTCCACGACCTTGACCACCCTCGCCCGCTCGACCTTGACCGACGTGGACGGCGCCGGGTCGGGCGTCGGGTCGGGGCCGGGCCCGGTGGCGGTCGAGCACGGGCAGGGGTTCGACTCGCAGGCGATGCCGTCGCCGTCCGCGTCGAGGTTGTGCGGGTCGGACCGCGGCCCGCCGTGGCGCACGTAGAACCGCTGCGCCGCGGCCTGGGTCGCGAAGTCGCCGCAGTCCATGTCGCCGGCCCGGGCCGAGGTGCCCGGGGCGGAGAGGGCGGACGACGTGGGGGGCGCCGCGGCCAGCGACGCCACGGCGAGGGCGACGACCGCGGCCAGGGCGGCCAGGAGGGAGAGGGTTCGCTTCACGGGGCGGACCGTAGGCGCCGCAGGCCCGCGCCCGCAGGCGTTCGGGCCAGGTCGGGCCGAAGGGGTGAGCGCCGGCCGCCCGCGTCGCGGCCGGCCGTCGTCCTCGGTCGAGGCGACCCACGGCCGGCGGGCCGTCCCACGACACCGCCGGGGTGGTCCCCGCGCCCGCCGTCCTCTGCGAGGGTCTGGTTCAGTCGCTGGGTGACTCACCACGTTCGGGTGGTGCATCCACTCCGTAGGGGTGACCAGCCGCCGCGCCGCCCCGACCGAACGCATCGGGGCGGCGCACCCAAGCGTGGGGGTCGGCGGCCCGTGGTGGGGATCCGACACCGCGGGCCGCCTGACGCATCCGCCGCGGGGCTGCAGCGGACACGCTCACCACCGGTTCCCGCACCGATCGAGGCGCAACCACCCGCACCGTCGGTTCCGCGTGTGAGCGCGGCGTCCTCCCGCGTCGCACGACAGGAGCGCGCCCCTCTGGCCGAGAACGGGCGCGGGGCGCGAAACGCGCCGCTGGGGGTCGGCGCACTGCGCACGCTAGCCGTGGCGCACCGGCCCTGGGGATAGCCCGCACGGGCTACCCGCCGGACACGGCGAGGCCCCGCCCTACCCGAGATGAGTCAAGGGCGGGACGGGGCGTTCGCGTTGGGCACCGCGTCCCCGATGCCCTGACCCCCGCGACCGAAGTCGCGTCGTCGGGGTGGTGCCCGGTGTCGCTCCAGGCCGAAACCTCCGGCGCACGATCTTTACCGTCGCGGCGCCGAGAGGTCCTGCGGTTACGGACCCACCGGCGGCATCGACCTGCTGGACGGCGCTCAGAGCAGCAGCCCTCAGTCGAGGTAGTCGCGCAGGACCTGCGAGCGGCTGGGGTGGCGCAGCTTGCTCATGGTCTTGGACTCGATCTGGCGGATGCGCTCGCGCGTGACTCCGTAGACCTTGCCGATCTCGTCGAGCGTCTTGGGCTGGCCGTCGGTGAGGCCGAACCGCATGGAGACCACGCCGGCCTCACGCTCGGAGAGCGTGTCGAGGACGGCGTGCAGCTGCTCCTGCAGGAGCGTGAAGCTGACGGCGTCGGCCGGGACGATCGCCTCGGAGTCCTCGATGAGGTCGCCGAACTCGGAGTCGCCGTCCTCACCGAGGGGCGTGTGCAGCGAGATGGGCTCGCGGCCGTACTTCTGGACCTCGATGACCTTCTCGGGGGTCATGTCGAGCTCCTTGGCGAGCTCTTCGGGCGTGGGCTCGCGGCCGAGGTCCTGCAGCATCTGGCGCTGCACGCGGGCGAGCTTGTTGATCACCTCGACCATGTGCACGGGGATGCGGATGGTGCGGGCCTGGTCGGCCATCGCGCGGGTGATGGCCTGGCGGATCCACCACGTGGCGTAGGTCGAGAACTTGTAGCCCTTGGTGTAGTCGAACTTCTCGACCGCGCGGATCAGGCCGAGGTTGCCCTCCTGGATCAGGTCGAGGAAGAGCATGCCGCGGCCGGTGTAGCGCTTGGCCAGCGAGACCACGAGACGCAGGTTGGCCTCGAGCAGGTGGTTCTTGGCGCGGCGTCCGTCCTCGGAGATCCACTCGAGCTCCTCGTGGACCTTCGGGGTGATCTTGCCGCCCTTGGCGAGCTTCTCCTCCGAGAACAGGCCGGCCTCGATGCGCTTGGCGAGCTCGACCTCCATCTCGGCGTTGAGGAGCGGGACCTTGCCGATCTGCTTGAGGTAGTCCTTGACCGGGTCGGCGGTGGCGCCGGCCACCATGACCTGCTGCGCCGGCTCGTCGGTCTCGTCGGCCGCCGAGACCACGAACGTCGAGGTGGAGGTCGCCTCCTCCTCGGCCTCCTTGATCGTCGGGTCGGCCTTGACGTCCTCCTCGAACTGCTCGTCGGGGACGTCGGGGAGGGTCTTCTTGCCGTCGGGGCCGACCACCGCGGCTGCGACCGCGGTCGTGACTGCCGGGGCCTTCTTCGCCGCGGTCTTCCTGGCCGGGGCCTTCTTCGCGGGCGCCTCGGCCGTCTCGCTCGTCGCCGAGGACGCCGCCTTCTTCGCCGGAGCCTTCTTGGCGGTGGCCGTGGCGGTCTTGCGCGCCGTCGCGGCCGCCACGCCGGTGGCGGTGGGCAGCTCGACGCTCAGCCCCAACGAGCTGAGGTGGGCCAGCAGCGCCTTGAGGTGCTGCGGCTCGACGGCCGCCTCCTCACTGGCCCGCCGCACCTGCTCGGGACTGAATCGTCCCGTCGGCGTGGCCTCCTCGACCAGGGCGAGGACGGCGGGGTGCGCCAGCACGGCGGCGGGGATCAAGCGTGCGTTCGAGGACACGAACACCTCTCGTGGAACGGGGCACGGACTGCGAAACGGAAACGTGGAACGGGACGCCCAGGCGGCCATCGGACCGCCGGAGCCGACTCAAGGCGCGACAAACGCCGGTGTCGTCAAGAGCTGTTCTCCATACTGCCATGCGCACCGAACCCGCCGCGCATGCGGGCAGCATCGCGCGGGCGCGTCCCGGCGCGGTGTGGCGACCCTCACGCCCGGCCCGACGCCGACCTCAGGCCGGCTTCGCGCCGGAGGCCGCCTTGGCCGCGGCCTTCTTCTCCTTCTTGAACTCCCGTACCTTCTGCAGGCTGTCGGGGTCGACGACGTCGGCCACCGAGCGGTAGCCGTCGAGGGCGTAGTCGCCGGCGACCTTCTCCCAGCCGGTCGGCCGCACGTCCAGCTGCTTGGCCAGCAGCGCGGTGAAGATCCTGGCCTTCTGGGCCCCGAAGCCCGGCAGCGCCTGCAGGCGCTTGGCGAGGTCCTTGCCGTCGGCCGCCTCGGTCCAGATCCGCTCGGCGTGGCCGTCGTAGGTCTCGACCACGATGCCGGCCAGCTCCTGCAGCCGCGCGGCCATCGAGCCCGGGAAGCGGTGGATGGCGGGCGGCGTCGCGCACAGCGCCGCGAACTCCTCGGGATCGGCCTCGGCGACGGCGCGCGGGTCGAAGCCGCCGAAGCGCTCGGCGACCTTGGCCGGACCGCGGAAGGCGTGCTCCATCGGGTACTGCTGGTCGAGCATCATCCCCACGAGCAGCGCGAAGCTGCTCTCGGTGAGGATCTGGTCGGCCGCCTCGTCGCCGGTGATGTGGATCGCCATGGCATCCATCCTGCCCGAGGGCGAGCGACGCCCGGTCGGCTCCCGGCGACCCCCCGCCCTGCCTACGATCGCCCGGTGGAGACGCTGAGGCTGCCCGACGGACGCTCGCTCGACTACACCGACGGCACCACGGACGGCACCACGGACGGCCGCGACGACCGGCCGGTGCTGGTCTTCCACCACGGGACGCCGAGCGCGGCCACGCGCGACCGGCACTTCGGCGCCGCGGCCGACGAGGTCGGCGTCCGGGTCGTCAGGCTGTCGCGGCCCGGCTACGGCGGCTCGACCCGCCTGCCCGGACGCCGGGTGGCCGACGTCGCCGCCGACGTGGCCGCGCTGCTCGACCACCTCGGCGTCGAGCGGTGCGTGACCGGTGGGCTGTCCGGCGGCGGGCCGCACGCGCTCGCCACCGCGGCGCTCCTGCCCGACCGGGTGGCCGGCGTCCTGTCGATCGCCGGCGCGGCCCCGGCCACCGAGCCCGACCTCGACTTCCTGGCCGGCATGGGCGCCGAGAACGTCGAGGAGTTCGGCCTGGCGCGCCGCGGCGAGGCGGCGCTGCGGCCGTGGCTCGAGACGATGGCGGTCGAGGTGCGCGGCGCGACGCCCGAGCAGCTGATCGAGGCGATGAGCACCCTGCTGCCCGAGGTCGACCGCGCCGCTGTCCGCGGGGAGCGTGGGACGGCGTACGGCGAGGACGTCACCGCCTCGATGGACGAGGCGCTGCGCGTCGGGGTCGACGGCTGGCTCGACGACGACCTCGCCTTCGTCGGCGACTGGGGCTTCGACCTCGCCGACGTGCGGGTGCCGGCCTTCGTGTGGCAGGGCGACGAGGACCTCATGGTGCCGCCCGCCCACGGCGCCTGGCTGGCCGCGCACCTGCCCGACGCGCGGGCCCACCTGCTGCCCGGCGAGGGCCACCTCTCGCTCGCGCTCGGCTCGGCCGTGCCGATGCTCACCGAGCTGGTGGCGACCCTGCGCTAGCGGTCCGCCGGCCCGCCGAGGTGACGGTCTACCGCCGCGGCCACGGTGGCGGCGACGTCGTCCGGGGTGCGGTCGGTGGTGTCGACGACCAGGTCGGCGGCGGCCGTCATCCACCCGCGGGCCGCGGCCCAGACCTCGCGGTGGCGCAGCCGCCACGCCACGGCCCCGGCCTCGACCTCGTCGGTCTCGATGCGTCGCACCGCCTCGTCGTCCGCGACGGTCAGCACGACGTGCAGCACCTCGTGGTCCCGCGCGCGCAGGCCGGCCCGCAGCTCGCGCCAGTAGGCCTCGACCAGCACGGTCTGGACGGCGACCAGCGGCTGCCCGGTCGCGGTGGCGACCTCGTCGGCGACCACCGGCACCAGCCGTCGCCACGACGGCCACTGCTGGAAGTCGGTGACGACGGCGCCGTCGACCGGGACGTCGGCGAGGTGCTCGCGCAGCAGGTAGCCGACCCACTCGGGGTCGAACAGGCGCAGCCGCGGGTCGCGCTCGACCAGTCGCCGGGCGGTCGTGGTCTTGCCGACGCCGAAGGTGCCGTTGAGCCAGACGATCACGCGAGGGCCTCGTGCGCCCGGGCGGGGCTCAGCCCCACTCCTTCGGGGCGAACTGGCTGACGGTGAACAGCGCGCCCTGCGGGTCGCGGACCACGCAGGCACGCACCCAGTCGGTCTCGTAGGGCGCGACGGCGGTGCCGCCCAGCCGCTCGACGGTCGCGACGGCGTCGTCGCGGTCGGCGACGGTGAAGGTGACGTGCCACCGCGCGCCCGGGTCGTCGGGGCCGGCCGCGTCGGGCGCGCCGTCGAGGTCGACGATGCCGCCCACCACGTCGGCGAAGCCCTCCGGCGCGTGGGCCTGGCGGGTGCGGATGTCGGGGTCGACGGTGGACTCGAGGTGGTCGCCGTAGCCGGGCACCTGGATCTGGCGTGCCCAGCCCTGGTCGACGACGTCCCAGCCGAACGCGTCGCCGTAGAACGCGGCGGCCGCGTCGGGGTCGGCGCTGAGCAGGTTGCTGAAGTTCCACGCACCCGGCTCGTTGGCGACCTGCACGCCGAGACGTCGGCGCGCCTGCCACAGCCGCAGCTCGACACCCTCGGGGTCGGCGACGGTGGCGGTGCGGCCACCGGGGCCGGCGTCCTCGGGCGGCGAGACCAGCCGGGCGCCCAGGCCGACGAGCCGCTCGGCGGTGGCGTCGCAGTCGTCGACGGCCACGTAGGTGGCCCAGGCCGGCGGCGTCGGGGCACCGGGCTCGCGCGGGCCGCCGATCGCAGCGGCGTCGCGGCCGTCGAGGGCGGCGACCACGTAGCGGTCGGGCGCGTCGGGCGGCATCGCGTCGGTGAAGGTCCAGCCGAACAGGCCGCCGTAGAAGGCCAGGGCGGCGTCGACGTCGTCCTGCATCGTGTCGACCCAGCTCGGGACGCCGTGCGGGAAGGTGCGCTCCACGACTCAGTCCGCCGTCGTCTCGTCGGCCTTCACCGCCAGCACCGGGCAGTGGGCGTCGAGCAGCACGCGCTGGGCGTTCGATCCGAGGATCAGCTTGCCGACGGGGGTGCGGCGCCGCAGCCCGATGACGATCAGCTCGGCGTCGGTGGACTCGGCGATGCTCACGAGGTCCTCCGAGGCCTCCAGCCCGCGCTCGAGCTGACGCAGGTCGAAGGTCAGGCCCGACGCCTCGAGCCGGGTGCGCACCGGCGTCAGGTCGGGCTCGGCGTCACCGCGGGCACGGTGCGAGTGGACGACGACCAGCTCGGCGCCGCGCCGACGCGCCTCCTCGATCGCGGCGTCGAGAGCCGCCTCACCCTCGGGCTTGAGCACGTATCCCACGACGACGGTCGACATGGCGGGCAGGCTACCGCCGCCGCGGGGGGTGCGGGGAGAGCCGCACGGGTGCCCGGGCGCGTCGGCGCAGCCTGTGGAGGACGGCCGACCGCACCCGCCCGGTGCGGCAGGGTGGCCGCGTGCCCACCACCCGACCGCCGACCCCCGGCGCCCGTCCCCCGCCGGCCTTCGGCGTGCCCGACCCGGCGTCGCGCGCGCTGCTCCGCGGGCTGCGCGCGGCGGTCGGGCTGCACGCGGCCACCGAGCCGCGGCGGCACTACCCGCCCGCGCTCCACGCGGGCGAGCCCGGCGAGCCCGGCGGTCCGGTCGTCTCACTGCCGCTCGAGGGCGGGCTCGAGCACCACCGGCTCGACCACGCGCTGCGCGTCGACGTCGTCGAGGCCCTGCTGGGTCGTGTGCTGCGCGCCGGCCGCGAGCGCGAGCGGTGCCGCGACCCCGGCCCGCTGGTGTGGCTGACCCGGCCCGGGCCGCTCGACCCGCACGAGCTCGACCTCGCCTGGCACCGGGCGGCGCGCACGGCGTCGGCCGAGCTGGGCGTCGCCCTCGCGATGGTGGTCGTCGGCCGGCGCGCCTGGCGCGACCCGGGCAGCGACGCCGGCCGGGCGTGGGTCCGACTGCGGTGAGGCTGCGGTGAGGCGGCGGTGAGGCGGCGGTGACGTGGCCGCTACCAGGTGTGCACGGGCTCGTTGCTGTGCATCCGCTCGCGGTAGTCGAGCAGCGTGGCCCGCAGGGCGTCGAAGCGCGGCTGGTCGGAGCGGCGTCCCATCTCGCGCACGAACCACTCCGCGCCATTGGTGCCGAGCAGGCAGCGCTGCTCGATGATGCCGAGCAGCCGGTCGGACGTCGCCGCCTCGACCCCCCACGCGTCGAGGCCCTCGCGCGCCAGCGGCAGCAGCCGCCGCAGCACCAGCTCGGTGGCGCTCACCTGCCCGACGCCGGGCCAGTAGACGTGGGCGTCGATGCCGTGCAGCGCGGCGACGTGGAAGTTCTCCTCGGCGGCGCTGAACGACATCTGCGACCACAGCGGCCGCTCGCTGGTGGCGAGCGCCCGCACCAGCCCGAAGTAGAAGGCGGCGTTGGCCATCGTGTCGGCCACGGTGGGCCCCGCCGCCAGCAGCCGGTTCTCCACGCGCAGGTGCGGGACGCCGTCGTTGACGTCGTAGACCGGCCGGTTCCAGCGGTAGATGGTGCCGTTGTGCAGCCGCAGCTCTGACAGCGACGGGGTGCCGCCGGCGTCCAGCACCGCGAGCGGGTCCTCCTCGTCGGTGATCGGCAGCAGCGCGGAGAAGTAGCGCACGTTCTCCTCGAACAGGTCGAAGACCGAGGTGATCCACCGCTCGCCGAACCACACCCGCGGCCGCACCCCCTGCGCCTTGAGCTCCTCGCTGCGGGTGTCGGTGGCCTGCTCGAACAGCGGGATGCGCGTCTCGCGCCACAGCTGCCGGCCCATCAGGTAGGGCGAGTTGGCCCCCACGGCCAGCTGGATCGCCGAAATCGCCTGCGAGGCGTTCCAGTAGCCGGCGAACTGGTCGGGCGAGGTCTGCACGTGCAGCTGGGTGCTCGTGCAGGCCGCCTCCGGCAGGATCGAGTCGGACGTCGTGTCGAGCCGCTCGCCGCCCACGGCGTCGCCGTTGATCGCGATGGCGAGGTCCTCCCCGCGGGCGTTGAGGATCTGCTCGCTCAGCAGCCGGTAGCGCGGGTTGGCGCTGATGCTGTGCAGGCCCATGTGACCGTCGTCCAGCGTGGGCAGGATGCCGATCATCACCAGGTGCGCGCCCACCTTGGCCGACTTCTGCTCGGCGTCATTGAGGCTGCGGCGCAGGTTGTCCTCGAAGGTCTCCAGGCCCCTCTCGCGCAGCTTGGCCGGCGGCACGTTGATCTCGATGTTGAACTGGCCGAGCTCGGTCTGGAAGTCGGGGTCGGCGATGGCGGCGAGCGCCTCGGCGTTCTTCAGCGCGGGGTCGCCGGCCTCATCGACCAGGTTCAGCTCGACCTCGAGCCCGGTCATCGGGTCGTCGGTGTCGAAGGCGGCCTCGCGCAGCATCCGCGCGAAGACGTCGAGGCAGCGCCTGACCTTCTCGCGGTGCCGGGTGCGGTCGGCAGGGGTGAACTCCTGGAGGTCGACCTCTTCGCCCATGCCGCGACCCTAGGGCGTGAGCGGCCCGGGCAGCAGCCCTCACGGGGGGTGGATCGCGGCACGGGCCGCTGATCCGGCGCTCAGCCGGCGTCGCGCGCGGCACCTCAGCCGGCGTCGCGCCCGGCCCGCCGGCCGGGGTCGGGGTCGGTCGCGCTCGGCGGGACGGCGTGGGTCAGCGCCTCGGCCACCAGCCCGGCGAGGCCGTGCCCGGGCTCGACGGCCCGGGCCCGGTCGACCGCGCACCAGGCGAGCGCGCCGTCGCCGGACTGCCAGGCGGCCCACGCGAGCAGCGCGGCGACCGGCGCCCGGTGCTCGTCGGGGGCGCGTCGCACGAGGTCGGCGAGCAGCTCGACCGCCTCGCGGGCGCGCTCGCGCGTCAGCACCGACCAGACGGCGTCGCGCACCGGCACCGCGCCGAGGCCGACGAGCAGCCGTGCCGCCTCGTCGTCGGGCGCGGCGGTGCCGGCGTCGAGGTGAGCGACCACCACTCCGGCCGCCCAGGCCGACTCGGCCACGACGTCGTCCGCCTCGCGCAGAGATGCCAGGCGCGCCCGCACCCGGGCGAGGCCGCGGGGGTCGGTGTCGAGGGTGCGGGCCAGGGCGCCGCGGCTGGCGTGGGTGACGCGGCCCTCGACGACCGACTGCACCACGAACGGGTGGTCGGAGACGTCGTAGGGCGCACCGGCGTGGGCCGGCCCGGCGTCGAGGGGGAACCAGCGGTCGCCGCCGACGCGGAGCGCCTCGACGACGTCGATGCCCGCGCCGGCGAACGCCTCGGCCAGGGCTCCGTGGGCGGTGGCGGCCCGCTCGGCGTCGTCGGAGTAGACCAGCAGGACGACGCGCCCGACGCCGTGCCGCACGGCCGGCGCGACGAGCATCGCCGCGACCTCCCGGGCCGCCTCGGGCGGGTCGGCGGGGCCGGGCAGGTCGACGCGGGCGTGGAAGGGCCGGACGGCGTCGAAGGTGAGCATCACGATCGACTCCTCGGGCCAGAACCCCAGCACGACCGAGGCCACGGCGACGAGGTCGTCGGGACTGCGGGCGGTGAGCACGGTGCGGGCGGACGGGTGGCGGTCGGGTCGTCGCTTCATGCCCGGACTCGTCTCCGGGCCGCGGACGCCCCACCCCTCCCCCTCCGCCACCTGTGGACAACCCCGTCGCGAGCCCCGCCTGTGGACGGTTCCGGGACATCTCCACACCCCACGCCGACCCGTCGGACATGTCTGACGGGTCGACCTGCCCGGAGACGCTGACCCGTCAGACATGTCTGACGGGTCAGCCGGGGCGGATACCGTCACGTGCGTGAGGGTGCGCACGCAGGCGTCGGTGCTGCACCTCGACCTCGATGCGTTCTTCGCCGCCGTCGAGCAGCGCGACAAGCCGTCGCTGCGGGGCAAGCCGGTCGTCGTCGGCGGGGTCGGCGGACGCGGGGTGGTCGCGACGGCGTCGTACGAGGCCCGGCGGTTCGGCGTCCACTCGGCGATGTCGACGCGCGAGGCCCGCTCGCGCTGCCCGCACGCGGCCTACCTCGGCGGCCGCTTCGAGGCCTACCGCGAGACCAGCCGCGCGGTGATGGGGCTGCTGCGCGAGGTCTCGCCGCTGGTCGAGCCGCTCTCGCTCGACGAGGCGTTCGTCGACCTCGAGCAGGCCACCGAGGACGGCGCGCCCGTCGGACTCGAGGTCGCCGACGTCACCGCGTTCGCGCAGCGGCTGCGCGCGCGGGTGCACGAGGTGACCGGCGGCCTGACGGCGTCGGTGGGCGTGGCCACCTCGAAGTTCGTGGCGAAGGTGGCCAGCGACCTCGACAAGCCCGACGGGCTGGTGGTGGTGCCGCCCGGCACCGAGCAGGAGCTGCTGCGCCCGATGCGGGCGACCGTCATCCCGGGCGTGGGGCCGGCAACCGCCGAGCGGCTGCGACGGGCCGGCATCGTCACCGTGGCCGACCTCGAGGCGGTGAGCCTCGACGAGCTGGTGCGGCTGGTCGGCCGGGCGCACGGCACCGGCCTGCACGACCTCGCGCGGGCCCTCGACGACCGGCCGGTGGTGGCCGAGCGCGAGGCGAAGTCGGTGAGCGCCGAGGGCACCTACGAGACCGACCTGACCGACCGCCGGCTCATGGAGGGCCTGCTGACCCGCCAGGCCGGCGAGGTCGCGGCCCGGCTGCGCAAGCACGGGCTGTCGGGACGCACGGTGAGCATCAAGGTGCGGCTGCACGACTTCACCACGCTCAGCCGCTCGACCACGCTCAACGAGCCCACCGACAGCACGACGACGGTCGCGCGCCTGGCGCGCGGGCTGCTGGCCGACCTCGACACCTCCGGCGGCGTCCGGCTGCTCGGCGTCGGGGTCTCGGGGCTGGCCGACTGGATCCAGGACGACCTGTTCGGCGAGCCCGAGCCCGACCCGGACGACGCCGAGCTGGCCGAGCTGGCCGCCACCCCGCCCACGGTGCGCGCCCGCTCGGTGTGGGTGCCGGGCCAGGACGTCGTCCACGACGAGCACGGCGCCGGCTGGGTGTGGGGCTCGGGGCGCGGCGTGGTGACCGTGCGGTTCGAGACCGCCGCGACACCGCCGGGCCCGGTGCGGTCGTTCCCGATCGACGACCCGGCGCTGCACCGGGCCGAAAACCGGGTGCCCGACGACGTCTGAGGTCGTAGCGTCCGACGCCGTGACGAGCGAGCCCGCCACCCTCGAGGTGCGACAGATCGACCCGGCCGACGAGATGACGCTGCGCGCGTCGTACGACCTCGAGCGGCGCGCCCTGCTCGCGGGCCGGGAGGGGTCGCCCCACTGGTCGTGGAGCGAGATGGCCGCGATCTGGCGCCAGCCCGACCCCGGTGAGGACGGCCGGCTCTACGGCGGCTGGGTCGAGGGCCGCATGGTCGGCGGCGCGGTGCTGTTCATGCCGCTGGAGGACAACACGTCCAAGTGCTGGCTCGGCGTCGCCGTCGACCCGGCCGAGCAGGGCCGCGGCCACGGCCGGGCGCTGCTCGAGGCCGTCGAGGCGGTCGCGCGCGAGCACGGCCGCACCGAGCTGATGGCCGAGACCAAGCTGCCGTTCGACCAGATCACCCAGCACCGCCACCGGCGCTTCGCCGAGGCCGCCGGATACGACTTCGCCAACGTCGAGATCGTCCGCCACCTCACGCTGCCGGTGCCGGACGCCGACCTCGACGCCTGGGCGGCCGAGGCGGCCGAGCGCCACGCCGGCTACCGCATCGAGACGTTCGTGAACGAGGTGCCCGACGAGCTGCTCGAGTCGATGCTCGTGCTGCACGGCCAGCTCGCCGTCGACGCGCCCACCGGCGCCGTCGACTGGGAGGAGGAGGTGATCACGCCGGAGCGGTGGCGCGCCAACCTCGACTCGCTGCTCTCGGCCGGGCGCACCATGTACGAGACGCTCGCGATCGCCGACGACGGCACCGTCGCCGCGCAGACCACCATCGCGGTGCCGAGCAACCGCACCGACGTCTCGCAGTGGGGCACCTTCGTGCACCGCGAGCACCGCGGCCACCGGCTCGGCCTCGCCGTCAAGGTGGTCAACCTCCGCGCGATGCAGCAGGCCCACCCGCAGATGCAGCGCGTGATCACCCAGAACGCCGAGAGCAACGACTTCATGGTCTCGATCAACGAGAAGATGGGCTTCGAGCCGGTCGAGGCGGCCACCGAGTTCGTCAAGCGGGTCTGAGCGCCACCGGGTCGCCCGGGCGCAGCTGGGCGCACCGGGCGAGGTCGGCGGCGTCGACGACGCCCACCACCGGGTAGCCGCCCGTCGGCGGGTGGTCGGCGAGGAAGACCACCGGCTGCCCGTCAGGCGGCACCTGCACCGCCCCGAGCACCATCCCCTCGCTGGGCAGCTCGGCGTCGCGGTACGGCCCGAGCCGGGTCAGCGGCTCGCCGCGCAGCCTCACCCCGACCCGGTCGGCGTCCGCCACGACCCACCGCGTCGCACACGTGCGGCGGACGGCGTCGTCCGGCTCGCCGAACCACTCGGCTCGCGGGCCGGGGTGCAGCCGCAGCGGCCCGGGCCGCGCCGGGCGGACGACGTCGACGGCGGCCGGCGGGCCGGACGGCTCGCCCAGCGGCAGGACGGCGCCCGCCTCGACCCGGGGCGGCCCGACCCAGGCGAGCGTGTCGGTGGCCCGCGAGCCGAGCACCGGCGCGACGGCCACTCCCCCGCCGACGGCCACCCAGCAGCGGACGCCGTCGCGCACCGGACCGAGGCGCAGCTCGGCCCCGGCCGGCAGCCGCTCGGCGCGGGCGTGGCCACGGGCGGCGCCGTCGACCGTGACGTCGCAGGGCGCGCCGGGGCGTGCCCGGCTTCCCCCGGCAGAGCCGACGGAGTGACGTCCGGGCGACCGGCCACGCGCTCCGACCCCGCCGTCCCCGTCACCGGGCCGACGCCACGAGTCGCCTCGTGGTGCGGGTCTTCGTGCCTGACCTGTCTCGCTCGGAGTGGGGTGACGCTTCCGAGCGACCCGACCCTCTCGGCTGATCCCGCCGTCCCCGTCACCGGGCCGGCGCCGCAGGTCGCCCCGCGGGATGGATCTCGAGCTGGTCTGATCCCCGCCGCCTCGGCTTCCCCGGAGGGCCGCCGCGGCTTTGGTAGGGAGAGTTCTACGTGCCGGATCCGCTGCCCCGCAAGGGATTCCGGCGAACTGCTCCGACATTCCTCCGGTCCCACAACACCCTCCACAGACCGAACCGGTTCAGTCCACAGGACGGGCTCATCCTCCACAGCCTCGCCCACAGGGGCTGTGGACGACGGGGCCGATGATTCCGTCGTCCCGCGCGGGTCGGAGTGGCATGCCCGTCCACGCCGCCCCACCCGTCCTGACGCGCACCGAGCTCGCCCGCGCGTTCGCCACCCACCGCTTCGCCGAGGTCTACGACCGCCTCGACCCCGACCTGCGCTGGATCGTCGACGGCCGGCCGGCGCTCGACCGCGACGCGACGGTCGTGGCGTGCGAGAGCCTGCTCGGCGACCTCGCGCACACCGTCGCCGAGCTGCTGCGGGTCGAGGTGGTCGAGGACGGCGCCTCGGTCACCGTCGAGACCGTCACGCGCTACGTCGACCTCACCGGGACGACGGTGGTGGCCTCCCAGGACACCCTCGACTTCGAGGGCGCCACCGTGGTGGCCATCACCAGCTACGTCGCCGAGGCCGCCGACCCGGCCGACCCCGTCAGCCCGGCCGAGCCCGCGGCGTCCTGAGCCTCGAGCACGACCACCTCGTCGCCGAGGGCGATCGTGCCGCCCTCGAGCACCCGGAAGATCGTGCCGCCGCGGCGGCGCAGCGCCTGTTGGGCGCCGGGGCCGATGGTGTCGTCGAGCAGCTTGCACGGCGCGGCGACGCGCACCACCTCGAGCAGCACACCGGTCGCCGGGTCGCCGACGCGCAGCCGCACGCCCGGCGTGCGGGGCACCTCGCCGTGGTCGAGCGTCACGTTGCGCCGCGTCAGCCCGGGCGGCACGTCGGCGCCGTGCAGACGCGTGGCCTCGGCGAGGTCGTCGAGGCTCTGCACACTGACGTGACGGTGCTTGGCGCCGTGGTAGCGGTCGCCGACGATGCCGCGTCCGGTCTCGACCTCGACTCGCTCGACCTCGCGGGTCGGCAGGCGCCGCCCCTTGGCCACGTGCAGACCGACCACCCGTTGCGTCACGGCGTCCATGCTCGCACCCGGCTCACGCCACGAGCGCGAGCGTGCCGAGGGAGACCGACCAGCTGACGAAGCTGCCGACGAGGAAGTACTCGGTGACGTCGTGGATGCCCGGGCCGGGCGCACCGCCGGCCGCGGCCTGCAGCTCGGGGAACCGCAGCAGGCCCTTGGCGGCCACGACCACGCCCGCGGCGGTCAGCTCGCCGGCCAGCCCGAGCCCGAGGATGGCGACCCGCTCCATCGGCCCGAGCAGCCGCCCGCCCTTGAGGGAGGACGCCCCCGGCGTCGGGTGCGAGGTGCCGCTGACCTCGAGCACGAGCCGCACCACCACGTTGCCGGTGACCAGCTGCACCAGCACGGCACCGGCGACCATCAGGGCACGGCCGGGGTCGCCGTCGAGCACCGGCAGGTCGGCCAGCCACGCCCCCAGCGGGCCGTCGACCGGCGCCGCCGCGCCCGAGACGGCGAGGGTGAGGGCGAGGACGATCCCGAGCCAGCCGAGCGGCAGCCACGCCCACCCGCGGGCGAAGCCCACCGTGACCGTGACGCCCCACCCGGCCACCGCCACGGCCAGCAGCAGCCAGGCGACGACGCCACCGGCCGTGGTGAGACCGGCGAGCGGACCGAGCACGAGCACCGACACCGCGCCGGCGACCTGGCCGGCCCAGGGCCGCCGGGTCAGTGAGAAGACCAGGTCGGTCAGCCCGAGCCCGACGAGCAGCAGCGCCAGCCAGCTCACCGCACCGCCTCCAACCACGAGCTCGTCGTCATCACCACGCCCAGCGCGTCGTGGCGCAGCCGCTGGGAGACCGCCGACGGCGAGACGCCCTCGTCGGCCGCGATCTCCTTCTGCGTGCGCCCGGACAGCAGACCACGCAGCACCGACAGCGACCGGGCGTCGAGGCGCCCGACCAGCTCGTCGCGCGCCAGCAGCGCCGCGTTCAGGGCACCGTCGGGGCCGGCCGCGACCGCCGTCCCGTCGGCCACCCGGACGACGGTGCGGGCCGCCCGCGTGGCCGCGCGCCCGGCGAGCGCGTGGGCGTCGTCGATCGCCGCGCGCGCGGCCCACCAGGCCGGACCGTCCTCGATGCCGGTGCCGGGGTCGAGCACACGGCGCTGCCCCACCCCGATGCCGTGCCGCGCGTCGTGCTCGGGCAGCAGCGCCAGGCGCACCGCCAGGGCGACCGCGGACGCCGCGCCGAGGGTGGGCACCGTGCCCTGGAACTCGTCGCCGGCCGTGACCCGCAGGTCGCTGCCCCACCGCTCGTTGAGGTCGTCGAGCACCCCGGTGAGACGGTGGTGCAGCGCGGCGCGCTCGGTGGCGCGGCGCGACCCGACCAAGTCGCCGAGGACCACCACGACATCCGTGCGCTTCATCAGCTTCATATGAAGAGGATACCTTCATCGTGCCTGGATGAAGACCTCGGCTTCATCGTGGCGGACGTCGGATCGGGGATGGACGGGGCCGGCCCGGTAGGTTCGCGCGGTGCGCCCGCCACCCGTCGTCCGTCCGGTGGCGGCGGTCGCGGTCGTCGGCGTCCTCGCGCTCGCGGCGGGCTGCGGCACCCGGCCCGACACCCCCGAGGCCGCCGTGCGCGCCTACCTCGCGGCCTACAACGCCCACGACTGCGACGCGCTCGACGACCTGGTCGCCCCCGGGTCGGGCCTCGGCGGGGGCGACGGCTGCGACGCCTTCCCGCACGCGGTCGACCAGTACATGGTCGACACCGTCACCGTGCTCGACGCCGACGGCGTGCAGCTCGACCGCACCGCCGAGGGCGGCAGCGACGGCGACGCGGTCACCGTCAGCCTGACCTTCGACCAGGGTCGGTGCTACCTCGGCGTCGTGCGCCGCGACGGCGTGTGGCTGCTCGAGACCCAGCGCTGCATCGGCACCCGACAGTCCGACGGCGAGCCGATGACGCTCGACTTCGAGTGACCGACGCCCGACGACTGGTCCAGACACACCGCCGCAGCCCGCCCGATCGTCGAACGCGAGGCTACTCGCCAGTAGGATCGCCTCCATGGGGTTCGTGCACCGCCAGACCGTCGTCGCCGCCCTCGTGGCCAACGCCCTCCGCCCCGTGCGGGGCTACCGCGCCGCCGTCCCGGCGTTCGTCGCGGGCTGGCTGACCGACGAGCTGGCGCCGCACCTGCTGGCCCTCACCGCCGCGGACGCCGCCACGCACCTCACCGCGCGGCGCCGCGACTGGCGTGGCCTGGCGCTCGCGGGGGTGAGCGCGGCGGGGCTGGCCCACCTCGTCTCGACCGCCCGCCGGGCCGGCGACCTCGCCGAGGAGGCGCTGGTCGAGGGCCTGGGCGACGACTACCACGCCCGGCTCGACCACGAGCCGACGCCGGCCGAGCTGGCCACGCCGTGGCGCCGGCTGGCCTACCCGTTCCGGGTGCGCGAGCCCGGCGTCCGCGTCGAGCGCGACATCGCCTACGCCGACCACGGACGACGGGGGCTGCTCGACGTCTACCGGCCGGCCGACGGCGTCGCCGGGTTCCCCGACGGCAAGGCGCCCGTGCTGCTGCAGGTGCACGGTGGGGCCTGGACGATGGGCACGAAGGACCAGCAGGGCATCCCGCTGATGCAGCACCTCGCCGCCCGCGGCTGGGTGTGCGTGGCGCCGAACTACCGGCTCGCTCCGCGCGACCCGTTCCCGGCGCAGATCGTCGACGTCAAGCGCGCGCTGGCCTGGGTCAAGGAGCACGTCGCCGACTACGGCGGCGACCCCGACTACGTCGCCATCACCGGCGGCTCGGCCGGCGGCCACCTCGCCGCGCTGGCCGCCCTCACCCCCAACGACCCCGTGTGGCAGCCCGGCTTCGAGGACGCCGACACCTCGGTGCGCTGCGCCGTCCCCCACTACGGCGTCTACGACCTCGCCGGCGCCAGCGGGCTGCGGTCGGCCACGCAGATGCGCGACGGCTTCCTCGGCCCGCGGGTCCTGCGTCGCCGCTTCGACGACGACCACGAGCCGTTCGAGGCCGCCTCCCCGCTGCTGCGCATCCGGCCCGACGCCCCCGACTTCTTCGTCCTCCACGGACGCGACGACACCCTCGTCTCGGTGCGCCAGGCCCGGCGGTTCGTCGAGCGGCTGCGGGAGGTCTCCGACGCCTCGGTGGTCTACGCCGAGCTGCCCGGCGCCCAGCACGCCTTCGACATCTTCCCCTCCATCCGCTCGGCCCACGTCGTCCGCGCCATCGACCGCTACCTGCACTGGCACCTCAACACCTGGCGCGCCGGCCGCGACCACACCGCCCAAGCCGGCTGACCCGTCCCTCGTAGGCGACGGGTCGACGAACCTGACGCTGACCCGTCCCTTATAGGCGACGGGTCGACCTCACTAGGGTCGGCGGGTGCAGATGGACGACGGGCTGCTGGCCCACGCGCGGGCGGCCACCGGGTTCATGCCCGACGACGAGGGGCTGCTGCTGTTCCGGCGCGGCGTCGAGCGGGCGCCGCACGGCCCGCTGCTCGAGGTGGGCAGCTACTGCGGCAAGTCGGCGGTCTACCTGGGCGCCGCCGTCCGGGCCGCCGGGGCGGGCGGCGTCCTGTTCGGGGTCGACCATCACCGCGGCTCGGAGGAGAACCAGGCCGGATGGGAGCACCACGACGCCTCGCTCGTCGACCCCGAGGTCGGGCTGATGGACACCCTCCCCCGCTTCCGGCGCACCGTGCACGACGCCGGTCTCGAGGACGTCGTCGTCGCGGTCGTCGGTGAGAGCCGCACCGTCAGCGCCCACTGGCGCACCCCGCTCAGCCTGCTGTTCGTCGACGGCGGCCACGGCCGCGAGCCCGCCCACGCCGACTACGCGGGCTGGGCGCCCTGGGTGATGGCCGACGGGCTGCTCGTCGTCCACGACGTCTTCCCCGACCCCGCCGACGGCGGCCGCCCGCCCTACGAGGTCTACCTGCGCGCCCTCGCGGGCGGCGCCTTCACCGAGGTCGAGGCCCTCGGCTCGATGCGCGTGCTGCGCCGCACCGCCGGCTCCCCCGGCGACCCCGTCGGCTGAGCAGGGCCGGGGGGCGGCTCAGCGCCGCGCGGCGGCCTCGTCGACGTCGCAGCCGCACTCGAGGCCGAGCTCGGCGAACGGCGGGGCGAGCGAGGTGCCGCGCACGATGCCCGAGCCGGGCGTGCCGTGGCCGTAGGTCTCGCCGAGCGCGTCGGCGGCGAGGACGACGGCGGCCGCGGTGTAGGTGGTGTGCTCGACCGGCCAGTGGACGCCGTCGGGGAAGTCGGGGTTGGCCTCACCGGTGACCCAGCCGGTCCAGTAGCGGCCGTCGTCCTCGCGCAGGTGCTGCACGTCAGCGAAGACCTCCAGTGCCCGCTCGTGGTCGCCGGCCGCGTCGAGGGCGAGCACCAGCTCGCAGGTCTCGGCGCCGGTGTACCAGGGGTTGGTGTCGACGCAGCGGATGCCGAGGCCGGGGGTGACGAAGTCGTCCCAGCGGGCGTCGAGCAGCGCGCGGGCCGCCGGGCCGCGCACGGCACCGCCGAGCACCGGGTAGTACCAGTCCATCGAGTAGGTGGACTTGTCGGCGAAGACGTCGCGGTGGTGCCGCAGCGCATGGCCGAGCCGGCCGCCGGCCAGCTCCCACTCCGGCTGCGGGTCGTCGAGCAGGTCGGCGAGCGCCACGCCGGCGCGCAGCGCGTGGTAGACCGACGACGACCCGGCGAGCAGGCAGAGCCGCTCGGTCGGCGTCCAGTTGATGCCGCCGAACCCGACCTGCTGAGTGACCACCCAGTCGAGGCCGGCCCGCACCGAGGGCCAGTAGCGCTGCACGAAGCCCAGGTCGTGCCGCACCAGCCAGTGGTGCCACACGCCGACGGCGAGGTAGGCGCTCATGTTGGTCTCACCACGGTCGTCCTCGACCTCGCCGGCCACGATCTTCATCGGCCACGACCCGTCGGCGCGCTGCATGGTGGGCACCCAGGCGTAGGCCCGCTCGGCCGCCTCGACCTGACCGCCGACCAGCAGCGCCATCGCGGCCTCGACGTGGTTCCAGATGTCGACGTGCTCGCCGACGCTCCACGGCACCGCGCCGCACGGCTCCTGCATCGCCGCGATCGACGCCGCGGTGTCGGCGACCTGCTCGGCGGTCAGGACGCCGCGCACGTGCGGCAGCCGGTCAGCCATCGACCTCAGCCACCGGTGGGAGACCCGAGCCGCACGGGCTTGCGGAAGTAGAGCACGAGGCTCTTGCCGATCAGCGGGTCGAGCACGCGGCCGGCCAGGCGCAGGGCGCGCGGCTGCTTCATGATCTCCCACACCAGCAGCCGGTGGTAGGCCCGCGCGGCGGGGTGGTCGTCGTTGGTGACGCCGACCGCGCACTTGATCCACCAGTACGGCGAGTGCAGGCCGTGGGCGTAGCCGCGCCCCTCGTAGGCCATGGCCGTGCCCGGCCCGCCGTCGTTGGGCGCGCCGGCCTTGGTGACCTTGTCGATCAGCTCGTGGTCGGTGTAGATGCGGACGTGGCCGCCCTCGGCGTTGTGGTAGTCGTCGGAGAGCCGCCAGTTGACCACCTCGGGCAGCCACCGCGGCACCGAGACCGCGAGCGTGCCGCCGGGCCGCAGCACCCGCACCAGCTCGGTGATGGCGCCGACGTCGTCGTGCAGGTGCTCGAGCACCTCGGCGGCCACCACCCGGTCGAACTCGCCGTCGGCGAAGGGCAATGACAGCGCGTCGCCCTGCTTGATGTCGGCCTGCGCGCCGTCGGGCACCTCGCCGGCCTCCTTCATCGCCCCGAACAGCTCGAGGACGCCGGCCAGCTCGTCGCCGTCCTGGTCGAAGGCGACGACGTCGGCCCCGCGGCGGTACATCTCGAAGGCGTGCCGGCCCGCGCCGCAGCCCATGTCGAGCACGCGGTCGCCGGGCTGGAGGCCGAGGCGGTCGAAGTCAACGGTCAGCACGGGGGCGCTCCTTCTCCTCGGCCTGCTCGGCCCGGTAGTCGTCGATCACGTCCTGGTAGGCCTCGGCGACCTTCACCGCGACCGCCCGCCACGAGAACAGCCGCTCGACGCGGCGACGTCCGGCGGCGCCGAGACGGGCGCGTCGCTCGGGGTCGTCGAGCAGCCGGCCGAGCGCATCCTTCAGCTCGTCGACGTCGCCGGGGGTGACCAGGTCGGCGCACTCGCCGTCGGGGCCCACCACCTCGGGGATGGCGCCCGCGCGCGAGACCACCAGCGGCGTCGCGCACGCCATCAGCTCGGCGGTCGGCAGCGAGAACCCCTCGTAGAGGGAGGGCACGCACGCCACCTGCGCCGAGCCCATCAGCTCGACGAGCTCGGCGTCGCTGACACCGTGCACGAACCGGACGTCGCCGCCGATGCCGAGCCGCTCGATGAGCTGCTCGGTGCGACCGCCGGCCTGCGGCTTGGTGACCAGCACCAGCTCGACGTCGCGCTCGGTGCGCAGCTTGGCGAAGGCCTCGAGGAGCGTCGCGATGCCCTTGACGGGCATGTCGGCGCTGGCCATCGCGAGGATGCGGCCGGGCACGCGCGTCGCGGGCGAGGCCGGCGGCCGGAACACGTCGTCCACCCCGAGCTGGATGACGCGCATGCGGGCCGGGTCGACGCCGAAGTCGGTGGCGATGTCGCGCTTGGAGGCCTCGGACGGCGTCATGACCAGCCGGGCGCGACGCGCCACCCGGCCCTGCATGCGCAGGAAGCCGTACCAGCGGCGCAGGGTCAGGCGGCGCCAGCGGCTCGGGGCGGCGGCGAGGTCGATGCGCCGGTCGAAGGTGATCGGGTGGTGCAGCGTGGTGGCCAGCGGCAGGCCGTAGCCCTCGACGTCGAGCAGGCCGGTGCCGAGCACCTGGTTGTCGTGGGCGACGTCGAACTCGTCCGCGCGCTCGGCCAGCAGCCGGCTGACGCGCTTGGAGAAGGTGCGCGGCTCGGGGAAGCCGCCGACGCACATGGTGAGGAACTCCTCGACGTCGATGCGGTCGCGGAACTCGCGCGGTCGCGGCACCCGGAACGGGTCGGGCTCGCGGTAGAGGTCGAGGCTCGGCACCTTCGTGAGCGCGACGCCCTCGTCGAGCTCGGGGTAGGGCTGGCCCGAGAAGACCTCCACCTCGTGGCCGAGCGCGGTGAGCTCGCGGCTGAGGTGGCGCACGTAGACGCCCTGGCCGCCGCAGTGCGGCTTGCTGCGGTAGGACAGCATGGCGATTCGCATCGGCAGCGCGGACCCTTCCGGTGGTGGGGCGAGAGAGCCGCGCGAACTGGAACGTGTTCTTCCTCGGCCCGGCAGCGTTAGCCTAGACGGCGCCTCCGGCACCTCCGCCACGACCGTCCGCGACCCCCGCCCCCTCCTGATGACCACCACCTCGAGCACCGCGCCGAGCACCGGCTCGCTGTCCGCCGCCGACCTCGACTCGCCGGCGCAGCGCGAGCGGCACGCGCGCATCCTCGACGCCACGGTCACGCTCGCCCGCGAGGGCGGCTTCGACGCCGTCCAGATGCGCGCCGTAGCCGAGCGCGCCGACGTGGCCTTGGGCACGCTCTACCGCTACTTCCCCTCCAAGGTGCACCTGCTGGTCTCGGCCCTCGCGCGCGAGTTCGAGCGGGCCGACGCCGGGTTCCGTGGCCTCGGCGCGATCCCGGGCGCGACGCCGGCCGACCGGGTCGGCTGGGTGATGCGCCGCACCACCCGCGGCCTGCACGACGACCCGCGGCTCATCGAGGCGCTCACCCGGGCGTTCGTCTCGGCCGACGCCTCCGTGGCGGCCGAGATCCGCGTCGTCGAGACGCTGCTGGCCGGCATCCTCACCCGCGCGATGCAGCCCCGGTCGCCCCGCTCCCCCGCGGACGACGACGCGATCGCCCGCGTGATCGGCGACGTGTGGCTGGCCGCGCTGGTCGCCTGGGTCACCGGCCGCTCGAGCGCCGCCGAGACCGCCGCCCACCTCGAGACGGCGGTGCAGCTGCTGCTGCGGGAGTGACGGGCCCTCAGCCCTCGTCGACCGCGGCGGCCGTCGTCCCCCCGAGGGGCATCGGGTCGAGGCCGAGCTTGCGGTGGTCCCACGAGCGCACCCGGTCGACGTCGAGCCGGACGGCGACCCGGTTGCGGGCCATCAGCTCGACCAGCGGGCGGACCTCCTCGGAGTAGGGCCCGTGGTAGCGCTCCCAGAGGTCGACGCACACCCGCCAGACCACCTCGTCGTCCTCGACGACGACGCCGCGGCCCTCGAGCGAGACGCCGCGCAGCCGGTCGTAGGTGTGCCCGGCCTCGACCAGCAGCGACAGCGTCGGGTCGCGGCGCAGGTTGACGACCTTCTGCGACTTCGCCTTGGTCTCGATCCACACCTGCCCGTCGAGGACGGCGTACCACATCGCCACGAGGTGGGGACGGCCCTGCGGGCCGAGCGTGGCGCAGGTGGCGCTGCGCTGGGCGGCGAGGAAGGCGGTCACCTCGGCGTCGTCCATCACGACCTGGGCGCGCTGGTTGGCCACGCTCAGCCGCCCGTGCCGACAGGCCCGTCGACCAGCGAGATGGCGGCCCGCGGGCAGGCCGCCACGGCCCGCTCGACGCCGCGGCGGTTCTCCTCGGTGACCTCGTGCGTGGCGAGCTGCAGGTAGTCGTCGTCGTCGAGCTCGAAGACCTCGGGCGCCATCGACTCGCACAACCCGTTCGACTCGCACAGGTCGAGGTCGACCTCGATCCGCATCTCAGCTCCCCTCGCTGGAGTGGCCCGGGAACACCTTCGCGCTCGGGTCCATCGCCACGGTCGCGTTGTTGACCGCGGTGGCGGCCTCGCCGAAGCCGACGGCGATCAGCCGCACCTTGCCGTCGTACTCGGTGATGTCGCCGGCCGCGAAGACCCGCGGCAGGTTGGTCTGCATCGACGGGCCGACCACGACGTGCCGCTTCTCGACCGCGATGCCCCACTCCTGCAGCGGCCCGAGGTCGGCGACGAAGCCGAGGGCGGCGACGACCGCCTGGCAGGGCCGCTCGTGGACGCCGTCCGGCCCGGTGATCTCGACGCTCTCGACGACGCCGTTGCCGCGCACGGCGCTGACCTGGGCCTTGGTGAGGATCTCGACCGAGGTCTGCCGCACCTGCTGCACGGTGCGCTCGTGGGCGCGGAAGGCGTCGCGGCGGTGCACGAGGGTGACGGTGGCGGCGATCGGCTCGAGGTGGAGCGCCCAGTCGAAGGCACTGTCGCCGCCACCGACGATGACGACGTCCTTGCCGGCGTAGGGGGCGAAGCTGGGCACGAAGAACTCGAGCCCGCGGCCGACCCACTCCTCGCCGGCCGGCAGCGGGCGGGGCGAGAACTTGCCGATGCCGGCGGTGATGACCACGGCGCCCGCGCGCACCTGCGTGCCGTCGTCGAGGCCGACGGTGACGCCGTCGTCGTCCGTGGCGAGCGTGCTGGCGGTGCGGTCGAGGAGGTAGTCGGGGCGTGCGGTGTTGGCCTGCTCGACCAGGCCCGCCACGAGGTCGCGACCCTTGACGCTCGGGAAGCCCGCGACGTCGAGGATCGCCTTCTCGGGGTACATCGCGGTGATCTGGCCGCCCAGCTCGGGCAGCGAGTCGACGACGGCGACGCGGTGGCCGCGGAACCCCGCGTAGTAGGCGGCGAACAGTCCCGTGGGACCGGCACCGATCACCACCAGGTCGGTCTCGACCGTGGGCTCGCTCACGGTCGCGATCCTGCCACGGACCGGCACGCCGTGTCCGGCACGACGGGCGCGGGTTCGCGCGGCTCCCTAGGATGTCGGCGTGGTGAGCGGTGGCGACTTCTGGGCCGCCTTCCCGCACGACCCGCGCCGCCGCGACAACGCCGAGCTGCGGGCCTCCGACGCCGACCGTGAGCGCATCGTGGCCGCGCTCGCCGACGCCTTCGCCGACGGTCGGCTGACCCACGACGAGCTCGACGCGCGCACGACGTCCGCCACCGCCGCGCGCACGCTCGGCGAGCTGCCACGCCTGGTCGCCGACCTGGTGCCGTCGGCGGGGCCGCGCGGGCTCGCAGGCGGTGTGCCCGGCGGCCTGTCGGGCCTCTCGGGGCTGCCGGCCTCGCTGCCGCGCTCGCGCGAGGACGTCGGTCGGGCGGCCCGCAACCTGGTGCCCGACCGGCTGCGCGGGCCCGGCGAGCTGGTGCGCAGCAGCCCCGCCGAGCTCGACGCGAAGGCCCTCGAGGCGTGGCGCGAGCGGCGCCGCGCGTCGCTGGTCATCCTCGCCACCGCCTCGGCGATCGCCTGGGTGCTGTGGGCGATCACCGGGGCGCCGTCGTTCCTGTGGCCGCTGGTCGTCATGGGCGCCTTCGGCCTCAACGTCGGCCTCACCGTGGCCGGACGCACCCGCATCGTCGCCGACGAGCGGGCCCGGCTCGAGAGCCGGCAGCGCAAGCAGCGGCGTCGCCGCGGGCTCCGGTGAACCGGTGAGCCTGCTCAGCGCGACGACGCGCGACCACGGCGAGGTGCGTGGCCAGCCGTCGGCGCTGCTGCTGGCGCTGCAGCTGCTCGCCGTGCTCGCCTACCCCTTCCTCGACGGCTCGACGACCGGCCGGGCCGTGCTCGGCGCGGTGCAGGTCGCCGTCGTCCTCGTCGCCACCTGGGCGGTGCGTCGCACCCCGACGCTGTCCTACGTCGCGGTGGGCTTCGGCGCCCCGGCGATGGTCTTCAGCGTGCTCGAGGCGTTCTTCGCCGGCGTCGACTGGATCGTGCTGGTCTCGGCGGCGCTGCACGTGCCGTTCTACGCCTTCGTGTCCTACGCGCTGATCCGCTACCTGTTCCACGACGAGAAGGTCACCCGCGACGAGCTGTTCGCCACCGGCGCCGCCTTCACGGTGGTCGCCTGGGCCTTCGCCTACGTCTACGCGGCGGTGCAGGTGGTCTGGCCGGGCTCGTTCGTCGGCTACAGCGGCGAGGGCGACCGCGCCTGGTTCGACCTGCTCTACCTCTCCTTCACCACCCTCACCAGCGTCGGCCTCTCCGACGTCTACCCGATCCAGGACCACGCCCGCTCCTTCGTCATGCTCGAGCAGGTCGCCGGCGTCTTCTACGTCGCCCTCGTCGTCGCCCGCCTCGTCGGTCTCACCGCCCGCCGAGGCTGACCCGTCGCTTATAAGCGACGGGTCGACCGGGATTGCGCTGACCCGTCAGACATGTCCGACGGGTCAGTCGGTGAGGCAGCGGAGGGCGGTGGTGGCGAGCACCAGCTCACCGCAGGCGTCGGAGGCGTCGAGGTCGGCGGTCGCCTCGATCACCCAGTCGCGGTCGCCGGCGGGGTCGGCGAGGGTCTGGACGACGTGCCAGAGCCGCGCGGGCGGGGCGTCGTCGTCCACTCCGGCCGGGACGCCGGTCGCGGGCGTCGTGCGCAGCAGCTCGGGTCCGCGCGCGTCGGCGTCGGTGCCGACCGTTTCGTGCTGGGCGTAGTAGCCCTCGATGGCCTCGTCCCACGACGAGCGGGTCATCACGACCTCCCGCGGCGGGTCGGTGCGCTCGGCCGCCTCGCGCTCCAGGCGCATCAGGCCGTCGAGGTCGTCTCGGGCTACCAGGTCGACGCGGCGCCACATCGCGTTGCGCACCATGACCGTGAACGCCCGCTCCTGCTTCGAGATCGGCCGCGGCGAGGTGGGCGGCTCGTGCTCGGTGACCGTGCGCGAGGCACGGTCGGGGTCGGTGAGCGCCTCCCACTCGTCGAGCAGCGAGGAGTCGGTCTGGCGGATCACCTCGCCCAGCCACTCGAGCAGGTCGTCCAGCTCGGGCGTGCGGTGCGCCTCGGGCACCGTCTGCCGCAGCGCCCGGTAGGCGTCGGTGAGGTAGCGCAGCACCAGCCCCTCGGCCCGGGCCAGCTGGTAGCGCGAGCAGAAGTCGGTGAACGACATCCCCTGCTCGTAGAGCTCGCGCACGATCGACTTGGGGTCCAGCGCGTCCTCGCGCAGCCACGGGTGCCGCTCGCGGTAGATCTCGTAGGTGCCCTCGAGCAGCTCGGCCAGCGGCTGCGGCCAGGTGATGTCGTCGAGCAGCGCCATGCGCTCGTCGTAGTCGAGCCCGTCAGCCTTCATCTCCGCGATCGCCTCGCCGCGGGCGGCGTGCTGCTGCGCGAACAGGATCGCCCGCGGCGCCTCGAGCGTCGCCTCGATCACCGAGACGATGTCGAGGGTGTAGTCCTCCGACTCGGGGTCCAGCAGGTCGAGCGCGGCCAGGGCGAAGTGCGAGAGCGGCTGGTTGAGCGCGAAGTCGTCGGGGACGTCGTCGGCCAGCACGTAGCGCCGTCCGTGCTCGTCGGGGTCGTCGAGGCGCACCACGGTGCCGGAGACCATGAGCGAGCGCACCAGCCGCACCGCCCGCCGGGCCAGCCGCAGCTGCTGCTTGCGCGGCTCGTGGTTGTCGGTGAGCAGCCGCCGCAGCACGCCGAACGCGTCCTCCTCGCGGGAGAGCACGTTGACCAGCATCGCGTTGTCGACCCGCATGCGTGAGACCAGCGGCTCCGGCACCCCCGCGACCAGCTTGTCGAAGGTCTGCTCGGTCCACACCACGCTGCCCTCGGGTGGCTTGCGCAGCTGCGCCTTCGACTTCTTCTTGGGGTCCTTGGCGTTCTTGGCCGCCGCCTTCGCCTTGGCCCGCTCGTTGTCGATCGTGTGCTCCGGCGCCTGGACGACGACGTAGCCCGCCGTGTCGAACCCCGCCCGCCCCGCGCGGCCGGCGATCTGCAGGAACTCGCGGGTGCGCAGGATGCGCGAGCGGCTGCCGTCGTACTTGGCCAGCCCGGTGAACAGCACGGTGCGGATCGGCACGTTGATGCCGACCCCGAGCGTGTCGGTGCCGCAGATGACCGTGAGCAGCCCCGACTGCGCCAGCTGCTCGACCAGCCGCCGATAGCGCGGCAGCATCCCGGCGTGGTGCACGCCGATCCCCCGCCGCAGCAGCTTCGAGAGCGTCTTGCCGAACCCGGCCCCGAACCGGAACCCCGGCGGGATCGCCTCGGCCGCCGGCGACGAGCCCTTGCCGAGCCACGGCGCGTTGAGCAGCGACGTCGCGTGCTCCACGGCGTCCTTCTGCGTGAAGTGGACGACGTACGCCGGCGCCTGCCGGGTCGTGACGATCTCCTCGAGCGTCTCGGCCAGCGGCGTCAGCGCCCAGCTGAAGCTGAGCGGCACCGGCCGCTCGGCCTGGTCGACCACCGCGGTCTCGCGGCCGGTGCGTCGCGTCAGGTCGGCGGCCAGCTCGGTGACGTCGCCGAGCGTGGCCGACATCAGCACGAACTGCGCACCGGTCAGCTCGAGCAGCGGCACCTGCCACGCCCAGCCGCGGTCGGGCTCGGCGTAGAAGTGGAACTCGTCCATCACCACCAGGCCGACGTCGGCCGCCGCACCCTCGCGCAGCGCCAGGTTGGCCAGCACCTCGGCCGTGCAGCAGATGATCGGGGCGTCGGCGTTGACCGAGGCGTCGCCGGTGAGCATGCCGACGTCGTCGGCACTGAAGACCTGGCACAGGTCGAAGAACTTCTCGCTCACCAGCGCCTTGATCGGCGCGGTGTAGAACGAGACCCGGTCGCTGGCCAGCGCGGCCCGGTGCGCGGCCTGCGCCACCAGCGACTTGCCCGACCCCGTCGGCGTGGCCAGGACGACGTTGCTGCCGGCCAGGATCTCGAGCACCGCCTCGTCCTGGTGCGGATAGAGCTCAAGGCCCTGGCCGGCCGCGTGGGTCGTGATGGCGTCGTAGACGGCGTCCCAGTCGGTGTCCACGGCCACGGGGTCAGTCTCGCAGCCGGGCCGAGGTCGAGGGACGACGCCCGGGTCGCGGTCGCGTTGACGACCGGTGGTCTCGACCCGCCCGTCGCGGCCTCGTTCCTCGCCCGCGGGGCTTGCTCGACCTGGCCGGGACCGGCCCTCCGCTCGTGCCTCGCGGAGGGCCGCCCGTCCTAGATCAGAACAGGTCGCAGGTGGTGGTGGCGTACTCGGTGGTCGCGTTGGCCTGCTTCGACTCCTGCGGCGACAGGTCGGACTCGAGGCCGTCGAGCTCGCCGAAGGTGAGCCGGTCGGGGATCGACTGCAGCAGCTGCACCTGGACGTCGACGCCGGCGCGCGCGTCGGGGCTCAGGTCGCTGGGCAGGTCGGCGTCGGCGAGGTCGTCGCCCCACGTGCGCAGCGCGTCGATCACCGCGGGCGGCACCTGGTCGCCCGGCTCACCGGAGAAGTCCTCGCCGAGCTCCTCGATGGCGTCGAAGGCGGTCTCGAACGCGAGGCAGAACTCGGCGGCCTCGGGGTTGGCGGGCCCGTCGTCGGGTCCCTCGGTGTCGTCGGTCTCGGGCCCGTCGGTCGGCTCCGGCACGTCGGTGTCGTCGGTGCCGCCGGTGTCGTCGGTGTCGTCGGTGCCGCCGGTCTCCGCCGGCTCGCTCGGGTCGGTGGCCTCGGTGGAGGTGTCCTCGGTGGGCGCGGACTCCGAGGTGCTCTCGGTGACCGAGGTGGAGGTCTCGGTGCCGGGGTCGTCGGCCTCGCCCTCGTCGTCACCGCCGCACCCGGTGAGCAGGGCGCCGCCGAGCACGAGGCCGGCGATCGTGGCGGTCAGGGTTCGGTTCATGGGGAGGTGGCTCCTTGCCGGTTCGGGTACTGCAGTCTGACGGGCGGCCGGTCACGACCGTTCCCCGGTGGCCCGGGCCCCACTCCTCACGCGTGCATGGCCTCCACCACGCGGGTCCACCCGAGCCGCTCGGCGTGCTCCTCGGCGGTGAGTCCCCGCGGGCTCCGCGCGGCCGGGTCGGCGCCGAACGCGAGCAGCAGCACGACCAGCGGCGCGTCGCCCGCGATGGCCTCGCGGTGCAGCAGCGTGAAGCCGTCCTCGTCGCGCTCCATGGCGAGCGAGCGGTCGACCTGCAGCGTGGCGGCCAGGTCGGCGCGCGAGGCCAGGCACAGCGGGTGGTCGTCCAACCGGGCGGGGTCGGCGCTCTGCCCGTGCACCAGCAGCACCTCGTCGGGGAACCGCAGCCCCCACGCCCGGTCGTGCCGACGTCGCGCGAGCCGCCCCAGACCGGCGCGGATGGCGGCGATCGTGAAGCCGCCGTGGGCGAGGCCGTCGACGGCGAAGAGCCAGTCCTCGACCTCGTCGAGCTCGACGTCCACCCGGTCGCCGGGTCGCACCCCCGTCAGGTCGAGCGGCTCGTTGACGACCGTGCCGGTCACCGTGAGGCCGTCGAAGTCGACGTCGACCACCCACAGGTGCTCGACGGCGTCGCCCTCGACGAAGGCGGCCTTGACCGCGGCGAGGTCGAGACCGCCGACGATGCGGCGGCGCTCCCACCAGACCTCGCGCCAGAAGTAGCCGAACGTCTCCCGCGCCCGACGGCTCGCGACCTCGATCGCCGGGTCGTCGTGCGGCACCAGGTTCGCCCTGACCCGCCTCATGCGTGCGGGGCCAGGCCGTCGTCGCGGGCGCGCGGGTGGGCCGCGGCGAAGACCTCGCGCAGGCTGTCGACGGTGACCAGCGTGTAGACCTGAGTCGTGGTCACCGACGCGTGGCCGAGCAGCTCCTGCACCACGCGGACGTCGGCCCCGCCGTCGAGCAGGTGCGTCGCGAAGGAGTGGCGCAGGGTGTGGGGCGAGACGTCGCGGGTGACGCCGGCCCGGTCGGCCGCCCGCGTCAGCACCGCCCAGGCCGACTGCCGCGACAGCCGCCCGCCGCGCGCGTTGAGGAACAGCGCGCCCGCGCTCGAGCGGGCCGTGGCCAGCTCGGGGCGTCCGCGCACCAGGTAGGCCTCGACGGCCTCGCGGGCGAACGAGCCGACCGGCACCACCCGCTCCTTGCCGCCCTTGCCGCGCAGCAGCACCGTGTGGTCGACCGGGTCGAGGTCGTCGACGTCGAGCCCCACGGCCTCCGAGATGCGCGCGCCGGTGCCGTAGAGCACCTCGAGCAGCGCCCGGTCGCGCAGCGCCAGGCTCGTGCCGGGGGCGCCGGCGGCGTCGAGGATCGCCTCGACGTCGGCGAGCGGCAGCGCCTTCGGCAGCCGCTTGGCCGGCGTCGGCGGGCGGACGGCGGCGGCCGGGTCGTGCGCGCTCAACCCGTCGGCCAGCGCGAACCTGTGGAACCCGCGCACGGCCACCACGGTGCGCGCGGCCGACGACGCGCCCAGCTGCGGGTGGTCGGCGTCCCCCTCGCGCAGCCGCACCAGGAACGCCGTCACGGTGGCCTCGTCGACGGCGTCGAGGGTCTCGACGCCCCGGTCGGCCAGGTAGGCCTGGTAGCGGCGCAGGTCGCGGCGGTACGACGTGAGCGTGTTGGCCGCCAGCCCCTTCTCGACCGCGAGGTGGTCGAGGTAGGTGCGCACGGCCCGCGCGACGGCGTCCACCCGCGCTGGTCCGTCCCTCGCTGGCTCAGCCGGCGAGGACGGCGTCGAGGTCGACCGCCTCGATGCCGACGGCCTCGCCGACGGGCCCGTTGGTCAGCCGGCCGTCGTGGGTGTTCAGGCCGAGCGCGAGCGAGTGGTCGGCGCGGCACGCCTCGACCCAGCCGCGGTCGGCCAGCGCCACCGTGTAGGGCAGCGTGGCGTTGGTGAGCGCGTAGGTCGAGGTGTTCGGCACCGCGCCCGGCATGTTGGCCACGCAGTAGAACGTCGAGCCGTGCACCGGGTAGGTCGGGTCGGAGTGCGTGGTGGGGCGGGTGTCCTCGAAGCAGCCGCCCTGGTCGACGGCGATGTCGACGAGCACCGAGCCGGGCTTCATGCGCGAGACGAGCTCGTTGCTCACCAGCTTCGGCGCCGCGGCGCCCGGGATCAGCACCGCGCCGATCACCATGTCGGCCGCGGTGACCTGCTGCTCGATGGCCAGCTTGGACGACGCCAGCCCGTGCACCCGGTTGTCGTAGCGCCAGAACGACATCCGCAGCTTGTCGAGGTCGGTGTCGAGCAGCGTGACGTCGGCGCCCATGCCGAGCGCGATGTTGGCCGCGTTCTGGCCCGACACACCGGCGCCGATGATGACGACCTTGGCGTTGGCGACACCGCCGACGCCGCCCATCAGCACACCGCGACCGCCCTGCGCCTTGAGCAGCGCGTGCGCGCCGACCTGCGGGGCCAGGCAGCCGGCGACCTCCGACATCGGGTAGAGCAACGGCAGCCCGCCCGAGGGCAGCTGCACCGTCTCGTAGGCGATCGCGGTGACCTTGCGGGACAGCAGCTCCTCGGTCAGCGGCTTGTCCGCGGCGAGGTGCAGGTAGGTGAACAGCGTCAGCCCCTCCCGCATGCGGTGGTACTCCTCCGCGACGGGCTCCTTGACCTTGAGCACCATGTCGACGCCGCCGTCGGTGCCCCACGCCTCCTCGGGCGTGGCCACGATCGTCGCGCCGGCGGAGACGTACTCGGCGTCCTCGATCTGGGAGCCGAGGCCCGCGCCCTCCTGCACCAGCACGTCGTGACCGTGGGCCGTCAGCTCGTGCACGCCGACCGGGGTGATGGCCACCCGGTACTCGTGGTTCTTGACTTCCTTCGGGACGCCGATCCTCACGGGGTTACCTCTCTCCGGCCGGGCTGGTGCACGTTCCCGGCGACCTTCTCACACCGTCACAGCAGGCCGCGCGCCCCCGCCAGGAGGACGCACTGCACCAGCGGGCCGTCGGAGACGCGCCCCTCGAGGACGGCGTCGCGCAGCGCGTCGAGCGGCACCCGTACGAGCTCCATGTCGGCCTCCTCGTGCTCGGGCTCGAAGTCGCGGTCGACCTCGCGGAGCCCGCGGGCCAGGAAGAGGTGCTGCACCTCGGCGCTGATGCCGGGCGAGGGCCAGGTGGAGGCCAGGTGGGTCCAGTCGGTGGCCTCGAGGCCGGCCTCCTCGCGCAGCTCGCGGCGCGCGACGTCGAGCGGCTCCTCCCCCGGGTCGCCGTCGAGCAGACCGGCGGGCAGCTCGACGAACCGGCGTCCGGCGGGGTGGCGGTACTGCCGCAGGACCACGACCTGCCGCTCGTCGTCGACCGCGAGGACGACGGCCGCGCCCGGGTGCTCCATCACGACCCGCCGCGCCTGCCCCCCGTCGGGGGTCTCGACGATGTCGGCGCGCAGCGCCACCACCCAGCCGTCGCGGTGCAGGTCGGTCGACCCGGCCACCGGCCACGCCTGCGGGACGTCGGCGAGGGTGCCGGCCTCGGGGTCGGGGTCGGGGTCGGCGTCGGGACCGGTGTCGGTCACGGCGCCTCGGCGCGCGCCCGCAGGCCCCGCTCGTCGAGCGGGAAGCGCAGCTCGCGCTGGCGTGAGATGGCCGCGCCGACGAGACCGGCGAACAGCGGGTGGGCGCGCGTGGGGCGCGAGCGCAGCTCGGGGTGGGCCTGGGTGGCGACGTAGTAGGGGTGCACCTCGCGCGGCAGCTCGACGAACTCGACGAGGTCGAGGTCGGGGTTGGTGCCCGAGAACACCAGGCCGGCCGCCTCGAGCTGGTCGCGGTAGCGGTTGTTGACCTCGTAGCGGTGGCGGTGCCGCTCCTCGATGCGCGCCTCGCCGTAGGTCTCGCGCACCACGCTGCCGGTGCGCAGCTCGGCCGGGTAGAGGCCGAGACGCATGGTGCCTCCGAGGTCGCCGGCGCCCTCGACGAAGGACTTCTGCTCGTCCATCGTGGCGATGACCGGCTCGGGGCAGTCGGGGTCGAACTCGGTGGACGCCGCCTTCTCCAGCCCGGCGACCGAGCGGGCGTACTCGATGACCATGCACTGCAGGCCCAGGCACAGGCCGAGCGTCGGGATCTGGTGGGTGCGGGCGTAGGTGAGGGCCCCGAGCTTGCCCTCGATGCCGCGGATGCCGAAGCCGCCCGGCACCACCACGGCGTCGACGTCGTGCAGGTGGCGGGCCGCGCCGGCCGGCGTCTGGCACTCGTCGGACGGCACCCACCGCACCCGCACCTTCGCCTCGTGCGCGAAGCCACCGGCGCGCAGCGCCTCGACCACCGAGAGGTAGGCGTCGGGCAGGTCGATGTACTTGCCGACCAGGGCGACGGTGACGTCCTCGCTCGGGTGGTGCACCCGGCGCAGCAGGTCGTCCCACGCCGTCCAGTCGACGTCGCGGAACGGCAGGTCGAGCCGGCGGACGACGTAGGCGTCGAGGCCCTCGCGGTGCAGCACCTTCGGGATGTCGTAGATCGACGGCGCGTCGGCGGCGCACACCACGGCGTCCTCGTCGACGTCGCACATCAGCGAGATCTTGCGCTTGATCGAGTCGGGCAGCTCACGGTCGGCGCGGCACACGACGGCGTCGGGCTGGATGCCGACCTGGCGCAGCGCGGCCACCGAGTGCTGGGTGGGCTTGGTCTTCAGCTCGCCCGACGGCCCGATGAACGGCACCAGCGAGACGTGGAGGAAGAAGCAGTTGGCGCGCCCGATCTGCTGGCGCACCTGACGGGCGGACTCGAGGAACGGCAACGACTCGATGTCGCCGACGGTGCCGCCGATCTCGGTGATGACCACGTCGATGTCGGGTCCGCCCATCGCGAGGATGCGGTCCTTGATCTCGTTGGTGATGTGCGGGATCACCTGCACGGTGTCACCGAGGTAGTCGCCGCGACGCTCCTTGGCGATGACGCTGGCGTAGACCTGGCCGGTGGTCACGTTGGCGATCGCGCCGAGGTCGGTGTCGAGGAAGCGCTCGTAGTGACCGATGTCGAGGTCGGTCTCGGCGCCGTCGTCGGTGACGAAGACCTCGCCGTGCTGGAACGGGTTCATCGTGCCGGGGTCGACGTTGAGGTACGGGTCCAGCTTCTGCATGGTCACCCGCAGCCCGCGCGAGCGCAGCAGACGACCGAGGCTCGAGGCCGTCAGTCCCTTGCCGAGCGACGACGCGACGCCGCCGGTGACGAAGACGTGCTTGGACTGCTCGACCGGGGCCTTCACGGAACTCCACCCTATCCCAGGCACCTCGCCCGACCGGTCACGAACCGCGGGCGGCCTGCGCGTGGTCGAGCAGCTCGCGCGCGTGGGCCAGCGCGGTGTCGGAGTCGGCGAGCCCGGCGAGCATGCGGGAGAGCTCGCGCTCACGGCCGGCGTCGTCGAGCACCGTCAGCCCCGAGCTGGTGACCGAGCCGTCGCTGGACTTGCGCACCAGCACGTGCCGGTCGGCGTAGGCCGCGACCTGCGGCAGGTGGGTGACCACCAGCACCTGGGCGGTGCGGGCCAGCTCGGCCAGCCGGCGTCCGACCTCGACCGCGGCGGCACCGCCGACACCCGCGTCGACCTCGTCGAAGACGAACGTGGGCACCGGGCTGGTGCCGGCCAGCGAGACCTCGACGGCCAGCATCACGCGGGACAGCTCGCCGCCCGAGGCACCCTTGGCCAGCGGCCGCGGCTCGGCCCCGGGGTTGGCGGCGAGCAGCAGCGCGACGTCGTCGGCCCCGTGCGGGCCGGGCTCGACGGGCGTCACCGCCACGGTCAGGACGGCGTGCGGCATGGCCAGCAGGGTCAGCTCGTCGGTGACCTGGCGGCCGAGCCGCCCGGCGGCCTCGGTGCGCGCGGCGGTGAGGGCCGCCGCGGCCGTGGTGAGCTCGCCGCGCAGCCGGTCGCGCTCGACGGTGAGGTGGGCGATGCGCTCGTCGGTGGAGTCGAGGTCGAGCAGCCGGACCGCCGACTCCTGGGCCCACGCCAGCACCTCGTCGACGGTCTCGCCGTACTTGCGGGTGAGCGCGGTGAGCGCGGCGCGGCGCTCGGAGACGGTGGCGAGCCGCGTGGGGTCGGACTCGACCTGGGCGGCGTAGGAGGCGACGTCGGCGGCGACGTCGGAGACGAGGTAGACGATCTCGGCGAGCCGGTCGGCGAGCTCGGCGGCCTGGTCGTCGTGGTCGCGGACCGCCTCGAGGCTGCTGCGCGCCGCGGCGACCGCCGCCAGCGCGTCGGGCGAGCCGGACTCGCTCGACAGGGCCTCGCGCGCCTGCTCGGCCGCGGTGCGCAGGGTGTCGGCGAACCCCAGGCGGGCCTCGTCGGCGGCCAGGACGGCGTCCTCCCCCGGCTCGGGCGAGACCGCCTCGACCTCGCCGAGCCCGAAGCGCAGCAGGTCGGCCTCGCGGGCCCGCTCGCGGGCGGAGGCGCTGACCTCGTCGAGCTCGCGGACGGTCACCTCGAGCGCCCGGTAGACCTCGCCGTAGGCGGCGAGCAGGGACGTCGTGGTCGCACCGCCGAAGCGGTCGAGGGCCTCACGCTGGCGACGCGGGAGCAGCAGGCGGTGCTGGTCGGACTGGCCGTGCACGGCCACCAGCGGCTCGGCGACCGCCGTCAGCGTGGCCACCGGCACCGACGCCCCGCCGACGAAGGCGCGCGAGCGCCCCTCGGCGGCGACGTTGCGGGCGAGCACGACGACGCCGTCCTCGACCGTGCCGCCGGCGTCCTCGACGGCGGCGGTGAACTCGGGCAGCGCGTCGGCGCTCACCACGCCCTCGACCCGGGCGCGGGCGGCGCCGGTGCGCACCGCGCCGCTGTCGGCGCGGCCGCCCAGCAGCAGCCCGAGCGCGGTGACGACCATGGTCTTGCCCGCGCCGGTCTCGCCGGTGATGACGCTCAGCCCGGGGCCGAGCTCGAGCACGGAGTCGTCGATGACACCGAGCGAGCTGATGCGGATCTCCTCGATCACGGGAGCACCGTCGCCACCGCGTCGTCGCGCCGTCGCCGCCGCTCGCCGATGCCGCGCCAGCCCTCCACGGGCAGCCCGAACTTGGCGACCAGCCGGTCGGTGAACGGCGCCTGGTGCAGCCGGGCGAGCCGCACGGGGTGCTCGCCCCGTCGCACCTCGACGCGCGTGCCCGCCGGCAGGTCGACGGTGCGGCGCCCGTCGCACCACAGCACGCCCGTGCCGTCGGTGCGGGCGATGGTCTCGATGGCGATGACCGAGCTGGGGCCGACCACCATGGGGCGGGCGAACAGGGCGTGGGCGCTCAGCGGCACCAGGCACAGCGCCTCGACCTCGGGCCACACGACGGGGCCGCCGGCGCTGAAGTTGTAGGCCGTCGAACCGGTGGGGGTGGCGCACACGACGCCGTCGCAGCCCCAGCGCGACAGCGGCCGGCCGTCGATCTCGACGACGACCTCGAGCATGCGCTCGCGGGCGCCCTTCTCGACGCTGGCCTCGTTGACCGCGAAGGTGCGGAAGAGCGTGTCGCCGTCGTGCACCACGCGGACGTCGAGCGCCAGCCGGTCCTCGACGGCGTAGCGCCGGTGCACGATGGCCTCGATCATCGCGTCGAGCTCTTCGGGCTCGGCCTCGGCGAGGAAGCCGACGTGCCCGAGGTTCACGCCGAGCACCGGGGTGCGCGCGTGGTAGGTCAGCTCGAGGGCCCGCAGGATGCTGCCGTCGCCGCCGACGACCAGGGCGAGCTCGCACCCGTCGCCCGCGCCGTGCTCGGTGTCGACGCACTCGACCCCCGGGCGGTCGGGGTCGACGCCGAGGTCCTTCAGCTCGATGGCCGGCACCCGCACCAGCAGCCCGTTCGAGACGAGCGCGTCGAGCGCCGCCGTCGCCACCTCGCGCGCCTCGGCACGCCCGGTGTGGGTCAGCAGCAGCACGCGGCGCGGGCTCTCGGGTTCGGTCACGTCCTCAGCCTCTCACCCGACGCCGACACCCCCGGGGGTTCGTGCACAGCCCCCGCGACGGCCTCGTGGTCGACGACGGGTTCACCGCGTCGCAGCCAGAGGAAGAACTCCACGTTGCCCGACGGCCCGGGCAGCGGGCTGCGGGTGACCGCACGCGCTCCCCACCCGCGTGACGCCGCGGCCTCGGCGACGGCGACGACCGCCTCGGCGCGCAGCGCCGGGTCGCGCACGACACCGCCCTTGCCGACCCGCTCCTTGCCCACCTCGAACTGCGGCTTGACCATGAGCGCGAGGTCGCCGTCGTCGTCGGTGACGGCCAGCAGCGGGTCGAGCACCAGCAGCAGCGAGATGAACGACAGGTCGCCGACCACCAGGTCGACCGGCCCGCCGGTGACCTCGAGGTCGAGGGCGCGTACGTTCTGCCGGTCGCGGACGACCACACGCTCGTCGCTGCGCAGCGACCAGGCCAGCTGGCCGTAGCCGACGTCGACCGCCACCACCTCGCGCGCCCCCCGACGCAGCAGCACGTCGGTGAAGCCGCCGGTCGACGCCCCGGCGTCGAGGCAGCGTCGACCCTCCACCCGCAGCCCGGCCGGCTCGAAGGCGTCGAGCGCCCCGGCCAGCTTGTGCCCACCCCGCGAGACGTAGTCGGGTCGCGCGTCGTCCTCGGCGACGACGATGGCGACGTCGGTCGTCACGCCGGTGGCCGGCTTCGTGGCGGGCGCTCCGGCGACCTTCACGCGGCCGGCCGCGACGAGCTCGCTGGCGTGCTCGCGCGAGCGCGCCAGCCCGCGCCGCACCAGCTCGGCGTCCAGGCGCAGCCTCCGTGGGGGCACGGTCGTCGGTGTCCGACCCGACTCAGCCCGTGGGGGCGTCGAGGGTGGCCCGCAGCCGGCTGTGGGCGGCCTCGAAGACGGCCACGTGCTCGGCCGGGTCGAGCTCGTCGAGCCCGGCCACGGCGTCGACCACGGCGTCGACGTCCTCGACGCCGGTCTGCGCCGGTCGCTCGGCAGCCTCGGCAGCCTCGGCGCCCTCGACGTCGTCGTCGGCCCAGGAGTCGGCAGCGTGCTCGGTCACGCCGCCACGCTACCGGCCGGCGGTGTCGGTGCCGGAGCGCGGCGGCTCGACGCCGTCCGTGTCGACCTCGGCGTCGTGCTCGTCGCGCCACGCCCAGGCCGCGGCCGCCACGACCCGCCACCAGTCGTCGGCGTCGCCGTCGCCGCTCACCCGGAGCCGCCCGTCGTCGACCGACGCCTCCCAGCCCTCGAGCGACCACCGCCCGCCGTCGTCCTGGGGCGCGGCATGCGCCGTGCCGAGGGCGGCGAGGTCGGCCCCGATGAAGGTGGGTCGCTCCTCGGGCCGGGCGGCCACCAGCTCGGGCAGGCCGGTCACGCCGGTGAGCACGAGCAGCGAGTCGACCTCGGCGTTGGCGGCGCCCTCGATGTCGGTGTCGAGGCGGTCGCCCACCATGAGCGGACGACGGCCGCCCACCCGCCGCACCGTCTCGTCGAGCAGCGGCCGCGCCGGCTTGCCGGCCACGACCGGCTCGACCTCGGCGAAGCGGCGCAGCGTCTCGACCAGCACGCCGTGCCCCGGTGCCACGCCGAACGCGGTCGGGATCGTCATGTCGGTGTTGCTCGCCACCCACCACAGGCCGTCACGGATGCGCACCGCCGCCCGCATGATGTCGGCCCACACCACCTCGGGCCCGTACCCCGTGGCCACGGCGTCGGCCTCGGCGTCGACCGCCACCGGCTCGAGCCCGGCCGCGGTCACCGCCTCGTGCAGCCCCTCGCCACCGAGCACGACGACCCGCCCACCCTCACCGAGCCGCTCGCGCAGCACGCTGGCGGCCGCCTGGGCGGAGGTCACCACGTCGGACTCCTCGGCCTCGACGCCGAGCTCGGTCAGGTGGCTCGAGACCCGGGACGGCGGCCGCGAGGCGTTGTTGGTCACGAACGCCAGCCGCAGCCCGGCCTCCCGGGCGGCGGCGAGGTGCTCGGCGGCGCCGGGCACCGCGTCGCCGCCGATGTAGACGACCCCGTCGAGGTCGAGCATGGCCAGGTCGTAGGCGTCCCACAGGGGACCGTCAGAGGCCGACAGCACGGGACCAGTGTGGCCTACGGGGGACACGTGACGGAGCGGCCCCTCGTAGGCTGCCCGGATGGAGAGCGCCGCCGTGGTGACCCCGCCCTACGCGGCGGGACCCCTGCGGCTGGCGCCGTTCCGCGCGATCCGGCTCGCCCCCGCACGGGTCGGCGACCCGGCGTCGGCGCGGGCCCTCGCCCGCCCGTACCGCGACGTCGCCAAGCGGCTGCGCCAGTGGGAGGAACGCGGCCAGCTGGTGCGTGACGCCGAGCCGGCGCTGTACCTGCACGAGTACACCGCGAGCGGGATCACCGTGCGGGCCCTGGTCGGCACCGTCGACGTCTCGCGCCGCGCGACCGGCACGACACCGCGCGCGATCCTGCCGCACGAGGGCATCTACCCCGCCCAGGCCGACGACCTCGCCGACCGGATGGAGCAGATGCAGGTCAACCCGGCGCCGATCCTGCTAGTGCAGCACTCCCCCGCGCCCCTGCGTGCCCTGCTGGCGCAGGTGCGTGCGGACGCGCCGGCCGACCACCAGTTCACCGACCGCGTCGACCACGCCCACCGCATCTGGGCGATCACGGACGACCAGGTGCTGTGCCGCGTCGACGAGCTGCTCGGCCCCACGTCGGCCGTCATCGCGGACGGCCACCACCGCTACGCCGCCTACCTGCGCCTGCAGCAGCGGGCGCCCGGGGGGCCCGCGGACCGTGGCCTCGCGATGGTCGTCGACCAGGACGACACCCCGCTCTTCCTGGGGGCGATCCACCGGGTGCTCGTCGGCACGTCGGTGCGCGACGTGGCCTCGGCCGCAGCGTCGCTGGGCATCAGCGCGTGGCCCGCCGCACCGGACGACGCCGTCGCCGCCCTCGGCCCCGGACACCTCGTCGCCACCGACGGCGAGAGCTGGCTGGTGGTGCGCGTCGAGCCGGCCGGCGACCAGGTCGAGGTCGAGGTGCTGCACGACGCGCTTGTGCCCGCCCTGGGTCACGGCCCGACGCGCATCTCGTACCACCACAGCGTCACCGACACCCTCGAGCACGTGACACCCCGTCACGGCACGGCGGTGCTGTTGCCGGCCCCGACGGTCGACCAGGTGCAAGGCGTCGTCGAGGCCGGACGCCTGTTCCCGGAGAAGGCGACCTCGTTCCAGCCGAAACCGGCCTTCGGGGCCTTCATCCGCTCGTGGCGCGACGAACCACCCGCACCGAGCTGACCTCCACGTCGGTGCGGGAGACGCGGACCGCGCCCGCCCCGTAGAACCGGCGGCGCAACGCGCCGACCACCTCGACGGTGTCACCGGCGCCGGCCCTCAGGGCCGCTCGCCGCGGCTTCGCGAGCCAGGCGACACACTCGAGGGCGTCGACCGCGGCTCCGCGCGCCGTCCGCCCGCGCCGGTGTGGTCGCGGCACGACCACGCGGAACGTGACGATCAGGTCGCCGCTCGGCAGCTCCTTCTCCTGGGCCGGCTCCGAGAGCCGCCCGACCAGCCTGACCTCGTTGCTGCCGGCCGCGTGAAGGGTCTCGGTGGGGCCGGCGTCCATCTGTGGTGCTGTCATCGCACTCACCTCCTGACGCCAGCCTGCGGCGCGGCACCGACAATCCGGCTCGTCACCTCGAGCGGCTGTGGAGAAGTGCGGCGCGGAGCGCCCTTGTGGACGGTTCGGGGACATTTTCGGCCACCGCGAGTGGTCCGAAAAACACCAAGAGGGCGACTCGTCACGAGTCGCCCTCTTGGGAATGTTTGTCCGGCGGCGTCCTACTCTCCCACAATCTTTCGGTTGCAGTACCATCGGCGCTGGCAGGCTTAACTTCCGGGTTCGGTATGGGACCGGGTGTTTCCCTGCCGCTGTGGCCGCCGTAA
>NZ_BAABKG010000009.1:0-5763 GCF_039543705.1 Nocardioides marinquilinus
GGAATGTTTGTCCGGCGGCGTCCTACTCTCCCACAATCTTTCGGTTGCAGTACCATCGGCGCTGGCAGGCTTAACTTCCGGGTTCGGTATGGGACCGGGTGTTTCCCTGCCGCTGTGGCCGCCGTAACGCTGTGAGGCGTCATCAGGGTTTCCAGCTGGTGCTGGATGGGATGTTCGTATCGATAGTGGACGCGCAACGCAAGTAGGTGTGCTGGTGTTGGGGTGTGGTGTTGGTAGGGGGTTTGTATGGCAAGCCCTCGGCCTATTAGTACCGGTCGGCTGGGCATTGCTGCTGTACACCTCCGGCCTATCAACCCCATGGTCTGTGGGGGGCCTTAACCAACAAGTTGGTGGGAAACCTCATCTTGAAACGTGCTTCCCGCTTAGATGCGTTCAGCGGTTATCACTTCCGAACGTAGCCAACCAGCAGTGCCCCTGGCGGGACAACTGGCACACCAGAGGTTCGTCCATCCCGGTCCTCTCGTACTAGGGACAGCCTTTCTCAAGTTTCCAACGCGCGCGGCGGATAGGGACCGAACTGTCTCACGACGTTCTAAACCCAGCTCGCGTGCCGCTTTAATGGGCGAACAGCCCAACCCTTGGGACCTACTCCAGCCCCAGGATGCGACGAGCCGACATCGAGGTGCCAAACCATCCCGTCGATATGGACTCTTGGGGAAGATCAGCCTGTTATCCCCGGGGTACCTTTTATCCGTTGAGTGACCACGCTTCCACATGCCGTGGCCAGATCACTAGTTCCGACTTTCGTCCCTGCTCGACATGTCTGTCTCACAGTCAAGCTCCCTTGTGCACTTACACTCGCCACCTGATTGCCAACCAGGCTGAGGGAACCTTTGAGCGCCTCCGTTACCTTTTAGGAGGCAACCGCCCCAGTTAAACTACCCATCAGGCACTGTCCCTGAACCGGATCACGGTCCGAGGTTAGACATCTAGTTCGACCAGAGTGGTATTTCAACGATGACTCCACACACACTGGCGTGCATGCTTCACAGTCTCCCACCTATCCTACACAAACCGAACCAAACACCAATACCAAACTATAGTAAAGGTCCCGGGGTCTTTCCGTCCTGCCGCGCGTAACGAGCATCTTTACTCGTAGTGCAATTTCGCCGAGTCCATGGTTGAGACAGCGCCCAAGTCGTTACTCCATTCGTGCAGGTCGGAACTTACCCGACAAGGAATTTCGCTACCTTAGGATGGTTATAGTTACCACCGCCGTTTACTGGGGCTTAAATTCTCCGCTTCACCACCGAAGTGGCTAACGAGTCCTCTTAACCTTCCAGCACCGGGCAGGAGTCAGTCCGTATACATCGTCTTACAACTTCGCACGGACCTGTGTTTTTAGTAAACAGTCGCTTGGGCCTGGTCTCTGCGACCCTCCCCGCTGCCCCTGGTAAACAGGATGACGGTTCGGGTCCCCCTTCTCCCGAAGTTACGGGGGCATTTTGCCGAGTTCCTTAACCATGGTTGTCTCGATCGCCTTGGTATTCTCTACCTGATCACCTGAGTCGGTTTGGGGTACGGGCGGCGCATGACTCGCTAGAGGTTTTTCTCGACAGCATAGGATCACCCACTTCCCCCATACGGGGTCGGCATCACGTCTCAAGCTCGTCATCAAAGACAGGGACCCGGATTTGCCTAGGTCCCGCCCTACACGCTTACCCACGCACAACCATCGGCGTGGCTGGGCTACCTTCCTGTGTCACCCCATCGCTTGACTACTACCGGATCGGATCCCACGCTCCACCCACCACCCACACAACCCGAAGGTCATGCGGTTACGGAGGGCTTCGGGTGGTTAGCATCACCGGCCTCGTCATGGGCGTCATGTTGCCGGTACGGGAATATCAACCCGTTGTCCATCGACTACGCCTGTCGGCCTCGCCTTAGGTCCCGACTTACCCAGGGCAGATTAGCTTGACCCTGGAACCCTTGATCATTCGGCGCACGGGTTTCTCACCCGTGATTCGCTACTCATGCCTGCATTCTCACTCGTGACACCTCCACCACCCATCACCAGATGGCTTCACCGATGACACGACGCTCCCCTACCCACCTGCACACCCTCACGGGCCGTCCATCGAATGAACTAGTACAGATGCCATGGTTTCGGCGGATGACTTGAGCCCCGCTACATTGTCGGCGCGGAACCACTTGACCAGTGAGCTATTACGCACTCTTTCAAGGATGGCTGCTTCCAAGCCAACCTCCTGGTTGTCACTGCGACTCCACATCCTTTTCCACTTAGTCACCGCTTAGGGGCCTTAACCGATGGTCTGGGCTGTTTCCCTCTCGACTACGAACCTTATCGCCCGCAGTCTCACTGCCATGCTCAACGCAACCGGCATTCGGAGTTTGGCTAACGTCAGTAACCTGGTCGGGCCCATCGGCTATCCAGTGCTCTACCTCCGGTGCGCACACACAACGCTGCACCTAAATGCATTTCGGGGAGAACCAGCTATCACGGAGTTTGATTGGCCTTTCACCCCTATCCACAGGTCATCCCCTCCATTTTCAACTGAAGTGGGTTCGGTCCTCCACGCGGTCTTACCCGCGCTTCAACCTGCCCATGGATAGATCACTCCGCTTCGGGTCTCGATCGTGCTACTCAAACGCCCTCTTAGGACTCGCTTTCGCTACGGCTGCCCCACACGGGTTAACCTCGCAACACAACACGAACTCGCAGGCTCATTCTTCAAAAGGCACGCCATCACCTACCCTGTGCAAGCACAGCCAGGCTCTGACGGATTGTAGGCGCACGGTTTCAGGTACTATTTCACTCCCCGCCAGGGGTACTTTTCACCTTTCCCTCACGGTACTGGTCCGCTATCGGTCATCGAGAAGTATTTAGGCTTAACGGGTGGTCCCGCCAGATTCACACACCATTCCACGAGTGGCGTGTTACTTGGGATGCGTCCAACACAGGCCTGCACATACAGCTACGGGGCTATCACCCGCTACGGCACCGCTTTCCAACGGACTTCACCTTCACACAGACTTTCTTACTGCGCCACACACCGGCAGATGCATGAAGAACACTCCCACAACCCCACGACCGCAACCCCTGCCGGGTATCACACGACCATGGTTTGGCCTCATCCGATTTCGCTCGCCACTACTCTCGGAATCACTATTGTTTTCTCTTCCTCCGGGTACTGAGATGTTTCACTTCCCCGGGTTCCCCCCTACACCCTATGAATTCAGATGCAGGTGACTGGACATGACTCCAGCCAGGTTTCCCCATTCGGACACCCCTGGATCACAGCTCGGTTGCCAACTCCCCAGGGCTTATCGCAGGCTCCAACGTCCTTCATCGGCTCTCGATGCCAAGGCATCCACCATGCGCCCTTACACGCTTGCCACACAAACACCCAACCAACACCACACCCGGCACCCATCCCCCAGCAAAACCGGAAGACAGACACCGCACACAGTGCACGGCCGGCGCTCACGCAACCACACATGCAACAACACACCAAGGCGCGCACCGCACAATCAAGCGGCACACGCCCCTACAACACATAGAACAATCACGACACACACAAGACCCGAAACCCCACCCAGACAGACCACACGACGATCACACGGATCACTATCGCCAGGTCATCGCCCGGGAACGGGCTCGAGCTCGCGGCTCGCATTGAACAGACACACTACTTGCTCCAACCCACAGCCAACCCCACAACAGGGTCCGACCACGGGCTGGTGCTCGCGTCCACTATCCACGAATCAAACCACCAAGAAACCAACCAGCCACCACCGATCCGTCCGGACCGGGGCGGGCCTGATGCCTCAGGGCCCAACAGTGCGCTCACCGATGACTCCCACCGCCACCACCCACACCACCCAGAAAGGACAACCCCCTCCGGACGACACCAGATGACGACGACAGATACTTCGCTTGTGGTTCCACTAGGTGACACCCCAACACTGCGGGAGGACATTCGCCCCCCACACGAGGTGCACTCCTTAGAAAGGAGGTGATCCAGCCGCACCTTCCGGTACGGCTACCTTGTTACGACTTCGTCCCAATCGCCAGCCCCACCTTCGACCACTCCCTCCACACAAGGTGGTTGGGCCGTGGGCTTCGGGTGTTGCCGACTTTCGTGACGTGACGGGCGGTGTGTACAAGGCCCGGGAACGTATTCACCGCAGCGTTGCTGATCTGCGATTACTAGCGACTCCGACTTCATGGGGTCGAGTTGCAGACCCCAATCCGAACTGAGACCGGCTTTTTGGGATTCGCTCCCCCTCACGGGATCGCAGCCCTTTGTACCGGCCATTGTAGCATGCGTGAAGCCCTGGACATAAGGGGCATGATGACTTGACGTCATCCCCACCTTCCTCCGAGTTGACCCCGGCAGTCTCCCATGAGTCCCCAGCCACCCGAAGGTGCTGCTGGCAACATGGGACGAGGGTTGCGCTCGTTGCGGGACTTAACCCAACATCTCACGACACGAGCTGACGACAGCCATGCACCACCTGTACACCGGTATCAAAGAGACCCCCATCACTGGAGGCTTCCGGCGTATGTCAAACCCAGGTAAGGTTCTTCGCGTTGCATCGAATTAATCCGCATGCTCCGCCGCTTGTGCGGGCCCCCGTCAATTCCTTTGAGTTTTAGCCTTGCGGCCGTACTCCCCAGGCGGGGCGCTTAATGCGTTAGCTGCGGCACGGAACCCATGGAAAAAGGCCCCACACCTAGCGCCCAACGTTTACGGTGTGGACTACCAGGGTATCTAATCCTGTTCGCTCCCCACACTTTCGCTCCTCAGCGTCAGAACATTCCCAGAGAACCGCCTTCGCCACCGGTGTTCCTCCTGATATCTGCGCATTTCACCGCTACACCAGGAATTCCGTTCTCCCCTGAATGCCTCAAGTCTGCCCGTATCGAAAGCAAGCACTCGGTTAAGCCCAGTGATTTCACTCCCGACGCGACAAACCGCCTACGAGCCCTTTACGCCCAATAATTCCGGACAACGCTCGCACCCTACGTATTACCGCGGCTGCTGGCACGTAGTTGGCCGGTGCTTCTTCCCCACCTACCGTCACCCCAACCAAAAAGCCAGGGCTTCGTCGATGACGAAAGAGGTTTACAACCCGAAGGCCGTCATCCCTCACGCGGCGTTGCTGGATCAGGCTTCCGCCCATTGTCCAATATTCCCCACTGCTGCCTCCCGTAGGAGTCTGGGCCGTGTCTCAGTCCCAGTGTGGCCGGTCACCCTCTCAGGCCGGCTACCCGTCACCGCCTTGGTAGGCCATTACCCCACCAACAAGCTGATAGGCCGCGAGCACATCCCCCACCCAAAAAAGTTTCCACACAACAACATGCGCCGCTGTGTCATATCCGGTATTAGACCCCGTTTCCGAAGCTTATCCCAGAGTGAAGGGCAGATTACTCACGTGTTACTCACCCGTTCGCCGCTCGTGTACCCCCGAAGGAGCCTTACCGCTCGACTTGCATGTGTTAAGCACGCCGCCAGCGTTCGTCCTGAGCCAGGATCAAACTCTCCGTAGAAAACAAAAACAACTACAGACAACTCAAATCCCGGCAACAAACAACTAGCAAACAAACAATTGCCAGAATCATTGCCGAAAATAAAACAAACCCAACAAACCCAACAAACCCATCCAACCAGAACCCCCACCAAACAAGGCAGACGAACCGATCATCAGAGTCGACAGGCCCACAAACAAAAAACCATCGACAAACACACTGTTGAGTTCTCAAACATCAGACGC
>NZ_BAABKG010000010.1:0-1115 GCF_039543705.1 Nocardioides marinquilinus
TGTGATGCCCAGCCAGGTTGTTCAACCGGTTGATGGGTGGTTGGCCTGCGAGGGCTGAGTGGGGCCGGTGGTGGTTGTACTGGTGCAGCCATCCTGCCAGGGCTGCTCGGCGGGCGTTTTCGGACGTGTAGAGACGCCGGTAGGCCCACCCATCGGTCAGGGTGCGGTGAAAGCGTTCGATCTTGCCGTTGGTCTGAGGTCGGCGGGGTCGGGTGCGTTTGGGTGTGATGCCCAGCTCGGTGCAGGTGTCTCGCCACAGGTGGGAGATGTAGGGCGAGCCGTTGTCGGACAGCACCCGTTCGACGGTGATGCCGTGCGCGGCGAACCAATCCACGGCTCGGCGCAGTACCGCGACCGCGGTCGCGGCGGTCTCGTTGTCGTGGCATTCGGCGTAGGCGATGCGGGTGTGGTCATCGATCACGGTGTGCACGAAGCAGGTGCCGACCTTGGGGTGGTGGTAGGCGTTGCTCGCGCCGGTGCGGTCCTTGGTGGCGCTACGGTTCTTTGCCCCCTGGGCCCTGCCGAGGTAGCGCCAGCCGCCGCCGTCGGGGATGTTGCCGAGCTTCTTGACGTCGACGTGGATCAGCTCACCGGGGCGTTCGCGTTCGTAGCGCCGTGCAGGCTCACCGGTGACTCGGTCGATGTGGGAGAGCCGCTGGAGGCGGCACCGGGTCAGCACCGCGTGCACGGTCGAGGCCGGCATGTCCAGCTTGGCTGCGATCGGGACCGGGCCGAGGCGTTGTTTCCAGCGCAGGTGCACGATCTTGCGGACCACTGGTGCCGGTGTCTTGGCGTGCTGGGTATGGCGCGCTGAGGAACGGTCGTTCATGCCGGCTGGTCCTTCGGCCTGGTAGCGCTTGGCCCACTTGTCCGCGGTGCGCCAGCTGACGTTGTAGAACTCTGCGGCCCGCGAGGCCGGCCAACCGTCATCGACGATCAATCGGGCCAACCTCAGACGGTGTCGCGGTGTCAACGCAGCGTTGGCATGACTAGCGTGGGACATGAAGGCCTCCTGGCGGTGAAGCGGTTTCTAGACAGCTCCACTCCACCGCGGGAGGCCTTCACCCATCTACGGACGCGCCGTACCCGATCGCACAACGTGCCTGGGCATCACA
>NZ_BAABKG010000011.1:0-896 GCF_039543705.1 Nocardioides marinquilinus
TCGATAAATGGCTTCAGAACAGGCTTTCGCGTCTGAATATCCTTTGGTTCCCATACCGTATAACCATTTGGCTGTCCAAGCTCCGGGTTGATATCAACCTGCAATACGGTGAGCGGTATATCCCAGAACTTCACAACTTCCCTGACAAACCGATATGTCATTGGATGTTCACAACCTGTATCCATGAAAACGTAATGCACGTCTTTACCTGCCCGTCGCTTTTGCTCCATTAGCCAGAGCAAATATGCTGACGTCCTGCCACCGGAGAAACTAACGACATTTATCATGCAGCCCTGTCTCCCCATCTCGCTTTCCACTCCAGAGCCAGTCTCGCTTCGTCTGACCACTTAACGCCACGCTCTGTACCGAATGCCTGTATAAGCTCTAATAGCTCCGCAAATTCGCCTACACGCATCCTGCTGGTTGACTGGCCTATTACCACAAAGCCATTCCCGGCAAGGTTAGGAACAACATCCTGCTGCTTTAATGCTGCGGTAAACACACACTTCCAGCTTTCTGCATCCAGCCAGCGACCATGCCATTCAACCTGACGAGAGACGTCACCTAAGCAGGCCCATAGCTTCCTGTTTTGGTCTAAGCTGCGGTTGCGTTCCTGAATGGTTACTACGATTGGTTTGGTTGGGTCTGGAAGGATTTGCTGTACTGCGTGAATAGCGTTTTGCTGATGTGCTGGAGATCGAATTTCAAAGGTTAGTTTTTTCATGACTTCCCTCTCCCCCAAATAAAAAGGCCTGCGATTACCAGCAGGCCTGTTATTAGCTCAGTAATGTAGATGGTCATCTTTTAACTCCATATACCGCCAATACCCGTTTCATCGCGGCACTCTGGCGACACTCCTTAAAAACCAGGTTCGTGCTCATCTTTCCTTCCCGTTC
>NZ_BAABKG010000012.1:0-659 GCF_039543705.1 Nocardioides marinquilinus
CTTAGCTTAAATCGCTTATATCTGGCGCTGGCAATAGCTGATAATCGATGCACATTAATTGCTAGCGAAAATGCAAGAGCAAAGACGAAAACATGCCACACATGAGGAATACCGATTCTCTCATTAACATATTCAGGCCAGTTATCTGGGCTTAAAAGCAGAAGTCCAACCCAGATAACGATCATATACATGGTTCTCTCCAGAGGTTCATTACTGAACACTCGTCCGAGAATAACTAGTGGATCCATTTCTATACTCATCAAACTGTAGGGGTTGTAATAGTTTATCCGATTTCTCGCTGTAGGGGTACACGAGAACCACCGAGCCTGATGTGGTTAAAAGACAGGCACAATCTTTACTACCGCAATCCACTATTTAAGGTGATATATGGAAGAAGAATTTGAAGAGTTCGAAGAGCATCCTCAGGATGTGATGGAACAATACCAGGACTATCCGTATGACTACGACTATTGATAAAAATCAATGGTGTGGACAATTCAAGCGATGCAATGGATGCAAGCTGCAATCGGAATGCATGGTTAAGCCTGAAGAAATGTTTCCTGTAATGGAAGATGGGAAATATGTCGATAAATGGGCAATACGAACGACGGCAATGATTGCCAGAGAACTTGGTAAACAGAACAACAAAGCTGCCTGAT
>NZ_BAABKG010000013.1:0-645 GCF_039543705.1 Nocardioides marinquilinus
TGTGGTGATGTCTTCAAGTGGAGCATCAGGCAGACCCCTCCTTATTGCTTTAATTTTGCTCATGTAATTTATGAGTGTCTTCTGCTTGATTCCTCTGCTGGCCAGGATTTTTTCGTAGCGATCAAGCCATGAATGTAACGTAACGGAATTATCACTGTTGATTCTCGCTGTCAGAGGCTTGTGTTTGTGTCCTGAAAATAACTCAATGTTGGCCTGTATAGCTTCAGTGATTGCGATTCGCCTGTCTCTGCCTAATCCAAACTCTTTACCCGTCCTTGGGTCCCTGTAGCAGTAATATCCATTGTTTCTTATATAAAGGTTAGGGGGTAAATCCCGGCGCTCATGACTTCGCCTTCTTCCCATTTCTGATCCTCTTCAAAAGGCCACCTGTTACTGGTCGATTTAAGTCAACCTTTACCGCTGATTCGTGGAACAGATACTCTCTTCCATCCTTAACCGGAGGTGGGAATATCCTGCATTCCCGAACCCATCGACGAACTGTTTCAAGGCTTCTTGGACGTCGCTGGCGTGCGTTCCACTCCTGAAGTGTCAAGTACATCGCAAAGTCTCCGCAATTACACGCAAGAAAAAACCGCCATCAGGCGGCTTGGTGTTCTTTCAGTTCTTCAATTCGAATATTGGTTA
>NZ_BAABKG010000014.1:0-622 GCF_039543705.1 Nocardioides marinquilinus
GGTGGCGGCAGCGTGCTTGTGGTGGGTAACCGTCGTATTCCCGGCGCGTTTATTCAGCAACTGAAAAATGGCCGGTGGCATGTCATGCAGCGTGTGGCTGGGAAAAACCGTTACCCCATTGATGTGGTGAAAATCCCGATGGCGGTGCCGCTGACCACGGCGTTTAAACAAAATATTGAGCGGATACGGCGTGAACGTCTTCCGAAAGAGCTGGGCTATGCGCTGCAGCATCAACTGAGGATGGTAATAAAGCGATGAAACATACTGAACTCCGTGCAGCCGTACTGGATGCACTGGAGAAGCATGACACCGGGGCGACGTTTTTTGATGGTCGCCCCGCTGTTTTTGATGAGGCGGATTTTCCGGCAGTTGCCGTTTATCTCACCGGCGCTGAATACACGGGCGAAGAGCTGGACAGCGATACCTGGCAGGCGGAGCTGCATATCGAAGTTTTCCTGCCTGCTCAGGTGCCGGATTCAGAGCTGGATGCGTGGATGGAGTCCCGGATTTATCCGGTGATGAGCGATATCCCGGCACTGTCAGATTTGATCACCAGTATGGTGGCCAGCGGCTATGACTACCGGCGCGACGATGATGCGGGCTTGTGGAGTTCAGCCGATCT
>NZ_BAABKG010000015.1:0-587 GCF_039543705.1 Nocardioides marinquilinus
AACATACAGATAACCATCTGCGGTGATAAATTATCTCTGGCGGTGTTGACATAAATACCACTGGCGGTGATACTGAGCACATCAGCAGGACGCACTGACCACCATGAAGGTGACGCTCTTAAAAATTAAGCCCTGAAGAAGGGCAGCATTCAAAGCAGAAGGCTTTGGGGTGTGTGATACGAAACGAAGCATTGGCCGTAAGTGCGATTCCGGATTAGCTGCCAATGTGCCAATCGCGGGGGGTTTTCGTTCAGGACTACAACTGCCACACACCACCAAAGCTAACTGACAGGAGAATCCAGATGGATGCACAAACACGCCGCCGCGAACGTCGCGCAGAGAAACAGGCTCAATGGAAAGCAGCAAATCCCCTGTTGGTTGGGGTAAGCGCAAAACCAGTTAACCGGCCTATTCTCTCGCTGAATCGCAAACCGAAATCACGAGTAGAAAGCGCACTAAATCCGATAGACCTTACAGTGCTGGCTGAATACCACAAACAGATTGAAAGCAACCTGCAACGTATTGAGCGCAAGAATCAGCGCACATGGTACAGCAAGCCTGGCGAACGCGGCATAACATGCAGTGGA
>NZ_BAABKG010000016.1:0-561 GCF_039543705.1 Nocardioides marinquilinus
AGCAATATTTAATAGCTTGAAATGATGAAGAGCTCTGTGTTTGTCTTCCTGCCTCCAGTTCGCCGGGCATTCAACATAAAAACTGATAGCACCCGGAGTTCCGGAAACGAAATTTGCATATACCCATTGCTCACGAAAAAAAATGTCCTTGTCGATATAGGGATGAATCGCTTGGTGTACCTCATCTACTGCGAAAACTTGACCTTTCTCTCCCATATTGCAGTCGCGGCACGATGGAACTAAATTAATAGGCATCACCGAAAATTCAGGATAATGTGCAATAGGAAGAAAATGATCTATATTTTTTGTCTGTCCTATATCACCACAAAATGGACATTTTTCACCTGATGAAACAAGCATGTCATCGTAATATGTTCTAGCGGGTTTGTTTTTATCTCGGAGATTATTTTCATAAAGCTTTTCTAATTTAACCTTTGTCAGGTTACCAACTACTAAGGTTGTAGGCTCAAGAGGGTGTGTCCTGTCGTAGGTAAATAACTGACCTGTCGAGCTTAATATTCTATATTGTTGTTCTTTCTGCAAAAAAGTGGGGAAGTGAGT
>NZ_BAABKG010000017.1:0-559 GCF_039543705.1 Nocardioides marinquilinus
GTGGTGAGTCGCTCATCATCGGGCTTTTTGGCGAATGAAATTTAGCTACGCTTTCGAGTCTCATGCGCCTTCTCCCTGTACCTGAATCAATGTTAGGTTTCCGCAGAACACTGCGCCGGTATCGATATACATTTGGTTGGCAAACTTGAGTGGTTTCACTGCTGGCGTATGACCAAAGATGAACGTGTCCGCGCCTTTGATTTCTTTCACGATCCCGTTTTGTGAGTTGCTGATTCGTTCGCGGTTCCAGATTACCTGCTGATGATCAACTGGCTTTCCAAACTCGTATTCGTCAAAGGGATAATCGGCGTGGCAGATAACATATTTTTTATCTTTGCTCACCAGTTCGATGATTAACGGAAGTTCATCTGCTTTATGGGCAAGAGCTTTAGCCAGAATTTCTTTGTCGTAATCGAGATTAAAGAACCAGCCACCGCCATTAAGCAGCCAGTGATTAACGTTTCCACGCTCTGATAAGCCATCAATCATCATTTGCTCATGGTTTCCACGTACAGCTCTGAACCAGGGGAATGTGATTAATTCCAGGCATTCAACGTTC
>NZ_BAABKG010000018.1:0-522 GCF_039543705.1 Nocardioides marinquilinus
CCCCCGCGCAGGCGGGGGTCCAGAGATCATGAGGCTCAGGCGGTTGCCAGCGGCTCTGGGTTCCCGCCTGCGCGGGAACGACGAATTATTGGATACCGTCCGGGCAACCAAAGGCGTTTCATCTGGATAAGCCGGGATCCAGAAAGGACTGGGCACCGGCTTACGCCGGTGAAACGCCGGGTTGGCAATTTTCTAGATAGTTATTCTGGGTCTCCCGTCGGGGCGGGAGACCCCGGAAATGTTGGCTTCCTGAATAATCTGCCAGTTTCGCCTTCGGCCTATCAACCGGGGTCCCCGGCTTGATCGGGGATTGCCCGCAGCGATACGCGGATGTGCGGAACATCAAGAAAAGCTGGGTCTCCCGTCAGTGCGGGAGACCCCGGTTGTCTTGCGGTTTGGATAATTCTGCCAGATTTGTCGTTGACCTCTCCACCGGGGTCCCCCGCCCCGCCTGTCCCCGTGAAAACGGGGAACGGGGGACCCAGAGATAAAAAGCTGGGTTCCCGCCTGCGCGGGAACGAC
>NZ_BAABKG010000019.1:0-502 GCF_039543705.1 Nocardioides marinquilinus
GTTCGTGCTGGTCGACTACAAGGGCGGCAGCGCCTTCGCCGAGTGCGCCGACCTGCCGCACACGGTCGGTCTGGTCACCGACCTGGACACCCACCTGGTGGAACGCGCTCTGGTCTCCCTGGGCGCGGAGCTGCGTCGCCGGGAGCATCTGCTGGCCGGCTTCGTCCCGGCGGTCTACCAGTACCGCGCTCCGGAACGGAACGACGACGGCACCAGGCAGCGGAACTGGGACCCGGACCGGTCCGAGCGCTGGCTCGGCTATCTGGCCCACAGCCTGACCCAGGGCGCGTCCGAGCGGCGGGACCTCGCCTGGTGGAGGCTCGGCCACACGCTGCGGGTCCCGTCGCGCATCGTGTACGTCACGCTGGTGTGCGCGCTGTGCATGGCCGTGGCCACCTGGCTCGTGCAGCTGCTCGCCCTCCCCTCGGGCGCCCTCGGACCGATGCGGGTGGAAACCGTGTTCCTGCAGGGAGCGCTGGTCGGGCTGCTCACCGGCGTCGCC
>NZ_BAABKG010000020.1:0-501 GCF_039543705.1 Nocardioides marinquilinus
GGTGAATGTGGTGAAGTCTGCCCGTGTCGGTTATTCCAAAATGCTGCTGGGTGTTTATGCCTACTTTATAGAGCATAAGCAGCGCAACACCCTTATCTGGTTGCCGACGGATGGTGATGCCGAGAACTTTATGAAAACCCACGTTGAGCCGACTATTCGTGATATTCCGTCGCTGCTGGCGCTGGCCCCGTGGTATGGCAAAAAGCACCGGGATAACACGCTCACCATGAAGCGTTTCACTAATGGGCGTGGCTTCTGGTGCCTGGGCGGTAAAGCGGCAAAAAACTACCGTGAAAAGTCGGTGGATGTGGCGGGTTATGATGAACTTGCTGCTTTTGATGATGATATTGAACAGGAAGGCTCTCCGACGTTCCTGGGTGACAAGCGTATTGAAGGCTCGGTCTGGCCAAAGTCCATCCGTGGCTCCACGCCAAAAGTGAGAGGCACCTGTCAGATTGAGCGTGCAGCCAGTGAATCCCCGCATTTTATGCGTTTTCATGT
>NZ_BAABKG010000021.1:0-500 GCF_039543705.1 Nocardioides marinquilinus
TCTTTCCCGTTCATCCAGCAGTTCCAGCACAATCGATGGTGTTACCAATTCATGGAAAAGGTCTGCGTCAAATCCCCAGTCGTCATGCATTGCCTGCTCTGCCGCTTCACGCAGTGCCTGAGAGTTAATTTCGCTCACTTCGAACCTCTCTGTTTACTGATAAGTTCCAGATCCTCCTGGCAACTTGCACAAGTCCGACAACCCTGAACGACCAGGCGTCTTCGTTCATCTATCGGATCGCCACACTCACAACAATGAGTGGCAGATATAGCCTGGTGGTTCAGGCGGCGCATTTTTATTGCTGTGTTGCGCTGTAATTCTTCTATTTCTGATAAATCAATTTCAATTGGATCAAGTATATTAATTTCACCTAATCGCTCAATACTACCAAACAAAGTAGCCGAAACTGGGTTTAAATCGATACCTTGAAGAACTAGGTCATCATCAAGTTCTCCAACCGTTTCGAAGGTAAGTGGGTATCTCTTTTCATTTACCGAAAC